>NZ_QFFU01000012.1 GCF_003131185.1 Pseudomonas ovata | reverse complement strand
GACCGGCTGCGCAGCAGTCGTAAATTCGTGGCGTTTCATAGATCCCGGACGGGGTAGTAGTCGTAAATTTGTGGCGTCTGGCAAATTTTGCGACTGCTGCGCAGCCGGTCGCGGGCAAGCGCGCTCCTACCACCGGTTCCAGGTTGGGTGCGCGACAGCGTGCCCGGATGGAAAACATTGACAGCTCGCCCATCTGCGTCTGTTATAGAGCCCTGTCACGCCGTTGGAGCGCTCGCTCCAGACTCTCTTGTTGTGCTTGAAAGCCTCCCTGGCTGCATTGACCCCTCCCGCGCGGTCGATGGGCGGTAGCGTGCCTGTGTGCCATGCCCGTCGCATTGATGCCTGCGCCTGCTTGAAGGCAAATCCTCATGGCGTTGAATCCTGCCCTGCACGCCCACGACGCGCGCGCGTCGCTGCTGGTGTTCGATAAATCCACCGTGGTCGTCTGGACCGCCATCAGCCTGCTGCTGGTCGAGACTTTTTCCGGTGCCTTGCGCTATTACTTTGACCTGGCCGGTCTGGGGCCTGTGCTGTACCTGCCGAAAATGGCCTGCACGGCGCTGTTCGTGACCGAGCTGTTCACCTTCAAGGGTGGCCGGGGCTTCTGGCTGTGCCTGCTGGCCCTGTTGATTTCGGGGTTGCTGGCCATGCTGCATGGCGCCAGCGTGCAGAACCTGGCGTTCAGCCTGTTCGCCATCAGCCCGTTGTTGTTCGCCCTGGTGTGCAGCCGGTATCTGCTGCAGCGCCAGACGCTGCTTGGCAAGGCGGTCGCCCTGTGCCTGCTGGCCTCGCTGGTGGGACTGCTGCTCGACAAGTACGCCCAGGTACCCTGGAAAGGCTACAGCTACAGCATGGGCGACACCCAGTTGAGCGGTAATACCGCCTGGAGCGATGCCGACCAGGACCGGGTGGCCGGCTTTGCCCGGGTGTCGAGCGTCCTGGCCAACCTGATTGCCCTGTACAGCCTGTACCTGCTGCTGTTCGTGCGTGCGCTGCCGCTCAGGGCACTGCTGTATGCAGCGGCCGTGGTGGCCGTGTTCATGACCACCAGCAAGGCGCCGGCAGCGGCCCTGGTGCTGACCCTGGGCATGCTGCTGATGCTGCGTCTGCCATGGATCTGCCGGGCCTTGTGTGTGGTGGTGGTAGCGATGGGCCTGGGGCTGCCGCTGTTGGGTCTGATCCATGACTTCGACGCCCACACGGTCAGCAGGAGCAGCCACTCGCTGGCGTCGCTGTATGACCGGCTCAACAACACCTGGCCCAACCTGGTCGAGTACATGATGCAGGAGGGCTGGGGCCTGACCGGCGCGGGCTTTGGCATGGTCGGCAGCACCCAGGCGCTGTACCCGGTCATGGGCGCCGGCCTGCTGACCATTGTCGACAGCACCTCGGTCTACCTGTGGGCCATGCTCGGTGTGGCCGGGCTGTGGCTGTACGTCATGCAGGTGCCACTGTTGTTCACCCTGATCGGCGACAACAGCCGCCAGGCGCGCATGCTGCTGTCGATTGCCTTCTTCTGCTGCCTGGTCAGCTGGACTTCCGACCTGTTCGAGATTGCCGTGGTCGACCTGTTCCTGGGGCTGGTGATCGGCCATGTGCTGGGCAACCGGTCAGCAAGCGAAGCGCAGGAGCGGACGCAGGCGTTCAAGCTGTTGCCTTTTACCCCACAGCCCTGAGGGGGATGACGATGCTACGCAAGCTTTTACACGCCACCCTGCCCTGGCTGGCCGCCACAGCGGCCTGGCTGCCGTCGGCACAGGCCGCCGAGCCTGTCTTTATCCTGGGCGTCACCACGCATCTGATGAATGTCGAGCAGCCTCTACAGGCGCCCTTGAAGCGGGCCGCCGAGGCCGGCTTTACCTCGCTCCGGGACGACATCCTGTGGTCGGCCGCAGCGCCCGGCCCACACCGGTTGCACGTTCCACCGCAGTGGCGGCGTTACCTCAGCCAGGCCGAGACACTGAAGCTGAGCCGCATGGGTATCCTCGGCTACAGCACCTGGTTTCATGAAAACGCCAAGCCGCGTACGCCGATGGTGACAAGCCAGTACCTCAAGTACGTCGACTACACCAGCCAGCAACTGGGCAACCGGATCAATTTCTATGAAATCTGGAACGAGTGGGACATGGAAGCGCCCCGCGACCGCCAACTGGCCCGCGACTATGCCGCGCTGATCAAGCAGACCGCGCCGGTGCTGCGCCGCAACACCCGTGCCGCCCCCGGCACACCGGCAAAAATCCTGGCCGGCGCGGTGACCACGGCTGGCATGAAAAGCGGCTTTGTCGACCCCCTGATCGACAGTGGTGCACTGGACCTGGTCGATGGCCTGTCCTTGCATCCCTACGTGCATTGCGAGGCCAACGACCAGAACACACCGGAAGCCTGGCGGCGCTGGATGAGCGACTACGAACAGCACGTTCGCACCCGTGCCGGCCGCGACGTGCCGCTTTACCTCACCGAGATGGGCTGGCCGAGCCACCAGGGCGCCTGCGGCAAGAGCGAGGTGACCCAGGCGCTGTACATGGCGCGGGTCTGGTTTCTGGCCCGCACGATTCCCAACGTCAAGGGCCTGTGGTGGTACGACCTGTACAACGATGGACCTGACCGCTTCGATCAGGAGCACAATTTTGGCGTGTTCAACGAAGACCTGTCGTCCAAACCTGCGCACACCCTGATGAAAGCCATCGCCCCGGTGATCAGCCAGTACACCTATGATGCCCAGGCCAGCACCCTGTCCGATGCGCTTTACCTGTTGCACTTCAATAAAGGCCAGGAGCGCCTGTTGGTGGCCTGGGCCATTGGCAAGCCGCGTGAGCTGCAGGTTGAAAGCCATGGCCGGATCAGCGGCCCGGTGCACTGGCTCGACACCGTGCAGGCCGAGCGGGGACAGGTCGCCAGCGGGCAGACCTGGCAGTGTGAGCAGACGCGCTGTACGGCCACGGTTGCATTGACCCGCTTTCCGAAAATCATTCGCCTGACCCCTTGACCCCTTGACCCCTTGACCCCTCACCCTGTCCCCCGTAACTGATCACAAACGGCAATGCGGGGGATCAGCGTTCAACCTTAAAAGGGGTGGTATTAAATAAGTCTGATGCGTCCGTCTTCGTTTCAAGAGTGGCTGGCAGATTCATGTTCGGCAAACATAGGGCTGCCATGCTGAACCCTCAGAATCAATGGATTGAACCGCAACAGGACGCCCGGCATGAAATTTCGCTCACTGATCGTCACCAGCCTGCTGGCCGCGCTACCGCTTGCCCAGGCCCAGCCGCAGAGCCCGGTTTATCTGGCCGGCGGCTCGGAGTGGCGGCCGTTCAGCTACACCGATGACCAGGCGCGCTTGCGCGGGGTCGCGGTGGATATCGCACGGCGGGTGCTCAAGCAGGCACACCTTGAGACGCAGTTCGTGTCCTACCCGGTCAACCGCCTGCAAGCGATGCTCGACAAGGGCCAGCTCGACTTCAACTATGCCGAGTCACCCGACTGGAAAGCTCCGGCACAAGCGGCGCGCTTCGTGTTTTCCGTGCCGTACCTGAACGTGCGTGAACACCTGTATTTCGCCGCTGACAACCCGGCCGCCCAAGTGCCGGCCGAGCAGTTGCGCAACCTCACCATCGGCATGGTGCGCGGCTACACCTACCCACGACTGGACGCGGCGTTCGAGTTCAAGCGCCTGCTGAAGCTGGAAACCTCCCAGGACCAGGCGCTGCTGGAATTGCTGAAGATAGGCCGGGTCGATGCGGTGGCGATGGTCGACGACCTGTACCAGTCGCTGGTGGCCAGCGGACAGATCGATGCCAGCCGCTTTCGCCAGGGCGCCCAGTTGAGCGAGGCACCGCTGACCATCATGCTCCAGCCTCGCCACGCCGCCCTGCTGCCGCAGATCAACGCCGCGATCACGGCACTGCAGCGCAGTGGCGAGATCCAGCGTATTCGCCAGGGCTACAGGCCGGCAGCGAGCCTGGCCTGCCACTCACCCCGCCAGGCCTGCTAGCCAGGGTCAATCAGAACCGTGGCTTCACCGCCGTCCAGTCCGAGCGGTACTTCTGCATCTGGGTCACGTCGTTGCGCTGGCGGATGCCGCAGCTGTGGTACAGCGCGTTGAGCTTGCCCAACTGGTCATAGTCCAGCTCCACGCCCAGCCCCGGCGCGTCGGTCAGGGCCACGCAGCCGTTGACGATCGGCAGCTTGCCGCCCTTGATCACTTCTTCGTCCGGCTCCTGCCACGGGTAGTGGGTGTCACAGGCGTAGGCCAGGTTCGGCACGGCCGCCGCTACGTGGGTCATGGCCATCAGGCTGATGCCCAGGTGCGAGTTGGAATGCATCGACACGCCCAGGCCGAAGGTGTCGCACATGCGCGCCAGGATCTGGGTGTCGCGCAGGCCACCCCAATAGTGGTGGTCGGCGAGGACGATCTGCACGCTGTTCAGGGCCACACTGCGGCGAAACTCGTCGAAGTCGGTGACCACCATATTGGTCGCCAGCGGGATGCCGGTGCGTCTGTGCACCTCGGCCATGCCTTCCAGGCCCGGGCAAGGGTCTTCAAAGTATTCAAGATCCCCCGCCAGTTGTTCGGCCATGCGCAACGAGGTGTCGACCGACCAGTTGCCATTCGGGTCAATGCGCAGCGGTGCGTCGGGGAAGGCCTGGCGCAGCGCCTTGATGCACGCCACTTCATGCTCCGGGCCCAGCAGTGTGCCGGCCTTGAGCTTTATGCTCTTGAAGCCGTTCTCTTCGATCATGGTCCGCGCCTGGGCCACGATCTGCTCGGGGCTGATGCTTTCGCCCCAGCGGTCGGGCTTGTACGGCGAGCCGATGTGCTCGGCGTACTTGAAGAACAGGTAGGCGCTGAACGGCACCTCGCGACGCACCGCGCCACCGAGCAGGTTGACCAGCGGCATGCCCAGCGAGCGCGCCTGCAGGTCGAGAAACGCCACCTCGAAGGCCGAATAGGCGTTGGCCACCTGCTTGCTCGGGTGCGAGCCCGGCGCCAGCTCGGCCCCGGCGCTGACCGGCTGCATGGCGGCGACGGTCTTGATCACCCGGGCCCGCAGGCCATTGAGGTCGAACGGGTCCAGCCCCACCAGGCTGTCCTGCATGGCCTGCAACACCTTGAGCACCGGCGCATCGCCATAGCTTTCGCCCAGGCCGATATGGCCGTTGTCGCTTTCGACCTCGATGATCGAGCGCAGCGCATAGGGTTCATGAATGCCGCTGGCGTTGAGCAGCGGGGCATCGCGAAAGGCGATGGGGGTGACGCGGACCTGTCTGATGTTCATGCCGAGGGTTCCGATTCGTTGTTTTTATGACGTGGACCGATCATGGACCGGGGTATTGTGTCCGTCTAATCCAGATTGACTGTCGATTGATACCCGGAAACTATCAATGTTCGAACTTGCCCAATTGCGCTGCTTTGCCACGGTGGCCACCGAACTGAATTTTCGCCGTGCCGCCGAACGGCTGAACATGACCCAGCCGCCGCTCTCGCGGCAGATCCAGTTGCTGGAGCACGCCCTGGGCGTGGCGCTGTTCACCCGCAGCACCCGCAGCGTGGTGCTGACCGCCGCAGGCCGTGCCTTTTTCATCGAGGCTCAGCATTTGCTGGAGCGTGCCGAACAGGCCGCCGTGGCCGCCAAGCGCTTTGCCGAGGGCGACATCGGTTCAGTGAGCATCAGCTTTGTCGGCAGCGCGGTGTATGAATTTCTGCCCAAGGTGCTGGCTGAAGCCCGGCTCAACCAGCCGCAGGTCAAGATCGCGTTGAGCGAGATGAACACCGCCCAGCAGCACGAAGCCCTGCGTGCCCGGCGCATCGACCTGGGCATCGTCCGCGCCCCGTTGCTGCAACCGGGTTACCAGAGCGAATGCCTGGTGCGCGAGCCTTTCGTGCTGGCGGTGCCGAGCGGCCATCCGTTGGCCACTGCCACGCAGGTCGGGGTACAGGACCTGGCCGGAGTGCCGTTCCTGATGTACTCGCACTCGGCCTACCCGCCGTTCAACGAACTGCTCACCGGCCTGTTCCGCTCGGCCGGCGTGGCGCCCGAGTACGTGCAATGGCTGGGCTCGTCGCTGACCATCCTGGCGCTGGTGAATGCCGGCATGGGCCTGGCTCTGGTGCCGCGCTGCGCCACCAACGTGGTGTTTCGCGAGGTGACCTTTCGCGACATCGACCTGGGCGAAGGCATCCAGAGCGAGCTGCACCTGGTGTGGCGCAGCGACAACGACAACCCGGCATGCCTGATGCTGATCGACGGCATCCGGGCGGCGGTGGCGGCCTACGGCTGAAAAGGTCACCCGTAGGAGCGCGCTTGCCCGCGACCGAGTGCGCAGCGCTCGCAAAATCTCGGAAACGCTGAAAATTTTGACTGTGAACACATTCAAGATTTCGGAAACGCTGAAAATTTACGACTGCTAACGCAGCCGGTCGCGGGCAAGCGCGCTCCTACCCCCCCCCGAGGCCGATGTTTGCCATACGACGGCGTTATGGCCATGACAAAAGCACACCCATGCAATCCATCGGGCCGGCGTTGAACAATAGTGAATCGCCGCCACCCACGTGCGGTCACACTTTTTCATTCCTTGCACACCCAGGAGCTTGTCATGAGTACGTTCGTCACCCGCGATGGAACCGAGATCTACTTCAAGGACTGGGGCACCGGCAAGCCGGTGCTGTTCAGCCACGGCTGGCCGCTGGACGCCGACATGTGGGAATACCAGATGAACTACCTGAGCAGCCGCGGCTACCGCACCATCGCCTTCGACCGGCGCGGCTTCGGGCGTTCGGACCAGCCGTGGACCGGCTATGACTACGACACCTTCGCCGACGACATCAACGACCTGATCAACCACCTGGACCTGCAGGACGTGACCCTGGTGGGCTTCTCGATGGGCGGCGGCGATGTGGCCCGCTACATCGGCCGGCATGGCACCTCTCGGGTTGCACGCCTGGCCCTGCTGGGCGCGGTGACGCCGATCTTCATCAAGACCGACGACCATCCCGAGGGTGTGGACAAGTCGGTGTTCGACGGCATCAAGGCCGGGCTGCTCAAGGACCGCGCCCAGTTCATCGCCGATTTTTCCAGGACCTTCTTCGGCCTGGACGATGGCAACCAAGTCTCCGAAGGCGTACAGACCCAGACCCTGAACATCGCCCTGCTGGCCTCGCTCAAGGGCACGGTCGATTGCGTGACGGCGTTTTCGGAAACCGACTTCCGTGCAGACCTGGCCAAGGTCGATGTGCCGACCCTGGTGATCCACGGCGACGCCGACAAGGTGGTGCCACTGGAAGCCACCGGCCGCCTGGCCGCCAAGCGGGTTGCCGGCGCCGAGCTGAAGATTTACCAGGGTGCGCCGCACGGCTTTGCTGCGACCCACGGTGATCAGTTGAACGAAGACCTGCTGGCCTTTATCGGCGGCTGATCCAAGCAATAGAAGCCTTCCGGTGAGCGCGCGCCAGCGTATCGCTCGCCGGTTGCAGGCCTGCGCCGATCAGCAGTCGTTGCGCTGCAATACATCGAGGAAATGATCGATGATCAGGTTCGAGCGCCGGCCCCTGAGCGTGACCACCGCCAGCGGCGCATCGAAGAACAACCGGTGCGGGGCAATGGCCTTGAGCAGACCTTTCTCGACCCAGCCGGCGGCGTAGTGGTCGGGCAGAAAGCCAATGTAACAACCGGTCAGGATCAGAAAGGCGATGCCCTCGCGGTCGGTGGCGGTGGCGGCGCATTCGAGCAACTGGTGCAGGCCGATGGCTTCGGCGGTCATGCGGTAGCTGGGCACGACGGCGTCGACGTCACGCAAGTCGTCGTTGTTCAAGGTCTCGGCATGGGCGAACAGTGGATGATCGGCGCAGCAGTACAGGTAGCTGCGTTCTTCGTAGAGCAGGCTGTATTCCAGGCCGGACAGCGGCGTGATCAGCGGGATGGCACCGACGTGCAGGCGCCCGTCCAGCAAACCGCGCTCGATCTCGCCGGGGGTGCTCATGCTCAGGTTCACCGTCACCCCGTCCCCCTGCTGGCGCAACGAGGCCAGGGCACGGGTGATGCGCATTTTCGGCTGGGTCACCAGGTTGCTCATCAACCCGATGTTCAGGTCGCCGCGCAGCTGGCTGTGCAACTGGTTGACCTCGCTGCGAAACCCCTCGATGGCCGCCAGCACCGCCTCACCTGAACGCAGCACCTCGCGGCCCTGGTCGGTCAGGGCAAAGCCGGCCCGGCCGCGCTGGCACAGGCGCATGCCCAGGCGTTTTTCCAGGTCGCTCATGTGCAGGCTGATGGCCGAGCGGCTGATGCCCAGCGTGCTCTCGGCCGCCGAAAAACTGCCGCATTGCACCACGGTCTTGAACAGGCGCAGCAGGCGCAGATCGAAATCGCTGACCTGGCTCAGGACGGGCTTCTTGGACGACAGTGGCCGGGATGACATAGGTAAGCGATTCCATACCTGAACGTAAGAAGATATAGATTTAACTCACCCATCGAGCAGGCACAAGCTGTGGTCATTCACCCCCACAGGATTTGCGAGATGAACCAGGCCCTGCAGCAGACCCCGCCACTGGCCAGCCAGCTCAAGCTGGACGCCCACTGGATGCCCTTCTCCGCCAACCGCAACTTCAAGCGTGACCCGCGTTTCATCGTGGCCGCCGAAGGCAGCTGGCTGACCGACGACCAGGGCCGGCGCATCTATGACAGCCTGTCGGGCCTGTGGACCTGCGGGGCCGGGCACTCGCGCAAGGAAATCCAGGAGGCGGTGGCCAAACAGCTCGGCACCCTGGATTACTCGCCGGCTTTCCAGTACGCGCACCCGCTGTCGTTCCAGCTGGCCGAGAAAATCACCAGCCTGACCCCCGACGGCCTGGATCATGTGTTCTTCACCGGCTCCGGTTCCGAAAGCGCCGACACCTCGGTCAAGCTGGCCCGTGCCTACTGGCGCCTGAAAGGCCAGGCGCAGAAGACCAAGCTGATCGGCCGCGCCCGTGGCTACCACGGCGTGAACATTGCCGGTACCGCGCTGGGCGGCATTGGCGGCAACCGCAAGATGTATGGCCAGTTGATGGACGTCGACCACCTGCCGCACACCCTGCAACCGGACCTGGCCTTTACCCGTGGCGCGGCCGAGACCGGTGGCGTGGCGCTGGCCAACGAGATGCTCAAGCTGATCGAACTGCACGACGCCTCGAACATCGCGGCGGTGATCGTCGAGCCGATGTCGGGCTCGGCAGGCGTGATCGTGCCGCCGGCCGGCTACCTCAAGCGCCTGCGCGAAATCTGCGACCAGCACAATATCCTGTTGATCTTCGATGAAGTAATCACCGCCTTCGGCCGCCTGGGCACCTGGACCGGTGCCGAGTACTTCGGCGTCAAGCCCGACATCATGAACATCGCCAAGCAGATCACCAACGGCGCCATTCCGATGGGCGCGGTGGTTGCCAGCCGCGAGATCTACGAAACCTTCATGAGCCAGTCGATCCCGGAACACGCCGTCGAATTCACCCACGGCTACACCTACTCGGCGCACCCGGTGGCCTGCGCGGCGGGCCTGGCCTCGCTGGCGCTGCTGGAAAAAGACAACCTGATCCAGCAATCGGCCGAGCTGGCGCCGTATTTCGAAAACGCCATTCATGGCCTCAAGGGCGCCAGGCATGTGGTCGACATCCGCAACTGCGGCCTGGCCGGCGCCTTGCAACTGACCCCGCGTGACGGCGACCCCATCATCCGTCCGTTCGAGGCCGGCATGGCCCTGTGGAAAGCTGGCTTCTATGTGCGCTTTGGCGGCGACACTCTGCAGTTCGGGCCGACCTTCAATGCCAAGCCACAAGACCTGGACCGGGTGTTCGATGCCGTCGGCCAGGCTTTGCAAGGGATCGACTGATGAACCCACGCCCACAGGCCATCGCCACCGTGCAGGTGGACACCGCCGAGGTGATCGTCACCGAATGGCGCTTTGCGCCCGGTGCCGAGACCGGCCGGCACCGTCATGGCCGTGATTACGTGGTGGTGCCCATGACTGACGGCACCTTGCTGCTGGAAACCCCGGAGGGCGACAAGCACGCCCCGCTGGTGGCCGGCCAGAGCTACTTTCGCAAGGCCGGCGTGGAGCACAACGTGATCAATGCCAGCGATCACGAAGTGGTCTTTGTCGAAACCGAACTCAAATAGCGCCGCACGCCCCTGCGGCGCTTCATCCGATACTGCAAGACGAGAGCCCTACTGATGAGCACTATTTCGCACCTGATCAACGGCGAGCACGTCGCTGATACCGGCCGCACCATCGACGTCTTCAACCCGTCGACCGGCCAGGTCATCCGCACGCTGAGCCTGGCCAGCCGCGCCACCGTGCAACAGGCCATCGACGCGGCCAAGGCTGCTTTTCCGGTGTGGCGCAACACCCCGCCGGCCAAGCGCGCCCAGGTCATGTTCCGCTTCAAGCAATTGCTGGAGGCCAACGAGGCACGCATTGCGCAACTGATCAGCGAAGAACACGGCAAGACCCTGGAAGACGCCGCCGGTGAACTCAAGCGCGGCATCGAGAACGTCGAGTTCGCCTGTTCGGCCCCGGAAATCCTCAAGGGCGAGTACAGCCGCAACGTCGGCCCGAACATCGACGCCTGGAGCGACCTGCAACCGATCGGCGTGGTCGCCGGCATCACCCCGTTCAACTTCCCGGCCATGGTGCCTTTGTGGATGTACCCGCTGGCCATCGTCTGCGGCAACTGCTTCATCCTCAAGCCGTCCGAGCGCGACCCCAGCTCTACCCTGCTGATCGCCGAACTGCTGCACGAAGCCGGCCTGCCCAAGGGCGTGCTCAACGTGGTGCACGGTGACAAGGAAGCGGTGGATGCGCTGATCGAGGCGCCAGAGGTCAAGGCCCTGAGCTTTGTCGGCTCCACGCCGATCGCCGAATACATCTACGCCGAAGGCACCAAACGCGGCAAGCGCGTCCAGGCCCTGGGCGGGGCGAAGAACCATGCCGTGCTGATGCCCGATGCCGAACTGGACAATGCCGTCAGCGCGCTGATGGGCGCCGCCTACGGTTCGTGCGGCGAGCGCTGCATGGCCATTTCCGTGGCCGTATGCGTGGGTGACCAGGTGGCCGATGCACTGGTACAGAAGCTGGTTCCGCAGATCAAGGCGCTGAAAATCGGTGCCGGCACCTGCGCCGGCCTGGACATGGGCCCGTTGGTCACGGCGGCGGCCAAGGACAAGGTGGTCGGCTACATCGACGATGGCCTGGCTGCGGGTGCCGAACTGGTGGTCGACGGTCGCGGCCTGAGCGTGGCCGGCAACGAGAATGGCTTCTTTGTCGGCGGCACGCTGTTCGACCGCGTCAGCCCCGAGATGCGCATCTACAAGGAAGAAATCTTCGGCCCGGTGCTGTGCATCGTGCGGGTCAACAGCCTGGAAGACGCCATCGCCCTGATCAACGCCCACGAGTACGGCAACGGTACCTGCATCTTCACCCGTGACGGTGAATCGGCGCGGCTGTTCTGCGACGAGATCGAAGTGGGCATGGTCGGCGTCAACGTGCCGCTGCCAGTGCCGGTCAGCTACCACAGCTTCGGCGGCTGGAAGCGCTCGCTGTTCGGCGACCTGCATGCCTACGGCCCGGACGGCGTGCGCTTCTACACCCGCAAGAAAGCCATCACCCAGCGCTGGCCGACCCGTACCAGCCACGAGGCCTCGCAGTTCGCGTTCCCGAGCCTCTAACCCGGCCCGATGATGGCCCCCTGCTCAGCGGGGGGCCTACGGAACCGGATCCAGTCCAGGCACTCCAAGCTGCACGCCAATCCCTGGATGGAAAGCCTCGATGCCCAGCCTTGTCGCGCAGTTGAAAGCCTGGCTCGGGCGGGCCTTCAAACAGCCCCGCCCTGCTCGCCATGACGAGCACCCGGTGCTGTCCGAGCCCTGGCATCTCATGCCCCCGGCCTTGCCACCGCTGCACGACACAGACCCACCCCTGATCGCCCGCTACGACGCCTTCATCGCCTCGGCCGCACAGCACGTGCCGCCTGCGGACCGCGCCCGCTTCATGATCGAGAGCAAGCAACTGGCCCGCGATCTGAGCCGTCATGCGACCCACCTCGGCCATTCAAAAGCCTATGAAAACTCCCCGGACATCTATTGGCTGATGCAGGCGGCGGCGACCGTCTCGATGCTGAGCAGCGGCGCGCGTTCGATCGCGTTCCAGGGCTATTACATGGATGTGAATGCTTATCGCCGTGCCCCGCTGACGGCCGGGCAGGTGCAGGTGTTCGATGACTATCAGGCCCGGATTGCCGCCCATGAGAACATCGAGTTCGACTACGCCCAGCCTCGGCCCGAGGACATCGATGAACTGTTGTACTACCTGCCATGCCTGTACCCGCAAGGCGTTGCCATCAAGACGTCTTTTTTTACTGATAACACTCAATGGCCCCGTTACGTGGAGGTCGTCGAGGCGTTCTACAAGGCGGCCGGCCAGACCTGCTGGACCGACTTGACCTACGACATCCAGCGCTCGGGCGAGCGTATTGTCGACCCGGACTATGTGGCCGCCGCGTCCCTTGACGAGCTCAAGAGCCTGTTGACCTGGTGCGTGCGCGGCGAGCGTTTCAGTGACGGCCATCATGGCTGGGTCATCGAGCAAGGTTACGTCCTGGGCCTGCTCCAGCGTCTGGCGGTGTTGCGGCGCGAAGGCAGCGCGGGCTGATGAGCGTGATTGTGGCACCCCTTGTACGGGCCTTGTGCCCTTCTGTTCCTACACTCTGAAAAGGTCGCACCATGTCCATAGTCGATGAATACCTTGCTGGCCTGATGCCCCTGCTGGCCGCCGAAGACCGCGAACAGTTGCAGCGGGCACACGGCGCGTCCAAGGCCGATCTGCAAGCGCTGGTGGAACGTTATCCACAGACTCCCGCCAGCCTGCTGGAACTGCTGGGACGTATCGACGGCACGCATTTTCGCGAATACCCCGAGGGCGAGGTCTGTGTACTGATGCTGGGCTCGGACGTGTTCGAATACCCTTACTACTTGAGCTCGGTGGAGCAGATCATCCAGGAAGCCCGCGAAGGCAAGGACAGCATCGAAGGGATATACGGCGATTACCTGCAGGAGGACGCCGACCTGTTGGGCGCCGGTATCGACAGCACCCTGGCCATGGACCAGCGCCTGTGCTTCTCGCAATGCATGAACAACGGCGGCACCTCGCGCCTGTACCTGGACTTCGATCCGGCCCCGGGCGGCACTGTCGGCCAGGTCGTGCGCTACCTGCACGACCCGGACAGCTACAAGGTCATCGCCGCCAGCTTCGACGACTACCTGCGCGACCTGATCGAAAACAACTACGAGTTCATCTACGACGTGGAATAACCCGCCATCCAGCGCGCTTGCCGGAATGCCGGACCACCGCGACCGGCTGCGCAGCAGTCGTAAATTTGTGGCGCTTCGCAAATTTTGCGAGCGCTGCGCACTCGGTCGCGGGCAAGCGCGCTCCTACTTGGGGGTGGTCACAGGTCGAGCACCAGGTCCGAGGTCGGGCGGCTGCAGCACAGCAGGCGCAGGCCGCGGTCGATCTCGCGCTGGCGGATACCGCCGTTGTGGTTCATCTCCACCGAGCCCTCCAGCACGGCGGTCTTGCAGGTGCCGCACACGCCCTGGCTGCACGATGACGGCACCACGGCGCCCGCCTTTCTGACGGCCGACAGCACGGTCTGGGTGCGGCTTATGCTGAAGGTCTTGCCGCTGCGCGCCAGCTTCACGGTAAAGGAGTCCTGTTCGGCGGCGGCAGTGGCTGGCAGCTCGATCAGGGTTTCGGTCTCGACCACGCGGATGTCGAAGCTTTCGTTATGAAAGTGCGTCATGTCGAAGCCAGCGCTTTGCAGCAGGTTCTGTACCGCGTTCATGTAGCCCTGCGGGCCGCAGGTGAACACTTCGCGCTCAAGAAAGCCCGGCACCTGGGTCTGCAGCAGTTCCAGGTCCAGCCGGCCGATCCGGCCTTGCCAGTCGGGTTCGTCACCCAGCCCTTCAGACATTGATCACCCGCACAGTGGCGCGTGATGCGGCCAGCCGCGCCAACTCGTCGCGAAACACGATGTCCTTTGGCGTACGCGCGCTGTGCACGAACACGATGCCCATCTCGGCGCACAGGTCGGTGCTGGCGCGGATCATCGAGGCCAGCGGCGTGACGCCGGAGCCGGCCGACAGGTACAGCCCCTGGCGGCCGGCCTGGCCACCGGGGTGAAATTGCCCGCCGGGCCCGAGGCCAGCAGCCGGTCGCCGGCACGCAGGTGGTCATGCAGCCAGTTGGACACCTGACGGTAATGGCCACGATGAACGGCCAGGTCAGCGTCTTGAGGTCGTAGTCGACGCCCTCGATGGCCTCGGCATGCACCAGCCACTTGCTGCGCACCAGGGTCCTGTCCGGCGCCAGCGGGATGATGTACGAGATCACCGCGTGGTCGCTCATGATGTGGCTCCACGAATGGTGGGTCCACAGGCGCATGTCGCCCAGGTCACGGCGGATCAGCTCGCCCAACAGTTTCTGGCTGGCCACCTGGGTGGTCAGCGTCTGCGATTCGCCATGCCCGGCAATGGCCAGGCGCTGGCTGCGAAACTGGGTCACGGCGTCCACGCCCGGGTGCTCGACGGCGTCGCAGATGAAACCCTGGCGTTCCCAGTCGGCCTTGGTGGCGGCATTGAGCTTGTAGTACTCGTCCAGCGCCTGCAGCGACTCCTCGCTCAGGCCATGGGCGTCAGGCGTATGAGGTCACCCGAGGCCAGCAGATGATCAAGCATCCCGCCCCAGCCCAGGGCGATGCCCTGGCCGAACAGCGCCGCCTGGATGGTGTCGGTGTACAGGCTGAACCGCAGGTTTTACTGGCGCCGCGCCGTCGGGCCGTCCAGCGCCTTGAACCAGGACTGCCAGGTCATCCAGCCTTCGGAGGTGGGGTCCGAGTCGATCAGTTGGGCCTGGAACAGTTCTTCCAGTGACGTGGGTGCCTGGTGAATCGCCAGAGCCACGCCGGCGAGCACACCGTCTGTGTGGTCAGGCGCAATTGCAGGTTGGGCTGCAAGACCCGCAGGCGGCCAAGCCGGGGCAGGATGCGAAAGTGCGAGAACGCCGCCGTGGTGGTCAGCACCAGCTCCTGTCCGGTCGTGCCGGCCGCGATCTTGTCGAAGGCACCGGCGATCTTCTGCATGGATTCGGCGGTGACGGTAAACAGCACATAGCCTTCGCTGGTCAGCCGGATCGAGCGGTGCAGGCGGTGGAACAGCTTGACCCCCAGCACCTCCTCCAGCAGCTTGATCTGCTTGCTGACCGCCGCCTGGGTCACCCCCAATTCCCGGGCGTCCAGGGTAAAACTGCTCAGCCGGGCCACGGCCTCGAACTCCAGCAGTGCGGTCATCGACGGAATCAACCGCCGGTAGCCTTTGACCCGATTGAGAACTTCAGCGGCGGGCATGAACACCTCTGGCAGTGGACGTGTTGTTATAAAAATACGACGTCTGACCACGCCGAGTTCACGGCCTTGTTAACGTAACCTGTACAGTGTCAACCTTGTGTTTACGACGTCCTGTTTTATCAAGTGCCATGACCGCGCTGTTCTATAAGTGCGTTCATTCATTACAACTTCAATTGCCCTGTTGTTTCGGTGCGGATAACAACGCTGTTCTGGTACGGGCGACGACACGGTCAGTGTGGCAGGGACGCAGCAGGGTCGTGGACAGCCCCCGCCCTCAGGCTTTTACACAAACAAAAATTGCATTCCCGGACTCACCGTCCCAGGCCGTGATTTTTTCATAGTCATGCTCGAACAGGGTGACCTCGAACTGCGGCTGCAACAGCGCCTGCAACTCGGCAAAGCTGACAGCCACCATCGGGTGCTCGTCCTGCCAGGTCTGGCTCACCCCGGCGCAGGTCCTGTCGATCCGCAGCCGCAGCGATTGTCGCTCGCCTTCACCGGGGTAATGCCAGGCCGAACCAAAGGCGAAATCGCTGTCGCCCTGCGTGACCCTGTGACTCACCGCCGAGCGGTTGTCGATGCGGTGCTTGTCCACCGCGTTGAAGCAGAACACACCCTTTTCACCCAGCGCATCGTGCACCCTGGCAATGCAGGCCTTGAGGCGCTCGATGCCGGCATTGTAGTGGATGGAATACAGAAAGCAGGTAACCAGGTCCAGCGGCTCAGCCACGGTAAAGTCGCCCATGTCCTGACACGCGAAACGCGCCTCGGGGCAGCGCTGAGCGGCGATATCGAGCATCGGCTGGTTGATGTCCAGGCCGGCGCTGCGGTAGCCGAAGTCGAGAAAGTGGCGGATATGCGGGCCGGTGCCACAGGCCAGGTCCAGATGATTGCGCCCTCCATTGCCAAACAACTGATCAAGCCTGCGAATGCTGCGGCTTTGCGCCGGGTAGTCGATGTCGGCGCACATCAGGTCGTAGTAGCCAGACAGATCGGTGTACAGCGCATTGGAGGTCATAGAGCACCGGCCGGATAGGCATGAGGGGCAGTGGGCGCGGCATCATACCTGAACGCCTGCGACTGTCTGCAAAAGCGCTGGGTAAACCGTCGGGTCAGATGATCGGCAAAAACGTTGAACTTCGTTTTGAGGGCCTTTGTCCCTTTTGTGGCATGGCCACTAAAACCTGAAAGGAGTTCACTCATGAAGAATGTATTTCGCGCTGGCACCCTGAGCCTGTTTGTTGCAATGGCTAGCAGCATGGCGTTTGCAGCGGATTCGCCCAAAGCGTTCGTCGATGAAGCATCGGCCAAGGGCATTGCGGAAATCGAAGCCGGCAAGCTGGCGCAGCAGAAAAGCCAGTCGGCCGACATCAAGACATTCGCGCAAATGATGATCACGGATCACACCGCGGCGAATGAAAAACTCAAGGGCATTGCCACTACCAAGAAACTTGAGGTGAGCTCGGACGCCGAACTGATGGACAAGGCCAAGGCGCTCATTCTTGATATTCGCGATGAATCCTTCGACAAGTCGTACGCCAACAATCAGGTCAAGGCGCACGAGCAGACCATCGAACTGTTCAACGAGCAAATCAAGGATGGCAAGGACGCTGAAATCAAGGCGTTCGCCGAAGCTACCCTGCCCAAGCTTGAAGCGCACCTGAAAGAAGCCAAAGCCCTATCGAAAAAATACGGCGGTGACGAAGCCAAACACAGCGGCGACGCGGTCAAGACCACCGGCGACACCACCAAGCAATAAGCCTCACCCCACAGTGTCATCGCCTCTTCGGGCACTCACTTGAAGGTGATGTGCCCGAAGATGCCAGGAACATGGATTTCCCGGAACGCCCGTCATGAAATTTGCCCAGATCGCCCAAGCCATTTCGAAAAAGACCGGCAGCCCCACGGCTTTCCTGGTCGCCCTGTTGCTGATCATGGTATGGGCCGCCACCGGCCCCTGGTTTCATTACAACGACACCTGGCAACTGATCATCAACACCTCGACCACCATCATCACCTTCCTGATGGTGTTCATCATCCAGAACACCCAGAACCGCGATAACGACATCTTGCACATCAAGATCGATGAACTGCTCAGGGCCACCAACCAGGCGCACCGGGCGGTGCTGGACCTGGACAGCAAGGACTCCAAGCAACTCAAGCAGTTGCGCCGCCAGTACCGCAAGCTGGCCAGCGGCGAGGAGATCGAGATTCTGGAACAGGAGACTGTCGTCAAGGATGAGGTGGCCGCACAAGGCCCGCGCGATAAAACGCAGCCAGCCTCGTAGTCTTACAACCCCTTCTGCCTGAGCCGTGCAGCATGCTCAAGGTAAAGCCCGACCGGGTTCACGTTCCAGCTGGTAATCCCGGCCATCTGGTTGACGGCGTCGAAGTGATCCATCGGATAGTCCGAGCGGATCACCTTGCCCAGGTGCGAGCTGTAGCGGCCCACCAGCCCGTCGTTGGCGTGCCTTTCCCTGACAAAGAATTTCGACAGCACCAGGCTGTTCAAATGACTGGGGTCCAGTGGCTGCAGGCTTTGAAAGTTCTGCACAATCCCGCTCCAGGAATAGTAATGCACGCCGTTGTCTTCACGTTCACGGCCCTCCCCGCCCCACTCTGCCGGCATCCCCTGGGGATACTTGCGATTGAAGTCGGCCATGCCGGCCGTGGTCAATGACCCGAATGCCGCCTGCGGGTCCACCGGTTGCGGGCTGCCGCTGATCAGCGCAATCAAGGTGCCGATCGTGCCCAACAGCGCCAGCACCAGGGCTTCGGGCAATTCACCAGGCGTCAGTGCCCGGTGCAGCAGGTCGGCGATCTCCGAGCCATGATTAGGGCAGGCAACCGACGTGACCGATGCGACCTTTTGCGGATACAGAGCGGCGACATAGCGTGCGGCCAGCGGTCCTTGGCTATGGCCGATCAGGTTGACCCTGGCGGCACCTGTTTGCAGCAAGATGCGGTCGATGTGGACAAGCAGGCTTTCGCCACGCGCTTCATTGCTGTGAACGGACGGAATATTGACCGCAAAGACCGTGGCACCGGCCCGCTCCAGCGCGTTTTCGATATCGAAAAAATAAGGGTAGCCAGCGATCTTGTCGAAGCCGAAAAGACCGTGGATCAATACGATCGGGTACTGCGTAGAGGCATCCATGTCCATGCTCATTACCTGTGGATAGGGTAAGTTAATCAGGGACTGCTGAAGTCGTGCAGGCTAACCGTAGCCTGGAAAGCAGGGGCGCACGCAGAGACAGACGAACAGCCCAGGGCGACGCGGTCAATGGTGGGTGGGGCCGGTCGGCGCCCCGATCGACTCGCGACGGCTTTAGTACAGGCGCAGAACCACTATCAGCAACGGTCCACCACCATGAGCAACGTTTCAGTCTGCAGAAAAATCCTGATCCTGGCCGTCGGCGTATTTGTCGTCTTGCCGACGCTGCTGGCCGCCTGCTTTGGGACCGTGGTGGCAGGCGCCATGGTCTATGAGCTTTTTTTCATCCGCGGCCTTACCCCTGAATACGGGATATTCCTGTATGTAAAGCTGTTGGCCATGACGCTGCTGGGGTGGGTGGGGCTGGTCACCGTGGCGCTACTGCATAACCATTTTTTACGATCAAGCACGCTGCCCGCCTGGCATCGCCGCGCCTGGCAGGGATTGCTGTGCGGGGTCGTGGCCTGCATCAGCCTGGTCGGCTGGTTCGACACCTCGTTGATATCGCGCCTGGTGGTCTTTGGCTGGCCACTGGTTGCGGTGGTTACGTTTGCAGGGTTTCTGGCCGCGGCTCAGCAACGTGAGGCTGCGGCACCGGTCTAGATGAGCAGGTGACACCGCCTGCATGCATCACGCGTTCCGAGACTTGATCCAGGGAACAGATGTGACTGAATATTCAGGCCGTTACAGTGTTTAATCTGCCACCCTGAGGTGGACATGCCCCATCAATGCAGTAATGAATGGAATCATCCATGATGAAAGTAGCCAACCGTCTCGGTATTGCAACAGTGCTGTTATCGTTTGGTACAGCACAAGCGGCGACCGTCGCAGAGGTGTTCACGGGCGACATGCTGGGCAAGAACCAACGGTACTTCGAATCGATTGCAGGCATTGCCCAAGAATCGAACGGGGACGAACATACCTTCAAGGTCCAGGGTTGCGATGTCACCGCGACGATCGAGGGCGGCAAAGTCACCAGGCTCAGGCTGGAAACAGCGCCTGAATGCCAGGCGGACCTCACCCGTTTCGTGGGCAACTACGCGCCTGCTCCGGGCAAACCCTTGACCCTCGGAGCATTCGACGCGTCAGCGGGCGGGGGCATGGTGTATTCGGCCGACTGCCTCAGTATGTGTGGCAATGCCTTCGACCCTTCTGTGTATGCGCTCTGGGAAGGCCCGCATGCAGTCAACTTCATGCAGGTATTGCTGGAGGTCAGACTCACGTCTGACGAAGCCATTGCAGCCGCTGACGCCTGGACGGAGCAGATTGTAAAAGCCAAGGGTGAAGACTTCGTCAACGCCACAAACTTCAATTGCGACCCACAGTTTGCAGCGGGTGCGAAAAAAGCCTTTGCCCATGTTCCTGTGACGGCCGTCACTATCGGGACCGGGCTGGCATCGCCCGGTTGTTGAAAGTGCGTTGCCCTCTCTGCAAAACAGCGTAGATCGCCTTACAGATTGATAGCTCGACATCCGTGTTGTGGAGCTATCAATGTGCTTGATTCCGTGCCCTGCGGCCATCACCGTGCTGTTGCTGTGCCTTCAGGTCAAGGACGTTGCCCTTGGCGGCATGCTCGTCCTTTGTTTCAGCATCGGTTTGGCGATCACCCTGGTCACTGTGGGGGCTGCGGCCGCCATTGGTGCCAGACAGGCCTCCAACCGCTGGCCGTGGCTGGGCACTGTGGCTCGACGTGCGCCTTACCTTTCCAGTGTCTTGATCATCGGCGTGGGTCTGTATGTAGGTTTCCATGGCTGGGTTGGCCTGAATGCCTAGAGAGGCATTCGGTGTTGCCTCGTTCGAGCGCTTATCGTCTGGCCGAAACAGCAGCCTTGATCTGATCAAGTGGCTCGCCATGCTCTTACTGTCGCGAATGTTCGCTACCTCGTTTGACTACCACTGCCACTGATCTGTAAGTCCCGCCCCGGCTGGACCTAAAGGCTGGCTTTCCCAATAGCGTGAAGGCCAGTTCATCGCAGCAGATGCACTGCCAGCCCGACAAGCGCACAGCCTGCCAACACCTGAATGACGCCGCGCTTGAAGCGGAACAAGGCAATCGCCGCCGCAATCGCGATCAACGCCGACGGCCAGTCCAGGTGACCACTGAAGCCTTGGGGCCACAACACGTGATAACCGAAAAAACACGCCAGGTTGAGGATCACGCCCACCACCGCTGCGGTAATGGCGGTCAGAGGTGCGGTGAACCTGAGTTCGTTATGGGTTGATTCCACCAGGGGACCACCCGCCAGAATGAACAGGAACGACGGCAGGAAGGTAAACCAGGTCACCAGTGCGGCAGCCACGGCGCCCGCCAGAAAAGCCTGGTCGGCACCGAAGACCTGCAACACATAGGCCCCGACAAAACCGACAAAGGCCACGACCATGATCAAAGGACCGGGTGTGGTTTCCCCAAGGGCCAGGCCATCGATCATCTGGGTCGGTGTCAGCCAGCCGTAGTGACCCACAGCGCCCTGATACACGTAGGGGAGCACGGCATAGGCACCGCCAAAAGTCAGCAAAGCGGCCTTGGTGAAGAACCAGCTCATTTGCGTAAGCGTGCCCTCCCAACCAAAAAGCGCTGTCAGGACTCCCATGGGCAGAGCCCACAGCATGGTCCCGACGAGCACCAGCCGTGCCAGCCCCATGGCGTTGAAGCGGGCATGGTCAGGGGGCGGTGTATCGTCATCAATCAAGGCCGGGCCATAGGACTTGCTGGCGCCACCATGACCGCCCGCCCTGAACTTCTCAGGAACCAGGCGACCACCCAGGTAGCCCATCAGGGCGGCACCCAGCACGATCAGCGGGAACGGGACATTGAAGGCAAAAATCGCCGTGAATGAAGCCGCCGCGATTGCCCATAACACATTGTTCTTCAAGGCCCTTGAGCCAATCCGATGAGCCGCCTGCACGACGATGGCCGTGACCGCAGGCTTGATCCCATAGAACAGCCCGGCCACAACCGGCACTTCGCCAAAGGCGATGTACATCCACGACAACGCAATCAGGATAAACAGCGAGGGCAACACAAACAGCACACCGGCAATGACACCGCCCCAGGTTCGGTGCATCAGCCAGCCGATGTAGGTCGCCAATTGCTGAGCCTCGGGGCCCGGCAACAACATGCAGTAATTGAGGGCATGCAGGAAGCGCCGCTCGGAGAGCCAGCGCCGGCGCTCGACCAGTTCCTGGTGCATGATCGAGATCTGCCCTGCCGGCCCGCCAAAACTGATAAAACCCAGCTTCAGCCAGAACCAGAACGCTGCACGCAGCGTGACCGGCTCAGGCTTGGGCACATGTTCTTGCGGGTCCGGGATGTGGCTCATCGGGTGGTTCCTCTTTTACAAACCCGGTGAGCCGATCGCCGAGGATGACCGGCCAGGGTTTATTGCACAGGTGGAAGGGGGGTTTATCGCAGATCGAGACCAGAGGGTGCCGGTGTCATCGATCGGTGCTCGTGAACACGTAATTAACGCTGTCGCACGCAGGGCTAAGGTTTCAAGGCTTTCAGAGCGCTCAAGGAAAAACACACAAAACTGTCCCAGTTTAAGACTGTTCTGAGTATTTTTCAGTGTAACTTCTGAGTAAGTGACCTATTTGTGCCTTGCCCCTGCGTCATTTGAGTATCAGAAAAGTAACCGTAGTATGCGGCGACATTCAGAGTGTGGGCGCATGGAAAAAACACAGTTGCTATTGAGTCAGGCAGGCATAGACAACAACGCAGTCGAAAACCAGATTCGTCCGTGGGCACTTGGACGTTCCAACTGGTTGTTTGCCGGGTCGCTTCGCAGTGGCAAGCGGGCGGCGGCGATCATGAGCTTGATCCAATCGGCGCGCATGAATGGGCACGATCCATATGCCTATCTTAACGATGTGCTGGCGCGGTTGCCGACGCAGCGAGCGAGTGAGATTGAGCAACTGCTGCCGTATCAGTGGGTATCTGCCTAAGTCGTGCAAGGTGACGTCGGCGGACGCTTACCAGGATCGGGTTGGAGGGTACAGCGGTTCTTACACCCATCAACTTGATCTGGAAATTGCCTCTTTGCTAATCAGTGTCTGCGCTCGCACATATTGTCCTGGCGTAACACCCATTATCCGACGGAACATGGCAATGAAAGCACTAATATTTTCGTAGCCAAGCTCAATCGCCGTTGTCGTCACTGACATCCCCTCGACCAATAGTTGAATAGCACGCAACGTGCGTGCACGTTGTCGCCATTCAGAAAAACCAAAACCGGTTTCAGCGACCAGACGCCGGGCAAGTGTTCGAGGTGCCATACCTGACCAAACAGCCCAATCTTCAAGTGATCTATTGTCATCAAGCTGAGCAAGTATCGCATCGGTGATACGCCTCAAGCGCGGGTCATTGGGGTGCGTCAGACCGATGGGTTCAGCGGGTGAGGTAGCAATTTCATCCAAGATGACTGCTGCAACCCGCGACTCCATTTCGTTGCGGGGTGGTTGTCCCCACGACGCAGCGCGGCTTACCGCTTCGCGCAGCAAACTGCTGACCCTAAATGTGCATGGCATTTGATGCAGGATCCCGCACTCTTGCTCCGCGATATAGACCATCGCTCCTGCAAAAGCGCCATGTGACATCATCGCGTGTGCAACACGGGGAGGTATCCAAATGGCATGGGTAGCCGGCACTACCCATGAGCCGCCGTCAGTGCTGACGGAAAGCAGGCCGGCAAGGCTTGCGATTAGTTGGCCTGTCGTATGAGTGTGGGGCGCCGTTTCGCGGATCGCCCGGTCGCGTTGCTCTATCGCCACCAGTGGCATAAGCGCGCGGTTCATGGCGGGTTTACGTTATCCAATGTCATATCCGAGGTAGCCGTATCCTGAATGCCTAATGCAGAATAAGACCGGTCAGAGGAATACTCAATGTTTAAAAATTGCAAATGTTGCTTCTCTTGGATTGGCCTGATTATGCGTACCTCTACCCATTTATTTTCTGTATTTTGGCCGTAACAGCTGGAGGCGCAAGCTCACCTTCCTAGTTGGCCCGTGAACCTTTAAAGGATCATTTGATGAATTCTAACCACATGGTGCATGCCGTCGATCATATTGGCTTCGCAGTCCGTTCATTGGAAGAAGCCATTCGCTTCTGGACAATTGGACTTGGGTTCACCCTTGAGCGTCAGTCGGAAATGGGCGGATCATTCATTTTGCAAGTCACCGGCACCGCCGATCCGAGCGTGCGAACGGCGATAGTCAAAGGCCCGGATGGCAGCCGAGTAGAGTTGCTGGAATATTCGCAGGGTGACCGCCACGGTATCACTCCACCTACGGCATCAGCGATTGGTTCAGCGCATTTGGCATTGAGAGTGCAAGACATATACGCCGTACTCGAACGCATTGAGCAAGCAGGCTGGAAAGCAAGAGGCAAGCCTCAAGCGATTCCCGCAGGCCCACGCAAGGGAACTCTAGTTGTATATGTGACCGGGCCAGATCCTATCACTCTGGAACTGATGCAGGCTAATGAGTAGCTTCCTGCCGAAGGCTGTCAGTAAGCGTACGGGGAATACGCCTTGCGTAGATCAGCCAGGCATCCACTGATGCGGCAGTAGAGGCTCGATCTCACTGGCTTTCTGCGTCGGCAATCGCGTCAGTACCTCCTTGAGATACGCGTACGGATCATGCCCGTTCATGCGTGCCGACTGGATCAAACTCATGATCGCTGCCGCTCGTTTGCCACTGCGCAGAGACCCGGCGAACAATCAATTGGAGCGCCCAAGCGCCCATGGCCTGATCGTATTCTCCACCGGGTTGTTGTCGATGGGTACGGCACCATCATCCAGGTAGCGCGTCAGCGCTACCCAGCGTTTCAAGCTGCAATCCAGAGCCTTGGCCGTGGCCGACACCTCGGGCACGAGGTCGCGCTGAGCCAGCATCCACTCATGTAACTTCTGTGCAGGGGGCGCCGCTATTTCTTGGCGTAATCGCCATCGTTCTTCATCGCTCATGTCTTTGGCCTGCCGTTCGACTTCGTACAGCCCGCCGATTGAGTGCAGCGCTTGTTCGGCCAACTGTTTAGGCATCGGTTAGCGGTACAAACGCGGGAAGTGGCGCGACGGGTTTATCACGGTAAATCGGCAGCCACTTGCGAATCACACTGGCATTGATGCCGTGGCTGATGGCGACGCTGGAAACTGAGGCACCGGGTTTCAGGCATTCCTGCACGACCTGGGCCTTGAAGGGTTTGAGATAGGAGCTTCGTTGGCGCATGGAAATCCTGGCGATAAGGGTGATCGCGTCCGCTTAAAAACAGACGGACACCATCGCTCTTAATTCCGGATTTCTGAAGGTGTGCTCGCTGGCCGCTTACAGGATAGCGGCCATTGCACTCGCTTGTCCGTTCGATTATTCGTGATGTCTGAAGCGGGATGCATCTGGGGCTGTTACACAATAGGAAAAAGGCAGCACGCCAGGCGTCGCAGATGACATCCAGGCTTGAGCAGTGTGGACTTCAATGCGCCGAAGCCAGACAGGCTTCGGCGACCGTTTTAAAGTAAGCGTCCGGGCAGGTATCAACGGCTTTCCCGTGCCAGCACCCTGTTTATGAAATCGGCGGCAGCAACGAGCGCCTCACGCCCCTCAGAGAGAACCGGTGAATACGCCTGCCAGACGTGAAACATTCCCGGCCATACCTCCAGCCTGGTTTCCACGCCCGCCGATCCGGCATTTCTCGCCAGGCGTACCGCGTCGTCCAGGAGGATTTCAGACTCCCCCACTTGAATCATCAACGGCGGCAAACCTTCCAGGTCAGCGTCCAGGATGAAAGAAGCAGCCTCAACATGTTCTCCCAGATAGGCGTTAGCACAGGCTTGCAGCTTCGAAGGTGTGAGGAAGCAGTCCACACCTGCTTTGCTATGGATGCTCTCTGCGGTGAGGGTAAGATCCACCCAGGGAGAAAACAGCACGACACAACCTGGCATTTCCAGTCCCATGGCCCGGGCCTGAATCAGAGCGGCCATAATGAGGTGCCCTCCCGCCGAGTCTCCCGCCAACACAATATCGCTCGCCTTTTCACTGCTGGCGAGCAACGCCGCGTAGACCGTCAGGACGTCTTGTTGTGCAGCCGGATAAGGATGTTCAGGTGTTAGTCGATAATCGACCACATAAGCCGTAGCGGACGTACCAGAAGCCAGCGTGCCGGCGACCCCCTCAAAACCTTCAGCGCTGCCCACCATAAATCCACCGCCGTGGACATAGAGCAACGAGCGCCGGGATGTCAGGTAGGTTAACGTTCGTACGAGCACGCCACCGAGTGTCGAAACTGCAGAGTTGCAACCAAGCGGCGGCAAAAAACGCTTGCACAATTGATCGAACCCGATCCGGGCCTGCTGCAACGACCCGGGAGGATTTTCTCTACGAGAAAGAAGCTCGCCACGAATAGCGTTCAGTTCGAAACGACTCATCATTGTCTCCAAGGCATGGCGTGAATCCAGTGCACGTCAGAGATCGAGCACCAGTCTTGCTGACTTGGCACGGGAAACACACTGCAGAATGACCGTATTGGATGCACGCTCTTCATCGCTGAGGACATAGTCCCGGTGATCAACCTCACCGGCCAATACTTGGCATTCACAGGTACGGCAAAGCCCCTCCCGGCAGGAATAAGGCACGCTTAACCCCGCCCCTTCGAGCGCATCGAGGAGGCTGCTATCGGCAGGTACGGTAAGTTCCATACCGCTGCGAGCAAGCTCCACCACGAAGCTACTGTCCTGTGGCTTTTCAGTAGCATTCGACTGCGGCGCGCTGAACAACTCGAAGTGCACGTGTCCGGCAGGCAGGTACGCCTGTGCGACATTCCGTACTGCGTCCATGAGCGGCGCTGGCCCACAGCAATAAAGGTGGTCCGTAGGGCCTGCCTGACGGATGAACGTCTGCAGGTCGGGGCGACCGGCGTTTTCTTCATCCGAGTGAAACACTAGTTTTCCGCCACGAGGCAAGTGTTCGATATAGGCGGCTCGGGATCGCGAACGCACGCAGTAAAGAAGTTGCCACGGTTTGTCATTCGCGTCGCACCAGCGAATCATGCTGAGAATCGGCGTAATGCCGATCCCCCCAGCAATGAACAAGTAAGCACTTGCGTCTCGCTCCAATGGGAAGTTATTTCGAACCGCGCCGATTTCCAGCACGTTACCCACTCGCAGTTGGGTATGAATAAACGCCGAACCACCACGGGACGGTTCAGACAAGCCGACCCCGATCGAGTAGCTTGCGTCCACGGGGTCGTATCGGTGAATGGAATACTGCCTGATCAACCCATTTGACAGGCGTACATCAATGTGCGATCCGGCCTCGGCCGCAGGCAGCGGTTGACCGTCTTCGGCCAGCAAGTGGATATCCAGGATGGCGTCCGCAGCCCGCACAATCGCCTTCACTCGAACGCGGTTCCAATCGCTCATTTTCAGGCCTCCTGGATCTTGACGGGATTGCTCGCCGCCTGCTCGGCCTTATAAGCCTTCGCCACAAGCCATCTGAAGTATGAAAGGGCCGCATCCGCTCCGATCGGGATCATTTTGAAATCAGACGTCAGCTTCAACATGCGGTCTTGCGCATGAATCATGTCGCTGTCTTCTTCGAACGCGGTGATGACTTGGTCGTGAATCGCCTGCGTCACCGCTGGATCGTCGATAGCGAAGTTGTGAGGCTGCGAAAAGAAATAATGCGTGGATTCGTCCGTCTCTGGCGTGAGCGCCTGAGTGCTGCGGAACTCTGCCGCATTGACTCGATTTCCCTCCTTGGCATTGTGCCCACTGGGCTGCATGCCCGAATCCATCAGGAAGATGCTGGGCAACAGGAAATCGTAGATATTCCACCGATCAACCGGTCCCGGATAATTCTTAATCTTCTGCACGAAAGGCGCCGGTTTGATGCCTTCGCCCCAACGCGTCACCCGAACACCGTTTTCCAACTTTTCGACCTGAGGTATACAGGCCGCATAAGCCTCATCACCACCCAGCGTGTTTGGATGAACGTAGGGCAAATGGGCGAGGTCGAGCAGGTTGTCAGCGATCAGAAGATAGTGGGTGGTGTAATAGGTATACCCCTCCAGACTTCTCCACTGCGGGTCATCCAGCCAATGGGTATCGGGAATCTGCGACGGGTCCGCCAGGCTGGCATCACCCACCCAGATCCAGATCCACTTATGTTTCTCCACGACGGGGAATGTGCGTACCTTCGCTTGCGGCGGAATGCGTTCTTGTCCGGGTATTTCCACACATTGCCCGGCTGTATCAAACAGCAGGCCATGATACATACAGCGAAGCTGATCGCCCTCCAGGCGCCCTTTAGACAGCGGAGCCCCGCGGTGGCAGCAACGGTCCTCAAAGGCGACCACCGCTCCAGTACTGTCACGCCACAGCACTACAGGCACATTAAGAATCGTTCTTGCGAGAAGCTCGTCGACCGGAACCTCACTCGACCAGGCGGCTACATACCAGGCATTACGAAGAAGCATGACGTTATCCTCATTTCTTGTTTTTGTTTTTTCTCACTTGCTGACGCCATGCTAGGGGCGGATCATGTATGCGCCTAGATCATAGAGCTAATACAGATCATGCATACCCTTCATGGCAAGAAATTCGATTTGAACCTGCTACTTGCGTTCGATGCGCTTCTGCGAGAGCGCAACGTATCGCGGGCGGCGGAGCATCTTGGCTTGACGCAAAGCGCCATGAGCCATGCACTACGACGTCTACGGGAGTTCTATGAAGACCCCCTCTTCGTCCGTATTGGCGATTCGATGAAGCCGACGCCTTTCGCCGAGAAGATGGGGGATTCCGTTCTGGAGATCGTATCCGCCATACAGCACAAGCTGTTGGCGCAGGCCAGTTTCGACCCGATGACATCCACCAGAGTCTTCAGCCTTTGCATGACGGATATGGGTGAGTTGGTCTTTTTGCCCCGGCTGATTGAGAAACTTCAGGACGTGGCCCCCCATTGCCGAATACGGACGTCGCAGTTACCCACCGAGCATATTGCGAATTCACTGGAGAGGGGTGATACAGATCTGGCTATTGGGTCCCATTACATTCAGGACCCTAACCTTTTTCAACAAGCGCTGTTCATGCACTCTTTTTGCACCATTGTCAGTTGCACCTACCCTGGCGACGAAGTAAACCTTGAACAGTTCCTGGGCATGAAGCATGTTTCCGTCGTCCTGTCAGACCGTAGTACCCGCTACGACCAGTTCATCGATGAGTTGGGACATCGCCGAGAGATTTACCTTACAACCCCACACTTCATCACGGTGCCGATGATACTAGAGAAAAACCCGACTTTAATTGCTACCGTCCCCAGTGAACTGGGGAAAACTTTTCTACGCTACCATGCGGTCAAGGTGATAAAAACCCCGATCCTGTCTCCCAGCTTGCACCTGCGGCAGTATTGGCACCCGCGCTATCACCACGACCCTGGGAATAGATGGCTGCGCCAGTTGGTTAAGCTTCTTTTCGATAGGTATATGAGCTGAAAGGCCGGGTGTTGGCCACAAGGAAGTTCATCCCGTTACTGTTCGTTTCCAATCGCCGGGCAAAGGCCGGGTTGCGAAGAAAGAAAATCTATAAAGGTGCGAACCTTTGCGGATCTATTTCTTCGAGAAACTTATTTCTACGTACGCTTCCAGAGCGTAAACATATACGCTTAAGAAACGAACCCAACGTTTCATCAGGGTAGCTTTTTATTTTCACTGTTAACAGTCACTGAGGTCCGCCCTCTTGGAGAGGGCGGACAGACTATATTCCTAGTGGACGGACTCTATTAATTTTCATCACACTGGATTTAGAAAATCCCCTCCTCACTCCACCGTCACCGACTTCGCCAGATTCCGTGGCTGGTCCACATCCGTGCCCTTGAGCACCGCCACGTAGTACGACAGCAGTTGCAGTGGCAGGGTGTAAAGAATCGGTGCCAGGGTGTCGCTGATGTGCGGCATCGAGATGACGTGGGTGCCTTCGCCGTTGTGCAGATCGGCTTTTTCGTCAGCGAAGACGATCAGTTCGCCGCCACGGGCGCGCACTTCCTGCAGGTTGGACTTGAGCTTTTCCAGCAGTTCGTTGTTGGGGGCGACGGTGACCACCGGCATGTCGGCATCGACCAGCGCCAGCGGGCCGTGCTTGAGTTCGCCGGCCGGGTAGGCTTCGGCGTGGATGTAGGAGATTTCCTTGAGCTTCAGGGCGCCTTCCATTGCCACCGGGAATTGCGCGCCACGGCCCAGGAACAGGGTGTGGTGCTTCTCGGCGAACAGTTCGGCGACCTTCTCGACCACGGTGTCCATGGCCAGGGCTTCGCCCAGGCGCACCGGCAGGCGGCGCAGTTCTTCGACCAGACCGGCTTCGACGCCCTCTTCCAGGGTGCCCTTGACCTGGCCCAGCGACAGGGTCAGCAGCAGCAGGGCCACCAGTTGGGTGGTGAAGGCCTTGGTGGAGGCCACGCCGATTTCCGGGCCGGCCTGGGTCAGCAGGGTCAGGTCCGACTCACGCACCAGCGAGCTGGTGCCGACGTTGCAGATGGCAAGGCTGGCCAGGAAACCCAGTTGCTTGGCGTTGCGCAGCGCGGCCAGGGTGTCGGCGGTTTCGCCGGACTGGGAGATGGACACGAACAGGGTGTCGGGTTGCACCACCACCTTGCGGTAGCGGAATTCGCTGGCGACTTCGACTTGGCACGGAATGCCGGCCAGGCCTTCGAGCCAGTAACGGGCGACCATGCCGGCGTGGTAGCTGGTGCCACAGGCGACGATCTGCACGTTGCGCACCTTGGCGAACAACTCGGCGGCCTCGGGACCAAAGGCATGCACCAGCACCTGTTGCTGGCCCAAGCGGCCTTCCAGGGTGCGCTGCACGACCTTGGGCTGCTCGTGGATTTCCTTGAGCATGAAGTGCCGGTAGGCGCCCTTGTCGGCCGCTTCGGCGCTTTCGCGCACCTGCATGACTTCGCGCACCACCGGCTGGCCGTCGACGGTCCAGATCTGCACGCTGTCACGGCGGATCTCGGCGATGTCGCCTTCTTCGAGGTACACGAAACGGTCGGTGACCTGGCGCAGCGCCAACTGGTCGGAGGCCAGGAAGTTTTCCCCCAGGCCCAGGCCGATCACCAGCGGGCTGCCACTGCGGGCGGCGAGCAGGCGATCAGGCTGGCTGGCGCTGATCACGGCCAGGCCATAGGCGCCATGCAGCTCCTTGACCGCCGCTTTCAGGGCCACGGCCAGGTCGGGGGTGTCCTTGAGCTTGTGGTCGAGCAGGTGGACGATGGTCTCGGTGTCGGTGTCGGACTCGAACACATACCCCAGCGCCTTGAGCTGCACGCGCAAGGCTTCGTGGTTTTCGATGATGCCGTTGTGCACGACCGCCAGATCAGTGCCGGAAAAATGCGGGTGGGCGTTGCGCTCGCTCGGGGCACCGTGGGTGGCCCAGCGGGTGTGGGCAATGCCCAGGCGGCCGGTCAGCGGCTCACCGGCCAGCGCCTTTTCCAACTCGCTGACCTTGCCCAGGCGGCGGCGACGTTCAAGACGACCTTCATTGTTGAAGATGGCCACACCCGCGCTGTCGTAGCCGCGGTACTCCAGACGCTTGAGGCCTTCGATCAGGATGGCTGTAATGCTGCGCTCAGCAACGGCGCCAACGATTCCACACATGGTTCTACTCCTGGCTGGCAGCGGCACAAATCAATGTGATGCCGCGGGCTTTGATCTGTTCGCGTGCCTCGGTGGGCAGGCGTTCATCGGTAATGAGGGTGTGGATACTGCTCCAGGGCAGTTCCAGATTGGGGATTCTGCGACCGACCTTGTCGGCTTCGACCATCACCACCACTTCGCGTGCAACCTCGGCCATGACCCGGCTCAGGCCCAGCAGCTCGTTGAAGGTGGTGGTGCCGCGTTGCAGGTCGATACCGTCGGCACCGATGAACAACTGGTCGAAGTCATAGGAGCGCAGCACCAGTTCGGCGACCTGGCCCTGGAAGGATTCCGAATGCGGGTCCCAGGTGCCGCCGGTCATCAGCAGCACCGGTTCAGGCTCCAGTTCGTTCAGGGCACGGGCAACGTTCAGTGAGTTGGTCATGACCACCAGGCCGGGCTTGTTGCCCAGTTCCGGGATCAATGCCGCCGTGGTGCTGCCGCTGTCGACGATGATGCGGGCATGCTCACGGAGGCGCTGGGCAGCGGCGCGGGCGATGGCCTGTTTATAAGTCGAGGCCGGCTGGTTGTGCTCGACAATCAGCTCCTGGGGCACTGTGACAGCCCCGCCATAACGGCGCAGCAACAAGCCATTGCCTTCCAGCGCAGCCAGATCCTTTCGAATCGTAACCTCGGACGTTTCGAAACGGCGGGCCAGGTCGTCCACGGTCACCTCGCCCAATTCATTGAGCAGGCTGAGGATATTGTGGCGACGCTGGGGTGTATTACGTTTCGACATTTTTTAGTTAAGTTTCGTTTCGAAAGATAAGAACGCAATCAAAACCTATTCATGAGCAGGCGTCAAGCCTGTGAATAACCTGAAGGGGATAAACGGGCGGGATAACTCAATAATCACTGTATAACTCTACAGCCTGGTGGCAGCAGAGTTATACAGCCGGGCATTGTGGATAACTTCAGGCCTTTGGAACCTTGACCGGACGCTTCCAGCCTTCGATATTGCGCTGCCGTGCGCGGGCCACGCCCAGTTGTTCGACGGGCACATTTTGGGTGATGGTCGAACCCGCAGCCGTGGTGGCGCCGGAGGCGATATCCACAGGCGCCACCAACGAGTTGTTGGAACCGATAAAGACGTCTTCGCCCATGGTGGTCCTGAATTTGTTGGCGCCATCGTAATTGCAGGTGATGGTGCCGGCGCCGATATTGGTGCGTGCACCGATTTCGGCATCGCCCAGGTAGGTCAGGTGGCCGGCCTTGGCGTCCTCACCCAAACGAGCGTTCTTGAGTTCGACAAAGTTACCCACATGGGCGCGCGCACCCAGCTCGCTGCCGGGACGCAGACGGGCAAAGGGACCGGCATCGCTGCCCTCGCCCAATACCGCACCGTCGAGATGGCTGTTGGCCTTGATGATCACGCCCTTGCGCAGGGTGCTGTCCTTGATCACGCAGTTGGGGCCGATGACCACGTTGTCCTCGATCACTACACGGCCTTCGAGAATCACGTTGATGTCGATCATCACGTCGCGGCCGACGCTGACATCACCGCGCACATCGAAGCGTGCCGGGTCGCGCAGGGTCACGCCGGCGGCCATCAGGCGACGGGCTTCGCGCAGCTGGTAGTGACGCTCCAGTTCGGCCAGTTGGCGCCGGTCATTGGCGCCCTGCACTTCCATTGGATCGTGCGGCTGCTCGGTGGCGATGACCAGGCCGTCGTTGGCAGCCATGGCGATTACATCGGTCAGGTAGTACTCGCCCTGGGCGTTGTTGTTCGACAGCCGCCCCAGCCAGTCGGCCAGGCGCTTGCCGGGTACGGCGAGAATACCGGTGTTGCCTTCCTTGATGGCTTTCTGCGCGTCGCTGGCGTCCTTGTGCTCGACGATAGCGCTGACCTGACCCTGCGCGTCACGCACGATGCGGCCATAGCCGGTGGGGTCGTCGAGGGTGACGGTCAGCAGGCCCAGTTGCTCGGGGGTTACGCGCGTGAGCAGGCGCTGCAGGGTGTCGACTTCGATCAGGGGTACATCGCCGTACAGGATCAATACGGTCTCGGCGCTCAGCACCGGCAAGGCCTGGGCCACCGCGTGGCCAGTGCCCAGTTGCTTGTCCTGCAGGACGAAATTGAGATCGTCGGCCGCCAGTTGCTCACGCACGGCATCGGCACCGTGGCCGATGACCACATGAATGCCTTGCGGCGCCAGTTGGCGGGCGCTGTGGATAACGTGACCGAGCATCGAGTTGCCGGCCACCGGGTGCAGCACCTTGGGCAGGGCCGAACGCATCCGCGTGCCCTGGCCTGCTGCAAGAATGACGATATCGAGAGACATGAAGGATTATCCACTGGGCGGTGCGGGAGCCGCAGAAACAGGAACCGCAGAAAAAGAAAAAGGGTAGCCGAGGCTACCCTTTTACTCAATCGCGCATGGAACGCGGCGGGATCAACCGCCGTATTTCTTGCGAATCTGCTGGACGGTGCGCAGCTGGGCTGTCGCTTCGGCCAGGCGTGCAGCCGCGGCGCTATAGTCGAAATCCGCGCCTTTTTCGTTCAGGGCCTTCTCGGCAGCCTTGACGGAATCCTGTGCGGAAGCCTCGTCCAGGTCGGCAGCACGTTGCACGGTATCGGCAAGCACCTTGACCATGTTCGGCTGCACTTCGAGGAAACCACCGGAGATGTAGAACACCTCGCGGTCACCGCCCTGCTTGGTCAGCGTGATCGGACCTGGCTTGAGATTGGTGATCAGTGGCGCGTGGCCCGGGGCGATACCAAGATCACCCAGGTTGCCGTGCGCAACTACCATCTCGACCAGACCGGAAAAGATTTCTCCTTCCGCGCTGACGATATCGCAATGGACTGTTATAGCCATGTGCTTGCCTCAACCTGATTGGCGCCCCTTGCGGGGCACCGGGATTACAGTTTCTTGGCTTTCTCGATCGCTTCTTCGATGCCGCCGACCATGTAGAACGCTTGTTCTGGCAGGTGGTCGTAGTCACCGTTGAGGATGCCTTTGAAGCCAGCAATGGTGTCTTTCAGGGAAACGTATTTGCCTGGAGAACCGGTGAAGACTTCAGCCACGAAGAACGGCTGGGACAGGAAACGCTGGATCTTGCGAGCGCGGGATACCAGTTGCTTGTCGGTTTCGGACAGTTCGTCCATACCCAGGATCGCAATGATGTCCTTCAGCTCTTTGTAGCGCTGCAGCACGTACTGAACACCGCGAGCGGTTTCGTAGTGCTCGTTGCCGATCACGTTCGGGTCCAGCTGGCGCGAAGTCGAGTCCAGTGGATCGACCGCCGGGTAGATACCCAGGGAGGCGATGTCACGGGACAGTACGACGGTGGCGTCCAGGTGGGCGAAGGTGGTCGCCGGCGACGGGTCGGTCAGGTCGTCCGCAGGTACGTAGACGGCCTGGATCGAAGTGATCGAGCCGTGCTTGGTGGAGGTAATACGCTCCTGCAGCACGCCCATCTCTTCAGCCAGGGTCGGCTGGTAACCTACTGCCGAAGGCATACGGCCCAGCAGTGCGGATACTTCGGTACCGGCCAGGGTGTAACGATAGATGTTGTCGACGAACAGCAGAACGTCGTTACCTTCGTCACGGAACTTCTCGGCCATGGTCAGACCGGTCAGCGCTACGCGCAGACGGTTTCCCGGTGGCTCGTTCATCTGACCGTAGACCAGGGCTACCTTGTCGAGAACGTTGGAGTCCTTCATCTCGTGGTAGAAGTCGTTACCCTCACGGGTACGCTCGCCCACACCGGCGAACACGGAATAACCGCTGTGCTCGATGGCGATGTTACGGATCAGTTCCATCATGTTTACGGTCTTGCCGACACCGGCACCACCGAACAGACCGACTTTACCGCCCTTGGCAAACGGGCACACCAGGTCGATAACCTTGATGCCGGTTTCCAGCAGGTCGTTGCCGCCTGCCTGCTCTGCGAACGAAGGCGCGGCGCGGTGAATGCCCCAACGCTCTTCTTCGCCGATTGGACCGGCTTCGTCGATCGGGTTGCCCAGGACGTCCATGATGCGGCCCAGGGTCGCTTTACCGACCGGGACAGCAATGGCAGCGCCACTGTCGACAACATCCAGACCGCGCTTGAGGCCTTCGGTGGAGCCCATCGCAATGGTACGCACCACGCCGTCGCCCAGCTGCTGCTGGACTTCCAGGGTGGTTTCCGCGCCTTGTACTTTCAGCGCGTTGTAGACACTCGGTACCGCGTCACGTGGGAATTCCACGTCGATGACGGCGCCGATGATTTGAACGATACGTCCGCTACTCATAGCTGGATCCTCTGAATATGTGAACCGTTAAACCGCGGCAGCGCCGCCGACGATTTCCGAGATCTCCTGGGTGATCGCAGCCTGACGCGCCTTGTTGTAGATCAGCTGGAGGTCGCTGATCAGGTCACCGGCGTTGTCTGTGGCGTTTTTCATGGCGATCATCCGGGCAGCCTGTTCGGCCGCATTGTTCTCGACCACCGCCTGGTAGACCTGCGATTCCACGTAGCGAACCATCAAGCCGTCGAGCAGCTCCTTGGCGTCGGGTTCGTAGAGGTAGTCCCAGTGATGCTTGAGGCCTTGATCCGGGGTTGCCACCAACGGTACCAGTTGCTCGACCGTCGGCTGTTGCGTCATGGTGTTGATGAACTTGTTCGAGACAACCGACAGGCGATCGATACGACCGTCCAGGTAGGCATCGAGCATGACCTTGACGCTGCCGATCAGATCATTGATCGATGGCTCTTCGCCCAGGTGGCTGACGGCTGCCACGACGTTGCCGCCGAAGCTGCGGAAAAACGCCGCGCCCTTGCTGCCGATCACGCACAGGTCGATTTCAACGCCCTGTCCGCGAGTCTCGTTCATGTCCTTGACCAGCGCCTTGAACAGGTTGGTGTTCAAGCCACCGCACAGACCACGGTCACTGCTCACGACCACATAACCGGCGCGCTTTACAGGGCGTTCGATCATGAAGGGGTGGCGGTATTCCGGGTTGGCGTTGGCCAGATGACCGATCACCTGGCGGATACGCTCCGCGTAAGGACGGCTAGCAGCCATGCGCAGTTGAGCCTTGCGCATCTTGCTGACCGCCACTTTTTCCATGGCGCTGGTAATTTTTTGCGTGCTTTTGATGCTCGCAATCTTACTGCGAATCTCTTTTGCGCCTGCCATGTATCACCTATCAGGTTAGCAAGCGGGGGCATTGAGCCCCCGCTGCGGCTTACCAGGTTTGGGTGGCCTTGAACTTCTCGATACCGGCTTTCATGCCAGCGTCGATTTCGTCGTTGAAGTCACCCTTCACGTTGATCTTCGCCACCAGGGCGGCGTGATCGCGGTGGAAGTAGGCAATCAGCGCTTGTTCGAAGCTGCCGATCTTGGTGATTTCGACGTCGGTCAGGAACCCACGCTCGGCGGCATACAGCGACAGCGCCATGTCAGCGATCGACATCGGTGCGTATTGCTTCTGCTTCATCAGTTCGGTAACGCGCTGACCGTGCTCGAGCTGCTTGCGGGTGGCTTCGTCCAGGTCAGATGCGAACTGGGCGAATGCCGCCAGTTCACGGTACTGAGCCAGAGCGGTACGGATACCACCGGAAAGCTTCTTGATGATCTTGGTCTGGGCAGCACCACCGACACGCGATACCGAAACACCGGCGTTCACTGCAGGACGGATGCCCGAGTTGAACATGGCCGATTCCAGGAAGATCTGACCGTCGGTGATGGAAATCACGTTGGTCGGAACGAACGCGGAAACGTCGCCAGCCTGGGTTTCGATGATCGGCAGAGCGGTCAGGGAACCGGTTTTGCCGGTCACTGCGCCATTGGTGAACTTCTCTACGTACTCTTCGGAAACGCGCGATGCACGCTCCAGCAGACGGGAGTGGAGATAGAACACGTCACCTGGGTAAGCTTCGCGGCCCGGTGGACGGCGCAGCAGCAGGGAGATCTGACGATAAGCCACGGCCTGCTTGGACAGGTCGTCGTACACGATCAGGGCATCTTCGCCGCGGTCGCGGAAGAATTCACCCATGGTGCAACCGGCGTACGGAGCCAGGAACTGCAGAGCAGCCGATTCCGATGCGCTTGCCGCGACGATGATGGTGTTGGCCAGTGCGCCGTTTTCTTCCAGCTTGCGAACCACGTTGGCGATGGTCGATTGCTTCTGACCAATGGCAACGTAGACGCAGAAAATGCCGCTGTCTTTCTGGTTGATGATCGCGTCGATCGCCAGAGCGGTCTTGCCGATCTGACGGTCACCGATGATCAGCTCGCGCTGGCCACGGCCGACAGGGATCATGGCATCGACAGCCTTGTAGCCAGTCTGTACAGGCTGGTCTACCGACTTACGCCAGATCACGCCCGGAGCAACTTTCTCGACCGCGTCGGTCTCGGTGTTGTTCAGCGGGCCCTTGCCGTCGATCGGGTTGCCCAGTGCGTCGACAACGCGACCCAGCAGTTCCTTACCTACAGGAACTTCCAGGATGCGGCCGGTGCACTTGGCGCTCATGCCTTCGGCCAGGGTGGTGTACGCACCCAGGACCACTGCACCCACGGAGTCTTGCTCCAGGTTCAGGGCCATGCCGTAGACGCCGCCAGGGAACTCGATCATTTCGCCGTACATAACGTCGGCCAGACCGTGAATCCGCACGATACCGTCAGACACGCTGACGACAGTGCCTTCATTGCGGGCTTGGGAGGCTACATCGAGTTTATCGATGCGGCCCTTGATGATTTCACTTATTTCGGAAGGATTGAGTTGCTGCATTGCTCTGCTGCCCCTTCAAACTCAAGATTTCAATGCTTCGGCCAGCTTCGCGAGTTTGCCGCGAACTGAGCCATCGATAACCAGGTCGCCGGCGCGGATAACGACGCCACCGATAAGGCTGGCATCCTCCGCAGCATGCAGGCGCACTTCCCGGCCGAGCCGTGCACTGAGAACCTTGGCGAGTTTGTCTTGCTGTTCTTGGTTCAATGCGAATGCACTGGTCACATCAACGTCTACCGATTTTTCCTGTTCAGCCTTGTACAGCTCGAACAGGGCGGCAATCTCCGGCAACAGCAGGAGACGGTCGTTTTCGGCTACGACATTGATGAAATTCTGTGCCTTCTCATCAACCTTGTCGCCGCACACTTCGATAAAAGTGGCGGCCTTTTGTGCGCTCGTCAGTCGCGGGGCCTTGAGCAGGCGCTGCATGGTGTCATCTTGTGACACCGCACCAGCCAGGCCGAGCATGGCTGACCAATTGGCCAGTTGCTGGTGAGCCTGAGCGTGCTCGAAGGCCGCCTTCGCGTAAGGTCGGGCCAACGTGGTCAGTTCTGCCATGATCGCCCTCGCTTAAATTTCAGCAGCCAGTTTATTGACCAGCTCTGCGTGCGCGTTTTGATCGATTGTGGAGCCCAGGATCTTCTCGGCGCCACTGACGGCCAGGGTACCCAGTTGGGCACGCAGCGCGTCCTTGACACTGTTCAGTTCTTGCTCGATCTCGGCCTGAGCCTGAGCCTTCACACGGTCCGCCTCGACACGAGCCTGTTCACGGGCCTCGTCGACGATCTGGTTGCCGCGCTTCTTGGCTTGCTCAATGATCTCGGCTGCTTGAGCCTTGGCTTCGCGCAACTGGTTACCGGCCTTTTCTTGGGCCAGCTCCAGGTCGCGAGCAGCTCGAGAGGCAGCGTCCAATCCATCCGCGATCTTCTTCTGACGTTCGCGCAAAGCCGTGATGACCGGAGGCCACACATACTTCATGCAAAACAGTACAAAGATCGCGAACGCAATGCTCTGGCCAATCAAGGTTGCATTAATGTTCACGCCAACACCTCGCTCTTACGTTGTCCATCCCACCCATCAACTCGAAGACTCGAGTGATTAGCCAGCGAGTTGACCAACGAAGGGGTTTGCGAAGGTGAAGAACAGAGCGATACCAACACCGATCATGGTCACGGCGTCGAGCAGGCCTGCGACGATGAACATCTTGACTTGCAGCATTGGAACCATTTCTGGCTGGCGAGCTGCGCCTTCCAGGAATTTACCGCCCAACAGACCGAAGCCGATTGCAGTACCCAGTGCGCCCAGGCCGATCAGCAGTGCAACAGCGATAGCGGTAAGACCAACTACAGTTTCCATCTTTCCTCCCGACTTTTACGTCGTATTGGTTAGGTTTTTTAGTTTGAAGCGATAAAACGAATCGTCAGTACATCAGCCCTCGCGGGCACCCTCTCACCGCAGCGAGAGGGTTCAGAAACGCCGCGAGGCGATCTTAGTGGTTATCTTCGTGAGCCATCGACAGGTAGACGATGGTCAGCATCATGAAGATAAAGGCTTGCAGGGTGATGATCAGGATGTGGAACACCGCCCAGGCCCATTGCAGCACGACACCCAGGCCGCTCAGCCACAACAGGCCGGCGCCGAACATCACGGCAATGAGGATGAAGACCAGTTCGCCGGCGTACATGTTACCGAACAGACGCAGTGCCAGAGAGATTGGCTTGGCGATCAGGGTCACGAACTCCAGCAGGAAGTTCACCGGGATCAGCAGCGCCTGAACGAAGACGTTCTTGCTGCCGAACGGGTGCAGGGTCAGTTCGCCGATGAAGCCGCCGATGCCCTTGATCTTGATGCTGTAGAAAATGATCAGTGCGAAGACCGACAGGGCCATGCCCAGGGTCGCGTTCGGGTCAGTGGTCGGTACGGCACGGAAGAAGATGTGCTCGTTGCCGCTGATCTTGGCCGCCAGGACCGGAATCCAGTCCACCGGCACCAGGTCGATGGCGTTCATCATGAACACCCAGGCGAAGATGGTCAGGGCCAGGGGCGCGATCACGGCACTGCGGCCATGGAAGCTGTCCCTCACGCTGCCATCGACGAACTCGACCAGCACTTCGACGAAGTTCTGCAAGGCACCCGGCTGGCCGGATGTGGCCTTCTTGGCGGCCATGCGGAAAATGAGAATGAAAAGGGCGCCCAAAGCGACCGACCAGCCGAGTGTATCGACGTGGAAGGCCCAAAAGCCCATTTCCTTTGCTTCTGCTGCGGTGTGGGCAAAGCCCCAGTTGCCATCAGCGAGCCGACCGAAGGTCAGGTTCTGCAAGTGGTGCTGGATATAGCCCGAAGCGGTTTCTGCTGCCATGGTTGCCTCAAACGCCCTTAGGTCTGGAAAGTCTTGTTCTCATCAGCAGGGGTGCGAACCAGTTGACCGCCTGGATCAACATGAACACGCCAAATACAGCCAGTGGCGCCAATGGTTTCACCCCTGCGAACGTCAGTGCGAAAAGCACCGCCGTCAAAATCAGTTTGCCTGCCTCGCCGGCATAAAAAGACCGGACGATGGCTCTGGCGGCTCGGGCCCCGGTGAACCGGAATGCCTTGTGAGCAAAATACACATTGGGCAGCCACGCTATCAGGCCCCCACAAAGCCCCGAATATCCGGCTACGACTCCCTTCCACTGCCACAGCGCCAAGGCAGCCAGCAGAACGACGATCAACTGCGCCAAAAGAACCGGGAAAACCGCAAGGCGGTGGAACGGCAGGCGGTCTGGCTTGCGTGATTCCATCGCAATAGCTCCTCGGTTGTCGGTCGCCATCATCGTTAACTTGGCATAATTTGTGCCGACAAAATGCGCGCAGAGTATAGGGGCGGTTCAGCCCTCGTTCAACTCCAAGGAACTGATTTCCGACTACACGCTACAACGCAATTGTTTCAGCGGATGTGGGCAAGGACACCCTGCAGCTCATCCAGCGAGTTGTACCGGATCACCAGTTGACCCTTGCCCTTCTGCCCGTGGCGGATCTGCACCGAAGACCCCAGACGCTCTGCCAGACGCTGTTCCAGTCGACTTATATCGGGATCGGGGCGTGTCGCTTCGACCGGCTCCGGGGCACTGCTCAACCACTGCCTGACCAGCGCTTCGGTCTGGCGTACTGTCAGACCCCGTGCGACAACGTGTCGCGCCCCCTCGACCTGCCGTTCTTCAGGCAAACCGAGCAATGCACGGGCATGTCCCATCTCCAGGTCGCCATGCGACAGCATGGTCTTGATGACGTCCGGCAAGGTGGTCAGGCGCAGCAGGTTGGCCACGCTGACCCGCGACTTGCCGACCGCATCGGCCACCTGTTGCTGGGTCAGCTGGAATTCCTGCTGCAACCGCTGCAGTGCCATCGCCTCGTCGACCGAATTGAGGTTCTCGCGCTGGATGTTCTCGATCAGCGCCATGGCGATGGCCGTTTCGTCGGGCACGTCGCGGACCATGGCCGGAATCGTCTCGACTCCGGCCTGCTGGCTCGCGCGCCAGCGGCGTTCACCGGCGATGATTTCAAAGCGGTCGTCGCCGATCGGACGGATCACGATCGGCTGCATCACGCCCTGGGCACGGATCGACTGGGCCAGTTCTTCCAGCGCCACAGGATCCATGTCACGACGCGGCTGGTACTTGCCGCGCTGGATCTTGTCCAGGGGCACGTGCTGCAGCTCGCGCTGATCGATCTGGCTGGCCTGTTCTTCCAGCAACGGGATGGTCGGTATGCTGTTCGGACTGCTCAGCAGTGCGTCCAGCCCGCGTCCGAGACCTCTTTTCTTGACGGCCATGGTTTCCTCAGGCGGGCTTGGCAGCTTTTGGACTGCGACGTTGACGACGGACCAGCTCACCGGCAAAGGCCAGGTAGGCCAGCGCGCCACGTGACGACTTGTCGTAACTGAGTACCGGCATGCCGAAACTCGGCGCTTCGGCCAGACGGACGTTGCGCGGTATCACGGTGTCGTAGAGCAGGTCACCGAAATGTTCCTTGAGCTGGGCCGAGACATCGTTGCTCAGGCTCAGGCGCGGATCGTACATGGTGCGCAGCAGCCCTTCGACCTTCAGGTTCGGGTTGAGCAGCTCGCCGATACGCTTGATGTTATCCACAAGGTCGCTCAGGCCTTCAAGGGCAAAGTACTCGCACTGCATGGGGATGATCACGCCATCGGCGGCCACCAGGGCGTTGAGCGTCAGCATCGACAGCGACGGCGGGCAGTCGATGAGAATGAAGTCGTAGTTCTCGCGGATCGGCGCCAGCGCATTGCGCAGGCGACTTTCCTTCATCTGCATTTCCAGCAGGACCACTTCACCGGCCGTCAGGTCGCGGTTGGCGGGCAGCAACTGGTAGCCACCGTGCTCGGAAAACCGCATGGCCTGGGCCAGGTCGCATTCGCCGATCAACAGATCGTAGACCGAATGCTCCAGCGTGTGTTTATCCACACCGCTGCCCATGGTGGCATTGCCTTGTGGATCGAGATCGATCAACAGCACGCGGCGCTTGGTCGCGACCAATGACGCGGCGAGGTTGATGCAGGTGGTGGTCTTGCCCACTCCACCCTTCTGGTTCGCTATTGCGAATACCTTAGCCATTCTTGCTTGTGTTCCCAATCATGCCGTGCGGCGCAGTATCAGCAGATGGCGCTGGCCTTGGCAACCTGGAACGGCCAGGGCCCGAGCGCTATCGAGACGAAAATCTGTCGGCAATGCTAACAGTTCCTCACTTGGATGCAGCCCTTTCATTGCCAGCCAGCGTGTTTGGGTGTCACCCATGTGACGTGTCCACCCGGCAAAATCCTCAAGACTGCTGAACGCCCGGGAAATGATCCCGGTGTACGGCGCCGCAGGCTGCCAGGTTTCGGCACGGCTGTGGATAACCTCGAGGTTGTCCAGCTTCAGCTCCAGCTTGACCTGGGTCTGGAAACGACTTTTCTTGCCGTTGCTGTCGAGCAACGCAATGTGCGCCTGCGGAAACAGGATCGCCAGTGGAATGCCCGGCATGCCGCCGCCGCTACCGACATCCAGCCAGCGCGAGCCGTCGATGGTGGCCGTATCGCCGGACGATGCGATGACAGACGGCACCACGCTGAGGCTGTCGAGCAGGTGTCTGGACACCATTTCGTCAGGGTTGCGCACCGCCGTGAGGTTGTAGGCCTTGTTCCATTTGATCAACAGGGCCAGATAGGCCAGCAACTGGCTGTGCTGACTGTCACTGAGCTCGATGCCCAGTTCACGTGCCCCTGTGGATAATTCTTCGGCGTGTTGCGGTGTCACCATGGCACTCAAGCGCTTTGCTCCAGCTCACGGCCTGCGCCGCGTTTTTTCAGGTGAATCAGCAGCAGGGAAATCGCTGCCGGCGTGACGCCGGGAATACGCGAAGCCTGGCCCAGGGTCTCAGGACGAGTTATCCCCAGCTTGGACTGGATTTCCTTGGACAATCCGGAAATCGACACGTAGTCGATATCCACAGGCAGGCGCGTGTCTTCGCTGGCGCGCAGCCGGGCGATTTCGTCTTGTTGCCGTTCGATGTAACCGGCGTATTTGGTCTTGATCTCGACCTGCTCGGCCACTTGTGGATCGCTGCAACCTTCCCCGGTCAGCGCCACCAGGCTGGCGTAGTCGATTTCCGGGCGGGTCAGCAGGTTGAGCAGGTTGTATTCGTGGGTCAACGGTGTGCCGAAACGTTCGGCAATCGCATCACCGCGCTCGGTACCAGGGCGTACCCAGGTACTTTTCAGGCGCTGTTCTTCGCGCTCGATGCTTTCGCGCTTGGTGCAGAACGCCGCCCAGCGGGCATCGTCGATCAAACCCAGCTCACGCCCTTTTTCGGTCAGGCGCAGGTCGGCGTTGTCTTCGCGCAGGATCAGGCGGTACTCGGCCCGGGAGGTGAACATCCGGTACGGTTCCTGGGTGCCCAGGGTAATCAGGTCATCGACCAGCACGCCCAGGTACGCCTCGTCGCGGCGCGGGCACCAGCTTTCCTTGCCCTGCGCACGCAAGGCGGCGTTGGTTCCGGCCAGCAGGCCCTGGGCGCCAGCTTCTTCGTAGCCGGTGGTGCCGTTGATCTGCCCGGCGAAGAACAGGCCGCCGATGACTTTGGTTTCCAGGCTGTACTTGAGGTCACGCGGATCGAAGTAGTCGTACTCGATCGCATAGCCGGGACGCACGATATGGGCGTTTTCCATGCCCTGGATCGAACGCACCACCTGCAATTGCACGTCAAACGGCAAGGACGTCGAGATACCGTTGGGGTACAGCTCGTGGGTGTTCAGGCCTTCGGGCTCGATGAACACCTGGTGGCTCTGCTTGTCGGCAAAGCGATGGATCTTGTCTTCGATCGACGGACAATAGCGCGGGCCGACACCTTCGATCACACCGGAATACATCGGCGAGCGATCCAGGTTGGCGGCGATGATCTCGTGGGTCCGCGTATTGGTGTGCGTGATCCAGCAACTGACCTGCCGCGGGTGCTGTTCCTTGTTGCCGATGAACGACATCACTGGAATCGGCGTGTCGCCCGGCTGTTCGCTCATGACCGAAAAGTCGACCGAGCGGCCATCGATACGCGGTGGCGTACCGGTCTTCAGGCGCCCGACGCGCAGCGGCAGTTCACGCATGCGGTGGGCCAGGGCAATCGACGGTGGATCACCGGCACGGCCACCGGAATGGTTCTGCAAACCGATATGAATCAGCCCGCCCAGAAAGGTGCCGGTGGTCAGCACCACTGAATCGGCAAGAAAACGCAGGCCCATCTGGGTCACGACGCCACGCACCTGGTCCTGCTCGACGATCAGGTCGTCGCAGGACTGCTGGAAAATCCACAGGTTGGGCTGGTTTTCCAGGATTTCGCGGATGACGGCCTTGTAGATGGCCCGGTCGGCCTGGGCGCGGGTGGCACGTACGGCTGGACCCTTGCGACTGTTGAGCACACGGAACTGAATACCGGCCATGTCCGTGGCCACAGCCATCGAGCCGCCGAGGGCATCGATTTCCTTGACCAGATGGCTTTTACCGATGCCACCAATGGCAGGGTTGCAGCTCATGTGCCCAAGGGTTTCCACGTTGTGCGTCAACAGCAGCGTTTTAACGCCCATGCGTGCCGAGGCCAGTGCCGCCTCGGTACCGGCATGACCGCCACCGATGACGATCACTTCAAAACGGGAAGGGAAATCCACCACGCACCTCGTGCCTGTTGTAGATGAAAAATCGGGATAGCTGACAAGTATAGGGACTTCACCCACCTGAATGAAACCCGTTGAACAAAAAATGACCAGCTGTGCAAAAAGGCGGGATGTGTAAAAAAATTAGAAAGAAAGAAATCTTTTAAAACCTTGTTTTTAATGCTTATGTTACTGAGGCACCTTTCTGTGGATAGATCTCTGTAAGCCACGTTTTACAATGTGTACAGCGTTTCAAAAGTCTGTGTTCATGTACCTCTGGGGGCTTTGGATAACTCTGTTTGGCCTGTGGATTAAAGTACGATTTGTCCACAGGGGCAGTTGTGCCCAGTTTTCGAGCCTGCTTATCAACCGGGCTGAAGGCGGGTTATGCACAGGGCTTATTTATGCATGCACAGGCAGCTGAAATACTCTGTTCATGCTTCTCAAGTGCCCGGAAACAGGCGCTTTCGATGATTTTTTTCCATGTGGATAACTTTTTTTGAAGAACATCACGAAAATCTGTGAGCTCGTCATGAAAAAGGACCCTTGTCGTAGCCCCGGTCGTGAATGAATAATAGCGATTATCATTCACTGGCTCAGAATCCCCCTCATGCCCTCTCCTTCCCATACGGCAGCGGTTCAGTCGATCTATGAACAGCACCACTCGTGGCTGTATGGCTGGCTCAAGGGCAAGCTGTCCAACACCTGCGATGCGGCTGATCTGGCCCATGACACCTTTGTGCGCATCCTGGCTGCCCGCAATGCAGCCGATATTCGTGAGCCCCGCGATTACCTGACGACCATTGCCCGCGGCCTGGTCATTGATCGCTATCGACGCCGCACCATCGAGCAGGCGTGGCTGCAAAGCATGGCGGCCCGACCCGAAGCAGTAGCGATCAGCGAAGAAGACAAGGCGGTGATCATTGAAACCCTGATGGCTGTGGACAAGACCCTGGCTGGCCTGGGCGCACGCACGCGCAGGATTTTCATGATGACCCAGGTCGACGGCCTGACTTACCAACAGGTGGCCGATCAGTTGGGGCTGTCCCTGAGCAGCATCAAGAAGCACATGATCCGTGCCTTGACCGAATGCTCCGTACTGATGGCAACGCTGTAATGGCCAGTCCGGTCGAGCGTCGGGTGCTTGAAGCGGCGGCCACCTGGTACGTGCAGTTTCAGTCCGAGCCGCCTGACAATGCGCAGCGCCAGGCCTGGCTGCGCTGGCTGGCCAGCGATCCGGCGCATCAGGTCGCCTGGCAGCAGATGGAGCTTTTGCAGCGCAGCCTGGGCACCCTGCCCGGCCAGGCAACCCGCCAGGCCTTGTCGGCCAGTGGCCAACGCCGTCAGGTGCTCAAGTTGTTGTTGCTGCTTCCCGCTGCAGGCCTTGTTGGCTGGCAGGCACAAGACGCGGTGGATAACTGGGCCGACTACCGCACCGGCACAGGCCAGCAACGCCGGATCGAGCTGGCCGACGGTAGCCGGGTCGACCTCAATACCGACACGGCGCTCGATATACGCTTCGATGCCAGGCAGCGGCTGATGCATCTGCGCAGCGGGGAGATCCTGGTGCGCACCGGCAAACGCGGTGATCAGCGGCCTTTGCGGGTGGTGACGCAACACGGATCCATTCAGGCCCTGGGCACGCTCTTCAGTGTGCGCCAGCGTTCGGCGCGGACCGAGGTGGGCGTGCTGGAGGACAGTGTGCGCATCCATCCCGAGGCGGCGGTGGATAAAGTCGCCGTGCTCAAGGCCGGAGAATGCACGGCATTCGATACTCGCACCATCGGGGCTGTGGACAAGTATCAGCCTGCGCAGGTGGCCTGGGTCGAAGGCCGCTTGATCGTGCTCGATGCCCGGCTGGGGGATGTGCTGGCCGAACTGGGCCGTTACCGTCATGGCGTCATGCGCTGTGACGAGCGCGCTGCCAGTCTGCGGGTGTCCGGTACCTTTCGCCTGGATGCGCTTGAGGCGGTACTGGCCAACCTGCAGGCCAGCCAGCCCATCACCGTGCGCTGGTTTACACCTTATTGGGTATCGGTCAGTTACAGCGCTTGAGCGTCCCTGAACATTTTTTGCAAGCAGGGTGATCTTTTTTGAACCTGACACGGCCCTGCTGATAATCGCGATCAACGCGAATCCTTGCCATTTTCAGGGTCACACGTCATGCGCTTCGCTCCGATTCCGTCCTATGTTCGCCAACCGCTGTCCAGGCACTGTATCGCTTACAGCCTGTTGATCGGCGGCGCCGTGATTTATCCACTGCTGGCCTGCCAGGTCCAGGCTCAGCCTGCAATGACCGTGCAACGCTTTGCTGTGGCCGCAGGGCCTGTGGATAACGCCTTGAGCCAGTTTGCAGCCCAGGCCAATGTCATCCTGTCATTCTCTCCGGCCCAGACCGCAGGCCGTCGTACAGCAGGTCTGCAAGGCGAGTTCTCGGTGGACCAGGGCTTTGCCCGGTTGCTGCAGGGTTCGGGGCTGCAGGCCGTGTCTCAGGCGCCTGGCAGCTATACGCTGCAGGCGCTGCCAGCCACCGGCGCGATGACGCTGGACGAGACCCGTATCAGTGGCAGCGGTGTCGACCCGTTTGTCCGGGACAGCGCCAGCGACAGCGGTTACAAGGCCGGCGCCAGCCGTGCCGGGACCAAGACCAGCACACTGTTGAGCGAGACACCGCGCTCGGTATCGGTGGTGACCGAACAGCGCATCAAGGACCAGAAAGCCCAGACGCTTACCGAAGTGCTCGGCTATGTGCCAGGCATTTTCGCCCCGCCTTTTGCGGCCGGCGATGGCCTGGCGGGCGACCTGTTCTTCATCCGCGGCTTTAACGCCACCGACTACGGCTATGGCTTGCTGCGCGACGGGCTGCGTGTGCAAGGCAATCGCTATGACACCACCACCGACACGTATGGGCTGGAGCGGGTAGAAATCTTCCGCGGGCCGTCCTCGATCCTGTACGGCGAGAATGCGCCCGGCGGTCTGGTGAACCTGGTCAGCAAGCGCCCCACCGCTACCCCCAAAGGTGAGGTACAACTGAGTTACGGCTCCAATAACCGGCGGCAACTGGCTGTGGATATCTCCGGTCCCCTTAACGACAGTGCCACGGTCCAGGGCCGGGTGGTGATGCTGGGGCGCAAGGCGGATACCCAGACTGACCATGTGCCGGATGATCGCCTGTACATCGCGCCGTCCCTGACCCTCAATTTCGACGACGCCAACCAGTTGACCCTGCTCAGCCATTACCAGAAAGACCACACCAATATGGAACTGGGCTTGCCGGCCGCCGGCACCCTGCTGGATAACCCCAATGGCAAGCTCGACAAGGACACCATGCTGGGCGTCCCCGGCTGGAACACCTTCGAGCGCGAAACCTGGAGCCTGGGCTATGAATTTATCCACAGCTTCAACGAAGACTGGCAATTCCGGCAGAACTCGCGTTATCAACAATCGCGTATCAATCGCCATGAGACCTGGCCGGGCAGTCTGAACAACGCAGGCTTCGGCACCCAGTTGAATGTCACTGCCTACGACCGGGGCAACAAGTCGATGGTGTACTCGCTGGATAACCAGCTGGAAGGCAAATTCAGCACCGGCGCTGTGGATAACACCTGGCTGGTGGGCGCCAGCTACGACCGTACTTCATTCAGCCAGGACTGGGACGCCGGTTTTGCCGGGCAGATCAACATTTTCGATCCGGTCTATGCAGGTGATCCGATAACCGCCATTGCCGTGCAGAACACGTTGCTCGGTCAGCAGATGCAGGGTGTCTACACCCAGATGCAAAGCACCTGGAACAACTGGATCTTCCTGCTGGGCGGTCGCCAGGACTGGGTTGAAAGCGATTTTCGCAACAAGCTGGCGCCTACCGGCGATATCAATGGCCATGACCACAAGTTCACCTGGCAGACCGGCCTGATGTACCGCTTCGACAATGGCCTGACCCCTTATGCCAGCTATTCGACCGCCTTTGTACCGGTGCAGCAGATCTCCAATGGCGGCGCGCCGCTGGACCCGATCACCAGCTCGCAGATCGAAGTGGGTGTGAAATACGAGCCGGCCGGCTGGAATACAGCGATGACCGCGTCCGTTTTCGACCTGCGCAAGGAAGATGACACCTATCTGGACGCCACCACGTCCACCTACCGGCAAATCGGCGAAAGCCGGGCCAAGGGCGTGGAGCTGGAGATCAACAGCGATATCACCCGCCACCTGAACCTCACCGCCGCCTACACCTACACCGATGCCCGGGTGACCAAGGATGCTCCAGGCTCGCTGATCGAGGATCATCAGGTGACCGGGGTACCACGCAACCAGGCTTCGGTCTGGACCAAGTACCGCTTCCTGGACGGCGCATTGAACGGCCTGTCGATCGCCGGCGGCGTGCGCTACTTCGACAGTACTTTCGCCTACACGCAACCGAGCCTGTACGGCCGGCTCGATTCCGGCGACGTCACGCTGGTGGATGCCGCCATTGGTTATCAGGTCGACCGCCACTGGTCGGTGGATCTGAACGCCCGCAACCTGTTCGACAAGGAGTACGTGTCAGGTTGCAACGACGCCGGTCGCTGCTACTGGGGTGACAGCCGCACCGTGTTGGGGACGGTTTCGTATAACTGGTAGGCCTGTGCCTGAGAGGTCGGAGTGCTAAGTTAATGACACCCCGACCTGCTCAGGAGCTGTTGTGTTTATCCACAGATCTCGATTCAAACGCCTGCTCGCAGCGGTGCTGCTGACGCTGACGCCCATTGCTCTCGCCGCCGAACAGGCGGCACATGTCTATATCGTCCATGGCTATCGCGCCACGCCCGACGACCACTGGTTTGCCTGGTTGAAGCAACGCCTCGAAGAAACCGGCACCCGTGTGTCGATCGTCGAGCTGTCTCCCGCCGTCAACCCACAGCCACAACAGTGGCAACAGGCTCTGCAGGCGCAGATACCGCACCCGGACGAACATTCGTGGTTTGTGACACACAGTCTGGGCAGCATTGCGCTGTTGCAGTACCTGGCGACGTGCAAGGACTTATCCACAGTGGGCGGCTATGTGCTGGTATCCGGTTTCAATGACCGCCTGCCGAACATTCCACAAATCGACGGCTTTATCCGGCCTGACCTGGATTACCGCAAGCTGATTCAACTTACCCACAACCGTGTGGTGATTGCCGCACGAAATGACGTGGTGGTGCCGCATGCGGTAAGCGCAGCCTTGGCGAAAAGACTCGAAGCGCGGTTTGTTTCACTGCCGGAGGGCGGGCATTTTCTGGAAGCCGAGGGCTTCAAGACCTTTCCACGGGTGCTGGAAGAGCTGAAAAAGGAGATGTCAGTCCGGTAAATGCCTGAGAGCCCCGTTATCCGGGGGCTGACGGGCTTGTGGGTAACTTGGAATGAGCGGTATTAAATTGTGTCAAAGAAAATTAACTAGCTGAATTTAAAGGATTATCCACAAAATTCATGTCTTTTCGGTCAAATTCACAAAGCGCACGCTCATCAAAGACAAAATAACTTATTGATTTTATTTAGTTTAATCCCCATGCCTTGTGGGAGGCGGCTTGCCGGCGATTGAGCGCGGAGCGCTCAAGGCAATTGATGAAACACATCTGCTGCGCAACCGATCACCGGCAAGCGGGCCCCGGCAAGCCGTCTCCCACCGGTCCCAGGTTTGCTGCGTGACAGTGCTCCGCCCTGGAGCGTCGTCAAGGCGGCAGACAGGATTTCTGTCCACAGCGCTTCGCCGGCAGAACCTGCTGCCGGTGTGCAAGAAGAGATCGGATGATAATCGTGGGGCTGTGGACAATTTCTGTTGTGAAACAACGGCCGTTGCGGCCGCTGTTTATCCACACACCGTCTGGGTGTGGTCGCGTACGGCTACTTGCCGATGCAGAAACTGGAAAAGATCCTGCCCAGCAAGTCATCGGAGCTGAACGCTCCGGTGATCTCGCCCAAGGCTTGCTGTGCATGGCGCAGGTCTTCGGCCAGTAGTTCGCCGGCGCCCGCCAGGGTCAGCTGTGCACGGCCGTGCTCCAGGAAGCGGCTGGCGCGGTGCAGCGCATCCAGGTGGCGGCGACGGGCGCTGAAGCTGCTTTCCGATGTCTGTTGATAACCCATGCAGGCCTTGAGGTGCTCTCGCAGCAGATCCAGGCCGGTGCCTGCCGCCTTGGCGCTGAGGCTGATGGTGACATGACCGTCGTCGCTGGTTTCAAGCCTGACCGCATCGCCGCTCAGGTCTGCCTTGTTACGGATCAGGGTAACTTTGGCCGGGTCTGGACGCTCTTCGAGAAATTCCGGCCACAGGGCAAACGGGTCGCTCGCTTCGGGTGCCGTCGCGTCGACCACCAGCAGGATGCGGTCAGCCTCGCCAATCGCCTTGAGGGCACGCTGCACACCGATCATCTCCACCTGATCCTCGGTGTTGCGCAAACCGGCGGTGTCGACCACGTGCAGTGGCATGCCGTCGATGTGGATATGTTCACGCAACACATCGCGAGTCGTTCCGGCAATGTCGGTCACGATCGCCGCTTCACGCCCGGCCAGCGCATTAAGCAGGCTGGACTTGCCGGCATTTGGCCGACCGGCGATCACCACGTTCATGCCGTCCCGCAGCAAGGCACCCTGCCCGGCTTCGCGCACGACTGTGGATAACATCTCGCGCACGCCATCAAGCTTGCCCAGCACAACGCCATCGGCCAGGAAGTCGATTTCCTCCTCGGGAAAGTCGATGGCTGCTTCCACGTACATGCGCAGGCCGATCAACAGCTCGGTGAGTTTATCCACACGCTGGGAGAATGCCCCCTGCAGCGAGCGCAGCGCATTGCGGGCAGCCTGGGCCGAGCTGGCCTCGATCAGGTCGGCGATGGCTTCAGCCTGTGCCAGGTCAAGCTTGTCGTTGAGGAATGCCCGTTCGCTGAATTCACCGGGTCGTGCCAGGCGGCACCCCAGTTGCACACAGCGTTGCAGCAGCATGTCCAGCACCACAGGCCCGCCGTGGCCTTGGAGCTCCAGTACATCTTCACCGGTGAATGAATTCGGGCCGGGAAAATACAGGGCGATGCCTTCGTCCAGCACCTGCCCGTGTGCGTCTTCGAACGGACCGTAATGGGCATAGCGTGGCTTGAGTTCGCGGCCGGTGATGGCGCGTGCGGCCTTGCCGGCCAGCGGACCGGACACACGCACGATGCCGACGCCTCCCCGGCCCTGGGCAGTGGCGATGGCAGCGATGGTCTCACGAGGGGCGTTCATGGCGACTCCTGAAAAACTGACAGATAGCAAAACGCCCCACGAGGGGGCGTCTTGTACAACTTGTTCACAAGGTTAGATCAGACGACTGCTTTCTTGGAAGCCGCTTCGATCTTACGTGTGATGTAGGCCTGTTGCAGGATCGACAGGGTGTTGTTCACAACCCAGTACAGCACCAGACCGGCCGGGAACCAGAGGAAGAAGAAGGTGAAGATGATCGGCATCATTTTCATCACCTTGGCCTGCATCGGGTCCGGTGGTGTCGGGTTCAGACGCTGCTGGATGAACATGGTCGCGCCCATGATGATCGGCAGGATGAAGAACGGATCCTTGATCGACAGGTCGGTGATCCACAGGATCCACGGGGCCTGGCGCATCTCGACGCTTTCCAGCAGTACCCAGTAGAGCGCCAGGAACACTGGCATCTGCACGAGAATCGGCAAGCATCCACCCAGCGGATTGATCTTCTCTTTCTTGTACAGCTCCATCATCGCCTGGGACATCTTCTGGCGATCGTCACCGAACTGTTCTTTCAGCGCAGCCAGCTTCGGTGCCACGGTGCGCATGCGCGCCATGGACTTGTAGCTGGCGGCCGACAGCGGGAAGAACAGACCCTTGATGAGCATGGTCAGGACAATGATCGACCAGCCCCAGTTACCGAGCACGGCGTGGATATGTTGCAGCAGCCAGAAGATCGGCTGGGCAATGAACCACAGAATGCCGTAGTCGACTGTCAGTTCCAGGCCTGGGGATAACTCTTTGAGCACCGCCTGGCTTTTCGGACCGGCATACAGCGTGGCGCCGGTCTGGCCTTGCGCACCAGGCGCTACGGTCACAGTCGGGCTGGTGAAGCCGATGATGTAGTTGCCTTGGCTGTCCTTGCGGGTCTGCATGGCATTGCTGACATTGGACTCGGGGATCCAGGCAGTCACGAAGTAGTGCTGCAGCCAGGCCACCCAGCCGCCTTGCACGGTTTCACGCACCTGACCCTTGTCGATGTCCTTCATCGACACTTTCTTGTACGGCTCCGAAGGTGTCCACAGGGCAGCGCCCAGGTAAGTGGCGGTGCCGGTGGCGGTCGTCGACGATGGATCCGAGCTGGCATCACGCTTCAACTGGCCAAACAGGTTACCCGACCAGGGCTGTGCGCTCTGGTTATCCACAAGGTAGGTGACCTTCAGATCGTAAAGGCCGCGGTCCAGAGTAAAACGCTTGGTGTAATTGACGCCGTTTTCCGAGAATTTCAGGTCGACGACCAGTTCATTCTGGCCGTCAGCCAGTTGATAACTCTTCTGGGTCGACGAATAAACCGGACGACCGGTAGCACGTGCATCCGGACCGTTGGTGCCGGTCAGGCCACTTTGTGCCAGAAAAAGACGTTCGCCCCCGTTATCGAACAGTTGAAACGGGATTTCCGGACGGTCCTGACGACGTGGGTACAGCGGCAAACGCAGCTGGACAACGTCACCACCGACTGGATCGATGGCCAGATCGAGCACGTCTGTGCTGATTTTGATCAGATCCTTGCTGACTGCAACAGGGGTTTCGACAGGCGCCGCAGTGGCTCCGGCCGCAGTCGGTACATCAGCGTTCGCGGCACCATCGGTGGCGGCAGCCGGTACATCGGCATTGGTAGTGGTAGCAGCAACAGTCGGGGTCGGCAAAGCAGCCTGGCCGTAGTCTTCGTTCCATTTCAGAACGCCGACATAGGTCACGATTGCCAGGGCGCCGATCAGGATCGTGCGTTTAATATCCATGATTACTCGGCCATCGAAGAAGATCGGGAGGGAACGGGTGGAACCGGATCATAGCCACCGGGATTCCACGGATGACAGCGACCTAATCGTCTGAGGGTCAGCCAGCCGCCGCGCAGAACGCCATGATGTTCAATGGCTTCCAGGGCGTAGCAGGAGCAAGTGGGGTAGAAACGACAATGACTGGCCATCAATGGGCTGATGGCATAGCGATAGAACTGGATCGGAACGAGTGCCAGTTTACGCATCAGGATTGTCCACCCCTGCAGGTTCGGTTTTCTCTGGAGTCACAGGCCGGCTGCGTGCCAGACGCTTCCAGAGCTTGCCAAAATGCTGGGTCAGTTCTGGATTACCCAGGTCACCCAGCCCTTTACGCGCGACGATCACGATGTCCCAGCCGACCAGGTTGTCCTGGTGCAGGCGAAACGATTCGCGGATCAGGCGTTTCAGGCGATTGCGCTCAACCGAGAGCTTGACGCTCTTCTTACCGATCACAAGCCCGAGACGGGGATGATCAAGGTCGTTGTCGCGTGCAAGGATCAGGAGATTTTTTCCCGGAACCTTGCCGGTGGGGGAGTCAAAGACTGCCTTGAAATGCCGGGGGGTAAGCAGACGCTTTTCCCGACCGTAGTCCTGACTCACCACCTGTACCGGAGAATCAGACGGCCAGACGCTTACGGCCTTTGGCACGACGACGCGACAGAACGGCGCGGCCGTTTTTGGTGGCCATGCGGGCACGGAAACCGTGAGTGCGGGCGCGCTTGATAGTGCTGGGTTGGAAAGTACGTTTCATGGCGTGTTACCTGGTTCGTCGACAACGGGCCGGAATGGCCCCCGTTTTAAGAGACCGGCGATTCTAGAGAAAGCAAGCGGATAGGTCAATTTCCAACCAGCGTTTACTTCAACGAGTTCTCTATAAAGATGCTGCGTGCTGTCCACCAGGTTTCAGCGGTGAGCTGTAAAGCCTGCGTCGTTATAGAAACAAGAAGTCTTTTTATAAAGCTTTTTTGATACAGCTGTTACTCTTACGCACCCCCTTATCTGTGGATAACCTCCTGTAAGCCTTTTGTTACGTGGTGTACAGCGTTTCAAAAGGTTGTCGAGAAGCGGTGCTCTGGCTGTGCTGCGCCTCCGGATAAGCTGTGTATTAAAGTGATTTTTATCCACAGGCAGGTTATGCACAGGCTTGACCCCCTACTTATGCAAAGACCTGAAGGGCGGTTATCCACAGGGCTTAAGTGTTGAGATTTTCAGCAATCGAAGGGGATAAATTTTTTGGATAAAAGACGGTGCGGCCACCTACATGTGGATAAGTCGGTCGGTGATCGCTACAATGGCCGCTGTTTTTGCCTTAGCGGCTTTCAACTCAGGGGATATCCGTGTCAGTGGAACTTTGGCAGCAGTGCGTGGAGCTTTTGCGCGATGAGCTGCCGGCCCAGCAATTCAACACCTGGATCCGCCCGCTACAGGTCGAAGCCGAAGGCAGCGAGTTGCGCGTCTATGCACCCAACCGCTTCGTGCTCGACTGGGTCAATGAAAAGTACCTGGGCCGCCTGCTCGAACTCATTGGCGAGCACGGTCAGGGCATGGCGCCTGCGCTTTCCTTATTAATAGGCAGCAAGCGCAGCTCGGCGCCCCGTGCGGCACCCAACGCGCCTCTGGCCGCGGCGGCTGCAGCGGCCCAGGGCTCGCCAGCCAGCCCTGCACCGGTCAACAGTGCACCGGCGGTGATCACCACGCCGGCACCGGCACCGGTGCGCCAGGCTGAAAGCGACGAGCCTTCGCGTGACAGCTTCGATCCCCTGGCCGGCGCCGCCAGCCAGCAGGCGCCTGTGCGCGCCGAAGGGCGTACCGTGCAGGTCGAGGGTGCGCTCAAGCACACCAGCTACCTGAACCGCACCTTTACCTTCGAGAACTTCGTCGAGGGCAAGTCGAACCAACTGGCCCGGGCCGCGGCCTGGCAGGTGGCCGACAACCCCAAGCATGGCTACAACCCGCTGTTTCTTTATGGCGGCGTGGGCCTGGGCAAGACGCACTTGATGCACGCGGTGGGCAATCACCTGCTCAAGAAGAACCCGAACGCCAAGGTCGTGTACCTGCACTCCGAGCGCTTCGTGGCCGACATGGTCAAGGCGTTGCAGCTCAACGCGATCAACGAGTTCAAGCGCTTCTATCGTTCGGTCGATGCGCTGCTGATCGATGACATCCAGTTCTTCGCCCGTAAAGAGCGTTCCCAGGAAGAGTTTTTCCATACCTTCAACGCACTGCTTGAAGGCGGCCAGCAGGTCATTCTTACCAGTGACCGCTATCCCAAGGAAATCGAAGGCCTGGAAGAACGTCTCAAGTCGCGTTTCGGCTGGGGCCTGACCGTTGCGGTCGAGCCGCCCGAGCTTGAGACCCGCGTGGCGATCCTGATGAAAAAAGCCGACCAGGCCAAGGTCGAGCTGCCGCACGATGCGGCCTTCTTCATCGCCCAGCGTATTCGCTCCAACGTTCGTGAACTGGAAGGCGCGCTCAAGCGGGTCATTGCCCACTCGCACTTCATGGGCCGCGACATCACCATCGAGCTGATCCGTGAATCGCTCAAGGACCTGCTGGCCTTGCAGGACAAGCTGGTGAGTGTCGACAACATCCAGCGCACGGTGGCCGAGTACTACAAGATCAAGATCTCCGATCTGTTGTCCAAGCGTCGTTCCCGTTCGGTCGCCCGCCCCCGTCAGGTGGCCATGGCACTGTCCAAGGAACTGACCAACCACAGTCTGCCGGAGATCGGCGACGTGTTTGGCGGGCGTGACCACACCACGGTGTTGCACGCTTGCCGCAAGATCAACGAACTCAAGGAATCCGACGCGGATATCCGCGAGGACTACAAGAACCTGCTGCGTACATTGACCACATGATGATGCCAGTGCAGTTTATCGAGGCAAGGGACTAGACCATGCATTTCACCATTCAACGCGAAGCCCTGTTGAAACCCCTGCAATTGGTCGCCGGCGTAGTCGAACGCCGCCAGACCTTGCCGGTGCTTTCCAACGTGCTGCTGGTCGTTCAGGGTCAGCAACTGTCGCTGACCGGCACCGACCTTGAAGTGGAACTGGTTGGCCGCGTCCAACTGGAAGAGCCTGCCGAGCCCGGTGAAATCACCGTGCCGGCGCGCAAGCTGATGGACATCTGCAAAAGCCTGCCCAACGACGTTCTGATCGACATCAAGCTCGAAGAGTCGAAGTTGCTGGTCAAGGCCGGTCGCAGCCGTTTCACCCTGTCGACCTTGCCGGCCAACGACTTTCCGACCGTCGAAGAAGGCCCGGGCTCGCTGACCTTCGACCTGGTGCAAAGCAAGCTGCGTCGCCTGATCGAGCGCACCAGTTTCGCCATGGCCCAGCAGGATGTGCGCTATTACCTCAACGGCATGTTGCTGGAGGTCAACAGCGGTGTACTGCGTGCCGTCGCCACTGATGGTCACCGTCTGGCCATGTGCTCGATGGCTGCCGAGATCGGCCAGGCCGATCGTCACCAGGTCATCGTACCGCGCAAGGGCATTCTGGAGATGGCCCGCCTGCTCACCGAGCAGGACGGCATTGTCAGCATCGTGCTGGGCCAGCACCACATTCGCGCCACCACCGGTGAATTCACCTTCACCTCCAAACTGGTCGACGGCAAATTCCCGGACTACGAGCGTGTGCTGCCCAAGGGTGGCGACAAGCTGGTACTGGGCGACCGTCAGGCGTTGCGTGAAGCGTTCAGCCGCACCGCGATCCTGTCCAACGAAAAGTACCGTGGCATTCGTCTGCAACTGGCCAGTGGTCAGCTGAAGATCCAGGCCAACAACCCCGAACAGGAAGAAGCCGAAGAAGAAATCGGTGTCGAGTACAACGGCGACTCACTGGAAATCGGCTTCAACGTCAGTTACCTGCTGGACGTACTGGGTGTGATGACCACCGAGCAGGTGCGTCTGATCCTGTCCGACTCCAACAGCAGCGCCCTGGTGCAAGAGTCCGACAATGACGACTCGGCCTATGTCGTCATGCCGATGCGCCTGTGACCCTCTGATGCATAGCGCAGCCTGATGTCTCTCAGTCGCGTCTCGGTCACCGGGGTGCGCAATCTGCACCCGGTGACCTTCTCCCCCTCTCCGCGTATCAACATACTCCACGGCGCCAACGGCAGTGGCAAAACCAGCGTGCTGGAAGCCGTGCACCTGTTGGGGCTGGCACGTTCGTTTCGCAGTAACCGGCTGCTGCCCGTCATCCAGTATGAACAGCCCAGTTGCACGGTATTCGGTCAGGTCGAACTGATTGAAGGCGGCCATAGCAACCTGGGCATTTCTCGTGACCGTCAGGGTGAATTCCAGATTCGTATCGATGGTCAGAATGCACGAGGCACGGCCCAACTCGCCGAAACCCTGCCACTGCAGTTGATCAACCCGGACAGCTTCCGGTTGCTGGAAGGGGCTCCCAAGATCCGCAGGCAGTTTCTGGACTGGGGTGTGTTCCACGTGGAACCTCGCTTCATGGCCACTTGGCAGCGCCTGCAGAAAGCCCTGCGGCAGCGAAACTCATGGCTGCGGCATGGTACACTTGACACCGCTTCGCAAGTGGCATGGGACCGGGAATTGTGCCTGGCCAGCAACGAAATCGACGAATTCCGGCGCGCTTACATCAAGGCCCTGAAACCGGTTTTTGAAAAGACATTAAGCGAACTGGTCGACCTCGAAGGTCTGACCCTGAGCTACTACCGCGGCTGGGACAAGGAGAAAGAGCTGGGCACGGTGCTCGCCTCCTCCTTGCAGCGCGATCGGCAGATAGGCCATACCCAGGCCGGGCCCCAACGCGCAGATCTGCGCCTGAGACTCGGAGCCCACAACGCGGCCGACATCTTGTCCCGCGGTCAGCAGAAGCTGGTGGTCTGTGCCCTGCGCATTGCGCAAGGCCACCTCGTCAGCCAGGCGCGTCGAGGACAGTGCATCTACCTGGTGGATGACCTGCCCTCCGAACTGGATGACCACCACCGCCGCGCGCTTTGTCGCTTGCTTGAAGACTTACGCTGCCAGGTGTTCATCACCTGTGTAGATCACGAATTATTGATCGATGACTGGCAGACGGAAACGCCAGTTGCCGTGTTCCACGTGGAACATGGCCGTATCACCCAGACCCACGACCATCGGGAGTGATTGCATGAGCGAAAACCAAACGTACGACTCCTCCAGCATCAAGGTGCTGAAAGGACTGGATGCCGTACGCAAGCGTCCCGGGATGTACATCGGCGATACAGACGATGGCAGCGGTCTGCACCACATGGTGTTCGAGGTGGTTGATAACTCGATCGACGAAGCTCTGGCCGGCCATTGCGACGACATCAGTATCATCATCCACCCAGACGAATCGATTACCGTGCGCGACAACGGCCGCGGTATTCCGGTAGACGTCCATAAAGAAGAAGGCGTTTCGGCAGCCGAAGTCATCATGACCGTGCTGCACGCCGGCGGTAAATTTGACGACAACTCCTACAAGGTTTCTGGCGGCCTGCACGGCGTCGGTGTGTCGGTGGTCAACGCCCTGTCCGAACAGCTGCAACTGACCGTGCGTCGCAGCGGCAAGCTCTGGGAACAGACCTACGTGCACGGCGTGCCGCAAGAGCCGATGAAAATCGTTGGCGAGAGCGAAACCACCGGTACCCAGATCCACTTCAAGCCTTCGGCCGAAACCTTCAAGAACATCCACTTCAGCTGGGACATCCTGGCCAAGCGGATTCGTGAGCTGTCGTTCCTCAACTCTGGCGTCGGCATCCTGCTCAAGGACGAACGCTCCGGCAAAGAGGAAATGTTCAAGTACGAAGGCGGCCTGCGTGCCTTCGTCGAATACCTGAACACCAACAAGACGGCCGTGAACCAGATTTTCCACTTCAACGTCCAGCGTGACGACGGCGTGGGTGTCGAGATTGCCCTGCAGTGGAACGACAGCTTCAACGAGAACCTGTTGTGTTTCACCAACAACATTCCACAGCGCGATGGCGGTACGCACCTGGTGGGCTTCCGCTCCGCCCTGACGCGTAACCTGAACAACTACATCGAGCAGGAAGGTTTGGCCAAGAAGCACAAGGTCGCTACCACCGGTGACGATGCTCGTGAAGGCCTGACCGCGATCATTTCGGTCAAGGTTCCGGACCCCAAGTTCAGCTCGCAGACCAAGGACAAGCTGGTCTCGTCCGAGGTCAAGACCGCTGTGGAACAGGAGATGGGCAAGTACTTCTCCGACTTCCTGCTGGAAAACCCGAACGAAGCCAAGGCCGTGGTCGGCAAGATGCTCGACGCTGCCCGTGCCCGTGAAGCCGCGCGCAAGGCCCGTGAGATGACCCGCCGCAAAGGCGCGCTGGACATCGCCGGCCTGCCGGGCAAACTGGCCGACTGCCAGGAAAAGGACCCTGCCCTTTCCGAACTGTACCTGGTCGAGGGTGATTCTGCGGGTGGGTCGGCCAAGCAAGGCCGCAACCGCCGGACCCAGGCCATCCTGCCGCTCAAGGGCAAGATCCTCAACGTCGAGAAGGCCCGCTTCGACAAGATGATCTCGTCCCAGGAGGTCGGCACGCTGATCACCGCGCTGGGCTGCGGTATCGGTCGCGAAGAGTACAACATCGACAAGCTGCGCTATCACAACATCATCATCATGACCGATGCTGACGTCGACGGCTCGCACATCCGTACCCTGCTGCTGACCTTCTTCTTCCGTCAGTTGCCGGAGTTGATCGAGCGCGGCTACATCTACATCGCCCAGCCGCCGCTGTACAAGGTCAAGAAGGGCAAGCAGGAGCAGTACATCAAGGACGACGAGGCCATGGAAGAATACATGACCCAGTCGGCCCTGGAAGACGCCAGCCTGCACCTGAGCGAATCGGCCCCGAGCATCTCAGGTGAAGCTTTGGAGCGCCTGGTCAACGAGTTCCGTACCGTGATGAAGACGCTCAAGCGCCTGTCGCGCCTGTACCCTCAGGAGCTGACCGAGCACTTCGTCTACCTGCCGGCGGTGACGCTGGAGCAACTGTCCGACCACGCCGCCATGCAAGACTGGCTGGCCAGGTTCGAAGTGCGCCTGCGCACGGTCGAGAAGTCGGGCCTGACCTACAAGGCCAGCCTGCGTGAAGACCGCGAGCGTAACGTCTGGCTGCCGGAAGTCGAACTGATCTCCCACGGCCTCTCCAGCTACGTGACCTTCAACCGCGACTTCTTCGGCAGTAACGACTACCGGACGGTCACCGTGCTCGGTGCCCAGATCAGTTCGTTGCTCGAAGAAGGTGCCTACGTCCAGCGTGGCGAGCGCAAGAAGCCGGTCACCGAGTTCAAGCAGGCGCTTGAATGGCTGATGACCGAAAGCACCAAGCGCCACACCATCCAGCGCTACAAAGGGCTGGGCGAGATGAACCCGGACCAGCTGTGGGAAACCACCATGGACCCGAGCGTGCGCCGCATGCTCAAGGTGACGATCGAAGACGCCATTGGCGCCGACCAGATCTTCAACACCTTGATGGGCGACGCCGTAGAACCGCGCCGCGACTTCATCGAAAGCAACGCACTGGCCGTGTCCAACCTGGACTTCTGATGTAAGCGCAACAATGAAAAGCCCCTGCCAGCCTCGCGCCAGGGGCTTTTTCATGCCAGCGCACCGTAGGATCGGCTTCAGCCGCGAACACCCGCCTCCACCATCCCCCGCTCGATCCATCCCGCCAGATCCCGTGGCGCCGGCGAATCGGCATACCCCTGCGCAATCTCGAAAGGATCAACCATTACACCCTGCGGCTCGGCAAACGAAAAGTCCCCTACCCCATACCGGGCAAAGGTCGGCGACCCTGGCACGGTGTCCACCTGCCAACAACCCTGGTAGCGACAGACCAGATACTCGCCGATGAAATAGCCGATGCGTGTAATGAACCAGGTTCTGTTCTGCTCGCTGATGTGCGCGTGACAAAAGCCGTCATCCAATAGCGGCAAGAACCTCTCCGGCCGGATCAGGACCTCATGCGGCTCGGCAAAGCCCAGGCTGGTGCAGAACTCATGCAGCACCGGCAAGCGCTCAGAGCGGAAGGCATCGAACCCGGCGATGCGCCGTGCAAGCAATGCCTCTGGCGTTTCTTCTGGAGCGTTCATGGCGGTTTGCCCTTCTTCAAGAAATACCTATGAGGGTTTGGGTCTACAGTCTGTAGACGTGATACGCGTGTTCAAGAATGGGCTCAGACGAACCTGAGCTTCCAGTAGTCCACACCCTTGGCCCAGTACCGATGCGTATCCGGTATGAGGTAATTGAAATCTGCACACTTGGCCAACCAGCCTGGGTGGGCCAGCGATTCGTGAAACCGGTCCTGATTCATGTGCAGGAAAATCTCACGATCAAAGTTGATGTAGAACAGTGGTAACCGTGAGGCCAGGACATTGGCAAGACAGAAATCTTCACGGCTCAGCGCCACCCCGGACAGATAATGGTCTTCGACTCGTGCCAGCAAGGCCTTGGGGTCGCACTTTGTCGACGGTATGAAAAAATGTTCAAGGCGCTCGCAGACGGCGGCGGTCCCCTGTGGATCATTCAGGTACTGCAGAAAGGTATCGGCCGTAAGCTGTAGCACGCCATTCCTGAATTCCCCGCAGGACCGGGTGTATTGCTCAGGCGTGATATCGCCCTTCTCCAGATAGGCGCTGTAGTCTTTTTCGGCATCAAGGTCGAAATTGTAGGTATGGTCCAGCACCCAATAACACCTGCCTTGATGCACGAAAAAGCAGAGGCTTTTTTCGTGGATAAACAGGTCGGTGAGACAGGACTCATCCAGTTCAGCGGCTGATACCGTGCGAGGGTTCATTGAGGGCTCCTGCTGTTGATCACGATGGTCCCGCCCAGCATGTCGCCCAGGCGCCGACGATGACCAAAGAACACGAAGATCGCGTCCAGCACGCTGAACAGGATTTTCGGGAAATTGCGCAGCAATGATCTGAAAGGCGTGCAGTAGGTCTCGAATGGAAACCCCACGACTGAAATTCGCATCACGCGTTTGCCCGGACTTTGTCCGCGCGGCAGTGCGTCAGCGAACAAAAGATACAGGTAAGGCACCAGAAAAGTGATCGTGAACAGGGTCACTTCGAGTGAGTGTGAAATCGAGACGAAGAACCAGGCTGCCAATAATCCCACTACCTTCTCGGTGACAATGAAAAGAATATGAGCTATCGATACATCAATCATGACCGCGTAAAAACGCTTCATGGGCGTGGCCAGATCATAGGTTGAAGGAGGATAGTCATGCGTATACGTTTTCATCGATAACACCGGATAGAGTGACTGACGCCGCTACACAAGCGGCTCAGACGGCTTGTTGCCGTGATGGTTCCTGCGAACGACCAAAACTGTGGAGCAATACCCATTCTTCAACCGGTGGTGGGATGGGGCCAGACGACCGATTTCCCTACCCGATTTAATCGCGTCCTGCACCGGGATGAACCTTCTTGCCGGTTTGACCCGATGCCAAGTGCGATACGACACGGAGCCTGCCAGCCGATGAAGCTTCTGATTTACTCCGACCTGCACCTGGAATTCGTCGACTTCCAGCCCCCTGCTGTCCAGGCCGATCTGGTGGTGCTGGCCGGGGATATCTCGGTGCGCAGCCGTGGGGTGACCTGGGCGAACGAAACCTTCAACGCTCCGGTGATCTATGCCTGCGGCAATCATGAGTTCTACAAAGGACACATCGATAAGACACTGATCAAGATGCGAGAGACCGCCGCCGGGCATGTGCATGTCCTGGACAACCAGACCCTGATCATTGGCGACACCCGCTTTCTGGTGGCTACGGCCTGGACAGACTTCACCGCCACCGGAAACTATCAGGTCGCAATGGGTGTATGTGCCGAGCGGATGAACGACTTCAAGCGCATTCGGATCGGAGAGCGCTACAGCAAGCTGCGCCCTGTCGACCTCATCGCCCGCAACATCGCTACGCGCCGTTTCCTGGCCGATGAACTTGGTAAGGCATTCGAGGGCAAGACAGTGGTGATCACGCATCACTGCCCGATTCAGGAGGTCGCAGGTAATGATCATGACGGTCACCTGGGCGCGGCCTACTTCAACCAATGGCATGACCTGGTGGCCCAGGCGGATGCCTGGATTTTCGGCCACACCCATCATGCCATCGACACCGTTGTCTCGGGCTGCCGGCTTGTTTCAAATCCGCGAGGCTATCCCGGCGAATGCACGGGGTTTATCCCGGACCTCTTGATTGAAGTCTGAGGCGGTGCGTCTTGAGTCTTTCATGACGCAACGTGTGTGAAACGCGGCTGGCTCATAGGAACCCAGGCCAGCCGGTGTGCAGAGAGAATTAGACCGAGTGTTCCACGTGGAACATATGAGAAATGACCGGGGTGAACAGCATGGCTTTCAGCCTCAGAACGAATACTTCAGCGACAGGATCAGATTCCTCGGCTCGCCATACACGCCGTTATCGGTGATCGAGGCATAGTACTTCTTATCGAGCAGGTTGCTGGCATTCAAGGTCGCTGACAGGTTCTGGTTGATGTCATAGCGGGTCATGGCGCTCAGCAACATGTAGCTGCCCTGTTCAGGGTAGCCTTCACCCTCGAAGCCATAGCGGCTTTTCCAGTTGAATCCGCCGCCGATTGTGAGCCGGTGCAAAGCCCCCGACAGACGATAGGTGGTGAAGCCTTTGACGTTATGCCGAGGTATGCGGCTCATGGCCCGGTTGCCCTGTGCGTCCTCGCTCAGGCTGTAGGCATAGCCGCCCGCAATGTTCCAGCCTTCGCTCAGTTCGCCATTGGCTTCCAGTTCTACGCCTTCGGTGGTGATGCCTTGCAGCGAGCGGTAGGCGCTGAGGGTGCCGTCGTACTCGGCCACGTTGTCCTGCTCGACCTTGAACAGGGCCAGGTTGGCATTGAGCCGGCCGTTGTTGAAGGCGGCCTTTATCCCGACTTCATAGGCGGTGCCTTCCTCCGGTTCAAGCGGACTGTTATTGATGTCGCGGACTGTGGCGCTTTGTGGATTGAATATCTGCGTGTAGCTGCCATACAGCGACCATGTGTCGTCCAGATCATAGATCAGGCCGGCAAAGGGTACGACCACACCGCTTTCAGTCTTGTCCTGCCGGCTGCGCACGCCTGTCGTGGAGACGGTGCGGGCATTGCGTTTCCAGTCCATGACTCGAGAACCGATGATGAGGTGAGTGGCATCGGTCAGGCTGAACCGTGAGGTCAGGTAGGCGCTGTACTGGGTTTCTTCGGTCGTGGTCTTGCCCGTGCGGTTGAAGTCCGGGCGGTTTGCACCGCGGCCATTCCAGTCCCACACATTGCCCAGCGTGCCGTCGTAGTTGCTGTTCCAGCTGTACAGCCAGCCATAGTTATCGGACTTGATATCGGTGTGCGACAAAGCCACGCCGGCGACCAGTTCATGCTCGCGGCCCAGGAACGAAAACGGGCCGGTGGCGTAGGCGTCCAGGCTGTTGACCGTATTGGTTTCAACCCACTTGGCCGGCGCAATACTGCTGCCCAGCCCGGTGGTGGCATCGATCTCGCCATACTGGTAGTAGGAGATCGCATCCTGCTCGTTGCGGCTGCGGCTGATTTCAACCTTGCCGTTCCAGCCGTTATCGAAGGCATGATCCAGCGACACGAAAAGGTTGCTCTGGCGGGTGTCGTAATAGCTCCAGTCCGGCGCATTGTTATACGAACGCGGCAGGTTGATGCGGGTGCCGGTACTGTAGTTATTGTCGTAAAACAATGGCACCCCGCTGCGCAGCGGCTGTTCATTGTCATTGCTCTGGTAGCTGAAACCGACGCTCAGCAAGGTCTGTTCGCTGAGGTCGAACTCAGTGATGCCATAAGCCAGGTCCGCACGGCTTTCATAGCGGTCCAGCCAACTGTTGCGGTCCTTGTGGTCGAGCACCAGGCGGCTGCGAATCGTGCCGGTGCTGTTGAGTGGGCCGGATACATCAGTGCCCACGCCGTACTGGTCCCAGCGCCCTGCCTCGGCACTGACGCTGGCCTGGTTCTGTGCCGTAGGACGCTTGCGAACCATGTTGATGGAGGCGCCCGGGCTGCCCATGCCGCTCATCAACCCGGTGGCGCCACGCACGACCTCGACCCGATCGAACATGGCGGTTGAGGCCTGCAGGCTGAACAGTTTGCTCGACGATTTCGGCAAGCCATCGACCAGATAATTGGAAATCATGAAACCGCGCGAATAGGGCTGGTCCAGGTCGGTGCCAATGCCCTGGTTGAAAGTGCTGATGCCCACCGTCGCCTCCAGCACGTCGGTGATGCTGGACAGCTTTTGATCATCAAGTCGCTGGCGGGTAATCACGGTGACCGATTGCGGTGTTTCCTTGAGGCTCAAGCCCAGTTTGGTGGCGCTGCTTGAGGGGCGTGTCGAAACATACGCGCCAGTCCCTTCACTTTGCAGCTCCAGGCCGGCGTCCTGAATGCGCGTCGCCCCCAGTTCCACCGCCTTTCCCGTCTCGACCGCCACCGCCAGCGCATAATTGCCCCCGGTATTGATCGCCTGCAAACCGGTACCCGCCAGCAGCCTGGCCAGGCCCTCACCCACCCCGTAATTGCCATTCAGCCCTGGGCTGCGTTTACCGGCCGTAAGCTGGGCATCGGCCGACAGCAGAATGCCCGCCTCACTGGCAAAGCGATTGAGCACCTGATCCAGGTTGCCGGCAGGAATGGCATAGCCACGGCTCTGCTCACGGCTGGCCGACGGTTCGCCGGCCGCCAGCACCGGCAGGCCCGGGACGGCAGCCAACAGGCCGGTGAACAGCGCGCTGCGCACGCAAAGACTGAGTCGGGAACGATATGGGATGAGTAGATGCGGCACGCTGGGGATCCTCTGACGAAGGCGGCAGGATGAGTTCAAGAGGTATCCCGAGCGAGCATGCAAAACCGACAAGGCCAATCAAAAAAATTGTTGAATAACTGATTCGCAGGAGCGGACGGGCGGCGATCCGCTTCGGCCGGGAAAGCCATTCCCGGCTGAAGCCGGTCCTGTAAGGTGGTTATTGCGGTGCGCTCACTGTTACCCAATAACGCGTCAGCCGGTGTACTTCGACCGGTAGCGACTGTTGCAACGCCAGCAGCACCCGGTCGGTATCGGCCAGTGGAAAGACTCCGGTCAGTGGCAGCCCGGCCACTGCCGGGTCGCAACGCAGCACGCCCGGCCGATGGCGCGACAGTTCATGGATGAAGCGCCCCAGCGGCATGCGTTCGGCCACCAGCCGGCCCTGGGTCCAGGCAATGGCATTGGTATCGGCTTCGATGACCTGCCCTGCCCGCTCGGTGCTGAACCAGCACTGCTGCCCGGCATACAGGCGTGTAGCCGCTGCCTTGAAGGGGCGCAGTTCCAGCTCACCCTCGAACAGCGTCACACGGCTGCCACCGTCGACCTCGTACACCGAAAAGCGCGTGCCCAGCGCCTGGATCTCACCAGCCGCTGTCTCGACGATCAAGGGTCTGCGGGCCGGATCATGGCCACTTTGTAGAAGGATTTCGCCACTCAATAACTGAATCCGCCGTTCGCCAGCGCTATAGCGAATATCCACCGCCGTGCCGCTGTTGAGGCTGAGCTGGCTGCCATCGACCAGGGTCTGGTTCATCGGCGTGCCGGCTCCACTGCGCAGGTCGGCCATGGCCTCGCGCCACGGCAGGCGGCTCCGGGCCAGGTAACCGGCACCACCGGCCACCGCCAGCAGGCCCAGCAGCTTGAGCGTCTGGCGCTTGTGGGTATCCGGTTGCTGACGCAACACTGCGCCGGCCATGTCGGCTGGCACGCCGCTCAAGGTGCCCTGCAACTGTTCGAAACGCTGCCAGGCCCTGCGGTGTTCGCTGTCGGCCGCCTGCCATGCATGGAAGCGGCGTTGCTGGTCGGCGTCCAGCTCGCCATTCCAGTGCAGCATCAGCCAGTGGCTGGCCTGCTCGACGACCGCCTCATCGATCGGGGCTTCGCGGGCCGGTTTCATTCGGCGTACAACACCTGGTAACAGGCGCTGATGGCACGCAGCATGTACTTCTGCACCGAGCTGACACTCACTTGCAGGCGCTCGGCAATCTGCGCGTAGTCCAGCCCTTCAAAACGCGACAGCAGGAAGGCTTCGCGCACCCGCGCCGGCATGGCGTCGAGCATGCTGTCGATCTGCAACAAGGTTTCGATGACCATGGCGCGGGTTTCCAGTGACGGCGTTTGCGGTTCCGGCAAGTGGGCCAGGCTGTCCAGGTAAGCCCGTTCGATGCGCTGGCGCCGCCACTGGTCGATCACCAGGTTGCGGGCAATCTGCGCCAGGTAGGTACGGCCCTCATCGATAGCGGGCAAGCGGCGGGTGATCAGCAAACGCAGGAAGGTGTCCTGAGCAACGTCGGCAGCGCGTTCATGGTCGCCCAAGCGTTTGCGCAGCCAGCCTTGCAGCCAGCCATGATGATCGCGGTAAAGCATGTCGATGGACGAGGTTTCGATAGGCACCGCGCGGTCCGCCCTGAATGCATTTAAGAATTAGTCGCAATTCTATGATGGCTAAATGCAGATGAGCAATCACGGTACAGATGTGCTGATGACCGGCATAAAAAAACCGGCCTCCGCAAAGGGCCGGTCCAGAGGCTCATGAAAACTTATGCACGTTTTCAGGGTGTTTTGGCCCTTATGAAATAAGTAACCAAATCAATCAGATAGAGCGATTATTTGTGTGTTTCAGAAAATTCGCACACAGGTTATCCACAATTTCACGCAGGGACTTTTTCGTCATTCGTCATCAAGATGGCCGGCGATCCCATGGCCCGTTGCGTGGCTTCGTTCCAGGCCTGGACCCGGTCATTGAGCGCAGCAATGGCGCGGGGTCCGGTGCCTTCAGCGAACATCGGCTCGCCGATCACCACCTCGATGGTGCCCGGCGTCTTGTGCCAGCCTTCCTTGGGCCAGTACTTGCCGGCGTTGTGGGCAATCGGCAGCACCGGCAGGTTGGCGTTCACGGCCAGGGCAGCACCGCCCCGGGAGAATTTGCCGACCTTGCCATAGGGCACGCGCGTGCCTTCCGGAAAGATCAGTACCCAGACGCCGTCCTTGAGCAACTGGTCACCCTTGCGGGCAATCTCCTTGAGTGCCGCCTTGGGGTTGGAGCGGTCGATGGCGATGGGCCGCAGCATGGCCATGGCCCAGCCAAAGAACGGCACATACAGCAGTTCACGCTTGAGCACCTGGCTGAGCGGCTCGAAGTACGCCGACAGAAAGAAGGTTTCCCAGGTGCTCTGGTGATTGGACACGATCACGCAAGGGGTAGTGGGCACGTTGTGCTCGCCCGTCACCTTGATGTTGATGCCCAGCAGCACCCGTGACAGCAACAGGGCAAACCGGCACCAGTTCACGTTGATGAAGCGGTAGCGGCTTTTGAACGATAAAAACGGTGCGATGAAAAAGCTCAGGGTGCACCAGGCGAAGGCGCTGGTGCCCAGCAGCAGGTAAAAGATAGAGATTCTGAGCGTCCGGATGATCGACATGCCTGCTTTTACCTAGGGGCGTGCGCCCGTTGATGGCCCGTGCCCGGAGTTCGCCGGTCAGGGCGTTACCGGTGACGGTTGTGGATAAGTTCTTCGGCAATGGCCGCCAGATCTTCGAAGATCAGCGTCCCGGCCGGTACCTGGCGGTCCATTGTCCGGCGACCTTTGCCGGTCAGCACCAGCACCGGCTGCGCCTCGACGGCCAGCGCCGCCTGCAGGTCGCCGGGGCTGTCACCCACAAACCATACACCGGCAAGGTCGGTGTGGTAATGCCGGGCGATGGTCTGCAGCATGCCCGGCAGCGGCTTGCGGCAGTCGCAGCCGGCATCGGGGCCGTGTGGACAATAAACGATCAGACCCACCTCGCCACCCTGCTCCGCCACTAACATGCACAACTGCGCATGCATGGCGTCCAGGGTGGCCAGGTCGTAATAACCTCGGGCAATGCCGGACTGGTTGGTGGCCACAGCCACCGTCCAGCCTGCCTTGCTCAATGCTGCGATGGCCTCGATGGAGCCGGGAATGGGAATCCACTCCTCCAGCGACTTGATGTAGGCGTCGGAGTCATGGTTGATCACCCCGTCCCGATCGAGAATCAGCAGCTTCACGCTCTACCCCTCAGCCCAGCAACGAGATGTCGGCCACGCCCAGGAACAGCCCGCGCAGACGTGCCAGCAGCGCATAGCGGTTGGCCCGTACGTTGGCGTCCTCGGCGTTGACCATCACCGCAGCGAAGAAGGCATCGACCGGCTCGCGCAGGCTGGCCAGACGCGCCAGCGACTCGGTGTACTTGCGCTCGGCGGCCAGTGGCTGCACGGCGTGGTCGGCCTGTTGCACGGCCGAATACAGCGAGAACTCGCTGGCGTTGTCGAAGTACTTGGGCTCGACGGTCTGGGCAACCTTGCCCTCGGCCTTGGCCAGCAGGTTCGAGACGCGCTTGTTCACGGCGGCCAGGGCCGCCGCCTGTGGCAGGGCACGGAAGGCCTGCACGGCCTGCACGCGCTGGTCGAAGTCCAGTGCCGAGGCCGGCTGCAGCGCACGCACCGAGAGGTACACGGCCACGTCGATGCCTTCGTCTTCGTAGCGTGCACGCAGGCGGTCGAAGATGAATTCCAGCACCTGGTCGGCCAAGCCGGCAGCCTTGACCTTGGCGCCGAACAGCGTGACCGCGAACTTCACGGTCTCGACCAGGTTGAGGTCGTACTTCTTGTCGATCAGGATGCGCAGGATGCCCAGTGCTGCACGACGCAGCGCGTAGGGGTCCTTGCTGCCGGTGGGCAGCATGCCGATGCCGAAGATGCCCACCAGGGTGTCGAGCTTGTCGGCGATGGCCACGGCGGCACCGGTAACGGTGGTCGGCAGTTCGGCGCCGGCACCGCGCGGCATGTACTGCTCGTTCAGCGCCAGGGCGACATCTTCAGGTTCGCCGTCGGCCTTGGCGTAGTAGTAACCGGCGATGCCCTGCATTTCAGGGAATTCGCCGACCATCTCGGTCGACAGGTCGCACTTGGACAGCAGGCCGGCCCGTGCGGCACGCCCGGCGTCGCCGCCGATGCGTGGCGCGATGTAGGCCGCCAGGGTCGAAACGCGCTCGGCCTTGTCGAACACGCTGCCCAACTGGGCCTGGAACACGACGTTCTTGAGGCGCTCGTTGAAGCTTTCGAGCTTCTGCTTCTTGTCCTGCTTGAAGAAGAACTCGGCGTCGGTCAGGCGCGGACGCACGACTTTCTCGTTACCCGAGACGATCTGCGCCGGGTCCTTGCTCTCGATGTTGGCCACGGTGATGAAGCGCGGCAGCAGCTTGCCCTCGGCGTCCAGCAGGCAGAAGTACTTCTGGTTGTCCTGCATGGTGGTGATCAGGGCTTCCTGCGGCACTTCCAGGAAGCGCTCCTCGAAAGAGCACACCAGCGGCACCGGCCATTCGACCAGGCCGGTCACCTCATCGAGCAACTCGGGCGGCACGATGGCGGTGCCCTGGTGCTGGGCGGCCAGTTCGTCGACGCGCTTGGCGATGATCTGCCGGCGCTCGTTGGCATCGGCCAGCACATGCGCGGCGCGCAGGTCGGTCAGGTAACCGGCCGGCGAGCTGATGCGCACGTCTTCAGGGTGATGGAAGCGGTGGCCACGCGAGTGACGGCCCGAGGTCTGGGCCAGGATCGTGCAATCGATGACCTGGTCGCCGAACAGCATGACCAGCCACTGGGTCGGACGCACGAACTCTTCCTTGCGCGCCGCCCAGCGCATGCGCTTGGCGATTGGCAGGTCGTTGAGCGAGTCTTCGACAATGGTCGGCAGCAGCGACGGGGTCGGCTTGCCGGCAATGCTCTGCACAAAACGCAGCTTGGGGCCGCTCTGGTCGATTTCGGCCAGGTCGACACCACACTTCTTGGCAAAGCCCAGGGCGGCCTGGGTCGGGTTGCCCTCGGCATCGAACGCGGCCTGGCGTGGCGGACCGTCGAGGGTCACGCTGCGGTCAGGCTGCTGGTCGGCCAGACCGGTCACCAGCACGGCCAGGCGGCGCGGTGCGGCATACACCTGGCTGGCGGTGTAGGTCAGGCCGGCGCCTTGCAGGCCCTTCTCGATGCCGGCACGAAAGGCTTCGGCCAGGCTGCCCAGGGTCTTGGGCGGCAGCTCTTCGGTGCCCAGTTCGACCAGAAAATCTTGAGCACTCATTGTGCAGCCTCCAGCTTGGCCAATACTTCGTCGCGTAGATCAGGCGCCGCCATCGGGAAGCCCAGGCGGGCGCGCGATTGCAGGTAGCTCTGGGCGACCGAGCGGGCCAGCGTGCGCACGCGCAGGATGTACTGCTGGCGGGCGGTCACGGAAATGGCGCGACGGGCGTCGAGCAGGTTGAAGGTGTGCGAGGCCTTGAGCACCATTTCATAGCTTGGCAACGGCAGGTTCAGCTCGATCAGGCGGGCTGCTTCGCTTTCGTAGAAATCGAACAGCTCGAACAGCTTGTCGACGTTGGCGTGTTCGAAGTTGTAGGTCGACTGTTCCACCTCGTTCTGGTGGAACACATCGCCATAGGTGACCTTGCCGAACGGGCCGTCGGCCCACACCAGGTCATAGACCGAGTCCACGCCCTGCTGGTACATGGCCAGGCGTTCCAGGCCGTAGGTGATTTCGCCGGTTACCGGGTAGCACTCGATGCCACCGACCTGCTGGAAGTAGGTGAACTGCGAGACTTCCATGCCGTTGAGCCAGATTTCCCAGCCCAGGCCCCAGGCGCCCAGGGTCGGCGATTCCCAGTTGTCTTCGACAAAGCGCACGTCATGCACCAGCGGGTCGAGCCCGATGCGCTTGAGCGAGCCCAGGTACAGCTCCTGGAAGTTGTCGGGGTTGGGCTTGAGCACCACCTGGAACTGGTAGTAGTGCTGCAGGCGGTTGGGGTTCTCGCCGTAGCGGCCGTCGGTAGGACGACGGCTGGGCTGGACGTAGGCGGCATTCCAGGTTTCCGGGCCGACGGCGCGCAGAAACGTGGCCGTGTGGAACGTGCCGGCGCCTACTTCCATATCGTAGGGCTGAAGGACCACACAACCCTGCTCGGCCCAGTATTGCTGGAGGGCGAGGATCAAGTCTTGGAAGGTACGCACGGCTGGCGTAGGCTGGCTCACAAAATTCACCTGTGCTGGGCTGCGATTCGAAAGGCGGGGAGTATACCCGATTCGGCCGCGCATCGACCCGTGGGAGGGCTATGACACGCTGCTTTTGGTGCAATGAAGATCCGCTGTACATCGCCTACCACGATCATGAGTGGGGCGTGCCGCTGCGCGATGCTCACCGGCTGTTCGAACTGCTGTTGCTCGAAGGGTTCCAGGCCGGGCTTTCCTGGATCACCATCCTCAAGCGCCGCGCCCGTTACCGCGAAGTGCTGTTCGGCTTCGACGCGCCACGGCTGGCGCAACTGACCGATGCCGAGATCGAGGCGCTGATGCAGGACGCCACGATCATCCGCAACCGCCTCAAGCTCAACGCCGTGCGCACCAACGCCCGTGCGTGGCTGGCGCTGCCGGACCCGGTCGGGCTGCTCTGGTCGTTCGTCGATGGCACACCGAAAATCAACCACTTCAAGGACCGCAGCGAAGTGCCGGCCATCACGCCTGAGGCCCAGGCCATGAGCAAGGCTTTGAAGAAAGCCGGCTTCACCTTTGTCGGCCCGACCATCTGCTACGCCTTCATGCAGGCCAGCGGCATGGTCATGGACCACACCATCGATTGTGATCGCTACCCGGTGCTCAGCCGCTGATTGGGTACAATGCCCGCCTTGAACATGAGGAACTGATTCGTGGAAAAATTCAAAGGCGCCTTGATGGTCGGGGCGTTGCGCCTGTTTGCCCTGCTGCCCTGGCGCGCCGTGCAGGCGGTGGGGTCGGCCATCGGCTGGCTGATGTGGAAGCTGCCCAATCGCTCGCGCGAGGTGGTGCGCATCAACCTGGCCAAGTGTTTCCCGGAGCTGAGCCCCGCCGAGCATGAAAAGCTGGTGGGCCGCAGCCTGATGGACATCGGCAAGACCCTGACCGAAAGCGCCTGCGCCTGGATCTGGCCGGCGCAGAAGTCCATCGACCTGGTGCGCGAGGTCGAAGGCCTGGACGTGCTCAAGGACGCGCTGGCCTCGGGCAAGGGCGTGGTCGGCATCACCAGCCACCTGGGCAACTGGGAAGTGCTCAACCACTTCTATTGCAGCCAGTGCAAACCGATCATTTTCTACCGTCCGCCCAAGCTCAAGGCGGTCGATGAGTTGCTGCGCAAACAGCGCGTGCAACTGGGCAACAAGGTGGCGGCTTCGACCAAGGAAGGCATCCTCAGCGTCATCAAGGAAGTGCGCCGTGGCGGCCAGGTGGGCATTCCTGCCGACCCGGAACCGGCCGAATCGGCCGGCATCTTCGTGCCCTTCTGCGCCACCATGGCCCTGACCAGTAAGTTCGTGCCCAACATGCTCGCCGGCGGCAAGGCAGTCGGCGTGTTCCTGCACGCCATGCGCCTGCCCGATGGCTCGGGCTACAAGGTGGTGCTAGAAGCGGCCCCGGAAGCGATGTACAGCACCGACACCGCGACCTCGGCCGCAGCCATGAGCCAGGTAGTAGAGAAATACGTACGCGCCTACCCCAGCCAGTACATGTGGAGCATGAAGCGCTTCAAGAAACGCCCCGCAGGCGAAGCGCGCTGGTACTGATGTCCATACAAACCCGGTAGGAGCGCGCTTGCCGGTATGCCGGACCACCGCGACCGAGTGCGTAGCGCTCGCAAAAATTGTGTAGACGCTGAAAATTTACGACTGTAAATCTGCGAAACGCTACAAATTTACGACTGTAAATCTGCGAAACGCTACAAATTTACGACTGCTACGCAGCCGGTCGCGGGCAAGCGCGCTCCTACACCAGGGCCCATGCAGGGCTCAGAAGAAGCTCAACCCCACCTGGAACAACCGCTCGGCATCGCGGATGTATTTCTTGTCGACCAGGAACATGATCACGTGGTCGCCCGATTCGATCATCGTGCTGTCATGGGCGATCAGCACTTCCTGGTCGCGGATGATCGCGCCGATGGTGGTGCCGCTGGGCAGGTTGATGTCCTTGAGCGGGCGGCCGATGACCTTGCTTGACTTGGCATCGCCATGCGCCACCAGTTCGATGGCCTCGGCCGCACCCCGGCGCAGCGAGTGCACGCTGACCACATCGCCCCGGCGCACGTGGGCCAGCAGGGTGCCGATGGTCGCCAGTTGCGGGCTGACCGCAATGTCGATTTCACCGCCCTGCACCAGGTCGACATAGGCCGGGTTGTTGATCAGGGTGATGACCTTGCGCGCGCCCATACGCTTGGCCAGCAGGGATGACATGATGTTGGCTTCGTCGTCGTTGGTCAGCGCCAGGAACAGGTCGGTGTCGCCGATGTTCTCTTCCATCAGCAGGTCACGGTCCGAAGAGCTGCCCTGCAGCACCACGGCGCTGTTGAGGTTCTCCGACAGGTAGCGACAGCGCGCCGGGTTCATCTCGATGATCTTGACCTGGTAGCGGCTTTCGATGGCCTCGGCCAGCCGCTCGCCGATATTGCCGCCCCCGGCGATGACGATGCGCTTGTAGTTTTCGTCCAGGCGGCGCATTTCGCCCATCACTGCGCGGATATGCGCCTTGGCGGCGATGAAGAATACTTCGTCGTCGGCCTCGATCACGGTATCGCCCTGCGGCAGGATTGGCCGGTCGCGGCGGAAGATGGCCGCCACCCGCGTGTCGACGTTGGGCATGTGCGCCTTGAGCTGGCGCAATTGCTGACCCACCAGCGGTCCGCCGTAGTAGGCCTTGATCGCCACCAGTTGCGCCTTGCCTTCGCCGAAGTCGATGACCTGCAAGGCGCCGGGGTATTCGATCAGGCGCTTGATGTAGTTGGTCACTACCTGTTCAGGGCTGATCAGCACATCCACCGGAATGGCGTCGTTGGCGAACAGCTCATCTCGGGTCAGGTAGGCCGCCTCGCGCACCCGGGCAATCTTGGTCGGGGTGTGGAACAGTGTGTAGGCGACCTGGCAGGCGATCATGTTGGCTTCGTCGCTGTTGGTCACCGCCACCAGCATGTCGGCATCGTCGGCGCCGGCCTGGCGCAGCACGGTCGGGAACGAGCCCTTGCCCTGCACAGTGCGGATGTCCAGGCGGTCGCCCAGGTCGCGCAGGCGGTCGCCATCGGTGTCGACCACGGTGATGTCGTTGGCTTCGCTGGCCAGGTGCTCGGCCAGCGTACCGCCGACCTGCCCTGCACCGAGGATGATGATTTTCAACCTTTCACTCCAGAGAAAATGCCTTGCCGCAGGATCGGTCGGGCGGTGATCCGCTTTGGCCGCGAAACAGACGGCACCGAGATGCTGTCCTTCGCGGCTGAAGCCGCTCCTACGACGATTGCGACGATTGCGACGATTGTAGCGATGCGGCGATCTTGATCAGTTTGGCGTAGTAGAAGCCATCGTGCCCGTCTTGCCGGGGCAATAGCTGACGCCCGTGTGGCTGCTTGAGGCCGGCAGCAGGCTGGCCTTGCTGGCCGGCGATGTCCAGCTCGCGGGCGCCCGGTGTGCGCGCCAGGAAGGCTTCGATCACCTCGGTGTTTTCGGTCGGCAGCGCCGAGCAGGTGGCGTACAGCAGGATGCCGCCTACTTCCAGGGTCGGCCACAGCGCATCAAGCAGTTCGCCCTGCAGGCTGGCCAGCGCAGGGATGTCGTCGGCCTGGCGGGTCAGCTTGATGTCCGGGTGGCGGCGGATCACGCCGGTGGCCGAGCACGGGGCGTCGAGCAGGATGCGCTGGAACGGCGTGCCGTCCCACCATTGCGCGGTGTCGCGGCCGTCGGCGGCGATCAGCTCGGCCGCCAGGCCCAGACGCTCGAGGTTCTCACGCACCCGTACCAGGCGCTTGGCTTCCAGGTCCACGGCCACCACGGCGCTCAGCGCCGGCTGGATTTCCAGGATGTGGCAGGTCTTGCCGCCCGGTGCGCAGCAGGCGTCCAGCACCCGTTGGCCTGGTGCCAGGTCCAGCAGCTCGGCGGCCAGTTGCGCGGCCTCGTCCTGCACGCTGACCCAGCCTTCGGCAAAGCCAGGCAGCTCGCGCACGTCCTGCGCCTCGGCCAGCACGATGCCGTCCTGGCTGAACGGACTGGCCGAGGCCTCGATGCCGGCGCCTTTGAGGTGCTCAAGGTACTGGTCGCGGGTCTGATGGCGGCGGTTGATGCGCAGGATCATCGGCGGATGGGCATTGTTGGCGGCGCAAATGGCCTCCCAATGCTCGGGCCAGGCGGCCTTGAGGGCCTTTTGCAGCCAGCGCGGGTGCGCGGTGCGCACGACAGGGTCATGCTCCAGCTCGGCCAGCAGGCCTTCGCTTTCGCGTTGGGCGCGGCGCAGCACAGCGTTGAGCAGGGCCTTGGCCCAGGGTTTTTTAAGCTTGTCGGCACAGCCCACGGTTTCACCGATGGCGGCATGCGCCGGCATGCGGCTGTAGAGCAACTGGTACAGGCCGACCAGCAACAGGGCTTCGACATCGGCATCGGCGGCCTTGAACGGCTTTTGCAGCAATCTGGCTGCCAGTGCCGACAGGCGTGGCTGCCAGCGTGCGGTGCCAAAGGCCAGGTCCTGGGTCAGGCCGCGATCGCGCGCCTCGACCTTATCCAGTTGCGCCGGCAGCGAGCTATTGAGCGACGCCTTGCCACTGAGTACGGCAGCCAGGGCGCGGGCTGCGGCCAGGCGCGGGTTCATTGGCCCAATACCGTGCCGCTGGCGAATTTCTCGCGGCGGCTGTTGAACAGGTCGGCAAAGCCCAGGGCCTTGCCGCCGGGCAGTTGCAGGCGGGTCAGGCGCAGGGCCTGTTCGCCGCAGGCGACCAGCAGGCCGTCCCTGCTGGCGTCCAGGATGGTGCCGGGGGCGCCCTGCCCGTCGGCCAGCGTGGCCGCCAGCACCTTGAGCGCTTCGCCATTGAGGGTGCTGTGGCAGACCGGCCACGGATTGAAGGCACGGATGAGTCGCTCAAGCTCGTCGGCCGGGCGGCTCCAGTCCAGGCGCGCCTCGTCCTTGTTGAGCTTGTGGGCGTAGGTGGCCAGGCTGTCGTCCTGGACTTCACCGACCAGCGTGCCGTCGGCCAGTCCGGCGATGGCTTGCAGCACGGCAGGCGGGCCCAGTTCGGCGAGCCGGTCGTGCAGCGTGCCGCCGGTGTCCTGGGCGCTGATCGGGGTGATGGCCTTGAGCAGCATGGGGCCGGTGTCGAGCCCGGCTTCCATGCGCATCACGGTCACGCCGCTCTCGGCATCGCCGGCCTGCACGGCGCGCTGGATCGGCGCCGCCCCGCGCCAGCGTGGCAGCAGCGAGGCATGGCTGTTGATGCAGCCCAGGCGCGGAATATCCAGCACCACCTGGGGCAGGATCAGGCCGTAGGCGACCACCACCATCAGGTCGGGCTTGAGCGCCGCCAGTTCGGCCTGGGCCTCGGCGTCACGCAGGGTCGGCGGCTGCAGCACCGGAATGTCGTGTTGCAGCGCCAGTTGCTTGACCGGGCTGGGCATCAGCTTCTGCCCGCGACCGGCCGGACGGTCGGGCTGGGTGTAGACCGCCACGAGGGTGTGCGGGCTGTCGAGCAGGGCTTTCAGGTGTTCGGCGGCAAATTCCGGAGTGCCGGCGAAAACGATGCGCAGTGGCTCAGTCATGAATGTCTCGTTCAGTAAAAAAGCAAAAGGCCCGTGACAGGCCTTTTGGGGGTGATCGCGGATCAGGCGTTCTGCCTGTGCAGTTTTTCCAGCTTTTTCTTGATCCGGTCACGCTTGAGGGTCGACAGGTAATCGACAAACAGCTTGCCGTTGAGGTGATCGCACTCATGCTGGATGCACACCGCCAGCAGGCCTTCGGCAACCATTTCATAGGGCTGGCCTTCGCGGTCCAGCGCCTTGATGCGCACCTGCAGCGGGCGGTCGACGTTCTCGTAGAAGCCGGGCACCGACAGGCAGCCTTCCTGGTACTGGCCCATGTCCTGGGTCAGGGTTTCAAGCTCGGGGTTGATCAGCACCAGCGGCTCGCTGCGGTCTTCGCTGAGGTCCATGACCACCACGCGCTTGTGCACATTGACCTGGGTCGCGGCCAGGCCGATGCCCGGCGCCTCGTACATGGTTTCAAACATGTCGTCGACCAGCTGACGAATGGCATCGTCCACGACCGTCACCGGCTTGGCGATGGTGCGCAGGCGCGCATCGGGAAATTCGAGAATGTTGAGAATAGCCATATACGTAAGTGCTGCACTGTTAGGGTAAAGTCAGGAACGGCTGCCGGTTTGCGCAAGGCAATGCCCGCAGCCCCTTGAATACCACGCTGTCGGACGATTCGTAACAACTGCGATCTGGCGCACTGCTGCGATTTTCAAGCCGTCTTCTATTGTTGACGCGATGCCACATGATAAAGGGATTCACCGCATGAGGAAAACACTACTCGCCCTGCTGCTGTTGACCGCCAGTGGTCTTGCGCAGGCGCAAGTGCAGCTCAGGGAAGGTCATCCGCAGCGTTACACCGTGGTTGCCGGCGACACGCTGTGGGATATTTCCGGCAAATTCCTGCGCGAGCCCTGGCGCTGGAAGGAACTCTGGCGCGCCAACCCGTCGATCCGGGACCCGGACCTGATCTACCCCGGCGATACCCTGTCGCTGACCTACATCAACGGCGAGCCGCATGTGCAGCTGACGCGTGGCGAGTCACGCGGCACTATCAAGCTGTCGCCGCGCATCCGCAGCACGCCGACGGTCGAGGCCATCCCGAGCATTCCGCTGGGTGCGATCAACGCCTTTCTGATCAGCAACCGCATCGTCGACAGTCCCGAGCAGTTCCAGCAGGCGCCGTACATCGTCGCCGGCAATGCCGAGCGGGTGCTCAGCGGCCAGGGTGACCGCCTGTATGCGCGTGGCGACCTGGATTCTGTGAATCGGGTGTATGGCATTTTCCGCCAGGGCAAGACCTACACCGACCCGGTCACCCGGGAAGTGCTGGGCATCAATGCCGACGATATCGGCAGCGGCGAGGTGGTCGCCACCGAAGGCGATGTCTCGACCCTGGTGCTGCAACGCACCACCCAGGAAGTGCGCCTGGGCGACCGCCTGTTTGCCAGCGAAGAGCGGCCGGTCAATTCGACCTTCATGCCGACGCCGCCGGTCTCGAACATCGACGGGCTGATCATCGACGTGCCGCGCGGAGTGACCCAGGTCGCCGAGTACGACGTGGTGACCCTGGATCGCGGCCGCCGCGATGGCCTCGAAGAAGGCAACGTACTGGCCATCTACAAGACCGGTGAGCAGGTGCGCGACCGTGTCACCGGTGAGCAGGTGAAGATTCCTGACGAGCGCGCAGGGCTGCTGATGGTGTTTCGCACCTATGACAAGCTCAGTTACGCCTTGGTCCTGCACGCCACCCGATCCTTGGCCATTATGGACAAGGTCCGCAATCCATAAACGGGCGTGCCGCTGAGCTGTTTCAGTGGCAAAACCCTCAGTTATCAAATTGTTGTCAACAGAGTTATCCACAGGTTTTGCCGTTGTCGGAAATGCATCACAGATCAGGGACGATCGTATGCCATTGTTTGAAAATACCCCCGTTGCGCCTGCCGAACTGGAAGCGCGGTTGCGTCTGCACCGCCTGCCCGAGATCGGTCCTGCGCGTTTTATCCGGCTCATCGAAGCCTTCGGTTCAGCCTCGGCAGCCTTCAGTGCGCCGGCCAGTGCCTGGCGTTCATTGCGTATTCCGGCAGCGGCCAGCGAGGCGCGGCGCAGCCCTGAAGTGCGCGACGGCGCCAGTGCCGCACTGGCCTGGCTAGAGCGTCCGGGCCAGCATTTGCTGATGTGGGACGACCCGGGCTACCCGGCACTGCTGGCCGAAATTGCCGATCCGCCGCCTTTGTTGTTCATCGCCGGCAACCCTCAATTACTCGACCGGCCACAGCTGGCGATGGTCGGTAGCCGGCGCGCGTCCAGACCGGCGCTGGACACCGCCTGCGCGTTTTCGCGCAGCCTGGCGGCCAGCGGACTGGTGATCACCAGTGGCCTGGCGCTGGGCATCGATGGCGCCGCGCACCAGGCTGCGCTGGACGTCGGCGGGGCCACGATCGGGGTGCTTGGCACAGGGCTGGAAAATATTTATCCACAGAAGCACTGCACGCTGGCTGCGCACATGCGCGAGCAGGGCAGCGCGGTGGTTTCCGAGTTTCCACTGGATGCCGGCCCGCAGGCCGCCAACTTCCCCCGGCGTAACCGGATCATCAGCGGCCTGTCACTGGCCGTGCTGGTGGTGGAGGCCAGCGTGCGTAGCGGCTCGCTGATCACCGCCCGGCTGGCAGCCGAACAGGGGCGCGAGGTGTACGCGATTCCAGGCTCCATCCACCATCCGGGGGCGCGCGGATGTCACCAGTTGATTCGCGATGGCGCCATTCTGGTCGAAAGTGTCCAGCACATTCTCGAAGGCCTGCGCCACTGGCAAGTGACCAGCCCCGGACACCCCGCGCCCGAGGCCGCCCTGCCCGCACCGGCTGACCATCCCTTGCTGGCGCTGCTGCACGCCGCCCCGCAGACCAGCGAAGCATTGGCCCGGAGCAGCGGCTGGCCATTGCCCCGTGTGCTGGGCGAACTGACCGAGCTGGAGCTGGATGGACGCATCAACTGTGAAGCCGGACGATGGTTCGCGTGCGTGCGCTGAGGTTAAACTGCCGCGCATGACTTATCTGGCACGATCTGCACTGGAGAAACGGCAATGATCAGCAGCTGGCGTGTGCAACAAGCCGCCCGGGAAATCCGGGCAGGTGCGGTGATTGCCTACCCGACCGAGGCGGTCTGGGGGCTGGGATGCGACCCCTGGGATGAGGAGGCGGTGTACCGGTTGTTATTGATCAAGTCGCGGCCGCTGGACAAGGGGCTGATCCTGATTGCCGACAACATTCGTCAGTTCGATTTTCTGTTCGAGGATTTCCCCGAGCTGTGGATCGACCGCATGGCCAGCACCTGGCCGGGACCCAATACCTGGCTGGTGCCGCACCAGAACCTGCTGCCCGAGTGGATCACCGGCCAGCACGAAACCGTCGCCCTGCGCGTGACCGATCACCCGGTGGTACGCGAACTGTGCGCCCTCACCGGCCCTCTGGTGTCCACCTCGGCCAACCCGACCGGCCGCCCCGCGGCTCGCTCGCGGCTGCGGGTCGAGCAGTATTTCCGTGGCCAGGTCGACCTGGTGCTCGGCGGCAGCCTGGGCGGTCGTCGCAACCCGAGCGTGATCCGCGATATCGCTACCGGCCAGGTCGTGCGCGCCGGCTAGGCGCGTCATACCCTGGATATGAGCTCGGTACACCACTTGTAGGAGCGCGCTCTGCCCGCGACCGGCTGCGTTAGCAGTCGTAAAATTTCAGCGTTTCGCAGATTTTGCGGCTAACAATCATAAATTTGCAGCGTTTCCGAGATTTCTGCGAGCGCTCCGCACTCGGTCGCGGGCAAGCGCGCTCCTACCTGAGCCGGTGTTTGCGGCACGACAGCGCGCCGCCTTGGCGCGCCGCCTTGGCCCTGTGTCAGTGATACAGGGCGTGCTCCCACAGCGAAAGGCTACGGGATCAGGATCGCGGAACCGGTGGTCCTGCGCTCGGCCAGGTCGATCTGGGCCTGGGCGGCGTCCTGCAGGGGGTACTGCTGGATGTCGTTGACCTTGATCTTGCCGCTGATGAGCATGTCGAACAGCTCGTCGGCCATCGCCTGCAGGTTTTGCGGGTTATTGGCATAGCTGCCCAGGGTCGGGCGTGTCACATACAGCGAACCCTTCTGCGCCAGCAGCCCCAGGTGCACGCCGGTGACCGCGCCGGAGGCATTGCCAAAGCTGACCATCAGCCCGCGAGGTGCCACGCAGTCCAGCGAGGCCAGCCAGGTGTTCTTGCCGACGCCGTCATAGACCACCGCGCACTTCTTGCCGTCGGTCAGTTCCAGCACCCGCTTGGCCACGTCTTCATGGCTGTAGTCGATGGTCTCCCAGGCACCCAGTGCCCTGGCATGGGCGGCTTTTTCCGGCGAACTGACCGTGCCGATCAGGCGCGCCCCCAGGGCCTTGGCCCACTGGCAGGCAATCGAGCCCACGCCCCCGGCAGCGGCATGGAACAGGAAGATTTCGTTGGGCTTGATGGCATAGGTCTGGCGCAGCAGATACTGCACGGTCAGGCCCTTGAGCATCACCGCAGCGGCCTGCTCGAAGCTGATCGCGTCGGGCAGCTTGACCAGGTGCGCTTCGGGCAGCACGTGATAATTGCTGTAGGCGCCCAGGGGGCCGGTGCCATAGGCCACGCGGTCGCCGACCTGGAAGCGCGTCACGTCGCTGCCGACCGCCTCGACCACGCCGGCACCTTCGTTGCCCATGCCGCTGGGCAATGGCGAGGGGTACAGGCCGCTGCGGTAATAGGTGTCGATGAAGTTCAGGCCAATGGCCCGGTTGTGCACGCGCACTTCCTGCGGGCCGGGTTCGGCAGGTTGGTAATCGAGGTATTCAAGGACCTCAGGGCCGCCCGTGGTGCTGAACTGGATACGCTTAGCCATTGTTCTCTCCATGATAAGTGCGACACACAATAGGGTGCCTTTAAAAACGTAGGCGAGGCAGTCAGCGCAAGGCAAAAACAGGTGAGAAAGCGAAGTTTACAGTTGTAAATGAGCATTTCGAGCCTGTTTTTAACGCAGCGATGACAACGCAGGTAGTTTTTAGAGATGCCCAATAGCCCTATCGGACCTGTTCACAGGATGCCCGTCAACTGCGAAGGCGCCTGTCGCGATGGTATGCTACGCGGCACTTTGCCTGTGGCCCCGTATTGTCGGGCTTCAGGGCCGTTTCGAGGATTTTCATGAACAGCCATACCGAAGCCGTCAAAGCCTACCTGCTCGACCTTCAGGACCGCATCTGCGCCGCGCTGGAACACGAAGATGGCGGTGCCCGCTTCGTCGAGGACGCCTGGACCCGCCCTGCCGGTGGCGGTGGCCGCACGCGGGTGGTCGAGAACGGCAAGGTGATCGAAAAAGGCGGGGTCAACTTTTCCCATGTGTTCGGCACCAGCCTGCCGCCGTCGGCCAGTGCGCACCGGCCAGAGCTGGCCGGTCGCGGTTTCGAGGCGCTGGGCGTGTCGCTGGTGATTCACCCGCACAACCCGTATGTGCCGACCTCGCACGCCAACGTGCGCTTCTTCATTGCCGAAAAAGAAGGCGAAGAACCGGTCTGGTGGTTCGGGGGCGGCTTCGACCTGACGCCTTTCTATGGCGTCGAGGAAGACTGCATTCACTGGCATCAGGTGGCCGAACGCGCCTGCGCGCCCTTTGGCGCCGAGGTGTACCCGCGCTACAAGGCCTGGTGCGACACGTATTTCCACATCAAGCACCGCAACGAGCCGCGTGGCATCGGTGGCCTGTTTTTCGATGACCTGAACCAGTGGGACTTCGACACCAGCTTTGCTTTCATGCGCGCCATCGGCGACGCCTTCCTGGAGGCCTACCTGCCCATCGTGCGTCGCCGCAAGGCGGCTGCCTACAGCGTGCAACAGCGCGAATTCCAGGAGTTTCGCCGCGGGCGCTACGTCGAGTTCAACCTGGTCTACGACCGCGGCACGCTGTTTGGCCTGCAGTCGGGCGGGCGCACCGAGTCGATCCTCATGTCGCTACCCCCGCAAGTGCGCTGGGGCTATGACTGGAAAGCCGTGCCAGGCAGTGAAGAGGCGCGCCTGACCGAATACTTCTTGCAGGACCGCGACTGGCTGGGCCTCGCGGTCCATCCGTGATCAACAGGAACCTGTATGGACGCTTACGTTGTCTTCGGTAACCCCATCGGCCACAGCAAGTCGCCGTTGATTCATCGCCTGTTCGCCGAGCAGACCGGCCAACACCTGGACTACCGCACCGCACTGGCGCCGCTGGACGACTTCCCGGCTTTTGCCCGGGCCTTTTTCCGGGCAGGACGCGGCGCCAATGTCACCGTGCCGTTCAAGGAGCAGGCCTTCGCCCTGGCCGACAGCCTGACCGAGCGCGCCCGCCGCGCCGGTGCGGTCAACACCCTGGCCCGGCGCGACGACGGCACCCTGCTGGGCGACAACACCGACGGTGCCGGCCTGGTACGCGACCTGACGGTCAATTGCGGCCTTGAGTTGCGCGGCAAGCGCATCCTGTTGCTGGGCGCCGGCGGCGCGGTGCGCGGGGTGCTCGAACCCTTGCTGGCCGAGCAGCCCGAAGTGGTGGTGATCGCCAACCGCACGGTGGCAAAGGCCGAGCAGTTGGTGCATGAGTTCGCCGACCTGGGCCCGGTGTCGGCCAGTGGCTTCGACTGGCTCGAAGAGGCGGTGGACGTGATCATCAACGCCACCTCGGCCAGCCTGTCCGGCGAGCTGCCACCGATTGCGCCGAGCCTGATCGCCAGGGATCACACCTTCTGCTACGACATGATGTACGCCAAGGCGCCCACTGCGTTCTGCCACTGGGCCGGCGAGCACGGCGCCGTGCGCGCGGTGGACGGCCTGGGCATGCTCGTCGAGCAGGCCGCCGAAGCCTTCCTGCTGTGGCGCGGCGTCCGCCCCGACTCCGCCCCGGTACTGGCCGAGATGCGCCGACAGCTGGCGATGTCCTAGGCACCTCATCTGTGGGAGTCAACACAAAATAAACTACTGATTTTACTGGATATTAAATTCACCGCCTGTAGGAGCGCGCTCTGCCCGCGACCGAGTGCGTAGCGCTCGCAAAAATCTCGAAAACGCCACGAATTTACGACTGTAAATCTGCGAAACGCTGCAATTTTACGACTGCTACGCAGCCGGTCGCGGGCAAGCGCGCTCCTACAAGCCGGCGCCTACTGCACTTTCGAAGCGGATCGGGCAGCGCTCGGGCCCTTCGAGCTTGTGCAGTTCTTCGATCACATGGGGCCTGGCATGGCGCAGGGTCAGGCTGCGGCCTTGCTGGCCCAGCCGGCGGGCTTCCTGATGCAGCATCTCGACCCCTGAGTAGTCGATGAAGTTGATGTGTTGCGCCTCGATCACCACGTGCAGGCCTTCGCTGCGTTGCAGCCGGGTCTGCAAGTAGTGGCTGGCACCAAAGAAGATCGAGCCGCCCACCCGCAGGATTTCCTCGTCGCCTTCGCGCCATTGCTGTACGCGCGGCTGCGAGGTGCGCTTCAGATAAAAGAACAGCGACGCCAGCACACCGGCATAGATCGCCGCCTGCAACTCCAGCACCAGGGTGGCGGCGCAGGTCAGCAGCATGACGAAGAACTCGGCGCGGCTGACCCGGAACAGCGCCGCAATGCCTCGGCGGTCGATGAGCCCCCAGCAGATCAGCAAAATCGACGCAGCCATGGCCGGGATCGGAATGTGCGCGATCAGCGAGGCCCCGGCCACGGCGAACAGCGCCACCCACAGCGCCGAGAACACCCCGGCCAGTGGCGAGCGGGCGCCCGCCTCGAAGCTCAGGGCGGCACGGGTGAAGGAGCCGGCCGACAAGTAGCCGGAAAACAAGGCTCCGGCCATGTTCGACAGACCCTGGGCGCGCACTTCCTGGTTGGCGTTGAGCATCTGCTGCGAGCGGGTCGCCAGCGAGCGGGCAATCGACAGGCTGTTGACCAGCCCGAGCATGCCCACGGCCACGGCGGTGGGCAGCAGGCGAATGATCAGCTCGGCGTCCAGCGGCACCGGGCTGAACGGCGGCAGGTGACCGGCAAAGGCCTTGACCTGTTGCACATGGCCGAACATCGCAGGCCACAGCCAGACCAGCAGGCTGCTGGCCAGCAAGGTGATCATCAGGGTCGGCCACCTGGGCACCAGTGCCTTGAGCGCGATGCCCAGGCCCAGGGTCAGCAGGCCCAGGGTCAGGGATGCGGTATCGATCTGGTGACGGTGCTGGATCAGGGCGGTCAGGCTGTCCAGGGCGGTGCTTTGACTGGGCAGTTCCAGGCCCATCAGATTGGGCAATTGCCCCAGGGCGATGACCACGGCGGCACCCAGGGTGAAACCGATCACCACCGAATGCGAGACGAAGTTGACCAGCGCGCCGAAGCGCATCAGGCCGAGCAATAACTGGAAGGCGCCGGCAATGAAGGTCAGCAGCAGGATAAGGGTGATGTAGTCTTGGCTGGCCGGCACCGCCAGCGGGCTGACGCTGGCGTACAGCACCACGGAAATCGCCGCCGTCGGCCCACAGATCAGGTGCCAGGACGACCCCCACAGGCAGGCGATCAGCACCGGCACGATGGCCGCGTACAACCCGTATTCCGGTGGCAGGCCGGCGATCAGGGCATAGGCGATCGACTGCGGCAGTGCCAGGATCGCCCCGCTCAGCCCCACCAGCGCATCACGGCCGACGCTCTGGCGGGTCTGCTGGGGCAACCAGGCCAGGAAAGGAAAAAGTTTATGGCGCTTGAGCCGGGCCATGAGCCTCTCGTTGTCAATGAATGAGCAAGGTCAGCGTACAACACCCGGCCTGCTGCCCCTACCGGTCGATCAAGAACAACACGGCCCATGTGGGAGGCAGCAACTGCTGGCGATTGCGATTCAGGATGCCGTGCAAATGCGCCGGTATCACTGGCCCGTTCGCGAGCAGAGCTCCCTCCCACAACAATCGGACCCACGTTTGACAGGGCCCGCATCAGCCGTTACAGACTGGCCTTCACCGCCGCCAGCCCGTCCTTGTCGTCGATGGTCTTCACGCCGTCCAGCCATTGCTCCAGCACCGCCGGGTTGGCCTTGATCCAGGCCTTGGCCGCTTGCGGGTTGCTGGTCTTGTTATTGGCCACCTCGGCCATGATGCTGTTTTCCATGTCCAGGGTAAATGTCAGGTTGGTCAGCAGCCTGGCCGCGTTCGGGCAGGCGTCGGCGTAGCCTTTGCGGGTCACGGTGTACACCGAGCCGGTGTCGCCGAAGTACTTCTCGCCGCCCTTGAGGTAGCGCATGCCCTTGACCTGCACGTTCATCGGGTGCGGCGTCCAGCCCAGGAACACCACGAACGCCTTGCGCTTCACGTTGCGGTTGACCTCGGCCAGCATCGCCTGTTCGCTGGACTCGACCAGCTTCCATTGTCCGAGGTTGAATTCGTTGGCCTTGATGATCTCCTGCAACGACAGGTTGGCCGGCGCGCCGGCGCCGATGCCGTAGATCTTGTTATTGAACTTGTCGGCAAATTTCTGCAGGTCGGCAAAATCATGCACGCCGGCCTCCCAGACATAATCAGGCACGGCCAGGGTGAATTCGGTGCCTTGCAGGTTCTTGCTCAGTCGGGTGACGTCGCCGGTGGCGATGAACTTGTCATGAAAGCCCTGCTGGGCCGGCATCCAGTTGCCCAGGAACACGTCAAGCTGCCCGTCCTTGAGCCCGCCATAGGTGATCGGCACCGCCAGCGTATCGACCTTGGCGGTATAGCCCAGGCCCTCCAGCAGCAATCCGGCGATGGCGTTGGTGGCGCCGATGTCGCTCCAGCCGGGGTCGGCCATCTTCACGGTCTTGCAACTCTGCTCGGCGGCCTGCACGGTCAGGCCTGTGAGGGTCATGACACTGGCCACCAGCACTGCGGATAACGTCTTCATCGAGATGCCCTTTGTTGGTTTTCTGGGTTGGCAGGGTTCAAGGCTGTGGAAAGCGTGCGCGGCGCTCCAGGTCGTCCAGGTCAATGTGGTTGCGCATGTACTGCTGGCTGGCGTCGACCAGCGGCTGGTGATCCCAGCTCTTGAGTTTTCCGGTGGCCAGCGCCCGGGCCACCAGGCGGCGACGGCGCTGGCTGGCGAGCACTTGCTGATGAATGGCCGGGATGTCCCATTTGGCCCGGGCCTCGCCCAGCATCTGTTCGAACAGCGCCTGATGCGCCGGCGACTGGCTCAGCTCTTCGCGTTCCTGCGGGTCGTTGTGCACATCGAACAACAGGCAGGGGTCCGACTCGGAGTAGATGAATTTATAAGCACCGCGACGAATCATCATCAGCGGGCTGGTGGTGCCTTCGGCCATGTATTCACCGAACACTTCGTCATGCCCGCCCTCGCCGTTCAGGTGCGGCACCAGCGAGCGCCCGTCCAGCGCCAGGCCACTGTCGGTGTGGCCACCGGCCAGCTCGACCAGGGTCGGCAGCAGGTCGGCGGTGGACACCGCGGCGCTGACCCGCCTGGCTGCGAACTGCCCCGGCGCATGGATCACCAGCGGCACCCGTGCGGCCATTTCGAACCAGTGCATTTTGTACCAGAGGCCGCGCTCGCCGAGCATGTCACCGTGGTCGCCGGAGAAGACAATGATCGTGTCGTCGGCCAGGCCGGTTTCTTCCAGGGTCTGCAGCAGCCTGCCGATGTTGTGATCAATGTAGCTGCAGGCGCCGAAGTACGCGCGCCGCGCATCGCGAATCTTGTCGACGGGCAATGGCTTGTCCCACAGGTCGTAGACCTTGAGCAGGCGCTGCGAATGCGGGTCCAGCGCGTCCTGGTCGGCGTGGGCCACCGGCATCGGGATCTCGTCGTCGCGGTACAGGTCCCAGAACGGCTTGGGAATGGTGTACGGGTCGTGCGGGTGGGTCATCGACACGGTCAGGCAGAACGGCGCATTGCCGTCCTGGCGCACATGGTCGTACAGGTACTGCTGGGCCTTGAACACCACCTCTTCATCGAAATCGAGCTGGTTGGTGCGCACGCAGGGGCCGGCCTGCAGCACCGACGACATGTTGTGGTACCAGCTGGGGCGTACGTCCGGCGCGTCCCAGTTCACCGCCCAGCCGTAGTCGGCCGGATAAATGTCGCTGGTCAGGCGTTCTTCATAGCCGTGCAACTGGTCCGGGCCGCAAAAGTGCATCTTGCCGGCCAGGGCCGTGTGGTAGCCCAGGCTGCGCAGGTAGTGGGCGTAGGTCGGGATGTCGGCGGGAAAGTCCGCCGCGTTGTCATAGGCGCCGATCCGGCTCGGTAACTGGCCGCTGACCAGGGTAAAGCGCGACGGCGCACACAGCGGGCTGTTGCAGTAGGCGGCGTCGAACACCACCCCGCTGGCGGCCAGGCGGCTGAGGTTGGGCAGCTTGATCGGCGACTCGGCATAGATTGGCAGGATCGGCGCGGCCATCTGGTCGGCCATGATGAACAAAATGTTTTTACGCTTCATTGATCCTGCATCCCATTGCCAGGGTTTATGCGAAAGTGCTGCATTCGAGGATGAAGCCCACGCTTTTTCCGGTAAAGCCCATGCACTGCAATGACTAGGATAAGCACAGCTTATGTTTGAATGCCTTGGCACCCTGTCGCTGGATTTGCTGCGTGCCTTCGAGGCGGCCGCCCGCACGCGCAGCTTCACCGCCGCCGCCATTGAGCTGGGCACCACCCAGCCTGCCGTCAGCCAGCAGATCAAGCGCCTGGAAGAGCAACTGGCCACGCGCCTGTTCGACCGCATCTACCGCGGCATTGCCCTGACCGAAGCCGGCGAGGTGCTGTTTGAATATGTGCAGGCGGGTCTGCAGTCGCTTGACCTGGGCCTGGAAACCATCACCGGCCAGCACCAGCATGAGGTCTTGCAGGTCGCCACTGATTTTGCCTTTGCCGCCTACTGGCTGATGCCGCGTCTGCATCGCTTCCATGCCAGCCACCCGCACATCGATGTCAGCCTGGTGACCAGCGAGCGCAGCCACAGCATGCTGCGCAGCGATGTCGACGTGGCGGTCCTGTTCGGTGACGGACGTTTTCGCCAGGGTGAAAGCCGCTGGCTGTTCAGCGAAGAAGTATTCCCGGTGTGCAGCCCGCAACTGCTGGCGGGTCGCGAGCGGCCCTTGCCGCTGGAGGCGCTGAACGAACTGCCGTTGCTGCACCTGCGTGGCGAGGGCAGCCACCAGTGGTTCGACTGGGCCGGGGTGTTCCGCGCACTGGGCATCCAGCAGGCGCCGGTGCCGGGGCAACTGCGCTTTGACAACTACACCTTGCTGATCCAGGCCGCCATCGGTGGCCAGGGCGTGGCCATCGGCTGGCGGCACCTGGTCGACGATCTGCTGGCGCAAGGCTTGCTCTGCCGGCCCATCGAAGCCTGCGCGGTGTCGACTTCGGGATACTACGTGGTGTTGCCGCAGCGCAAGCGCCGGCTGCAACTGATTGAGCAGTTTGTCGACTGGCTGGCCAGTGAGCAGGCGCAAAGCGATCAGCCGTCGTCGTGCGCGACCTTGCCGTCGATTGCGGTGTAAAGCACTGGCATGGCATAACAGGCGCCTGTTCAGGTAGGGAGTACCGCAATGCCGACCATCCAGGGCTATCACGCCCACGTTTACTTCAACGAGCACACCCTCGAGCAGGGCCGCGCCTTGTGCGAGGCGGCCACCGCCGAGTTCGGCATCACGATGGGCCGTGTGCATGAGGGCCTGGTCGGCCCGCACCCGGACTGGAGCTGTCAGCTGTCGTTCGGGCATGAGCTGCTGGCCGACGTGGTGCTGTGGCTGGCGTTCAATCGCAAGGAGCTGGTGGTGTTCCTGCACCCACTGACCGGCGACGACCTGGTCGACCATACCGCCCACGCGATCTGGATGGGTGCGGTACGGCCATTGAATCTTGAGGTGTTCAGGCAGCCTTGACCGCCTTTCCTACAGGGTATTCAGCCCGTCCTGACAGAAGCGTTTCAGCATTGCGGTGAAACTGGATCCTTATTGAATAAGGACATTGCCATGCTGATACCAAAGACACCCGATTGGGCCCCGAGCAAGAAACGACTGGCCACCCTGGCGTTGCCCGTGGCCTTTCTGGTCGCCTCGCCCCTGCTGTTCAACAGCATGTTTTTCTACAACGAAGCCGGCTACATGACCCATGTGCGCACGATCTTCGGCGACGAGAAGATCGTCGATGATGTCGGCTACGCCACCAAGTGGTTCGGTCGCGCAACGGCGTGGAAAAAAGCCATCAGCGTGCAGTCCGTGCTGGTGCTCGACAAGAAGGACGACAACCCCGAGAACGACGCGCTGGGGGCGACCATCGAGACCTTTCCCATTGTCTTTCTGGGCAATGTCGACGCCAAGGTCGAGTCGTCCGCACGGTTTCGCCTGCCCGGTGGCGAAGCCTTCCTGACCATCGCGCAGGAATACCGCAACCCCGACAACTTCATCCGCAGCGCCCTGCTGCCGGCCATCAAGGAAACCCTGCAGGCCACCGCTTCGCTGATGACCGCCGATGATTACTACGCCGGGGCGCGCAGCGAGTTTGCCGCCGAGTTCGAGAACCAGCTCAACGACGGCCTGTACCTGATCAAGCGCCGGGAAATCCGCACCACCCAGGGCACGGTGCCGCGCCAGACCGCCATTCTCCAGGCCGGCACCGAACAGGGCAGTTTTGGTCATAACACCGGCAGCCAGTACGTGACCGAGAAGGTCACCGACGACAAGAACGTTCCTATCCGCAAGCAGCAACAGTTCCGCCGCTTCGGCGTCGAGGTGGTCGAGGCGCGCATTACCCATATCGACCCCAACCCGCAATACCGCGAGCGCATGGTCAAGGTCCAGCAGGCGCTGGCCGAATTGGCGGTGGCCCGGCAGAACCGCTTGAAGGAAGAGGAAGAAAAGCGCTTGGTGACCGCGCGCGGCGAAAAGGAGGTCGAGGCCAAGCGCCAGGAAACCCTGCGCGATCAGATCGAGCGCACCACCCAGGCCGAGACCGAGAAGCAACTGGCGGTGATCAACGCCGAGCGCGAGCGCAGCCGCGCCGAAATCGAGAAGCAGACCGCCGAACTGCTGCGCGACAAGGCCACCACCACAGCGCAAGCCACCCGCATCACCGCCGACGCCGAAGCCCACGCCCGCGAGGCGTCGATCAAGGCCGATGGCGCGCTGCAATCGAAGCTCGATGCGCTGATCGCGATCAACAAGGCCTGGGCCCAGGCAGCCGCCCAGGCCCCGGTGCCCGGCGTGATGATGGGCAGCGCCGGCTCATCCGCCACCGTAGGACGTCAGGATGAACTCAGCCAGTTCATGGGCATCCTGGCCACCAAGGCCGCCCGCGACCTGGCGCTGGACATGAAAATGAATCAATAACAGTTCACCTACCTGCCGTGCATGAAAACCACTGCGCAGAAGCGCCCAACGATCGCGAAGGCTGTCTCGTCTGGCAAGGATGGTATCCGGTTGTACGGCCTATGCCTTTCAAGAGCGGTCAATCGCTGATTGACCGTTTGCGGAACGGCGATTGCTTTTACAAAGGCACGCCGCTTTATAGCCATGGCGAAGATCAACCGTTTATGAATATAAGTGAACACTGCTTTATTAACCATGTGTATAGAGTTTGAGACACCGCTCACAACACGCTTACCTTCGGAATTATCCTACATCCTCATCAGGAAAAGTTTTCTGTCCTCGGGTCGTTAAAGCTAAAGAATTCATACGTCAGAGAACGTCGCCATGAACATCATCGGCATTGCACCTGCCCTCACGTCCATTCAAATGCTGTCCAAGCCCGTCGTGGCGGGCACTGATCAGGATTTACCCGGCACCCAGAAAGCCGAAGATCCCGGGCAGGCTCGGGCAAAAGCGTTTTACAGCCGTGAAGAGGAACCCTGGAAAGGGAAAATCTATTTTTATTCTGAGTTCGGAGGGCCCAAAGAAGAACGTCCACTGACCAAAGAAATGTACCTCGACGACCTTAAATCCTTTTCAAATCTGGAACTCAGGATCCAGCAATCCATCTACGCACGAATAGTGAATGAGTTGGGCGTCTTTAGGCCTGATCTGGCCAGTAAAAACTTCAGCTATACGTTGGGCGATAATGCCGAGATAAAGATTCTGAACCCTGACCGCTCGTTGAGTGAAGGCGATCTGCACGACCTGGAGAAAATATTTAACAGTCATAGAAAATTCAAAGGCAGTGTGAGTGCATACGCCAAGATGGCAATGACCTTGGTTGACCACGATGACAAGGCATTCGGCGGTAAGTATAAACTGGACCTTTCAAATATCCAGAACATCCTTGATTTCGGAAAGCTCATTATGGAAAAGCCGCAAGGTATGGGCGAAGCACTGGTGCGTCAGGTTCTTGAAAAGGGCGAAAAGCGTGATCAGGCGTTGGTTGATGTCATTGTGTGATTGTGAATGGAACGCTCTGCTGACACGCCACCAGCAGAGCGTTGTTAACCAGTCAGTTTCTTGACTAGTTGACCAACCATCGCTTGCAAACATGCCCAAAATCATAGCGATGAGGTTTATCAGCGAGGGCACCGGGCAATACATTAAGTGCTTGATAGGCACCCACCTTGTATCGAGTGGCCCACGTATTTCTGCCATTATTGATATGGACGAACGGTTCAGCGTATTCACCGCCTTCGCAGCGATTGAACTTTATAAGCGCTGCAATCTTTCCGTGACGGTCAGAACTGTACAGCGTTGTATCCGTGTTAACCTCGGCATTGGGACGAAAGGAAAAGGCGACTACCCCACCCTCAAGAGGATGCCCTTTACTGTCGGTAAAACTGACTTCCAGTAGCGCTTCGGTCAATGCCTGAGTGGCTAAAAAAGCCGGTGCGGTCAACCCATGAGGAATAGGCATGAATCCTTTTTCATGATGAAAGTCATAATACATGTGCGGGTAAGAACCGAACGCCAACGTGTAGCCCGCTTTGTCAAACTGGACGCCCCCGACAGCCATCACTCGTAAGCGCTCCATAAACCCCACCAGCTTCACGATGGGCGATGCGCTCAGCTAGGCGAGATGGGTGAGCAGTTCCAAGGCAGCAGCGCTTCGTAATCTTCAACCGATGTCGCCGTTGGCAGGCGTTCCAGTGCGTGGCGCAGCCACGCATAGGGCTCCTGGCCGTTGGCTTTGGCAGTCTCGACCAGGCTGTAAAGTTGAGCACTGGCCGTGGCACCCTTGGGCGTGTCGCTAAACAGCCAGTTCTTTCTTCCGATCACGAAGGGGCGGATCGCGCGTTCAGCGGCGTTGTTGTCGAGCGGTAAGTAGCCTTCCTCGACGTATCGCTCCAGCTTGCTCCAGTTACTTGTGAGGTAACTGATGGCTTTGCCCAAGGCGTTCTGCGCGGTGACCTGTGGCTGCGTCTTTTCGATCCAGCTTTTCAACTGAGCCAATATTGGCAGGCTATGTTCGTGACGGCCGATCTTGCGTTCAGCGTCGCCGCAAGCCTTTAGGTCGTGTTCGATGCCGTACAGCTTGTTGATCAGGTTCAGCGCGATATCGGCACGCCCCGTTTTACCTTTGGGCTGCACTTTCTGTGCTTCAACAAACTTGCGTCGAGCATGCGCCCAGCAACCTAAACGCTCGACTCCAGTTTGGGCGCCCAGCGCGTTGTAACCGGCGTAATCATCGGTCATCAGGTAGCCGCGATAACCTTCGAGCAGGCGCGACGGAACTTCCTGCGCCCGGCTAGTCGAGTAGTCAAAAAGGATCACCGGCTGATTCGGCGGCCCGCCGGTTTGCACCCACATCCAGGATTGGCTGCTCGGTTCTCGATCTGGTTCTTTCAGCACTTGCACGCGCGTTTCGTCGCAGTGGATGACGCGGCTTTCCAGTAGCCGGTCGCGCATCAAATTCAGCAAAGGTTGCAGATGTTCGCCGCACTGGATAACCCAGCGCGCCAAGGTCTGGCGTGGGATATCGATGCCGTGGCGACCCAGCACTTTTTCGAAGCGATGCAGTGGCAGGCCATCGACGTATTTGGTCGTCAGCAACATCGCCAAAACGCTGGGGCTGGCCATGCTTTTTTCAATCAGTTGAGCAGGCTTGTCCGCGGTGACTGGTGCGGTTTCGCACTCGCGGCAACCATAGACTTTGCGGACGTGTTTGATGACACGGATCTGCATCGGGACGATTTCAAGCTGCTCGCTGATCTCCTCGCCGATGGCGTGCTTGCGGCAGCCGCAGGTGCAAGTCAGCTCATGTTCGGGCAGTTCGTGGATGACCTCGACGCGCGGAAGGTCAGCAGGCAGCGGCTTGCGCTTGCCACGGCGCTTGGCGGGTGGGACAACCTCTTCTTCAGCAGTCTCGCACGCCAACTCGACCTCGTGCTCCGCTTCATTGAACAACGCCATTTGAGGCGTTGCCGGATCGATGGCCTGCTCTGATTTTCGGCCAAACAGGCGCTGCCTTAGCAGTGCGACTTGTTCTTCGAGCACGCCCATCCTGGACTGCATCTTCGCAAGCATCTGCTTGAGCAATTCAGGATCATCAGGAAGGTTGTCGGGCACGAAATTCATGCCCTGGATTATACCGAATCAGGCCACGAATCGCGGCGTCAAAACTTGATGGGGACGGTTACGCCAGAGGTCAAAACCGTCGAGCATCCAGTTGAGTTCCTGAACGGTCAGGACAATCGCTTCGTCCGTCACGTCAGGCGACGTTTTAAAACGCTCGGACTCCAGGCGCTTGAGCCAGAGGCAGAAGCCGTTGCGCTCCCAGTACAAGATTTTCACACGGTTGCGCGGTTTGTTGAGGAAGACAAAAAGCACCGGATCGAAGACGGCAACCTTGATGTCCAACTCGACCAGGGCAGCGAGGCCGTCGATGGACTTTCGGAAGTCGACGGGTTTGGGGTAGAGATAGACTTTTTCGACTTTTGCATCGGGTCGCATCATGGCGAACGGGCTCCTGAGAGAATCGGGAGCACAGCATCGAGCATCAGATAAGCGCTTGGAATGTGGGGTTCATGGAGCGCTTACCATCACTCGAACTTCAACGCTCGTTCCCGGTGACAGATTCTCTATTTTTTCAGGCCCATTCCAGTGCTTGGTATTCCATTCTCCACTCGCGATCCGGTAATCAAGTCGCCAGTGTTTGCCATAGGAGCTGGCATCCGGGATGGCCAGTAAGACAGTCTGGCCGCGTACGGCCGTAAAATGATAATGGTGAATCGCCGTCACGCTCTCCAGTTCATTTCTGATCAAGTGAACACGGTCCTCCAGTGTCGTTGCTACAGGCGCTTGAGACGGCGGCTGGTCGGTCGTATTCAACACGATTGCCTGAGCGAATGCCGGCAAGGCGATGACGACTAATACACACGCCAGTAATGCGCTAAAACAGTTTTTGTTTTTATTCATCATTGTAAAATTCCGCTTGATTAATTAGGTTGATCTTTGGCCATCTGGTTTTAATTCCAGAGCGTGGCTGACGTAATCACCTGCAAACCAAGTGTTCAACAACGATAAAGAAAAATCAGAAACGTCCTACAAGTCACCTCTAAACGCGTAGGCGAGACAGTCGAAAGCTGCCGACACGATCTTGCACACGCTTCGATCATGCCGGCCCTTTTGCGAGCAGAGCGCCCTCCCACTGGATCGGTGTCAGGCCAGAAGGCGATAACGGCCTCAGGATCACTCTCAATTCAACACGCCATCCAGAATTGCATACACGATTCCGGTGCCCACCGCGATCAGCACCACGTCGGTGCCCAGGCGGCGCCATTCGTAGCCGTCGTAACGCGGCAGTTGTTGCAGGGCACGGCTGTCCAGGCGCTTGCCGTAGCCCGGTGGCAGCGGCTTGCCCTTGACGATGCGTATGCCCGGCGGCAGCGGCTGGCCACGACCGATGATGTCGCGGTGTTGCTGGAAGGTCTGGCGCACCGGGCCGAAATCCTGCGGCGGACGGTTGCCGCCACGGTTGTCGTGCTGGGCGCCCTTGCCCGGGCCGTTGTCATGACCGCGTCCCGGATTATCGTCCTTGTGGCCCTGGTTGCCACCCTGCTGATGACCGCCGCGCTCGTCCTGGCCCTGATTGCCACGCCCTTCCGGGGGCGCAGCCTGCAACAGCGGGCTGGCGCTGATCATCAGGATACCCAGCCCGGCAATGAAGCGGTTCGGCAGTTTCATGGGTGATGCTCCTTGGTGTACCGCAATGAAAAAGGGTTCGCGACAATGGTCGCGAACCCTTTTGTGTCTTGCTGTATAGAGCGGTCTCAAGCTCCGGAATTCCTCTGTATCAGGAACTTTACCCAGGCTTACAAAACCGTTACCGGAGCGTGTGCGGCTGAAGTCGCACTCATCAAACACAACCTGTGACCGGCCTGAAAATCAACCCCGTAGGAGCGACCAGCGGTGGCGAAGAGGCCGGTTCAAGCCCAACCTCTTCTGTGCCTGGCAAATAGCCTTCGCGACCGTTGGTCGCTCCTGCGGTATACGGCGCAGCAGCGGTCGGCCTCAGCGGCGGGCGTTGCGCACGCCTTCGGCCAGTGCCGCGCACAGGCTCAGCACGCCATCCACTGCCTGCTCGGGCGATGTGGCCTTGGCGATCTGGTCGACCAGGGCCGAACCGACCACCACGCCATCGGCCAGCCGGGCAATCGCCGCGGCCTGTTCCGGGGTGCGGATGCCGAAGCCGACGCTGATCGGCAGCGATGTGTGCCGACGCAGGCGCTCGATGGCCTGGGTCACATGCTCGGTGGTGGCAGAGCCGGCACCGGTCACACCGGCCACCGACACGTAGTAGACGAAACCCGAGCTGCGTGCCAGCACCGTGGGCAAGCGTGCATCGTCGGTGGTCGGGGTGGTCAGGCGGATGAAGTCGATGCCGGCGGCTTGGGCGGGCGTGGCCAGTTCGCCATCGTGCTCCGGTGGCAAGTCGACGATGATCAGGCCATCGACGCCAGCCTCTTTGGCCTGGCTCACGAACGCCTCGACACCAAAGCGGTGGATGGGGTTGTAGTAACCCATCAGTACGATCGGCGTGGTGCTGTCGTCGACACGAAATTCACGCACCATCTGCAGTGTCTTGGCCAGGGTCTGGCCAGCGTCCAGGGCGCGCAGGGTCGCCAGCTGGATGGCCACGCCATCGGCCATCGGGTCGGTGAACGGCATGCCCAGTTCGATCACATCGGCGCCGGCAGCCGGCAGGCCCTTGAGGACCTTGAGCGAGGTGTCGTAGCCGGGGTCGCCGGCGGTGATGAAGGTCACCAGGGCGGCACGGCCTTCGGCCTTGAGCTGAGCGTAACGGTGTTCAAGACGGCTCATGCCAGTGTCTCCTGGGTCTTTTCAGTCGCGGCCATGTGGTTCATCACGGTTTGCATGTCTTTGTCGCCACGGCCCGAGAAGCACACCACCATCAGGTGGTCCTTGCTCAGGGTCGGCGCGCGGCGAATGGCTTCGGCCACGGCGTGTGCGGTTTCCAGCGCCGGAATGATGCCTTCCAGGCGGCAGCACTTGTGGAACGCATCCAGGGCTTCGTCGTCGGTGATGCTGACGTATTCGACGCGCTTCACTTCGTGCAGGAAGGCGTGTTCCGGGCCGATGCCAGGGTAGTCGAGACCGGCGGAAATCGAGTGCGCATCGGTGATCTGGCCGTCCTGGTCCTGCAGCAGGTAGGTGCGGTTGCCATGCAGTACACCCGGCACCCCGCCGTTGAGGCTGGCGGCGTGTTTGTCAGTGGTCACGCCATGGCCGCCGGCCTCGACGCCGATGATCTGCACGCTGGCGTCATCCAGAAACGGATGGAACAGGCCCATGGCGTTGGAGCCGCCACCGACGCAGGCGACCAGGCTGTCGGGCAGGCGCCCTTCCTTGTCGTGCATCTGCTCTTTGGTTTCTTTGCCGATCACCGACTGGAAGTCGCGGACCATGGCCGGATACGGGTGCGGGCCGGCTACGGTACCGATCAGGTAAAAGGTGTTGTCGACATTGGTGACCCAGTCGCGCAGGGCCTCGTTCATGGCGTCCTTGAGCGTGCCGGTGCCGGAGGTGACCGGGACGATCTCGGCGCCCAGCAGCTTCATGCGGAACACGTTGGCCTGCTGGCGCTCGATGTCGGTGGCGCCCATGTAGATCACGCACGGAATGCCGAAGCGCGCCGCGACCGTGGCGGTGGCCACGCCGTGCATGCCGGCACCGGTCTCGGCGATCAGGCGGGTCTTGCCCATGCGCTTGGCCAGCAGTACCTGGCCGATGCAGTTGTTGATCTTGTGCGCGCCGGTGTGGTTGAGCTCTTCGCGCTTGAAGTAGATACGCGCACCGCCCAGGGCATCGCTCAGGCGTTCGGCGTAGTACAGGGGGTTCGGACGGCCCACATAGTCACGCTGGAAATAGGCCATCTGCTCGGCGAATTCGGGGTCGGCCTTGGCCGCTTCGTATTCGCGGTTCAGGTCCAGCACCAGCGGCATCAGGGTTTCGGCGACATAACGACCGCCAAACGAGCCAAACAGGCCGTTGGCATCGGGGCCGCTGCGAAAGTGGGTCTGGGTCATGAACAAGCTCCAGGATCGGAAAGGGTTGAGCCGGATTCGGCAATGGGTTCACTTTACCCAGCGCAGGCCACGCTGAAAACCGATAAGATCGCGGCCACCTGTGAGAAAAACTCACATTTCCAAGCGAGGTCATCATGAGCCGCGACCTGCCCCCTCTCAATGCCCTGCGGGCCTTTGAAGCCGTTGCCCGGTTAGGCAGCGTCAGCCAGGCAGCGGAACAGCTGCATGTGACCCACGGCGCGGTCAGCCGTCAGCTCAAGGCGCTTGAAGCGCATCTGGGCATACGTTTGTTCGACAAGGACGGACGCGGCCTGAAACTCACAGATGCCGGCAGCCGTCTGCGTGAGGTCTCCAGTGATGCCTTTGATCGCCTGCGCGGGGTGTGCGCCGAGTTGAGCCAGGACAGCCATGAGGCGCCTTTTGTGCTGGGCTGCTCGGGCAGCCTGCTGGCGCGCTGGTTCATCCCGCGCCTGGGGCGCCTGAACGCCGAATTGCCGGATTTGCGCCTGCACCTGTCGGCCGGTGAAGGCGACCTCGACCCACGTCGTCCGGGGCTGGATGCGTTACTGGTGTTCGCCGAGCCGCCGTGGCCGGCCGACATGCAAGTGCTGGAACTGGCAAGTGAGCGCATCGGCCCGGTGCTGAGCCCGCACTTTTCGCGTTTCGAGGCCTTGCACCAGGCACCTGCGCAAGCGCTGCTCGATGAATCCCTGCTGCACACCACCTCGCGGCCCCAGGCCTGGCCCAGCTGGGCGCGCCACAACGGGATCGACCCGCAAGCACTGCGCTACGGGCAAGGGTTCGAGCATTTGTATTATTTACTGGAGGCGGCCGTGGCTGGCCTGGGGGTGGCCATTGCGCCCGAGCCGCTGGTCAGTGACGACCTGCGGGCCGGGCGCCTGGCGGCGCCATGGGGCTTCAGTGAAACCCCGGCGCAGCTGGCGCTATGGGTGCCCCGGCGGGCCGCTGACGGGCGTGCCCGGCAGTTGGCCCACTGGCTCAGGAACGAGCTGAAGGGCACCGCCTGAACAGGGCGGGCTGATCAGTCGCCGCGCTTGCACAGCAGGTAGGCGGCCAACAGGCCCAGCGCGCCCACGGCGACACCGGCGGTGGTCCATGGATGGTCCTGCGCGTAGTCGCGGGTAGCGATGGCATTTTCCCGGGTCTTGACCTTCACGTCTTCATAGACTTCGCCCAGGTCGCTGAGCAGACCGCGCGAGTGGCCCAGTGCACGTTCGGCGCTGGCCTTGAGGCTCTTGAGGGTCTTGTTCGACTCCTCGGAAGCATCGTTTTTCAAGCCTTCAAGAGACTTGAGCAGACTTTCGATCTCTGCTTCCATGCTTTGCAGCGAAGCCTTGCGGAGTGACGAACTGGCCATGGTGTATCTCCTGCAGTGATGAATGGGGTGTGTTGTGTCCGACTACAGGGTTGGCGGAAAGTGCAGTGGCATTTGCAGCGAGGTGCGCAGTGACATGCACGGTGCGCTGAACTTTTGCCCGGCTTTTCCACACAGATGCAGGGAGCGGCACGACTGCTACGCTCGTCAATGACCTTTGCACGGAGAACTGCCATGAGTGACCATCACACGTACAAGAAAGTCGAGCTGGTTGGCTCGTCGACCACCTCCATCGAGGACGCGATCAACAATGCCATCGATGAAGCGAGTAAAAGTCTGAACCACCTGGAGTGGTTCGAAGTGACCGAGACCCGTGGCCATATCGAAGACGGCAAGGTGGCGCACTTCCAGGTCACGCTCAAGGTCGGCTTTCGCATTGCCAAGAGCTGATTGCCGATAATGGCCAGGTGAGCCCGCGACTGAACCTTCAGACCGGCTCACTGCTCTACCTGTTTGTGTCACCCCCCTCATTTGATCAGCCCCGCATGCCGGTATCGCCCAGGCGACCTCATGCATGGCGCCTGTACCAGGAGATGTACTCATGAAGCGTTTCATGCTGGCGGTAGGGTTGTTGAGCCTGGCAGGCACTGCCATGGCGGCAGGCAAGCCTTGCGAAGAACTGAAGGCGGAAATCGACGCCAAGCTGCAGGCCAAGGGCGTGACGTCCTACACCCTGGAAGTGGTCGAGAAAGGCAGCACCGCCACCCACCAGGTGGTCGGCAGCTGTGAAGGCGACACCAAGGAAATCGTGTATTCGCGTGACTGAGCCTGACGCACGGCAGGCACAGACGCCGGGCCCGGCTGCTACAGAGCCGCTGGGCCGGACGGCATGAAACCGCGGGCCCGGACGGCGCGAAACCGCTGGCCCGTACGGCGCGAAAACGCTGGCCCGTACGATACGAAACCGCTGGCCCGGACGGCGCGAAACCGCGGGTGGCGTAGGAGCGCGCTTGCCCGCGACCGAGTGCGAAGCGCTCGCAAAAATCTGTGAAACGCTGAAAATTTACGGCTGCTACGCAGCCGGTCGCGGGCAAGCGCGCTCCTACAGGGCACCAGCCTCGACGGTGTTGATCAGTTTTTGGCCACTTCGGCCAGGATCTCGAACGAGCGCAGGCGGTCGGCATGTTCATACAGGTCGCAGGTGAAGATCAGTTCATCGGCGCCGGTCTGTTCCAGCAGCACTTCCAGCCGGGCCTTGACCTTCTCCGGGCCGCCTATCACCGCAAGCCCCAGAAAACTCGCCACCGCTTCACGCTCGTGCGGCAGCCACAGGTCGTCCATCGATTTCACCGGCGGTCGTTGCACCAGGCTGTGGCCGCGCATCAGCGCCAGGATGCGTTGCTGCACCGACGTCGCCAGGTACTCGGCCTGCTCATCGGTATCGGCCGCCACCAGTGGCACGCCCAGCATCACATAAGGCTGGTCGAGGACCTCGGACGGCTTGAAGTGATTACGGTACACGCGAATCGCCTCATGCATGTAGCGCGGTGCAAAGTGCGAGGCAAAGGCGTACGGCAACCCACGCATCCCCGCCAATTGCGCGCTGAACAGGCTCGAACCCAGCAGCCAGATCGGCACCTCGGTGCCGTACCCCGGCACGGCGATCACCCGCTGGTCGGGGGTGCGTGGGCCCAGGTAGCTCACCAGTTCCTCGACATCATCCGGAAAATCATCGGCACTGCCGGAACGCTCGCGGCGCAGCGCCCGGGCGGTCATCTGGTCCGAGCCCGGCGCACGTCCCAGGCCCAGGTCGATACGGCCCGGGTACAGGCTGGCCAGGGTGCCGAACTGCTCGGCGATCACCAGCGGTGCATGGTTGGGCAGCATGATGCCACCGGCGCCGACGCGAATGGTCGAGGTGCCGCCGGCCAGGTAGCCCAGCAGCACCGAGGTGGCCGAACTGGCGATGCCGTCCATGTTGTGGTGCTCGGCCACCCAGAAGCGGTTGTAGCCGAGTTTCTCGACGTGCCGGGCCAGGTCCAGTGAGCGGTGCAGCGCGTCGGCAGGGCCCTTGTCCTGGCGCACCGGCACCAGGTCGAGGGTGGAAATCTTGATATCGGACAAGCGTTTCATAGGCGGCAACAGCTCCTTGAAAGGGTCGGGTGCATCCCCGTAATGACTACAGGTGTAAGGCCGGACCGAGCACTTTTCAATGCTTGGTGCTGAAATTTCCTACTTTGGTAGTAGGAATTAAACCGTTGAACTTTCCATCCCCGGCTATTCTCAGAATCCCTGTCACTGCATAAAACATTGATCCGTCCACGAGGAGACACCATGAGCATCGTCAAGAAAGCATCCGCCCACTGGGCAGGTGATCTGAAAAGCGGTATCGGCAGTATTTCCACCGAAACTGGCGTGTTGCGCGAAGCGCCCTACGGCTTCAAGGCCCGTTTCGAAGGCGGCAAGGGCACCAACCCGGAAGAACTGATCGGCGCGGCGCACGCGGGCTGCTTCTCCATGGCCCTGTCGATGATTCTGGGTGATGCAGGCTTTACCGCCGACAGTATCGACACCGAGGCGCAGGTCACCCTCGATCAGGTAGACGGTGGTTTTGCCATCACCGATATCCATCTGGTCCTCAAGGCCAAAATTCCGAACATCGACGCCAGCAAGTTTGAAGAACTGACCACGAAGGCCAAAGAAGGCTGCCCGGTGTCCAAGGTGCTTAACGCCAATATCACCCTGGAAGCCACCTTGCTCTGATCGCCTCGTGCTGCGACCCGGTTCACGTCCGGGTCGTGTGCTGGCGAACTGCCGCAGAGGATGCAGGTCAAACGGTCATCGGCACAGTTCCTGTGCCTTGCCGTAGCGAAGGAATCTAAGATGAAACGTCTGATTGTCGCACTGACCTGCACCCTCATGGCCACCGGCGCCCTGGCTGCGCCCAAGTCCTGCGATGAGCTCAAGGATGAAATCGAGGCCAGCATCCAGGCCAATAATGTCACCTCCTACACGCTCGAAATCGTCACCAACGACGAGGTTCGCGACCAGAACATGGTCGTGGGCAGTTGCGAGTACGGCAGCAAGAAAATCATCTACCAGAACAACGACCGCTGATCAGATGCACTGGATATGCCCTTCCCGGGCCACCACCTGGCGCTGGGCGTCATAGAGCCTGGCTTCGATGTCATTGGTGAGCGAGCGCACCTCAAGCCGATAGCGCTGGCCGGCCTGGAAATGGTCGTAGTCGACCTCGATAAAGCAGGTGATCTCGGTGAAGTCGTCGCTGAACATGCCCAGCGCCGTGCCGGAACGGTATTCATAGTCGAAACGCACCTGCAACTCGTGCTTGCCGGGCGCGACCTGGAAATAACGCCCGTCCCAGGTGCGCTGGCCGTCGAGCTTGTCGGCCATCACCATCTTGCCGGTCGGGGTCGCAAGATCGACCCAGGCCTGTCCCGGATCATGGTTGGGCAAGGGACCGGCGCATCCGGCCAGCAGGCCGAGGGCAAGAATCGATACGGTCAGGCGCATGGCAGACTCCGGTTGAATGGGGTGCGATGATAGTGACGTCTTGCGTCAATGTCCTGCCGGACATGTCTTCTTCCTGTTTCAAGGCCGTTTATGCCCGCACTCGATGTTGTGCGCCTGTGGCGCGTCGTGCCCGTCCTGGCGTTGTTGTTGCTCGGCGGTTGTTCCAGTCTCTCCTACTACAGCCAGTTGGCTTCAGGGCAATGGCAACTGTTGCAGGCGCGCACGCCGGTGGCCGAGGTGCTGGCCGACCCGGGCCGCGATCCCCGGCTGCGCCAGCACCTGGCCCTTGCGCAGCAGGCCCGGCGCTTTGCCAGCGAGCAGTTGCACCTGCCGGACAACCAGAGCTACCGGTTGTACGCCGACATCGGCCGCCCCTACGTGGTATGGAACGTATTTGCCACCGAGGAGTTCTCGCTCACACCCGTGACCCACTGTTTTCCGATTGCCGGTTGCGTGGCCTACCGTGGCTATTACAGCCAGGGGCGTGCGCGGGGGGCGGCGGCCTTGCAGAAGCAGGCTGGCCAGGATGTGTACGTGGCCGGGATCGAGGCCTATTCGACCCTGGGCTGGTTCAGCGACCCGATCCTCAACACCATGCTTGGCTGGGGCGATGAGCGCCTGGCCGCGCTGATCTTTCATGAGCTGGCGCACCAGCGCTTCTACGTGCAGGACGACACGGCCTTCAACGAATCCTACGCCAGCTTCGTCGAGCAGCAAGGCGCGCGCCAATGGCGAGCGGCGCGAGGCCTGCCGGCCCAGGATGACATTCGCAGCGCCCAGCGCGACGCCCTGACCGCCCTGGTGCTGGAGGCCCGCCAGCGGCTGCAGGCGCTGTATGCCCAGCCGTTGCCGGCATCGGTGATGCGCGAGCGCAAGGCCGTCGAATTCGAACGCCTGCGGCGTGAATATCGCACGCTGCGCGACCGGCGCTGGCCGGGCGACACCCGCTTTGACGCCTGGATCAACGCCCCGTTGAACAACGCCCGGCTGCTGCCGTTCGGGCTTTACGAGCATTGGGTGCCGGCGTTTGCGGCAGTGTTTGCACAGGTCGGCGGCGATTGGCCCAGGTTTTACGCACGCGTCGAGCACCTGGGCAAACTGACCCCGGCCGAGCGCACGGCGGCCTTGCAGGCACTGATGCCCGCCGTGCAGCATCCGTAGGAGATCATCCTGTGCCACTGGCACAGCGCCAAGGCGCACGCTTTCGCGCAGCCAACATGGACCCGGTGTAGGAGCGCGCTTGCCCGCGACCGAGTGCGCAGCGCTCGCAGAAATCTCGAAAACGCTGAAAATTTACGACTGCTACGCAGCCGGTCGCGGGCAAGCGCGCTCCTACAAGGCCATAAACGCCTCATGTAACTGCGCCACCGTCGCAAACCGGTACTCCGGTGCCTCGGCGTCCAGTTCCTGGGCGCTGCCAAAGCCATACTCCACGGCTGCCACCTGCAGCCCGTTGCGCCGGCCACCGATCAAGTCGTGCTTGCGGTCGCCGATCATCAGGGTCTGCTGCGGGTCGAGCCCTTCCTCGGCCAGCAGATGGGCAATCAGCTCGACCTTGTCGGTGCGTGTGCCGTCCAGCTCGCTGCCGTAGATCACTTTGAAGTGCCGGGCAAAGTCGAAATGCCGGGCGATTTCCCGGGCGAATTCCCACGGCTTGGAGGTGGCGACATACAAGGTGCGGCCCTGCCCGCTCAGGGTGTCGAGCAATTGCGGGATGCCTTCGAACACCTGGTTTTCATACAGGCCGGTGACCTTGAAGCGCTCGCGGTAGAACCCCACCGCTTCCCAGGCCCGGGCTTCATCCATGGCATAGAACTGCATGAATGCCTGCAACAGCGGCGGGCCGATGAAGTGCTCAAGCCGGGTAATGTCCGGCTCATCGATGCCCAGCTTGCCCAGGGCAAACTGGATCGAGCGGGTGATGCCCAGGCGCGGGTCGGTCAGGGTGCCGTCGAGGTCGAACAGAATGTTTTGCTGATGCATGCGATGAATGCCTTGGGGTCATGGGCGGTGCGGATTCAGACCTGATCGTAACCCTCGGCCAGGTGCTGGTCCTTGAGCTTCACGTAGTTGGCGGCGCTGTAGGGAAAGAAGGCAATCTCCTTTTCGGTCAGGGCCCGCACCTGCTTCACCGGGCGGCCCACGTACAGAAAGCCGCTTTCCAGCACCTTGCCAGGCGGCACCAGGCTGCCGGCGCCGATGATCACTTCATCCTCGACCACCGCGCCGTCCATGACCGTGGTGCCCATGCCCACCAGAATGCGATTGCCGATGGTGCAGCCGTGCAGCATGCACTGGTGGCCGATGGTCACCTCGTCGCCGATCAGCAGCGGGAAGCCGTCCGGGTTGAACGGCCCGGCGTGGGTGATGTGCAGCACGCTGGCGTCCTGCACGCTGGTGCGCGCGCCGATGCGGATGCGGTGCATGTCGCCGCGGATCACGGTCAGCGGCCACACCGAGCTGTCGGCGCCCAGCTCGACGTCACCGAGCACCACCGCCGAGGCGTCGACGAAGGCCCGCTCGCCAAGGTGCGGGGTGTGGTTCTGAAACTTGCGAATGGCCACGATAGCCTCCTTCTTTAGCGGTGATAGGGTGTCAATCAAGGTTTCGGGGCTGCGCGAGGCGGTGATTGTAATTAAGATGGCTCAGTGTTTCTTCCTGCCAAGGTGCAAAACGTGAGCGCGAACAACCCTCTTGTGCAACCGTACGACCTGCCGCCCTTCTCGGCGATCCGTGCCGAACATGTCAAACCGGCCATCGAGCAGATCCTGGCGGACAACCGTGTTGCCATCGCCGATATCCTTGCTCGCCAAGGCAATACCCCCGACTGGGCCGGCCTGATCCTGGCCATGGACGAACTCGACAGCCGCCTGGGCGCGGCCTGGAGCCCGGTGCGTCACCTCAATTCGGTGTGCAACAGCCCGCAGCTGCGCGAAGCCTATGAATCGTGCCTGCCGGCCCTGAGCGCCTACTCCACCGAAATGGGCCAGAACCGCGCTCTGTTCCAGGCATACGAAGCGCTGGCCGCCAGTCCGCAAGCCGCCGGCTTCGACATTGGCCAGAAGACCATTCTGGAAAACGCCCTGCGTGATTTTCGTCTGTCGGGCATCGACTTGCCGCCCGAACAGCAACAGCGCTATGCCGAAGTGCAGAGCAAGCTGTCGGAGCTGGGCAGCCAGTTCTCCAACCAGTTGCTCGACGCCACCCAGGCCTGGACCAAGCTCGTGGCCGATGCCTCGGCGCTGGATGGCCTGCCCGAGTCGGCCATCGCGCAGATGGCCGCCGCCGCCCAGGCCAAGGACCTGGAAGGCTACCTGATCACCCTGGAATTCCCCAGCTACTACGCGGTGATGACCTACGCCAACGACCGTGCGCTGCGTGAAGAGCTGTACACCGCCTACTGCACCCGTGCCTCCGACCAGGGCCCCAACGCCGGGCAGAACGACAACGGCCCGGTCATGGAGCAGATCCTTGATTTGCGCCAGGAGCTGGCCGCCCTGCTGGGCTTTGCCAACTTTGCCGAGCTGAGCCTGGCGACCAAGATGGCCGAGTCCAGCGACCAGGTGCTGAGCTTCCTGCGCGATCTGGCCACACGCAGCAAGCCGTTCGCCGCCCAGGACCTGGAGCAGCTCAAGGCGTATGCCGCCGAACAGGGCTGTCCGGACCTGAAAAGCTGGGACACCGGTTACTACGGCGAAAAACTGCGCGAGCAGCGTTATAGCGTGTCGCAGGAAGTGCTGCGCGTGTACTTCCCGATCGACAAGGTGCTGGGCGGCCTGTTCGCCATCGTGCAGCGCCTGTACGGCATCGAGATTGCCGAGCTGACCGGCTTCGACACCTGGCACCCGGACGTGCGCCTGTTTGAAATCAAGGAAAACGGCCAGCACGTCGGCCGCTTCTATTTCGACCTGTACGCGCGCGCCAACAAGCGTGGCGGTGCCTGGATGGACGGCGCCCGCGACCGTCGCCGCACCGCAGGCGGCCAGTTGCAGAGCCCGGTGGCCAACCTGGTGTGCAACTTCACCCCGGCCTCGCCCGGCAAGCCGGCGCTGTTGACCCACGATGAAGTGACTACCCTGTTCCACGAGTTCGGCCACGGTCTGCACCACTTGCTGACCCGCATCGAGCATGCCGGTGTGTCGGGGATCAATGGCGTGGCCTGGGACGCGGTCGAGCTGCCGAGCCAGTTCATGGAAAACTGGTGCTGGGAGCCTGAAGGGCTGGCGCTCATCTCCGGCCACTATGAAACCGGCGAACCGCTGCCGCAGGATCTGCTGGAAAAAATGCTGGCCGCCAAGAACTTCCAGTCCGGGTTGATGATGGTCCGCCAGCTGGAATTCTCGCTGTTCGACTTCGAGCTGCACGCCACCCACGGCGACGGCCGCAGCGTGCTGCAAGTGATCGAGGGCATACGCGACGAAGTCTCGGTGCTGCGCCCGCCCGCCTACAACCGCTTCGCCAACGGCTTTGCGCACATCTTCGCCGGCGGTTATGCCGCCGGTTACTACAGCTACAAGTGGGCTGAAGTGCTGTCGGCCGATGCCTTCTCGAAGTTCGAGGAAGACGGCGTGCTCAATGCCGAGACCGGCCGGGCCTTCCGCGAAGCCATCCTGGCCCGTGGCGGTTCGCAGGCGCCCATGGTGTTGTTCGTCGATTTCCGTGGCCGCGAGCCGTCGATCGACGCACTGCTGCGCCATAGCGGGCTGAGTGAGGAGGCGGCATGAGCGACACCCCGCTGATCACCCCGAAGCGCTTCATCGCCGGCGCCGTGTGCCCGGCCTGCAGCGAGCCGGACAAGCTCAAGATGTGGAGCGAGGACGGCGTGCCGCACCGCGAGTGCGTGAACTGCGGCTACAGCGACACGCTCAATGAGCAGGGGCTTTCGATCCCCAAAGAGCTGGGCACGCGGGTCAACCAACCGGTGGTCAAGCCGGCCAACCCCAAGGTTCAGGGTGTGCAGTTCTTCCCGAATCCGAAGTTGAAAAAGCCGGTCGATCCGCACTGAGTGCATGCTTGGTCCGGGGCCTTGAGATCAGGCTCCGGATCGCGCAGCGTTCAATCAAGGCAGCTCATGAACGTGGTCGCCAACTGCAGCAACACATCGTCTTCCGGAATGAAAGCCGGATTGATTTCTTCCTTGTCCACCACTTCATCAAACTCGTTGTCATCGTTCGAACTGGCGACCAGTAGCCAGCAGGTCAACTCACTGTCCTCGAAACACTCGATCAACACTTCAGGACGTTTGCGCCGATTAAAGTTCTCGATCGCCAAACGAATTTCAAGCGTCGCCATGTTTCACCTCGTTTATGTAAATGAACGCGATGACCGTTAGCTGCGTTTGTGTCGATTGAAGAACGGGATGTTCACGAAAGCATTGGCCCGCGCCAGAAGAATCCGCCGGTCCTCATCGCTATCACCTTCCTGCCCATCTATACCCACTGCCCGACGGACCCGGTTGAACGGTTTGTTTCTTCCGAACCCTGAGGCGTGTAATGCGTACCGGCTCATCGTTCACTTTATCTCGGGTCAGGCAGGCAATTGATCCTGACTGCCGTCTGACGTTATGCCCCTGTAAGGCCGGGTGTCTACTGACAGAAATGACAGGGCGCAGGCTTTGTCGATAAGGGGCTTATCAGGTCGATCAATACAACGCTGGCCAGGCAGGATGCCAGCAGATGATCGACTTGGTATTGCAGGCGTGTCGTGCATGGTTTTTTGTCTCCAGGTCGAGGCAGGAACCCACTGACGAACATGACATCGCCTGTCGATTGATACCGTCGCTAATCAAGCGCCCGGATGTTCCTTGGGCGTTGTATCAGCGGCCTCATTCTTTTCGCCAAGATGGATCCGGACAAAGGCATTGGCCAGGTCCCGCAGAATATTATTGTCCTGCCGGTCACCGTAATCGCCATCGCCATCGGCATCGGCCCCCACGGTAACCTTGTCGTAGACGCCGTCGTTCTGCGAAGAGGACACGAAGGCGGCGTAATCCAGTTTATGGATCACGTAGTCTCGATCGATAAACGCAGGGCGCTCCTGGCGAACGTGAAATTCAATCGTTACTTCAGGGTTGTCATCACCGTCCTGATCTTCCAGCGTCAGGATCAAATCATATCTGGCCATCATTCACCTCATTGCGTGCGTCCGTTGAATCGCCCGGGTATCGGGCCTGCTTGCCCACCTGACGTTAGGTCCGGATGCCTATAGCGTCTACTGGCAGAAATGACAGTCAGGCCTGGGTCCGGCTGGGTTTTCTATAAACGGTCAGTGGCACAACGAGACGGGTGGTGTACTGTATATAAAAACAGTTAAAGGCCTTTCTACATGTCCCCTCCTCCGATTCGCGGGCGCGGCACGGTCAGCAATCCGCACAATCGCTTCGCCCCGCAGCGCTCGGTGGTCGAGGACGATGGCTGGTATCAGGAAGCCCCGCTGACCCAGGGCACCGAGGTCATCTTCGAGACCGCCAAGAGCATCATTACCCGCAACACGTCGCCGGACATTCCCTTCGATCGCTCCATCAATCCTTATCGCGGCTGCGAACATGGCTGTATCTACTGCTACGCCCGGCCCAGCCATGCGTACTGGGATATGTCGCCGGGGCTGGATTTTGAAACAAAGCTGATCGCCAAGACCAACGCTGCCGCCCTGCTGGAGCAGCAATTGTCGAAACCGGGGTATCGCTGCGCGCCCATCACGCTGGGGGCCAACACCGACCCGTACCAGCCCATCGAGCGCGAGCAGCGCCTGACCCGTGCCACGCTGGAGGTGCTGCTGCGTTATCGCCATCCAGTGACCATCATTACCAAGGGCTCGCTGATCCTGCGCGACCTGGACCTGCTGGCCGAACTGGCGCGCCAGCGGCTGGTGTCGGTGTTCATCAGCCTCACCACACTGGATGACGCGCTCAAGTGCACGCTGGAGCCACGGGCCGCTTCGCCCAAGGCGCGGCTGCGGGCCATCCGGGTGTTGCGCCAGGCCGGCGTGCCGGTCGGGGTGCTGTGCGCGCCCATGATCCCGATGATCAACGACCACGAACTGGAAGCCTTGATGACCGAGGCCCGGGACGCCGGCGCCCTGAGCGCCAGCTATATTCTGTTGCGCCTGCCGCTGGAGGTCGCACCACTGTTCGAGGCGTGGCTGGCGACGCATTACCCGCAACGTGCCGCCCATGTCATGAGCCTGATCCGCCAGAGCCGCGACGGCGCCACCAACGACAGCCGCTTCGGTTCGCGGATGCGTGGCGAGGGTCCGTTTGCCGATCTGCTGGCGCAGCGCTACAGGCTGGCCATCAAGCGCCTGGGGCTCGATGGCCGAGAAAGTTTTGTGCTCGACTGTGACTCTTTTTGCCCGCCCGGCGGTCAGATGTCATTGCTCTAGATTGCAAAGATGGCACTGGGCTATTGACAAGGCCCGATCTAGAGCGGTCGCATTCAGTTTCACTTAAGGTTTGACAGCTAGTCTGCAGTCAGGAATGTCCTTCGCAGGCACGTGCAACGGATCTGTACGTTTTTTCGAGTTGTTTCAGGGCATTGCCGCCATACGAACAAGCATGAAAATCCACACCAATCCGCCAGAGAGGATTCGACATGAGTGACAGGGAAAATCAGCCCTCGGCCAGTCCCCACCCCGAGGTGGAGACGGCCCAAGAGGCTTTCAAGCATATCGTGGACGGCTTCGTGCAGTTTCGTCATGAAGTGTTTCCACAGCAGGAAGAGCTGTTCAAGAAGCTGGCCACCGCGCAGAAGCCACGCGCCATGTTCATCACCTGCGCCGACTCGCGCATCGTGCCTGAGCTGATCACCCAAAGCTCCCCAGGCGACCTGTTCGTCACCCGTAACGTTGGCAACGTCGTGCCGCCCTACGGTCAGATGAACGGCGGCGTCTCCACCGCCATCGAGTACGCCGTGGTGGCTTTGGGTGTGCAGCACATCATCATTTGCGGTCACTCCGATTGCGGCGCCATGCGTGCGGTACTCAATCCGCACACCCTGGACAAGATGCCCACGGTCAAGGTCTGGCTGCGCCATGCCGAAGTAGCGCGCACCGTGGTCGAAGACAACTGCACCTGCGGCGACGAACACGAGAACATGCGTGTGCTGACCCAGGAAAACGTCATCGCCCAGTTGCAGCACCTGCGCACCCACCCTTCGGTGGCCTCGAAGCTGGCCAGCGGTCAGTTGTCGATCCACGGCTGGGTCTACAGCATCGAGACCAGTGAAATCCTGGCCTACGACGCCGAGCAGGACAACTTCCGTCCGCTCGACGGCGACGGCCCGGCCCCGATGGCAACGCCCAAGGCCCGCTTCTTCTGACACCGATGGCCTGCAGGGGCGCGCCTGGCCCAGGCCAGGCGCCCCCTGCAGCAGGCATAAGTCAGTACGACCCGTTTAGTCACCCTTAAAAACAGCCATGACCGCTGCGCCTTGTGCGCACCGGCAGGCTTTGTCACGTCTGAAGAAAACCTGGAGAGAGCAGTCATGGATGCATCGGCCACCAAAGGCAGTGCCTCAATCAAATCTGTGCTGCCACGGGAGCTGCTGGCTTCCGTGGTCGTGTTTCTGGTCGCCCTGCCGCTGTGCATGGGCATCGCCATCGCCTCGGGCATGCCACCGGCCAAGGGCCTGATCACCGGCATCATCGGCGGGCTGGTGGTGGGCTTCATTGCCGGCTCGCCGCTACAGGTCAGTGGCCCGGCAGCGGGTCTGGCGGTGCTGGTGTTCGAGCTGGTGCGCGAACACGGCATGGCCATGCTGGGCCCGATCCTGTTGCTGGCCGGCCTGTTGCAGGTGCTGGCCGGACGTTTCAAGCTCGGTTGCTGGTTCCGCGTCACCGCGCCGGCAGTGGTCTACGGCATGCTGGCCGGTATCGGTGTGCTGATCGTGCTGTCACAGTTGCATGTGATGTTCGACAGCGGACCCAAGCCGTCCGGGTTGGATAACCTGATTGGTTTCCCGGCAACCCTGGTGCAGGCCATCGGGCCGGGCACGGGCCTGCAGGCCGGGCTGTTGGGCCTGGGGACCATCGCCATCATGTGGGCCTGGGAAAAGCTGCGCCCGCACTCGCTGCGCTTTGTACCCGGCGCCTTGCTGGGCGTGGGCATCGCGACGGCGGTCAGCCTGTTCATGGCCTTGCAGGTCAAGCGCGTGCAAGTACCGGCCGACCTGAGCGAAGCCATCGACTGGCTGCGCCCGGCTGATCTGGTCAACCTGGCCGATCCGGCCATCCTGATCGCCGCCTTTGCTGTGGCCTTCATCGCCAGCGCCGAGACCCTGTTGTCGGCCGCCGCGGTCGATCGTATGCATAACGGTGTGCGTTCGGACTTCGACAAGGAACTGAGCGCCCAAGGTGTGGGCAACATGCTCTGCGGCTTGCTGGGTGCCTTGCCGATGACCGGCGTGATCGTGCGCAGCTCGGCCAACGTGCAGGCGGGGGCCACCACGCGGATGTCGACGATTTTTCACGGCCTGTGGCTGCTGGCCTTCGTGCTGCTGCTGTCGAGCGTGCTGCAGAGCATTCCGGTGGCCAGCCTGGCAGGCGTGCTGGTGTACACGGGGCTGAAACTGGTCGACCTCAAGGCCTTCCGCGGCCTGGGTCGCTACGGGCGGATGCCGATGTTCACCTATGCGGCTACGGCAGCGGCGATCATCTTCACCGACCTGCTGACCGGTGTGCTGATCGGGTTCGCCCTGACCCTGGTCAAGCTGGCCTTCAAGGCGGCGCGCCTGAAGATCAGCCTGGTGCAGATGCCAGACAGCGAAGAGCTGGAACTGCGTCTGGTCGGTGCGGCCACCTTCCTCAAGGTGCCGGCCCTGACCCAGGTGCTGGGCACTATCCCGGCGGGCAGCACCGTGCATGTGCCGCTGAGCAACCTGACCTACATCGACCATGCGTGCCTGGAGCTGCTCGAACAGTGGGGGCGGGCCAATGCCGCCCATGGCACGCGGCTGATCATCGAGCCGCGCGGCTTGAAGCGCCGGCTTGAAGGCCGGGTGCGCACCACCACAGGCATCGGGGCGGGTGCGCTGTAGCCACCGCCCTCTGCTACCCCTCCCGCAGGAGCGGCTTCAGCCGCGATCCGCTTTGGCCCCGTAAGGCTGCCCGTCCGGGCAGCCTTACGGGGCCAGGCCTTCCAGGTCCAGGCTGACCCCCAGCTGCATCGACAGGCACGGCCAGCGCTTCCAGGCCGCCTGGGTGCCGGGGCTGGCCAGTTGTTCGCGGTAGGCCTCGACCGATTCCAGGGCAAAGATTTCTTCATCGAGCAGCGTGTGCACCGCGTGGTGCACCGCTTCATCGAGCTGGTTGGCGAAGCTTTCGCCGATCAACTGGTGAGCAATGACGTTGGCCACCGTCGAGTCCGAAGGAATCAGCGGCTGGCCCAGGTGGCGGATGTACAGGTCGTTGATTTCCTCGACCAGCCGGTGGGCCAGGTAAGCCTCGTCCAGCAGGCTGTCCAGGCCTTCGTGGCCGTCCATGATCGATGGCGGGCTGGTGAAGAACTGGGCGGCAATGCGCAGCACCGGTTTGATCTGCGCTTCGATACCGGCCTCGATCGAGGCATTGTGGGCGGCTTCGAGCAGGTCAGGCACGTGTTCGATATACGCCGAGACAAACCGGGTCAAGACGCTATGGGCATCGCCCTCGGGTAGCGCGATGGCGGGGTGCAGGTGCTGCAGTTGGCTTTCCAGCCGCTGAAACAGTTGGCCGGTCCGGGCTTCATGTTGCTGGGCACGCTGGATCTGCTCACGCAAGGCAGCGATGTTCATGGCGACTCCTGAGGCATAGGCCTGGGTATTTTCTAATGATCAAATGCAAGAAACGGCCTGCCCTCTTCAGACCGTCTTTGCGGCTTCTGGCCTGCAAATACTGGGTCGAACAAAGTTTGACGAATTTTCCTACCTGTATGGGATGACATACATTAGCTCGGTTGACACATTGGCTAAGACCGATTTGTCATAACAGATTCTTTTTTATATGGCTGGGCGGTCAAAAAAGAGCCGACCAGTCATGCTTTTACGCTTTTGCCACTGAGCCGATGCGGCCTGGCGAGCCAATACGCCTGTCTATACTGCTGAGCAGGAAGCAGCTGATGGCCTTCGGGCCCGAGTCAGCCGTCCGCAAGCCGCTCCCTTGAGCGCAGGCTTTTACTGCCTGCGCAGGCTCATGAGTCTGGGGGGTAAACCCGAATGAGGCGTCAGCCCGGGATAGGCGTATTAACGATGCTGTGGGCGAGCGGCGGCCCGGTGCAGGCGGCCTGGACCCTGAACATGGCACCCGGTGTCACCGAGGTCAGCCAGGCGGTGCATGGCCTGCACATGACCATCTTCTGGATCTGCGTGGTCATCGGTCTCGTGGTGTTTGCCGCCATGGCCTGGAGCATGTTTGCCCATCACCGCTCGCGCCATGCGCAGCCTGCCAGCTTTCATGAAAACACCCGCATCGAAATTCTCTGGACCGTGGTGCCCTTGCTGATTCTGGTAGGCATGGCCATTCCGGCCACCCGCACGCTGATCCACATGTACGACACCCGTGAATCGCAGGTCGATGTGCAGATCACCGGCTACCAATGGAAATGGCATTACCGTTACCTGGGTCAGGACGTCGAGTTCTTCAGCAACCTCGCCACCCCGACCGAGCAGGTCCATAACCGCGACGACAAGGGTGAGCATTACCTGCTGGAGGTCGACCAGCCACTGGTGCTGCCGGTGGGCGAGAAAATCCGTTTTCTGGTGACTGGCGCCGACGTGATTCATTCCTGGTGGGTGCCGGCCTTTGCGGTCAAGCGCGACGCCATTCCGGGGTTCGTCAACGAAGCCTGGACGCGCATCGACACGCCGGGCATCTACCGTGGCCAGTGCACCGAACTGTGCGGCAAGGACCACGGCTTCATGCCGGTGGTGGTCGATGCACGGCCCCAGGCCGAGTACCAGGCCTGGCTGAACGAGCGCAAGCAGGAAAGCGCCCGGCTCAGGGAGCTGACCCGCAAGGCGTGGATCCGGGAAGAACTGATCGCGCAGGGTGAAAAGGTCTATCGCAGTACCTGTGTGGCCTGTCACCAGGCCGAGGGTCAGGGCCTGCCGCCGATGTTTCCGGCGCTCAAGGGCTCGAAGGTCGCCACCGGCCCGATCGAGGCGCACCTCGACATCGTGTTCAACGGCAAGCCGGGCACCGCCATGGCGGCGTTCGGCAAGCAATTGAGCGAAGTCGACATCGCCGCGGTGGTGACCTACGAACGCAACGTCTGGGGCAACAACAAGGGCGACATGCTCCTGCCCAAGGATGTAGCGACCTACAAGCAGGCCCAGAAATGACACACACCAGACTGTGCGGGAAATCCCCCGTCGCCCTGGCGCCGCGCTGTCGCGCAGCCAGCATCAGGCTGTGGCACAGGCCCGCACAGTGGCGCGGTCTTGCCGGCCTTTCGCGACCGTTGGTCGCTCCTACGGGGTTGGCGGCAGACCCCGAATCCGCTTGTGTGGGCGGCGGCTTGCCGGCGATGGCTGCCGTGCAGGCCCGCACGATGGCGCGGTCTTGCCGGCCTTTCGCGACCGTTGGTCGCTCCTACGGGGCTGGCGGCATGCCCCGAATCCGCTTGTGTGGGAGGCGGCTTGCCGGCGATGGCTGCCGTGCAGGCCCGCACGATGGCACGGTCTTGCCGGCCTTTCGCGACCGTTGGTCGCTCCTGCGGGATGGACGGTGTGCCCTGAAATTGGACCCGGCCCACTTTCCGTGGCAAGCGCCCACACTCATCGCGTGTTGACCAGAGGACGCCCCTGATGAGCACCGTCATCGAAGACATCGACCACGATCACGCCCATGGCCCGGCCAAGGGCCTGATGCGCTGGGTGCTGACCACCAACCACAAGGACATCGGCACGCTGTACCTGCTGTTCAGCTTCAGCATGTTCCTGCTCGGTGGCACCTTCGCCATGGTGATCCGCGCCGAACTGTTCCAGCCGGGCCTGCAGATCGTGCAGCCGGAATTCTTCAACCAGATGACCACCCTGCACGGCCTGATCATGGTCTTCGGTGCGGTCATGCCGGCCTTTGTCGGGCTGGCCAACTGGATGATCCCGCTGATGATCGGCGCCCCTGACATGGCCCTGCCGCGCATGAACAACTTCAGTTTCTGGATTTTGCCAGCCGCCTTCCTGATGCTGGTCTCGACCCTGTTCATGCCCGGCGGCGGGCCCAACTTCGGCTGGACCTTCTATGCGCCGCTGTCGACCACCTACGCGCCGCAAAGCGTGACCTTCTTTATCTTTGCCATCCACATGCTGGGCATCAGTTCGATCATGGGCGCGATCAATGTCATCGCCACCATTCTCAACCTGCGCGCCCCGGGCATGACCCTGATGAAGATGCCGCTGTTCGTCTGGACCTGGCTGATCACCGCCTTCCTGCTGATCGCGGTGATGCCGGTGCTGGCCGGCTGCGTGACCATGATGCTGCTGGACATCCACTTCGGCACCAGCTTCTTCGATGCCGGCGGCGGCGGCGACCCGCTGTTGTTCCAGCATGTGTTCTGGTTCTTCGGCCACCCGGAGGTGTACATCATGATCCTGCCGGCGTTTGGCGCGATCAGCTCGATCATCCCGGCGTTCTCGCGCAAGCCGTTGTTCGGCTATGCCTCGATGGTCTACGCCACGGCGGCCATCGCCCTGCTGTCGTTCCTGGTCTGGGCGCACCACATGTTCGTGGTTGGCATCCCGCTGATCGGCGAGCTGTTCTTCATGTACGCCACCATGCTGATCGCGGTGCCCACCGGGGTAAAGGTATTCAACTGGGTCAGCACGATGTGGCGCGGCTCGCTGACCTTCGAGACACCGATGCTGTTTGCCGTGGCGTTCGTGATCCTGTTCACCATCGGCGGCTTCTCGGGGCTGATGCTGGCCATCGCGCCTTCGGATTTTCAGTACCAGGACACCTATTTTGTGGTCGCGCACTTTCACTACGTGCTGGTGCCGGGGGCGATCTTCGGTATCTATGCCTCGGCCTATTACTGGCTGCCCAAGTGGACCGGGCACCTGTATGACGAAACCCTGGGCAAGCTGCATTTCTGGCTGTCGTTCGTGGGCATGAACCTGGCCTTCTTTCCCATGCACTTCATTGGTCTTGCCGGCATGCCGCGCCGGGTGCCGGACTACAACCTGCAGTTTGCCGACTTCAACATGGTGTCCTCGATCGGGGCCTTTACCTTCGGAGTCACTCAGTTGCTGTTCCTGTTCATTGTCATCAAGACCATCCGGGGCGGTGCACCGGCCCCGGCCAAACCCTGGGATGGCGCTGAAGGGCTGGAATGGAGCGTGCCGTCGCCGGCGCCCTATCACACGTTCAGCACCCCGCCGGTGATCAAGTGATGCGCCGGCCAGCAGCGGTGAACCGCGTGGTCATCCGGCTCGTGATGGTCGTGGTGGCGATGTTCGGCTTCGGCTTTGCCCTGGTGCCGTTGTACGAGGTCATGTGCCAGGCCTTCGGCATCAACGGCAAGACCGGTGGGCAGTACCGCGGCGAACAGGTGGTCGACGAGGCGCGCGAAGTGCGGGTGCAGTTCGTCACCAGCAACGCGGCCGGCATGAGCTGGGCGTTCTACCCCGGCAGCAGCGAACTGCGGGTGCACCCGGGGGCGGTCAACGAGATGCTGTTTGTCGCGCACAACCCCACCGGACAGACCATGACCGCCCAGGCCGTGCCCAGCGTGGCACCGGGCACGGCAGCAGCCTGGTTCCACAAGACCGAATGCTTCTGCTTTACCCAACAGGTGTTGCAACCGGGCGAGCGTATCGAAATGCCGGTGCGTTTCATCGTCGACCGCCAGTTGCCGGCCGAGATCAAGCAACTGACCCTGGCCTACACCCTGTTCGACATCACCCAACGCCGGCCCAGGGCGGCACGGGTCGAGACCCTCGCCGCCGGCAACGGCCCGACGGAGGCGCCATGAACACTGATCATTACTACGTCCCGGCCCAGAGCAAATGGCCCATCGTCGGCACGCTGGCGCTGTTGGTGTCCATGTTCGGCCTGGCCACCTGGTTCAACGACCTCAAGACTGGGCACGCCGGTTCCTACGGGCCCTGGCTGGTGCTGGCCGGCGCCCTGCTGGTGGCCTGGATGATGGTCGGCTGGTTCGGTGCGGTGGTGCGCGAGAGCCGCGCCGGGTTGTACAGCGCCCAGCTGGATCGTTCGTTTCGCTGGGGCATGGGCTGGTTCATCTTTTCCGAGGTGATGTTCTTTGCCGCCCTCTTCGGCATGCTGTTCTATATCCGCTACTGGACCGGTCCCTGGCTGGGCGGCGAAGGCAGCAACGGCATTTCCAACATGCTCTGGCCGGAGTTTCGCTACCAGTGGCCGCTGCTCGACAACCCCGACCCCAAGCGCTACCCGGCGCCGGCCGGCACCATCGACCCCTGGACCCTGCCGCTGATCAACACCGTGCTGCTGGTGACCTCCAGCGTCACCCTGGCCCTGGCGCACCACGCCTTGAAGCACGACCGGCGCCGGGCGCTCACGCGGTGGCTGGCCATCACCGTGCTGCTGGGCGCGGCCTTTCTGGCCCTGCAAATCACCGAATACCTGCACGCCTACCACGAGCTGGGGCTGACCCTGGGGTCAGGCATCTACGGCGCGACGTTTTTCATGCTCACCGGCTTTCATGGTCTGCATGTCACCATCGGCGCCCTGATTCTGCTGGTGGTGTTGTTGCGCATCCTGCGCGGGCATTTCGATGCCCGGCATCAGTTTGGTTTTGAAGCGGCGAGCTGGTACTGGCACTTCGTCGATGTGGTATGGATCGGCCTGTTTGTCTTTGTCTATGTGATCTGAATGTAGGGCTTGTAGGACCTGTAGGACCGACTTCAGTCGGGAAGCCGGCACTCTCAAGGGATTGGACGCAACATGAAACGCTTCACGCTGCACCCGCTGCCTACCGTGCTGCTGGTGTTGGTGCTGCCGGTGCTGCTGTTGCTCGGGCTGTGGCAGTTGCACCGGGCGCAGGACAAATACAACCTGCTGACCTTGCAGGCCGAGCAGCAGGTCATGGCGCCCCGTGCGCTGGATGAGCTGTTGCCCGTGGCTGACCCGGCCTGGCGACGGGTGCGGTTGCAAGGGTTGCTGGATGCCGAACACACGCTGTTGCTGGACAACAGCAGCCGCGATGGCCGGGCCGGCGTCGAACTGCTGCAACCGTTGCAGGATCAGCTCAGCGGCCTTTGGGTGCTGCTCAACCGCGGCTGGTTGCCCTGGCCTGATCGGCGTGAGCCACCGGTGTTCACCACCCCCGACACGCGTCTGGATGTTGAGGCCTGGATTTACGTGCCCCCCGGCCCTGGCTTTCATCTGCAAGCCGACGTGCCTTCTGCGTACTGGCCGCAACTGGTCACCCAGGTCGAGCCTGCGCAGCTCTGGCGTGAACTGGGGCGCGCCGGCTATGCCCATCAATTGCGCCTGCTGCCGGGGCCGGCGACCTATCGGGTCGACTGGCCGGTGGTGAACATGGCGCCGGCCACGCATCGCGGCTATGCCGTGCAGTGGTTCAGCCTGGCCGCCGCCTTGCTGGTGCTCTATGTGTACCTGGGCTTCCATGTGCCAACGGGGCGACGGGCATGAGTGCCGTGTTGCCGCCGCGTACCCGACGCCTGGGGCGTGTGCAACTGGTGCTGCTGGTGGCCGGGTGCATCCTGCCGATGATCCTGGCGACCAGCATGTACCGCTGGCAATTCTGGGTGCCGGACAGCCGTACCTGGCACGGTGAGCTGATCGCCAATGGCCAGGGCCGCCTTGAGCTGGGCGTGGCAACCACCGATGCGCGCTGGCAGCTGTTGGTGACCGACAGCGGGTCGTGTGCCAGTGCATGCCGGCAACTGGTGTACCTGGCCAGGCAGGTCAATGTCGGACTGGGCCGTGAGGCCAGCCGGGCCAGCCATGCCCTGGCCAGTGCCACGCCGCCCGACAGCGACTATGCCGCGACCCTGGCGAGCGAGTACCCGCAGTTGCAGCGCTACCCGCTCGACCTGCAGCGCTATCGGCCTGTTGCACCGGCCACTGCACCTGCCTGGCTGTGGATCGTCGACCCGCACGGCAATCTGGTGCTGCGTTATGGCGCAGGCGTCAGCGGCCAGGATGTGCTGCGCGACCTGAGGCACTTGCTCAAGCTGTCGAAGATCGGTTGAAAGGAGGCTGCCATGCGCCGCTACGGTTATCGCCTGGCCCTGTTTGCCACCGTCCTGGCGCTGCTGGTGGTGCTGCTCGGCGCCTGGACCCGGCTGACCCATGCCGGGCTCGGCTGCCCGGACTGGCCGGGCTGCTATGGCTTGCTTATCGTGCCCACCGGCGAGGTACAGAGGGCCCAGGCTGCGCTGGATTTTCCTCATGCGCCGTTGCACCCGGACAAGGGCTGGAACGAGATGATCCATCGCTATGGCGCCGGGCTGCTGGGCCTGATCATCAGCGTCCTGGCCTGGCAGGCCTGGTGCCAGCGCCATCAGGCCCGGCAACCGTTGGTGCTGGCGCTGCTGTTAGTGGCGCTGGTATGTGCCCAGGCGTTGTTCGGCATGTGGACCGTGACCCTCAGGCTCTGGCCACCGGTGGTCACCGTGCACCTCTTGGGCGGGCTGGCAACCCTGAGCCTGCTGCTGGTGCTGACCTTGCGCCTGAGCGGCACGGCACCACCCTCCGTCTGCCCGACAGTCACCGTACGGCGCCTGGCATGGCTGGCCGTGGCCGTTGTGGTGGGGCAGATCGTGCTTGGTGGCTGGGTCAGCACCCATTACGCGGCGATGGCCTGCCCGGACCTGCCGACCTGTCAGGGCCAATGGTGGCCGGCCACCGACTTTGCCAGCGCCTTTCTCTGGCACCCGCCGATCGGCCCCGATTACCTGGGTGGCCTGCACGGCAGCGAAGCCCGCACCGCCATTCATATGGCTCATCGCCTGGGCGCGCTGCTGGTGAGCCTGGTGGTGCTTGCGCTGTGTTGGCAACTCAAGCGCGCCGGCTGGTATCGGCTGGCGCTGCTACTGGGTGCCGCTTTGCTGCTGCAAGTGACGCTGGGGCTGGGCAACGTGCTGGCACAAGTGCCGCCCTGGCTGGCGCTGGCCCACAGTGCGGGTGCGGCGCTGCTGTTACAGGTTATGACCCTGGTGCATTACCGCCTGTGGCAGGCCGGTCATGTCACACGGGGCGGTATTTGTTAGGCTTGCCCTTCTCGCCGGCCGAGCGTAGGCACCTGAGCCGCTCAGCCGTTCAGCGCACTGCATGGACCCGATGATGACCCGCACCCAGAAAACCGCCTTTATCCTTGTGGCCATTGTGGCCGTGATTCTTGGCCTGACCGTGCAGCGCGTGCTGTCGGGCCGCAGCGGCGCCGACCAGGCCGCGCTGGTGGACGCCGGCATTATCCTGCTACCGCAGGCCCGCACCGTTCCCGGCCTGAAAATGACCGACCAGAACGGCGAGCCGGTGGCGGTCGATCAACTCAAGGACAAATGGACGCTGGTGTTTCTGGGCTACACCTATTGCCCGGACATCTGCCCCGCCACCCTGGCCCAGCTGCGCCAGATCAAGGGCGAACTGCCCAAGGACGTCGCCGGCCGGTTGCGCGTGGTGCTGGTCAGCGTCGACCCGGATCGCGACACGCCCGAGCAGTTGAAAAAGTACCTGGCGTATTTCGACAAGGACTTCATCGGCCTGAACGCGCCGGTCAACCAGTTGAAAACGCTTGCCAATGCCCTGAGCATTCCGTTCATCCCCGCCGACACCCGCAAGCCAGGCTACACCGTGGACCACAGCGGCAACCTGGCCCTGCTGGGACCGGACGGCAAGCAACACGGTTTTATCCGTGCGCCATTGAACGTCAAGAAGCTGAGCGAGCGGCTGCCGGGGTTGTTGGCGTTGTAGGGCTGCGTGTGCTGGTCGGATAGCCGGCAGGGAATTTTTGAACAGAAACTTGATAAAAAGCGCACGCAATGCGAACGTAACGACAAATGTCTTTACAGGAGCCGTGTCCCATGGCCTCGATCAATATCCGTGTCGATGATGATTTGAAAACCCGCGCTTACCGCGAACTGGAGCGCCTGGGAGTAACACCATCAGAACTCATGCGCCAGGCACTGCAGTACGTTGCCGAGCGTGGCCAGCTTCCCTTTCGACCGGTATTGATGACCGAGGAGGATGAGGCGCTCATGAAAACCGTGCGTGAGCGCCTCGCTTCACCTCAGCGTGTCAAGGTATCGCTGGATGATCTATAGCCTTGAATTTGATCAACGCGCGCTGAAGGAATGGCACAAGCTGGGGGACACAGTCCGACAGCAATTCAAGAAGAAGCTGGCTGAAATCCTGGAGAGCCCGCGCATTGAGGCCAACCGCCTGCGCGAGCTGCCCGATTGCTACAAGATAAAACTGCGCAGCGCGGGTTATCGCTTGATCTACCAAGTGATAGACCGGGAGATCGTGGTGTTCGTGGTGGCTATCGATAAGCGTGAACATGAAGCTGCGTATCGAAAAGCGTCAGAACGAACAAAATGATCCAAGGGCGACTTCACTGAAAAAGTGCCCTCAGGACCCGCCCGGCCGCTTCTGCAAATGATTCTGGCGTGTACCAATCAGAACGCCGGCACGACCGCGCCTTTGTATTTCTCGGCGATGAAGGCTTTGACTTCCGGGCTGTTCAGTGCGGCGGCCAGTTTCTTGATGGCGTCGGCGTCCTTGTTGTCCGGGCGGGCGACCAGGAGGTTGGCGTACGGCGACTCGGCGCCTTCGATGGCCAGGGCGTCCTTGGTCGGGTCCAGCTTGGCGCCCAGCGCGTAGTTGGTGTTGATCAGCGCCAGGTCGACCTGGGTCAGTACGCGCGGCAGGGTGGCGGCTTCCAGCTCACGGAACTTCAGGTTTTTCGGGTTCTCGGCCACATCCTTGGGGGTCGCCAGGATATTGGTCGGGTCCTTGAGGGTGATCAGGCCGGCCTTGGCCAGCAGCAGGAAAGCACGGCCTTCGTTGGTGGCGTCGTTGGGCAGGGCCACGGTGGCGCCGTTGGGCAGGTCGTCGAGCTTCTTGAATTTCTCGGAGTAGGCGCCGAACGGCTCGACGTGCACCTTGGTCACGCTCACCAGGTTGGTGCCCTTGCCCTTGTTGAACTCATCCAGGTACGGCTGGTGCTGGAAGAAGTTGGCGTCCAGGCGCTTTTCGGCCACTTGCACGTTGGGCTGCACGTAATCGGTGAAGACCTTGATCTTCAGGTCCACGCCTTCCTTGGCCAGGGTCGGCTTGAGGAATTCCAGGATCTCGGCCTGCGGAATGGCGGTGGCGGCGATGCTCAGGGTTTCATTGGCCTGGGCAGACAGCGCGGTCATGGCAGCAAATACGGCAACCAGCTTTTTCATGCAACAGCTCCTTGATTGGGCCCGCATCCGGCGGGCTACGACTAACGCAATGCAATTAACGGTGTGAAAAATACGCCACCAGGCGGTCGCCGACGGTTTGCAGGATCTGCACCAGCACCAGCAGCAGTACGACCGTGACGAACATGACATCGTTCTGGAAACGCTGGTAACCGTAGCGGATCGCCAGGTCCCCCAGCCCGCCGGCACCCACGGCGCCGGCCATGGCGGTGAACGACACCAGGGCAATGGCAGTGACGGTGATGGCCGCCAGGATGCCGGGCCGTGCCTCGGGCAGCAGCGCCTTGACCACGATCTGCGTGGTGCTGGCGCCCATGGCTTGGGTCGCCTCGATGATGCCCTTGTCGACCTCGCGCAGCGCGGTCTCGACCAGCCGGGCAAAGAACGGCGTGGCGCCGGCGATCAGCGGCGGCAAGGTGCCGAGGATGCCCAGCGAGGTGCCGGTGATGATCTGCGTCAGCGGCATCATCACGATCAGCAGGATGATGAACGGCAGGGCCCGCAGCATGTTCACGATCAGCCCGACCGTGGCGTACAGCGGCTTGTTCTCCAGCAGCTGACGCGGCGAGGTGAGAAACATCAGCACGCCCAGCGGCAGGCCCAGCAGCACGGTAAAGCCCAGCGACACGCCCAGCATGATCAGGGTGTCGCCGGTGGCCAGCCAGATTTCATACCAGTCGACGTTGGAAAACAGGTTCACGAAAGCGTCCATCAGCGCAGCACCTCCATATGGACATCAGCGGCGCTGAAGCGGGCAAAGGCGGCGTCCATGTCGCCGCCGGTGATGGCCAGGGTCAACTGGCCGTAAGGTACATCCTTGATGCGGTCGATCCGCCCGGCCAGGATGCTGTAGTCGACGCCGGTCTCGCGCGCCACGGTGCCCAGCAGCGGCGCGTAGGTGGCCTCGCCCTGGAAGGTCAGGCGCACGATGCGGCCCTGCACATGGGCGAAATCTTCGCGCTGCTCGTTCTCGTCGAGGTGCTCGTCTTCCTGCACGAAGCGCTTGGTGGTCGGGTGCTGCGGATGCAGGAACACATCGGCCACCCGGCCCTGCTCGACGATGACGCCGGCGTCCATCACCGCGACCTGGTCGCAGACCCGGCGGATCACGTCCATTTCATGGGTGATCAGCACGATGGTCAGTTTCAACTCGCGGTTGATCTCGGCCAGCAGTTGCAGCACCTGCGCAGTGGTCTGCGGGTCCAGGGCGCTGGTGGCTTCGTCGCACAACAGAATCTTCGGGCGGGTGGCCAGGGCGCGGGCGATGCCGACGCGCTGCTTCTGGCCGCCGGACAATTGCGCCGGGTATTTCTTTGCATGGGCGCTCAGGCCCACGCGCTCGAGCAACTCGGCAACGCGCTGGTCGATCTGCTCGCGCGGCAGGTCGCCGGCCAGCGTCAGCGGCATGGCGACGTTGTCGGCCACAGTGCGCGAAGACAATAGGTTGAAGTGCTGGAAGATCATCCCGACCTGGCGGCGAAAGCGCCGCAGGCCATTGGCGTCCAGCGCGGTCACGTCTTCACCGTCGACGGTGATACGCCCGCCGCTGGGATTTTCCAGGCGATTGATCAGGCGCAACAGGGTGCTTTTACCGGCACCGGAGTGGCCGATCAGGCCATACACCTGGCCGGCCTCGATGCGCAGGCGGGTGGGGTGCAGGGCCGGGATGTCCTTACCGGCGACCCGGTAGGTTTTCTGGACGTCAAGAAACTCGATCACTAACCAAACCTTTTAGGGCGAACCTTGTGGGTGCGTGTACAGGGGGCGCATGGGCGACGATCCGCTCTGGCCGCCAATGGCAGCGCCACGCTGCCGTGCCCGGCCGGATAAGCCGGGCGCGCATTTTAGCCTGTCAGCGCCGTGCGGCTTAGCATTTATTTCCAGTACAAGCTGCTCAATGGCTATAACGCGACCGGTGGGAATATCCACAGTCAAATTCAGTGAACGGCTTCGTTTGCTCCCGGTCACTCCTTGTACACCGTGATTCATACCTCGCTGACAGGGCCGCCATGTGACGGGTTCTGCGCGACTGACGCCACGATCGAGGAGCTGTATCGATGAGCAACAAGACCCAGAACCCCGTCACCCCGACGCCTGCCAGCGAACTGGCCGGTACCGACACGCTTGACCGGGGTAACCGCAACGCCAAGCTCGACAGCCTGGAGGCCGTGCGTTCCGACGCCACCGGCCAGGCGCTGCGCACTAACCAGGGTGTGAAGATCGCCGACAACCAGAACACCCTCAAGGCCGGCAGCCGGGGTCCGTCGCTGCTGGAAGACTTCATCATGCGCGAAAAAATCACGCATTTTGACCACGAGCGCATTCCAGAGCGCATCGTCCATGCCCGTGGCACCGGCGCGCACGGTTACTTCCAGACTTACGAGAACCACAGCGCGCTGAGCAAGGCCGGCTTTCTGCGCGACCCGGGCAAAAAGACCCCGGTGTTCGTGCGCTTCTCCACCGTGCAGGGCCCACGTGGTTCGGGCGACACCGTGCGCGATGTGCGTGGCTTTGCTGTGAAGTTCTACACCGACGAAGGCAACTTCGACCTGGTGGGCAACAACATGCCAGTGTTCTTCATCCAGGACGCGATCAAGTTCCCGGATTTCGTGCATGCGGTCAAACCCGAGCCGCACAACGAGATTCCTACCGGCGGCTCGGCCCATGACACTTTCTGGGATTTCGTCTCGCTGGTGCCGGAGTCGGCGCACATGGTGATCTGGGCCATGTCCGACCGCGCCATCCCCAAAAGCCTGCGCAGCATGCAAGGCTTTGGCGTGCACACCTTTCGCCTGATCAACACCGAAGGCAAGGCCAGCTTCGTCAAGTTCCACTGGAAGCCCAAGTTCGGCGTGTGCTCGCTGGTCTGGGACGAAGCCCAGAAGCTGGCAGGCAAGGACACCGATTTCCACCGCCGTGACCTGTGGGAGTCCATCGAGATGGGCGACTACCCGGAATGGGAATTGGGCGTGCAGATCGTTGCCGAGGAAGACGAGCACAAATTCGACTTCGACCTGCTCGACCCGACCAAGATCATCCCTGAAGAACTGGTGCCGGTGACGCCGCTGGGCAAGATGGTCCTGGACCGCAACCCGGACAACTTCTTTGCCGAAGTCGAGCAGGTTGCCTTCTGCCCGGGCCATATCGTGCCCGGCATCGACTTCTCCAACGACCCGCTGCTGCAGGGCCGGCTGTTTTCCTACACCGACACGCAGATCAGCCGCCTGGGCGGGCCGAACTTCCATGAAGTGCCGATCAACCGCCCGGTGGCGCCGAACCACAACAACCAGCGCGACGCCCAGCACCGCAGCACCATCCACAAGGGCCGTGCGGCCTACGAGCCGAACTCCATCGATGGCGGCTGGCCGAAGGAGACCCCGGCCGGTCCGCAGGATGGCGGCTTCGAGAGTTATCAAGAGCGTATTGAAGCGCACAAGGTGCGTGAGCGCAGCGAGTCGTTTGGCGATCACTTTTCGCAAGCCACGCTGTTCTTCAACAGCATGAGCGAGCACGAAAAAGAGCACATCATCGCCGCCTACAGCTTCGAGTTGGGCAAGGTCGAGCGCGAGCACATCCGTGCACGCCAGGTGAACGAGATCCTGGCCAATATCGACCTGGCCCTGGCTGCCCGCGTGGCCGCCAACCTGGGCCTGCCGGCGCCGAAGGCCGGCACGGTCGCGGCGGTCAAGACTTCGCTGAAGCAATCCCCGGCCCTGAGTCAGGCCAACCTGTTGCCGGGCGATATCGTCTCGCGCAAGGTGGCGGTGCTGGTGGCCAACGGGGTCGACGGCAAGGCGGTCGAAGCCATCAAGGCCGCGCTGATGGCCAAGGGCGCGCACGCCAAGGTGCTGGGGCCGACCTCGGCACCGGTGACCACCGCCGATGGCCAGACCCTGCCAGTGGATGCGTCAGCCGAGGGCTTGCCGTCGGTGGCCTTCGATACGGTGTTCGTGCCCGGTGGCGCCGAGTCGGTGAAAGCGCTGAGCACTGACGGCGTGGCTTTGCACTACCTGCTCGAAGCCTACAAGCACCTCAAGGCCATTGCGGTTGTGGGTGAAGCCAAGGAGCTGCTGACCCAGCTGCGTCTGGAGCAAGACGCCGGGCTGCTGGTGGTGTCCGACGGTGCGTCGACCGAGGCGTTCCTGAACGCCATCGCGCAACACCGGGTCTGGGCGCGTGAGCCCAAGGCCAAGGCTGTGCCGGCGTAATTGAGTCGCGCGCCTGGGTGAACGTTGTTGAAGGGCGTCCCCAGGCGACGGGGCCAGACGGGGCGATGCAGAGCTGTGCCTGTCCGTCATCGCGGCAAGCCGCCTCCCAGAGGTGTCCAGTCGGACACCGACACTGTGGGAGGCGGCTTGCCGGCGATAAGGTCAGTTCAGACTGGCACGTCCGCTTGGTCGAGCGGCTTGTTCAGAGGCGGGCAGGCGTCAGGACAATCCGGGCCGGCTGGTGGCGGTCGATCTGCCGATGCAGGTCGAGCTCGAAATTCGGATTGATCCGGGTCACCCGTTTGCCCAGCAGGTTCGCCAGCCACGGGTAGTCGGCCGTGCGTGGCACTTCGATCAGCACATCGCAATTGAAGTTGACGATGTCGCTGGCAATCGCGTCCAGTTGCTTGCGCATCCGGGCGATGTCCGTGGTGTTCAACTCGATGACCGTGCTCGGTGCGTCCAGGTCGACCAGCCGGGCAACGCGCCGTGCCTCGGCGGCGCGCAGCTCGGCCTCGGCTTTTTCCAGCTCAGCCTTGCGCGCCTGCGCGATGGCGCCGTTGACGCCGCTGGTCAGGGCCGGTGCCGTGGGCATCAGCGCCCGGGCACGGCTCAGGGCGGTGGTGGCGGCATTCACATCACCCTTTTGCAGACCGATCTGGCTGCGGCTCAGGTAGGCCTCGGCCAGTTGGCGTTGCAGTTGCTCCAGGCGCGGATCGTTCGGCGTGGCGGCTTGCAGCGCCGTCAACTGGTCTTCGGCCGTGGCCAGTTCGTTGCCGGCAATGCTCTGCTCCAACTGGACGAAGCTGTCCGTCTGCTGCGCCGCAGGGGCGCCGGCGTCTGCCGGTGGCATGCTTTGGCAAGCACCCAGCAGCACGGAAAATGCGACTAGCAGCAGATGACGGGAGGTGGGCAGCTTCATTCCTGCGATTCTCTTGATTGCGCAAAAAACGAGCAAGTCTACACCGACCGCCGGGGGAGAACAAAACTGAGCAGAAACAGGGCCGCTGCCGCGACCACGATCGAGGGGCCGGCCGGGGTGTCCTTGAGCCAGGAAAGCGCCAGCCCGGCGCACACCGCGACCACCCCCAGCACACTGGCGCCCAGGGCCATCTGCTCCGGCGAGCGGGCATGACGCTGGGCGGCGGCGGCCGGAATGATCAGCAGCGAGGTGATCAACAGCACCCCGACGATCTTCATCGCCACGGCAATCACCACGGCCATCAACAGCATCATGGTCAGGCGCAGGGTCAGCACCGGCAGGCCTTCGACCCGGGCCAGTTCCTCGTGCACGGTCACGGCCAGCAACGGTCGCCACAGCGCGATGATCAACGCCAGCACCAGCGCACTGCCGCCCAGGATCCACGCCAGGTCGGTCGGGCTGATCGCCAGCAGGTCGCCGAACAGGTAGGCCATCAGGTCGATGCGCACCTCATGCATGAAGCTCAGCACCACCAGCCCCAGCGACAGGGTGCTGGGCGCCAGGATGCCCAGTAACGTATCGCTGGCCAGCGGCTGGCGCTGTTGCAGGGTCACCAGCAGGATGGCCAGCAGCAGGCAGCCGACGGTCACGGCCAGCGTGGGGCTGATGTCGAGCAGAAAACCCAGCGCCACCCCGAGCAGGGCGGCATGCGACAAGGTGTCGCCAAAATAAGCCATGCGCCGCCACACCACGAAAGAACCCAGGGGACCTGCAACCAGGGCCAGGGCAATGCCGGCGAGCAAGGCGTACATAAGAAAATCAGCCATGCTTGCAGCCGTCTCCATGAACGTGTGGAACGTGGGGTTTGAAACGCGGGGCGCCTGCTGCCGCCTCGTCGACCACCTCGCCATGCAGGTCGTGGGCATGGTCGTGGTGATGGTGATAGATCGCCAGGCTCGGGGCGTTGTGGCCGAACAGCTCGACGAACGCCGGGTCATGGCTGACCTGCTCGGGGTGTCCGGAGCAGCATACATGGCGGTTCAGGCACACCACCTGGTCGGTGGTGCTCATCACCAGGTGCAGGTCATGCGAGACCATCAGCACGCCACAGCCATGGCGGTCGCGCAGGCGGGTGATCAGGCTGTACAGCTCGGCTTGCCCGGCGACATCCACGCCTTGCACCGGCTCGTCGAGCACCAGCAGCTCCGGCTCGCGCAGCAGCGCCCGGGCCAGCAGCACGCGCTGCATCTCACCCCCGGAAATGCCCTGCAACGGGCTGTCGATGACTTTGCCGGCGCCGACTTCTTCCAGTGCGGCCATGGCCTTGGCGCGGTCGACGCCCGGCACCAGGCGCAGGAAGCGCAGCACCGACAGCGGCAGGGTCTGGTCGACGTGCAGTTTTTGCGGCATGTAGCCCACGCGCAGTTTCGGCTTGCGCCAGACGCTGCCGGAGGTGGGCTTCAGCAGGCCGAGCACGGCCCGCACCAGCGTGGTCTTGCCGGCGCCGTTGGGGCCGATCAGGGTGACGATCTCGCCGGGGCTGACGCTCAGCGCAATGTTGTCCAGCACGCTCTGCCCGGAGAGGGTGACCGCCACCTGTTCCAGGCGGATCAGGGGTGTGCTCATCAGGCCACCTTGCACCCGGCGCACACGCCGACGATCTCGATGGTCTGGCCTTCGACCGCAAAGCCCACTTCGGTGGCGGCATTGACCACCGCGTCACTGATGGCCGGGTGTTGCAGCTCGATGGCGGCATGGCACTGGCGGCAGATCAGGAACTGGCCCTGGTGTGCGTGGGTCGGGTGGTTGCAGCCGGTAAAGGCGTTGAGTGAAGAGATGCGGTGCACCAGGCCATGCTCGAGCAGGAAATCCAGTGCCCGGTAAACGGTCGGCGGTGCGGCGCGGCGGCCGTCTTCTTCGCTGAGCACGCCCAGAATGTCATAGGCGCCCAGCGGTTTGTGGCTTTGCCAGACCAGTTCCAGCACGCGACGGCGCAGGGCGGTCAGGCGCAGGCCCTTGCCGGCGCACAGTGTGTCGGCCACGGTCAGGGCGTCGTGCACGCAATGGGAGTGATCGTGAGGGCGACTGGCCAGGGGAGTAATAGGCATGGGCGGCGACGATATTGGCTGGAGACGTTATTATGTTACCTGTTCCTGCCCGATATGAGTGTTTCTCGTGCGCCGACTTTTTACGTTTTTACTATTGGCTGCCGGCGTCTCGGCCGCTGCCAGCGCCCAGGCCGACGTCAAGGTCCTGACCAGCATCAAGCCGCTGCAGCTGATTGCTGCGGCGGTGCAGGACGGTGTCGGCCAGCCCGATGTGCTGTTGCCGCCCGGTGCATCGCCGCATCACTACGCCCTGCGTCCATCCGACGTACGGCGGGTGGGTGAGGTCGATCTGCTGTACTGGATCGGCCCGGACATGGAAGGCTTCCTGCCGCGAGTACTGGGCAATCGCAGCCTGCCCACCGTGGCGGTGCAGGATTTGCCCGGCATGAAGCTGAGGCATTTTGCCGCCGACCAGACCTCGCATGCCGATCATGACCATGAGCATGACGACCACGATCATCAGGACCCGGGTTATGAGGAGCACGACCACGATCATCGTCCCGGCAGCCTGGATTCGCACCTGTGGCTGTCGACGGTCAACGCGCGGGTGATCGCCGCGAAGATGGCCACCGACCTGAGTGCCGCCGACCCGGCCAATGCCGCCCGCTATGCCAGCAATGCCAAAGCCTTCGAGCAGCGCCTCGATGCACTGGATACACGCATCAAGGCGCGGGTCAGCGGTGTAGGCGACAAGCCGTGGTTCGTGTTTCACGAAGCCTATGACTACTTTGAACAGGCCTACGGCCTCAAGCACACCGGGGTGTTCAGTGTCGCCAGCGAAGTGCAGCCAGGCGCGAAGCATGTCGCCGCGATGCGTGAGCGCCTGAAAGAAGCGGGCACAACGTGCGTGTTCAGCGAACCGCCGCTGCGCCCGAAACTGGCCGAGACCCTGACCGCCGGGCTGCCGGTCAAACTGGCCGAACTCGACGCGCTGGGCGGCTACACCGAGGCCACCGCCCGGGGCTATGAGCAGTTGCTGGAAAAAATCGGCAACGACCTGGCCGGCTGCCTGGAAAGCCTCTAGTACTCACATGCCCTTTTCGCGACCGTGGGGCGCTGCCACAGCGTCAAGCCCCACAGCCAGGCGCCATACGACCTCGTAGGAGCGACCAACGGTCGCGAATGCAGTCTGCCAGGCAAAAAAAGCGGTTGAACGTACCTGCTTTTTCGCGACCGTGGGGCGCTCTCACAGGGTCACGTCCTGCAGCCAGTACCGGTTACAGCGCCATCGGCAACGCCAGGCTCACATCCTGGCGCTGTTGCAGGCGTTGTTCGAATTCGGCCGGGTCGTGGATCAGCACGTCCTGCCCGGCAAAGGTCTCGGCGGCGATCAGGCGTGACAGCCAGAAGCGCACGCAGGCAATGCGCAGCATCACCGGCCATAGCTGCGCTTCGGCGGCGGTGAACGGTCGACGGGCCGCGTAGGCGCCCAGGAAGGCCCGGGCGCGGGGCAGGTCCAGTTGGCCGTCAGCGTGGGAACACCAATCGTTCAGGGCAATGGCCAGGTCATACAGCATCGGCCCCGAGCAGGCATTGTAGAAATCGATCACCCCGGTCAGGTGCGTGCCTTCGAACAGCGCGTTGTCGCGGAACAGGTCGGCATGCAGGTTGGCGCGCGGCAGCGCCAGGATCGCGGCAAAGTGTGTTTCGATCTCTTGCAGCGTAGCGTCCAGCAAGGCGGCCTGCGCTGCGCCCAGGTGCGAAAGAAAGTTGCGTCCCTCGCTGAGCATCCACTCCAGACCCCGGTCGGTCTTGCGCTCCAGCACCTTGTCGCGGGTGGCCAGGTGCAGGCCGGCCTGCAGCTCGCCGATGGCGATGCAGTGCTGGGCGTTGGGTTGCTGGATGTGCTTGCCCGACAGGCGTGGCTGCAGCAACGCAGGCTTGCCCTTGAGCGCGCGCAGGGCCGTACCTTCTGTGGTGCGCAAGGCGTAGGGCACCGGCAGGTCGGCGTCATGCAGCACATCGAGCAGGTCGATGAAGAACGGCATTTCCTGCACCGGCCCGCGCTCGACCAGGGTCAGGACGAACTCGCCCTGCTCCAGGCTGATGAAGTAGTTGGTGTTCTCGCTACCGGCGGCGATGCCCTGATAGTCAAGCAGGCGACCAAGCCCGTAAGCCGAAAGAAAGGTTTCCAGCTCGGGCCGGGTCAGGGGGGTAAAGACGGACATATCAGCGACTGCCAGCTCAAATAATGAATGTAAGGGTTACCAGCTGAATATTTCCCACTGCGGGATCAGCATGTCCGGTTGGTCCGAACGAATGAAGTTGGGACTGGTGCCATCGGCACGGACCAGAAAATACGGCTTGCCGTGCTTGGGTGTGATCTTGACCGCATACAGAAAACCATTCTGGCGATACTCCTGAATGGTCCGGTCACCCTCGGTACGGATCGTCACTTCCGGGTCGGCGGACGGTGCTTCCTCTGCCGCCATCGCCATCAAGGGCGCGCTCAGCAGTACGCAGGTCACGAACAGGCGATTGAGCGTGCGCATGATAACCTTGTCCTTTTGTTGTCTACGGTCCACGCATTCTAGCGCCGACCCCGCCGAAAAGGTTGATTCTGCTCATGAGCCAAGCACCCCTCGTCCTGGTGGACGGTTCGTCCTACCTGTACCGCGCCTTTCACGCCCTGCCGCCACTGACCACCTCCAAGGGCTTGCCCACCGGGGCGGTCAAGGGTGTGCTGAACATGCTCAAGAGCCTGCGCAAGCAGTATCCGGGCAGTCCGTTCGCGGTGGTGTTCGACGCCAAGGGCGGGACCTTTCGCGACGAGCTGTTTGCCGACTACAAGGCCAACCGGCCGAGCATGCCCGATGACCTGCGGGTGCAGGTCGACCTGTTGCACGCCTGCGTGAAAGCCCTGAGCTACCCGTTGCTGTGCGTCGAAGGGGTCGAGGCCGACGACGTGATCGGCACCCTGGCGCGCAGCAGCGCCGCCGCCCAGCGCCCGGTGATCATCTCGACCGGCGACAAGGACATGGCGCAATTGGTCGACGGCCACATTACGCTGGTGAACACCATGACCGGTAGCGTGCTGGACGTGGCTGGCGTGAAAGAGAAATTCGGCGTCGGTCCCGAGCACATCATCGATTTCCTGGCGCTGATGGGCGACAAGGTCGACAACATTCCCGGCGTGCCGGGCGTGGGTGAGAAGACCGCCACTGCCCTGCTGACAGGCATCGGCGGCGGGCTGGCCGAGCTGTATGCCGACCTCGACGCCGTGGCCGCCCTGCCGATCCGCGGCGCCAAGACCCTGGGCGCCAAGCTGGCCGAGCACCGCGACATGGCGTTTCTGTCCTATGAGCTGGCGACCATCAAGATCGACGTGCCACTGGAGGTGAAACTCGATGAACTGGTGATCGGCGAGCCGGACCGCGAAAAGCTCATCGAGCTGTACACCGAGCTGGAGTTTAAGAGCTGGATCAACGATGTGGAGCGCGATGCGCGCCGCTCCGGCCAGGAAATCGTCCAGCCCGAGGTGGCGCCCAGCGACCACACCGGCTACGAAACCATCCTCGACCAGGCGCGCTTCGACGCCTGGCTGGAAAAACTGAACAAGGCCGAACTGATCGCCTTCGACACCGAGACTACCGGCCTTGATGCGCAGAAGGCGCAACTGGTCGGCCTGTCGTTTGCGGTCAAGCCCGGTGAAGCGGCCTATATCCCGCTGACCCACTCTTACATGGGCGTGCCCGACCAACTGGACCGCGACACCGTGCTGCGGGCGCTCAAGCCGCTGCTTGAGGACCCGGCCAAGGCCAAGGTCGGGCAGAACGCCAAGTACGACATCAATATCCTCGCCAACTGCGCCATCGGCGGTGACCACGCCAACGGCATCACCGTGCGTGGCGTGGCGTTCGACACCATGCTCGAGTCCTATGTGCTCAACTCGGTGGCCACCGCCCACGACATGGACAGCCTGGCGCTCAAGTACCTGGGCCAGAAGACCATCAGCTTCACCGAGATCGCCGGCAAGGGCAAAAAACAGCTGACTTTCGACCAGATCGCCCTGGAACAGGCCGGCCCCTATGCCGCCGAAGATGCCGACGTGACCCTGCGGCTGCACCAGGTGCTGTCTGAAAAACTCAAGGCCGAAGCCGGCCTGGGCACGGTGTTGAGCGACATCGAGATGCCGCTGGTGCCGGTGCTGGCGCAGATCGAGCGCGAGGGCGCGCGGGTCGACGCCAACCTGCTCGGCGTGCAGAGCGTCGAGCTGGGCAACAAGATGGTCGAGCTGGAGCGCCAGGCCTTCGAGCTGGCCGGCGAGGAATTCAACCTCGGCTCGCCGACCCAACTGGGCAAGATCCTCTACGACAAGCTGCAACTGCCGGTGCTGGGCAAGACGCCGACCGGCAAGCCGTCGACCTCCGAGGAGGTGCTGGTCAAATTGTCCGAGCAGGGCCATGAACTGCCCACGCTGCTGCTGCAGTACCGTTCGATCAGCAAGCTGAAAAGCACCTACACCGACACCCTGCCGGGGCAGATCAACCCGCGCACCGGGCGTGTGCACACCTCCTACAACCAGGCTGGCGCGGCCACCGGGCGTTTCTCGTCCAGCGAACCGAACCTGCAGAACATCCCGGTGCGCACCGCCGAAGGCCGGCGCATTCGCCAGGCCTTCATCGCCTCGCCGGGCTACAAGCTGCTGGCAGCGGACTATTCGCAGATCGAACTGCGGATCATGGCCCATCTGGCCAAGGACGAAGGCTTGCTGCACGCCTTCCAGAACGGCCTGGACGTGCACCGGGCCACTGCCGCCGAGGTCTTCGGTGTCGAGCTGGATCAGGTGACCAACGACCAGCGCCGCAGCGCCAAGGCGATCAACTTCGGTCTGATCTACGGCATGGGCGCCCAGGGCCTGGCGCGGCAGATCGGCGTCGACGGCAAGCAGGCCAAGGCCTACATCGACCGTTACTTCGCCCGCTACCCCGGCGTGCGCGAGTACATGGAACGCACCCGTGAGCAGGCCGCCGAGAAAGGCTATGTCGAAACCCTGTTCGGTCGACGCCTGTACCTGCCGGACATCAACTCCAACAAGCCGCAACTGCGCGCCGGTGCCGAGCGCACGGCGATCAACGCGCCGATGCAGGGCACGGCCGCCGACATCATCAAGAAAGCCATGGTGGCGGTGAACACCTGGCTCAACGAATCAGGCCTGGACGCCCGGGTAATCCTGCAGGTGCACGATGAACTGGTGCTGGAAGTGCGCGAGGACCTGGTCGAGCGCATCAGCGAAGAGATTCGCCCGCACATGAGCGGTGCCGCGCAACTGGACGTGCCGCTGGTGGTGGATGTGGGCGTGGGTGATAACTGGGACGAGGCACACTGATACAGATCAGCCTGCGGGAAGGCGCTCTGCTCGCGACAGGGCCGGTAAAGCCTGTGCATCTGTTGCGTGTGTAACACCGTAATCGCCGGCAAGGCCCATACACCTGCTGCGCCTGTTACATAGCCATCGCCAGCCGTTGCCGCCTCCCACAGGTCTTGTGCCTGGCACAAGATCCGGGATTTCATCGAACATTGCGGGAGGGCGCTCTGCTCGCGATGGGGATGAGGCAGGCGATAAAAATGCGGCAGGTTCGCTGCCGCTATCGCCAACAGAGCGGCCTCTCACCATGCCGAGCGGGCAACATGAACATTTGTTCATCTCAGGAACTTAGCGCCCCAGGGCCCGGTCAGAGTTCACGATTGGCTCGCAAGGCCTTTCATGCTCCTATGTTGTGTTAAGTGTTGGCAGATATCCGGACCCCTCCCTGAGGGTCTGGACCTTGAACCCCGAACTTCCCCCTCCCCATACGAAGTCCGGGGTTTTTTTTGCCTGCAGATCTATTCGGTGACGGCAACCGGCGCTTTGTCCGGCAGTTCGAGCCAACCGGCCAGCCTGGTATAGGCTTCTTCAAGGCCTGTGCGTTTGGGGGCCGAGAACAGCTGGATGGTCACGCTGTCGCCCCAGCCCTTGCGGATCTGTGCCTGGACCTTGAGCAGGGTGTTCTTGGCCGCGCCGTGGGTCAGCTTGTCGGCCTTGGTCAGCAGGATATGCATCGGCATGCCGCTGGCCACCGACCAGTCGAGCATCATGTTGTCGAAGTCGGTCATCGGGTGGCGCACGTCCATCAGCAGGATCACGCCCTTGAGGCTTTCGCGGCTGCCCAGATAGGCTTCCAGGTGACGCTGCCAGTGTTGCTTGAGCGGGATCGGCACCTTGGCGTAGCCATAACCGGGCAGGTCGACCAGGCGCCGCTCGTCGTCCAGGCGGAAGAAGTTCAGCAACTGGGTGCGCCCCGGGGTTTTCGAGGTGCGGGCCAGGCTGGCGTGGGTCAGGGTGTTCAGGGCGCTGGACTTGCCGGCGTTGGAGCGGCCGGCAAACGCCACTTCGAAGCCCGCATCATCGGGGCACTGGTCGACCTTGGCGGCGCTGAGCATGAACTTGGCTTGCTGGCAGAGGCCGAGGATGGGGTTCTTGAGTTGCATGTGATTTCCGGTAATGGCCCTGCTGCAAGGGGTGCGGCAAGAGGTGTCAGGTGCATTGAAGCGAGAAACGGACGTGTGCACCGCGTGCGCGCAGTTTTTACACATTCCGGTGCGCATTAGACCGCAGTCCGCTTTCAACCTGAAAGGTTTTTGCTGAGCAACCCGCCCAAGGGTGGGGCCGGCCGACGTGAAAATGGCCAAAGACGGCACTGACAGCGCGTGAGCCTGCACTGCCTGACGTTTCACTCTATAGCCGATGTGGATGACCCGATGAACACACTGCTTGCAAGTCTGCTGTTGGCCCTGGGAACCTGCGCCTCGGTGCAGGCGGCAGGCCTGGTGGGCAATGCCGAGGCCGGCCAGGACAAGATAGCCGTCTGCACGGCCTGTCATGGCCCGGACGGCAACAGCCCGCTGGCCAGTTTCCCCAGGCTCGCCGGTCAAGGCGAGCGCTACCTGCTCAAGCAACTGCGCGAGATCAAGAGTGGCCAGCGCGTGGTCCCGGAAATGACCGGCCTGCTCAATCCGTTGAACGACCAGGACCTCGCGGACATGGCTGCCTGGTACGCCCGCCAGAAACCCGCCGTAGGCGCCGCCGACCCCGCGCTGGTCGCCCGTGGCCAGGCACTGTTTCGCGGCGGCAAGCCGGAGCAGGGCGTGCCGGCTTGTACCGGCTGCCACCTGCCCGATGGCAGCGGCATTGTGTCGGCCGGCTTCCCGCGCCTGGGTGGCCAGCACGCCGACTACATCAAAAGGCAACTGATGGCCTTTCGCGAAGGCCAGCGCGTCAACGACGGTGACACGCAAGTCATGCGCACCATCGCCGGGCGCCTGAGCACCCAGGACATCGAAGCGCTGGCCCAGTACATCCAGGGCTTGCATTGAGCCGCGGCTCGATCGCCATCCGCAGGACCCGCAGGACCGGCTTCAGCCGGGAAAGCCACACCACCGACCCAGGCCTTTCCCCGCTGAAGCGCATCCCAGCCCGCCCGCCAAAAAAGCCTGGCCTGGTCTACCCTTTTTTCTGACCGCCAGCGTTACACTACCGAACTCGCTGGGTGCCGGCCGGTCGAAAAGCCGTCGCTGCACGCGATCCCTATTCTGCTCAGGAGTAAAGCATGCGTAACCTGATTCTCAGCGCCGCCCTGGTTGCCGCCAGCGTGTTTGGTATGACCGCACACGCCGCCCAGCCAGTCGTGGCTGACAAACCGTACGTCGAGCTGAGCAGTGCCGTGCCGGTGGCCGAACCTGGCAAGATCGAAGTCGTCGAGCTGTTCTGGTATGGCTGCCCGCACTGCTACGCGTTCGAGCCGAAAATCAATCCATGGGCTGAAAAACTGCCGTCCGACGTCAACTTCGTACGCATTCCTGCCTTGTTCGGTGGCCCGTGGGACGCTCACGGCCAGATGTTCATTACCCTTGAAACCATGGGCGTGGAGCACGAGGTGCATGCCGCCGTATTCGATGCCATCCAGAAGCAGCGCAAGCAACTGGTCAAGCCTGAAGACATGGCCGAGTTCCTGGCGACCCAGGGCGTGGACAAGGAAAAATTCCTCCAGACGTTCAATTCCTTCGCTGTCAAAGGCAAGATGACCCAGTACAAGGAACTGGCCAAGAAGTACGAAGTGACTGGCGTACCGACCATGATCGTCAACGGCAAATACCGCTTCGACCTCGGCACCGCCGGTGGACCTGATGGCGCACTCAAGGTTGCCGACGAGTTGATCGCCAAAGAACGCGCCACTGCCAAGTCCGGCCAGTAAGCCGCTGCCATGCGCCGCTGGGGCAGAGGTACCGAACGTGTCGCCGGCCCGCGTGATGCGCGGGTCAACGAAGACCACCTGACCGACAGCGGCCTGCCGGATGACGGCCGCCTGCGGCTGCTCAGCTTCAATATCCAGGTGGGCATCACGACCCAGCGCTACCACCATTACCTGACCCGCAGCTGGCAGCATGTGCTGCCGCACGGGGGGCGCTCCGGCAACCTGCAGAAGATCGGCCAACTGATCGGCGACTTCGACCTGGTGGCCCTGCAGGAAGCCGACGGCGGCAGTCTGCGTTCGGGTTATATCAACCAGGTCGAGCACCTGGCGCAACTGGGCGGTTTCCCGTACTGGTATCAACAGCTCAATCGCAACCTGGGGCGCCTGGCGCAGCACAGCAACGGCGTGCTCAGCCGCCTGCGGCCCTGGGCGATCGAAGACCATCCGTTGCCCGGTCCGGCCGGGCGCGGCGCCATTCTCATGCGCTTTGGTGAGGGAGAGGATGCGCTGGTGGTGGTGATGATGCACCTGGCGCTGGGTGCGCGTACCCGGACCTTGCAACTGGCCTACATTCGCGACCTGATCGGCGATTATCGCCACCAGGTCCTGATGGGCGACATGAATACCCATGCCGTCGACCTGCTGGAACATTCGCCCTTGCGCGACCTGGGCCTGCTGGCTCCGCAGATCGAGGCCACGTTCCCGAGCTGGCGGCCGCAACGCTGCCTTGATCATATTCTGCTCAGCCCGACCCTGACCCTGGAACGGGTTCAGGTGCTGGCCCAGCCCATTTCCGACCATTTGCCCGTGGCGGTCGAGATTCGCCTGCCCGCCTCGCTGCGAGGTGACCACCTGCCTGTGCCCAGCACGCTTGATGGCGGATCGCCCACATGAGTGACGACGCCGAGCGTTGGAAAGAGAAATACCTCAAGGGCATCGAACAACAGGACCGCTTGGAAAAGCGTTGGCAGGCGCGGCTCGACTTGCTGCGTCGGGGGCTGGTGCGCAGCAGCCTGGCGGCTGAAGGTACCGACCGGGCGGTCGACGCCTGCATGAAGGAAATCCGCGAGATCGTCCGCAAGGACGATATGGACGCCGGGCTTGCCGGCCTGATTCCGCGCCTGGAAAAAGCCGTGCTCGACTCCGAACAGCGCCGCGAGGTGCGGATCGGGCAAATCAGCAGTGCGCTGACCGAGCTGGTGGCACAGTTGCAGGCCCTGCCCCTGCCCCGTGAGGTGCGCAAGCCGCTCAAGCGCTTTGCCAAGGGCCTTGAGGAACGCGCCGGTCAGGCCCGTGAGCTGCCCCTGTTGCTCGGCGAACTCAAGGAGCTGCAAAGCAAGGCCCTGGGAGCGCTCGAGCACAAGGATGAACCGCATCGTCCGGGTCTGTTGCAGCGTCTGTTCGGCAGTCACGATCAGCCTGCCACTGCCACTGCCACTGCCACTGCCGAGCCTGCTTTTGCCAGCGTCCTGGCCGCTGCCCAGACAGCGCCGCCGGCACCGGCCAATGACACGGCGGCCCCGCAGGATGACCCGCTGGATGATGAGCCGGCTCCGACGGTGGCGAGTCCGGTAGCAGAGCCGGCGCCTCTGGCCCCTTTACCGCCGGCAGCCGCCCCGGCCTTGCAGGCTGCGGCGATGGTCGATACGCCTGTGCCGTCGGCGTTGCCCGCTGAGCCGCAGCCAGCAGCCGCTGTGGCCGAAAGTACGCTTGTCGAGCCTGCCGGCAGCCCGTTGCCCACCGTTTCCGATGCCGAGCCTGTCGACCCGCCCGCCGTGGCGGCCGAGCCTGAAGCACGGCATGACGAGCCCACGCCAGCATCCGCCCCGGCCCTGGCCCACGAGTTCGATACGTCTGTAACTGAAGCCGAGACTATCGAGCCCGAGCCCGAGCCCGAGCCCGAGCCTGTCGCCGGCCCGGTATCTGACGTACCTGTGCCTGCCGGAAGTGCCGAAACCGGACTTGCAGTCGCGCCCGGCACGCCCGAACCTGAAGCCGAAGCCGAAGCCGAAGCCGAAGCCGAAGCCGAAGCCGAAGCCGAAGCCGAAGCCGAAGCCGAAGCCGAAGCCGAAGCCGAAGCCGATCCCGATTACGCCCTGCCCGCCTCCACCGAACCCAGCTACAGCTCGGTGGCCGCGCATATCGAGCAGACCCTGCTGGGGCTGCTGGGCGACCTGAACCTGCCCGAACATCATCGCCCACAAGCCGAAGCCCTGCGCCAGCGGCTTGAACATGGGCTTAACTGGTACGAATTGCTGCCGATCCTCGATGACCTGGCAGTTTTCATGCTGGCGATCACCGACAGTGGCCAGCATGAGTTCGAGGCTTATCTCAAGCAGCTCAACCAGCGCCTGGATTATTTCCAGAGCAGCCTGCAGGTGGTCAGCGACGGGCATGCTGCCAGCCATTCCTCGGCTCGCCACTTTGACAGTCAACTGCGTGAACACGTCGATGATCTGCAAACCAGCGTGCAGGACGCCTCGGACCTGTCCAGCCTCAAGCGTGTCCTGGAAAATCGCCTCGAAGGCCTGATCGGCGCGATGGACGCCCATCAGCGCCAGCGTGACGAGCGTGAGCGTGAAGTGGCCGAACGTCTGCAAGGCCTGGCCACTCGAGTGGCGAGCATGGAGCAGGAAGCGCTGGGGTTTCGGGCCAACCTCGAAGAACAGCGGCGCAAGGCGCTGATCGACCCGCTGACCGGGCTGCCCAACCGTGCCGCCTGGGGCGAGCGCCTGGAGCGCGAAGTCATGCTCTGGCAGCAGAACAAAAACAGCCTGCTGCTGTGCATGATGGACCTGGACCATTTCAAGCGCATCAACGACAGCTACGGGCACCTGGCCGGCGACAAAGTGCTGAAGATCGTCGCCAAAGCCCTGCACAAGCACTTGCACGGTCGCGGCTTCCTGGCCCGCTTCGGCGGTGAGGAGTTCGTGCTGTTGATGCCGGCCACGCCCGTCGACACAGGCCTGCAGTTGCTCGATGAATTGCGTGCCACCGTGGAGCGTTGCCCTTTCCACTTCAAGGGCGAGCCGGTCACCATCACGGTGTCGATCGGCATGACCGTGCTGCGCAGTGGTGAACGCAGTGACGTGGCGCTCAAGCGTGCCGACCAGGCCCTGTACCGGGCCAAGGAAAGCGGTCGCAATCGGGTGGAACAGGGCTGACGGAAACATGTCGTAGGCATCGACGTCACGCGTCAGGTGGCGGCTCCGTTATCATGGCGCGTCTTGTGCCACTTACCAGTAGTAGTCCCTCTATGAAGTTGTTTTTCGCTGCCTTGTCGTTGCTCGTCCTGTCCGCCTGTTCCAGTGGTCCGAAGCTGGATACCCGCCACCCTTCGGTCAACTTCGACAACCGTATCCAGTACGTGGTCCTGCACTACACCTCCGCGTCCCAGGAGCAATCCCTGAAATTGCTCACCCACGGTCAGGTCAGCAGCCATTACCTGATCGGCGATGACAAGGCGGCCACCATTTTCAAGCTGGTCGACGAAAGTGCCCGCGCCTGGCACGCCGGCGACAGTTCATGGGAGGGCCGGACCTGGCTCAACTCCAGCTCCATCGGCATCGAAATCGTCAATCCGGGCTTCACCGACAGTCCGACCGGCCGGCTCTGGTATCCCTACAGTGAAGCGCAGGTGCAGGCGCTGATCGTCCTGCTCAAGGACATCGTCAAGCGCAATGGCATGCCGGTCAAAAACATCATTGGCCACAGCGACATTGCCCCGATGCGCAAGCTCGACCCTGGTCCGTTGTTTCCATGGAAGCGCCTGGCCGAGGCAGGCCTGGGCATCTGGCCCGACGAACGGCAAGTCGCGCAGCGCCAGGCTGCGCTGGCCTACGCGCTGCCCGACATGCTCTGGTTTCAGCAGCAACTGACACGCCTGGGTTACACCACGCCGCAGACCGGCGTGCTGGACGTCGAAACACGCAACGTTCTGGCGGCGTTCCAGATGCGCTTCAGGCCGGCGCGTTACGACGGTGAGCCAGATGCCCAAAGCGCCGCCATCCTGCAGGTGCTCAACAAGACGCACTGAGCGGCGCCATGACAGCGTGCCATTGGCCGGCGCGTTGCTATACCTGAGGGTGACTCCCTCACGTGCAGCACCACCATGCGTCTTGCCTCCCTGATCCACCACCCCTGGCGACTGGCTTTGCTGGTCGCCGCATTCAGCGCGCTGCTGTCGGCCAGCCTGCTGATTGCCCTGTGCAATGGCACGCTGGCCTGGCTATGGGTGCGCCGACGCACGGCGCCGCGTCGTGCGCTGGACGCTGCGTTACGCCACGGTGAAATCAAGGTGCTGTACCAGCCGATCTTCACGCTCGACACCCGCCAGTGTGTCGGTGCCGAGGCACTGGTTCGCTGGAAACGCGCCGATGGCACCGTCACCCACCCGGACCTGTTCATTCCACTGGCCGAGCACACCGGGCAGATCCGTCAGATCACCGATTTTGTCCTGCGCCGCCTGCTCGAGCAGCTTGGCTCGTTGCTGCGCAATCATCCGCATTTGTATGTCTCGGTGAACCTGGCCGCGTGCGATGTCATGAGCCCGCGCATCGGCCGGGTGGTTGGCCGCTTGCTGGCCCGGCATCAGGTGGCGGCGCGACAGATTGCCTTCGAGGTGACCGAACGCAGCCTGGTCGATGCCATGAAGGCCTGCAATCACCTGCAAAATCTGCGTGAGCGTGGCCATAAAGTACTGATCGACGACTTTGGCACCGGGTACTGCAGCCTGGCGTATCTGCAGAGCCTGCCGGTGGACTGTCTGAAAATCGACAAGGCATTCATTGATGCGCTGGGCCATGACGCGGCCAGCAGTGGTGTGGCTCCACATATCATTCGCATGGCCCATGCCCTGCAATTGCGGGTCATCGCCGAGGGCGTGGAGTTCGAGTCGCAGGCTGTGTTGCTGAGCGGCGAAGGCGTGATGCATGGCCAGGGCTGGCTGTTTTCACGTCCCGTGACCGCGGCTGCGCTGGTCGAGCTGGTCAACGGCGGGGGTTATATGGACACCCCCGAAAAAGGCGTGGCGTAGGGCAATAGCTTTTAATACCACCCCTATTGCTTGCCTGGCTCATTGATTGCCCCCCTATTGCGCACTGCATGACACAGCGCCAAGGCGGAGCGCTGTCGCGCAGTAACCATGGGGCCCGGTAGGAGCGCGCTCTGCCCGCGACCGGCTGCGTTAGCAGTCGTAAATTCGTGGCGTTTCATAGATCCCTGATGGGTTCGCAGTCGTAAATTTTCAGCGTCTACACAATTTCTGCGAGCGCTTCGCACTCGGTCGCGGGCAAGCGCGCTCCTACAAGCGGTGAATTTAATATCCATTAAAATCAGTAACTTGTTTTCTAGAGCAACCATCACCAGGCCGTTCCTGTGCAGGATCCGTCAGTAGGGCAACGCCATATAAAACTGAGTTCCCTGCCCAGGTCTTGAGTAGACACCCATCCGTCCACCGTGCAACTGGACGATTTCCTTGCACAGGGCCAGTCCCAGCCCCGCACCACCCTTCTTGCGGCCGACCTGCACGAAGGGCTCGAAAATCCGCGCCTGGTTGCCATAAGCAATGCCTTCGCCGTTGTCTTCGATGCTCAGGATCGCCCGTTCGCCGTGGCGCCGTGCCTGCAAGCGGATCAGGCCGTTTTCCGGGGTGTGGCGCAGGGCGTTGTCCAGCAGGTTGTCCAGCACCCGTTCCAGTTGCGACTGGTCGGCGTGCAGGCGTGGCATGTTCTCCTGGATATCCAGTTGCAACACGATGTCCTGTTCTTCAGCCCGATCGGCAAAGCGCAGGCGCACCTCTTCCATCATCTGTTCGATCGAGCACGGTGCCAGCTTGAGCTTCTGCAGGCCGCTCTGGTAACGGGAGAAATTCAGCAGGTCGTTGATCAGTTGCATCAGGCGCTGCATTTCTTCCTTGACCGTATTGAACAGGTCAGCCTCGCGGCTTTCTTCGGCAAAGTGCACGCGCTCTTGCAGCAGGCCGAAGGCCATGTGCATGCCGGTGACCGGCGTACGCAGCTCGTGCGAGGCGCGCAGGACGAACTCGCTGCGCACCCGCTCGAAGGCCCGTTGTTCGGTGACGTCGTGCAGCACCATCACGGCGCCGAGGATGTCGCCGTTGGCGTGGCTGACCGGGGTCAGGCTGTAGGTCAGCAGCCGTGATTCGCCATCGATATCGATGGCCAGGTCGTCCGGGGCACGTTCAAGCGTACCGCCGCGCAGGCTCAGCAGGATTTCCTGATCCAGTTCCGGACGCGCCAGGGCTTCGCCAGGGCGTTGGCCCAGGCGGCTCTCATTCCAGCCCAGTTGGCGCTGGGCCACCGGGTTGAGGTGTTCCAGTTGTCCTTGGCGGTCGATCATCAGCAGGCCATCGTCAATGCTGTCGAGCACCGCTTGCAGGCGTTGCTGGCCGGCCACCAGCTCATCGATATTGGTTGCCTGGTGCTTGCGCAAGGCCTCGGCCATGAGTCCGAAGCGCCGGGTCAACTGGTTCATTTCAGTGGCGGCGGAGATGGGCAGCGTCACCTCGAAATCGCCCTGGCCGATCTTGTCCGCCGCCTTGGCCAGCGCCTCGATAGGGGTGCCGAAACGCCGCGCGATACCGTTGGCGGTGACAAAGCCGATGCACAGCACCGCCAGCCCCACCAGGCCCAGCAGGGCGGCGATCCAGTAGGCGCGCTCACGGGCGTTGCGCTCGGCGATGTTGATGTTGTCCAGCGCGGCGCGGTAGGCATCGAGCAGGTCATTGCGCAGGCTGTTGAAGCTGGCGCTGAGTTCAGGGTTGCGGCGGATGCCCAGCTCGTTCGGGTTATTGCGCCAGTAAGCGTCGAGAAACTTCTGGTAATTGGCCAGCGCTTCCTCAAACCCGCTGCGGGTGCGGTTGAGGCGGTCGTGCTCCACGCCCTGGGTCAGCAAGGCTTGAAACTGACCCTGAGCCTTTTCCAGACGCTCCGGTGGTGTGTCGGCGTCGAGCATCATCACCAGTTGATCGCCCAGGTTCTGGCGCAGCTTCAGGCCCAGGTCCAGGGTCACGAAATTGCCCTGGATCATCGATTCCTGGGTGCGGGCCATCTGCACCACGCTGACCAGGCCCAACAGCAGTCCAAGCAGCGCCACCGTGATCAACGCGGAAATGCTCAGGAACAGACGTGTACGCAGCTTGATTGCCAATTTCATGCAACACCGATAACAGGCTTACAGGTTGTACTGCTTGCGTTTGCGATACAGGGTCGAGGCATCGATACCCAATGTCTTCGCCGCTTGGTCCAGCGTGTCGCTGGTGGCTAGCACCGCACCGATATGAGCCTTTTCCAGCTCGTCCAGGCTCATCGAGGCGCCGACCCGCGGGGCATTGCTGACCGGTTGCTCGGCCATGCCCAGGTGGGCGACCTCCACACGGTCTTGCGGGCAGATGATGCTGGCGCGCTCGATGACGTTACGCAGTTCGCGAATGTTGCCTGGCCAACGGTAGTTGAGCAGCGCCGAACGTGCTTCCTCGCTGAAGCCGCGTGCCGGGCGCGAGTAGTCCTTGACGAAGCGGGCCAGGAAACGGTCCGCCAGGGTCAGGATGTCTTCGCTGCGCTCGCGCAAAGCCGGCAGGTGCAGGGTGATGACGTTCAGGCGGTACAGCAGGTCTTCACGGAAGCGGCCGCTGCGCACCATGTCTTCCAGGTTCAGGTTGGTGGCCGCCAGAATGCGCACATCGGCACGGCGGGTGACCGGGTCACCGACCCGCTCGTATTCCTTGTCCTGAATGAAACGCAGCAACTTCGGTTGCAAGGTCAAGGGAAAATCGCCGATCTCGTCGAGAAACAGCGTGCCGCCATCGGCCTGGTTGACCCGGCCCAGAGTGCTTTCGCTGGCCCCGGTAAACGCCCCGCGGCTGTGCCCGAACAATTCGCTTTCCATCAGCTCGGCGGTCAGCGACGGGCAGTTGATGGTTACGCAGGACTTCTTGGCACGCTTGCTCCAGCCGTGGATCGCACGGGCCAGTTCACCCTTGCCGGTGCCCGACTCGCCCAGGATCAGGATGTTGGCGTCGGTGACCGCCACCTGGCGGGCGGTTTCCAGAATCGACATCATCATCGGGCTGTGTGAGTCCAGCCCGTCCTTGGGTTTGCGGATCTCGCCTTCGAGTGCTTCCAGGCGGGCCGACAGATGCCGCACCTCCAGTTGCTTGGCCGTGGCCAGGCGCAACTGGTCGGGGCTGCAAGGCTTGACCAGATAATCGGCAGCACCGGCCTGGATGGCGTCGACTGCCGTGTCGATGGCCGAATGCGCGGTCACGATGACCACGCGCATCCACGGCGCCTGCACACGCATCTGCGCCAGCACATCAAGTCCGTTGTCTTCGCCAAGGCGCAAGTCCAGAAAACACAGGTCGAAGACCTGGCGCTGCATCAGTGCGTCGGCTTGCGCTGCGCTGTTGGCGGTGGCCACGTTGTAGCCTTCGTCTTCCAGGCAATACCGGAAGGTGCGAAGGATCGCGGATTCATCATCCACCAGCAGAATACGGCCCTGATTCTCAGTGGCTGCTTCCATGTTTCCTACGCTCCTAAGTGAATAGTCTTGGTTAGTCTCGGAATCATCGGGCAAGTTGCATGGTCAATTCTGATTGATTATGCGGCAAGGATGGTAGCTATGTGCTTTTGCATCGGCTACCAGGCGCATTCGACCGCCCGCTTGTCGCAAAAACCGCTCAGGCCGTGCTGCGCAGGTCGTGCGCGCGGTTCTGACCCGCCTGCAAAGGAGAACCGCATGCATCCGCTCAAGAACATCGCCCTGGCCACCGCCACCACGCTGCTGCTGGGCTCGCACACCCTGATGGCCCAGGCCGCATCGGAACAGGCTGCCGGGCCATTGCTCGAAGCCCGCCAGGAAGGTTCGATCTGGACCGCCATTGCCTTGAACAAGCACTTGAGCCCGCTGGATATCAAGGTTGATGTCGCACAAGGCACCGCCAGGCTGTCGGGCAAGGTCGAGAACGAGGTCGAGCGTGAGCTGGCCGAGCGTATTGCGCTGGATGTGCAAGGCATCGACAAGGTCGACAACCAATTGCAGATCGATCCCCAGCTCACCAGCGAGCCTGGCAGCCGCTCCGCCCTCGCCCAGCGTTTCGAAGACGCTACGCTGGTGGCCACGGTCAAGTCCAAGCTGCTGTGGAGCAACGTGACTCAGGGCATGGACATTGATGTGGCCAGTGCCGACGGCGTGGTGACCCTCAAGGGGCGTGCCCAGAGCCCCGAAGCCAAGGAGCTGGCCGGTAATCTGGCTACCAATACCGACGGGGTGGTCAGCGTCAATAACCTGATCAGCCTCAGTGCGGCCGACTCGATTGCCGCCAAGACCCAGCCGCAGGCGCTGAGCGCGACTGAACAGATGAGCGATGCCTGGGTGACCAGCAAGGTCAAATCCAGCCTCATCTATAGCCGCAACCTCGACGGCCTGAATATCAAGGTCGACACCCGTGAAGGCGTGGTCACCCTCAATGGCGTGGTGGCCAATTTTGCCGAAAAGGAACTGGCTGTCGAAATCGCCCGCAATATCCGTGGCGTCAAAGGTGTGAATGCCGATGCCTTGAAGGTGCTGGCGCGTACTACATGATGGCATTCCGGGTCGGCCCTTGGTATTCGTGCAGAACGCACGATGCCAAGGGCCCAATCGTGCAGCTTGCTTGCAGCACGATTTTCACTTTTTCTATAAGTAACTGTTTTTATTAGGTTTTTTTCAATAAAAAAACTGGCATGCAGACTGCAATACTTCTAGCGACAAAGGTCGGAAGGCTCCGGTCGACAAGAATGTTGGAGGGTATGTATCAATGAACAGTCTGCGCATTGCCCAATTGCACCTCTCGCCCCTGCGGGTTCAGCAAGGTCTCTTCGCCAGTCTGATCGTGCTGCTTGTCCTGCTCGGTGCCCAGCAGTTGCAACGCTGGGAACAAGCGCAGCAAGCGGTGGCGATTCATCAGACGTTCATGTCCCATGCCCTGCCTTCGAGTCAACTGCACACGCCGGTTTCCGCACCCGCCACCGCCAACAAGATGCCGGTCGACCGACTGGTGTCACAGGACGTACCAGCACAGCCCTATCAGCAGCGCTGGGTTTTCTGACCTGATCGAATTCACCAAGCAGTCAAGGAGTATCACCATGTTGAGTTGGGCTATCACGTTTCTGATCATCGCCATCGTTGCGGCAGTACTGGGCTTCGGTGGTATCGCAGGCACGGCTACCGGTATCGCGAAGATTCTGTTCGTCGTATTCCTGGTGATGTTCGTCGTGTCGTTCTTCTTCGGTCGTCGCGGTCGAGGCTAAGGTGCACACCGCCATTCCTGCATTGGCAGCCGCCCTGTTGATGGGCGGCAGTGCCGCGGCTCTGGCCGCCAATGATGGACAGACACGGGCCAACGAATTGCTGCAAAGCTCCCCCGAGTATCGCCAGGCCTGGACCAAGGTCGTGCAAAAGGAGGAGCGGTTACCCGAATGGGTCATGAACCTGTCGGGAACATCCGAACAAATGACGGCCACCACTGAAGACGGCGACCGGTATCTGGTAGGGCCGCTGTGCGAGACCGCTGATACCTGCCGCAGCAAACGTCTGATCGTGGCAGCCAGCATGGATGACAAGGACGACATATACGCCATGTTGGTCGAAGTCCCTGCCGGGCTGCCGTCTGACAAGTCGCCCACAAGACATGCGGATTATCGGTTCCTGGGCAAGCCTGACGAGGGCGTGCAAAAGCTGCTTAAAGAGCAGCTTAAAAAGGACCCGAACTGGTACTGACAGGCGGCAAGAATGTTCACAGGTAAAGAACGGTGCCTGTCCAATCGTTTCTTTATCAACGCTGTGCGGCCCGAGGAGGGTACGCACATGACCAGGGGGCCGGGACGCATTGATCGTTGCATGATCGGTGTGACCTAGGGGTACAGGGAGTGCCTCCGCTGAGGGCCGGGTCAGGTGAAGCGCCATGCCAGTCGAATACGATTCCTTGTAATCATCGGCTTGTGTGGCGCTTTTTAATGCCTGGGATTTTGATTCAGGACGTTGCGGCGTCCTACGCTCGCGACCGTATATCCAGTAAATCATGTAGGGCTTTTCGCCAAACCCGCTCAAGTCGGGTCATAACGACGCGCCACCCCTTGCCAGCCTGCAGACGACGTTTCAGCCACGTCTGCGCCCTATCACGGCATCATTCTCAACCACTGCCAATGACTGCTTGTCAGTTTTTCTATGCCGATTCTGCATGACTTAGGCCGATATGGCATTAGACGTGTCTTTCTGCCGCCGGAATAGTTGCGCCTTTTTTCGCCTGCCATTGAGCTCGGACGCTCGCTTGCGGTGACTTCCTGTGGGCTGTCCGGGGCTTTATTTCCATGACGCGTACCTGCTGCGGAACAAGGCAGGGCGACGCCATGGTTCCCGGGCGGTCCAGGCACTTCGCATATAGGTAACGACATGAAGAAGGCAAAACTGAGTCTGGCCTGGCAGATTCTGATCGGTCTGGTGCTGGGCATCGCCCTGGGCGCCCTGCTCAACCACTTCAGTGCCGAGAAGGCCTGGTGGATCAGCAATATCCTGCAACCGGCAGGCGATATTTTCATTCGCCTGATCAAGATGATCGTGGTGCCGATCGTGGTCGCCTCGCTGATCGTCGGCATCGCGGGTGTGGGTGATGCCAAGAAGCTGGGCAGCATCGGTCTGAAGACCATCCTCTACTTCGAGATCGTGACCACTATTGCCATCGTCGTCGGCCTGGTGCTGGGCAACCTGTTCCAGCCGGGCGCCGGGATCGACATGAGCACCCTGGGCACATCTGACATCTCCAAGTACATGGCGACCACCGCCGAAGTGCAGCATGACCATGCCTTTATCGCCACGATCCTCAACCTGATCCCGTCGAACATTTTTGCTGCCGTGGCCCGTGGCGACATGCTGCCGATCATCTTCTTCTCGGTGATGTTCGGCATGGGCCTGGCCAGTCTGCAGGCCGAAGTGCGCGACCCGCTGGTGAAGATGTTCCAGGGCGTGTCGGAGACCATGTTCAAGGTCACCCACATGATCATGGCCTATGCGCCGATCGGCGTGTTCGCACTGATCGCCGTTACCGTGGCCAACTTCGGTTTTGCCTCGCTGCTGCCGCTGGCCAAGCTGGTGATCCTGGTCTACGTGGCCATCGCCTTCTTCGCCCTGGTGGTGCTGGGCCTGATTGCCCGCCTGTTTGGTTTCTCGGTGATCAAGCTGATGCGCATCTTCAAGGATGAGCTGATCCTGGCCTATTCCACCGCCAGTTCCGAAACCGCCCTGCCGCGCATCATCAGCAAGATGGAAGCCTACGGTGCGCCCAAGGCCATCTGCAGCTTCGTGGTGCCGACCGGCTATTCGTTCAACCTCGACGGTTCGACCCTGTACCAGAGCATTGCGGCGATCTTCATTGCCCAGCTGTATGGCATCGACCTGTCGCTGGGCCAGCAACTGATGCTGGTGCTGACCCTGATGGTCACCTCCAAGGGCATCGCCGGCGTGCCGGGCGTGTCCTTCGTGGTGCTGCTGGCGACGCTGGGCAGCGTGGGCATCCCGCTTGAGGGCCTGGCCTTCATTGCTGGTGTCGACCGCATCATGGACATGGCGCGCACCGCCCTCAACGTGATCGGCAACGCCCTGGCCGTGCTGGTGATCTCGCGCTGGGAAGGCCTGTACGACGACGCCAAGGGCGAGCGCTACTGGAACTCGCTGCCCCACTGGCGCAGCAAGGATCCGCAGCCGGTGGCCGTGCCGGCCGACTGATCGCTTCTGCGCCTGGCAATCAGCATTCGCGACCGATGGTCGCTCCTACGGTGTCTGTGTCGACTCCCATTCAGGGCCTGGCACACATCGGTAGGAGCGACCGATGGTCGCTCCTACGGTTTCTGTGTCGACTCCCATTCAGAGCCTGGCACATTCGTAGGAGCGACCAACGGTCGCGAAAGGTCCGCAGGACCGACACCGCCGTCCTGTCATTTCCCTCCCTGCGCCCTGACCGTTATCATCCCCGCCTACTTTGCGGGGGTGTGTGATGCTCAATGGCCTGTGGCTTGGTTTTTTCGTCGTGGCGATGGTGGCCGCGATGGCGCAATGGCTGGTCGGCGGTAATGCGGGTGTGTTTGCCGCGATGGTCGAGAGCATCTTCGGCATGGCCAAGCTGTCGGTCGAGGTCATGGTCCTGCTGTTCGGCACCCTGACCCTGTGGCTGGGCTTTTTGCGCATCGCCGAGCAGGCCGGCATCGTCGACTGGCTGGGCAAGGCCCTGAGCCCGTTGTTTCGCCGCCTGATGCCTGAGGTACCCGCCGGGCACCCGGCGCTGGGGCTGATCACCCTCAACTTCGCTGCCAACGGCCTGGGCCTGGACAATGCCGCCACGCCCATCGGCCTAAAGGCCATGAAGGCCCTGCAGGAACTCAACCCGAGCAAGACCATCGCCAGCAACGCACAGATCCTGTTTCTGGTGCTCAATGCCTCGTCACTGACCCTGCTGCCGGTCACCATCTTTATGTACCGCGCCCAGCAAGGTGCCGCTGACCCGACCCTGGTGTTCCTGCCCATCCTGCTGGCCACCAGCGCCTCGACCCTGGTGGGCCTGCTGTCGGTGGCGATCATGCAGCGCCTGCGTCTGTGGGACCCGGTGGTGCTCGCCTACCTGGTGCCCGGCGCACTGCTGCTGGGTGGCTTCATGGCGTTTCTGGGCACCCTGTCGGCCACGGCCCTGGCCGGCCTGTCGTCGATCCTGGGCAACCTCACCCTGTTCGGCCTGATCATGCTGTTCCTGCTGGTCGGGGCGTTGCGCAAGGTCAAGGTCTACGAGTCGTTCGTCGAGGGTGCCAAGGAGGGCTTCGACGTGGCCAAAAACCTGCTGCCCTATCTGGTGGCCATGCTCTGTGCGGTCGGTGTGCTGCGCGCGTCGGGTGCGCTGGATTTCGGCCTGGAGGGCATCCGACACCTGGTCGGCTGGCTGGGCTGGGACACCCGCTTTGTCGAGGCGCTGCCCACCGCGATGGTCAAGCCGTTCTCCGGTAGCGCCGCGCGGGCACTGTTGATCGAGACCATGCAGGTCCAGGGCGTCGACAGTTTTGCCGCGCTGGTGGCCGCCACCATCCAGGGCAGCACCGAGACCACGTTCTATGTGCTGGCGGTGTACTTCGGTGCCGTGGGCATCCAGCGTGCCCGGCACGCGGTGGGCTGCGCCCTGCTGGCCGAGTTTGCCGGTGTGGTGGCCGCCATTTTCGTCTGCTACTGGTTCTTCGGCGCCACCGCCAACTGACCCTCAGGGCGCCTGGGCGGGCGCCGGTTGTGATTCAGGCGCTGGCTCCTGCTGCTGTTTTTCTTCGGGTTTCGCCTCGGTCGGCGCTGCGTCGGCTGCGGGTGCCTCGTTCCCGCCCCCGTCGCCACCCGGCTTGAGCTTGATGATGCGCCCGTCCGGCCGGGTCACCGCCGGCTGGTCGCTGTCGGTGACTTCAAAGCGCAGCACGCCAATCATCTGCCCGTCTTCGGTCAGGACCCTCACCTGCCAGCGCCCGGCCACCTCGGGCGGGAAATTGCGCTTGTGGGTCCAGGCGCGGTAACCCTCCTTGCGCCCGCCATGAATGTCCAGGGCGATGCGATCGACCTCCTCACCGTCACGCCGCCATACATGGTAGATGCGCTCCTCAAGCCCGCGCGGCGCATTGATCGAGGTGTAGGCGTAGAGCCCTTCGCGGCGCAACTGGCTGGCGCTGATCTGGCGAATGGTGTCGCCGGGGGTGCGGGTCTTGTTGTCAAACGTGGTGCTGACCGCCACTTCGGTCAGCCACAAGGTGGCCGGCGGCACCCAGGAGCGCAGCATCCAGCCGGCACCGCCCGCGGCCAGCGTTACCAGCACCAGCGCCACGCCACGGCGCCAGGTGTTGATCGGAAAGCTCGATGCCAGGCTGGGGAACGACAGCAGCATGGCAATGCCCAGCGCCAGTTTGTAGCTCTGGGTAGTGGTCAAATGCAGGATGATCGGTAGTGCCGTCAGCAGCGCAGCGAACAGGGTCAGGGTGTGCAACGCCATGAACAGCCAGCGCCGCGGCGCGAGCCAACGGTAGTACAACGGGTCGATGATCGAGATCAGCCCGGCAGCGCCCAGCAGCGCCGTGAACGCGGCCTGGCCGCTGTTCCAGGTGGTGGTCACAAAGAAGAACGGCAAGACGAAGAACAGGCTTTCCTGGTGGATCATCTGCGTGCCGTAGCGCAGCAACCCTTGCGGTACCTCTTTGCCAAAGGTCTTGCGAAACAGGCTGACCACGCTGTTTTCGACCATCAGCCAGACCCAGCTGAGCAGCATCACCACCGCGATCCAGTTGGCCAGCCCGGCCTGGCGGTCGACCAGGATGAAGCTGCCAACCCCGGAGATGAAACCACCCAGCGCGATGATGCCCGGATAACGCTGCATCAGGCCCAGCACACGGTTGAGCATGGAATTCCAGTTGGGCATTTGACTTCACTTCATGAGAGGCGGCATGGAATCGTGGCGCTGCGGTTAACTGTAGGACCGGCTTCAGCCGGGAATGGTGCCGTCGCGGCTGAAGCGGATCGCGACTGAAGCCGCTTCAGCATGGCACCTGGCTATAGCCTATCGCGACTTGGGCTTTCTGCCATATCGATACCACCACCCGCCGGCCAGCAGCAGGACCACCAGCCACAGAACGCCCACTGCCAGCCAGTACAGGCCGTCGTAGCTGAAGCGTGGTTGCTGAATGCGTACATAGCCAGGCTGCTCCAGCAACTGGCGCAGGGCCTGGTTGGTGCTTTCCAGGCTCACGGCCTTGATGCGTTTGGCCGGGTCGCTGAAGCGGCCGTCTTCATAGTCGTTGAGCGCGCCCCAATAATAGTCGGCCAGCGCACTGTTGCCCTGCACGGCCCAGGCCTGGCGGTCGATGGCGACTTGCTTGAGGCGCGCAAAGCTGTCGGCTTGCAGGCCATCGCGGCGCAATTGCACCAGCAGTGCAGTGATGGCCTGTTCGGCCTGTTTCAGGTCGCTGCGGTCGACATCGACGATCAGGCTCATCAGGCCGGTGTCGCCAAACACCTCGCGCTCCACCGACGGGCCGTAGGACAGCCCGCGCTTCAGGCGCAGTTCGCTGTACAGCGCCCACTCCAGGTTGGCCTTGACCAGTTCCCAAATTTCGTCGTGCTGATCAGCCAGCGGTGGTTCGCGAAAGATCAGATGCAGGCGGGCGTTCTCGCCCAGCATGCCGCGCGGCAGGATGCGGCGTTTTTCGGCCGGGTGTCCGGCACTGGCCAGTGCCCGGCGTTCGACCGGCTCGGTGGCAGCAAGCTTGCCATAGACGCGCTGCACATAACCGGGCAGCAGCTTGTCGAGGTCGCCGACCACGATCAGGGTCATATTGTTGGCCGCGTACCAGGTCGCCAGCGCTTCTTGCAGCGCCTGCAGCGGGATGTCGTCGACTTCGGAGCGGGCGGCGCATTTCAGCCCCATCTCACTGGCCAACTGGTTGCTGGCACTGTGGCTGGGGTCGCGCTGGTCGAGCAGCTTTTGCAGGCGCGAGGTATGGCCGCCGTCTTCGCGGGCGACGATGCGCCTGACCGTGTCCAGGCGTTCCTGGGTCAGCTCGGTGCGGGTCAGCACGTCCATCAGCAGATCGAGCACCTTGCGCTGGTTGCGCGCCGGGGCCTCGATCACGAAAGTGGTATCGGCGTTGCTGGTAAAGGCATTCCAGTCGCCCCCAAGGGCCTGCATGCGCTCTTCCAGGCCGCCTTCGCCGCTGTCGTCGATGCCGCTGAACATCAAGTGTTCAAGCAGGTGCGGGAGCTCCTTGGCCTCGCATGGAAAGTCATCGAAGCCGACGCCGACCACCAGCCGGATCGCCACATGGCCCTTGTCGTAGCCGGGCTTGAGCAGCACCTGCAAGCCATTGGGCAACAGGTACCCCTGGGCTTGCAGGCGGTCCAGGGCAAGCGCCGGCAGCGCGCCGAGAAGCAGACAGATGAACAGCAGGCAACGCATAAAGCGGCTTTTCCTTGCGGGCCGGTTGAATTCAACAGACTTCGCTGCCGCCGGTCGGTTCAGATCGATTGTTCGGCCACGCTGCTTTCGCCCTCGCTGGACAGCGCGCCGGTATCGACCGTTTCGAGCACCGCGTAGGCGCTGCTGCAGAACAGCGAATTGAGGCGTTTCATGTCGGCCATGATTTCCAGATGCAGTGAACTGGTTTCCAGACTCTGCACCACTTTACGTTGCAATCGGTTGACATGCGCATGCGCCAGGCGCCGTTCCAGTGCGCGAAAGCGACGTTTTTCACGCAGCAACTGGCGGGCACTCTGCGGGTCGCCGCTCAGGAACACCGACAGGCCCAGGCGCAGGTTGGACTGCAACTGGGTGTGCAGGTCCGACAGCTCCTCAAGGCCGACCTCGGAAAACGAGCGGCGCTGGGCGGTCTTCTGCTGCTGGATCTTGCGCAGCATGCGCTCGATCAGGCCGCTGGCCATTTCCAGGTTGATGGTCAGCTCGATGATCTCGGCCCAGCGCCGGTTGTCCTGCTCGCCCAGCTCTTCGCGGGGCATTTGCGCCAGGTACAGCTTGATGGCGCTGTACAGGGCTTCGACGTCTTCGTTGAGGCGGCGCATTTCCAGGCTGACGGTGGTCTGCGTGCCGCGCAGCACGCCTTGCATCGAGGCCAGCATGCTTTCGAGCAGGTCGCCCATGCGCAGGGTCTCACGCACGGCATTGGCCAGCGCCAGGCTGGGGGTGTCCAGCGCTGTCAGGTCAAGGTGCCGGGCGCGTGCGGGGCCGGTGGTCTCGGCCGGTTGTTGCAGCAGGCTGGCGCACAGCCGTGCCATCGGGCTGACAAAGGGCAGCATCAGCAGGCAGCGGGCGGTGTTGTAGAGCACATGAAAACCGATCACCAGCTCCTGCGACGAGAACCCCAGGCTGTCGAGCCAGTTCACCAGCGGGTCGAGCACCGGCATGATCAGCACCAGGCCCAGCAGTTTGAACAGCAGGCTGCCCAGCGCCACCTGGCGCCCCGGCACGTTCTGCATGCTGGTGCTGAGAAAGGCCAGCAGGCCGCTGCCGATATTGGCGCCCACCACCAGGCCGATGGCCACGTGCAGGCTGATGATGTCGGCCCCGGCCAGGGTTGCGGTGAGCAGCACCGCTGCCAGGCTGGAGTAGGAAATCAGGGCGAACAGCGCGCCAACCAGCGCATCAAGCAGGAAATCGCCGGTCAGCGAGGCGAACAGCACCTTGACCCCGCTGGCCTGGGTGATGGGCGCGGCGGCGCTGACGATCAGTTGCAGCGCCAGGATGATCAGGCCCAGGCCGATGGCGACCCGACCCAGTTGCCCGGCGCGGGTCTGCTTGCGTGACAGGAAGAACACCACGCCCAGGAAGATCAGCAGCGGTGACAGCCACGACAGGTCGAAGGTCAGTACCCGCGACATCAGGGCGGTGCCGACATCGGCCCCGAGCATGATCGCCAGCGCCGGCGGCAGGGTCATCAGGCCCTGGCCCACGAACGAGGTGACCAGCATGGCCGTGGCATTGCTGCTCTGCACCACGGCGGTGACCAGGATGCCGGCGACGAAGGCCAGCGGCCGACGTGACATGTTCTGGCCCAGGACACGGCGCAGCGGCGTGCCGTACACCCGCAGGATGCCGGTACGCACAATATGGGTGCCCCAGATCAGCAGGGCCACGGCAGACAATAGATCGAGCAGGGTCAGCATCAGCCAAGGCCCCCTGAGGTGGTCGGTGTTGGAGTCACGAGCGAAGCAAAAGGAATAACGGACGCTCAACTAAGCTTTAGTCGGCTTTGAGCCGTGCCGCCAGCATCGCACAGGCGGCAGGTCATTGAAATAATTCTGTAACATTTGCCGGCCCGTGCGGTGATCCGCGCAGGACCGGTTTCAGCCGGGAACCCGCCACCCATGATGGGGTGGTGGCCCCTTCACGGCCAAAGCGGATCGCCGCCCGGCCGCCTCTACGCGCACGCCCTCAGGTCAGGCGTTGGCCAGTTCGGCCTCTTTGGCTTCGGCCTTCTTGCGGGCCATCGCGGTGCGCATCTTGATGTTGATCGCTTCGACCGCCAGCGAGAACGCCATGGCGAAGTAAACGTAGCCCTTGGGCACATGCACGTCGAACGCCTCGGCGACCAGTACGGTGCCGACCACCATCAGGAACGACAGGGCGAGCATTTTCAGCGACGGGTGCTTGTCGATGAAATCGCTGATCGCGCCCGAGCAGAGCATCATCACCAGCACCGCGACGATGATGGCTGCGACCATGACCGGCACATCAGAGACCATGCCTACGGCCGTGATCACCGAGTCCAGCGAGAACACGATGTCGATGATCGCGATCTGCACGATGGTGTAGAGGAAAAAGCCGCCGGTGCCCTTGGGCTCGTCGCTGCTCTCTTCCTCGCCTTCCATGCCATGAAAGATCTCTTGCGAGCTTTTCCAGAGCAGGAACAGGCCACCGAAGAACAGGATCAGGTCACGGCCGGAAATGCCCTGGCCAAAGACCGTGAACAGGTCGGTGGTCAGGCGCATGACCCAGGTGATCGACAGCAGCAACAGGATGCGCGTGACCATTGCCAGCGCCAGGCCGAACAGCCGGGTGCGTTGCTGCATGGCCTTGGGCATGCGGCTGACCAGGATCGAGATCATGATGATGTTGTCGATGCCCAGGACGATTTCCAGGGCAGTCAGGGTAAAGAAAGCAACCCATATCTGCGGGTTGAGTAGCCATTCCATCAGGTGTTTTCCTCAAGCGATAAAAAATCGCCGCCAGCGTGGGCTGACGGCGATCAGGGGGTGTCACGAAAAGGTCAGACGCTGCTGACGAGCGGGAAGATACCCATCACCAGGGCGGCGACCAGAATGCACATGCACACCAGGATCGCCCACTTGAGGGTAAAGCGCTGGTGGTCACCGAAATCGATACCGGCCAGGGCCACCAGCAGGTAGGTCGACGGCACCAGCGGGCTGAGCAGGTGCACCGGCTGGCCGACGATCGAGGCGCGGGCCATTTCGACGGCGGTGATGCCGTAGTGCGAGGCGGCTTCGGCCAGGACCGGCATCACGCCGTAGTAGAACGCATCGTTGGACATGAAGAAGGTGAACGGCATGCTCACCAGCGCGGTGATCACCGCCAGGTAAGGGCCCAGGGCATCGGGGATCACGCCCAGCAGGCTCTTGGACATGGCGTCGACCATGCCGGTGCCGGTCAGGATGCCGGTGAAGATACCGGCGGCGAAGATCAGGCCGACCACCGACAACACGCTGCCGGCGTGAGCCGAGACGCGGTCTTTCTGGTCCTGCAGGTTCGGGTAGTTGATGATCATCGCGATGCTGAAAGCCACCATGAACAGCACCGGCAGCGGCAGCAGGCCCATGATCAACGTGACCATCAGGGCGAAGGTCAGGGCACCGTTGAACCAGATCAGTTTTGGACGACGGGCGTCAGGGAACTGCGAGACGCTGATTTCGCTGTGGTCGATTTCATCGCCGGCCAGTTGCAGCACGCCCAGGCGGGCCCGCTCACGCTTGCCGTAGAAGTACGAGATGGCCAGCAGGCAGACGACGCCGACCGCCATGGCCGGGATCATTGGTACGAAGATGTCCGAGGCATCCACGTGCAGGGCGCTGGCGGCGCGGGCCGTCGGGCCGCCCCAGGGGGTCATGTTCATGATCCCGCCGGCCAGGATGATCAGGCCGGCCATGATGCGCGGGCTCATGCCGACACGGCTGTACAGCGGCAGCATGGCCGCTACGCAGATCATGTAGGTAGTGGCGCCGTCACCGTCGAGCGAAACCACCAGCGCCAGTACGGCGGTGCCGACCGAGATGCGCATCGGGTCGCCCTTGACCATTTTCAGGATCTTGCGCACCGCCGGGTCGAACAGACCCGAGTCGATCATCAGCGCGAAGTAGAGGATGGCGAACATCAGCATCACGCCGGTGGGCGCCAGCTTGGTGATACCGGCCAGCATCATCGGGCCGATCTGCGGACCGAAACCGCCGAACAGGGCGAAAATGATCGGCACCAGGATCAGGGCGATCAGCGCGGTCATGCGCTTGCTCATGATCAGGTACATGAAGGCAATGACCATGGTAAAGCCGAGGAAGGTCAGCATGGCGAAACTCCAGACGTAAGGCGGCCAGGGAACCGGAAAAGGAAAAGGTCAGTTCGGGTCAGCGAGGGGCTGTCTGGGGTCGGGGCGTGGCGAGGGTGTACACGGAGGTAGGAGCAAGCATTTCAATCACCGTTATTCTTGTTGAGTGGCTCAGGCGCTCTTGGCAGTCGCCCTGGCTTACCGGTCTATGCCGGTGCTGGAGGCGATCCTAATCCCCCAAGCTTTCAACCACCTTTCACTCATATTGAATCCGCAGTAGGAGCGCGCTTGCCCGCGACCGGCTGCGTCAGCAGTCGTAAATTTTCAGCGTCCATACAATTTTTGCGAGCGCTGCGCACTCGGTCGCGGGCAGAGCGCGCTCCTACACGGGCAGCCCTCCAGATAGGTTATGGATCCATTGAATATTATTAAGGGCGATTATCGGCTGTTTTTATTTGACTCAATCCATGGTTTGGCGATTCAATGGATCCATTAAATAAAAACAAACAAAACCGGAGAGCCTGTCTCATGTATCCGAAAAATACCTGGTATGTCGCCTGCACCCCTGATGAAATCGCTGAAAAGCCATTGGGGCGGCAAATCTGTGGTGAAAGGATGGCGTTCTACCGCGGCCCGGAAAACCGCGTCGTCGCCGTTGAGGATTTCTGCCCGCACCGCGGCGCGCCGTTGTCGCTGGGCTATGTCGAGAACGGCCTGCTGGTGTGCGGCTACCACGGCCTGGCCATGGGCGCCGATGGCAAGACCGCCTCGATGCCCGGCCAGCGGGTACGGGGCTTTCCGTGCAACAAGACCTATGCCGCCGAGGAGCGCTACGGTTTTGTCTGGGTCTGGCCGGGCGATCAGGCCCAGGCCGATGCAGCGCTGATTCCGCACCTGGAATGGGCGGTCAGCGAGCAGTGGGCCTATGGCGGCGGGCTGTTTCATATCGGCTGCGACTACCGGCTGATGATCGACAACCTGATGGACCTTACCCACGAAACCTACGTGCACGCGTCCAGCATCGGCCAGAAAGAGATCGACGAAGCGGCGCCGGTGACCCAGGTCGAAGGCGACGAGGTGATCACCGCCCGGCACATGGAAAACATCATGGCCCCGCCCTTCTGGCGCATGGCGCTGCGCGGCAACAACCTGGCCGACGATGTGCCGGTGGACCGCTGGCAGATCTGCCGCTTCACCCCGCCCAGCCATGTCCTGATCGAAGTGGGCGTCGCCCATGCCGGCCACGGCGGCTACCACGCCGAGGCGCGTTACAAGGCGTCGAGCATCGTGGTCGATTTCATCACCCCCGAGACCGACACCTCGATCTGGTACTTCTGGGGCATGGCGCGCAACTTCAACCCGCAAGACGAGGCGCTGACCGCCACCATTCGCGAAGGCCAGGGCAAGATCTTCAGCGAAGACCTGGAGATGCTTGAACGCCAGCAGCAGAACCTGCTGCGTCACCCTGAACGCAACCTGCTCAAGCTCAATATCGACGCCGGTGGCGTGCAGTCGCGCAAGGTGCTCGAACGCATCATCGCTCGCGAGCAGGCCTCGCCGCTGATTGCCGTTGCCCAATGAACCCGGCCCGAGGAAGTGAAATGATCGACGTCATGGTGATTTCCCGCCGCGAAGAAGCCCCGGGCATTTGCAGCTACGAGCTGGCCCGGCCCGACCGTAGCCCGTTGCCGGCCTTCACGGCCGGGGCGCACATTGATGTGCACATTCCAGGCGATGCCGGGCTGGTGCGTCAGTATTCGCTGTGCAATGCGCCCAGCGAACGGCACCGCTACCAGATCGGCGTGCTCGACGACCCGGCGTCGCGCGGCGGCTCTGCTGCCCTGCACCGCCTGTTGCAGGCGGGCATGAGCTTGCGCATCAGCGAGCCGCGCAACTTGTTTGAACTGGCCCCCGAGGCCCGGCGCAGCCTGCTGTTCGCCGGCGGCATCGGCATTACCCCGATCCTGTGCATGGCCGAGCACCTGGCCGCCAGCGGCGCGGACTTCGAACTGCATTATTGCGTGCGCGCCCGCGACCGCGCCGCGTTCGCCGCCCGCCTGCAGGCCTGCGCCTTTGCCGATCGTGTCTACCTGCATGTGGATGAAGAACCCGCCACGGCCCTGCAGGCCGCCCAGGTGCTGGCCGCGCCGCAGCCGGATGTGCACCTTTACGTGTGCGGCCCCGGTGGCTTCATGCAGCATGTGCTCGACAGCGCCCGGGCCCAGGGCTGGACCGAAGCCAACCTGCACCGTGAATACTTTGCCGCTGCGCCGGTGGACACCAGCGCCGATGGCTCGTTCTCGATCAGGGTCAACAGCACCGGCCAGGTGTTCGAGGTGCCGGCCGACCAGAACGTCATCCAGGTGCTGGAGCTGCATGGCATCGAGGTGCCGGTGTCGTGCGAGCAAGGCGTATGCGGCACCTGCCTGACCGGCGTGCTCGAAGGTGTGCCGGAGCATCGCGACCTGTACCTGACCGAAGAAGAACAGGCCCTGAACGATCAGTTCACACCCTGCTGCTCGCGGGCCAGGACACCGCTGCTGGTGCTGGACCTCTGAACAAGTCAGGACCGGCTTCTACAAAGCAGGTTATTCGGACAGGCACCGACCGGTAGGAGCGCGCTCTGCCCGCGACCGGCTGCGTTAGCAGTCGTAAAATTGTGGCGTTTTATAAATTTTGCGAGCGCTTCGCACTCGGTCGCGGTGGTCCGGCATTCCGGCAAGCGCGCTCCTACGGTAGCTATTTCAGGCCGTACCGCGATGCAAGGTGGCGATGAATGCCGCGGCTGCGACAAACAGGCTGGCGAAGGTGCGGTTCAGGCGTTTCTGCTGGCGCGGTGTCTTGAGCAGGCGCAGCACCTTGGCCGCCAGGCCCGTGTAGCCGGCCATGACGATCAGGTCCACGGTCACCATGGTCGCGGCAATGGTCACGTACTGGGCCAGCAACGGCGCGTTCGGGTCGATGAACTGTGGCAGGATGGCCAGCATGAACACCATGGCCTTGGGGTTGCTGATATTGACCAGGAACCCGCGCAGCATCAGGCTCATTGGTTTGCCGACCGGGCGCACGGCCGGGTCTTCGTTCATGTCGGTGGGCAGCGCTCGCCACTGCTTGACGCCCAGGTAGATCAGGTATGCCACGCCGAACCACTTGATCACGGTAAAGGCCAGCTCGGAAGTGGCCAGGATGGCGCCCAGGCCGGCGGCGATGATGCCGATCTGCACCACCAGCGCGATTTGCAGTCCCAGCGCGTTCCAGTAGCCGCGCCAGAAGCCGTATTGCAGGCCGCAGGACATCGACGCGATGGCGCCGGCACCCGGCGACAGGCTGATCACCCAGCAGGCGGCAAAGAATGCCAGCCATGTTTCAAACGCCATCGCACACCTCACTTTATCGGATGGCGAATACGTTAATCCTGATCGGCAAGTGTAGCCAGATGTTTATCGCGGACAGGTTGGGGTCGATAGATCCATTTCGGGTGCAGGAATATTCGCCATCACCCTCCGGCCTATTTGCCCTCGCCGGCCGGCCGCTCGGTGATCACCTGCGCCAGGCCGTCGGTGCCGCGCCAGCGGCGTACCGATTTCTGGAAGAACTGGCTGTTGGGCACCTGCACCAGTGCGCCGCCCTGCTCGGGAAGTTCGATCAGGGTGGTGAACATCAGGTTGATGGCCGTGACCCGGCCCTTGACCCCGGGCTTGTCGAGGGTGTCGACCAGCTCGACGATGTCGCCGATACGAAACGGGCCGATGGTGAAGATCATCACCGCGCACAGCAGGTTGGACAGGACGCTCCACATGGCGAAGAAGGCCACCGCCGCCACGGCGACAAAGCCCGACAGCGCCGTCCACAACACGGTGGCCGAGACGCCCAGGCGCCCGAGCACGACCACGAAGGCGCTGCCCATGATGAACCAGCGCAGGCACCCGCGCACCGGCATCAACAGCTCGGGTGGCAACGGGTAGCGCTCGCCCAGGCGCGTAAGAAAGCGCCCCACGACACGCTGGGTCAGGTAGCCCACCAGCAGGATCAGCAGAATCTGCAGGCCCAGCCAGATCGGTTCGACCCAGTGCGCTGCCAGCGGTAAACCAAAAACGTCCATCACCCTCTCGCCTCGCTTACGACAATGCTTCCAGCTCGGCCTGCATGGTTTCCAGCACTTCCAGTGCCTCCATCCAGCCCTCTTCCAGTTCGGCCTCGCGCACCTTCAAGCGAGCCTGGTCGGCCAGCAGGTCGCGCAGCTTGTCTTTGCTGGCGGCCTCGTAGAGGGCGCTGTCGGCCAGGCCCTGTTCAATCCGGGCCAGCTTTTCGTGGACCTCGCCCAGCTCCTTTTCCAGCTTGTCAGCCTGGCGTTTGTGCGGTGCCAGTTGCTGACGCAAGGCGGCGGCCTGTTGGCGCTGGGCTTTTTTGTCGGTCTTGTCGGCATTGACCTGCGTGGTGCTGGCCGGTGCATGACGCACGCGGTAATCGGCCAGCCAGCGGGTGTAGTCGTCCAGGTCGCCATCAAAGGTTTCGACCCGGCCATCGGCCACCAGCAGGAAGTCGTCAGTGGTGCTCTTGAGCAAGTGCCGGTCGTGAGAGACCACCAGCACCGCTCCGCTGAATTCCTGCAGGGCCATGGTCAGCGCCAGGCGCATTTCCAGGTCCAGGTGGTTGGTCGGTTCGTCGAGCAGCAGCAGGTTGGGCTTTTCCCAGGCAATCAGCGCCAGGGCCAGGCGGGCCTTTTCGCCACCGGAGAAGTTCAGCACCGGCTCGTCGAGCCGCGCACCGCGAAAATCGAAGCCGCCGAGGAAGTCGCGCAGGGTCTGCTCGCGTTCGGTCGGTGCCAGGCGCTGCAAGTGCAGCAGCGGCGTGGCCTTGGCATCCAGCGAGTCGAGCTGGTGCTGGGCAAAGTAGCCGACCGAGAGGTTTTCACCGCGTTGCAGGCGCCCGCTGATGGGGTCCAGCTCGCCGGCCAGGTTCTTGATCAGCGTCGACTTGCCCGCGCCGTTGGGGCCCAGCAGGCCAATGCGCGCGCCGGGCACCAGTTGCAGCTTGACCTTCTCGAGGATGACCTTGTCGCCATAGCCCAGACGGGCATCGGACAGGTCCAGCAAGGGGCGCGAAAGCTTGTCGGATTCGCGGAAGACGAAGTTGAAGGGCGAGTCGACATGGGCGGCAGACAGCTCTTCCATGCGCTCCAGCGCCTTGATGCGGCTCTGGGCCTGGCGGGCCTTGGTGGCCTGGGCCTTGAAGCGCGCAATGTATTTTTCCATGTGCGCACGTTGCACCTGCTGCTTCTCGTAGGCCTGTTGCTGCTGGGCCAGACGTTCGGCACGGGCGCGCTCAAAGGCACTGTAGCCGCCGCGATACAGGGTGATCTTGCGTTGCTCGACGTGGGCGATGTGATCGACCACCGCATCGAGAAAGTCGCGGTCGTGGGAAATCAGCAGCAAGGTGCCGGGATAGCCCTTGAGCCAGTCTTCGAGCCACAGGATGGCGTCGAGGTCCAGGTGGTTGGTCGGCTCGTCGAGCAGCAGCAGGTCCGAAGGGCACATCAAGGCTTGCGCCAGGTTCAGGCGCATCCGCCAGCCACCGGAGAAACTGCCGACGGGCCGTTCCATCTGCTCGTTGCTGAAGCCCAGGCCGGCCAGCAGCTTGCGGGCACGGGCGTCGGCGGTATAGCCGTCGGCGCTGTCGAACTCGGCATGCAGGCGTGCCAGTGCGGTGCCGTCGTGGGCGGCCTCGGCCTCGGCCAACTGGCGCTGGATATCGCGCAGCAGCAGGTCGCCGTCAAGCACATAGTCCACGGCCAGGCGTTCGAGGGTCTCGATCTCCTGGCGCATGTGTGCGATGCGCCAGTCGGCCGGCAGATGGCAATCGCCGGAGTCGGGGCTCAACTCGCCGCGCAACAGGGCAAACAGGCTGGATTTACCGGCACCATTGGCACCGATCAGACCGGCTTTCTGGCCGGCGTGCAGGGTCAACTCGGCGTTTTCTAGCAGACGCTGAGGGCCACGCTGTAAGGTAAGGTCTTGAATTCGAATCATGATGGCGGCGGAGTCTACCAGCTTCGTCCCGGACGGGGTTGACCACTATGCCTGTTGATCTATGGAGTTTCACCCTCGATTTCTATGCCCGGCCCGGTGTGGAGCCGGCGTGCCTGCAACTTCAGGCCCAGGGAGCCGACGTTTGCGTGGTGTTGTTCGGGGTGTGGCTGGGGTGGCGCGCCGTGCCGTGCACTGACGCCCGGGTGGCGGCCATTGTCCAGGCAGCAGGCGCGTGGCAGGCGCAGGTCGTGGGGCCTTTACGGGCCTTGCGCACGCAATGGCGTCAAGCCGCGGCAGGCGATAGCGCGCTTGCCACCTTGCGCGAACAGGTCAAGGCCTTGGAGTTGCAGGCGGAGCGAACATTGCTGGAACGGTTGCAGGGTCTGGCCAGGGACTGGCCACAGGGGCAGGTGCAGGATGTGCAGGGCTGGCTTGATGCGTTGGCGGGCCGGCAGGACCGCGCCGCACGGCAGGTGCTGTGCGACGCGGCCCTTACCCTGAGGGCTTAGCCCTGTTTGACGCTGTCGGTAGCGGCCGGCGCAGCCGGGGCCGGTGTACCGGCAGGCTGGGCAACCGCTGTTACTGCGGTCTCAACCTTGGCGGTCGCCGGTGCCTTGGCCGGTTTTGCGGCCGGCTTGGTCGCGGTCTTTACAGCAACCGGCTTGGCGGCGGGCTTGGCGACGGCAGGTTTGGCAGCGGCGGTCTTGGCTGCAGGCTTGGCGGCCGCCGTTTTGGCCGGCGCCTTGGCGGTCGCAGGCTTGGCGGGTGCCTTCTCGGCAACCGGCTTGGCCGCCGGGGCCTTCACCGGTGCCTTGGCTGGCGCCGCAGCGGCTTTTTCAGTGGCTGGTTTGGCCGGGGCCTTGGTGGCTGGCTTGGCCGCCGCTTTGGCAGGCGCTTTCTTGACCACGGCAGGCTTGGCGACGGCTTTGTCGGCGGGTGCCGCGTCTACCTTGGCGACGGCGGGCGTGGTTGCGGCCTTGCTCGCGGCCGGTTTGGCTTCGCGGGTGGTCAGTGCCTTGCCGACGGCTTCCTTGACCCGGCCTACGCCCTGGGCCAGCTTCAGGCTTTCCTGGACATCGCGTTTGAGCTGCTGGATGTAGGTGCGTGTTTCGGTCTGGCGATCCTTCAAGGCATCGAGCAGTTCTTCAAGCTCATCGATGGCGGCCTTGGCCTTGGTCTGTGCCTTGGCTTTGCCGGCAACAGCGGCGTCCTGCACCTTGGTGCGCGACGTGTGCAATTTTTCCTGGGCCTTGACGCGTTGCTTTTCCAGCTTGGCGAGCAGTTTCTCGGCATCAGCCAAAGCGGTGGAACAGGCGTCTTCCAGGTGTTCGAGCAGGCTGCCCGACAATTGTTGGAGCAGATGCAACGGCGTGGTTACGGGCTTCTTGTTGGCCGACATGACTTACCTCCGGGCTGGCGAAATAGCGGCTCATACTAGACCTCTGCCTGCAGCGCCGCTAGCGCTGTTGACAGCATGAACAGTCCGCTGTTGCACGGCGCCACCTGCAATGGCCGGGGGTTTGAGCCGTCTGTGCAAAATTTCACCCGGGCCGCTCTCTGCGTAACGCTGTCGGTACTGGCATAATCACAGCCTTCTCAGCCGGAGAGCCTCCATGTCGCGCTACTTGTTGATGTCGTTATTGCTTGTGCTGCCGCTGGGACAGGCGGCCGAAAATCCGGCTGCCAACGACGCCCATGACCTGGCGTACAGCCTGGGGGCGAGCCTGGGCGAGCGCATGCGTCAGGAGGTGCCGGACCTTGACCTGACTGCCCTGGTCGATGGCTTGAAGCAGGCGTATCAGGGCAAGCCCCTGGCACTCAAGCAAGCGCGAATCGACCAGATCCTGGCCGATCATGATGCCGCGATGGCGCAGGCCGAAGCTGCGGGCACCGACTCGCAGACCGAGGCGGCACTCAGTGCCGAACGGCGTTTCATGGACGCGGAAAAGGCCAGGCCTGGCGTCAAGGTCCTGGCCGACGGCATTCTGATGACCGAGCTGGTGCACGGTGACGGGCCCAGGCCCGATGCCAACGGCCGGGTGGAAGTGCGCTATGTAGGGCATCTGCCGGACGGCACGGTGTTTGACCAGAGCAGCCAGCCGCAATGGTTCCGCCTGGACAGTGTGATCAGTGGCTGGACCACGGCCTTGCAGGACATGCCGACCGGGGCGAAATGGCGTTTGGTGATTCCCTCGGCACAAGCCTATGGCGCCGAAGGGGCGGGCGACCTGATCGACCCGTTTACACCACTGGTGTTCGAGATCGAACTGGTCGCCGTGTCGTCGTAACCCCGTTGGCGTTACGCGCTGGCCTGTTCCTTGTGCGAGGTGTGCAGCACCTCGATCAGGCAGTCTTCAAGCTCGAAGCGCTCATGCAACAGCCCGCCCAGGGTCTTGAACTCGCTGGCGCAATCGGCTGACGAATCACCGTGATCACAATGGTCGTTGAACGCCAGCGCCAGTTGCGTCAAGGCCTCCAGGCGCGGGATGAGCGTATCGGCCAGTTCCAGCCCGCGCTCGTCGTTGAACGCCTTGGCCTCGTTGCTCAGTTGTTCATAGACCTCGAAATGCCCCGCCGACACGTAGTCGACCAGCAATTGACAGAAGTCCTGCTTGGCCGAGCGGTCCCGCAGGGACTCGGGCGTTCCGCCCAGCGCATCGTAGGCCTGGATCAGTTCGTGACGATTGTGAAGCCAGCGATCGATCAGCAGATTGACCCCGCCCCAGCGTTCCTGAGCATTCTGACAACTTTCCAGCATGATGATCTCTCTTCCCTTCAGGGGGCATGCAGTCCTGTACCGGCATCAAGTCGTACCCGATCTGTGTAAACCGAGCCTGAATGAGCGTCATGACAACAGACTTGGATTGACGCGTGCGAGCCAGATTATGCCCGCAGGATAAGGGCTTCAAGCGATGAGGTCGAGAAAGTTCATACAAGCGTTTGATCCTTGGGCAATATCTTGCGGGGTATTTCGACCAGCAGCAGATACAGCGCCAGCAGGATTGCCCCGACAAACGCCAGCAGGCTCCACTCCGGCAGGCTGATACCGAACAGCGACCAGTTGATCTCGGCACAGCTCAGCAGTGCGTGCTCCAGAATGCCTCCCCAGGCCGGCCGCGCGAGCAGGCTGAAACCTTCCTTGACGTGGGTGACGGCCAGGGCCAGTTGCTCGGGGGGCGAGGTCTGCGAGCCGATATGAGCGCCTGCGACACCGGCGCCAAGCAGGGCCACGACCAGCAGCGCCAGCGCATAGCGATGCCAGGTGCGCAGGGTCGTGGGGCCGTGCACGGCAGCGGCCAGGCAGATCAGGGCGCAGGCAAGCAGCAGCGCTCGTTGCACATGGCATAACAGGCAAGGCGTGAGGTTGTAGGTGAACTGCAGGTAGACCGCCGCGCCGACGGATGTTGCACAGGCGATGAACGCCAGACAGAACAGAAAGCGCGTGCGGGCCGGGTGCATGACAAATCCGTAACGGGAAACAAGGGGGGCTACGGTAGAGGAAAGCGCACAGAGCTTTCAAGGCAGCCGCGCGCCAGGATGTTGATAGCTGCACGCGAAAACAAACACCCATGAATCAGGTTTTATTACATTTTCATGTACGAATTATCTTCATACACAGTATTTGCCGGGCAATTCCCCCGCCGGGCCGGCAAGGCGTTCGCGCAAGAAGGCTCTTGCGCGAACGTCAGCCTCAAGCGCGGGCCAGGGCCGGCAGGGGGCTGGCCAGGAAGCGTTCGTCGAGCATGCCAAGGCCTTGCTGGAACAACTGGTTGCTGCGCTCGGTCTCGCCCATCTGCGCCAGCAAGCGTGCCAGCTCCGCACAGGTTTCCGGGTTGGGCTGCAGGCGCAGGCTGCTTTCGAGGTAGTCGCGTGCCTTGCCCCATAAGCGGCCCTGCAGGCAGATGCGACCCAGAGTCAGCAGCAGGCTCGGGTCCTTGGGGTGCTGTTTGAGCCAGCCTTCGGCCGCCTGCAACTGCTTGCCATTGTCGCTGCCGTGCACCAGCCCGTAGAGCCGTGCCAGGTGGCTGTCGTAGTCGCGCTTGAGAGCCGTGCGCAGCACTTCTTCGGCCTGGGCATGGGCGTTGAGGCGCCGCAATTGCTCGGCATAGGCCAGCACCAGCGCCGGTTCCTGGCGCTGCGCCGAGGTCAGGGCTTTCCAGGCCTTGTCCAGCGAGGCCAGGCCGGTGCTGGCGCCTTCTTCGGCCTCGCGCCAGGCCGACAGGCTGAGATTTTCACCCCAGGCACGGCGTTCCAGCTCGGCCAGCTCTGCCGGCGGCAGCACCTTGTCCTTGCGCAGCTCGGGCATCAGACGGATCAGTTCCGGCCAGTCGCCACGCAGTTGATACAGTCGATGCAATTGACGCAGCACCTGCGGGTTGTGCGGATGGTTCTGCTGCATGGCCTGCAGGGTGACCAGGGCCGCGTCGGTGTCACCGCGGTCCTGTTGCAACTGCGCATGGGTCAGCGCAATGGCCAGTTCGGCATGCGGCTGGCGCTGCAAGGCCCGCTCCAGGAGGCTGTCGCTGTCTTCGTAGCGGCCTTGCTCGTTGGCGGCGCGTGCAGCGCCGATGTAATACAGCAATGGCTGGGGATCGGCCTCGGCAGCGCGGTGCAAATGGCGCTGGGCGCTGGCCCAGCGACCTTCGGCCAGGTCCATCTGGCCTTGTTCGATCGCCACCTGCACACGGCGATGACGATTGCGGCGCGACCAGGGGTTGACCACGCCACCGGAGGTGGTCAGCAGCCTGATCGCCAGGCGCACGATCAGCACCACCAGCCAGAGGGCCAGCAACAGGCCCAGCGCCGCCCACAGGCTCGATTCGAAACGGAAGTTCTGGTACGAAATGAGCACATAACCGGCGTGCTCGGCCATGCCGATGCCAATCAGTGCGGCGACGGCGATGGCAATGAACAGCAGAACGTAGAAGCGCTTCATGGGCTGGTGCCTCGCTGCGTTTCGGTCGGCTGCGACGCGCCATGGCGACGCTCCAGGTAGGCCTGTACCGCGCTGAGGCTCTGCGCCAGGTCAGGCGTCATGACCGAGACTGGCTGGTCCACCAGTGCATCGAGACGCTCGGCGATGGCCTTGCTCTGCGGGTTGTCCTTGTTGAAGTTGGCCGTCAGCACGCTGCGCGCCTCTTTGATGGCCGCCGCATAAATCTGCGGCTCGCCATTGAGGGCGGCCCACTGCGCCTGCTCCATGGCCAGGGTCAGGGCCAGGCGTACCTGGGCCAGGCTCTGGCCTGCGAGCACAGGACGAATGTCCTTTTCAGCGTTGAAGTCGATACGGATGTAGTGCGAGATCTGTTCCCACCATTTGGCCCAGTAATGCTCTTCACTGTCGGCCGGGTTGGTGGGTTGGGTGGGGGTCAGGCCGAACAGCGAGCCGCCCTTGTCTTCATACTCGGGTGCCAGTGCATTGAGCTGCGCGGCCTGCTCGCGCAGGGCGGCCAGTTGCAGGAACAGGCCGGTGCGGTCGGGTTGTTCGATGCTGCGCAGGGCTGTCAGGCTCTTGGCCAGTTGTTCGCGGGCGCCGAAGGACCCCGGATCGTCCTGTTCGCGCAGGATTTCATCGGCGCCCTGCACCAGGGCCCGGGCACTGTTGATGTCCTGCAGGGCCGACAGGCGCAGGCTGGCCAGGCGCAGCAGGTGCTCGGCCTCGGCCAGGCGCCAGTCCTTGCGGCTGGCGCCCAGTACGCCTTCCAGGCGCTGGCTCAGGCGCTGCTGGTCGCCCTGCAGTTGCGCCACCAGGCGGCGGCTGTCTTCAAGCTGGTCGGCGGGCGGGAATTGCGCCAGGCGCGCCGTCAGTTGCTGGTCATTGCGTGTCAGCGCCAGCGTCTGTTCGGCAATGTCCTGCACCTCGCTGCGCTGTTGTATATGGCCAGCCTGCAGCATACGCAGTTGCCATACGCCCCAGCCGGCCACGCCGACGCCGGCAATGCCCAGCAACAAGGCCACGACCGCCAGGCCGCTGGTGCGATTGCCCGAGCGCTCGCGGCGCTTGGGTTCGGGCGTTGGGGTCGATGTTTTCGACACCGATTCTTCGTCTTTGGGCAAGGCTGTTTCGCTCACGTATCCGTCCTTTGCAATTGGGTGCCGCTGGCAGCGACACTTCGTCGATCAACAGGCGGGCGTTGCCCGCAAAGCCTCCAGCAAGGCCGTGGCGCTGGCGCCACGACAGTCAACAACCCTTCGAGCCCCGGCGGCATGCGCCAGTTGCGCAACCCGCGGGCTCGGTACAAACAGCGGCAGCCCGGCCAGCTCAGGCCAGCGCTCCCCCGCCATCTGGAGCAGATGCTCAAGACCCTGCCCACTGCTGACCACCAGCCCGTTCAAGCGTTCCCCCTCGACCTGCCCGAACAGGGCCTGCGGCGGGTAAACGGGCAAATAGCGGCGGTACAGCGGCAGGTACCGGACCCTGACGCCTTGCTCGCGCAAACGCTCGGCCATCCATTCGCGTCCCTCGTCACCGCGCATGATTAACACACGGCTTCCCGGTATGGCGATGGCCTCTTGCAGATGCGGCAGTGCCAACAGTGCTTCGCTGTCGTCGCCCTGCTGCGGCCAGCTGACATCCTGCAGGCCGTAGTCGAGCAGCAGCCTGCCGGTGCCGGCGCCCACACAGAACCATGGTTGCTGGGGTGGCTGCGGCCAGATTTCATCGAGCAGTTCCAGGCACAGGCGGGCGGCCGGCTTGCTGACCACGATCACCGCCTGAAACTGCATCAGCTCAAAGATCATTGCGCGATGCGCGTCGTCCAACGGCAAAGGCTCCGTGGCCAGCAACGGCAGGCTGCGGGTGAAAATACCATGCTCGGCCAGTACCTGAGCCACCGCTGCCGACTCTTCGGCAGGGCGCGTCAGCAACAGGCGCCAGGCGCTCATTGCTCATCCGCCTCGCCGTAGAGGGTTTGCAGGATTCGCCCGGCACCCTGGGCCAGCAGGTCTTCGGCCACTTGCACGCCAAGGGCCTGGGCGGCATCGCGTGAGCCACGTGCCTCGGCCCGCAGCAACAGGCCGCCATCAGGTTCGCCCACCAGCCCGCGCAGCCACAATTGCTCGCCTTCAAGCACGGCGTAGCAGGCAATCGGCACCTGGCAGCCGCCGTTGAGGTGACGGTTGAGGGCGCGCTCGGCCGAGACCCGCAGGGCGGTGTCGGCATGGTGCAAGGGGGCCAGCAAGGCGTGGATGTCGGCATCAAGGGTGCGGCATTCGATGCCGACCGCGCCCTGGCCACCGGAAGGCAGGCTGTCTTCGATCGACAGGCTGGCAGTGATGCGCGCCTCGAAGCCCAGGCGGATCAGGCCGGCGGCAGCCAGGATGATCGCGTCGTACTCGCCGGCATCGAGCCTGGCCAGGCGGGTGTTCACATTGCCACGCAGGAAGCGGACCTGCAGGTCGGGCCGCAGTGCCAGCAGTTGCGCCTGGCGACGCAGGCTGGAGGTGCCGACGATGCTGCCGGCCGGCAATTGGTCGAGGCTGGTGAAACGGTTGGATACAAAGGCGTCGCGTGGGTCTTCACGCTCGCAGATGCAGAACAGCCCCAGCCCTTCGGGAAAGGCCATCGGTACATCCTTCATGGAATGCACGGCGATGTCGGCTTCGTTTTCCAGCAGGGCGGTTTCCAGTTCCTTGACGAACAAGCCCTTGCCGCCGATTTTTGCCAGCGGCGAGTCAAGCAGCTTGTCGCCACGACTGACCATGGGCACCAGGCTCACTGCCAGACCGGGATGGGCCTGTTCGAGCCGGGCCTTGACGTATTCGGCCTGCCAGAGCGCCAGCGCGCTCTTGCGGGTCGCAATGCGGATTTCGCGAGTGGACATGAATCAATCCGTACAGGGTAAAGACTGTCGATGATAACAGTTCAGTTGCTGGGGCTTCAGCGCCGCCGGTAAAGTCCGGGCATGGCCTGACACCCGTCAATGAAATCGACGCCCGCCGGCACGTTCAGTGGCTCATGCATCGTGACCGGGCAACGCCGCGGCGATACAGGGCGTGTTGGGACAGGCAATGATAGTCGCCAGGGCAGCGACCATGCTGTGTTGAAAACAGCACGCAATTGCTTGTTAACGCCAGGCAGGTCAAACGGACATCAGGTCGTTTGCCATGCCCGATCGTCAAACGCTCTAGAGTTGCTGCATCATCTTGCGCACCCCTGCCACATGGCGACGGCTGACCACCAGGGCATCACCATTGAGGCCCTTGAGGTACAGCTGGAAATGCCCCAGTGGCGTGCGCTGCAGTCGTTCGATCCGCTCGCGGGCCACCAGGGCATTGCGGTGGATGCGCACGAAACGATCACCGAACTCGTCCTCCAGCGCCTTGAGGGGTTCATCGAGCAGTACTTCGCCGCCCTCGTGACGCAAGGTCACGTACTTGTGGTCGGCAATAAAGAAGATGACCTGATCCAGCGGGATCAGCTCGATGCCCTTGCGGGTCCGCGCACTGATGTGCGTGCGCGGGCCATTGCCGCTCTCGGCCGCAGGACGGGTCATGGCGGCCAACTGCACGCGATTGGGCCGCTCGGCTTTTTTCAGGGCCTCGGACAGATGCTCGGGACGCACCGGCTTGACCAGGTAGCCCACCGCACTGACCTGGAAAGCTTCCAGGGCAAATTCATCGTGTGCGGTGCAGAAAACAACGGCGGGCGGGGCTTCGCGCTCGCACAGTCTGGCAGCGACCTGCAGGCCGTCGAGGCCAGGCATGCGGATATCGAGCAGGACAATGTCCGGCTTGTGGCTTTCGATCAGCGCCAGGGCTTCATCACCATTGGCGGCGCTGGGTTCCAGGACCCGGTAGCCCTCGATTTCGCCGACCAGGCGGCTCAATCTTTCCCGGGCCAGGGGTTCGTCATCAACGATCAGGACATTCATATTGCTTTGGCTTCCTGCGTGAGTCTCGCACAAGGATAGCGTAGACAGGTGTAGTGACGGCCGTCACGGCGCTCCACGCTCAGACTGGCCTGCGGACCGAAAAGTGCCGTAATACGTGCACCTATGTTCGACAGGGCCTGGTGGGTGCCGCTGGACGTCTGCCGTGGGGCAACTTCGTCATAAGGATTGCTGACGCACAATATGAACACTCCCCTTTCGTAATCTGCCTCGACCCGCACCACGCCGCCTTCGATGCGTGGGGCGATGCCATAGGTCAGGGCGTTTTCCAGCAATGGTTGCAAGGTTAGCTGGGGAATCGGCAAGTCATCGTCAATCTCACTCACCGCCCAGTCCAACTGTAGACGCTCGCCAAGGCGATATTGTTCGATCGATAAATATCGCCTGGCCAATTCCAGCTCCTCGCGCCAGCTCACCAGCGTTCCGGGGCGTGCCAGGCTGGCCCGGAACAGGTCGGACAGATCCAGCACCGCCTGCTCGGCCTTGACCGGATCACTGGCGACAAGGCTGGCAATACTGTTAAGCGTATTGAACAGAAAATGCGGCCGGATACGCGCCTGCAGCGCTTCGATCCTGGCCCGCAGCTCGGCCTGCTGCTGCTTGCGCCACTGACTCTGCAGATAAAAGTAGCGCAACATCAGCGCCGACATGATCAAGGCAATCAGCGAATAACGAATATAGCGCTCGACCATCCCCTCCAGCGAAATCCGGCTGGACAGCTGGCAGACGTCGGTCACGGCCGTGCACAGCAGCGTCAGGCCCACCACCATCAGGCAGCCCAGAAGCCCCGCCAGGCCTGCCGGCAGGCGCGCCAGCCAAGGGCGCAGGCCGCAGAGCAAGGCGGCCGAGAGCAGGACGATCCACTGCACGAACAGTGACATCAGGGCCAGGCGCACCCAGGGAAAGGCTCCAGGCATGGGCTCGACCAGCACAAGGGCCAGCACCAGCAGCTCGGCCAGTACCACCAGCACCAGCAAGGCCTGGGGCAGGCACAGTTCAGGCAGGAAGAAATCCTGCTCGACAGCGGATTTATCGTTATTGATGATCATGGAGGCCCTCGCGCATGCGCCAGTCTCGTCCCGGGGGCTGAGCGCGACAAGCCGTTCGAGGATAAAAAAACCTCACCCTGCTATCATCGCCGTCGTTTAGCGAACTTCCTTTCACGCAGAGCAACGAGCGAAATCATGAGCACCGACAAGACCAACCAGTCCTGGGGCGGCCGCTTCAGTGAGCCCGTCGACGCCTTCGTCGCGCGTTTCACCGCCTCCGTCAACTTCGACCAGCGCCTGTATCGCCATGACATCATGGGCTCGATCGCCCATGCGACCATGCTGGCCAAGGTCGGCGTCCTGACCGATGCCGAACGCGACACCATCATCGACGGCCTGAAGACCATCCAGGGCGAAATCGAGGCGGGTCAGTTCGAATGGCGCATCGATCTTGAAGACGTGCACATGAACATCGAAGCTCGCCTGACCGACCGCATCGGCATCACCGGCAAGAAACTGCACACCGGACGCAGTCGCAACGACCAGGTCGCTACCGATATCCGCCTGTGGCTGCGTGATGAAATCGACGTGATCCTCGGCGAAATCACCCGCCTGCAACAAGGACTGCTGGAGCAGGCCGAGCGTGAAGCCGAGACCATCATGCCGGGCTTCACTCACCTGCAGACGGCCCAGCCGGTCACCTTCGGCCATCATTTGCTGGCCTGGTTCGAAATGCTCAGCCGCGACCACGAGCGCCTGGTCGACTGCCGCAAACGCACCAACCGCATGCCGCTAGGCAGCGCCGCGCTGGCCGGCACCACCTACCCGATCGACCGTGAGCTGACCTGCCAGTTGCTGGGTTTCGAAGCCGTTGGCGGCAATTCGCTGGACGGTGTGTCGGATCGCGACTTTGCCATCGAATTCTGCGCCGCCGCCTCGATCGCGATGATGCACCTGTCGCGCTTCTCCGAAGAGCTGGTGCTGTGGACCAGCGCCCAGTTCCAGTTCATCGACCTGCCAGACCGCTTCTGCACCGGCAGCTCGATCATGCCGCAAAAGAAAAACCCCGACGTGCCTGAACTGGTGCGTGGCAAGAGCGGCCGTGTATTTGGCGCCCTGACCGGCCTGCTGACCCTGATGAAAGGTCAGCCGCTGGCCTACAACAAGGACAACCAGGAAGACAAGGAGCCGCTGTTCGACGCCGCCGACACGCTGCGCGACTCGTTGCGCGCCTTTGCCGACATGATCCCGGCCATCAAGCCGCGCCACGCCATCATGCGCGAAGCGGCCCTGCGCGGCTTCTCTACCGCCACGGACCTGGCCGACTATCTGGTCCGGCGCGGCCTGCCGTTCCGTGACTGCCACGAAATCGTCGGCCATGCGGTGAAGTACGGTGTCGAAAGCGGCAAGGATCTGGCAGAAATGAGCCTGGAAGAACTGCGCCGTTTCAGCGACCAGATCGAGCAGGACGTGTTTGCCGTGCTGACCCTTGAAGGTTCGGTCAACGCCCGTGACCATATCGGTGGTACAGCCCCGGCGCAGGTGCGTGCCGCCGTGGTCCGCGGCCAGGCCCTGCTGGCCAGCCGCTGATCACATGCAATGACCCGTCAGGCGGCGTTGTTAGCCCGCCTGCCGGGCCACGGCCTGTACGCGGGCCAGGAACCTGGGCCAGTCGGCCTCCCTGGCCACTGCCACCTGTTGCACATTCGGGTTTTGCGCCAGATGCTCCAGCAAGGCCTGTGCCCCGGGCAACTGCCCCAGCAGGTCCAGGCCAAACAGTTGCTCGCCCACACGCTGTGCCAGGTCGACGCTGTACAGGAAATAAATGTCCGCCACCGTGAAATGCTCACCGCTTATATAGGGTGCAAAGCGCGCGCGCTGGGACAGGGCGGCAAAACCCTTGATCAGGTCACGGCGCGCCTTGGCCTTGAGGTCGGCGGGCGTTGCCCGGCCGCCGAAGATCACTTCGACATAGCACAAGCGTGCCGGCAGCTCGATGTACAGCTCGATCTCCTTGGCAATGGTCCAGGCCTGGGCCCGGCAGAAGGGATCGGCCGGCACCAGTGGCCGGGTCGTCGAGGTGTCTTCCAGATAGCGCAGGATGACATCGGTCTCGCTGATGAATCCCTGTGGCGTGCCCAGTACCGGCACCTTGCCGCGCGCGCTGATGGCCAGCGCTTCGGGATTCTGGCAGCCATGCAACGGCACGAATTCGAACGGCACCTGCTTCTCCAGCAAGGCCAGCTGGACCATATTGAAATAGTTGCTTGCGGCAAATCCGTATAATTTCAGCACCGAAAATCTCCTTGAATAGGGTACGCCTCGGCACTCTAGAGGATTTTTTTACTTTAAAATCAGTGGCCTATGGCCAATTCTCAGCATTTCAGAACTGTCCTACAGCGTTCGTCGATTACCCCCACGCGATGCAGTTAAACTGCTGCACTTAATCTGAGGAGATTTCCATGACTGAAGTACTCGACGACAACGAAGAAGAATTCGCTGCCTCCACCCTGATGCAGGCCATCGAGAACCAGCTCGAGAATGACAATCCGCCTGCGGCAACGGCTGTGTTCAACAAGCTGACACTGGTGGGCTACGAGCGCGATGACATCATCGAAATGATGGCTCATGTGCTGGCCGTGGAGATCGACGCCATGCTGGCTGCCGACCGGCCGTTCGATGGCCAGTGGTACGAAACGGCGCTGCGCGCGCTGCCGGAGCTGCCACCAGAAAATTAAGCATGACCGGGCACCTGGCGCCCAGGATCCGGGCTACACTGCGCAAGTCCCGTTGCCACCTCATCACCCGGGACCTGCGCCCGTACCGGCGTCCACTAATAAAAGTCTGGAGCACCTATGTCTTACACCCCTGAGCTGGTTGCTGAACTGGAAATCCTTGCCCTGTTCAACCTGGACAACACCCTTGAAGGCCTGAAGGTCCATCATGTGGCGGCCTCCACTGCCATCGCCGCTGCCCAACGCCTGCATGACAAAGGCCTGACGAGCCAGGTCGATGGCGGCTACCTGACCAGTCTGGGTCTGGAGGCTGCGCGTCATGCCCAATCCTTGCTGACCATCCTGCAGACGGCCCGCGAAGCTGCCTGACCTTTACGTCCTCTGGTTTGCGAAGCCACCGGGCCAGACAAAAAAACCTGTCTGGCCCCTTCACGCATGTGCACACAAACTGATACAAAGCCGCTACACATTTGACGTCAATTTCTTGCGGCTGCCGCGGCGACGCCTTGTGCTCGCTATGCTGTCCGCCAACAGGCACCGGACAAACGGCAGATACTTCAGATAACGCCGTCAATAAAGCCTGCCACTCCGGGTTAACGCTGCGATGACGTCCCCTTTTGAAATCCGTCCCGATCTGGACGAAGGCATTGACCGCAAGGTCCTTGGCCAATTGCGCAACCGTTTCCTGAGCCTCAACGAAGGACGACTGGCACGTGCCCGTGAAGGCCTGTCGCCGCGCCAGCAGAACGTCTTGACGCTGTTGCCGCTGTTGTTCCACGTCAATCATCCGCTGTTGCCAGGCTATGTGTCCGGCAGCACGCCGGCGGGGGTGTCCAACTACGATCCGGCCGCCCCGGTGCTGGCCGAAGCGCAGCGCCTGACCCGTTCGTTCTCGTACAAGGTGCGCCACAACCATGCGCCCCAGCCGATCCATGGCCTGTTCCTGATGGGCAGCCTGGGCACCCTGGCCCAGGCCGATCAGAGCGACATGGACGTATGGGTCTGCCACGACAGCGAGCTGGCCCCCAATGCCATTGCCGAACTGCGCAAGAAATGCCAGGCGCTGGAAGTCTGGGCCGACACTCAGGGCGCCGAGGCGCACTTTTTCCTGATCGACCCACAACGCTTCCGGGTGGGCGATCGAGATGCGCAGCTGAGCTCCGATGACTGCGGCACCGCGCAGCACTATCTGCTGCTCGATGAGTTTTATCGCACCGCCCTGTGGCTGGCCGGACGCACGCCCCTGTGGTGGCTGGTGCCGGCCTACGAAGAAGCACGGTATGACGCCTACACCCATACCCTGCTGTCCAAGCGTTTCATTCGTGCCGATGAGGTACTCGACCTGGGGCACATGGCGCACATTCCCCCCGGCGAATTCGTCGGCGCCGGGCTGTGGCAGTTGTTCAAGGGTATCGACTCGCCGTACAAGTCGGCGCTCAAGCTGTTGCTGATCGAGGTCTACGCCAGCGAGTACCCGGATGTGCAGTGCCTGAGCCTGCGCTACAAGAAGGCCGTGTTCGCCCGGCAGCCGGATCTGGACGAACTGGACCCGTACATGGTGGTGTATCGCCGTATCGAGGAGCACCTGCGCGCGCGCAACGAGCCCGAACGCCTGGAACTGGTACGCCGCAGCCTGTACCTGAAGGTCAACAAAAAGCTGACCGGACGCCAGCGCAGCGCCGGCTGGCAACGCCAGGTCATGGAGCGCCTGACAAGCGAATGGGGATGGGACGAGCAACAATTGACTTTGCTCGACAGCCGCAACCAGTGGAAAGTCCGCCAGGTGAGCCACGAGCGGCATGCGCTGGTCAACGAGCTCAACTACAGCTATCGCTTTCTGACCCAACTGGCCAAGACCCAGAACACCACCCAGTCGATCAATGCCCGCGACATGAGCATCCTGGGCCGTCGACTGTATGCCGCTTTCGAGCGCAAGGCCGGCAAGATCGAGTTCATCAACCCCGGGATTGCCCCGGACCTGGCCGAAGACACCCTGACCCTGGTGCACTCGCCCAACAAGCGCGAACCGGGCAAACACCAGTGGAGCCTGTACAACGGCAGCCTGAGTGCGCATGAATGGCCCAGCTTCACGCCCCTCAAGCGCAGCCGCGAACTGCTTGAGCTATTGGCCTGGTGTCATCGCAACCAGGTCATCGACAACAGCACGCGCCTGGCCTTGCACCCGGGCATCAGCGACTTGAGCGAGCTTGAACTGTTCAACCTCACCGGCGCCCTGCAACAGAGTTTCGCCCTGCCGCTACCGACGGTCAGCGACGAACAACTGCTCAAGCCCAGCGTGCCCAGAGAGATCCTGCTGCTGGTCAACGTCGGTCTGGACCCGTTGCGTCATCATCGCGACCTGAACATTCTGATGACCACCGAGCGCACCGACTCGCTCAGCTATGCCGGCGCGCGGGAAAACCTGGTCCTGACCCTGGACCAGATCACCCTCAATAGCTGGAACGAGACCCTGTTCAGTCGCTATGAAGGCCCGCATGCCTTGCTCGATTGCCTGGTCGACCTGCTGGGCAGCCTGCCCGAGGGACCGGCCCAGCCGCGTATCCGGGTCAGTTGTTTCTGTCACAACCGGGCCCAGGCCATCGCCCAGCGTGTTGAAGACATCGTCGACACGGCCCGGCTGCTGGTGGCCCGACGCCTGAATCACCGCTACCTGATCCAGGTCCAGAAGCAGTACCACGTGCTGGAACTGTTGAACGGGCGCATCACGCCGGTGGTGATCAACAGCCTGTCCGGCCTGTTCAGCTACCTGGGCGAGGCGCTGCCCTGCTACAGCCCGTTGTACCTGGATCCCCAGGCGCTGGATGATCATGACCTGACCGTGATCGTGCCGCACGGCCAGCCCGAGTGCATCCAGGTGTTCTACCGGGTCAACGAAGCCTTCGCCGACCTGTATGTACTCGACGAGCACAACACCCTGTGGCACCAGAACCTGCCCTGGCATGACGAGCCGAGCCTGCTGCAACCCTTGCAACGGTTTTTCCAGGCCATGCTCTACCGGCGTGGTGCGTCATTGCCACTCGATACCGTGCAGGCGCCAGTGGCGCTGGAGGTGTTGTATTACCAAGTGTTGCCCTCGGGCAGCAGCCGCGCGCGCAGCATCGAGCCACGGCAGGCGCCGACGGCAACCGACAAGCCTTTCTATGATGTGCAGGCCATCATTGAGGAAAGCGTGCCAGGGCAGGTGAATGTCACGCTGTACTGCGACAACCGCGAATTCTCCGAACTCGAATACGGAGAGCACCTGTTCGCCGCCGTGGCCCGACAGATTCTGGCACGGCGTCACGAAACCGAGCGCTATCGCTGCTACATCACCGACCTGGACCTGTCAGGCCTGAACCCGGACGGCCACGGCCAGAGCATCCTCTATCTGCATCACAAGGCGCGGCTGGAAAAGCACCTCAATGACGCAATGCAGAACAGCCCTAGCTGACGGCCGCGCCCGCCACGAGTGACCGGCGCCGATCGGCAGCGCTGCGGATCTGGCGGCGGCGGTCGTCATCGGCCGAGCGCCATTCGCGGATGTCCTCGACATGCCGGAAGCAGCCCAGGCAGACCTTGTGCTCATCCAGCCGGCACAGGCTGACACAGGGTGAAGGCACGGCCGGGCTGACATTGCTGTACAGCGGCTTGGGCGGGCGTGGATTACTTGTTACGGTCACAATCAGATCTCGTCGAAGTCCAGCTCTACGCCGGCCTGTTCAAGTGTGATGCGCACCAGCATTTCGCTGAGCAGTTCTTCGCTGGTGTCGCAGACCCAGCGGCTTTCCTGTTCGTCATAGTCGAAGTGGAAACCACCCGACCTGGCGGCCAGCCATAGCTGACGCAGCGGCTCCTGACGGCTGAAGATGAGCTGCGAGCCGTTCTCGAATTTCACGGTCAGTACACCGGCCGAATTTTCCATGTCCAGGTCCAGTTCACTGGCGTCGAAAATGTCTTCCAGATTCTCCTGAGTTGCATCGACCAGGTCGTGGAAGCGGGCTTCGGTCAAACTCATTGCATGAACCTCGGGAAAGTGGCGACGGATATCGCATGTGTCGCGCACGATACGGGCGCAGCCGGCCAAATGCAAAGCCTGCCCATGTTCGCACGCCGCCAGCGTCAGTAATCCGCAATCGCACCACGCGTGAGCATCAATTGCGTCAAACCCCCGCCAGACGGAAAGGCCGCCGCATAGGCAAGCCGCCGGGTGGCCGGTATACTCGGCCGCAATCAAAGCTTATACAAAGGATTTCGCCATGAAGCGCCTGATCTCTTCGCTTGCTGCGCTCCTCGCGGTCGCCTGTCTTGTCACCGCCTGTGGGCAGAAAGGCCCGCTGTACCTGCCCGATGACAGCAAGTCCTCCGACGAGCAAGCCAAGTCGCAATCGCACAAGCATTCTCAAGGGTAATCCATGGACGCTTTCAACTACCGCGACGGCGAGCTGTTCGCGGAAGGCGTGGCCTTGTCTGCCATTGCCGAACGTTTCGGCACGCCCACTTATATCTACTCGCGCGCCCACATCGAGGCGCAGTACCGTGCCTATGCCGATGCCCTGAGCGGCATGCCGCACCTGGTGTGCTTTGCCGTCAAGGCCAACTCCAACCTGGGCGTGCTCAACGTCCTGGCGCGCCTGGGCGCAGGCTTCGACATCGTCTCGCGCGGTGAACTCGAGCGTGTCCTGGCCGCCGGCGGCCAGGCCGAGCGGATCGTGTTCTCCGGCGTGGGCAAGACCCGCGAAGACATGCGCCGCGCCCTGGAAGTCGGCGTGCACTGCTTCAACGTCGAGTCGACCGACGAGCTGGAGCGCCTGCAGGTCGTGGCCGCCGAACTGGGTGTCCGTGCCCCGGTGTCGCTGCGGGTCAACCCCGACGTGGATGCCGGCACCCACCCGTACATTTCCACGGGCCTGAAAGAAAACAAGTTCGGCATTGCCATCAATGATGCCGAAGACGTCTATGTTCGCGCCTCGCAGTTGCCGAACCTGGAAGTGGTCGGCGTCGATTGCCATATCGGCTCGCAACTGACCACGCTGGAACCGTTCATCGATGCCCTGGACCGCCTGCTCGACCTGGTCGACCGCCTCGGCGACTGCGGTATCCACCTGCGCCATATCGACCTGGGCGGTGGCCTGGGCGTGCGTTATCGCGACGAAGAGCCGCCCCTGGCCGGCGATTACATCAAGGCCGTGCGTGAACGTCTCGAGGGCCGCGACCTGGGCCTGGTGTTCGAGCCGGGTCGCTTCATCGTCGCCAATGCCGGCGTGCTGCTGACCCGGGTCGAGTATCTCAAGCACACCGAACACAAGGATTTCGCCATCGTCGATGCGGCCATGAACGACCTGATCCGCCCGGCGCTGTACCAGGCCTGGATGGACGTCACGGCCGTGCGCCCGCGTGACGGTGCTGCGCGCATCTACGACATCGTCGGCCCGATCTGCGAGACCGGCGACTTCCTGGCCAAGAACCGGGAACTGGCCCTGGCCGAAGGCGACCTGCTGGCGGTTCACTCGGCCGGCGCCTATGGTTTTGTCATGAGCTCGAACTACAACACCCGCGGCCGCGCCGCTGAAGTACTGGTCGATGGCAGCGACGCTTTCGAAGTGCGTCGTCGGGAAACCCTGAGCGAGCTGTTTGCCGGCGAAAGCCTGTTGCCGGAGTGATCCCATGCTGCTGCGTTTTACCAAGATGCACGGGCTGGGCAATGACTTCATGGTTCTGGACCTGGTCAGCCAGCACGCGCACATCTTGCCCAAGCACGCCAAACAATGGGGTGACCGGCACACCGGCATCGGTTTTGACCAACTGCTGATCGTCGAGGCGCCGAGCAACCCGGACGTGGATTTCCGCTACCGGATCTTCAACTCCGACGGCTCCGAGGTCGAGCAATGCGGCAACGGCGCGCGGTGTTTTGCCCGCTTCGTGCTGGACAAGCGCCTGACCACCAAGCGCCTGATCCGTGTCGAGACCAAAAGCGGCATCATCGAGCTGGATGTGCGCAGTGACGGACAGATCTGCGTCGACATGGGCCCGCCACGGCTGGTGCCCGAGCAGATCCCTTTCCAGGCTCCGCAACAGGCCGTCAGCTATGACCTGGATGTGGACGGCCAGCACGTCGAGCTGGCAGCCGTGTCGATGGGCAACCCGCACGCGGTGCTGCGCGTTGACGACATCAACAACGCCCCGGTGCATGAACTGGGTCCGAAGATTGAGCATCACCCGCGTTTTCCGGCGCGGGTCAACGTAGGGTTTCTCCACGTCGTGGACCGCCAGCGCGCCCAGTTGCGTGTCTGGGAGCGCGGTGCCGGTGAGACCCAGGCCTGTGGCACGGGCGCTTGCGCGGCTGCCGTGGCAGCCATCAGCCAGGGCTGGATGGACTCGCCCGTGCTGATCGACCTGCCGGGCGGGCGCCTGTCCATCGAATGGGCGGGACCCGGCCAGCCGGTATTGATGACCGGGCCTGCGGTGCGGGTCTATGAAGGCCAGGTTCGTTTATGAGGGAACACATGCGATGACCGATCAGCCTCCTGCTTCACTCTCGCCCGGCGAGACACCGATCAACGGCGTCTCGCATGACCCGGAAGCAGAGGCGGTCATCGCCTACCTGCTGCGCCATCCGGAGTTTTTCGCCGAGCATGACGAACTGCTGGTGTCGATGCGTATTCCTCACCAGCGTGGCGACAGCGTTTCGCTGGTCGAGCGCCAGCTCAAGCTGTTGCGTGAGCGCAATATCGAGATGCGCCATCGCCTGTCGCAACTGATGGACGTGGCCCGTGACAACGATCGGTTGTTCGAGAAGACCCGCCGCCTGAACCTGGCTTTGATGGACGCCGGCAGTCTCGACGAACTGGTCATTACCGTCGAAGACAGCCTGCGTCATGACTTCCAGGTGCCGTTTGTGAGCCTGGTGCTGTTTGGCGACAACAACATGCCGGTCGGACGCTGGACCAGCAGCAGTGAGGCGCAGGTTGCCATTGGCGGCCTGATGGGCGAGAAGGCCGTGTGCGGTGCGTTGCGCGAGCACGAGCTGGCCTTCCTGTTCGGTGCCGAACAAGGCCGGCAGGTCGGCTCCACGGCCCTGGTCACGCTCAATCATCAGGGCCTGCTCGGCGTGCTGGCGATTGGCAGCCGTGACCCGAAGCACTACAAGAGCTCGGTCGGTACCCTGTTTCTGAGCTACATCGCCGACGTGCTCAGCCGTCTGCTGCCGCGTCTGACCCAATCGCTGCGCTCGGTTCGCTGAGCATGGAGCGACAGCTGGAGGCCTACTGCACGCATCTGCACAGTGAGCGCCAGGTTTCGCCCCATACCCTGCAGGCCTACCGGCGCGACCTGAACAAGGTCCTGGCGTTCTGCCAGAAGCAGTCGCTGGGCCGTTGGGCCGATCTGGACATCCAGCAACTGCGCAGCTTCGTGGCCCGCCAGCACCAGCAGGGGCAATCGCCACGCAGCCTGGCCCGGTTGCTGTCGGCGGTGCGCGGCCTGTACCAGTACCTCAATCGCGAAGGCCTGTGCCAGCACGACCCGGCCAACGGCCTGTCGCCGCCCAGGGGCGAACGACGCCTGCCCAGAACCCTGGACACCGACCGCACTGCGCAACTGTTCGAAGGGGCTGTGGAGGACGATTTCCTGGCCCGTCGCGACCAGGCGATCATGGAGCTGTTCTACTCCTCAGGACTGCGCCTGTCGGAGCTGACCGGCCTGGACCTTGAGCAACTGGACCTGAACGATGGCCTGGTGCAGGTGCTGGGCAAGGGCAACAAGACCCGCGTGTTGCCGGTGGGCAGCAAGGCGCGCCAGGCCCTGCAGGCCTGGCTCGACCTGCGGGCCCGGGCCAACCCGCGCGACAACGCGGTGTTCATCGGCCTGCAAGGCCGGCGCCTGGGGCCACGGGCCATCCAGGTGCGCCTCAAGGCGGCTGGCGAGCGCGAGCTGGGCCAGAACCTGCATCCGCACATGCTGCGTCATTCCTTTGCCAGCCATCTGCTGGAATCGTCCCAGGACCTGCGGGCGGTGCAGGAATTGCTCGGTCATGCCGACATCAGCACCACGCAGATCTACACTCATCTGGATTTCCAGCATTTGGCCAGCGTCTACGACAGTGCCCACCCTCGGGCCAGGCGCAAAGACAGCGGCCATGATTAAAAAGGTAGCGTCCCATGATTAAGCTGATCACCTTCGACCTCGACGACACGCTGTGGGACAACGCACCGGCCATTCTTGGCGCCGAGACCGTGCTGCGTGACTGGCTGACCGAACATGCCCCGCGCCTGGGTCCGGTGCCCGTGGAGCACCTGTGGGCCATCCGCACCCGTTTGATCGAGCAGGAGCCGGCGCTTAAACACCGTATCAGCAGCCTGCGCCGACGCGTGCTGTTCCAGGCCCTGCAGGATGCCGGCTACGACCCCGAGCAAGCCCAGGACCTGGCGGATCGCAGCTTCGAGACCTTCCTGCATGGGCGCCATCAGGTGCAGGTGTTCCCGGAAGTCTTGCCGACCCTGGAAATCCTGGCCAAGACCTACACCCTGGGCGTCATCACCAACGGCAATGCCGATGTGCGCCGCCTGGGGCTGGCCGATTACTTCAACTTCGCCCTGTGCGCCGAAGACCTGGGCATTGGCAAGCCTGACCCGGCACCCTTTCTCGAAGCCTTGAGCCGTGCCCGCTGCGAGCCTGCCCACGCCGTGCACATCGGCGATCACCCAGAAGATGACATCGCCGGTGCCCAGCGTGCCGGCCTGCGCGCCATCTGGTACAACCCGCAGGGCAAGGTCTGGGACGCCGACAACCGGCCTGACGCCGAAATCCACAACCTGTCGCAACTGCCTGAAGTGCTGGCCCGCTGGGCCTGACCGCCCGGCTGGTTTTCATCACCGGCAACAAAAAGCCCGCAGCAATGGCGGGCTTTTCGTTACGCGTTCGTGCAGCCGTCAGATAGGACGGCTGCCGTACTTGTTGTCCGGCTTCTTGGGCGGATCAGCGACCACGTTGGCCTCCACTTCCTGCACGCGGCCGCCACGAGAAAGGAACTCCTCCATGGCGCGAGCCAGCGCGTCGCGATCCTTTTGCTTGGCCTCGATACTGGGCAACTCGTCAACCGAGACAGCGGCCTTGGATTTGCCCTTGGCAGGCGTAATCGCGGCTTCGCCATCATCGGTATCGGGGGCGTCGTCTTCCGGAGCTGCACTAAGCTCCTCGCCCTCTTCTTCGCCTTCCAGATCGTCTACCAGATCATCGTTGTCGTTGTCGTCGTCGCTCATGTTCAACCTCATGACTTGCGAAAGCAGAATTAGTTATAGCTCAGCAGCGCTGAAAATCGAGCCGTCTCAAGGCGCGGCAGCCGCTCGAACCAGCGGTCAATCCCAGTCACCCTGCAGGGTGGCCAGGAGGCGACGAGCACCCCCATGATCCCGATGCTCGCCCAGATAGACACCTTGCCATGTACCCAGCGCCAGGCGACCGGCCGAGACCGGCAAAACCACCTGGCAGCCTAGCAAACTGGCCTTGAAGTGCGCCGGCAGGTCGTCGGGGCCTTCGTCGTTGTGTTCATGCCCGGCTACGCCCTGGGGCACCAGCCGGTTGAAGAAACGCTCGAAATCACGACGTACCGCCGGGTCGGCATTCTCGTTGACCGTCAACGAGGCCGAGGTGTGTTGCAGCCATAGATGCAGCAATCCGATACGACAACCGGACAGCTCCGGCAGGCCTGCCACGATCTCATCGGTGACCAGATGAAACCCGCGAGGCCTGGCCCGGAGGGTAATTCCAGATTGCTGCCACATGGCGTTCTCCGCACGTTCGGCGCGCATTCTAACTCGCCTGAGAAAAAAGCAAAGCGCGCGATAAAGCGACCGTGCGTTCAGTGCTGCCAGAGACGAATACAAGCGCCGCCCGTGCCGCATGAAACCTGTGCCATCACGCGCCGATGGTTACTCAATGACAACGCCGATGTCGAGTCGATCCCTGAATTTCAGGCAAAAAAATGCCCGGCTAGCCGGGCACTTTTCAGGTTGCGCTTACAGGTTGTAGCCACGTTCGTTGTGCTGCGCCAGGTCCAGGCCCACGGCCTCTTCCTCTTCGTTGACGCGCAGGCCGATGACCACATCCAGTACCTTGAGGATGATGTAGGTCACGATGGCGGTGTACACGACGGTGAACGCCACGCCCTTGAACTGTACCCAGACCTGGGTGCCGATGTCGGTCACGGTGCCAAAGCCGCCCAGTGCCGGGGCTGCAAATACGCCGGTCAGGATGGCGCCGACGATACCGCCCACGCCGTGCACGCCGAAGGCGTCCAGCGAGTCGTCATAGCCCAGCTTGCGCTTGAGGCTGGTGGCGCAGAAGAAGCACACCACACCCGACACCAGGCCGATGACCAGTGCGCCCATCGGGCCTGCAGTACCGGCAGCCGGCGTAATGGCCACCAGGCCTGCCACCACACCCGAGGCGATGCCCAGGGCGCTGGGTTTGCCGTGGGTCAGCCACTCGGCGAACATCCAGCCCAGGGCGGCGGCGGCGGTGGCGATCTGGGTGACCAGCATCGCCATGCCGGCAGTGCCGTTGGCTGCGGCCGCAGAGCCTGCGTTGAAGCCGAACCAGCCAATCCACAGCATGGCCGCACCAATCAGGGTATAGCCCAGGTTGTGCGGGGCCATCGGGGTGGTCGGGTAGCCTTTGCGCTTGCCCAGTACTAGGCACGCCACCAGGCCCGCCACACCGGCGTTGATGTGCACCACGGTGCCACCGGCGAAGTCCAGCACGCCCCAGTCCCACATCAGGCCACCCACACCGCCCCAGACCATGTGGGCAATCGGTGCGTAGACCAGGGTGAACCAGATGGCCATGAAGATCAGCATGGCGGAGAACTTCATGCGCTCGGCGAACGCACCGACGATCAGCGCCGGGGTGATGATCGCGAAGGTCATCTGGAAGGTGATGAACACCGCTTCAGGAAACAGTGCGGCAGCACCGGTCAGGCTTGCAGGTGTCACGCCGGCCAGGAAGGCTTTCTGGAAGCCGCCGACGAAGGAGCTGAAGTTGACCACGCCCTCTTCCATGCCGGTGGCGTCGAACGCCAGGCTGTAGCCGTACACCACCCAGAGGATGCTGATGAGACCGGTGATGGCAAAGCACTGCATCATCACCGACAGGATATTCTTGGAACGGACCATGCCGCCGTAGAACAGGGCAAGACCTGGAATGGTCATGAACAGAACCAGGGCCGTCGCCGTCAACATCCATGCAGTATCGCCGGAGTTCAGCACAGGTTCTGCAGCAGGTTCAGCCGCCAGGGCCAGACCAGGTAAAGCGAGGGACAACAGGGCTCCTAGCCCTGCGAATTGACGCAGAGTCATATTGTTTCTCCTGGGGCGTTGGGTTTGGCGGCTGTTAGATCGCGTCGGTATCGGTTTCGCCGGTACGGATGCGGATGGCCTGTTCCAGATTGACTACGAAAATCTTGCCATCGCCGATCTTGCCGGTGTTGGCCGCCTTGGTGATGGCCTCGATCACCCGATCCAGGTCCTTGTCATCGATGGCGACATCGATTTTCACCTTGGGAAGGAAGTCGACTACATATTCAGCACCGCGATACAGCTCGGTGTGACCCTTCTGACGCCCGAAACCTTTGACTTCCGTGACAGTGATGCCCTGCACGCCGATCTCGGACAACGATTCGCGCACGTCGTCCAACTTGAACGGCTTGATGATTGCAGTGACTAGTTTCATGAAACTTTCTCCCGAATTGGTGGACTTGCCCCAGGAAAACAAACCCGTCTCAAGTCTAAGCGCAGTGCCTGGCTTTGTAACGTCTCGCGCGCCGCATTCAGGCGCCGATCGCTGCCAGATAGCTGTATCTGACGAAACACTTCCCCGCGTAGCCTGCCGCACTGCCTTCGTCACAGCGACTGCATCAGTGCATGGGTCACAAGGGACTAAGCAGAAAGCTTGCCAGCTCGTAATTTTTCATTGAAATCAGGCCATTGCTCTTGATCGACGGCCTTTGCAGGCCGTCAGGTGCTGCAAGACGCACAATAACGGTGCATGCGTGCACGCCCGGATGCGCGATAAGCGTGCGCCAGACCAAGGGAAAAATGCACCGTGCTACACTGGCGCGCATTTGCTAACGGGAAATCCTCATGCTCGCCCCCAAAGCCCTGCTCGATGCCCTGAGCGATCACGCCTCACGCCTGTTCAATGGCGACACGCCGCTGCCGCGCAACGAGTTCGAGGCCCAGTTCAAGATTCTGCTGCAGAGCGCCTTCAGCAAGCTCGATCTGGTCAGCCGCGAAGAGTTCGACAGCCAGATGGCTGTCCTGGCCCGCACGCGCGCTCGTCTGGAAGCACTGGAAGCGAAAGTCGCCGCATTGGAAAATAGCGAGACCGGCGAATCTCGGGACTGAGTTTCGCAGGCTCCCATAAAGTGTCACGGACGATGCAGGTACCTGCAGACGCCTGACGCTTGTCCCTGTCGACACGACATTTTGTCTGTCGATAACGGGTATTGCGCCAAGACCCCTGCAACTGGAGGTCTTTTATCTGGCTTTTTCGTCTAAAATGCCCGGCTGAATCGTTCAGGTCACTCCCCGTCTGCCTCATCGAGGCAGGTCGGACGCTGCCGGGCACGCCCGGTCCGGCGCTGTGACATAGACGAATCCGCGATCCGCCTGATGGGCGCGAGCAAGCAAGAAGGCTTGACCCTGGTGCCACGACGCCAGACGAGCCGGTACACCGAAGTGTCATCGAAGTCGCTGAAGCCAACAACTAATAAGAGATCAGCACGGGAGGGACATAATAATGAGGTCGATTTTTTTCGATCTGGTGAGTCGCCTCTCCAGCCTTGCTGCAAGGCAGCCTTGGACAACGCGGTAGTCATTACCGTCTCCGGGCCTGTGGTAGCGCAAGAATGGCAGGAGGGATGGCGTTAATCCTAGGAACTACAACATGTTTAATAAAGTGAACAAGGCCTTGCTCGGCTTGGCGCTGTCGGTGGGTTTCATGCCTGTCCATGCCGCCGAAGCCAAAAAAGTGGATGTACTGCTCATTGGCGGCGGCATCATGAGTTCCACCCTGGGTGTCTGGCTCAACGAACTGGAGCCGAGCTGGTCGATCGAAATGGTCGAACGCCTGGACGCCGTCGCCGAAGAAAGCTCCAACGGCTGGAACAATGCCGGCACCGGTCACTCGGCCCTGGCCGAGCTGAACTACACCCCGGAAGGCAAAGACGGCAAGATCGACATCTCCAAGGCGATCGAGATCAACGAGTCGTTCCAGATCTCGCGTCAGTTCTGGGCCTGGCAGGTCAAGAATGGCGTGCTCAAGGACCCGCGCTCGTTCATCAACTACACCCCGCACATGAGCTTCGTGTGGGGCGACGAGAACATCCAGTTCCTGCAGAAGCGCTTCGAGGCACTCAAGGCCAGCCCGTTGTTCAGCGGCATGCAGTATTCCGAAGACCCGGCGCAGATCAAGCAATGGGTGCCGCTGATGATGGAAGGGCGTGACCCGAGCCAGAAGATCGCTGCCACCTGGAGCCCGATCGGCACTGACATGAACTTCGGCGAAATCACCCGCCAGTTCGTCGGCCACCTCAAGACCAAAGAGCAGTTCGACCTCAAGCTGTCCAGCGAAGTCGAAGAGATCAAGCGCAACGCCGACGGCGGCTGGCGCGTGACCTACAAGAACCTCAAGGACGGCACCGAGACCTCCACTGACGCCAAGTTCGTGTTCATCGGCGCCGGCGGCGGTGCCCTGCACCTGCTGCAGGAATCGGGCATTCCTGAAGCCCAGGAATACGGCGGCTTCCCGGTCGGCGGTTCGTTCCTGGTGACCGAGAACCCGACCATTGCCGAAGCGCACCTGGCCAAGGCCTATGGCAAGGCATCGGTTGGCTCGCCGCCCATGTCGGTTCCCCACCTGGACACCCGCGTGCTCGATGGCAAGCGCGTGATCCTGTTTGGCCCGTTCGCGACCTTCTCGACCAAGTTCCTCAAGAACGGCTCGTACTTCGACCTGCTGACCAGCACCAACACGCACAACATGTGGCCGATGACCAAGGTGGGTATCAAGGAATACCCATTGATCGAATACCTCGCCGGCCAGGTCATGCTGGACGACGACGATCGCCTGGAAGCCCTGCGCGAATACTTCCCGAACGCCAAGAAAGAAGACTGGCGCCTGTGGCAAGCCGGCCAGCGCGTGCAGATCATCAAGCGTGACGAAGACAAGGGCGGCGTGCTGAAACTGGGCACCGAGATCGTAACGTCCGAGGACAAGACGATTGCCGGCCTGCTGGGCGCCTCCCCGGGTGCTTCGACTGCCGCGCCGATCATGCTGAGCGTGCTGGAAAAGGTCTTCAAGGACAAAGTGGCGACGCCTGCCTGGCAGGAAAAGCTGCACCAGATCGTGCCAAGCTACGGCACCAAGCTCAACAGCAGCCCGGAAGCGGTGGCCAAAGAGTGGGCCTACACCGCCGAAGTCCTGCAACTGCCGACGCCGCCAGCCGTCAACGGTGCAGCGGCTCCAGCCGTTGCGCCGGCAGCGCCTGCCACACCGGCCAAGCCGCGTGAAAGCAACGCCGCGACCGACATGGCGCTGTAAGCGTTCGCAAGAGCCGCATGCACGACCGAACCCCGTCAGGCGCAAGCCTGGCGGGGTTTTCTTTTGCAGACGTCATCTGCGCCTGCTCTGTTCACACCCTGTATCCATTCCCCCCACCCCCACACCTTGCAAATACCGCACGATGCCCGCTCATGCATTTCAAGGAAGAATCCATGTCGCTGGCCATCGTTCACAGTCGCGCCCAGGTCGGGGTGCAGGCACCTGCCGT
>NZ_QFFU01000011.1 GCF_003131185.1 Pseudomonas ovata | reverse complement strand
CCCCTCAATGCCGCTGAGGTAGTCCTTTACGACTGTGATTTTGAACTGCGTAGAGTACTTGCCCATGAAAAAACCCCCAGGAAGTCAGATTGGTGTCCAACTTTTGGGGTGCAGATCAGTCTGGTGTCTGGCTGAAATCCAAGGGTGTCGTTAATCCTGTGGGAGGCGGCTTGCAGGCGATGAGGCCGGTAGGGACGATACATAGGCGGCGCTTGTCAATCAGCCACCTGAACGCCATGCCTGGTGGCGAAGTCATAAACCTACTTCAACCATGCTCTTCAAGGTGCCTTATGCGTCTGATACCCGAACTGAACAGCGAGGCTCACGTGCTGATAGCCGGCGCCAGCCGAGGCATCGGCCTGGCATTGTGCGCAGCGTTGCTGGCCCGCGATGATGTGGCTCAGGTATGGGCGGTGGCGCGACAAGCCAGCACCTCCGCAGGGCTGGCAACGCTTGCAGAGCAGTATGGCCAACGCCTCAAGCGAGTCGACTGTGACGCGCGCGATGAGCAAGCCCTTGCAGCGCTGGTGAGCGAGACGCTTGCAGGATGCACTCATCTGAACCTGGTCATCAGCGCGCTTGGCATTCTTCATCAAGACGGCGCAAAAGCAGAAAAGGGCCTGGCGCAACTGACGCTTGCCAGCCTGCAAGCGAGCTTTGCGACCAACACCTTTGCGCCCATGCTGCTCCTTAAACACCTGCTGCCGTTATTGCGCAAACAACCGTCTACCTTCGCGGCGCTGTCGGCAAGGGTCGGCTCTATTGGCGACAACCGGTTGGGTGGCTGGTACAGCTACCGAGCCAGCAAGGCGGCGCTCAACCAGTTGCTGCACACGGCCAGCATCGAATTGAAACGCCTGAACCAGGCCTCTACGGTGCTGGCCATACACCCTGGCACGACTGACACCGAGTTGTCTCAGCCCTTCCAGGCAAACGTGCCTGAGAAACAACTGTTCGAACCGGCTTTCTCGGCGCAACGCATCATTGAGGTAATAGGCGCGCACGGACCGGCTGACAGCGGGACGTTCTGGGCCTGGGACGACAAACCCATTGTCTGGTGACCCACTCTACGTGACTGCCTGCCCGGTTCCTCTCGGACCGGCTGTTTTCAACGGGTTTCGATGAAAAATTCATACTCGCTCAGCCGCCCGACCTGCGCACGCAACTACCCGCGTGCCTATTCCACAACCGTAGGTGTGTCCCCGGCATCCAGGCAGACCGTCAATTGCTGGCCTTGCTTGTTGACGGCGCAATCAGGCAGTGCTTGCTGCTTCAGGACCGCCAGTGGTATGGATACAAAAAATCCACTCAGTGCGGTCGCAACCACTATTTTTCCGAACAGTTTCAACCCGGAAAGTGAGGCTTTCTTGTTCGCCGTTTTTGCTCTTGTACAGGCATACAAACCGCTGGCGAGGATCGCTGCACCGATCAGCATGGCAACCGTGATGTCGGACTGTACCGGGCTGAAAATCAGATTACCGTTGGCATCGTCCGGGTAGTTCAGTTGCCACCAGCCGCCGATGCAGAGTGGCATAAGCCCGGCGGCCATCCAGGCAAGGATTGACCCCGATAGCCGCAGCAAGATGGCCACTATCAAGCCGATCATGGCAACGCCCCAGCCAATAAGATAGAGCTGGGTGCCCATGGCGCCGCCGAACAGGGTGCCGCTGACCTCCCTGGGTGTCAGAAGGGCCCAATTGAAGAACCCGATGTGCGCAAGCACAACACATACGGTCATCCAGCTCACCGGATAGTAAAGCCATAGCCATCGGCTGTTGGAGGGAAGCATTGTCTTACTCGTGCAGTTGCAGGAAAGGGTGTCAGAGAACCAGGCATCAGCACCCTCGATGAACGAGCTGAATTCAGCGTTGGGATAACATCTGGTTGCCTGTTTCTGATTCGGGCGCCAGTGTGCAATAGGCGTTTATGGATTGCATACGTTTTTTCAGCGAAGGGCTTGCCACTCAATTTCAGTAGGGCTTGAGACAGGCATCCGGATGATCTCGTCTATTCATACGCGCTGGCAGTCAACTGCAAGCTCGGGGATACACCCTGTTCGAGATGGCTCGGATACCTACAAGGCCGAGACATTTCATTTGCGCCTATCGGAGCAATGACCATGAGTGCCAATATCGATTGGATCGTCGTGCTGGATGCATCGCTGGAAGAGGCAAAACCGTTGGCGCAAAAGGTCAGGGACTGGCTCATGACGCAACAGGTCGTCTCCTCATCAGCACCCGAAGCACTCTCGTGGGTCGGGAACGACTTGCTCGGCCGTGGCATGATGGCGACGAACTGGGAGACCCATCCGGCAGGGGATCTTTCTGCGCAGTGCGGGATGCAAACCATCATCGAGCGGCGCGTATACCATACCGGCGATAACGGCATACAGGGATTTGCATGCCCGATCTGCAAGGCCACGCACAGCCCCGATGACCTGCCGTGGAGTGACGCAGTAGAAGCCTGGTATTCAGCAGAGCCTGACGACTGCATGCAATGCCCTGCCTGCCATGCCAGCCCTGGTATCGTTGACTGGACGTTCCTGACGTGCGAATGGGGCTTTGGCAACCTCGCCTTCGGTTTCTGGAATGGGTCCATCGACCAGCGCCTGGTGGACCAGATTGCCTCTACCACCGGCCACCGCTGCCGGCTGGTTCACGAACATATATGACGCGCGACGAAGCCTATGAAAATCCCGAGAATGACCAAGACACACGCCGCTCTGCGGGCTCAAAGACTCGTGGAACTTGGCTGGACGGTTAAACATGAATTCAAGGCTGACAACGAAACATACGAGTGGTATCTGGAATGGGAGCACGTTGAAGAGCCTCCATCGCTGTGCCCACACGATAATCGGGATACCCCTGGGCAACTGTCGCCCCAGTGACCGATGACAGGTGCTATCGGGCGTTCGTCTGATGCGGCAATTCACCAAAACGCTCTTTGTAATAGCGCGCAAAACGCCCGCCATGGGTAAACCCGTGGGCCATGGCCACCTCCGTGACGCTCAGCTCACGTCGCTCCAGCAGACAGTCACGTACCGCCTCCAGCCGCAGGTTACGCCAGCGCTCCATGGGCGTTTGCGCGTAGGCCCGCTGGCACAGGGTGTTGAGGCTGCGCATGCTGATGCCGGCTTGCGTGGCCAGTTCACCCAGCGACAGGGCGTCGCCCAGGCGGCTGCGCATCAAGCCTTCGATACGCTGCAACTGCCGCAGCGCCTGGCGCCGGGCCGGGGACTCAAGCACCGACAGCGGCGTTTGTGCGTCATGCGGTGGGTGGGTAAGCAGAAACAGCGGCAGGCTTTCTTCCAGGTGCCGCAACCAGTGGCCATGCAGCGGCTGGCTGGCACTGTCGTCGAGCTGCGCCAGCAACTCGTCTACCCGCCGCAGCCAGCCACGCACCTGAGTGTTATTGAGGCAATAAGCAGCCGGCAGGTTGAAATCCGCCGCCAGCCCGCCCTCGTCCACCAGCCGCTGCTGGGTCAGGCGCAACAGCGAGCGCGGCACCTTGAGCAGCAGTTGCTCGCAGCCGCTGTGCCAGACCAGCCGCGCCTGGCGGCTCGGCGACAACACCGCCACCTGCCCTTCTTCCAGTTCCAGCGCCAGGCCGTCGCATTCGATGCTGGCGCGGCCGCGCAGGGGCATCTGCATCAACACGAAATCGGTAAAGGGTCGTGGCCGGACTTCGACCTCGGCGCCATAGCGCAGCACGAACAACTGGCAGCGCCCGACTTCGGCGCGAAAGAACGCCGTATCGACACGGCCGCTGCGCCAGCTAAGGTCATGCTCGACCAGTTCACGGGCCAGCAACCGGTGGCTTTCCTGGCGCGAATGGCTGGTGAACACCGGGGTCTGGCACAACCGTGACAGGTCAAGCGCTGCGCTGCCATTGAGCGCAGGCTCCATTGACGTGGCCATCATCACTGCGACCGCCCGAGACGGGCCAGATTGCGCTGCAAGGTCATGCTCGGGGTTTCGTTGAACAGCTTGCGGTATTCGCTGGAAAAGCGCCCCAGATGGGTAAAGCCCCAGCCCAGGGCGATCACCGAGATATTGCGCGACGAGGTGTCTTCGAGGATTTCCTGGCGGGCGGCGCTCAGGCGGTATTTTTTCAGGTAGGCCATGGGCGACATGCCGAAGTACTTCTTGAAGCCTTCGAACAGTTTGAAACGCGACACGCCGGATATGGCCTCGATGTCCTCCAGGTGCAACGCTTCGCGAGCGTGGTCGTGAATGTATTGCTTAGCGCGCACCAGGTAATGCGGCAGCTTGACGCCTACGACGCTGCGCAGCTCTTCGGAATAGTTGTTGGGCTGGGCCAGGATCAGGCCCTTGATCAGCGAGCTTTCGATGTCGCGGGAGAAAAACGTCTGGTCGTACAGCTCGCGGCTGCGCTCCAGTTCGCCGATAAAATAGCGCGCCATGCGCCACCACGAGGCCGAGGCGCCATTGACGGCGTCCATCAGCGGCTCGAAGCGCAAGGGTGTGTCCAGCGAACGCTGCAGCATGTCTTCCAGGGTGTGGCGCATGGCGGCGCGGGTAATGGCCACTTGCACCTTGCGGCAGTCGCCTTCGATCGACAGCGCCTGCCCTTCATGCGGCGAGATGATGATCGCGTGATCGGGGTCGGAGGTGACTTCAAAGCCCTGCTTGCTCAGGTGCTGCGCACCGCTCAATGGCAGGCTGAGGCTGTAGCTGTTGAGGTGCTCGGCGTCCTCGATGCCGATGGTGACATCCGTGCCATAGGCAATAACGCCCAGGGTGGTGGACATCGACTTGAGCACGTTGCCGCTGTGCTGGAACCGGATACGGCTGGGGTAACGGGTGTCGAGCAAATGGGGCCCGCAAATGCCGGCCATCCACTGTCGTGCACCCTTGAGGTCATAACCTTCGATCCGGATATCCCGGACCTGTCCGTCTGCTGTTGTCGTCATCAGGGCACCCACGGCTGTTTCATGGACGCGCTCTGGCGGCACGCCTTTGTTTTGAAAGAGCAATCTTTATGCCGCCGCCCGCCTGTAAGGCGGCCGGCGAAATATGTGGATAACATTTACCTAATTAGTGGACAGCCGTCTACACGCCACCGCTCTAGCCTGCGCCACCTGAAAACTGCACGCGCAGGACTAAAAGCAGAACCACGCTGCAAAAAAGAGCAACCGTTCATTATTTGCACAGTTGTCACGCATGAGAGGGCACCGCACTGGGTATTACTTGCCCAGCCGGTGTTACCTGAAGCGCTGCGCTAAAACCTGCGTTTTTAGAAGCGCGCTTACAAGACGTGTCGACTTACCAGAATTTCCAGGTGTAGGTCGTAATCAGTCGGTTTTCGTCAAAGTCATTGCCGTGGCGGAACTTGACGTTGATGTTGCGTAGTTCCACGCCCAGGTTCTTCAGCGGCCCGTCCTGCACCACATAAGACAGATAGATATTGCGTTCCGACTCGCTGTTATCGCTTAAGGCCCCCCGGTCGATGTCACTGCCACGAATGTAACGGGTCATCAACTTCATGCCCGGCACGCCCACGCCGGCAAAATCAAAGTCGTAGCGCGCCTGCCAGGATTTCTCGTTGGGTTTGATAAAGGCAATGGCCGACCAGTTCACCAGGTAAGGCTGCGGCGCATAACCGTTGAGGGTCGGAAAAGCGCTGTCGCCCAGCATGCGCTGGTAGCCCAGGCCAAAGGCGTGGGCGCCCTTGCGCAAGGTGGTCATGGCACCGTAGGAGCGGTTATCGATGCGGCCGTACAGGGCATCGCCGTCTTCCTTGTTGTTGAAATAACGCAGGTCGGTCTTGAGCTTGTAGCCGTCACCCAGGTCGCTGAGGTAGGTCACGCCCAGGTAATGCTGGCGGTAGATGTCTTCGAGCTGCCCGTAAAAGTAGGTGCCGGTCAGGTTGGGCGTGAACGCGTAGCTGGCGCCACCGAAGTTCAGGCCATCGCTGCGCCGCTGCACGTCGGGGCCGTTGAACAGGTACATTTTTTCGCTGTTGGACGACTCACGCCCGCTGATCTCGGTAAAGCGCCCGCCGGTGAGGGTCAGCTTATCCACTTCCTTGGACTCGATCAGCGTGCCGTGGTAAGTGGTCACCAACTGCCGCGAATCGTCGAGGTAAGCCACAGGCAAGGTGGGCCGGTGCTCACCGAACCTCAGCTCGGTCTTGGAGTAGCGCATCTTGGCGGTAAAGCCGCCACGCCCATAGTCGGTAGCCTGCTCCTGCTTGCTCTTGCTGTAGGGAATGATGCCGTCCGGGCCGCGGCCGCCACCGCCGTCGAGCCGATAGGCGTACTGGGCCGAGGCGTCCAGGCCAAACTGCACCGGGCCTTCGGTGTAGCCCGAGATAAAGCGCAGGTCAAAACCCTGGCTCCAGTTGCCGACCCGTGAGCGGGCCGGATTTTCACCCTTGAAATCGCGGTCGATATAAAAGTTGCGCAAGCCCAGCGACAGCTGGCTGTCGTTGATGAAATCGGCGTGGGCCAGCATCGGTGCAAACAGGCCGGCCAGGCTGGCGGTGTGCACACAACGGGTCAACCAACTCGCTTGAAACATGACGTATCCCTCAGTTACGGCGCAACCAAGACGGCTGCCCCAATCGTTGGCAGTGGGTGCTTTATTAAAATTTTTAGCGTCAGTCATTATGGGCGCTGCCGCGACGGTGAAACACCGAATGGGCAGTCGGGCTGATTAGGCAGAATTAACGCAGCGCTCGCTATCCCGTTAATCGGGTATTCATATCCAGTTACTTGTTTTGTACCTGACCCGCCCCTGAATCGCCCGCCGGGCCGGGGCGCGCACTTTATGGACTGTGTTTGCCGACAAAGCGGATAGACCGGTTTCGGGGCACCTTGTCTAATGCCAGCCACACGCAACTTATTAATGGCACCCAGTCGCAACAACGAGGTGAGCGTAAATGAACAGTGCAAGAAGCCCGGAACAATGGAAACACTTTATTGAAGGCTGCCTGGACTTTCGCCCGGCCGACGGTGTTTACCGTATTGCCCGCGACATGTTTACCGAGCCTGAATTGTTCGACCTGGAAATGGAACTGATTTTCGAAAAGAACTGGATCTACGCCTGCCACGAAAGTGAAATCGCCAACAAGCACGATTTCATGACGATGCGCGCCGGGCGCCAGCCGTTGATCATCACCCGCGACGGCGAAGGCCGCCTCAATGCCCTGATCAACGCCTGCCAGCACCGCGGCACCACCCTGACCCGCGTGGGCAAGGGCAACCAGTCGACCTTCACCTGCCCCTTCCATGCCTGGTGCTACAAGAGCGACGGACGCCTGGTCAAGGTCAAGGCGCCGGGTGAGTATTCCGAAGGCTTCGACAAGGCCACTCGCGGCCTGAAAAAGGCCCGCATCGAAAGCTACAAGGGCTTTGTGTTCGTCAGCCTGGACGTTGAAGGCACCGACTCGCTGGAAGACTTCCTGGGCGACGCCAAGGTGTTCTTCGACATGATGGTCGCCCAGTCGCCCACCGGCCAGCTGGAAGTGCTGCCCGGCAAATCGGCCTACACCTACGACGGCAACTGGAAGCTGCAGAACGAAAACGGCCTGGACGGTTATCACGTCAGCACCGTGCACTACAACTATGTAGCCACCGTGCAGCACCGCCAGCAGGTCAACGCCGAAAAAGGCGTCGCCGGGGCCGACACCCTGGACTACAGCAAGCTGGGCGCCGGCGACAAGGAAACCGACGACGGCTGGTTCGCGTTCCACAACGGCCACAGCGTGCTGTTCAGCGACATGCCCAACCCGGCCGTGCGCCCCGGCTACAGCACCATCATGCCGCGCCTGCTCGAAGAGTACGGTCAGGGCAAGGCCGAGTGGATGATGCACCGGCTGCGCAACCTGAACATCTACCCGAGCATGTTCTTCCTCGACCAGATCAGCTCGCAGCTGCGCATCATTCGCCCCCTGGCCTGGAACAAGACCGAGATCAACAGCTTCTGCCTGGGCGTGGTCGGCGAGTCGGATGCCGACCGCGAAAACCGCATCCGCCAGTTCGAAGACTTCTTCAACGTCTCCGGCATGGGCACCCCCGATGACCTGGTGGAGTTCCGCGAGGCGCAGCGTGGCTTCCAGGCCCGCCTGGAGCGCTGGAGCGATATTTCGCGCGGCGAAGGCAAGTGGGTCGAGGGCGCCACGCCCAACAGCGAAACCATCGGCATCTCCCCGGCCCTGACCGGCACCGAATTCACCCACGAAGGGCTGTACGTCAACCAGCACAGCAACTGGCAGCGCTTCATGCTTGAAGGCCTGGCGCGCAAGGCCGCCGAAGAGCAACCGTTGAAACTGCGTGAGGTATGAACATGGATTCGCAACTGCAATACCGCATCGAGCAATTTTTCTACCGCAATGCCCAGGCCTGTGACAGCCAGGACTGGGATGCGTACCTGGCCATGTTCAGCGAAGACAGCGAGTTTCATTTGCCGCAATGGGATTCGGAGCACGTCTACACCACCGACCCCAAGAAAGGCATGTCGCTGATCTACTACCCCAACCGTGGCGGCCTGGAAGACCGGGTGTTCCGCATCCGCACCGGCAAGGCGGCCTCGACCATTCCGATGCCGCGTACCTTGCACCTGATCAACAACGTGCGCATCGCTGAGCTGGACGGTGGCGACCTCGAAGTCAAGGTCAACTGGCACACCCTGTACTACCGCCTGCAGACCGCCGAGGCGTTTTTCGGCCACGCCACCTACCGCCTGCGGGCGGATGGCGACAGCTGGAAGATCAGCCGCAAGCATGTGGTGCTGCTCAACGACACCATTAACTCGGTGCTCGATTTCTATCACCTCTGACGCGCGGACATCCGGATATGAGCCACAAGGTCGCATTCAGCTTTGCCGACGGGAAAACCCTGTTTTTCCCGGTGCAATCCCATGAAATCCTGCTTGATGCCGCGCTGCGCAACGGCATCAATATTCCGCTCGACTGCCGCGAGGGCGTGTGCGGCACCTGCCAGGGCCGCTGCGAATCGGGCCAGTACAGCCAGGATTATGTCGACGATGAAGCGCTGTCGGCCCAGGACCTGCTGGAACGCAAGATGCTGACCTGCCAGACCCGGGTGCAGTCGGATGCGGCGTTCTATTTCGACTTCGATTCCAGCCTGTGCAATGCCGCAGGGCCTGGCCGGCTCAAAAGCATTGTGCGGGCGGTCGAGCAGGTCTCGCCCAACACCGCCATCCTGCACCTGGACGCCGGCGTCGATGGCCAGAAGCTCGATTTCCTGCCCGGTCAGTACGCCCGGCTGCAAGTGCCCGGCGGTGACGGCATGCGCTCATATTCGTTTGCCAACCGTCCCAATGAGAGCAACCAGTTGCAGTTTCTGATCCGCCTGCTGCCGGACGGACTGATGAGCAACTACATCCGTGAACACGCGGTGATCGGCGACGAAATCCTGCTTGAAGCGCCACTGGGGGCCTTCTACCTGCGCCATGTCGACAAGCCACTGGTGTTCGTGGCCGGCGGCACCGGGCTGTCGGCCTTTCTCGGCATGCTCGATGAGATCGCCGAGCGCGGCTGCGGGCAGCCGGTGCACCTGTACTACGGCGTACGCAACGCCGCCGACCTGTGCGAAACGGCGCGCATTGCCAGCTACGCCGAGCGCATCCCGGGCTTTCGCTTCACTCCGGTGATCAGCGACCCGAGCCCGGACTGGGACGGCAAGCGCGGCTACATCACCGAGCATTTCGACCTGGCCGAGTTTCGCGACCAGGACCTGGACATGTACCTGTGCGGCCCGCCGCCGATGGTCGAGTCGATCAAGCAATGGCTGGGCGACCAGGCACTGCAGCGCACCCGCCTGTACTACGAGAAATTCACCGAAAGCAACACCTGATCCTGCACGCCGGCGCTGGAGAGCCAAAACCACAATCAAGGCGCCGGCCAACCCCATGATTCACCCTTTTTTACTGCCCTCGACTAACAACTACTTCGCGCGCGATGCGCGATTCATTAAGGCGGCATTATGAAAACACTATTGGTGGCAACCTTGCTGGCAGCCAGCGGCGCAACAAGCCTTTCGGCCTGGGCCCAGGACCCGGTGCGCATCGGTTTTATCACCACGCTGTCGACGCCGGCCGGCTACCTGGGCGAAGACTCGCGCGATGCCTTCCAACTGGCCATCGACCAGGAAAACGGCAAGCTCGGCGGGGTGCCGGTCACACTGGTGGTCGAGGACGACGGCCTGCAACCGGCGCGGGCCAAGCAGATCGTCGACCGCATGAGCCTGGACGGCATTTCGTTGTACACCGGGGTGATCTTCTCCAACGTGCTGGCTGCCGTGGTCAACACTGCCACCAAGGACGGTTTCTACATCAGCAATAACACCGGCCCTTCGAACCTGGCCGGCAAGCAGTGCAAGCCCAACTACTTTGTCGCCTCCTACCAGAACGACACCATCCACGAGATGGCCGGGGTCGCGGCCAATGATCTTGGTTACAAGAAGATGGTCATCCTGGCGCCCAACTACCAGGGCGGCCGCGATGCACTCGAAGGCTTCAAGCGTACCTTCAAGGGCGAGGTGACCGAGATCTACACCAAGCTCAACCAACTGGACTTCTCGGTCGAACTGGCACGAGTGCGGTCACTGGCCCCGGACGCCATCTTTGAATTCCACCCGGGCGGCGCCGGCATCAACTTTGCCAAACAGTACGGCAGTTCGGGCCTGAGCAAGACCATCCCGATGGTGGTGCCGGTGTTCTCGATGGACGAACGCATGCTGGCCGCCACCGGCGATGTCGCCAAGGGCACCAACATCGTGACCCTGTGGAACCCGGGCTCCGATAACCCGGCCAACCAGGCCTTCGTCAAGGCCTTCACCGACAAGTACAAGCGCGTGCCGACCGTCTATGCCGCGCAGACCTACGACACCGCCCGCTTGATCGGCGCGGCCCTGAAAAGCGTCGACGGCAACATCAAGGACCCTGAAGCGTTCCGCCAGGCCCTGCGCAACGTCAAGTTCGATTCCATTCGCGGCAACTTCGCCTTCGGCAAGAACCAGCATGCGGTCATCGACTGGTACCTGCTGCGGGTAGACGCCGGCGCCGACGGCAAGCTGGTGCAGGTCCCGGTCAAGACCATCGCCACCGCGCAAGTGGACAGCTTTGCCGCCGAATGCACCTTGTGATTCGACTTTTGGGCCGCGTGCCGGCCCCTTCGGGGGCCGGCACTTTGCGTAGGACTTTTCAGCATGCTGCTACTTGAACAAATCCTCAACGGCCTGCAGTACAGCGCCCTGCTGTTCCTGCTGGCTTCGGGCCTGACGCTGATCTTCGGCATCATGGGTGTCATCAACCTGGCGCACGGCGCGTTCTACATGGTCGGGGCCTTCTGCGCGGCCTACACCGCCTCGGCCAGCGGCTCGTTCTGGCTGGCGGGGCTGGCCGCGATTGCAGGCTCGGCGCTGTACGGGCTGGTGATCGAGACCGGCATCATGCGCCGCCTCTACACCCGCGACCACCTCGACCAGGTGCTGGCGACCCTGGCGGTGGTGTTCTTCACCAACGAACTGATCACCGTGCTGTTCGGCCGCAGCCCGCCGGCCATGCCCACGCCCGAGTGGTATGGCAGCTTCGTCGAGGTGTTGCCCGGCCTGATGTACCCGGTCAGCCGGCTGTTGTTCATCGGCGCCGGCATCGTGGTGGCCATCGCCATGTGGCTGCTGATCAACCACACGCGCCTGGGCATGCTGATCCGCGCCGGGGCCGACGACCATGAAATGGTCGGCGCGCTGGGCGTCAACATTTCGCGCTTGTACACCCTGGTGTTCGTCTTTGGCTGCGTCTTGTGCGGGCTGGCCGGGTTCATGGCCGCGCCGCTCTTGTCGGTGGAAATCGGCATGGGCGAAAAAGTGCTGATCACCACCTTCGTGGTTATTGTCGTGGGCGGTGTCGGCTCGGTGCGCGGTGCCCTGGCCGGCGCCTTGCTGATCGGCATGGTCGACGGCCTGGGCCGCGCCTATATCCCGCAGCTGCTCGACCAACTGGTGCCGGCGCAGATCAGCGGCACCTTGAGCGGCGGGCTGATTTCCGCCAGTGCCTACATCGTCATGGCCATCGTGCTGCTGGTCCGTCCACGCGGCCTGCTGCCTGCGCGCGCCTAGGAGAAACCCATGTCTCGTCGAGTCCTGATTGATCTGTTGTGCCTTGCCGTCTTTGCCCTGCTACCGCTGCTGGCCTCGTTGCTTGATGAACCGTTCCTGGTCAGCCTGTTCACCCGCCTGGCGATCTACGGCATGGCAGCCGCCAGCCTGGACCTGCTGATCGGCTACGGCGCGATGATCAGCTTCGGCCATGCCGCGTTCTTTGGCCTGGGCGGCTATGTGGTCGGCATCGTCGGCTTTCATACTGCCCAGGCCATGCCGCTGTGGGGCTGGGAAGGCTCGAGCAGCGCGCTGGTGGTCTGGCCGCTGTCGCTGCTGGTCTGCGCGCTGTTTGCGCTGGTGACCGGCTACCTGTCGCTGCGCACCAGTGGCGTGCAGTTCATCATGATCACCCTGGCGTTCGGGCAGATGCTGTACTTCGTGCTCAGCTCACTGTCGCTGTACGGCGGCGACGACGGCATCCTGCTCACCGAGCGCAACGCCGTACCGGGGCTGGATATGGACAGTCCGGTGCAGTTTTATTACCTGTGCCTGGGCCTGCTGGTGGCCTGGCTGCTGTTCTGCCGGCGCCTGGTCAACTCACGCTTCGGTTATGTGCTGCGCGGCCTCAAGCAGAGTGAACGGCGCAGCATCAGCCTGGGCCTGCACCCGCTGCGCTATCGGCTGACGGCGTTTGTGATTGCCGGTGTCGGCGGCGGCCTGGCCGGCATTCTCTGGGCCAACTACGCCATGTTCGTCAGCCCCGACATGGGCGCCTGGCACAAATCCGGGGAATTGATGGCGATGGTCATCCTGGGCGGCGTCGGCACCCTGCTCGGCCCGATCCTGGGCGCGGCGGTGTACCTGGGCCTGGAGCAGGTCCTGAGCCTGTGGACCGAGCACTGGCTACTGATCTTCGGCCCCATCCTGCTGGTGGTGGTGCTGTTCGGCAAGAAGGGCCTGTACGGACTGCTGCTCAGTCCCCTGCCCGCCCGGCGCCGCAAACAGCCCGCGCCGGTCCCGACTGCCGCCGTCAACAGCGAGGTGCCGCAATGAATGCGCAACTGTCGATCCAGAACCTGGAAAAAACCTTCGGCGCGGTCAAGGCCACCAACAACGCCAGCTTTGATATCGCCCCCGGCGAGCTGCACGCCATCATCGGCCCCAACGGTGCCGGCAAGTCGACGCTGATCGCACAGATTGCCGGCGAGATCACCCCCGACAAGGGCCGTATCCTGCTCAAGGGTGAGGACATCACTCAGGTGCCGGCCCACAAGCGTCCCGGCCTGGGCCTGGCGCGGGCGTTCCAGGTCAGCCAGCTGTACCCGGAATTCACCTTGCTGGAAAACGTCGCCCTTGCCATTGCCGCCCGCGAGGGCAAGACCTTTGGCATGTGGAAGCCGCTGGGCAGCGACCCGGAACTGATGCAGGCGGCTGCAACCTATCTGCAACGGGTCGACCTGGGAGCACGCGGTCATTCGCCGGTCAACGCGCTGTCCCACGGTGAGCGCCGGCAACTGGAAATCGCCCTGGCCCTGGCGCAGGAAGCCTCGGTGTTGCTGCTGGACGAACCCATGGCCGGCATGGGCGCCGAGGAGTCGGCGCGCATGACCCAACTGCTGCAGGCGCTCAAGGGGCGTTACTCGATCCTGCTGGTCGAGCACGACATGGACGCGGTATTCGCCCTGGCCGACCGCATCACCGTGCTGGTCTACGGCCAGACCATCCTGACCGGCAGTGTCGAACAGATCCGCAACGACCCGCACGTGCGCGCCGCCTACCTGGGAGAAGAACATGCTTGAAGTCAGTGGATTGCAGGCCGGCTATGGCCTGAGCCAGGTGTTGTTCGACATGCACCTGAAAATCGAGCAGGGCCAGGTGGTATCGCTGATCGGGCGCAACGGCATGGGCAAGACCACCACGGTCAAGTCGATCATGGGCCTGCTCAAGCCCAGCGCCGGCAGCGTGCTGATTCACGGCCGGGAAATGCGCGGTGCCGCGCCCTACCGCATCGCCCAGGCCGGCCTGGGCCTGGTGCCGGAAGGCCGGCGCGGCTTCGGCAGCCTGAGCGTACGCGAGAACCTGCTGGCCACCGCCACCAGGGGCAAATGGGATCTGCCGCGCATCTACCAGTTGTTTCCGCGTTTGCAGGAGCGCCAGGACCAGTTGTCCAAGACCCTGTCCGGGGGCGAACAGCAGATGATGGTGATCGCCCGCGCCCTGCTGACCAACCCGCAGCTGCTGATTCTCGACGAAGCCACCGAAGGCTTGGCGCCGATCATCCGCGAAACCATCTGGAGCTGCCTGGCGAGCCTGAAAAACGAGGGGGAAACGATCCTGGTGATCGACAAGAACCTCAAGGAAATGGCCCGGGTCGTCGATCGCCATCACATCGTCGAAAAAGGCCGCCAGGTCTGGCACGGCACCCCGGCACAACTGGCAGAAACCCCCGAACTGTCGCAACGCTACCTGGGCGTCTGACCCCAACCGCGCAGGAGCGACCGGTCGCGAATGCTGCGGTACAGGCGCGGCAGGGTGCCGGCTTGACTGCCTCCTTCGCGACCGTTGGTCGCTACAGCCAGCCCCGCGTTGGCAGTGTGACCGTGAGCGCTACCAGTTATAGCTGACGGCGCCCATCACGCTAAGAGTCGGCACAATACATATAACGCTCGTTGGTCAGGTTCTGCGCGCGGGCGCTGAATTACCAGTGCGCGTCCAGTGCGTAACCACCTGCCGCCTTGGCGCGGCGCCAAGGCGGTATGCCGTGGTGCAGCAGACATGGGACCAGGTAGGAGCGCGCTTGCCGGAATGCCGGACCACCGCGACCGAGTGCGCAGCGCTCGCAAAATCTCAAAAACGCCGAAAATCTGCAGCGCATGACGAAAAATTTGTGAAACGCTGAAATTTTACGACTGCTAACGCAGCCGGTCGCGGGCAAGCGCGCTCCTACGGTTTGTGTAGCGCCCGGACTCAAGGCATGACGCACATCCCGTAGGAGCGGCTTCAGCCGCGATGGCCATACTGCGGCCCATCGGCTACGTTTGTTGAGCCTGGATAAATTCACTCACCGGTACAGGGCGACCAAACAGGTAGCCCTGAAAGGCCACGCAGCCCATTTCGGCCAGGCAATCACGCTGCGCCGGGGTTTCCACACCTTCGGCAATAGTGGCCACGCCGAGCACACCCGCCATTTCAATGATCTTTCTCACCAGTTCGCGTTTGCTGGCGTCGTTTTCCAGGTTGCTCACGAACGACTGGTCAATCTTGAGCTCATCCAGCGGTAGCGCCTGCAGCAAGGACAGCGATGAGAAGCCGGTGCCGAAATCGTCCAGCGACCAGGAAATACCCTCCTGGCGCAAGGCTTTCATTTTCGAGGCGATCAATTGCAGATCACTGGCCAGGGTGGACTCGGTCATTTCCAGGCGCAGGCGGTTTGATGGAGCACCGACCCTGGTCAGAATCGCACGCACATCCTCGACAAAACCGGGAGAGGCCAGTTGCAAGGGGCTGACATTGACCGACAGCATCAGGTGATCGGCACCGGGTAACTGTGACCAGGCCTTGAGGTGCCGACAGGCCAGCTCCAGCACCATCAGGCCGATTTCATGAATCAGCCCGGTCTCTTCGGCCAGCGGGATGAACTCGGCCGGTGACTGCACGCCATGACCAGGTCGGTCCCAGCGCAGCAACACTTCGGCGCCAATAATCCGGCCTTGCGTCGAGACCTGCGGTTGCATGAAAGCACACAGTTCATGCTGGGCCAGGGCCCTGGCCAGCGCGGCGTATTGCTCGACCTTGCTGCTCAGGTCTTCGCGAAAGATCGCCAGCACACCAATCGTCAGCACCATGGCCGTGAGGCAATTCAAGGCATGACCGAGTTCATGAATCTCGGCCGGCAACAGTTCAAGCGGGGCGCCGAAACTCACCGGGTGAATGGCCAGCAGCACCAGCATGGCAAAACACAGGCTCGGGAACACCCAGCGCAGGTAGACACCCTCGCTGCGAAACAGCAAGAACGTCGCCACGCCAATCGGTATGAAGAACAGATGCGTCGAGCGTGAAATCGCCGCCGTCGGTGTGTCGGCGATGCTGGCAAACAACGTCATGAGCACCAGTACATGAGCAATGGTGCCCAGCGAGAAGCGCTCCAGTTTTCTGGACAGGTACAGGCAGGCCGACCCTAGCAGCATCAGCGCAAACAACAGTAACGCCAGCACATCCATGCCGTGGCTGGCGTAATAGATGCCCCAGCCCAGGCCATGCAACACACAGGCGCCACCGCCAAAGCGCAGCAGGCGCTGGATGCGCGGCCATTGGGATTTATCGGGAAATTTGCGTGCGACCCACTCCCTGCTCCACTGCGAGCGTATTTCTTTCACACCAGGCCCTTTTATGCGGTCAAGTCACGGCTGCCTGACCCTTCGCAAGGCGGCATTTGCATGAAATCCTGGCGCCCTCTGTCAAAGGGCGGCCAGGGCGCATTATGGATGCAATTCATGCAGCACGCGCTATTGAATGACCGCGACAGACCTAGAATTTATGCAACCAATTGAGCACCATCTTGTTGCCCTGGGTGCGGTTTTCCGCCTCCTGCTCGAAGTAGGCATTGACCGACAGCACGTTCTCCTTGTTGAACGCATACACCAGCCCCGGGCCGATGGCCCAGACCTTTTCCCGGCGCCCGCTGACGGCGTGGCCGTCGACCTCGGTGTCGGTGATCTGCTTCAACCAATAGCCATTGAGCCCCAGGCTCAGCGACTGGTCGATGGCGTACTGCAACGTCAGGTTGGCGTGCAGCGCCTGACCGGCCTGGGTGTCGGAGACTTCGCCGAAAGCGACTTGAGGGTCATCGTTCTTGCCGTTCCACAGGTACATGAAGCGCCCGCTGGCCGACCACTTGGGATTGAACCAGTAGGTGGCCGCGTAGTACGGATTGAACGACCAGAAGTTGCTGCCGGGGTTGATCGAACGCCCGCGATCGTAGCTGCCCACCGGAATCGCCACGTCGACCTCGACGCGCTGGGTCAGCAAGGGACTGCCATCGGCGCGGGTCAGGGTCGGCAGTTGCAGGAAAGGGCCGACGATGACATCACCGAAACCGGCACGGGAACTGAGCGCCGCATTGTTCAGGCCATCGTCGACATCGACGTGTGCCAGCGAAGTATTGATGACGGTAAAGCCCGGCATGGCGCCGTTGGCCAGCGGCTGACCCAGGTAAATGATCTGCGTGGTCGGCGCCACCACTTCCAGGTCCTGCCGGGGCAATGGCAGTTTGTTGCCATTGGCGTCGTTGAAACGGCTGGCCCGGGAATACGTCAGGTACTCCTCCAGGTACCAGCCGGGACCGGCCGGCGCCGGTGAGCCGTCATAGAAGCTGGTGCTGCCCAGATTGAGGCCGGGCAAGTCATAGGCCTGGGTGGCTGACGACAATGCACACAATGTCATGGGCGCAACGATCCGCAAGAATGGCTTGAGCATCTTGTAAGTCCTGTATTTTTGTTGTTGTTCAAGACCCCACAGTCCTGTGGGAGGCAGCTCTGCTGGCGACAGCGGTGCAACAGGCGCCGCAGAGGTGCGGGTTGTCAAACGCTGCTAGACATAGGTCGCGGCCAGCCCTCCGTCCACCGGCAGGTTGACGCCATTGACCCAGCGCGACGCGTCCGAGCACAGAAAGGCAATCACCGCCGCCACTTCATCGGCCAGCGCCGGGCGCGTCATGCGCGTGCTGTCCTGCGCCACCCGCTCAGGCCCGAGCATGCTGACAAAATCCCTCAGGATGGGCGTGAACACCGGCCCCGGCGCCACGCAGTTCAGGCGCACGCCGTGGTCGCGAAACCAGGCCTGCGATTGCGCAAAGCTCCAGACGATCAGCGCTTCCTTGAAGTACTGATAGCAACCGTCCTGCGCCACCGGGTTGGCCGCCAGCCACTGACAGGCCTCGGCGTGGTCGCGGGTGGCCGCCAGGGCCTTGTGCCGCTCAAGCCGTTGCGGCCATTGCGCGCCCAGCACCGAGGCCACATTGACGATGCTGCTGCCGGCAGGCAGACGCGGTAGCAGCTTTTGGGAGAGGTGACGCACGCCCAGGTAATTGACCGTGGCCACGGCCTCGACCGGCGCCGTGCCGGGCACCCCCGCAATGTTGCACAGCGCATCGACCCGCTCCGGCAGGCGAGCCACCAACGCCTCGATGCTGGCTGCATCACCGAGGTCGGCCTGGAAGAAACCGTCCAGGGTCAGTTGCGGCTCATGGCGATCCACGCCGATTACGCGGGCGCCTTGAAAGCGCGCCAGCCGGGCCACCTCGGCACCAATGCCAGATGCCACGCCAGTCACTACCAGGGTTTTATTGTGCAGGTTCATGTTCAGCCCTCTTGTTTATTGTTGTAAGGCAAAGGGGAATCAGAAGGGATAGGCAGGCGGCACATTCTTGACCGTGACCCACTGCCACTGGCTGTATTCGTCCCAGTCGGCCGGCCCGCCCACGCTGCCGCCATTGCCGGAGGCGCCGCGTCCGCCAAAGGGGTTGCTGCATTCGTCGGCCACGGTCTGGTCGTTGATGTGCAGCAGGCCGCAGTCAAGCTGCTCGCCGATGGCCATGGCGCGCCCCACCGAAGGCGAGATCACCGCCGCCGCCAGGCCGTATTCGGTACGGTTGGCCAGTTCGATGGCCTCTTCGTCGCTGGCAAAACTGACCACCACCGCCACCGGGCCGAAGATCTCGTGCTTGAACGCCCGCATGCCCGGACGCACCCCGCTAAGCACGGTGGGCTGGTAGAACAGCCGGTCGTAGTCGCCCCCCGTTTCCAGCCGGGCACCGGCCTGCACACTGTCGTTGACGATGTCGTGCACGCGCTGCAATTGCCGCGCGTTGATCAACGGCCCCAGCGCCGCTTCGCCACGGGCGGCATTGCCCACGGTCAGCGCCCGGGCCTTGGCCACCAGCTTGCGGGTGAATGCCTCGGCGATGGACTCATGCACCAGGATCAGACCGGTGGCCATGCAGATCTGCCCTTGATGCAGCCAGGCGCCCCAGGCCGCATTATTGGCGGCCTGGTCCAGGTCGGCGTCTTCGAGAATGATCAGCGGGTTCTTGCCGCCCAGTTCCAGCGCCACTTTTTTCAGGCTCTGCCCGGCCACGGCGGCCACCTTGCGCCCGGCATCGGTCGAGCCGGTAAAGGCGATCATGCGCACATGCGGGTCACGGCACAGCGCCTCACCCACCGGGGCATCGCCTGGCAACACCTGTAACAGTCCCTTGGGCAGGCCGGCCGCCTCGAACAGCCGGGCGATGAGAAAACCGCCGCTGACCGGTGTCTGCGGGTCGGGCTTGAGCACCACCGCATTGCCGGCGGCCAGCGCCGGTGCCACCGAGCGCAACGACAGGATCAGCGGGAAATTGAACGGCGAGATCACCCCGACCACCCCGTGCGGCAGGCGCTTGGCGTATGACAACCGCCCTGCGGCGCTGGGCAGCACCAGCCCGTGCGGTTGCGACAACAACCCTGCCGCCTGGTGCAGCAGCACGATGGCCTCGCGCACCTCATGCTCGCCCTTGAACAAGGCGCCGCCGGTTTCCCGGGCCACATACAGTGCCAGCTCGGCAAAGGCCTGCTGCGCCACGGCAGCCGCCTTGCGAAAAATCTCGGCGCGTTCACGCGGGCCCAGCGCGGCCCAGGCCGGCTGGGCCTTCGCGGCCTGCTCGCAGGCCTGGGCCATGTCGTCGGGCGTGGCCATGGCGCAGCGCATCAAGGGCTCGCCGGTGGCGGGTTCGATCACCGGCAGCACGGTTCCCGAGCCGGGAATCCAGTCGCCGTTGAACAGGCATTCGCACGTAAGCGCACGGTGCAACAAAGGGGTGGTTTCAGTCACTGACATGGCAACTCCGGTTCTTATCATTGTCATCGCTTGCACCGGTCTTGAACGGTGTAAACGCCGCAACAAGCCTTGAGCAAGGGCTGTGCCGTCGGGCAGCCGGCCTTCGAAAATAAAAGGTCGATGCGTCTGCCCGGCGGCTTTGCACGGCTCGTGCCTTGGCCTGCTGCTCAGGCCCGGTAAAAACCTGCAACCAGACGCTTGTTCATTTGAGAAGGTTATGTTTAATAACTATCTCACCGGTTGTTCATATCGTTAACCCAGCGTTACAGGGGCCGAACAATGACTCACCCTCACGATGCCCAGCCTGACCCTGCCGACTACCATCCGCGCGGCGATAGCCGGCAATTGAGCGACAGCAGCTCGCCCACCCCGGCCGAGCTGACCGACTGCCTGTTCTTTTCTCCCGAAGACGGGCGTATCTGGCTCAATGACCAGCGCATGCTGCTGTTGCACAGCTCTTCGTTCGGCGCCTTGCGCCGCGAGATCATCGAGCGCCTGGGGCTGGAGCAGGCGCGTGGCCTGTTCACCCGCACCGGCTACGGCTGCGGCGCCCGCGACGCACGGCTGATCCGCGAGCGCTGGCCGCATGCCGATGCCGCCGCCGTGTTTCGCGCCGGCACCCACCTGCACACCCTCGAAGGCATGGCCAAGGTGCAACCGCTGCACTTCAAGTTCGACGCTGATTCGGGCTTCTATGAAGGCGAGTTTCTCTGGCACCATTCCTGCGAGGCCGATGAGCATCTGGCCGCCTACGGCATTGGCCAGGACCCGGTGTGCTGGACCGAAATCGGCTACGCCATCGGTTTCGTCAGTGGCCTGTTCGGGCAGATGGTGATTTTTCGCGAGGTGCAGTGCCGCGGCATGGGCCACGACTGTTGCCGGGTCATCGGCAAGACTGCCGAACAGTGGGGCGATGTCGGGCAGGATCTGGGCTACCTGAATGCCTCGCAGGCCGTGCCCCGCCCCGACGTCGCGCTCCAACCCGGTACACCGCCAGCCAAAGCCGCAACGGGCAGCGCGCCACCGACCCTGATCGGCGCCAGCGCCGCCTTCAATGCCGCCAGCCAGGCGCTGCAGCGGGTCGCCCTGACCCCGGCCACCGTGTTGATCAGCGGCGAGTCCGGGGTGGGCAAGGAAATGTTTGCCCGCCAGCTGCACCAGCTCAGCCGTCGCCGTGACAGCCCCTTCGTGGCCCTCAATTGTGCGGCGATTCCGGACAACCTGATCGAAGCCGAGTTGTTCGGGGTCGAGCGCGGGGCCTACACCGGCGCTACGCATTCAAGGCCCGGGCGCTTCGAGCGCGCCCAGGGCGGGACGCTGTTTCTCGACGAAATCACCTGCCTGAGCCTGCCGGGGCAAAGCAAGTTGCTGCGTGCCTTGCAGGAACGGGAAATCGAACGCATCGGCGGGGTGCGCGAGATCAAGGTGGATGTGCGTGTGGTGGCGGCCACCAATATCGACCTGCGCCAGGCGGTGGCGGATGGCTCCTTTCGCGAAGACCTGTTCTACCGCCTCAATGTCTACCCCATCGCCCTGCCGCCGCTGCGCGAACGCCGCGATGACATTCCGTTGCTGATCGACGCGTTTCTCAAGCGCTTTTGCCAGGACTATGCGCGCACCCCGGCCGGTCTGACCATGCGGGCGCTCAAGGTACTGCTGCGCTACCCCTTTCCGGGCAACGTGCGCGAGCTGCAGAACCTGATCGAGCGCGGCCTGATTGCCAGCGATGACGGCCAGCCCATTGATCTGGTGCACCTGTTTCGCAATGAACCGATGCCATCGGACCCTTACGAAGTCGACGGCCACGGCAGCCTGTCGACCGCCGCCCTGCGCCAGGCCGCCTCGGCTGCCACCGCAGCGCCGGCGTTACTGGAAACGTTGGGGCAGCAGGACCCGGGCTTCTCTATCGAAGGGCTGGAGGCGCGGCTGGTCACCGAGGCCTTGCAGCACAGTGCCGGCAACCTGGCCGCCGCCGCCCGCTTGCTGGGCCTGAGCCGGGCGCAATTTGCCTATCGCCTGAAGAAGCACCAGCGGCGGGTCCAGAATCCATCGGTCTCATCAACTGCGTAGGAGCGACCAACGGTCGCGAAGGAGCCAGCCCAGCCAGCCCCCTGCCGCGCCTGTGCTGTAGCTTTCGCGACCGGTGGTCGCTCCTGCGGGATCGTGCCGTTCTTACGTTGTAGACCTGCAAAGGTCATGAAATCACCTTGGCTGATAGGCATTGGCCACTAGTACACGTGTGCTAATGACCGGGGCACGGGGCATCGTTATAGTTTTTCTCACCCACTCAACGCAGCGCACGCACGGCAAATCGCCCATGCGAGGCCTCGTTGCGCGTCGAAAAAACCGATAGCCCAAGGAAGAAGTCCGATGAAACTGCATGCCCCTGCTACCCGTCTTGCCCTGCTGAGCGCCCTGTTCATCGCTGTTGCCGGGTGCAGCAATATGAAGCCCACCGAGGATCACCTCAAGACCCTGGCCGAAACCAACACCGGCGAGTCGGTCTCACGCGTGTCCAATGTGCGCAGCGACTCCATGCAGACCTACTTCACCGCCAGGACTTCGGCCGGCGACTACAACTGCTCGGTGCCCAGCGGTACCACTGGCGGGATGATGGCGGTGTCCACCTTCGGGCTGGTCAAGCCCACCGCCGTGTGCCAGCTCAAGGGCACGCGTGGCAATGCGTTGCAGCCATTTCAGTGAGCCTGCGGTGCCACACGCACACCGGGCCCTATCAGGCATTGTCATAGTCGGCAAGGGCACAAACGGGGCATTATAGGCATACCGATACCGCCACCATTGAGCCGTTGCCTGCATGCACGATAACCTGCTGCGTGATTCCTTCCCGGGCCTGAAGGTGTTCTTTGCCGTGGCCCGCGAAAGAAGCTTTACCCGAGCCGCCGCCCATCTTGGACTGTCGCAGACGGCCGTCAGCCATGCCGTGAGCGGATTGGAAAAGAAGCTGGGGGTACGGTTGCTGATCCGCAACTCGCGTCGAGTGATACCCACCGAGGCGGGCGAGCGGCTGCTGGTGCATGTGGCGCCGCAGTTTGCCGAAATCGACGCCGAGCTGGCTGCCTTGTCCGAGTTGCGCGACAACCCGACAGGCACGATCAGAATCACCGCCTCCGACCACCCCATCAGGACAGTGATCGCGCCAAGGCTCAAGTCATTCTTGCCTTTGTATCCCGGCATCAAGGTAGAGCTGTGTGCCGATAACGGTTTGACCGACATCGCCGCCAAGCAATTCGATGCCGGCGTGCGGCTCAGCGAGGCTGTGCCGCAGGACATGATTGCCGTGCGCATCAGCCCTGATGTGCGTTTCGCGGCCGTCGCCACCCGCCGCTACTTTGCCGAGCACCCGGTTCCCCACCAGCCTGACGACCTGTTGCAACACAACTGCATCAACCTGCGACTGCCTACCTATGGCGGCTTATGGCCGTGGGAATTCGAGCAGCACGAGCGCATTGTCAACGTGCGGGTCGACGGCCAAATGGTGTTCAACAGTATCTACGATTGCCGCGATGCTGCCGTGGCCGGCCTGGGCATTGCCTATGTTCCCCAGGACCTGGTCTTGCCCTACATCGACAGCGGGCATCTGGTGCATGTCCTGCAGGACTGGAGTCCCTACTGGACCGGCTACCATCTGTTCTACTCAAGCCGGCGGCAGACGTCCGGGGCCATGGCACTGCTGATTGCCGCGCTGCGCCATAGCGGTTAATCGACCCGTTCGATACGCACAGTCACCGTGCCGGGACGATCGAATATCGAGACATCGCCAGTCACCTGGCCCAGCACGACAATTCCGGGCTGCGGGACCCGACCGCTACGGTAGTAGATAACGAAGTGATCAGGCCCCCACAGTCCCAGGGTGCCTTTGGCAAAGTCTTGCTGGCGTGGTGCATGCGGCAAGGGCGCTGACAGGCTGCCGGTCTTTTCCTGGCGCAAGTGATCGCTCATTTCCACGGTGACCGGCAACGCCTTGAGCAATGCCTGCGCGGCCTGATTGTCGCCGAGCGTGGCCGAGACCTGACCCCATTCGGATAAAATCGAAATGCGCGCCTGAGCATCGGCACCGGTTGCCAGAGCACTCAATACAAGACCTGCTGTGATTACCCTTATTGATCGCATTGTCCCTTGACCTCCTTGATTCATTAATGGATCTGAGTGGCGCGGGCCGCTTCATGCTGTTGCTTGGCCTGGGCCACTGACATGGACGCAGGCACCGTTACACCGTTCTTGATGGCCAGCACTTCGGCCATGACACTCACTGCGATTTCGGCCGGGGTCTTGCTGCCGATATAAAGGCCGATGGGACCGCGCAAGTCCTGCAACGACTCTGCAGTTTCAGAAAAGTAAGTTATCAACCGCTCACGGCGCTGCTGGTTGTTGCGCCGCGAGCCAATGGCGCCGACGTAAAAAGCCGGACTGTGCAGCGCGGCCAGCAGCGCCAGATCGTCCAGCCGGGGATCATGAGTCAGGGCAATCACGGCACTGCGCGGGTCGGGTTTGAAGGTGCGCACCGCGTCATCGGGCATTTGCGTGTCCAGATGAACGCCGGTGACGGCCCAGGCCGCCATGTATTCCAGGCGAGGATCGCACACCGTAACCGTAAAGCCGTTGAACTGCGCCATGGTCGAGAGGTATTGCGCCAAGGCACCGGCGCCGATCAACAGTAACCGATAGCCAGGACCGAGTGTATTGACAAGGTACCGCCCATCGAAACCAGGCGCTTGCGCAACGGTTCCGGGCTTGAGCTGCACGCTGCCTTCGGTCAGGCAGACCGTGCGTTGCACCAGGGCGCCGGTTTCCAGCCGGGTCATCAGCTCCTTCAGCGTGTCGAGGTCGGGCGAAAACTCCAGTACCAACTCCAGGGTGCCGCCACACGGCAGACCAAACCGGTGTGCTTCGTCGGCACTGACGCCGTAACGTACCACCTGCACAGGCGTATCAGGCAAGCCGGCACCGCCATATGCGTGGGTGTAACGCTCAATCAGATCATCTTCGATGCACCCGCCCGAAACACTGCCAATCGTCCGCCCGTCCTCGCGCAAAACCATCATCGCCCCTACCGGGCGCGGCGAAGAGCCCCAGGTTCTGACCACTGTGGCCAGCACCACCCGGTGACCGGTCAGTGACCAGTCACGTGCCGCGCGCAAGACCATGACATCAATGCTGTCCATGCCCACCTCCTGCACGGTTCACAGCAGTTTTTCCGGTGTGATGGGCAAGTCGCGGATACGTCGGCCGGTGGCGTGCCAGACCGCATTGGCAATGGCGGCCGGAATGCCTACCATCCCCAGCTCGCCCATGCCCTTGACGCCCAACGGGTTGACCACCGTGTCGTCTTCTTCGACAAACAGGGTTTCGATGCTGTGGATGTCAGCGTTTACCGGCACATGGTAATGCTGCAGGCTGGCATTGATGATGCGTCCATAACGGTGATCGACTTCTGTGGCCTCTTCCAGCGCCATGCCGATGCCCCACACCACCCCACCTATCTCCTGACTATGCGAGGCCAGTGGGTTGAGGATCTTACCGCAGGCACTAATCTCGACCACTCGCGTGACCTTGACGACCCCCAGCTCGGGATCCACCTTGACCTCGACGAACTGGGCACCATGAGCCAGCGAGGCATACTTTTCCCGCTCCGGTGAAGGTGTGCTGTGATAAGTCTCGCTGATTTCCCGGATGTCGTTGCAACGCATGACCTGGGCGATGTCCACAGCGCGCGACGGATCGGACTTGAGCTGCAGTCGTTCCCCGAGCATTTCCACCTCACCAGCTTCTACCCCTTGCAACGGCGAGGCGATTTCGCGGTTGGCCAGTTCGAGCAGCCGTGCCGTGATGGTCAACGCCCCACCGCGAACCGCCGAACCGACGCTGGACGTCGTCCACGAGCCGCCCTGTGCCGGCGCCTGGGGCTGACGCGTATCGCCCAGTTCGAACTTGACCTGGCCCAGTTCAATGCCCAGAAACTCGGCCGCAATCATGGTCATGACCGTGTAGGTGCCCGGCCCGATGTCGCTGGTGGCGCTGGAGACACTGGCAGTACCGTCGATGTGATAGGTCACGTTCGCACTGGCCGGCTGCTGAAAGGCGCCCCACACACTGGTGGCCATGCCCCACCCCACCAACAGTTTGCCGTCACGCATCGAGCGCGGTTCGGGCATGCGCTTGCTCCAACCGAATTTCTCGGCCCCCAGCAGGTAACACTCACGCAAGGCCTTGCTGGAAAAAGGCTTGCCGCTTTCAGGGTCGACCTGCGCGTAATTGACCAGACGCAGTTGCAGCGGGTCGATTTTGAGGGCGTAGGCCAGTTCATCCATGGCACTTTCCAGCGCAAACATGCCGCTGACCGCGCCAGGCGCACGCATCCAGGTGGGGCTGGCCATATCGGTGGCGGCGATCTTGAGAGGCGCGTCGAGGTTTTGACAGGCATACACCTGGCGGATAAACCCTGTGGTGTTGTCCGAAAAGGCTTCAAACGACGAGGTGTTATGAAAGGCCTCTTGAATGATGGCCTGCAACTTGCCGTCACGGTCGGCCCCCAGGCTGACCTTTTGCAGGGTCTGAGGCCTATAGCCGTGCGCGGTGAACATCTGAGCCCGGGTCAGTACTACCTTGACCGGACGCTTGAGTTCACGGGCAGCCATGGCGGTCAGGGACGGGTAGTAATTGGGCTTTAGCGAAGCGCCGAAGGCCCCCCCTACAAAAGGCGAGATCACGCGAATCTGGCTGGCCGGCACTCCAAGGCCTTCGGCCAGGTGCTTTTGTACACCGTAGACGTTCTGGGTCTTGTCGAACACCGTCAACTGCTCGCCCTTCCAGAAAGCGATGGCCGCGTGCGGCTCGATCGGATTGTGATGCTCGACAGGAATCCGGTACTGGGCGCTGACCTTGACAGCAGCGTGTTGCAGTGCCGCGGCCGGATTGCCCCGGGGTGGCACGTTCCCGGGGGCGGCGACGGCGCGATCCAAGACCTGTTCAAGGTCAGTCTGGTGCGCGTCGGTCTGGTACGAAACGCTCAACAACCGTGCCCCATGCCGCGCCTGCTCATAGGTTTCGCCCACCACCAGGGCAATCGGCTGGCCATTGAAAAATACCTGATCGCTCTGCAATGGCCAGGACCATTGCGGCGTTGCGCCAGCCTTGGGCGCCTCGCCCAGACGACCAGCATTGAGATGGGTGAACACCCGCACCACTCCGACGGCCTGTTCAGCCTGGCGGGTATCGATGCGGGTAATCCTGCCCTTGGTCACGGTGGAGAGGACCACAAAGCCATAAGCCAGGTGCGGCACCTGAAACTCGGCAGTGTATTTGGCCTTGCCCGTTACCTTGGCGATGCCGTCGACGCGGGTTGTTTTCTTACCTAGATAGCGTGCCATGCGGGTACTCCTTGCAGTCAGGCCAGGTGGGCCGCACGCATCAATGCGCGCACTACCGATCGCTGGCTCAGTTCCACTTTGTAGGCGTTGTGGTCGAGTGGGCGAGCGTCGCGCAGGGCTGCCTGGGCGGCCAGGCGGAAGGTCTGTTCATTGGCGGGCTGTCCGGTCAGCAGCGCCTCGGCTGCGGCGCTGCGCCAAGGCTTGTGCGCCACGCTGCCCAGCACGATCCGCGCCTTGACGATAGTGCTGCCCTTGAGCTGCAGGGCTGCGGCAACCGCGACCATCGCGAAGGCATAGGAGGCCCGGTCGCGTACCTTGAGGTAGTACGAATTGGCCGCAAAATCACCAGCCGACACCGGCAGTTCAATGGCCATGATCAGGTCGCCCGGCTCAAGGCTGGTATCGCGTTGCGGGGTGTCGCCCGGCAGGCGATGAAGATCGCCGATCGGCATCAGCCGCTCCTGCCCGCTGGCGCTGCGAACCCGGATGTTGGCATCGAGCGCGTATAACGCGTTGGCCATGTCGCCGGGATAGGTGGCCACGCACGACTCGCTCCAACCCAGAATCGCATGGATCCTGTTAAGCCCCTCGCGGGCCCCACAGCCGCTGCCGGCGTGGCGTTTGTTGCACGGCATCGCGGTGTCGTAGAAATAATTGCAACGGGTGCGCTGCAACAGGTTTCCACCATTGGTGGCCATGTTGCGCAACTGCCCGGAGGCACCGGCGACAATGGCCTGTGACAACAACGGGTACTGCTCGCGCACCAGCGGATGGTTGGCCGTTTCGGTATTGCTGGCCAAAGCCCCCAGGGACAGGCCGGCCCGGCTACGCTGGATCCGTGCCAAGGGCAACTGCGAAATGTCCACAAGGCGCGTGGGTTGCTCGACGTCCTCTTTCATCAGGTCCAGCAGGTTGGTGCCGCCTGCCAGAAACCGGGCTTGTGCGGTAGCCACGACAGCAGTGGTCGCCGACGCCACATCCTGTGCCCTTACATACTCAAACGGTCTCATGACCACCCTCCTGGCTGATCATTGCCAATTGCGTTTCGCTGGCAAAACCCCAGGTTTGAACGGCCTGGCGGCCTGAGTGCACCTGCTGCACAGCGGCAACGATGCCCGGGTACGCGCCACAACGGCAGATATTGCCGCTCATGCGCTCACGGATCTCATCGTTGCTCAGATAAGCCACTGGCTGGCGTGGGTCGGCACTGACATGGCTGATGTCGCCGCGTTGCGCCTCGTCGAGCATGCCCACCGCCGAGCAGATCTGGCCTGGTGTGCAATACCCGCACTGGAAGGCATCGTTCTGGATAAAGGCCGCCTGCACAGGGTGCAGGCGCTCGCCTTGGGCCAGGCCCTCGATGGTGGTGACCTTGCGTCCCGCAAGCGAGGCCGTCAGGGTCAGACAGGCAAGTACCCGTTTGCCATTGATCAAGACCGTGCAGGCGCCACACTGCCCCTGATCGCAACCTTTCTTGGAGCCGGTCAGGCCCAGATGTTCACGCAGTGCGTCGAGCAGTACCGTGCGCGAGTCCAGTTCCAGAGTCTGCCAATGGTCGTTGACCGACAGCGCGACCTTGACGACGTTTTGCGCCTTGATGGGTGCTGTCACGGCACCTTCGGCCAGGGGCATCGAGGCCAGAGCCGACTCCTGGGCCAGCAGATTGGCCGCGAACAGTCCAAGCCCGCCTGCCGCCGAGGTGATCATGAACGTACGTCTTGACTGGCCGATACCACTCAAGAGATGTGGCATCTGCTCAAGCAAGAGCGCTTCATCGTCATTTAATTCGATCGGCGGATTGTCGGTGCAGTCAGGGGCCATAGCCTGTTCCTTCATCGAGAGCGTTTGATTGCATGCCCACCCGGCATGTTCGCAAGGCCGCAATTTAACCCGCCGGCTGCTGCACGTCGTAACGCTACGGCGAATGGCTACATGAGCCAGATCGATAAATAAGAAAAAGCTGGAACGCTAAGCGAACAAGCATCAGGATCGCGTTTGCCTCTGTCCCCCTTGTTTTACCAAAGCAACAACCGCGCAGGCAGTCACTCTGGTTACAGCGCTTAGTTACAACTTGCAACATTCATGCACTGGATCGATAAATGCGCAAAACCCCCTACGTCGACCTGCTTGCCCTGATCGCAGTGGCTCACGAACGCAGCTTCACGCGCGCAGCGGCCCGGCTCCAGGTTTCACAATCAATGCTCAGCCACACCATCGGCAAGCTCGAAGAGCATCTGGGCGTTCGCCTGCTGACCCGCACCACACGCAGCGTGTCAGTGACCGAAGCCGGCCAACGCCTGCTTGATGGCGTGCAGCCCAGATTGCAGGCCATCGAAGCCCAGTTGCGCTTGATCGCTCAGTCCGGGCAGATCGTGGCCGGCACCTTGCGCATAGGGGCGACCGAGCACGCCATCGACACCCTACTCTGGCCCAGGCTGTCGCCGCTGCTGGCCGCCCATCCGCAACTGAGCATCGAACTGTATGCCGATAACAGGACTGTCGAAAACGAGGCACGTTATGACTTCACTGTGCGCTTGGGCGATGAACCGCCCAAGGACAACACGGCGGTGCGTATAGGTCCCAACCTACCGATGGCGCTGGTGTGCGCGCCCGCTTGCAGGGTCGGTCGGTCCCTGCCGGACACGGCGCACGAGCTGGCCGGTCAGCCGTGCATTGCCTTACGCGCAGGCCCCGGCGGCCCCCGACCAGGTTGGGTATTGAACCAGGCCGGACAATCTTTGCGGATCGAGATCGAGGCACGCCTGAGCTTCGACAGCTTCAATCAGGTGCTGCGCGCCGCACTGGCAGGTCACGGACTGGCGTATGTGCCACTGGATCTTGCCCAGGCTCATCTGGATTCAGGCGCCTTACTGGCGGTAATGAGGCATGGCTGGCATGCACCAGGCGGGTACCACCTTTACTCGACGCAGCGTGGTGAAGCGTCCCCCCTCACTCACCTGTTGATCCAGACCCTGCAGTACAACGGCTGAAGACACACCTGTTGCATCGCCGGTGGCTTACCGGCATCATTTGATAACAATTTTCATTACCTTTTAAGCCATGACGCCACTCGCTTCCACTGCCACGCCTCTCAGTGCCCGCAACCGTGTGCTGCATCAATTATTTGGCGATCATCATAACTGGCTGTTGGGGCGGTTGCGGGCGCGGCTGGGCTGCCGGGAAGAAGCCGCCGACATGGCGGCGGAAACCTTTGCCCAAGTGGTGGCTGCACCTGACCTGCAGGCCATCCGCGAGCCGCGGGCCTTGTTGACGACCATCGCCAAGCGCCTGGTGTTTGCTTCCTGGCGCCGCCGTGACCTGGAACGCGCCTACCTTGAAACCCTCGCGCAGCAGCCTTTTACCTATGCCCCTTCGGCCGAGGAACAGGCCCAGGCCCTGCAAGCCTTGTGCGCGCTGGACAGCCTTCTGGAAGGCTTGTCACCCATGGGCCGCAGTGCGTTCCTGTACAGCCAGCTGGATGGCCTGACCTACGCCGAAATCGGCCAGCGCCTGGGCATTTCTGCGCCGCGTGTGCATGCCTATGTGGTCAAGGCGCTGGGCCTGTGCTACCTGGCGCTGGAACCGGCATGAGCGCAGGCCATTTGCCGCAGGCAGTGGCCGAAGCCATCGAATGGCTGGCACTGCAACGCTCAGGGCACATGACCGCCGTCGAGCAGCAGCACTTCGAGCAGTGGTTGCACGCCAATGCCGACAACCGCCAGGCCTGGCAGCGTCTGGAGCAACGCCTGGGCCAGGCGTTCAGCCAGGCGCCCGAGCAATCACGCGAGCTGTTGCTGCGGGCCGGGGCCGGGCGTCGGCACCTGCTGCGCGGGGCGCTGGGTATCGCCGGGCTCGGTCTGGGTGCGGCATGGCTACACAGCCAGGGGCTATGGCCGCACCTGGCCGCCGATCTGCACACCGGGGTGGCGCAGCGCCGGCCGTTCACCCTCGTCGATGGCAGCCGGGTACTGCTCAATGCCGGCAGCCGGGTCGATCTGGATTTCAAGGCGCAGCAACGCACGCTGATCCTGCATGAGGGCGCCTTGAATATCGAAGTGGCCGCCGACCCGGTGCGGCCGCTGGTGGTGCGCACCCGCTTTGGTGAAGCCCGGGCGCTGGGCACGCAGTTCAGCGTCGCCCTGGATCAGCGCGGGGCGCAGGTGTGGGTGCAGTCCTCAAGGGTGCAGGTCTCGGTGGCCCATGCAGCGCCACTTGAACTGCGCACTGGCCAGGGGGCCTGGCTCGATGGCCACAACGTGCGTCGGCTGGACCCAAGCCAGGCCCGCGCTGCCGCCTGGGAAGACGGCCTGCTGGAAGTGCATGATCAATCGTTGGACACGGTCATCCAGGCCTTGCGCCCTTACCGCCACGGCTGGATGCGGATCACGCCCGAGGCCGGCGCCTTGCGCGTTTCCGGGGTGTTCCGGCTCGACGACAGCGAACAGACCCTGCGCACCTTGCAGGAGGTGCTGCCCATCAGCGTCCGGCAACCCCTGGGTTGGTGGACGCATATCGACCTGCGCGCACAATAATTTTTGCAGCCCGTTAATAAACACCCCGCTCGCGCCACAAGGCTGGTATCGACTGACCTCATGAAGACCGCCGCCATGCTTGTGCCCCTGCGCTTGACCCTTTCTCCCCTGGCCCTGGCCTTGAGCCTGACCGCACTCGACAGCGTGGCCGAACCGGCGCCGGCACCCGCCATGCGCCAGCAACTGCTCGATTTTGACCTGCCGCCTGCCGCGCTGGACGCGACCCTGACCGCCATTGCCCGGCAAAGCGGCCGGGGCATCGCCTTCAGTGCGGGGCTGACCCGTGGCCTGAAGGCTTCGGCATTGCGTGGTCGCTACAGCGCCGAGCAGGCCGTGCAACAAGTGCTGCAGGGTTTGCCGTTGCAGTTGAGCCTTACCCCCGGCGGCACCTTGAGCGTCGAGCCGCGACGTGAAGCCAGCGTGCAACTGGCGCCCATCGATATCCAGGGCGCAAGCCCTGCACAAGACGCCTGGGGTCCGGCCTACAGCCGCGTGGCCACCCACAGTGCCAGCGCCACCAAAACCGATACGCCGCTGATGGAAACCCCGCAGTCGATCTCGGTGATCACTCGTGAAGCGCTGATCGAGCGCCAGCACAGCAGCCTGGCCGACGTGCTCAACTACACCCCAGGCGTGGTCGCCCAGCCCAATGGCTACAGCCGCGTGGCCGACGACTACCGCCTGCGCGGCTTCGACATCGGCCCGCGCACCGGCGGCGTGTTGCGCGACGGCATGAAAATGCAGAGCACCCAGTTCGAAGGCGGCCAGGAGCCCTATGGCCTGGAGCGGGTCGAGGTGCTCAAGGGTGCTTCCTCGGTGCTGTACGGCCAGTTGGCGCCCGGCGGCCTGATCAATACCGTCAGCAAGCGCCCGACCCTCGGCCCGCTGCATGAAATCAACCTGGAATACGGCAATCACCAGCGCCGCCAGGTGTCCACCGACCACAGCGGTGCGCTGGACGACGAAGGCCGTTTCAGCTATCGCCTGACAGCGCTGCAGCGTGACAGCGGCACCGCCTTTGATGCCATCGACGACGACAAAACCTATATTGCTCCGGCACTGGCCTGGCAAATCGCCGACGACACGCGCCTGACCCTGTTGGCCACCGCGCAACGCACCCGCACCACCCTGACCCCGCCGATGCGCTATGACCTGACGGTGTACAGCCCCAACCCGGGCTACAAGGTGCCGTACGACCTGTTTGCCGGCGAGCCGGATTACGACGATTACGACGGTACCGTGCACACCGCCGGCTACCTGTTCGAGCACCGCTTCAACGAGCACCTGCAACTGCGCCAGGCGGTGCGTTACTTCGAGTCACGCGTCGACTACGACTACATCACCCTCAACACCAGCCGCATCAGCGGGCCGAACCTGTCGCAACTGTCGCGCAGCTATAACAGCCGCGAAGACCTGGCCACCGGCTGGACCAGCGACAACAGCCTGCAACTGGACCTGGACGCCGGCCGTTGGCAACACACCGTCCTGGCGGGCCTGGACTACTACCGCAAGACCTACGATAGCCACCGCTACAGCGGCAATGCCCCGGCGCTGGACCTTGCCAACCCGGTGTACGGCAACCTGCCGCAGGTCGATCGCAGCATTGATCGCGGTTCGGACCTGCATGCGCGGCAACTGGGCCTGTACCTGCAGGAGCAGGCAAAATTCGACCAGCACTGGGTGGGTTTGCTGGGCCTGCGCCAGGACTGGGCCGACAGCACCACGCGCACCTACCGCGACGGCGCCCGGACCACCACGGACGACAGCCAGCTCACCGGCAGAGTAGGCCTGGTGTACCTGACCGACAACGGCGTGGCGGCCTATGTGAGTTACAGCCAGTCGTTCCTGCCGGCCAGCGGCAGCGGCAGCGATGGCAAGGCCTTCAAGCCCACCGAGGGCGAACAGTACGAGATCGGCCTGCGTTACCAGCCCGCAGACCGCGAGCTGCTGATCAGTGCGGCGCTATACCAATTGACGCAAAGCAATGTCACCAGTTCGATTCCAGGCTCGGACTTCGACGAGCAGACCGGCAAGGAGCGCAGCACAGGCCTTGAAATCGAGGCCAAGGGGCAACTGAGCGAAAACCTGGGGTTCAGCGCCGGCTACGCCTACACCGACGCCCATGTCATCGCCGACAACGACGCGCAGCTGGAGGGCTCACGCATCGAAGGCACGCCTTACCACAGCGCCTCGTTGTGGCTGGACTACCGCCTGGCAGCGCTGGGCCTGCGCGACGTCAGCGTCGGCGCCGGCGCACGCTACAACGGCACCACCCACACCCTGCCCAGCATCAGCGACCGCAAGATTGCCGCCTACACCCTGTTCGATGCGCGCATCAGCTACGCACTGGACGCGCACTGGCAACTCAGCGCCCGCGCGCAGAACCTGACCAACGAGCGTTATATGTACTGCGCCAACTCCTGCCGCTATGGCGACGAGCGCAGCCTGGTGGGCGCCGTCAGCTATAACTGGTAGCACTCACGGTCACGCTGCCAACGCGGGGCTGGCTGTAGGAGCGCGCTTGCCCGCGACCGAGTGCGCTAGCGCTCGCAAAATCTCGTAAACGCTGAAAATCTACAGCGAATGACCGCAAAATCTCGGAAACGCTGAAAATTTACGACTGCTACGCACTCGGTCGCGGTGGTCCGGCATTCCGGCAAGCGCGCTCCTACCTGGCCCCATGTCTGCTGCACCACGGCATACCGCCTTGGCGCGGCGCCAAGGCGGCAGGTGGTTACGCACTGGACGCGCACTGGCAACTCAGCGCCCGCGCGCAGAACCTGACCAACGAACGCTATATGTACTGTGCCAACTCCTGCCGCTATGGCGACGAGCGCAGCCTGGTGGGCGCCGTCAGCTATAACTGGTAGCGCTCACGGGCACGCTGCCAACGCAGGCTGGCTGTAGGAGCGCGCTTGCCCGCGACCGGCTGCGTTAGCAGTCGTAAATTTGTGGCGTTTCCAAGATTTTGCGGTCATTCGCTGTAGATTTTCAGCGTTGCGAAAATTTTGCGAGCGCTTCGCACTCGGTCGCGGGCAAGCGCGCTCCTACCTGGCCCCATGTCTGCTGCACGACAGCGCGGTGTCAGCGACACAGGATACCCAATAAGGCATTAAGTCAGATCCTGAACTGCCCCAATAACTGCTGCAGGCGATGGCCGATGGTGTGCAGCGCCTCACTGGTCTGGACACCGGTACGGGTCTGTTCGGCGACGCTGTCGATGGCGTCGGCAATCTGATGCACGCTGTGGTTGATCTCGTGGGCCACCGCGGTCTGCTCTTGGGCCGCGCCGGCAATGTGTGCGTTCATTTCGTTGATAGTGCCGATCAGCCCGACGATGGTGCCCAACGCCTGGCCGGCCTGGGCCGCCTGGGTGCTGGCGCCCTGCCCGGCGTCGCTGGACTGCTGCATCGAGCCCACCACGCTGGCGGTGGTCCGCTCCAGGGTTTCGAGGGTGGCCTGGATTTGCTGGGTGCTGCGCTGGGTGTGGCTGGCCAGTGCACGCACCTCATCGGCCACCACGGCAAAGCCGCGCCCCGCGTCCCCGGCCCGGGCGGCCTCGATGGCGGCATTGAGCGCCAGCAGGTTGGTCTGGTCGGCAATCGAGCGGATCACATCCAGCACGGTGACGATGGCCGCCACATCGTTCTGCAAACTGTGCAGCGAGCCGCCGGCCTCGGACAGGCTGGCGGTCAGCGCCTGAATGCGGGTATGGCTGTCGTCCACCACCTGGCGGGCGTAGCGCGATTGCTGGTCGGTTTCCAGGGCCGCACCCGAGGCACTGCGCGCACTGGCCGCCACTTGCAAGGCGGCAGTCGACATCTGGTTGATCGCAGCGGCCACCTGCTCGGCTTCCTGACGCTGCACGGTCATGGCCTGGTCCATCCGCGCGCTCTGCCCGGCCACCTCGCCCACCGCCTGGTCCAGTTGCCCGGCCATGGCGACGATCTGGCTGACCAGCCCGTGAATCTTGTCGACAAAGGCATTGAACGACACCGCCAGTTGACCCAGCTCATCACGGCCGGTGACCGGCAGGCGGCGGGTCAGGTCGCCTTCGCCGGCAGCGATTTCATCCAGGTGCGCACGCATGCGCATCAAGGGCCGCAAGCTGTTGTTGGTCAGCCAGAGCGCCAGGGTCGCAATGACCAGCAGCAATACCAGCGCGGCAAGCGCCACCCCGGTCACCAGGCTGCGCACCCGCTCGGCCATGTGTTCGCGGACTTCGGCGACCTGGCTTTCGATACGGTCCAGATTCACCGCCGTGACCACCACCATGTCCCATTTGGCCAGGTAGAAACTGTAGGCGAGCTTGGGCACCACCTGATCGGTGTTGACCAGGGCCCCGGCATAATTGACGTAATGTTGCTGGTTCTTGGCCGCCGCAACCATGTCGCGGTTGAGGTACACGCCGTTGCGGTCCTTGCGCTCGCTCATGTTGACGCCAACACCCTCGCGGCTGTCGCCGCGAAACAGGCGCACCACCTGGCTGTCGTAGCCAATGAAGTAGCCGTCGTCGCCGTACTTGATCTTTGACAGCCGGGCAATGGCCTGCGCCCGGCTGGCCCGGTCACCCTCGGCGGCCGGTTCGTACAGGTCGGCCACGGCGGTGCGGGCGATGCTGGCGTAGTCCTTGAGCTGCGCCCGGCTTTGCTCAAGCAGCCGCTCACGGGTTTCAAGCACATCCTGTTCGGCGCGCTCCATCAGCGTGGAACGGATGGCGACACCGATCAGCAGGGCAAAAAACAGCACCGGCAATACGGTCAGCAGCAGTATTTTCGATTTGAATGACACCGTTTGCGCTCTCTGTCCAGGCGGATGAATACTTGCTCCCTGCCGGGCACGCACCGCGGTGCATGCCCTGGACTGCGCTCTACCAGAGGGCAATGTCGTAGGTCAGGTAAAGCCGGTTGCTGTCGCGTCCGCGCGAGAAGTCGGAGCGGTAGACGTAGTTGCGCAACTTCACGCCCAGCCCCTTGAAGCTGCCGGACGGCACGACGTAGGCCAGCTCGGCATCGCGCTCCCATTCCTTGACGGTGGTGTTGGACTTGCCGTCATTGCCGCTCAGGTAACGGGTCGAGAAGGTCAGGCCCGGCACGCCCAGTTGCTTGAAGTCGTAGGCATAGCCGAGCATCCAGGTTTTCTCGTCTTCCTCGATGAACTTGCCGATGCCGACGTTGCTGAAGGAGTACACCGTGGCGCCGCTGATATACGGCAGGCCGGCATCGCCACTCAGGGCCTGGTAACCGGCGTTGAAGGTGTGGCCGAGCAAGGCGTACGACAACTGGCCGCTGAGCATGTGGTTGTCGACCTTGCCATCGTAGGCCGCGCCGGTGTCATTGCTCTGGAAGTAGCGCAGGTCGCTGGTCAGCACCCCGGCGCCCAACGGCAGGTCATGCTGGATGCCCGCAAAGTGCTGCCGGTAGAAGTTTTCCAGCTCGCCGAAGAAATAACTCAGGCGTACGGTCTTGCCCAGCTTGTACTCGGCGCCGGCATAGCTGAAGTCATCCGTATGGGCACCGCTGTAGCCATCGGGCCTCAAGCCCACACTGTCACTGGAATCACGCAGTTTGAAGCGATCAAGATGGCCGCCCGACAGGGTCAGGTTCTCGATGTCGGTGCTGCTGACGCTGGCGCCCTGGTAGGTTTGCGGCAACAGGCGTGCATCGTTGTAAATCAGCACCGGCGTGCGCGGCAGCAAGGTGCCGTACTTGACCGTGGTTTTGGCAAATCGGGCCTTGGCGGTCATGCCGGCACTGGAAAACTCATCGGCCGCACGGCCATCGGCGTGCACCGGCAACAGCCCGGTGCCGCTGCGACCACGGCCGGAATCGAGCTTGACGCCCAGCAAGCCGATTGCATCAAGGCCAAACCCCACGGTGCCCTGGGTGAAACCGGACTGGTAATCGAGCAGAAAGCCCTGGGCCCATTCGGTGCGTTCGCTCTTGGCAGTGCGTGCCGCGTTGGCACTCAGGCCGTGTTCATCACGAAAGTTCTCGTTGAAATACACATTGCGCAATTGCAGCTTGAGCTTGCTGTCATCGATAAAGCCTTCGGCGCCGGCGGTGGCCACCGGCAACAGCGCCAACAGGGGGTACACGGCACCACGGGTGAGCAAAGTGTTCATGGCAAACGACTCATTGTTGTTATTGAGGACGCAGCCCACCGCACGCCTTCTATATAAAGAAGGCGTTTTACGGAGGGATCAAAAAGGCAGGTGAATCAGACGAACAGGCTGATGGCGCCGGTCAGCAGGGCCAGGGCGGTAATCACCAGGGAGGTGAGCACCGCCCACTTGACCGTGGCCCGCTGGAAATCACCGATGTCGCGGTCGACCATGCCGACCAGCAACAACGTCGAGGCCACCAGCGGGCTCATCAGGTGCACTGGCTGGCCGAGGATCGAGGCGCGGGCGATTTCCAGCGGCGAAATACCGTAGGCCGCGGCGGCATTGGCCAGAATCGGCACCACACCAAAGTAGTAGGCATCGTTGGACAGCACGAAGGTCAGCGGCATGCTGGTAATCGCCACCACCAGCGGGAACAGGTGGCCCCACGACGGCGGAATCCATTCGACCAGGGTTTGCGCCATGGCATCGACCATCTTGGTGCCCGAGAAAATGCCGGCGAAGATACCGGCGGCAAACACCAGCAGCACCACGGTCATGGCATTGCCCGAATGCGCCAGGATGCGCTCTTTCTGGATGTCCAGTTGCGGGTAGTTGATCATCAGGGCGATGACGAAGCCGATCAGGAACAGGACGGCCGAGTGCATGACGCCCATCACCAGCGCGATCATGACCGCGATGACCAGCGCCAGGTTGACGTAGGCCAGCTTCGGACGCTTGTGCGGGGTGTCGCCGAGGATCTCGTTGATGTAGCAGTTGCCGCCGCCGCTTTGCAGCTCGATATTGCCAATGCGCTTGCGCTCGGCACGGCCCAGCAGGAAGGCGGTGAACACCACCCACATCGCGCCGCCGATCATGGTCGGCAACAACGGCACGAAGTATTCACCGGCATCCAGCCCCAGCGCTGCGATGGCCCGTGTCGCCGGCCCGCCCCACGGGGTCATGCCGCTCATGATGCTCAGCGACAGCATGGCGATAGTGGCCAGGATCATCGGGTTCATGCCGATGCGCTTGTACAGCGGCAGCATGGCCGCACAGGTGATCATGTAGGTGGTAGTGCCGTCGCCGTCCAGGGCGACTACCAGCGACAGCAAGGCGGTGCCGATAGCGATTTTCATCGGGTCGCCGTTGACGCGCTTGAGGATCTTGCGGATCAGCGGGTCGAACAGGCCGGCATCAATCATCAGGCCGAAGAAAAGGATGGCAAACAGCAGCAGCGCCGCCGAGGGCGCCACCATTTTCAGGCCGTCGAGCATCATTTTGCCGGTGGTCGGCGCAAAGCCGCCGATCAGCGCGAACACGATGGGCACCAGGGTCAGGGCGACGATGGGCGACAGGCGTTTACTCATGATCAGGTAGGTGAACACCACGACCATGGCCAGGCCGAGCAGAGCGAGCATAGGAAATTCTCTTTTTGTTATTGGCTGCTTGGCCGATGCGCAGGCGCACGGCCTCCCGAGCGCCAGGCTTCCCGATGATGGGAGCCCGGCGCCTGTGTTTTCAAGGCGTTATTGGGGGTAAGGCGGTTAGCTGTGTCGGGCAGACGCCTGGGTGTCCCAGGACTCAGCAGTGGTGTTGACCGGTTCAGTGATCTTGCCGTCGAGCGTGTCCTGCAGCACCTGGCGGTCGCAGCCCTTTTCCGACAGCGCGATGACCACGGTGGCCACAGCATTGCTGGCCAGGCTGGTCAGGGCCCGTGCTTCGGACATGAAGCGGTCGATACCGATCAGCAAGGCCAGGCCTGCCAGAGGAATGTCGTGGATCACGGTCAGGGTCGAGGCCAGTGCCACGAAGCCGCTGCCGGTCACCCCGGCGGCGCCTTTGGACGACAGCAGCATGATTGCCAGCATGGTGATCACCTGCCCGGCGCTCAGGTCGATGTTGCAGGCCTGGGCAATGAAGATGGCCGCCAGCGACAGGTAAATGGCCGTGCCGTCGAGGTTGAACGAGTAGCCGGTGGGCAACACCAGGCCGACGATGCTTTTCTTGCAGCCCAGGGCCTGGAGTTTTTCCAGCATGCGCGGCATCACCGGCTCCGTCGAAGAGGTGCCCAGGACCACCAGGAACTCTTCACGGAAATAACGCAGCAACTTCCACAGGCTGAACCCGTGGGCCCGACAAATGCTGCCCAGCACCACAAAGACGAAGAAACCGCAGGCGACGTACAGGGTCATGATCAGCTTGGCCAGCGACCCCAGCGAAGTGATGCCGTACTGGCCCACGGTAAAGGCCAGGGCACCGAATGCGCCGATCGGGGCGAAGCGCATCAGGTAGGCGAAGATCTTGAACACCATGTGCGAGGCCGATTCGAGCACCGTCAGCACCGGCTTGCCGCGCTCGCCCAGCGATGACAGGGCAAAGCCGCTGAGCACGGCAATGAACAGCACCGGCAACACTTCACCCTTGTTGAACGCACCGATGAAGGTGTCGGGGATGATGTGCATGAAGAACTCCACCACGCTCAACTTCGCCGCCGAGTCGGTGTACTGCGACAAACCCTGAGTGCTCAGGCGGCTGGGGTCGATGTTCATGCCCGCGCCTGGCTGGAACAGATACACCGCACCCAGGCCGATGAACAGGCTGACCACCGTCAGCCCCAGAAACAGCAGCAGGGTCTTGCTCAGCAGGCGGCCCAGCGAACGCTTGTCGCTCATGCCGGCAATGCCGGTGACGATGGTGCAGAACACCACCGGCGCGATCATCATCTTGATCAGTTTGATGAATGCATCACCCAGCGGCTTCAGGGCCACGGCCTGCTGCGCCCAGAAGTGCCCGACCAGCACCCCCAGGATCACGGCGCAGACAATCTGGAAGTAGAGCGATTTGACAACTTTCATGGCATCACCCGTTTTTTAGAATTGTGCTGATGCAAAACCGTACTGGCAGCCTCAGCCGGCCAGGCGTTGCGAAGCAGGTGCATAGACGAAACCGGAGAACAACCGGCGTGCCGTGCGCACCACAGAGGCGCGAATGGTATCGGCGTTTTCACCCGTGTACGACAAAACAACATCGATGCCGCCACTGGGGTGTTCGATGCGCACCTGTTGCAGGCGCGGTTCATCCGCCAGGTCCAGCATGGCGGCCACGACACTGCCGGGCGTCACGCAGGCGGTGGCAAGACCGATGGAACCGGTAATGGCCAGTGCCCGATGGCAGTTGTGCGGCATGAAATAACGCACCGACAAGGTGCCGTCAGCGAACGGCCGTGACACCAGTACCGGCTTTGGAATCACTTTCTGGCTGACATCGCCCAGGCCCATGGCCAGGCCCGCTTGCAGGCGCAGGCTTTCCAGACGCTTGAGAAATTCGCTGTCGGCGTCCAGCTGTGCCGGTGTTTCATCTCCACGCTTGCCCAGATGAGCGGCTTCGATCAGCATCATCGGCATGGCCATGTCGATGCAGGTTACCGGCACACCGTCGATGACATCCTGGGTGTTGCCGGTCGGGAACAGTTTGCCGGTCTTGCTGCCGGCGGCATCGAGAAAGGTCAGTTTTACCGGCGCTGCGGTGCCAGGCACGCCATCAATGGCGGTGTCGCCTTCATAGCTGACCAGCCCGCTGGGGGTGTGAACCTCGGAATTGACGAAGGTGCCGGTGTTGAGGTTGCGGATGCGCACCAGGGTCGAATCGCCCGTGGCCTTGACCAGACCCTGCTCGACGGCAAAAGGCCCGACAGCGCACAACATGTTGCCGCAATTGGGCGCGGTGTCGACACGACGCTCGGCGACCATCACTTGCACGAACAGGTAATCGACATCGGCGTCGGCATGCAACGACGGGCTGACAATCGCCACCTTGCTGGTCTGCGGGCTGCCACCGCCAATGCCGTCGATCTCCAGTTCATGACCGGAGCCCATCAGGTTGAGCAGCAGCTCGTCGCGTTCTTCGACGGCAACCGGCAAGTCCCAGGCCAGGAACACAGGCCCTTTGGAGGTGCCGCCACGCATCAGTACACAAGGAATTCGTTGCATGACTACTGACTCTTGCTAATCAATCGAGGTTTTTGATGTGCTTTGAGCAAGAATGTCAGGGAAGTTAGCCTCATTCAAATGCAAAGATCGGAGCGATTATTGCGATCCATGCATGATTACTTTAGTGTGGACATCGTCTGCCTGCCCGCTTCGACCTTGAGGTCAAACCATGGAATATGAGCTTCAGGACATCCGATCTTTCGTGAAAATCGCCGAACTTGGCAGTTTTCACGAGGCTGCCGATGCCCTTCACTTGTCACAACCGGCGTTGAGCCGACGGATCAAAAAGCTTGAAGAGGGTCTCGGTACGACCCTGCTTGACCGCACGACACGCAAGGTCAGCCTGACCAGCGTCGGGCGGGATTTCCTGCCCAAGGCGCGGCGGCTGCTGGACGATTTCGACGACTCGATCCTGAATATCCGCGAGCTGGCCGAGCGTCAGGTCGGTCAGGTCACCCTCGCCTGCATTCCCACGGCGGCGTTCTATTTTCTGCCCTCGGTGATTCGCCTGTACAACGAGCGCTACCCGAAGATCCGCATTCGCCTGCTCGACCTCAGCGCCAACGAAGGCCTGGAAGCGGTATTACGCGGCGAGGCGGATTTTGGTATCAACATGATGAGTGGCCAGCACCCGGACATTGAGTTCGTACCACTGGTCAACGAACCTTTTGTCCTGGCCTGCCGGCGCGACCATGAACTGGCCAGCCGCACGTCCATCACCTGGTCGGAGCTCAGTGATTACCGGCTGATCGGCGTGGGTCGCCTGAGCGGCAACCGCATGCTGCTGGACCACGCGTTGTCCGCCCTGAGCTGGCGCCCGCAGTGGTTTTATGAAGTTCAGCACCTGTCGACTTCGCTGGGCATGGTCGAGGCCGGGCTTGGGGTGTCGGCCATGCCCAGCCTGGCCATGCCGGCCGCCGATCACCCGACCCTGGTGAGCATTCCGCTGAGCGACCCGGTGGTCAACCGCACACTGGGCCTGGTGTACCGGCGCGGCGCCTCGCTGTCACCGGCGGCGGAAAAGTTCGTGTCGATTCTGCTGGAACAATGGCCGCAGTGAGGTACAAGGCCGCCTTGTAGGAGCGCGCTTGCCCGCGACCGGCTGCGTAGCAGTCGTAAAATTTCAGCGTTTCCGAGATTTTGCGAGCGCTTCGCACTCGGTCGCGGGCAAGCGCGCTCCTACAAGCGTTGAGTCTAATATTCAATAAAATCAATCATTTATTTTTCAGCTGATAAGAAATAACAGCACGGTCAAGTGCTGACTGTCACCCTTGGAAACGGCGGGAATCACGTGGGCCTGAATAAATCCCGACACTATTTGTAGTAATCACTATAGAATTTGATGGCAGCTTATCGATCACTACAGATATACCCACTCAGGAGCCCTACCATGACCCACCCCACCTATGTGCAGGAATACAACGCCATCGTTACCGTGCTCAACCAGTACAACGAAGGCGGCAAACAGGCACAGAGCAGCCTCATGAAACCGGCATTCAGTGAGCAGGCCACTCTCTTCGGTGTCGATGCCGAACAAAAACTCACAGGCGGCCCCATCCAGGGCTTGTTTGACATCATCGACAATGCCTTTCGCCCTTCTCCCGAAGCACAGAGTGCCATCGTCAATATCGATATCGTCGGCACCGCTGCCAGCGCGCGTATCGACACCAATGACATTTCCGGCTTCTGCTTTACCGATTTCTTCAATTTGCTGAAAGTCGAAGGCCGCTGGACGGTAGTCAGCAAGATCTACCACACCCACGTCGCGCCCTGATCCCAAGCCTGCGACAGACCACTGCCCGGAGAAGCCGGGCAGTGGTTCGGGCTCAGCAAGCTGGCATCATCAATAGTTGCCCGGCGGCCAGTCGGTGTAGCCCTTGGCACCGCCGCCGTAGTAGCTCTCATGCGGGGCAATGGCCAACCCGGCACCCTGGCGCAGACGCTCGACCAGGTCCGGGTTGGAAATGAACAGGCGTCCGAAGGCGACAGCGTCGATCCGGCCTTGCGCCCGGCGCTGGATGGCCATCTCCAGGTCGTAGTTGTTATTGCCAATGAACGGCCCGTTGAACTGCCCGCTCAACGCGTCCAGGTCCACACCGGCCGGTACTTCGCGCGAGGTGGCTGTGGCGCCTTCGACAACGTGCAGATACGCCAGATCGAACGCATTGAGCTGCCGGATCAGATAGCCGTACATTGCCATGACATTGCTGTCCGGCGGCGTATTACCGGCATCCGGTGTCACCGGCGACAGGCGAATCCCCACCCGCTCATGGCCCCAGACCTTCAAAACGGCTTCGGTCACTTCTAGCGTCAGCCGGGCGCGGTTCTCGATCGAGCCACCGTATTGATCAGTACGCCGGTTGGTGGAGTCGCGCAGGAACTGGTCGAGCAGGTAGCTGTTGGCCGAGTGCACCTCGACGCCATCGAAACCTGCGCGCCTGGCGTTTTCGGCGGCATGCCGGTACTGGTCGATGATGCCGGGGATTTCATCCGTTTCCAGGGCTCGGGGCGTCGACACCGGGACAAAACCCTCGGTGGTGTAGGTATTGCCTTCGGCCTTGATGGCCGATGGTGCTACCGGCGCCGCACCATCGGGTTGCAACTGCACACTGGAAAACCGGCCTACGTGCCAGAGCTGGCAGACGATTTTACCGCCAGCGGCGTGTACCGCATCGGTCACTTTCTGCCAGCCAGCCACCTGTGCATCGTTCCAGATACCCGGTGTGGCGGCATAGCCACGGCCTTGCGCAGAAATATTGGTCGCCTCAGCGATGATCAGCCCGGCGCTGGCGCGCTGGGCGTAGTACAGCGCATGCAACTCACCCGGCACACCGTCCTCGGCATAGCGGCTACGGGTTACCGGTGCCATGACGATGCGGTTGGCCAGCGTAAGGGCACCCAGGCTGACGGGGTTGAACAGATCAGTGCGCCATGCGTTATCAGTCATGTCTGAACTCATATGAATAGACCAGTCGTCTAATTTATTGCCAAAAAAAAGGCGCAGGGCCTTGGCCACCTCGCCATTTACAGAAGATCGTCATGCTAACCATGAATAGACCAGTCGTCTACAAAAAACCAAAGGTGCTTTTATCAAGATCCGACAACAAGGGCATAGGGCAAATGGTCTGAAACGCTATGACAGCAACCGCTGGCTCATCTGCATCGCCGCTTCGAACGGCTGTGCCGAATGCTGCAACTTGACCATCAACGAAGCGCCCAACCACAGCTGATAAAGCGAGTCAGCCAGCAGCGCCGCCTCCAGGCCAGAGTTGATCGAGCCGTCGGCCTGACCTCGCTCGACGCCTTGGCGGATACGCTGGATGATCATGGCCGTGCCTTTTTCCAGAACACCCCGCATGTCTTCGGACAGGTCGCAGACTTCGGCACCTAGCTTGACCACCAGGCACTTCTGATCGGTGTGGTCGAGCACTTGGGTCTCGGCCCAGTAGCGCAGATAGCCCAGCAAGCACTCGGCCCCTGTGCCCGTGGCGTTCAGCAGCGCGTCTACGCGACCGATGTAGTCCTGGAAATACGCTTCGAGCAAGGCCTGCCCGAAGACTTCCTTGGATGCAAAATAATGGTAGAACGAGCCCTTGGGAACGCCGGCCGCCCCGAGCAGTTCGGTCAGGCCGACAGCGGTATAGCCTTTATGGGTCATGAGCGTGCGAGCAACATCGAGGATGTGCTGACGCATATCGGGTTGGTTTTTTTTCATGGTGGCCCGGATGCTATCAAAAAACCCCCGCACCGTCAGTGACGGCTCGATAACCGACCACACAGGGCGCACCGTGCAGCCCGTTCGCAGAAGCGGTTTTGTGTATGATCAACGCCTGTGTTTCAAGGCCATCAGATCCATGACCGATACCCCCCTGCCCTCTGCGCCTCGCAGCAAGGGCCGCCCCCGTGCCTTTGACCGTGACCAGGCTTTGTTACAGGCCTTGGCGGTGTTCTGGAAGCGCGGCTATGAGCCGGCGTCGATCGCCGAGCTGTGCACCGCCATGCACATCAACCCGCCCAGCCTCTATGCCGCTTTCGGCAACAAGTCCAGGTTGTTCCTGGAGGCGGTAGAGCACTATGAAGCCACGTTCTGGGACGCGACCTGGATGCGCATGGACAGCGAACCGGACGTGGTGCGTGCCATGGGCGATTTTTTCCACTCATCAGCTTCGATCCTGACCGAGCCCCTGGCACCCTGCGGGTGCATGGTGGTGCTGGCGGCGGTCAACGTCTCGGACGATGCCGCCTCGGTCAGCGCCGCCCTCAAGGCTCTGCGCCAAGAGGGCCGCGACTGCCTGCAGCAGCGTCTGGACCGTGCCATCGCCGACGGGCAACTGCATGCGCAGACAGACACCCGCCTGCTGGCCGCCGCGCTTAACACGCTGTTGGAAGGCATGTCGCTGCAGGCCCACGACGGCATCAGTCGTGAAGACCTGCAGAGCATCGGTGCAACGGCCGTGGCCATGCTTGCCCCCCATCGAGTGACGGCTCGCTGAAGCAATGCTCAGCCCGGCTGCCCGGTTTTTTCGGGGACATTGCGAACCAGCTCGACCTTTTCCCAGCGGGCGATCACCAACGGTGCAATGGCGTTGCCCAGCACGTTCAGGGTCGTGGTACCGCTGTCGATGATGCGGAAGATGCCAGCAATCAGGGCCACGCCCTCAAGCGGCAGGCCGGCCGAGGCCAGGGTCGCGGACAGAATGATGATCGCAAACCCCGGCACGCCGGCGGCGCCCTTGGAGGTCAGCACCATGGTCACCACCAGCAGGACCTGCTGCGACAACGACAGGTCGATGCTGTACAACTGCGCCACAAAGAGGGTTGCCACCCCTAAAAAGATCGACGCGCCATCCAGGTTGAAGGCATAACCCACCGGCACCACGAAGCTGACAATACGCCGGGGTACGCCATAGGCTTCAAGTTTGTTCATCAATTGCGGCATGACCGCCGCCGAGGCGGCACTGGAAAAGGCCAGGATCAATTCGTCGCGGAAATACCTGATCAAGGCAAAGATATTTTCGCCCAGCCAATAGCAGATCCCGCCCAGCACCACCAGCGCAAACATGATCAGCGCCAGATACACCACTGCGATCAGTTTCAACAGGGGCAACAGCGAAGCGAAACCAAAGGTGGCCACGGTTGCACCGATCATGCCGAACACCCCGATCGGCGCATACGCCATGACGAAACTCACAACCTTGAACATGGCGTCGCTCAGTCCCTGGACCACCGTAATGACCGGTGCACTTCGTTCTCGTGGCAAGGCATTGAGCGCCATGCCCAACAGCACTGAAAAGAACAAAATCGATAACAGTTTCGCCTCGGTCAAGGCAACAAAGATATTGTCCGGGACAATGTTCTGCACAATCACCAGCGCGCCCTTGGAGGGCTCGGTTTTCAAGGCCACCGTGGCCGTGGTCATTCCGGAGATGTCAGTGCCGGCACCTGGCTCGAACAGGTTGGCCAGGCACAGGCCCAGCACGATCGCCAGGCTGGTAATGGCAAAGAAGTAAGCCATGGCCTTGGCGCCCATGCGGCCAAATGACGTGTTATCACCGCCGCCGGCGATCCCCAGGATCATGCAACAGAACACAATGGGCACCACGACCATCTTCATCATGCGAATAAAGATATCGCCCAGGGGCTTGAGGATCTCTGCACTGACCCATTGCTGGTAAAGAGGATGGTTGTTCAAATACCAACCGACAAGCACGCCAAGCAACAGCCCGGCAACGATTTGCCAAACCAGGGGTATACGCTTCATGTCCAGTCTTCTTATTGGAGTGGGAGAGCGGCGTTAGTTAAAAGCCGTAGCGCGACAGATAAAGCGCCCCACGCCGTGGGGCGCTTTATCAGAAGAGGTGACTTACCTGGCAAACAATTGGCTCATGTCCTTGAATGCCTTGAACTCAAGGGCATTGCCGCACGGATCGAACAGGAACATGGTCGCCTGTTCGCCCACCTGGCCTTTGAAACGAATATAGGGCTCGATCACAAACTCGGTGCCGAACGACTTCAAGCGCTCCGCCAACGCTTCCCATTGTTCCCATTGCAGGATGATGCCGAAGTGCGGCACCGGGACATCATGGCCATCGACCGGGTTGCTGTGCACGCTTTCTTGGGAGGCGGTCTTGGGGTGTTCGTGGATCACCAGTTGGTGGCCGTAAAAGTTGAAGTCGACCCATTGCGCGCTGGAGCGACCTTCTTCCAGGCCGAAGACTTCACCGTAAAAAGCGCGGGTCGCGGCCAGGTCATAAACAGGGATTGCCAGGTGAAAAGGAGAAAGGCTCATCGGGAACTCCACGGTGTCGTTTTTATCGAGGGCGTGATTCAGCCGCCTGAACGTCATGACGCTGCGGTGCTGATAGGTAAAAGAGTAAGCTTCACCACTCAATAAAAAAAACAATATGATTTTGTGATTAGCACAAAGGAAATTTGTACATGATCCGTGAGCTCAAGACCCTGATTGCCGTTGCGCGTGAAGGCACGTTTGCCGCCGCCGCCCACCGTGTCGGTCTGACCCAGGCAGCCGTCAGTGCGCAGATGCAGCGGCTGGAAGCGGAGTTGGGGTTTGAACTGTTCGACCGCACCGGGCGGGCGGCGCATTTGAATGGTCGTGGCCAGGAAATGCTGTTGAAGGCGCAAACACTGGTGCAGATGTACAACGAACTGGGCCACAGCAGCCCGGGTGTGCCGGCCTCGACCCTGCTTACCATTGGCGCGATCGTGTCGATCCAGCGCAATGTGCTGCCCGATGCACTGGCGCTCTTTCACACGCAATTTGCCCAGTGCCGTACGCGGATTGTGCCGGGGGTGTCGATGGCGCTGGTCGACCTGGTGGATGCTGGCGAGATCGACATGGCGGCGATCATCCGTCCGCCGTTTGCACTGCACCGTGACTTGACCTGGACGGCGCTGGCCAGCGAACCCTATTGCCTGATCGTGCCCCAGGGCACGCCGGGTGATGACTGGTTGACCCTGCTGTCGACCCAGCCGTTCATCCGCTACGACCGCACCTCGTTCGGCGGTCGGCAGGTCGAGCGCTTCCTGAAACAAATGCATCTGCGGCCCCGCGAGGTGTGCGAGCTGGATGAACAGGAGGCCATCGTCAAGCTGGTGGCCAAGGGGGTGGGCGTGGCGCTGGTACCGCATATTCACGGCACGGTCTGGCCGGCCTCGGTGCGGGTACTGCCCTTGGGCGTGCACACCTTTCACCGCGACGTGGGTCTGGTGCACCGCGCCAGCGCCCGGCTCGATCCCCAGGCCGACGCGCTGGCGGCGCTGATTGTCGAGGCGGCAGGCCTGGCATGCTAACGAGCCTCTTCCCTCGTTTTACAAACAGTTGCATTTACGCTCATCAGACAGGCAGAATCGAGTCGTTGTACGATGACGTATAAGTACGATCATCTGCGACGTTTCGTTTCCGATAAATACAACAAAAGGATCTGAGCATGAAAAAGCTGAAATTGCTGGTAGGTTTCCTGTGCCTGTTCACGGGCTATGTCGCCGCCGCAACCAGTGATGAAAACGATGTTGCCACCGCCGTGGACAAACTGACCCAGGCCATGTGGCACAAGGATATACCGCAGCTCAAGGCGCTGACCGCCGACAACCTGACGTATGGGCATTCAAGCGGCAACATTCAGGACAAGCAGGCGTTCATCGCTGATATCGAGACCGGTAAAAGCGCCTTCAACGAGCTGAAAATGCTCAACCAGAAGATCATCATGTCCGGGGATGTGGCGCTGGTGCGTAACCACTTTTCGGCTCAGGCAGTAAACAGCGGAAAAGTCGTGCCCACTGAAATCGAAAACTTTCAGATCTGGCAGAAGCAGAGCGGCCAGTGGCTGTTGATCGGTCGTCAGGCCTTTCGCTTCTGATAGCTGCGTCTAACCGGACCTGTGTCGCCAGCACTGACTCAAGGGTGCTGGCGACATTGCCAGGCAATGCCAGCCAATACCGGTCAGTCGGCCTGCACCGCCATTTGCCGTTGCTCACCCAGCCCATCGATGCCCAGGCGGATGGTCTGCCCGGCCCGCAGGAACACCGGGGTCGGCTTGATGCCCAGGCCGACGCCCGGTGGCGTGCCGGTGGAAATCACATCCCCCGGTTGCAGGCTCATGCAGCGGCTCAGGTAGGCAATCAGGTACGGCACGTTGAAGATCAGGGTGCGGGTGTTGCCTTGCTGGTAACGATGGCCGTCCACTTCCAGCCATAGATTCAACGCATGCGGGTCGGGAATTTCGTCGCGGGTCACCAGCCACGGCCCCAGCGGACCGAAGGTGTCAAAGCCCTTGCCCTTGTCCCAGCTGCCACCACGCTCCAGTTGCCACTCGCGCTCGGAGACATCATTGATCACGCAATAACCGGCGACGTGGTCCATCGCATTGGCCTCATCGATGTAACGCCCGCCCTTGCCGATCACCACGCCCAGTTCCACTTCCCAGTCGGTCTTGAGCGAGCCTCGGGGGATTTCGATGTCGTCGTTGGGCCCACAGATGGCGCTGGTCCATTTATTGAAGATGATCGGCTCTGCCGGAATGTCCATGCCCGATTCGGCGGCATGGTCGGCGTAGTTCAGGCCGATGCAGACAAATTTGCCGACCTGCCCGACACAAGCGCCCAGGCGTGGCGCCCCCGACACCAGCGGCAGGCTGGTCGGGTCGATCCTGGCCAGCATGGCCAGGCTGGCAGGACTCAAGGCCTGCCCTGCGATATCGGCCACATGGGCAGACAGGTCGCGCAGCTGGTTATCGGCATCGAGCAGTCCGGGTTTTTCAAAGCCTTTGTCGCCATAACGAAGCAGTTTCATGGGTTCTCCTGGTGTGGCTGAAGACAAAACGGGGGTCAGATACTCATACCGCCATCGATCACATGCAGGCTGCCGGTGGTGTAGGCACTGGCGTCGGAGCCGAGGTACAGCACCAGGCTGGCGATTTCTTCGGCGCTGCCGATGCGTCCCATGGGCTGACGGGCCAGGAACTGCTGGTACACCTGCTCCTGGCTCACGCCCTGCTGCTCGGCCTGTGCGGCAATGCGGGCGCGCAACGACGGGGACTCCACGGTGCCAGGGCAAATGGCATTGCAGCGTATGCCCTGGCTGACGAAGTCGGCCGCCACCGCCTTGGTCAGGCCGACCACCGCCGCCTTGCTGGCCGCATAGGCAAAGCGGTCGGGGACGGCCTTGACGCTGGAGACCACCGACGCCATGTTGATGATCGAGCCACCGCCGCGCTTGAGCATACCGGGCAAGAACGCACGGATGGTGCGGTACATGGCGGTGACATTCAGGTCCATCGAGCGCTGCCAGGCCACTTCATCGCAGGCCATGATGCTGCCGGCATGCACGAAACCGGCACAGTTGAACAGCACATCGATCGGGCCCACCTGCTCACTCAAGGCCAGGATCGCAGGCGCCGAGGTGACATCCAGCGTCAACGCCTGCAACCCTGCGATGCCGTGCAGGCCGGTAATGTCCACGTCGGTGGCAATCACCTCGGCACCGGCGGCGACAAAGGCTTTGGCGCTGGCCAGGCCGATGCCCTGCCCCGCAGCGGTAATCAATACGCGCTTGTTGTTCATGTTCATGCCTTTTCCATCGCCAGTGTGGAAGGAAGGGCCGACGTCGTGTCGGCGTGCCTGCTGAGCATGCTGCGCGGAATGCTCAGGATCAGCCCGCCGCAGATGAACAGGCTCACTGCCAGCACATAGGTGCCATTGTTGATGTTGCCGGTCAGGGTTTCGGCCGTGGCGGTGATCATCGAACCGGCAAAGCCCGACAGGTTGCCAAAGGCATTGATCATGCCGATGCCGGCGGCGGCTGCGACGCCCGACAGCAAGGTGCCCGGCAGGGTCCAGTAGATGGGCATCAGGCTGAGAATCCCGGAGGCCGCCACGGTCAGGAACAGCACCGACAGCACCAGGTCATGCGCGAAGTACGCACTGAGCATCAGGCCGATACCCCCTATGAAGGCGGGGATGGCCGCATGCAGGCGACGCTCGCCGGTGCGGTTGGAATGGCGGGCATTGAGCAGCATCACCACCATGGCCACGCCATACGGAATAGCGGTCAGCAGGCCGATCTCCAGGCTGCTGGTGACCCCGGCGCTCTTGATGATCGAGGGCATCCAGAATGCCAGCCCGTAGAAGCCGGTATTGAAGGTCAGCAGGATCAGGATGAGCAACCACACCTTGGGGTTGAAGAACACGTCGCTCAGGCGCGAGACCTTGCCGGCATTTTCGCGAACGAGATTGGCCTTGAGCAGCGCCTTTTCCTTGTCGTCGAGCCACTTGGCCTTGTCGATGCCATCGCACAGGAAAACGATCACCACAAAGGCCATGATGATCGAGGGCACGCCTTCGATCAGCAGCATCCATTGCCAGCCGGCCAGGCCATGCACGCCTTGCATGTCGGTCATCAGCCAGCCCGAAAGCGCGCCGCCCAGGGTCAGGCTGATCGGCAGGGCAATGAGAAAGCCGGACATCACCCGGCTTTGCCGATGGGTCGGAAACCAGTAGTTGAGGTAGAGGATCACGCCCGGGAAAAAGCCCGCCTCACACACCCCCAGCAAAAACCGCAAGGTGTAGAACATGGTGCTGGCCTGGACGTTGAAAACCCCGGCCAGCGGCACGGTGAAAGCCACCGCCATGGAAATGACCGCCCAGGTCAGCATGATGCGCGCGATCCAGAAACGCGCGCCAAAGCGATGCAGCAACAGGTTGCTTGGCACTTCGAACAGGAAATAGCCCCAGAAAAACATACTGGCGCCCAAGGCATAGACCGTATTGCTGAATTGCAGGTCGTTGAGCATGTCCAGCTTGGCGAAGCCGATGTTCACCCGGTCCAGGTAGGCGGCGATGTAACACAGCAACAACACCGGCAGGATTCTGAAGATGACCTTGCGGTAGGTGCGTTCCTCGAAGGCCGGATCGGGGGCGTGCGAATGCGCTGAATCTGGTTGCATGGAGTTAACCCTTGGGCATGCGTGCATGCCTGATTGTTTTTATTGAGTCGGGTTGTCGCCAGGCCCTGTACCCGGCGTTGTCACCGTTACAGGGCAGCCATGCGTGTGTGCCTGGCCGTGCGGCAATGGCCAGTAATCTATGCCATGCACTGATTCGATCCCAATGGCATTTGTGGATTAAACGATAACGCCTGGTTATTGAATCAATCCTGCTTGTCCTGCACATGCGCAGCGTTATGCAGCAGGATATCGGCGAATTCGCGCACTGGTCCGGCCAGTGGCTCGCCTTTACGGGTCAGGATGCCGTAGTACTGCGGCGTCAGGTAAAGCGGCGTATCGAGGCGCTTCAATAACCCACTCTCGACCTGCGCCTGGACCATGGCGTCAGGCAGCATGCCGATCATGGGGCCGCTCTGCAGGACTTTGAGGAAGGTCTGCATCGAGATGGTCTCGATGGTATTGCGCGGCACCTCGACATTGGCCTCGGCAAACACCCCTTCCATCTGCCCGCGAATCGGCGTGCCCTTGGGGTAGAACATCCAGGGCCAGTCCACCAGTTGCTGCAAGGTCATGGGTCCGGCCTCGCACAAGGGGTGCCGGCTGTTGACCACAATGCAGAACGGCTCGGGTGCCAGCGCCTGGAAATCGTAGCGCTGGCGCTGGCTTTGCTCGGTAAAGCGCCCGATCACCAGGTCCAGGGTGCGTTCTTCGAGCATGGCCATCAGGTGGTCGCTGGTCTGCTCTACCACCTCGATGGCCAGCAGCGGCCAGCGCGCCTTGATCTGCACAATGGCCTCGGGCAGCACCACGGCGGTGGCGGCAAAGATGCCGCCCACCTTGAGATGGCCATGGCCACCGGCACTGAGGTTATTGATGCGCTCGACAAAGGTGCGGGCATCGTTCAAGGCCAGTTGCGCATAACGCACCACCTCGGCGCCCAGCGGCGTGGGGACCATGCTGCGCGGCAGGCGTTCGAACACGGCAAAGCCCAACAGGCTTTCGATTTCCTTGAGCATCTTGCTCAGGGCCGGCTGGCTCAGGTTCATCTGCTCGGCCGCATGGTGCATGTTGCGCGTGCGCTCCAGCGTGTCGATCAGGTTCAGGTGGCGAAACTTGAACCAGTTGCAGAAATTGGAAAAGGACACGTCCGACATGAAGGGCTCCAGCAGCTCAATAACTTGAGGTTATCGAATATTGAAAATATGCCATTGGAGTTTATCCACGCCTCCCCCTAGCGTGAAGCCTTCATGAATCAGGAACACCCATCATGTCGACTCGACTGACCCTGCAAAACACCCTGCCCGAGGACGCTGAACGCGCGACCCTGATCGGTCGTGCCTGGATTCCGGGGCCGATTGCCGGCCCTTCGCCTGTCGTGCTGCGCGCGGACGGTGTTTTCGATCTGTCCGAGCGTTTTGCCACGCTCAGCGAACTGCTGGAGCTCGACGCACCCCTTGAAGCGGTGCGCACCACACCGGGCCGGTTCATTACCAGCGTCGAAGCACTCCTGGCCAATACCGGCACACACGCCGACCCCGGACAGCCCTTCCTGCTGGCACCCATCGACTTGCAAGTGATCAAGGCGGCGGGCGTGACCTTCGCTGCCAGCATGATCGAGCGGGTCATCGAAGAAAAAGCCGGCGGTGACGCTGCCAGGGCTGAAAACGTGCGGGCCATTGTACGGACGGCCATCGGCGACAACCTGCGGGCCGTCAAGCCCGGTTCCGACGCCGCCCTGCGGCTCAAGACCCTGCTGATCGAACAGGGCATGTGGTCGCAATACCTCGAAGTGGGCATTGGCCCGGATGCCGAAATATTCACCAAGGCGCCCATCCTGTCGGCGGTCGGCAGCGCCAGCGAGATCGGTATTCATCCAGGCTCGCAATGGAACAACCCCGAGCCGGAAGTGGTGCTGGCCGTCAACAGTCGCGGGCAGATTCACGGCGCCACGCTGGGCAACGACGTCAACCTGCGTGACGTTGAAGGCCGCAGTGCGCTGTTGCTGGGCAAGGCCAAGGACAACAACGCCTCCTGCGCCATTGGCCCGTTCATTCGCCTGTTCGACGAACACTTCGACCTGGACGCGGTGCGCACCTGCGTCGTCGACTTGCAGGTCAGCGGCCCTGAGGGCTACCAGTTGCGCGGTTCCAGTTCCATGGACCAGATCAGTCGCGACCCGCAGGACCTTGCCCGCCAGACGCTCAATGCCTGCCACCAGTATCCTGACGGTTTCGTACTGTTTCTCGGCACCTTGTTTGCGCCCACCGAAGACCGCGATCACCCGGGTGCCGGCTTTACCCACAAGCCAGGTGACCAGGTGTGCATCAGCAGCCCGTTGCTGGGCAGCCTGCGCAATACGGTTACCACCAGCGATGCGGCCGCGCCCTGGACCTTCGGGGTCGGCGCGCTGCTGCGTAACCTGAGTGCCCGGCAGTTGCCAGGCCCTCAACAGCGCTAGACTCCGTCGCGGTTCGGCGACCACCGGCCCGACGATTGCCCCCAACAATAAAGAGAACACCACCATGACCCCCTCCAAGCGCCCGCTGCGCAGCCAGCTCTGGTTTGATGACCCCGACCACGCCGACATGACCGCCCTGTATGTCGAGCGCTACATGAACTACGGCCTGACCCGCAGTGAATTGCAATCGGGACGCCCGATCATCGGCATTGCCCAGACCGGCAGCGACCTGACACCGTGCAACCGGCATCACATCGAACTGGCGCAACGGGTCAAGGCCGGCATTCGCGATGCCGGTGGCATCCCCATGGAATTCCCGGTGCACCCGATTGCCGAACAGAGCCGGCGCCCCACTGCGGCGCTGGACCGTAACCTGGCGTACCTGGGGCTGGTCGAAATCCTGCATGGCTACCCGCTCGACGGGGTGGTGCTGACCACCGGCTGCGACAAGACCACGCCTGCCTGCCTGATGGCAGCCGCCACCACGGACCTGCCGGCTATTGTGCTGTCGGGCGGCCCCATGCTGGACGGGCACCACAAGGGCGAGTTGATCGGCTCGGGCACGGTGTTGTGGCATGCCCGCAAACTGATGGCCGCCGGCGAGATCGATTACGAAGGCTTCATGGAAATGACCACGGCGGCGTCGCCTTCGGTGGGTCACTGCAACACCATGGGCACCGCTCTGTCGATGAATGCGATTGCCGAAGCGCTGGGCATGTCGCTGCCGGGCTGCGCGAGCATTCCCGCCCCCTACCGCGAACGGGGGCAGATGGCCTATGCCACCGGCAAGCGCATTTGCGAACTGGTGATGCAGGACGTGCGTCCCTCGCAGATCATGACCCGGGAGGCCTTCGAGAATGCCATTGCCGTCGCCTCGGCCTTGGGCGCCTCCAGCAACTGCCCGCCGCACCTGATCGCCATCGCCCGGCACATGGGCGTCGAATTGAATCTGGAAGACTGGCAGCGCATTGGCGTGGACATTCCGCTGCTGGTCAACTGCATGCCGGCCGGCAAATACCTGGGTGAAGGCTTCCATCGTGCAGGCGGTGTGCCGGCGGTGATGCACGAACTGCAAAAGGCCGGACGCCTGCACGAACACTGTGCCACGGTCAGCGGCCAATGCATCGGCGAGATCGTCGCTGCGACGGTGACCAGCAACACCGACGTGATCCTGCCTTACGACCAACCGCTCAAGCACAGTGCGGGGTTTATCGTCTTGAGCGGCAACTTCTTCGACAGCGCCATCATGAAGATGTCGGTGGTGGGCGAAGCGTTTCGCAAGACCTACTTGTCCGAGCCGGGCGCCGAGAACAGCTTCGAGGCACGCGCCATTGTCTTTGAAGGGCCTGAGGACTATCACGCCCGTATCGACGACCCGAGCCTGGACATCGACGAGCGCTGCATCCTGGTGATCCGCGGCGCCGGCACCGTGGGTTATCCAGGCAGTGCGGAAGTGGTCAACATGGACCCGCCCAAGGCGCTGATCAAGCAAGGCATCACCTCCCTGCCCTGCCTGGGGGACGGTCGTCAGAGCGGTACGTCAGCCAGCCCGTCGATTCTCAACATGTCACCTGAAGCGGCCGTTGGCGGCGGCCTGGCGTTGTTGCAGACCCACGACGTGCTGCGTGTGGACCTCAATGCCCGCTCGGTCAACCTGCTGATCGACGAACAGGAAATGGAGCGCCGCCGCGCCGCCTGGACACCGAACATTCCGGCCTCGCAAACGCCCTGGCAGGCGCTCTACCGGCAACTGGTCGGGCAACTGTCCACCGGCGGCTGTCTGGAACCGGCGACCCTGCACATGCGCATCATCGCCCGCAGCGGCGGAATTCCCAGGCATTCGCACTGACCCCGACACCCTGTCGCGCAGCAAACATGGGGCGGTGGTAGGAGCGCGCTTGCCCGCGACCGGCTGCGTAGCAGTCGTAAATTTTCAGCGTTTCCGAGATTTTTGCGAGCGCTGCGCACTCGGTCGCGGGCAAGCGCGCTCCTACAAGAGTGAATTTAATATTCAATAAAATCAGTAAGTTATTTTGTTGAAGAGCGTGGTTTCAGCCACGAAAAAGCCGGGCCTTCATGCCCAGTCCTTGCGTTTGCTGGTCTTGCCGATGCCCGGATTGCAGCTATTGGTCGGGTCCAGTGCATGAAAATGCTGCCGATGCGCCTCTGAGGCGTGGTACAGGTGGCCGATATTGTGTTCGGCCGGGTACCGGGCCCCGCGCTGGTCCAGATGCGCCAGCACCGCCGCCTTGAACGCTACGCCGTCAACGCCGGGCTTGAGGATGTAGTCCTGGTGGTTAACCAGGCAAAAGAAGTGGCCGCAGCAGCTCTGCTCCTGAACCTGCGCAGCCAATGCCGGCGGCAACTGGATCATCCACTGGTCGTCGTTGCGCCGCAGCGCCACATCCAGCGAGATCAGCCGGCTGTCGCTGTCGATACGGTAGTAATCGCAATAGAACACCGGCGTGCCGCCCACCGCGAAGCGAACCAGGAAGGCATCGGCCTGTTCGGCCTCGCTGCAATGGAACCAGTCACCGCGGCGCTCGGCAAAAAACGACGCTAACAGGCTATTCAACTGTGGCCCGTCGGCACGGTCGACCTTGATCATCAGGTGGTGCTCGAAACGCTGGTGAAACGCCATCAGGCGCGGCGCCACCGTGGCCGGCACCACCCGGTTGCCCCACTGGATCAAGCGGTCGACCAGATTGGCCGGCAGCACCCTCAGACGTTTCACCCGGGTGTCCCACAGCGCCTTTTTCTGCATGAGGCCCGGCAACGCAGAAGGCCCCAGGCGCTTGATCGCCAGGTACATGTGCCGCGCATACCGCAGGGTCAGGCGAAAGGCATTGTGGTCGATGTACTCGGCCTGGATCGGCAAGTGATCGAGGTGCTCGATCAGAAAGCGCCGCAGTTGCAGCAGTTCCTGTTCATCGTGGGTGCCGATATAGAAAGTGTCCTGGGCCTTTACCGCCTCGAAGGTGGCCAGCCGCACCGCAAATACAATGACCTTGCCCGCACAGCCGGCACTTTCATGCAGGTACTGCGGGTTGCCGTTGAAGCGAGCCGGCGTCGGGGCGTCGACGTCCTTGATCACTGCCGCATAATCGTCGGCCCAGATTTTACCCGTCCAGTCGCTGGCGCTCCCGGTGGTATAACGCCCTGCCTCCAGGTTATCGATCATCTGCTCGGGCGTATCGCCCAGTTCGATGCCCAGGTGGTTGACCAGCGCCAGGCTGCCGTCTTCGTTGATTCGCGCAAACAGGGACTTTTCGGTAAAGGCCGGGCCCCTTTGCAACAGCGAGCCGCCGGAGTTGTTGCAAATGCCGCCGACCACCGAAGCGCCGATGCAGGATGAGCCGATCACCGAGTGAGGCTCACGGCCGAAGGGCTTGAGGCCCTCTTCCAGCTCAGTCAGGGAGCTGCCCGGAAAGGCGATGATCTGCCGGGCCTCATCGATCACCTGCATGCCCTTGAGCCGGCGTGTGCTGATAATCACGACCGGTCGGTCATAATCATTGCCCTGCGGGGTCGAGCCGCCGGTGACGCCAGTGTTGGCCGCCTGCATCAGGATAATGACGCCCTGTTCCTGGCAGATTTTCAGTACCTGCCACAACTGCGCCAGGGTCTGCGGCAACACCACTGCAAGGGCCTCCCCACGACCGTAGCGAAACCCCTTGCAGTACCAGGCTTTGTGGTACGGGTCAGTGATCAGATGGTCGCTGCCGACCTGCTGGCTCAGGCGTTGTAGCGTTGACGACTCCTGCATGGATGACGCTCCTGATTTCTTGTCGTTATGGCTTCGAGTCTGTCCAGTCTATTGGGGTAGGCTGATAAGCACTAATGAGCAATAGCCATGACTCGATAACCGCCTGCTATCGACGATAGAAATGCCTGGCCGCCAAAGCAGGCACCTCCTCCATCGCACTCCATAGCTGTTCATCCAGCTCGCCACTGATCACTTCATGCTGCTCATCGCTGAGCAGCTGCATGATGTCCCAAAGCGTTTCAAGTTGCGGATGGTCTTCAAGGGGCGCGATCAATTGCCGCTGCCGGCTGACCACCGCATGGCTTTCGTGCGCACCGATGGCGGCCAGCGCCTGCAAGGCCAGGGTGCAGGTCTGATCACCCCAGTTGCAGAAAAACTGCAGGAAGCCGCCATTGTAGCCGTCAGCTTCCAGGCGCCAGAGCGCGACGATGGACTGGCCCACCGGCGTCAGGCGCTCAAGGTCCCAGTCCAGGGCGTGCAGGCGCTGCATGGCCGCATCGCACAGGTGTTCCCAGACCCAGTCGACGGCCTCGACCTTGATGCCCAGCTCGGGCCAGCTTACCGAAGTGCCCTGCTCCAGAACCTCAAAACCGGCGCGCGCCTGCGGGCTGGCATCCTGCAGCCGGCTGTAGCGTGTCAGCGGCTGGTTCAGGCTCAGGCCGTCGGCCCACTCAAGGCACAGGGTGTCGGCGTCGAAGCGGACGTTGATAATGGCGCTATCTTTCATGGCGTGCAGGGGTTCCTGAAATCAACGGGAAGGCTTTCGCCACTCATGCAAACGGTCGAGCAGTGTACACAGGCCGCCTGCCACCAGACCGAGCAGCAGGAATGGCACCATCAACCACGACAGTAGAAAGCTCCACGGCCCCAGCACGTTGGCCAGTGCCTGCGGGTCGGTGGCGATCACCGGCGCCCCGAACACCAGCCAGATCAACCCACCGCTGATGCCGCCGCCGAGCACATAGCGCCAGCGGGTCGAGAAAAAGCGTTCGATCAGCCACAGCACCGGCCAGCCGAACAGCATGCTCAGCAAGGTGCCGACCAGGGTGAAGAACATGAACATGCCGGCACTTTGCGCCAGCACCGCTGCCGCACCGCCCAAAACCAGGCCGCCTGACAGGGGCACGGCGACAATCGTCGTCCAGCGGGAACGCTCGCCCTTGGGGCGGACTTCAAGACGCTCGATGGCGCTGACCACGGCGGTGTACAGCACGCCCAGCGCCAGGCCACCCACGGCCCACATCAGCCAGGTACTGCGTGCCAACAGCACCGCCACCAGGCTCTGGAGCAGCGCGCTGATCAGGTGCCGACTCTTGAAGCGCTCGAAACGCCGGTCACCCCAGAGCAACAGCGGAATACCCACCACAATGGCGATGACCACGCCAAACAGAAACCCGGAGAACAGATTGCTCGCGTTCCAGCTCAGAGCCAGGCCTTTGGCCGTGCCATACACCAGGCCTGCACACAACGGCACGGCGCACAGGCGCAGTTCGGCATGGGGCTTCATAGTCGCTCCGCAAAGGCATCGTCTGTCGACAGAGCTATACAAGACCGCTTGGACGCGAAGAGTTCAATTCACCAGAGGCAAGAGCAGGTCGGCGCAGTGACGACCGTGACAGGCTCAAGGCTTGATACGGTCTGTGTTCATGGATGCCGCCCATTGCAGAGCGGCACCCTGAGTATCAAGTCGACCGATCAGACACCGGCCTCGCTTACGCCAGGCTTCCCAACGCCAGGGCCAGGTCCAACAACTTCTTGTTTTCCACGGCCTTCATGCTGTCCAGTTGCTGGTTCAGGGTCAGGGCACCGCTGGAAAAGCTTTGCACCGAACCGGACACGGCCCGTGTTGCCGCAGGCTGCACGGTGTCGATGGCGTAGTTGTTGGACACTGTGGTGCCGCTGCCGATATTGCCGGCCGCATCACTGACGCCGGCCTTGTTGAGGCTGATCAGGTTGGTGCTGTCGCTGATCGCGGCCTTTGGCGTGAAAGTGGCGGTCCAGGTCAGGCCACCGTTGGTGCTGGTCACGGTGCTCAAGGTGCCGTTGGCCACGCTCAGGTCGGCGTTGGTGAAGCCGCTGACGGCCTCGTTGAAGGTGATGGTCACCCGCGAGGTTTCGCCGACTTTGAGTGCTGAATCAGCCACGACGATGCTCGCCGTCGGCCTTATGGTGTCGATGGCATAGTTGCTGGATGGGGTCATGCCGCTGCCGGTATTGCCAGCCGCATCAATAACACCCGCCTTGTTAAGGCTGATGACGTTAGTGCTGTCACTGATCGCAGCATTTGGCGTGAACGTCGCGGTCCAGGTCAGCCCACCGTTGGTGCTGGTCACAGCACTCAGAGTGCCGTTGGCCACGCTCAGATCCGCATTGGTGAAACCGCTGACGGCCTCGTTGAAGGTGATGGTTACCAATGAGGTCTCGCCGGCTTTCAGGGCCAGGTCACTCATGGCGATGGTCGCCGTTGGCCGCAGCGTGTCGATGGCGTAGTTACTGGATACCGTGGTGCCGCTGCCGGCATTGCCCGCCGCATTGCTGACACCGGCCCGGTTGAGGCTGATCAGGTTGGTGCTGTCGCTGATCGCGGCCTTTGGCGTGAAAGTGGCGGTCCAGGTCAGGCCACCGTTGGTGCTGGTCACGGCACTCAAGGTGCCATTGGCCACGCTCAGGTCGGCGTTGGTGAAGCCGCTGACGGCCTCACTGAAGGAGATGGTCACCAACGAGGTCTCGCCGGCTTTCAGGGCCGTATCCGCCATGATGATGGTGGCCGTGGGTCGTACGGTAAGAATGGCGTAGTTATTGGAGACCGTGCTGCCGCTGCCCGCATTGCCGGCAGCATCGCTGACCCCGGCCTTGTTGAGGCTGATCAGGTTGGTGCTGTCGGTCACCGCACTGGTGGGTGTCAGGGTCGCGGTCCAGGTGAGCCCGCCGTTAGCGCTGGTTACGGTACTCAAGGTGCCGTTGGCCACGCTCAAGTCAGCATTGGTGAAACCGCTCACCGCTTCGCTGAAGGTGATGGTCACCAATGAGGTTTCGCCGGCTTTCAGGGAGGTATCGGCTACGACAATGGTCGCCGTCGGCCGCACGGTGTCGATAGCGTAGTTAGTGGACACCGCCGTGCCGCTGCCGATATTGCCGGCTGTATCGCTGACCCCGGTCTGATTGAGGGTGATCAGGTTGGTACTGTCGCTGATTGCCACTTTTGGCGTAAAGGTAGCGGTCCAGGTCAATTCACCGTTGGCACTGGTCACGGTGCTCAAAGTGCCGTTGGCCACGCTCAAGTCAGCGTTGGTGAAACCGCTCACCGCTTCGCTGAAGGTGATGGTCACCAATGAGGTTTCACCGGCTTTCAGCGCCGTATCGGCCAGCACGATGGTGGCCGTGGGCCGCAGGGTGTCGATGGCATAACTATCGGAGGTGGTGCCTCCACGGCCGGCATTGCCGGCAGCATCGAGCACACCGGCGTTGTTCAGAACAATCAGGTTACTGGCATCGGTCACGTCGGCCGCCGGGGTGAAGGTCGCCGTCCAGGTCAAGCCGCCGTCAAGGCTGGTCACTGCACTCAGCGTACCGTTCTCGACACTCAGGTCATCGTTGCCAAAACCGTTGACCGCCTCGCTGAAGATGATGGTCACTGTCGTGGTGTCGCCGGCCCTCAAGGCCAGGTCACTCATCTCGATGCTTGCCATTGGCCGCAGGATGTCGATGGCGTAGTTGTTGGACACCGTGGTGCCACTGCCGGCATTGCCGGCCGCATCGCTGACGCCGGCGTTATTGAGGCTGATCAGGTTGGTGCTGTCGCTGGTCGCCGCTTTCGGCGTAAAGGTAGCGGTCCAGGTCAGTCCACCGTTGGCACTGGTCACGGTGCTCAAAGTGCCGTTGGCCACGCTCAAGTCAGCGTTGGTGAAACCGCTCACCGCTTCGCTGAAGGTGATGGTCACCAATGAAGTTTCACCGACTTTCAGCGCCGTATCGGCCAGCACGATGGTGGCCGTGGGCCGCACGGTGTCGAGGGTATAGTTATTGGACACCGTGGTGCCGCTGCCGGTATTGCCGGCCGCATCGCTGACGCCGGTATTGGTGAGGCTGATCAGGTTGGTGCTGTCGCTGATCGTGCTTGCAGGTGTGAAAGTTGCAGTCCAGGTCAACCCGCCATTGGTGCTGGTCACGGTACTCAAGGTGCCATTGGCCACGCTCAGGTCGGCATTGGTAAAGCCACTGACCGCTTCACTGAAGGTGATGGTCACCAACGAGGTTTCGCCGGCTTTCAGTGCTGAATCAGCCACGACGATGGTGGCCGTCGGGCGCACGGTGTCAATGGCGTAGTTATTGGACACCGTCGTGCCACTGCCGGTATTGCCGACGGCATCGGTGACCCCGGCCCGGTTGAGGCTGATCAGGTTGGAGCTGTCGCTGGTCGCAGCCTTTGGCGTGAAAGTGGCGGTCCAGGTCAGACCGCCGTCAGTGCTGGCCACGGCACTCAGGGTACCGTTGACCACGCTCAGGTCGGCATTGGTAAACCCACTGACCGCTTCACTGAAAGTGATGGTGACCCGTGAGGTTTCACCGACAACCAACGCGTTGTCAGCCATCACGATGGTCGCGGTCGGGGCCCGGGTATCGATGCTGTAGCTGGACGAACCGGTCGTGCCTGTGCCGGCATTACCGGTTGCGTTGAGCACACCGCTGTTGGCCAGGGTGATGACGTTGCCGGTGGCCTCGATGTTGGTGTTCGGGGTGAAATCAGCAGTCCAGGTGATACCGCCATCGCCGCTGGTCGCGGTACCCAGGGTGCCATTGGCCACGCTCAGGTCGGCATTGCTGAAGCCACTGACCGCCTCGCTGAAGGTGATGGTCACAGTGGCGGTGTCACCGATCTTCAAGGCCCGGTCGCTCATCGTGATGCTTGCCGTTGGCCTTACCGTGTCGATGGCGTAGCGGTCAGAATCGGTCGTGCCGCTGCCGGCATTGCCGGCGGCATCAAGCACGCCGGCATTGTTCAGGCTGATGACATTGCTGGCATCGAGCAGATCGGCCGTCGGGGTGAAGGTCGCCGTCCACGTCAGGCCGCCGTCGCTGCTGCTCACCGCACTCAGGATGCCGCTCTCGACGCTCAGGTCGTCGTTGCTGAAATCGCTGACCGCTTCGCTGAAGGTGAGGGTGACCCGCGAGGTTTCACCGGCAATCAGCGCGCTGTCGCGCATCACAATGGTCGCGGTCGGGGCCAGGGTGTCGACGCTGTAGCTGGCCGAATCGGTCGTCCCTGCACCGGCATTGCCGGTTGCATTGACCACACCGCTGTTGGCCAGGGTGATGACGTTGCCGGTGGCCTCGATGTTGGTGTCCGGGATGAAATCAGCAGTCCAGGTGCTACCGCCATCGCCGCTGGTCATGGTACTCAGGGTGCCATTGGCCACGCTCAGGTCGGCATTGCTGAAGCCACTGACCGCCTCGCTGAAGGTGATGGTCACAGTGGCGGTGTCGCCGACCTTCAAGGCCCGGTCACTCATCGTGATGCTCGCCGTTGGCCGCACAGTGTCGATGAAGTATGGCGTGGACGCCGTGGTCCCGCTGCCCGCATTGCCGGCGGCATCCAGCACACCGGCAGTGTTCAGGCTGATGACATTGCTGGCATCGAGCAGATCGACCGCCGGGGTAAAGGTCGCCGTCCAGGTCAGGCCGCCGTCGCCGCTGCTCACGGCGCTGAGCGTGCCGTTCTCGACCGTCAGGTCGTCGTTGCTCAAACCGCTGACCGCCTCGCTGAAGATAATGGTCACTGTCGCGGTGTCGCCGGCTGTCAAGGCCAGATCACTCATCGCGATCGTCGCCGTGGGTCGCCGGGTATCGATGACGTAAGTGGTGGACGCCGTGCTGCCGCTGCCAGCATTGCCGACGGCATCAAGGACACCGGCGTTGTCCAGGCTGATGACATTGCTGGCATCGAGCAGGTCGACCGCCGGGGTGAAGGTCGCCGTCCAGGTCAAGCCGCCGTCACTGCTGCTCACCGCGCTGAGCGTGCCGTTCTCGACCGTCAGGTCGTCGTTGCTGAAACCGCTGACCGCCTCGCTGAAGGTAATGGTCACCGTCGCGCTGTCGCCAGCCTTCAAGGCCAGGTCGCTCATCGCGATGCTTGCCGTGGGCCGTAGGGTGTCGATGACGTAGGTATTCGATACCGTGCTGCCGCTGCCGGTATTGCCAGCCGCATCGCTGATCCCAGCGTTGGTGAGGCTGATGACATTGCTGGCGTCGAGCAGATCGACCGTCGGGGTGAAGGTCGCCGTCCACGTCAGGCCACCATTGGCGCTGCTCACCGCGCTCAGGGTGCCATTCTCGACGGTCAGGTCGTCGTTGCTGAAACCGCTGACCGCCTCACTGAAGGTGATGGTGACTGTTGAGCTTTCACCGACACTCAACACACTGTCGGCCATGACAATGCTGGCGATCGGCCGCAGGCTGTCAATGCTGAAGCTGTTGGAGGTCACAGACACGCTGCCGGTATTGCCCGCCAGGTCTTTGATATGGGCAGTGTTGAGGACAAGGGTGCTGGCGACGGCGATGACGTCGTCGGTCGGGGTGTAGCTCGCCGTCCAGGTGGTGCCACCGTCGGCACTGCCGAGCCCACTCACGCTGCCGTCCGGCGCCAGCAGGTCGGTCACATCAAAGTCGGTCACCGCCTCGCTGAAGGTGATGGTCACGGTGGTGGCCTGGCCACTTTTGAGCGCCGTGTCGGTCACGGCGATGGTCGCGGTCGGCGCCAGGGTGTCGATCGCGTAGCTGGCCGTGCTGCTGCCCGCCCCCGTATTGCCGGCCGCATCCAGTACACCGGTGTTGTTCAGGGTGATCAGATTAGCGGCCGTCTGCACATTGGCGGCGGGTGTTAAGGTCGCGGTCCAGGTCAGGCCGCCATCGCTGCTACTCACAGCGCTGAGCGTGCCGTTCTGCACCGTCAGGTCGGCCAGGGTCAAATCGCTGACGGCCTCGTTGAAGGCAAAGGTCACCCGGGTCGTTTCGCCGGCTTTCAGGTCAGCATCAGCAACGGTGATGGCCACTGTCGGGCGCAGGGTGTCGACAGTGTAGTTGCCGGAACTTGCATTGCCGGTCCCCGCCGTGCCGCCGAACAGCACCTTGGCCAGGTCCAGGGTGATGACGTTGCTGGTGTCGTCGATGTCCACGTCCGGGGTGAAGGTGGCGGTCCAGGTGATCCCGCCATCCGTGCTGCTGACCGGGCCAAGCGTGCCGTTGGCCAGCACCAGGTCGCTGCTGTCGAAACCGGTCACCGCCTCGCTGAACGTCAGGGTCACCTGCGTGGTCTGGCCCGCCTGCAAGCTGCTGTCGGCCAGCGCAATGGTGGCCCTGGCGTAGTCGAGGTTCAGCGTGCCCAGGTTGTGAAGCGTGTCCACACCTGCAGGGGTGGCACCGTCAAGCGCTACATACCTCTCGCCGATGACACCTCCCTTGCCGCCGTTACCGCCAGCGCCATCGTTACCGGTCATGCTTGCGTAGCTGGTGGTATTGATATTGAGGGTGCCGGCGTTCCAGATCGCTCCGACGCCAAGCCCGCCAGCGCCGGCAGCATATCTCGGGTCGTCGGGCTCATACATGTCATAGATGTATGTGCTGCCGCCGGCACTGCCACCCCCACCGGCGCCGGCGTTGTCGGTAATACTCGAACGACCGATGATGGTCAGCACCGCCCCGCTGCTGTTGAAGATGCCACCATTGGCATCTCCGCCTTTGCCGCCGCCTGACAGATAGCCACCGACGGCGCCGCCGCCGCCCCCAATCCTGATGGACGCGCTGCTGGCCGAGCCACCGGTGCCACCGGATGCATATAGACGACCATTAGACTGCCCCCCTGCGCCGCCTGTAGTAGAACCACCGGATGCGCTCCAGGCAGAGTAGAACCTAGTTGTACCGCCCTTGCCGCCGGTTCCAGAGCCACCAAGGCTTCCGGGATCACCGTAGCTGTCACTGCCGCCAGAACCGCCCCCGATGCCAGGTCCAGTATCACCCTTGACACCGCCACCACCACCGCCACCATTACCGTAAATACGGTAGGGTGAAGTGGGTTGATTCGCCCCCCCGCCCCCCGAGGCGGCATTGGCTGTCACCGTGACGTTATTGAGTGTCAGGTTGCCACTATTGGCAATCCCTGCCCCCAAAGATGAGGCAGGCAAGGTTTGAAAGTCGGCACCATTACCGGCAATCAGCCCCCTGGTGACGACCAGGCCATCGAGCGTCACCGTGCTGCCCGAGGTCACTTCCAGCACGCGGCTCTTGTACTGGGCGTCGAGCGTAATGTCAGCGGTGCCGTTGTTGTCCAGGTCGCCATCGAGGGTGATGTTCTTGCTGATGGTCAGTTGGCTGTCGAGCAGCACCGTCGCGCCGGGGGTGCTGAAGGTGATGATGTCACCGGCCTGGGCGCTGGCCAGGGTGTTGCGCAACGAGGCGCTGTTGCCGGTGTCGGCGTAGTTGCTGACCACCAGGGTCTGCAGGCCCCACTGGTAACCGTCCCTGACCTGCTGCGAGAGGGCACTGGTGCTCTCCAGGCTGCCGGTGGCCACTTCCAGGCTCCAGTCGCCGCCCATGCCGGTGCGGTTGCTCGACGCGGCGATGTCGCGGCCGGTGCTGATGGCCAGGGCGTTGACAAAATCGAGCCCCTCCTCGCCTTCGGCGGTGTTGCAGGCGTAGATCAGGATATCGCCACCGGCGTTCATGTCCTGGCCGATCTGCGCCAGCACGCCGCTGTACTGGTTGAGGTTGTCGCTCGACAGGTGGGTGCTGCCCAGCCACAGGTCGCCGGCATTGCCGTGAGCGATGATCTGCACCGAGCTGACGCCCGAGTGCGCGTCCAGGTACTCGGCAATCTGTTGCAGGCCTTCGCGGCTGGCATCCAGCCTGACCACGTCGGTGCCGGCGGCCACGCCGGCGATCAGGCTGTCACTGTCCTTGACCCGTGCGTCGACGAACACCACGGTCTGGCCCGGCTCGGCAGGGCCGGTGGGGGTGATGTCGGCGGTGGCATGCGCACTGTCCTGGCCGGCATTGCTGTCGGCGGTGGTGTTCGCTGCGGCCTCGGCCGCTGCCGGGTGCTCGGTCGCGGTGTCGGCCACGGTCGCGGCCACCGCGCCGTCGAACAGCATGCGCGGCTCCAGGCACAGGATCATGGGCGGAACGGGAACGGTCTGAGCTGAACCGGCAGGCTTGACGGTCCGAGACGCTTTTTTATTCCACCACATGCTGCTCACCCAGGATTGATCGTTGCAACGGATATGAAAACGGCGGTCAGATGACCGCAGCGTCTGATTTCATGCGAATAACGTGGGCGGCACTGCCTGCGGCGTCATTCCAGAAGGACAACTTTGAATACTGCTCGAACAGGTCGGGCGGCAGAATCGTGCGCCGGGGTTCATGCGTGACCCTGGGCTTGACCTTGTGCAGGCCGGACACGCCCAGCGCTTCGTCGAACTGCGGCGCGTCATAGACGATGTGATTGAAGTCGTGCTCGAACCAGGGCTCGCCAATGAATTGATACACCAGGCGCAGGACCTGCTCGGGCGACTGCGACAGCAGGTCGTAGTCGATCAGCAGCAACGAGTCGGCCTGTTCGCCGTAATAGGCTTCCTTGAGCGCCGCCCAGGCAAAGCCGACCATGCGGTTGCGCTGCGCCAGGGTATCGACCCGGCTATAGACGGTATTGCGCTCGTCGGCATCGCCAAACAGCTTGGTGTTCTCGAACGGATTGGCGCGGTAGACGCGCTCGATGCTGTCCATGATCCAGGCCACATTGCGCACACAGGCAATGACTTTGGCCTTCGGGAACAGGTCATTGACGGCGGACATGCGCGAGCACCAGCCGCGGTTGGTGTCGAAGATCAGCGAGGTCTCGGGCTTGTCGGCGTAATAGGAACTGAACAGGCCGCCCAGCAGGCGGCGACGCAGGTCGGTGTCGATCACCGAGGCAAATTCGCTGCCGGCGCTGCACTGCCCCAGCACGCCTGAAAACAGGCTGAACACCGGACTGCTCATGCCCGCATGAAAACGCGGGTTCTGTAAAAGAATGGCCGACAGCAGGGTCGAACCCGAGCGCGGCAAACCGGAAATGAAATGAAAGTTCGGCAAGGGCTGGGCTCGCGGGTCGACCGTGAAAGAAGGCGAGCATAACCGAATGAAAATAAGACGGATAGCATATTGCTATGAACCGTACATAAGCTTAGGAAAAAACTGAAAATACCCACTGACAATAAAAAGGCGGCAGTTTTATAACACGATGAAAAGCGGTTAATAAAAAACTTTTTATTAATAGTGGGATCCAAAAAATAGCCTATAAGCCCGATATGACTTAGTGCACGTTGCCACGGATGCCGACCATCAGGAACGGCACCGCAGCAACCCCGGACTTCAACTACCCCATCGCCCCCAACGCCCGCGCCAGGTCACTCAACTGTTTGTTCTGCGTGGCCTTGAGGCTGTCCAGTTGCTGGCTCAGGGTCATGGCACCGACGGTGGTGCTCCGTGCCAACGCAGGCTGCACCGTATCGATGGCGTAGTTACTGGAGACAAGAGAGCCGCTGCCGATATTGCCGGCGGCATCGCTGACGCCGGCCCTGTTGAGGGTAATCAGGTTGGTGCTGTCGCTGGTTGCGGCCTTTGGTGTGAAGGTGGCGGACCAGGTCAGCCCGCCGTTGGTGCTGGTCACCGCGCTCAGGGTGCCGTTGGCTACGCTCAGGTCGGCGTTGGTGAAACCGCTGACGGCCTCGTTGAAGGTAATGGTTACCCGCGAGGTCTCGCCGGCTTTCAGGGCCGTATCCGCCATGATCAGGGTGGCCGTTGGGCGTACCGTGTCGATGGCGTAGTTATTGGACACGGTGGTGCCGCTGCCGGTATTGCCGGCGGCATCGGTGACCCCGGCCTTGTTGAGCGTAATGAGGTTGGTGCTGTCGCTGATCGCCGCTTTCGGCGTGAAAGTGGCGGTCCAGATCAGGCCGCCATTGGTGCTGGTCACAGCACTCAGAGTGCCGTTGGCCACGCTCAGATCCGCATTGGTGAAACCGCTGACGGCCTCGTTGAAGGTGATGGTTACCAATGAGGTTTCGCTGGCTTTCAGGGCCAGATCACTCATGGCAATGGTCGCCGTTGGCCGCAGCGTGTCGATGGCGTAGTTACTGGATACCGTGGTGCCGCTGCCGGCATTGCCCGCCGCATTGCTGACACCGGCCCGGTTGAGGCTGATCAGGTTGGTGCTGTCGCTGATCGCGGCCTTTGGCGTGAAAGTGGCGGTCCAGGTCAGGCCACCGTTGGTGCTGGTCACGGCACTCAAGGTGCCGTTGGCCACGCTCAGGTCAGCGTTGGTGAAGCCGCTGACGGCCTCACTGAAGGTGATGGTCACCAATGAGGTTTCGCCGGCTTTCAGGGCCGTGTCGGCCATGATGATGGTGGCCGTGGGTCGTACGGTGAGAACGGCGTAATTATTGGAGACCGTGCTGCCGCTGCCCGCATTGCCGGCTGCGTCGATGACCCCGGCCTTGTTGAGGCTGATCAGGTTGGTGCTGTCGGTCACCGCGCTGGCGGGTGTCAGGGTCGCGGTCCAGGTGAGCCCACCGTTAGCGCTGGTCACGGCACTCAAGGTACCGCTGGCCACGCTCAGGTCCGCATTGGTGAAACCGCTCACCGCCTCGCTGAAGGTAATGGTCACCAATGAGGTTTCGCCGGCTTTGAGGGAGGTATCGGCTACGACAATGGTCGCCGTCGGCCGCACGGTGTCGATGGCGTAGTGAGTGGACACCGCAGTGCCGCTGCCGATATTGCCGGCTGCATCGCTGACACCTGCTCTATTGAGGCTGATCAGATTGGTGCTGTCGCTGGTTGCGGTCTTTGGTGTGAAGGTGGCCGTCCAGGTCAGGCCGCCGTTGGTGCTGGTCACGGCACTCAGCGTGCCATTGGCCACGCTCAGGTCGGCGTTGGTGAAACCGCTGACGGCCTCGTTGAAGGTGATTGTCACCAAGGAGGTCTCGCCGACTTTCAGCGCCGTATCCGCCATGACGATGGTGGCCGTGGGGCGCACGGTGTCGAGGGTGTAGTTAGTGGACCCGGTGGTGCCGCTGCCGGCATTGCCAGCGGCATCAAGCACACCGGCATTGTTCAGGCTGATGACATTGCTGGCATCAAGCAGATCGACTGCCGGAGTGAAAGTTGCCGTCCACGTCAGACCGCCGTCGCCGCTGCTCAAGGCACTCAGCGTGCCGTTCTCGACGTTCAGGTCGTCGTTGCCAAAACCGCTGACCGCCTCGCTGAAGGCGATAATGACTGTTGCGGTGTCACCGGCTTTCAAGGCCAGGTCACTCATCTCGATGCTTGCCATTGGCCGCAGGGTATCGATGGCGTAGTTGTTGGACACCGTGGTGCCACTGCCGGCAGTGCCTGCCGCATCGCTGACGCCGGCGTTATTGAGGCTGATCAGGTTGGTGCTGTCGCTGGTCGCCGCTTTTGGCGTGAAAGTGGCGGTCCAGGTCAGCCCGCCGTCGGTGCTGGCCACGGCGCTCAGGGTGCCGTTGGCGACGCTCAGGTCGGCATTGGTAAAGCCGCTCACCGCCCTGCTGAAGGTAATGGTCACCCGCGAGGTTTCGCCCGCGGCCAGGGCCGTATCGGCCACCACGATGGTGGCCGTGGGCCGCACGGTGTCGAGGGTATAGTTATTGGACACCGTGGTGCCGCTGCCGGTATTGCCGGCCGCATCGCTGACGCCGGTATTGGTAAGGCTGATCAGGTTGGTACTGTCGCTGACTGCCTGGGTGGGTGTCAGGGTCGCGGTCCAGGTGAGCCCGCCATTGGTGCTGGTCACAGCGCTCAACGTACCATTGGCCACGCTCAGGTCGGCATTGGTGAAACCGCTTACCGCTTCGCTGAAGGTGATGGTCACCAACGAGGTTTCGCCGGCTTTCAGGGAGGTATCGGCTACGATAATGGTCGCCGTCGGCCGTACGGTGTCGATGGCGTAGTGAGTGGACACCGCAGTGCCGCTGCCGGTATTGCCGGCTGCATCGCTGACCCCGGCCTGGTTGAGGGTGATCAGGTTGGTGCTGTCGGTCACCGCGCTGGTGGGTGTCAGGATCGCGGTCCAGGTGAGCCCGCCATTGGCGCTGGTTACGGCACTCAAGGTGCCATTGGCCACGCTCAGGTCGGCATTGGTAAAGCCGCTGACCGCCTCATTGAACGTGATGGTCACCAAAGAGGTTTCACCGGCTTGCAGCGCTGAATCAGCCACGACAATGGTAGCCGTGGGCAGTACGGTGTCGAGGATGTAGTTATTGGACGCTGTCGTGCCGCTGCCGCTATTGCCGGCCGCATCAATGACACCCGCCTTGTTAAGGCTTATGACGTTAGTGCTGTCGCTGATCGCACTGGCCGGCGTGAAGGTGGCCGTCCAGGTCAGCCCGCCGTCAGTGCTGGTCACGGCACTCACGGTGCCATTGGCAACGCTCAGATCCGCATTGGTGAAACCGCTGACCGCCTCGCTGAAGGTGATGGTCACCCGTGAGGTCTCGCCCGCTTTCAGCGCTGAATCAGCCACGACGATGGTGGCCGTGGGCAGCACGGTGTCGAGGGTGTAGTTATTGGACGCTGTCGTGCCGCTGCCGCTATTGCCGGCCGCATCAATGACACCCGCCTTGTTAAGGCTTATGACGTTAGTGCTGTCGCTGATCGCACTGGCCGGCGTGAAGGTGGCCGTCCAGGTCAGCCCGCCGTCAGTGCTGGCCACGGCACTCAGGGTGCCATTGGTCACGCTCAGGTCGGTATTGCTCAAGCCACTGACAACCTCGCTGAAGGTGATGGTCACGGTGGCGGTGTCACCGACCTTCAAGGCCTGGTCGCTTATCGCGATACTCGCCGTTGGTCTTAGCGTGTCGATGAGGTATGGCGTGGACGCCGTGGTCCCGCTGCCCGCATTGCCAGCGGAATCAAGCACACCGGCGGTATCGAGGCTGATGACATTACTGGCAGCGAGCAGATCGACCGCCGGGGTGAAGGTCGCCGTCCAGGTCAGGCCGCCGTCGAGGCTGGTCACGGCACTCAGGGTGCCGTTTTCGACCGTCAGGTCATCGTTGCTGAAATCGCTGACCGCTTCGCTGAAGGTGAGGGTGACCGGCGAGGTTTCACCGGCAATCAGCGTGCTGTCCGCCATTACAATGGTGGCGGTCGGGGCCAGGGTGTCGACGCTGTAGCTGGCCGAATCGGTCGTCCCTGCACCGGTATTGCCGGTTGCATTGACCACACCGCTGTTGGCCAGGGTGATGACGTTGCCCGTGGCCTCAATGTTGGTGTCAGGGGTGAAATCAGCAGTCCAGGTGATACCGCCATCGCCGCTGGTCACGGTACCCAGGGTGCCATTGGCCACGCTCAGGTCGGTATTGCTCAAGCCACTGACCGCCTCGCTGAAGGTGATGGTCACGGTGGCGGTGTCGCCGGCCTTCAAGGCCTGGTCGCTTATCGCGATGCTCGCCGTTGGTCTTAGCGTGTCGATAAGGTATGGCGTGGACGCCGTGGTCCCGCTGCCCGCATTGCCAGCGGAATCAAGCACACCGGCGGTATCGAGGCTGATGACATTACTGACAGCGAGCAGATCGACCGCCGGGGTGAAGGTCGTCGTCCAGGTCAGGCCGCCATCGCTGCTGCTCACGGCGCTGAGCGTGCCGTTCTCGACCGTCAGGTCGTCGTTGTTGAAATCGCTGACCGCTTCATTGAAGGTAATGATCACCGTCGCGGTGTCACCGGCTGTCAAGGCCAGATCACTCATCGCGATAGTCGCCGTGGGCCGCAGGCTGTCAATGCTGAAGCTGTTGGAGGTCACAGACGCGCTGCCGGTATTGCCCGCCAGGTCCCTGACATGGGCAGTATTGAGGACAAGGGTGCTGGCGACGGCGATGACGTCGTCGGTCGGGGTGTAGCTCGCCGTCCAGGTGGTGCCACCGTCGGCACTGCCGAGCCCACTCACGCTGCCGTCGGGCGCCAGCAGGTCGGTCACATCAAAGTCGGTCACCGCCTCGCTGAAGGTGATGGTCACGGTGGTGGCCTGGCCACTTTTGAGCGCCGTGTCGGTCACGGCGATGGTCGCGGTCGGCGCCAGTGTGTCGATCGCGTAGCTGGCCGTGCTGCTGCCCGCCCCCGTATTGCCGGCCGCATCCAGTACACCGGGGTTGTTCAGGGTGATCAGATTAGCGGCCGTCTGCACATTGGCGGCGGGGGTGAAGGTCGCGGTCCAGGTCAGGCCGCCATCGCTGCTACTCACAGCGCTGAGCGTGCCGTTCTGCACCGTCAGGTCGGCCAGGGTCAAATCGCTGACGGCCTCGTTGAAGGTAAAGATCACCCGGGTCGTTTCGTCGGCTTTCAGGTCAGCGTCAGCAACGGTGATGGCCACTGTCGGGCGCAGGGTGTCGACAGTGTAGTTGCCGGAACTTGCATTGCCGGTCCCCGCCGTGCCGCCGAACAGCACCTTGGCCAGGTCCAGGGTGATGACGTTGCTGGTGTCTTCGATGTCCACGTCCGGGGTGAAGGTGGCGGTCCAGGTGATCCCGCCATCCGTGCTGCTGACCGGGCCAAGCGTGCCGTTGGCCAGCACCAGGTCGCTGCTGTCGAAACCGGTCACCGCGTCGCTGAACGTCAGGGTCACCTGCGTGGTCTGGCCCGCCTGCAAGGTGCTATCGGCCAGCGCAATGGTGGCCCTGGCGTAGTCGAGGTTCAGCGTGCCCTGATTGTAGAGCGTGTCGATGCCGGCAGTTGTCACTCCGGACGCCCCCGAACTCACTGAGCCAGCGGTACCACCGGCGCCATCGTTACCGGTCAGGCGTGCATGGCTGGTGGTATTGATATTGAGGGTGCCGGCGTTCCAGATCGCCCCGACGCCAAGCCCACCCGCACCGGCCGCCCCTGAGTAAAGTCTGTTGCCAGCACCGGCACCGCCCCCACCGGCGCCGGCGTTGTCGGTGATGCTCGAATGGCCAGTGATGGTCAACACCGCCCCGCTGCTGTTGAAGATACCGCCACTGGCATCTGCACCCTTGCCTCTGCTACCGGTCAACTGGTAGCCAACAGCGCCGCCACCCCCGCCAATACTGAGGGTTGCGCTGCTGGCCGAGCCACCGGCACCGCCGGCCACTCTATAGGACAGATAAGAGGCCGCCCCTGAGCCACCGACGTTAGAACCGCCGGAGCCTCCCACGGGGACGTCATAAGATGAGGCGCCGTTGCCTCCGTTCCCGGAGCCGCCAGGATTTCCAGCTCTGTCAGGATTGCGACCTCCAGAGCCTCCGCCGACGCCCGTAGAGGCACTGGTCTTGATACCGCCCCCCCCACCGCCGCCGCCTAGATAGTAATTGCCCTGAGTCGCACCCCCGCCCCCCGAAGCGGCGTTGGCTGTCACCGTGACGCTGTTGAGTGTCAGGTTGCCATTGTTGGCAATCCCGGCCCCCAGAGACGAAACAGCCAGACCTCGAGCATCTGCACCATTACCGGCAATCAACCCCCTGGTGACGACCAGGCCATCGAGCGTCACCGTGCTGCCCGAGGTCACTTCCAGCACACGGCTCTTGTACTGGGCGTCGAGCGTAATGTCAGCGGTGCCGTTGTTGTCCAGGTCGCCATCGAGGGTGATGTTCTTGCTGATGGTCAACTGGCTGTCGAGCAGCACCGTCGCGCCGGGGGTGCTGAAGGTGATGATGTCACCGGCCTGGGCGCTGGCCAGGATGTTGCGCAACGAGGTGCTGTTGCCGGTGTCGGCGTAGTTGCTGACCACCAGGGTCTGCAGGCCCCACTGGTAACCGTCCCTGGCCTGCTGCGAGAGGGCACTGGTGCTCTCCAGGCTGCCGGTGGCCACTTCCAGGCTCCAGTCGCCGCCCATGCCGGTGCGGTTGCTCGACGCGGCGATGTCGCGGCCGGTGCTGATGGCCAGGGCGTTGACAAAATCGAGCCCCTCCTCGCCTTCGGCGGTGTTGCAGGCGTAGATCAGGATATCGCCACCGGCGTTCATGTCCTGGCCGATCTGCGCCAGCACGCCGCTGTACTGGTTGAGGTTGTCGCTCGACAGGTGGGTGCTGCCCAGCCACAGGTCGCCGGCATTGCCGTGGGCGATGATCTGCACCGAGCTGACCCCCGAGTGCGCGTCCAGGTACTCGGCAATCTGTTGCAGGCCTTCGCGGCTGGCATCCAGCCTGACCACGTCGGTGCCGGCGGCCACGCCGGCGATCAGGCTGTCGCTGTCCTTGACCCGTGCGTCGACGAACACCACGGTCTGGCCCGGCTCGGCAGGGCCGGTGGGGGTGATGTCGGCGGTGGCGTGCGTGTTGTCCTGGCCGGCATTGCTGTCGGCGGTGGTGTTCGCTGCGGCCTCGGCCGCTACCGGGTGCTCGGTTGCGGTGTCGGCCACGGTCGCGGCCACCGCGCCGTCGAACAGCATGCGCGGCTCCAGGCACAGGATCATGGGCGGAACGGGAACGGTCTGAGCTGAACCGGCAGGCTTGACGGTCCGAGACGCTTTTTTATTCCACCACATGCTGCTCACCCAGGATTGATCGTTGCAACGGATATGAAAACGGCGATCAGGATGACCGCAGCGTCTGATGTCACGTAAAGAACAGCAATATCATTTCAGAAATGACACGTTCCGAGAAAAATCGAACAGGCAGGATCGTCGTCAAACAATACGGGCGGCGAGCGCTCTGCCATGAATATTTCTCATGCGCCCACCGGGCAAGCACTGCACTTACAGGCCGGAGGATTTAAAACGCCAGCATAACCGAATGAAAATAACGCGGATAGCGTATGGGCAAAGACAGCAGAGGCCTTTGGAGAGAAATATTAAAAAGCTGATCAGAGCGAAAAATAAAAAAATTACGCACACGCGTGGGAAATTTTTAAAAGTAAAGTATGACCACAATGCGATTGAGCCCCAGGCCCAGGAACCTGAATAAAGACGCCTAGCGGACAATGAATTGCCGTAGCGCGCCTGGCCCGGGCTGCGTCAGCAGTCGTGAATGTCAGCGTCTCACCGATGCCTGTGAGCGCTTCGCGCTCAATCGCGGACAAGCCCCCCTCTCACAGACAGTCGAGGGGGGCAGCCGCCTGCACAGGTGGCGCGTGTCTGGATACGCCTGAAACGCCTAGGCTCTGTACGTAAAGTGGCTGCGCTCGGCCATGCGGCGTTAAAAATCGACTCGCAATGCTCATTGACACGTGTCAACTGCGCTTGCTCGCCGCTTTTTGCCTTGCCTGACCTTCGCTCACCGACGTTTCGTACAGCGCCTAAGGTTCCAGAATCGCCACTGCTCGCACGAACCCGGCCGAGGCATGGCGGATCTTGTACGGAAAGCAACTGATCAGAAAGCCGTGATCCGGCAACTGTTCCAGGTTGGCGAGCTTTTCCATCTGCCCGTAGCCAATGTCGCGCCCGGCCTTGTGGCCTTCCCAGATCAGCGAGGCGTCGCCGGTTTCGGCAAAGCGTTCACGGGTGTACTTGAACGGTGCGTCCCAGCTCCAGGCGTCGGTGCCGACCACGCGCACGCCGCGCTCGAGCAGGTACAAGGTGGCCTCGCGGCCCATGCCGATGCCGGCATCCAGGTAGCCAGGCTGGCCGAACAGGCTGCCGGCGCGGGTGTTGACCAGCACGATGTCCAGCGGTTGCAGCACATGGCCGATGCGCGCCAGTTCGGCCTCGACTTCGGCGGCGCTGACCAGATGGCCGTCGGGCAAGTGACGAAAATCCAGCTTCACCCCCGCTTGCAGGCACCACTCCAGCGGCAGCTCGTCGATGCCGAAGGCCGGCTTGCCGCCGTCAGTGGTCGAAGCATAGTGCCAGGGCGCGTCCATGTGTGTGCCGCTGTGGGTGGTGATCTGCAGGCGCTCGGCGGCCCAGGACTCCTGCCCTGGCAGGTCTTCCAGACGCAGGCCGGGGAACATGGCGGCCATTTCCGGCCAGCCTTGCTGGTGGTCCATGTAGTCGATTTTCGGCAACAAGGGCGGTGGGTCGGTGTAGGGGTTGTTGTCCAGGCTGACAGAGAGGTCGAGCAAACGGCGGCGGGTCAGGTTCATGCAGAGCGATTCCTTGGCAGGAGGGTTACGCGGCGGCGTGAGGGAATGTCGAGGGCGTTGCGCAGCAAGGTGGCGGCAGAGCCGTCATGGCGAAACCCCAGCGCGCGGGCAATGGGGGTGTGCAAGGGGGGGAAACGACCAAACAGGGCCTCCAGTGACGGGTCAGGTTCAAAGCGAATGCGCGCACCGTAGTCGGCCCCGTAACAGGCGGTCAAGGCGTCCAGAACCTGGCCCATGGACAGATGTAACACAGGCAGTTGCCAGACCCGCGCGCCGTCCAGGCCGGACAATTGCGCAGCATGCAGCAGGTTATCGACGCAGCAGCGTGCCGACATCCACCACGCCGTCGCCTGAGGCGAAACCGGGCAGGTGTAGCTGTCACAATTGGCAAAGGCATGTAACACATCACTCATGAAAGCCGAGCGCAGGCCATTGGCTTGCCGGGGCCTGGCGACGATGCCGGGCAGGCGCACGCTGCGGCCATCGATCAGGCCCAGGCGCGTGAGGTCCTGCACGGCGGTTTCGATCATCAGCTTGTGGGCGGCATACGACAGTTGCGGACGCGGCTGATGGCTTTCGTCCATGCGCCGGGGCAGTTCGCTGCCATACACCGCGATACTGCTGGCATACACCAGCACCGGCGGGCGCTCGCGGTGGCGCAACTGCTGCAGCAATTCCAGGCTGGCCTGCAGGTTGACCTGGTAGCCCAGCTCGTAGTCCGTCTCGGCGGCCCCACCCGGCAGGCTGGCCAGGTGAAACACCACGTCCACACCGTCGGCCAGCGCCCGGCGCAGCAAGGCCGGATCGCACAGGTTGCCGAGATGACGCCGCACCCGGCGGTCATCGGGCAGATCGGTCAGTGCCTGATCCAGCAGCAACAGGGCCTCGATACGTTGCCCGCGCAACTGGCCGGCCTCCAATAGCCGCTGCACCAGTGCGCGGCCGACAAAGCCGTTGGCCCCGGTGATCATCACGCGCATGGCCAGCCCCCCTGCACTACTTGTTGATCGATGGCGCCAAACAAGACCTCGCCTTCCTGGCCACGGGCTTCCATGCGCACCCGGTCGCCGAAGCGCATGAAGCCGGTGCGCGGCTGGCCGTGCTCGATCATCTCGATGGCCCGCCGTTCCGAGATGCACGCCGAACCGACCTGGCGATCGGCATTGGACACCGTGCCCGAGCCGATCAGGGTGCCGGCGCACAAGCGTCGTGTCAGCGCTGCATGGGCGATCAACTGGTCAAAGCCAAAATGCATGGCACCGCCGTGCGGGTGGCCGAACCACGCCCCGTTCCATTCGACGTTCAAGGGCAGGTGCACGCGCCCGTCATGCCAGGCGGTGCCCAGCTCATCGGGGGTCACCGCCACCGGGGCGAAGCTGCTGGCCGGCTTGGCCTGCACGAAGCCGAACCCGGTCTGCATTTCACGCGGTGCCAGGGCGCGCAGGCTGACATCATTGAGCTGCACCAGCAGGCGCACATGCGCCAGTGCCTGCGCAGCCGGGCAACCCATCGGCACGGCATCGAGCAGCACCGCGAACTCGCCCTCAAAATCAATGCCGTGCGCCTCGCTGGGCAGCACGATGTCGGCGCGGGGCCCGAGAAAGTCATCGCTGGCGCCCTGGTACATCAGCGGAATGCGCTCGGCGCCTTCGATGGGGTCGAGGTTGAAGGCCTTCTGCATCAGTTCGCCGTGGCTGAGAAAGCACGAGCCGTCCAGCCATTGCCAGGCGCGGGGCAAGGGCGCGGCCAGTTGTGCGATGTCCAGGTCGAACGCCTGTTCGGCCTGATGGGCATTGAGCTGGCGATAAAGGTCCTGCAACGGCGCCTCTACCTCGCACCAGCGCTCCAGCGCTGTTTGCAAGGTGGCGGCAATGCCGCCCGCCTTCACGGCGCGGCTCAGGTCGCGGGACACCACCAGCAGGCAGCCATCGCGGCTGCTGTCGTCGAGCGTGGCCAGCTTCATGGCAGCACCGCCTTGAGCGCAGCGTCATAGCGGCCGTCAAGCAGGATGAAAACCATCCTCGCCATCTGATCGGTGCGGTTGCTCCAGGCATGGTTGGTGCCGCGCTGCACGACCACGTCGCCGCGCTTGAGGTGGACCTCCTCGGTGTCGAGCACCAGCCACACCTCGCCTTCGGTGACGATGCCGTAGTCCAGCGTCTCGGTGCGGTGCATCAACCGGTGCCGCGCCTCGGCGTGGCCGGTGCCGGCCTGCGGCTGGCCGATCTCGGCGAACACCGCTGCGGCGTCCTCGACACTGAGCGACGGCTGTGCGCTGTCGGGCGCAATGTCCACCACGCGAATGACGCTGCCCAGGGGCGCGGGGCTCAGTTGCAGCGGTTGCGTGGACGGATCGGCGCCGTTGTCCAGCGGCGCCGGACTGTGTGGGCTGTTCCAGAGTTCATGGAACACCGTGCCGGGCACGGCCTTGAGTGCCACGCTGTTGGGGGTGGCGCCGCACAGGGCGACCATGGCCTGGCCATGCGGGTCATGACCGGTGACGACACGTTTGAATTCGGGCAGCGGTTGCATGGTTTCTCCTGGAAAATCAGTGGCCATCGCCCAAGGGCATGGCAGGGGCGGACGTGGCCGGGCGCGATGAGCGGCGCAGCAACAGCAGGCACAGCGGTGCCAGGATCAGTTGCACCAGGGCAATCAGCAGCAAGGCCCTGGGCAGGTGGGAAAGCTCGCCGGTGGTGATGGCCAGCACCAGCAAGGGGCTGGCGAACTCGCCGGCGAAAATCGCCGCCGTGAACCCGCCAGTGGCCCGGCCGCGTTGCTCGAAACCGACGCAGGCCATGACGCGGGTGATCAAGGTGGGCAGCAACAGGCCGATGCCCAGGCCATTGATCAGCACCGCCAGTGCCATCAGCTCCAGGCGGGTCACGTACGCCATCAGTGCCCCGCCCAGCCCGGCAATGGCAAAGCCCAGCGCCAGCACGCGCGCCGCCGGCTGGCGCGACAGCCAGCGAAAGCTCAGCGCGCCCAGCAGCACGCCCAACTGGTTGGCGCCCATGACCAGGCCGATCTGTTGCGGGGCGTGGATGTCGAGCAATTGCAGGCGGTAACCGGCCTGCACCGGAACGATGAACAAGCTGACGCCGGCCAGCAGGGTCAACAGGTACAGCGGGCTCAGGGCGCGCCAGGCAAAACGCTCAGAGGCATGCCCGGCCGGACGGACTTGCACCTGAGGTTCCCACAGCAACAGGGCCAGCAGCGGCAGGCACACCAGCCCTGCCGCATACAGCACGAACGGCGTGCGCCAGCCGTGCTCGCCCAACGCCCCGCCAAGGCCCATGAACAGCGCCGCCGACAACGAGGTGACCACCATCTGCAAGGCAAACAGCCGCTCGCGGCGCCGGCCGTCGAAGTAGTCGCCCATCAGCGTGGTGCAGCAGGTCATGATTCCCGCCTCGGCCAGGCCGATGCCGGCGCGGCTGGCGACGATCAGGTGCAGCGAATCGAGCCACAGCGGCAAGACCCCGCACAGGCTGTAGAGCAGCATGCTGCCCAGCAGCAGGCGCCGCCGGCCGATGCGGTCGGCCAGCACCCCGGCCAGCGGCGCCAGCAAGGCGATCACCAGCGCCGGCAGGGTCAGGGCCACCGGCACCAGCACCGCCGCGCCCGGGGTGTCGGCAAAATGCACTTGCATGCGCGGCAGCACCGGGGCGATCAGCACCGCTCCCAGCACCGGCAGGCAACTGCAGAACAGTAACAACGCCGCCTGGGCGCTGCCTGCACGAGCGTGATTGTTCATGGGACGATTCTCCTCAGGCCCGGACGGGCTTGCCGTCGCCGGCAGGATTGGGCGCGCGCTGCACGGGCAGTGCCGGACGGGCGGCCGTTTGCGCCGTGTCAGGCACACCGGTGGCGTCATGCGCCGGCGCCAGGCGCTGCGGCAACAGGAAGTAGGCCAGCGCCGGCAGCAGCACCAGCGCACCGACCATGTTCCAGACGAACATGAACGCCAGCAGCACGCCCATGTCGGCCTGGAACTTGATGGGCGACAGCACCCAGGTGCCCACGCCGATGGCCAGGGTCACACCGGTCAGCATCACCACCTTGCCGGTGAACAGCAGCGCCCGGTAATAGGCCTGCGACAGGCTGGCGCCCTTGCGCAGTTCGGCCAGCACGATGCTCATCACGTACAGTGCGTAGTCCACGCCGATGCCCACGCCCAAGGCAATCACCGGCAGGGTCGCGACCTTGACGCCCATCCCCAGGCCGACCATCAGCGCCTCGCACAGAATCGACGTCAGCACCAGCGGCAGCACTGCGCACACCACGGCCCGCCAGGAGCGGAAGGTCACCAGGCACAGGATGATCACCGCGCCGTACACCCACCAGAGCATGTCGCGGTTGGCCTGGCGTACCACGATATTGGTGGCGGCCTCGATCCCGGCGCTGCCGGCGGCCAGCACGAAGCGCGCCTGGTCGCTGTCGTTGGCTTTGGCAAAGGCTTGCACGCTGTCGACCACCCGGGTGAGGGTGTCGGCCTTGTGGTCGGTGAGGTAGGCGTAGAGGGTCAGCAGGCTGCAGTCGTCGTTGTACAGGCCACGCGGGGCCCCGGCGGTGACCATGTTCAGGGTCGCCTGGTTATTGACCAGTTCGTACCATTTGGGGTTGCCTTCGGACAGGCCGACCAGCACCCGGCGGTTGAGCAAGGCCAGCGAGTTGGTCGAGTCCACCCCGCTCAGGCCGCGCAGTTGCCAGTCCAGTTGGTCGACGCGCTTGAGCGTGTCATAGGCCGAGCAGCCGCCCGGCGGGGTCTGCACCATCACCGCAAAGACATCACTGCTGGCGCCGTAATGCTGGGTGATAAAGGCATTGTCGCGGTTGTAGCGTGAGTCGGGCCGCAGCTCCGGAGCGCCGGCATCCAGGTCGCCGATCTTCAGGTGCAGGCTGACCATGAAGCCGCCGATCGCCATCAGCGCGGCCACGGCTACGCACAACGCCGCCCAGCGACGCTGGGTGAACAGGTCCAGAAAGCGCCACAGCGCAGGCTTGGCCGCCCCGCTCGCTTCGGCCTCTTCAGCGCGCAGGCTGCGTCGGGCAGCCGTGGGGCTGACACCGATATAAGACAGCAGCACCGGCAGCAGGATCAGGTTGGTGAAGATCAGCACCGCCACCCCCAGGCTGGCGATGACGGCCAGGTCCTGGATCACCGGGATCTTGATGATCATTAGCACGGCAAAGCCCACGGCATCGCACAACAGCGCTGTCAGCCCGGCGAAAAAAAGCCGCCTGAAGGTGAAGCGCGCCGCCACCAGCCGGTGCATGCCACGACCGATGTCCTGCATGATGCCGTTCATTTTCTGCGCGCCGTGGCTCATGCCGATGGCAAACACCAGAAACGGCACCAGCACCGAATACGGGTCCAGTTCATAGCCCAGCAGCGGCAGCAGGCCCAGTTGCCAGACCACCGCCACCAGTGAACAGGTCACCACCAGCGCGGTGCTGCGCAGGCAGCGGGTGTAGCCGTAGAGCACCACGCCGGTGATGATGATAGCCGCCGCAAAAAACAGCAGGATCTGGCGCAGGCCGTCGATCAGATCGCCCACCACCTTGGCAAAACCGGTGATATGGATCTCTACGCCTTGCGCCTGGTAGTGGCTGCGCAGGGCTTCGAGTTCATGGGCCAGGGCGGTGTAGTCCAAGGCCTGGCCATCCGGGGTCTTGTCCAGCAGCGGCACATAGATAATGCTGGAGCGCTGATCGAAAGCCACCAACTGGCCGATCTCGTTGGAACGCTCGATATTGCGTTGCAAGGCCGAAAGGCTCGCGGCTCCGCCGTCATAGCCATCGGGAATCACCGGGCCGCCCTCCAGCCCCTCTTCGGTCACCCCGGTCCAGCGCGTTGACGGTGTCCACAGCGACTTCATGGCGGCGCGGTCCACGCCCGGCAGCAGATAGATCTCGTCGTTGAGCGCTTGCAAGTTGCGCAGGTAATCGCGGTCGTAGATCGTGCCCTGCGGGTTGGCCACTGCGATGCGCACGGCATTGCCCAGCCCGGCCAGCTCCTGGCGGTGCGCCAGGTAGTTATGGATGAACGGATGATCGTGGGGGATGGTTTTCTCGAAGCTGGCATTGAGCGTCAGGCGCGTGGCCTGCCAGCCCAGCAGCAAGGTGGCCGCCAGGCACACCAGCAGCACCCAGGTGCGATGGTTGAACAGGGCGCGTTCCAGCAAGGAGCCGGAGGCGCTGTCGAAGTCGTCGAGGCGACCGCTGGACGGTGCCTTGGAAGTCGAAACGTGCATGGGCTCAGTCCGCCGCAGAAGAAGTGGAAGAAGACGTCAGGCGCCGGGCGCCGGCCATGCCCACGGTGATCAGCGCGCCGTCGGCGGCCTGGGTCACGGCGGTCAGCGGCAGGCCTTCGGACACCGCCTGCGGTGTGGCGGCAAATTCGTTCAGGCCGCTGCGCAGCAACAGGCCGGCCTGATTGGCCAGCAGCACCTGGTTACCGGTCACGCGAATGGCGTTGAGTGACGCCGGTATCGGGTTGGCCAGGGTTTCGAAGCTGTCGCCGTTGTTTCTGGAAACAAACAGCTTGCCGCGCAGGCCGCCCACCAGCAGGCGCCCGTCGGGCAGCAGGGCGAGGCTGAAATAGCTGCCTTCGTACGGCCCGTCCAGCGCCTGGAAATGCTCGCCGCCATCGCGTGAGCGCAACAGTAATCCTTGTTCGCCGGCCATGAACAAATCGCGCCCTTGGCGCGCCAGGGCATACAGGTGCAGGCCGCCAGGGTTGGGCAAGCGGGCGCCTTGCGACTGCCAGGTGCGGCCACCGTCGGCGGTGGCCAGCGCCAGGCCATAAGCCCCCACGATCAGGCCGTGACCGGCATCGCTGAAGCTGAGCGCCAGCCAGGGCTTGTCGGCGCCATCGGCCACCAGGCGTCTGGCCGCGTCGATGCGCGTGCTGTCAGCTGACGCCTCGGCGGCGCGCAGCTCCACAGTTGCCACCCGCTGGCCATCCAGTTGCAGGGCCCAGTGTTCGCCGCCGTCTTCACTGCGCAGCACCACCCCGGCGTGGCCCACGGCCCAGCCGGTGCGGGCATCGACAAACTGCACCGCGTTCAGGCCGACGCTGACCGGCACCGCCGTGGCCTGGCGCCAGTGCAGGCCATTGTCGTCAGACAACAGCACCACGCCCCGCTCGCCCACTGCCACCAGGCGGTTACCTGCACGGGTCACGTCCTGCAGCACCGCGCGCAAAGCTTGCGGGCCTTGCACGGCAGGCTGTTGCAGCGCCTCGGTGGCTTGCACCGTGACCACCGGCGTCAAGCTGCAACAGGCGGCCAGCAGCCAGCGGAAAACCCTTGTATTCATGTGCACGCCACCTTTCAAGGTTGTTGTTATTGAGTCCAAAACGCCTGTCGCACAGCCAACAGGGCGCCGGTGTAGGAGCGCGCTTGCCCGCGACCGGCTGCGTAGCAGTCGTAAATTTTCAGCGTTTCCGAGATTTTTCGGTCATCCGCTGTAGATTTTCAGTGTTTCCGAGATCTTGCGAGCGCTTCGCACTCGGTCGCGGGCAAGCGCGCTCCTACCACGGTCAGGCTGCGGACAGCGCGCCCGCGGCAGCTTCAGCGCACGCCTTCGCCGGCCATGGCGTCGGCGGTGAACACCGAGTCCTTGATCGGCGGCACGATGCGGTACTGCTCGGCCTCGCCGGCAAACAGGTCGCCGGCAAACCAGGCCCCGGACACCAGGTCGTAGAAGCCGTTGGTCAGCGTCACCACCCCCGGCAGGTCGGGCAGGACGACCGGCGATGTCCACACCACCTTGGCCAGTTGCCCACGGGCGTCGTAGCGCTCGCCCAGCACCGCCGCCCAAGTGTCTTCATCGAGGTAGTAGGTGCTCTTGGGCATCACATGGCGCTGGCCGTTTTTCAGCGTGGCCTCGACCACCCAGACCCGGTGCAGCTCCCAGCGAACCACGTCGGACTTCAGGTGATGAGCGTCCAGCAGCGCTTCGGCACTGGGGGCGGTGAACACCTTGTTGGCGTTGTAGGGGATGTACATCTCTTTCTTGCCCACCAGTTTCCAGTCGAAGCGGTCGAGACGGCCATTGAACACGTACAGTTCATCGAAACTCATGACCCCGGCGGTGGCCGGCGTCGGCGTGTCGCAGCAAGCGTTGGGCAAGCGACGCACGCGGCGCTGGCCCGGCAGGTAGGTCCACACCGCCGCCTTGTCGGCATTGAGGTTTTCAAGGCCGGTGATGGCCTCGCCGGCACGCAGGGGCGGGCCGTCGTTGATCATGCGGATCGACCAGAACACGCCCTTCTCGCCCGAACCACCCGGCAGGTACCAGGGCATCTGCAGGTCGGCACGCGAGTCGTTGGTCAACACATGCTTGCCGTCGGCGGTGGTCAGGTACTGGGAGAAGCTGGCGTGCCAGGACGCGCCGCGCCAGCGCAGCAGGTGGTTCCACATGGCTTCGGCGCCGTTTTGCGGAATCGGGAACGGAATACCCCCGGAGGCGCCCTCGGGCATCCCCCCCGCAGGGCCTTCGACCAGCTTGCCGGCCGTGGCATTGGCAAAGGTGGCGTCGTACACCGCCTGCGGCGCGGCGGCGCTGCGATGGGTCGGGTACACCTCGACCCGGTAGCTGTCGGGGTATTTCTTGAGCATCGCCTGCACACCGGGGGTCAGTTTGTCGGCGTACTGGGCCATGTTCTGCGCGGTGATGGTCAGGGTCGGCTTGTCGCTGGCGAACGGGTCACCGCGCTTGCCGCCCGCTTTATAGGCCGGGTCGGCCTGGGTGTAGCCGCCGGTCCAGGCCGGAATGCTGCCGCTGGCATTGCCGGCGCGCTCGGCGCCCAGCGGGGTCAGGCTGGTCTTGAGCCGGGCGGCGTCCTCGGCCGACACGGCAGCCATGGCACCGTGGGCGAACAACAGGGCAGCGCTCAGGGCGCTGAGCATCGAGACGATCTTGTAGGTATGTTTCATCGGGCTGTCCTGGGTCAGAAGCTGCGGCTGACGGTGAAGGCGATGAAGTCGCGGTCTTTGAGCGACTGTTCAAAGGTGTAGTTGTTGCTGGCATCCAGAAAGGTGTTACGCGGGCCGTAGTAGTGGGTGTAGGTCAGGCCCAGGTTCCAGACGTTCAGGTAGTTGCCCTTGAGGCCGACGTTGATGTCGCCGCCCTGGTCGGTGCCAAACCCGGTGCCCAGCGCGCGCGAGGCACCGTGGGTGTAACTGGCGCCAAGCGGCACGGACAGGTCCAGGCCCGGGTAGAACTGCCGGTACATCGGCTCGTAGACCAGGCGCAGGCTGGCCGCGTCGCGGTCGGCATTGGGGTCGATGGCATCGCGGTTCTTGCTCACGCTGAGCACGCGGTTCCAGGCGATTTCACCGAGAAAGCTCGATTCGCGGGCAATGAAGCTCGGCTCCAGGCTGGCCAGCCACGACAGGTTGGCGTGCAGGGTCCGGCCGGTGGCGTACACCGGGTTATCGCTGTTGTCGAGCGCCTCGCCAGGGGCCAGCGAATGCTGGTTGGTCGAGGCCAGCGGCTGGTTCCAGCGCGTCGACACTTCACCGGCCACGTTGAAATTGCCCAGCGTGGTGGAGAAGCTGGCGCCCAGGGCCGAGATGTCCTCGGGGTAGACCCAGTAGAACTCACCCGCCTTGCCGGTAACCGGGTTGAGGCTGGCAAAGTCGGGGCGCACGTTGAGCTGCGGCGACTTGTCGTGGAAGCGGATGGCATACAGGCCCCAGTCAACGGTCTCGGTGCGCCAGCGCAGTTGCACCCCGCCTTGCCCCGAGTCTTTGGCGTCCTTGTCCTTGCCGTGGTAGAAGGCCAGCGGCTGGCCACCCGGCATGACCGGTGCGCCGACAAACAAGCGCTCGGCGCCGTCGCCAAAGAAGTCGTCGTTGGAAAAATAGCTGCCGGCGGCCGGCAGGCGGTTGGCTTCCCAACTGAACTGGTAATAGGCGCCGATCGACACGTCCGGGGTCAGTTGCAACTGGCCGGACAGCTGTTGCACCGGGCGGATCAATTCCTTGAACTGGGTGTTGGGCACCGACAGGCCCTTGACCACGTCGATCGGTGCCATGCCACCGGCAATGCCGTTCATGCCGTAGAACAGGCTCTCGCCCCACTGCATGGCGTAGCGGCCCACACGCCCGGACACCGGCAGGCCGCCGATTTCAGTCTTGCCGAACAGAAAGGCATCGAGCAACTCGCCCTTGCGCCCGTGCAAGGTGCGGGTGTCATCAGTGAACTGGTCATAGCGCACCGAGGTGCTGTTACTGCGGCTCGGGTCGTTGTTGTCAGTGCCACGGTTATAGGCGTCGTCGTACCAGGCTGCGCCGCTGACCCGTGCGCCGACGTTGTCATAGGTGATGTCCAGCTCCGAGAGCAGGTCCAGGCGGTTGGAGATCAGGCCCTTGCGGAAATTGCGGTCGCCGTCGTCCAGGTTCAGCGAGGTCTGGCCTTCGGTCAGCCGGCTGTCGGGGTCCTGGGTGCGCCAGGCGGCGCTGTATTTCAGGGTGTTATCCCAGCGCACCCGCAGGTCGGGGATACCCGTGTCGATTTCAAAGGCCTGGCTGTGCCCGGCGGCCAGGGCCAGCAGGGTCATGGCCAGGGGTTTGAGGGGCGGCAGTGTGCGCCTGTGTACAGGGTTGCCAGTCAACATCGGAAACACCTCTTTTATTGTTGTTGTGCGTGTGTACGGTCAGGCAGCGCTCAGGCGCCACCGCAGGATTCAGATGGGGCGAGCGGTGACCTCCAGCATCTGCTTGACCAGGCCGATGCGGTCAAACGACGGGTCGCGCTCGACCTCCTTGGCGCCGGCCAGCAGCGACATTTCACTGATGTACTTGCAGCGCTCGAAACGCCGGGCCATGAAGCGCTGCAATTGCGCCTCCAGCGTGCCGTCGGCGGTCAGCTCTTCGGCCAGCACCACGGCGTCTTCGATGGCCATGCCGGCACCCTGGCCCAGGTGCGGGGTGGTGGCGTGGGCGGCGTCGCCGATCACCAGCACCCGGTCGCGGTACCAGGGCTCGTCGATGAACACCGCTTCCAGCGGCTTGTAGACCACTTCGGCAGAATCGGTGATCTGCTCGCGCAGCTCGCCGATCAGGCCGCCGAAACCGGCCAGCCGCTCGCGCAGTTCAGTGGCCAGGTGGGCTTGTTCTTTCCAGGGATTGCCCGGCTCGTGGGAGGTGGTGAACAGGTACATCAGGTCGTCGGCCAGCGGCACCAGGCCCGCGTTGCCGGCCGGGCCCTGGTAGTTGGCCAGGTGATCGAGCCCGCCGCTGCGCTTGAAGTTGTAGCGCCACACCGACTGGCCGGTGAAATGTGGCTGGTAGGTGTCGCCAAACAGCAGGCTGCGCACTTTGGAGAACAAGCCGTCGGCACCGACCAACAGGTCGAAGCGCCCCTGGCGACCGTCGCTGAACAGCACGTCCACGCCCGCCTCGTCCTGCTGAAAACTGTCGATCGAGGTGCCCAGGTGCACCTGGGTGCCCAGCGCGATGGCGGTTTCGCTGAGCACCTTGTGCAGGGCGCGGCGCGAGATGCCGACATTGGCCGGGTACTCGGGGCCGGCCAGGCGCTGGCCGGGAATGCGCACCAGCTGCTGGCCGGTGGTGGAATAGATGGCGACGTCCTCAAAGGCGAAGGCCGCGTCCAGGTAGGCATCCAGCAGGCCCAGGCGGTGCATTTCGCGCACCACGTTGCTCTGCTGGATGATGCCGACGCCGTAGACCGTCCATTCGGTCTTGAGCTCGACCAGCTCGACGGCAATCCCTTTGCGGCGCAAGGCAATGGCGGCGCAAAGCCCACCGATTCCGCCGCCGACGATCAACACGTTATTCACGGTATTCATGGCATTCCTTATGTCTTGTTCTTGTAGTTGTGCACGGTGTGCGGGCCTTCCTGTGCCTGGGCACAGCTTCCCGGTGCCGTCGGGCTTTGACCAATCGTGTGTAGGGATGCGACCTATCGCCTGGCGCGATACCTCAGTCGTGCAACTGCGCCAGCGGCACTAGCAGCCAGCCGGCCTGCTCGTGGTGTTGCAAGGACACCAACGACTGCCCCCGGCACGGGCCGTAGACACACTCGCCGGTGTCGGGCCGAAAGCGGGCGTTATGGGCGTAACACACCACCCACTGGCCGTCGGCACTGAGAAACCGGTCCTTGCGGTACTCCAGAGGCGTGTGCAAATGCGGGCAGCGATTGCGATACACCCGCACAACGCCGGCATGGCGCAGCACAAACAGGCTGTCGGCACCCTGCCCTTGCGGGTCGAACCCGCGCGCCTGGCCCTCGGTGATTTCGTCGAGCCGGCACAGCGTGGCGCAGGCCATGGCTCAGCCCTTTTTCGGCGGCGGGCCGCTGGGGGCCCATTTTTCCCGGGCACTGAACAGGAACAACTGCGAGTTATCGGCCGACATCGGCGCCTGCCGGGCGGCCCATGCGTCGTCATGACGGTCCATGTCGGCGTCGTACTCGATGTGGCAGCCCAGCGGCGAGTTGAAATACCAGAACCAGTTCGAGCCCAGCATGTGCCGGCCCGGCCCCCAGAAGCTGGTCCAGCCCTGGCTCTGGAAACGCGTACCGGCCAGCAGCACTTCGGTGCCGCTGCCCATGTGGAAGGTGAAATGCTCGCAGCCCTGCATGTGCGGCGGAGTCTGGATCATGAACAGGCAGTGGTGGTCGTCCATGGCGGCGGTGCGCATGAACGGGCCCACGCCAATGAAACTGTCCGTCGTGACAAAGCCCAGCCGGTCACGGTAGAACGCCTCGCCCTTGGTCGCATCGGGGACGAAATACACCACATGCGACAAGGTGCGCGGCAAGGCCGGCATGTCGCCGTAGATGCCCAATTGATTGAGTGGGCGCTGCGGGGCGCTGCCCGGCGCGTTGGTCAGGTCGGCGGCGGCTTCGAAGGCACGCCGGCAGGTGACCTGAAAGGCAATGGCAAAGCCCAGGTCGTCGATGCAGTGCAACGCACCGTCGGCATCACGACGCACCTCGCGGTCACGACCCAGCTCATCGGCAATGGCCGCCAGGTCGGCGGCGCTGGCCACGCCATACACGGTTTCGCGCAGCGACGGGGTCGGGCCCAGGGCCGGCGGCAGGCTTGGGTCATCGCCGCGGCGGATGATGATCGCGGTGCCGTCGAGCGCTTCGAAGCGCCCGCCCTCGGCGTCCAGGTGAGTGGCCGCAAGGCCGTAGTCGCGCAGGCAACTGGCACAGGCCGGGATGTCGTCGACACCGAAGATCAGGGCGTCGAGGCCAAGAATGTTCATGGCGGGCTCTCCATTGGAATTGTTATGGGCGCCGGGCAAGGGCGCAGGTATCGGCCACGACGGCAAGGGGCCGTCCGGTTGCAGCGCAGTTGACGCCAGCACCGGGCGGCTGACCAATCGTGTGTAGGGATGTGAGGCATCGGCAATTGCGATACCTGCGCGGGTACCCATAAGGCCGGGCGTTTACCGCCCACAGCGGCAGAAGCGGGATTGACGCGGGATCGGACGCGGGCGAAGGTATCGCCAAAATAACTACAAGACCCTCGAGGTATCGCCGTGCGCTTCAACCACCTGGACCTGAACCTGCTGGTCGCGCTGGATGTACTGCTGGAAGAGCAGAACATCACCCGCGCCGCCGAACGCCTGCACATGACCCAGTCGGCTACCAGCGGTGTGCTGGGTCGCTTGCGGACCTTTTTTGAAGATGAACTGCTGGTGCAAGTGGGGCGCAAGATGCAGCCGACCCCCTATGCGCTGGAGCTGGCCACCCCGGTGCGCGAGGTGCTGTTGACCATTCGCTCATCCATCACCGCCAAGCCGGTGTTCGAGCCGGCCAGCAGCAAACGGCACTTTCGCCTGGTGACCTCCGACTACCTGATCAGTGTGCTGTTCGCCCGGGTCATCCAGAAGATCCACCAGGTGGCGCCGTCGATCACCTTCGAGATGCTCAGCCCCGGCGACGGCAGCGGCGAGCTGTTGATGCGCGGCGAAGTGGACATGATGATCGTGCCCGAGCGCTATGCCATCGACGGCCACCCTTCGCAGCTGTTGTTCGAAGAAGAGCATGTGTGCGTGGTCTGGCGCGACAACCCCGAGGTCGGCCAGACCCTGACCATGGAGCAGTACATGCAGATGGGCCATATCTCGGTGGGGTTCGGTCGCAACCGGCACCTGAGCATCGAGGACTGGTTCATGAGCCAGTACAACTTCCACCGGCGCCTGGAAGTGATCACCAATGATTTCAATACCCTGCCGCAATTGCTGGTCGGCACTCATCGCGTCGCCACCATGCACCGCCGCCTGGCCGAGCTGTATGCGCGCTACCTGCCGCTGCGCATCCTGCCGGCGCCGGTGAAGATTCCGGTGATGCGCGAATACATGCTCTGGCACCGCAGCATGGAAGGCGACCCCATGCACCGCTGGCTGCGCGAGCGCATCCGCGACTTCATGCACGATGTCGACCAGCCGGCCGAGGCGTTGCAAGCGACGGGCTGACGCGGTGCAGCCATCGCGTTTGGCGATACCTCGCATCCCCCGTCGCGATTGGCCGCACCCTGCCCTGCCTGCGTACCTTTCAGGGGTACGCGCCCAGCCTGTCTTTGGGCGCCGGACCTTTCGCCCGCACAAGGACAATAAAAAATGTTCCGCTATTTCCCTACCAATTACGTCTGGAACCTGTCGGTGGACCTGGCCATCGAAATGGGCGCCCGCATGGGCGAGATCGAGCAGATGTGCGCGCCCTTGCAAGAGGCCGCCAGACAGCCCGACGCCGACGGCACCCGGGCCTTTCGTGAAACCTGGGCACAGATGGCCGACAAACTGTGCGGCCTGGCCGAAGAAGACCAGGCGGCCGGCCGCTTGCTGTCGGCCGGTGAAAAATACAGCCGCGCGGCCACCTATTACCTGACTTGCGAACGCCTGCAGGCCCATGGCGCGCCGGGCCGTGAAGCGCTGTACCAGCGTTTTCTGCAGACCTTCGCACAGGGTATTGCCTTGGCGAGCGAGAATTGCGAGCGGGTCGAGATTCCTTACGAGGGCAAGCACCTGAGCGGTCTGTACGTACGCGCCGAAGGCGTGCAAGGGCCGGCGCCCTTGCTGGTGCAGGTCAACGGCCTGGACTCGACCAAGGAAATGAAATACCGCGTCGGCCTGCCGGCCTGGCTGGCCAGGCGCGGCGTGTCGTCCCTGATCATCGACCAGCCCGGCACCGGCGAAGCCCTGCGCCTGCAAGGCTTGACCGCCCGTTATGACAGCGAGCACTGGGCCAGCCGCGTAGTGGACTGGCTGGAAACCCGCGACGATGTCGATCCCGAGCGCATCGGCATGGAAGGCGTGTCACTGGGCGGCTATTACTGCCCGCGCGCCGTGGCCTTCGAGCCACGCTTTGCCTGTGGTGTGGTCTGGGGCGCCAACCATGACTGGCGCGACGTGCAGAAGCGCCGCCTGGAAAAGGAAGGTGATTTTCCGGTGCCACACTACTGGGCGCATGTGTGCTGGGTCTGGGGCGCCAGGGACGTCGATGAGTTCATGACCATTGCCGAGAATGTCCACCTCGACGGCGTGCTGGAGCGCATCAAGGTGCCGTTTCTGGTGACCCATGGCGAAAAAGACTCGCAGATTCCGCTCAAATGGGCGCACCGCACCTACGAGCAACTGGTCAACAGCCCACGGCGAGAGCTGAAGATCTTTACCGACCGCGAAGGCGGCGTGCAGCATTCGAGCTTCGACAACAGCATCAATGCCGGACACTTCATTGCCGACTGGGTGGCCGAGGCATTGGGCGGGCGCACAAAAGCCTGACCTGCACGGCAACGACCGATCATGGTGGTCGCTTAATCAGGAATTTCATCAAAACAACTTTTTGATGTTAATGGATAGTTGATTTATCTCAGTAGGAGCCCGCTTGCCGGCGACCGGCTGCGCAGCAGTCGTAAAATTGCAGCGTTTCGCAGATTTTTGCGAGCGCTGCGCACTCGGTCGCGGTGGTCCGGCATTCCGGCAGAGCGCGCTCCTACACACCGCCCCCATGTTCACTGCGCTACAGCGTGCCGCCTTGGCGCGCCGCCTTGGCGCGCTGCCCTCCCGCCATGATGCAAATGTCGCGAACAAGCGGCGAACGTCTGGCGTCGTTCTCGGTCACACCCCTTACAGGATGCCTTTATTCAGGCTCATGGCACGCTCAAAAGCGTGTCATCAGCAAGGGATCGTCGCAGTCCTCTTTTTTTACTGATTGAGCGTTCAACATAAATAAAGTAGGCTGTTTTCAGTTATCAGGGTCGATCACGGCCCTGGCCTTGGCGAACAACCCGCGTGCACCGATCACCACGGTGCAATGAACGAACCGCCCTGCGGCCCCACCCGGCCCGGAGGCGGACGCCAGTCAACCTATGCACTTGCGAGAATTTTATGGCCCGTTTTGAAACGCAAAAACTCTACATCCACGGCGGCTATGTCGACGCCAGCAGCACCGAGACCTTTGATGCCATCAACCCGGCCACCGGTGAAGTGCTGGCCAAGGTTCAGCGTGCCACGGCCGCCGATGTCGACCGTGCGGTCAAGAGCGCCGCAGAAGGCCAGAAAGTCTGGGGCGCCATGACCCCTGTCGAACGTTCGCGCATCCTGCGCCGTGCCGTGGACATCCTGCGCGAGCGCAACGATGAACTGGCGCAGCTCGAAACCCTGGACACCGGCAAGGCCTATTCGGAAACCCGTTACGTCGATGTGGTCACCGGCGCCGACGTGCTGGAGTACTACGCCGGCCTGGCGGTGGCCATCGAAGGCGAGCAGATCCCGCTGCGCGACAGCTCGTTCGTCTATACCCGCCGCGAGCCGCTGGGCATCACCGCCGGCATCGGTGCCTGGAACTACCCGATCCAGATCGCCCTGTGGAAGTCGGCCCCGGCCCTGGCCGCTGGTAACGCGATGATCTTCAAGCCCAGCGAAGTCACCTCGCTGACCACCCTCAAGCTGGCCGAGATCTTCACCGCCGCCGGACTGCCCGATGGTGTATTCAACGTCCTGACCGGCAGCGGCCGCGATGTCGGCAGCGCCCTGACCGAGCATCCGCAGATCGAGAAGATCTCGTTCACCGGCGGCACCAGCACCGGCAAGAAGGTCATGGCCAGCGCCTCGGGCTCAAGCCTCAAGGAAGTGACCATGGAGCTGGGCGGCAAGTCGCCGCTGATCATTTTCGAAGACGCCGACCTGGACAAGGCCGCCGACATCGCGATGATGGCCAACTTCTACAGCTCCGGCCAGGTGTGCACCAACGGCACCCGGGTGTTTATCCCCAACAGCCTCAAGGCCGCCTTTGAAGCCAAGGTGCTGGAGCGCGTCAAGCGCATCCGCATCGGCGACCCGACCGACGAAAACACCAACTTCGGGCCGATGGTCAGCTTCGACCATATGGAAAGCGTGCTGGGCTACATCGCCCAGGGCAAGCAACAAGGTGCCCGCCTGCTGTGCGGCGGCGATCGCCTGACCGAAGGCGCACTGGCCAAGGGCGCCTACATCGCCCCGACCGTGTTCACCGACTGCACCGACGACATGACCATCGTGCGCGAAGAAATCTTCGGCCCGGTCATGAGCATTCTTGGCTACGACAGCGAAGAAGAAGTCGTGCGCCGTGCCAACGACACCGACTACGGCCTGGCTGCCGGCATCGTCACCGAGAACCTGACCCGCGCGCACCGCGTGATCCATCAGCTCGAAGCTGGTATCTGCTGGATCAACACCTGGGGCGAATCGGCCGCGGCCATGCCGGTCGGCGGCTACAAGCAGTCGGGCGTGGGCCGTGAGAACGGCATTCTGTCGCTGGCGCAGTACACCCGGGTCAAGTCGATCCAGGTCGAGCTGGGTGACTACGCCTCGGTGTTCTGATAGAGGCGGCGCCTGCGCACATCGCAGGCGCCGCCTGGCGGCATTGCGCCTGAGCCGTGAAAGCGCGGCAACTATTTTTCGCGGCCCAGGCCGCTCCTACGGTCGTTGACGCGACCGTTCAGAGATGAGGACGCATTTCATGTCCCAAGAATTCGATTACATCATCATCGGTGCCGGCTCGGCCGGTAACACCCTGGCCGCCCGCCTGACCGAAGACGCCGGCGTCAGCGTGCTGCTGCTCGAAGCCGGTGGCCCTGACTACCGCCTGGATTTTCGTACCCAGATGCCAGCGGCCCTGGCCTTCCCGCTGCAAGGTCGGCGCTACAACTGGGCATACGAGACCGACCCGGAACCGCACATGAACAACCGCCGCATGGAGTGCGGTCGCGGCAAGGGCCTGGGTGGTTCGTCGCTGATCAATGGCATGTGCTATATCCGCGGCAACGCCATGGATTTCGACGGCTGGGCCAAGCTGCCCGGCCTTGAAGACTGGGCCTACCCGGACTGCCTGCCGTATTTCCGCAAGGCTGAAACCCGCGACATCGGCCCCGATGACTGGCACGGCGGCCAAGGCCCGGTCAGCGTGACCACGCCCAAGCCCAACAACAACCCGTTGTTCGCCGCCATGGTCGAAGCCGGCGTGCAAGCCGGTTACCCGCGCACCGAAGACTTGAACGGCTACCAGCAGGAAGGTTTCGGCCCGATGGACCGCACCGTCACGCCCAACGGACGCCGCGCCAGCACCGCGCGCGGTTATCTGGACACCGCCAAGCAGCGTGACACCCTGACAATCGTCACCCACGCCACTACCGACCGCATCCTGTTCGAGGGCAAGCGCGCCGTGGGTGTCAGCTACCTGGTGGGCAATGCCACCACGCCGACCCAGGCCCGGGCGCGCAAGGAAGTGCTGCTGTGCGCCGGCGCCATCGCCTCACCGCAGATCCTGCAACGTTCAGGCGTAGGTCCTGCCGAGCTGCTGAACAAGCACCATGTGCCGGTGGTGCATGACCTGCCGGGCGTAGGCGAGAACCTGCAGGACCACCTGGAAATGTACATTCAGTACGCCTGCACCCAGCCGGTGTCGCTGTACCCGTCACTGCTGTGGTGGAACCAGCCGGCCATCGGTGCCGAGTGGCTGTTCAACGGCACCGGCATCGGCGCCAGCAATCAGTTCGAGGCCGGCGGTTTCATCCGCTCGCGTCCCGAGTTCGAATGGCCGAACATCCAGTACCATTTCCTGCCGGTGGCCATCAATTACAACGGCACCAAGGGCGTCCAGGAACATGGCTTCCAGGCGCACGTCGGCTCCATGCGCTCGCCCAGCCGTGGCCGGGTGCAGATCAAGTCCAAGGACCCGCACGAGCACCCCAGCATCCTGTTCAACTATATGGCTTCGGAGCAGGACTGGCAGGAGTTTCGCGATGCGATCCGCATCACCCGCGAAATCATCGCGCAACCGGCGCTGGACCCGTACCGCGGCCGTGAAATCAGCCCAGGCCTGGACGTGAAGACCGACGAACAGCTCGATGCCTTCGTGCGCGACCATGCCGAAACCGCTTATCACCCGTCCTGCACCTGCAAGATGGGTACCGATCCGCTGGCGGTGGTCGACGGTCAGGGCCGCGTACACGGGCTGCAAGCGCTGCGCGTAGTCGATGCCTCGATCATGCCGGAGATTATCACCGGCAACCTCAACGCCACCACCATCATGATCGCCGAGAAGATCGCCGACCGTATCCGCAACCGCAGCCCGCTGGCGCGCAGCACGGCCAGGTACTTCAAGGCCAATGGCGCGCCGGTACGTCGCACCGCGATGCGCCCGACCGAGCACACTGAGGGTCTGGATGCACCGCAAGCGGCTCCGCTTCAAGCACCGCTGGAGCCTGTGGCGCACTGATAGTCTGCATTCGCGACCGTCGCTCCTACGGATTTTTCGCAGGAGCGACCCACGGTCGCGAATGGCCCGACCTCATCATGGCCTGGCCTGCCACATTCGCTCGACCGGCCCCTACGTGCATGAACCTGCGTGACCCATCCCCCTCTCCTCGCATCCAATCTCTCAGGCATTGACTCTCCCTGTTACTGGGGGCGGAACTGGACCGTGTCGAAGACCGCCTGTAGAACCTCACCAGCGCACAGCGCAATTGAGCCAGGGTGAAACACGGCTGTTGCTTGACGACATTGCCGGGCTTTCGACACAGATCACCCACTGCACCTTCAGCGACCAACAACGCCTGGCCGCCACCGCAGCCTATGCCAACCTGGTGGACGAGCGCATTGCCGAGCCGCGCGAAACCCATGCCGGCGATTCCAGCGCCTGGGTGTGCTCATCGAACGCCGCTTTCGGCCCTCGGTGCGTTACTGCGCAGTGGTGCGCGAATGCCTGGCGCAACTGGCCCAAGGCGTGGCGCCGATACCCGGATCAGGATTCAGAAAGCCGTCGAGGGCGTGTCGGTGATTGCCATCACCTATTACCTGCTCAGCCTGCTCAAGCTGATCTATCAGGGTGGCGAAGCCTTGGGCATGCAAGTGTCTGCGCAACTGGCCGTGCTGGCCTGCATCCCGGTGACCCTGGCCGTGGTATGGCACAGCCGGCGCAAGATCAGGGACACCGCCTGAACCGCCCCGGCCCAACCACAGGACCGGCAACAGACCCTAAGTCGCATTCGATAGCCGGTTCACGCTGGTGATACGCCCGTTCCAGATCATCTCGTAATGCGCGCTCTGGTGAATGGCGGTCACCGGGCGCGGGGTCATCAGCGCCCAGCACAGGTTGCCTGGCGAGCGCACCGAGCAATAACGCAGGCCCACGCCGCCCTGATGCTTGATGGCTGCACCCAATTGATGAGAGTGACTGTAATCGCCCGGCGCGTGAATCGGATGCGACAGCGACAAGGCGGCGGCATCGCACAGGCCGGCCTCGTTGAAATGACACACCAGGGCACGAAACACAAAGCGCTCGTAACTCAGCTCCGGCACCTTCGACCAATAATTCTGTTGATGATGATGCACTTCGGCCACGGCGGTTTCGACGGTGTCGGCCACGTACAGCACGCCAAAGCGACCATCGCTGAAGCGTGAACCGTCCGGGTTGACGTGGGTAAAGGGTGCGGCGGCATAGGAACAGCCGGGAATGCCGAAGGGAATCTCGCGCAGCGCAATCAGCTCGATACGCCCGACTTCATTGAGCAGGCGCGGGTTGGTCAGCGCCTGGATCTGATACAGCGCCTCGAACTCGGCCGCGTCGGCCACGTCGTTGAACAGGTCGATGGGCGGGAAGCGCGAATTGACCAGCCGGTGCGCCTGCACGGCCTGTTGCGGCCGCTCGGCCAGTTCGGCCGGGCTCACCATTGCGCACCCCGCAGGGCATCGATGCGCCGGAAGGTTTCGTACAACGAAATGAAGTCGCCCTGGGCCATGATCTCCAGCGGTGTACGACCATTGAAGAAATCATTGTGATTGGCCAGCGAGGCGAAGCCGTACACATTTTCAGGGTTATCGAAAATCGTGCGCAGCGCCGCATGGATATTGAGCACAAAGCTGATGCGGTGCATCTGATCCATGTCCAGACTCACCGACCAGCCGGCGTCGTCTTGCCGGGCACGGGTATAGGTGCTGCGCGAGATACGCAGGATGCGGCAGGCCTGGTCTGTCGAGGCCTGCCATTTATCGAGAATGCGCAAGGCGGCGCGCAGGCCGGTAACGCACTGGGTCTTGCTGAGGACGGCGGCTTGAGCCAAAGCGGTCATGATGCACCTCGAATAATCAATCTGTAGATTCAAATCTAGCACAAACAACTCTACAGACCAAAATCTGCAGGACGCGGCAAGCCCAGGTGCTCGCGCAAGGTATGGCCGGTGTAGCATTCGCGAAACAGACCGTGCCGGCGCAGGATCGGCAAGACACCCTCGACAAACGCATCAAGCCCTTCGGGAAAATGTGCCGGCATCAGGTTGAAACCATCGGCGGCCTCACCTTCAAACCAGGCGATGATCTCGTCGGCCACCTGCTGCGCGGTGCCGACCACAATGCGATGACCCCGTGCGCCGGCGGCCAGATGGCAGACCTGGCGCAGGGTCAGACCGTCCTTGTGGCTCATGTCCAGCAACAGTTGCGCCCGGCTTCTCATGTTCTGTGGCAGGGGCAGGTCCGGCAACGGCCGGTCCAGGTCCAGGCCGCGCACGTCATGCCCCAGTCGGTCACTGACCAGCGCCAGCGCCGCGTCCAGGTCATTCCATTGCTGCAAGCGTTCGAAGTGCGCCAGCGCCTCCTCCCGGGTACGGCCGATGATCGGCATGATGCCCGGCATCACCAGGCAATGCGCCGGGTCACGACCGTGCTCGACCACCTGGCGCTTGAGGTCTCGATAGAACTGCTGCGCACTGTGCAAATCCTGCTGGGCGGTGAACACCACCTCGGCAATGCGCGAGGCCAGGGCCATGCCCGGTCCCGATGAACCGGCCTGCACCAGGACCGGATGGCCCTGCGGGCTGCGAGTCAGGTTAAGCGGGCCGGCAATGTTGAAAAACCTGCCCTGATGATCAAGGCGGTGCATCTTCGCCGTGTCCAGGTAGACCCCCGTTTCAGCATCGCGCACATAGGCGTCGTCTTCGAAGCTGTCCCACAACCCGCGCACCACATCGACGAACTCCTCGGCCACGGCATAACGCAGCTTATGATCGGGATGGTTGCCCAAGGTGAAATTGGCCGCACTGTCGTAGCCGGTGGTCACCACATTCCAGCCGGCGCGACCACCGGACAGGTGATCGAGGGTGCCGAACTGACGCGCAATCGTGAAGGGTTCGCCGTAAGTGGTCGATGCCGTGGCAACCAGGCCGATACGCTCAGTGACCATGGCCAGTGCGCCGAGCAGGGTCAAGGGCTCGAAGCGCACAATCATCGACGGCGGTTCCTGGGGACCGGTGACAAGTTTGTCACCGAAGAACACCAGATCGAAACAGGCGCGCTCCGCGCTTTCGGTCAGGCGTCGGATCAAATTGAAATTCTCGCTGCCGCTTTGTGCACCCGGATAACGCCAGCCCGACGCATGATGACCGGCGGCCTGGATAAACAGGCCCAGACGCATGTGCTGTTGGATACGACTCATGACACCCACACTGGATTAAGTAGTTTTGTTACAAGATATAAATATTAGCTTATGAGCTTTATGTATTTTTAACATTTTGTTACCAGTCGTACACTTTCCCTCACCCAATAATGGGATCCAAAACGGGCGCTCCCGGCGCTAAGGACACTGACGATGCACGCATGGATAACGACTGATGAACAACGCTGCCCGAACGTATTTTGCCCCCCTGCCCACCGCTGGGTTATTGATTGCCGCCAGTGCCCTGAGCAGCCTGGTCCAGGCTGAAGACACGCTGGACACCGTGCTGGTGACCGGCCTTCGTGGCAACCAGCAGCGCACCCTCACCGACACCCCTGTCCCGATCGACGTCTACACCAGCGAGCAGCTCACCGCCACCGGCAAGAGCGGCCTCAAGGAAATCCTCGCCCGCCTGATCCCGTCCTTCAACGTGCCGACCTTCAACGGTGGCGGCACCGGGTTTGTGGTGCGCGGCATCAGCATGCGCGGGCTGGGTGGCGATCAAGTGCTGATCCTGGTCAATGGCAAGCGCCGGCACAACACCGCCATGATCAACAACAATGCACGGGTCGGTAATGCCTCTACCCCGGTCGACCTGGACCTGATTCCCACCGCCGCCGTGGAACGCATCGAGGTGTTGCGCGACGGCGCCGCCGCCCAGTACGGCTCGGACGCCATTGCCGGGGTCATCAATATCATCCTCAAGCGCAACGCCCAGGGCCTGACGGCTGAAACCTCGCTGGGCCAGAACTACAACGGCGACGGCACCACCGGTCATGAAGCGGCCAACCTGGGCACGACACTGGGTGATGGCGGTTTTTTCAACCTGTCGTTCGACGCCAAGGCACAGGAACCCTGGATCCGCGACTCGGCCGCCTCCGGCCAGCTCTACTTCAACCAGCCCGACGGCTCACCCGACCCACGCGAAGGCAATCGCCATGGCTGGGGCAACGAATACGGCCTGGGCCGCGACCGTACCACGAGCCTGGCCTACAACCTGGAAGTGCCGCTGCAAAACGATGTGAGCCTGTATTCGTTCTCGACCTTGAGTTATCGCAACAGCAACAAGGACCTGGGCCACCGCAAACCCACCGACATCACCAGTCTGGCCGGCGTGCCAGGGGCGCCGTATGGCGACGGCGGCCAGGCCCGACGCGAGATCGAGGAAGTCGACTACCAGGCCACCGCCGGGATCAAGGGCGAGCTGGCCGGCTGGGACTGGGATGTCAGCAGCAGCTATGGCCGCGACAAGGCGCGCCTGTACACCGACAACAACGTCAACATTTCCAACGGTCCGGACTTCAGCCAGCACCGCTTCCACCTGGCCAACGAAGTCTTCGACCAGTGGACCACCAACCTGGACGTCACCCGCGCCCTGGACATCGGCTGGAGCAGCCCGCTGCAAACCTCGGCCGGGCTCGAATACCGCCGCGAAACCTTCACCCTCGAAGCCGGTGAGCCCAATGCCTACAACCAGGGCAGCTACGTGATTCCCAGCGGGCCGTTCGCCGGCCGGGTACCCGACCCCGGGCTGTTTTCGGTGGCTGGTACCAGTCCGGATGATGCGGGTAGCAGCCAGCGTCAGAACGTCGCCGCTTACTTTGACCTGGGCCTGGACATCACCAACGACTGGTACGTGGGCGCAGCAGTACGCCATGAGAAGTACAACCAGGGCATCGGCGACACGACCAGCGGCAAACTGACCACCCGCTATGAGTTCCTGCCCGGTTATGCCGTGCGTGCCGGAGTCAGCAAGGGTTTTCGCGCGCCGTCGCTGGCGCAGAACCAGTTTTCGGCGACCAGCAGCATCACCCAGTTCGGCGTCGGCGGCGTAACCAGCGTGGCCCGTACCCGCCAGATGCGTCCCGACTCAGCCGAAGCCAAGGCGCTTGGGGCCACCTCGCTGCAACCTGAAACCTCGCTCAGCTACAGCCTGGGCCTGACGGCAGAGCCTGTGGAGCGCCTGCGGCTGACCGCCGACTGGTACCTGATCGACATCGACGACCGCATCCTGCAAACCGGCGTGCTCAGCGGCACGGCAGTGTCGAACATTCTCACCGCCAACGGCCTGCCGCCGAATCTGGCCGGCCAGTACTACGCCAACGCGGCCGACACCCGCACCCAGGGGGTCGACCTGGTAGCCGAGTACAGCCTGGCGTTGCAGCAATACGGGCAGGCGAAGTTCAGCCTGGCCTATAACCACAACCGCAACACCATTCGCGCGCTGGCCGCCAACCCCAGCCAATTGTCCAGCCTGGGCGCCGGCTACGTGTTGTTCGACCGTCAACAGCAGACCGACCTGACCCGCGCCACGCCCAAGGACAAGTGGATTGCCTCGACGCAATATCGGCTCGACCGCTGGAACGTCAACCTGGCCCTGACCCGCTACGGCCAGTACACCGAAGGCTCGAACATCCCGGAAAACGACCGCACCTACAGTGCCAAGTGGATCACCGACCTGGACGTGGCCTACGACGTCACCGACAACCTCACGGTGGCCCTGGGCGCCAATAACCTGTTCGATGTGTACCCGGACAAGAAAGGCATCAAGACCTGGGCCGGCACTTACGAATACGGCATGTTCTCGCCGTATGGATTTGCCGGTGGTTATTACTACGGCCGTGTGAGCGTAGCGTTTTGAACCGCTCGGTCAAAACCCTGCTGGCCGTGCTGGGGCTGGGCTTGACGCTGGCAGGCGCAGTGCAGGCGCAGACCACGCTGCGGGTGGGCAGCCAGAAAGGTGCGCTGAAGGTGCTGCTGGAGGCATCGGGGCAGTTGCAGGACCTGCCCTACGCCATCGACTTCGCCTCATTTGCCTCGGCGCCGCCGGTGGCCGAAGCCCTGCGCGCCGAGGCCATCGATGTCGGCGCGCTCGGCGAGGCGCCATTCATCTTTGCCGTGGCCGCCCAGGCACCGATCAAGACCGTGGCGGTGATCAAGTTGCAGGTAACCGCCACCATGGTGGCGCTGGTGGTCCGCCAGGATTCGCCGCTCAAGACGACAGCGGACCTCAAGGGCCAGCGCATCACGACCACTCGCGGCTCGATTGGCCATTTCCTGGCCCTGGCGGTGTTGCGCCAGGCCGGGCTGCACGGCACGGATGCGCAGTTCATCTTCCTGCAACCAGGCGAATCACGGGTGTTGCTGGCCAATGGCGGGGCCGACGTGTGGGCAACCTGGGACCCCTATACCAGCATGGCCCGCCTGCAGGATCAGACCCGGGTACTGGCCAGTGGCGAGAAACTGTTTGCCGGCAATGTGCTGATCGTCGCCAGCCAGCAGGCCATCGACGAAAAGACCGAGGCCGTGCGCGACCTGCTGGGCCGCATCGACCGCGCCTACCAGTGGGCCAACCACCATGTGGACGCCTACGCCGAACGACTGGCTGCCTCCACCGGTCTGCCCGTCGAGTTTCATCGCGTCTCGACCCTGGAGTCGCGCCCGCAACGCATCGCCATCGATGCGACGGTGATCGATCAACTGCAACACAGCGCCGACCTGTACCGCGATGAAGGAATCATCCGCCAGGGCATCGACGCCAGCGCGCACTACGACACCCGTTTCGATCATTGAACCCGGCACTGTTTCATCTTCAGGGTTCACTTTTACTGCCAGGAGGTACGGTAAATGCTCGCGACCATCGAAGCACGAGCCTTGAGCTCGGTGCATATCCAGCAACTGCTCGATCACGCCATCTATGGCATCCGCATCCCGGGCTTTGTCAGCGAGCAGAGCCTGGAGGCGGCGCGTCGACAGTTGTTCGACCATCCGCAGCGCGGTGCCCTGGGGCATGCGCGCGAGTTTACCCGGCTGGGCATCGCCTATGCCGAAATCAAGGACGACACGGTGCGCCAGGCCTATCACCAGGCGGCGCGAGGCAATATCGACCGGGTGCGGGATGCCTTTCGGCCTTACCTGTCGCCGCTTGACGATTTACGCCTCAGGCTTGACGAGGCGTGGCCGCGGGGTGCGCACCTGCTCGATGTCGACGGCCAGAAGTGCTTCACCGGCGTCACCCGCTACCAGGAGCCGGGCATCGACCTGTGCCCGCACATCGACAAGCTGGAATGGAACCTGCCGCCCCATTTGCAAGTGGCCTTGCAGGCGCAGTTGTCGGCCAACATCTACCTGCAAGTGCCGGCGCAGGGCGGCGAGCTGGAGGTGTGGAACACCCGCCCCAGCGAAGACCAGTACCAGCATCTGAAAAGCGCCCGCCACTACGGCATCGACCGCGACCGGCTGCCGCCGGCCGACTTCACCACCCGTCCCGAAGACGGCGACCTGATCATCATCAACCCGCGGTTCATTCACGCGGTCCGTCCCGTGCACCACACGCCGCGAATCACCCTGTCGAGTTTCATCGGTTATTTCGGCGAGCAATCCCCCCTGATCTACTGGAGTTGAGCATGAGCGCGACCTATAAAGCGGCATTTGAAACGGACCTTCAACAGGACTATCGCGGCAAGCATGCCTTGCTGCTGATCAGCGTCGGCCAGGATTATCACGAAGGCGGCAAGTTCCAGGCCACCATCGACCTGATCAACCGCCAGGGGTTTGCGTTCACCACCATTGCCGTGGCCGATATCCTGCAGCGCCATAACCTCAGCAACTACAGCTATGAAGAGGTGTACCGGGTCAGCAGCGAATCGGGCGACCAATGGCTGGCCCGCAACCAGGCGGCGATCAACTCACTGGCCAGCGTGACGCGCATCCTGCGCTGGGAACAATGCCTGCTCGACAGCGACTACCGGCCGTGGCTGGACCGGGTGCAGTTCGAGTACGAGAACAACCGCGACTACCGCGATGAGGTCAACGGCACCATCGGTCTGTTCCTCGATCGTCTGCACAAGCGCAACCCCGAGGCGGACCTGGAGGAAGCCCGTACCCGCTGCCTCAACTACCTGATCGAGGAATGCCCGATCATCATGCCGCTGTGGGCCTCGCAAGGCATCGACTTTGTGGTCTACCCGCAACCGATGACCCGCGCCATGGCGGCCACGCGCCAGCACTTCGTCGAGCCCCACTACCCCCATCAAGCCCAATGGCTATCGCTCAAATTCAAGAAACGCGCCGCCACGGTCGAGCCGCCGCTGCATGGTAACGCGCATCCGGTCTGGGCCAGGATTGCCTTCGCCATCTGATCACAGGTCCACAGGGGATGCGTCGGTCTTCAATGACCGGCGCATGGCCCAGGGCCGGCGGATCTGGACACAGGAGATTTTCATGACAGCTTCTCGCAAATGGTGGGCCCTGGGCGGTGTCAGCATCGCCAGCTTTCTGGGCTGCGTCGACTTCACCATCGTCAACACGGCCCTGCCGGCACTGCAAGAGCAGTTGCAGGTCCCGGTCGACGCTCTGCAATGGGTGATCAACGCGTTTCTGCTGGCGATGTCCAGCTTCATGGTGCTGGCCGGACGCCTGGCCGATCTGTACGGGCGCAAGCGCGTGCTGTCACTGGGGCTGGTGGTGTTCGGGCTGGCCTCCCTGGCGGCGGGCCTGGTCAGCCACCTTGAAGCGCTGGTGGTCGCCCGCGTGCTGCAAGGGCTGGCCTGCGCGGTGCTGTACACCGCGTCCGGGGCCATCGTGGCCCAGGCCTTCACCCCTGAAGAACAGGGCAAGGCCTTCGGTGTGCTGTTCGGGGTCAACGGTGTCGGTCTGGCGGCAGGCCCGGTCTTGGGTGGTGTGCTGACCCAGGCGTTTGGCTGGCCATGGATCTTTTTGATCAACGTGCCGTTCGTATTGCTGAGCCTGGCGGTGATCGCCTGCAATGTCAGCGAATCGCGCTCCGACGAGGCGCAACCCAGGCTCGACTGGGCCGGCACCCTGCTGTTGCTGATCGGCCTGCCGGCGCTGGTACTGGTGATTGTCCAGGGCAGTCACTGGGGCTGGCAGTCGACCACGACCCTCGGCACGCTAGTGCTGGCGGTGCTGGCACTGGGCGTATTTGTACACGTCGAACGGCGCGTGACCTCGCCCATCATCGACCTGCACCTGTTCGCCAACCGGCGATTCGTGGCGGCGGTGCTGGCCAGCTTTACCCTGGCGGTGTTCTATTGCGTGGCCTTTTTCGTGATGCCGCTGTACCTGGCACAGGTGCGCGGCACCGACAGCCAGGGCACCGGCCTGCTGCTGTTGCCCACCACCCTGGGCGTGGCGCTGCTGTCACCCTGGGTCGGCCGGCTGGTCGATCGCAAGGGGCCGGCCCTGCTGATCCAGACCGGGCTATTGCTGTTTGCCGGCAGCGCCCTGTTGCAGGCCGCGTTTTCGCCGGACACCGCCTGGGCCTATGTGCTGGCCGCATTCGCCCTGATGGGTCTGGGCTGGGCCTGCCTGCTGGGGCCCTCGACGGTGCTGGGCGTAACGGCGGTGCCCGAGCGGTTCGGCTCGGTGGCGGTCGGTTCGCTGATGACCCTGCACAACGTCGGTGGCGGCCTGGGCCTGGCCTTGGGCGTCGGGTTGCTGCGGCATTACACCGGCACGGCACAAAACGTTGGCAGCAGTGCCTTCCTGCAAGGCTACCAGGCCGTGATGATCGCCCTGACGGCCGTGCTGTTCGCCGCCTGGCTGGGGCAGCGCTGGCTGCTGCGTGAAGCACCGAGTGTTGCCAGGGCCTGACAGCCCGGATCATCCTCGTTCGCCGCTCTAAGCTCATTCCAAATAATTATTGGAATGAGCTTTTTTATAACCTCAATATTCGCCTACCGAGTGAACGGCCCAGCCAGACACCTGAAATGACCGCGCCCTCGTCGCGCAAACCTGCCCCCTCTACCAAGAAGAATCGTCATGGCTCATAAAGCGTTTGTTCGTCCTCTGCTCACTGTGCTGGCGGCTTCCCTGCTGACCTTCAATGTCCAGGCTGCGCCCCTGATCATCGGTTACCAGACCGGTATCGATCCCAGCAAGGTCGCACAGGCCGACGGTGCCTACGAAAAGGCCATTGGCGAGACAATCGACTGGCGCCGCTTCAACAGTGGCCCGGAAGTGGTGACCGCGCTGGCCTCGGGCGATGTGCAGATCGGCAACCTGGGCTCCAGCCCGCTGGCCGCTGCGGCCTCGCGCAAGGTGCCGATCGTGGCGTTCATCGTTTCGGCGCAGATCAATTCCGCCGAGGCCCTGGTGGTGCGTAACGGCAGCGGCATCGTCAACCCGCAGGACCTGGTCGGCAAGACCATCGCCACGCCCTTCGTGTCCACGTCGCACTACAGCCTGCTGGGCGCACTCAAGCAATGGGGCCTGGAAGGCAAGGTCAAGGTGGTCAACCTGCAACCGCTACAGATCGCCGCCGCCTGGAAGCGTGGCGACATCGATGGTGCCTTTGTCTGGTCGCCGGCGCTGGGCGAGATCCGCAAGACCGGCAAGGTGCTGACCGACGCCGCCGAAGTCGGCCGCTGGGGCGCGCCGACCTTCGAGGTCTGGGTCGCGCGCAAGGATTATGCCGAGAAGAACCCACAGGTCATCGCGCAATTCACCAAGGTTACCCTGGACGCATTCGCCGACTACGCCGCGCACAAGGCGCAGTGGACAGCCGATTCCGAGCAAGTGAAAAAGATCGCCAGGCTGACCGGCTCCAATGCCGAAGACGTGCCTGAACTGCTGGCCGGCTCGGAATACCCGGACGCCCAGGCACAACGCTCCAGCGCGCTGCTCGACGGCGGCACCGCCACCGCCATCCACAAGACTGCCAGCTTTCTCAAGGAGCAAGGCAAGGTCGAGACCGTGCTGGGCGACTACAGCCCGTACGTCAGCGCCCGGTACATCAAGCACTGAGCCCACAACAGGAGATCACCGCCGCCCTCGCGCGCCGCAAACAAGGGACCGTTGTAGGAGCGCGCTCTGCCCGCGACCGAGTGCGTTAGCGCTCGCAAAATCTCGGAAACGCCACAAATGCATGACTACTACCCCATCAGGGATTTATGAAACGCCACAATTTTACGACTGCTAACCCATCAGGGATTTATGAAACGCCGCAATTTTACGACTGCTACGCAGCCGGTCGCGGGCAGAGCGCGCTCCTACAAGGGGTGAACTTAATATCCAATTAAATCAGCTAGTTATTTTTGATGACAGGTCGCGTACTCAAGGCCGCTGCAGCAACATCATTCTGGAGACAAAGCCCATGGCCCTGTTGCAACTGGAGCGCGTCAGTGCTCATTACCCGGGCGCCGCCGAGCCGGTGCTGGCCGACATTTCATTGACCCTCGGTCCCCGGCAATTGCTGGTAGCCCTGGGGCCGTCGGGCAGTGGCAAGACGTCGCTGTTGAACCTGATCGCCGGCTTCGTCGCCCCTAGCAGCGGCCGCATCACCCTGGACGGCGTACCCGTGCATGGCCCGAGTGCCGAACGCGGCGTGGTGTTTCAGGACGACGCGCTGCTGCCCTGGCTGAACGTGCTCGACAATGCAGGCTTTGGCCTGCAACTGGCCGGCGTCGAACGACGCCTGCGCGAACAGACCGCCCGCGAGATGCTTGCCCTGGTGGACCTGGCCGGCTTCGAAGACCGGCAGATCTGGCAACTGTCCGGTGGCCAGCGCCAGCGTGTGGGCCTGGCCCGCGCCCTGGCCGCCAACCCGCGGGTGCTGCTGATGGACGAGCCGTTCGGTGCACTGGATGCCTTTACCCGCGAGCAGGTTCAGGAGTTGTTGCTGCAGGTCTGGCAACGCACCAGCAAGCCGGTGTTCCTGATCACCCACGACATCGAAGAGGCCGTGTTCCTGGCCACCGACCTGATCCTGCTGGCGCCCTCGCCCGGCCGGATCGACGAGCACCTCAAGCTGGACTTCGGCCAGCGCTACGCCGCCGGCGAATCGGCGCGGGCCATCAAGTCTGACCCTGCCTTCATTGCCACCCGCGAGCATGTGCTGCAGCGGGTGTTCTCGCAACGCAGCGCCGAGGCGCGCAAGGAGCCCGCATGAGCGACGCCCAGATCAGCCAGGCCGGCATTGGTCACCTGGACCGTCAGCCCCCACCGGCAACATGCCGCCCCAGGGTGCTCGGCACACGCACCATCAGCAGCCTGACCTTCATTGTGCTGCTGACGCTGTGGTGGGCCATCACCGCCACCGGGCTGATCGAGCCGCTGTTTCTGCCGCCACCCTCGGCGGTGCTGCAAAAAGCCTGGCTGCTGGTCACCGACGGCTACATGGAGTCGACCCTCTGGCAACACCTGGGCGCCAGCCTGCAACGCATTGGCCTGGCGCTGGTAGCGGCCATCCTGTGTGCCGTACCGGTGGGCATTGCCATCGGTCATAACCGCATTGCCCAAGGCATTCTCGACCCGTTGATCGAGTTCTACCGGCCCATCCCGCCGTTGGCCTACCTGCCGCTGATCGTGATCTGGTGCGGCATCGGCGAGCTGTCCAAGACCTTGCTGATCTACCTGGCGATCTTTGCGCCGATCGCCATTGCCACCGCCACCGGGGTGCGCAATGTCGACCAGGCGAAAATCCGCGCGGCCCAGTCGCTGGGAGCCACACGCCGCCAGTTGATCCGCCATGTCATCGTACCTGGCGCCTTGCCGGACATCCTGATCGGCATCCGCATCGGCCTGGGGGTCGGCTGGTCGACCCTGGTGGCCGCCGAACTGATTGCCGCCACCAGCGGCCTGGGCTTCATGGTCCAATCGGCGGCGCAGTTTCTGGTCACCGACGTGGTGGTGCTGGGCATCCTGGTCATCGCCCTGGTCGCCTTCGCCATGGAACTGGGCCTGCGCGCCCTGCAACGCAAACTGGTGCCCTGGCACGGCCGCTCACACTAAGAGATGACTCAATGAGCCTGCATATCACCCCTGTCAGTCCGGCGCTGGGCGCCCGCATCGAAGGCGTCGACCTCAGCCAGCCTCTGAGTGCTGCGCATCACGCGCAATTGCATCAGGCGCTGCTTGACCATCAGGTGCTGTTCTTTCGCAACCAGCCACTGACACCTGCGCAGCAGGCGCGGCTGGCGGCGCATTTCGGTGACCTGCACATTCATCCGATCTACCCCAACGTGCCCGGGCAGCCCGAAGTGCTGATTCTCGACACGGCGGTGACCGACCTGCGTGACAATGCACTGTGGCATTCGGACGTGAGTTTTCTTGAAACCCCGGCGTTGGGCGCAATACTCAGCGCCAGGCAGGTGCCGCCTTACGGCGGCGATACCCTGTGGGCCAGCAGCAGCGCCGCTTACGAAGCCCTGTCAGAGCCGCTCAAACGCCTGCTCGACGGCCTGAGCGCCACTCATGACCTAAACAAATCGTTCCCGGAATCACGCTTTGCCATTACCGAGCAGGACAAGGCTCGCTTCGAGGACGCCAAACGCCGCCACCCGCCGCGCAGCCATCCGGTGGTGCGCACCCATCCGGTGACCGGGCGCAAGGGCCTGTTTGTCAACGAGGGCTTCACCACACGCATCAACGAACTGCCGGACGCCGAAAGCGACGCCATTCTCAAGCTGCTGTTCAGCCACTCGACCCAACCACAATTCACGGTGCGCTGGCAGTGGCAACAGGACGATGTGGCGTTCTGGGATAACCGCATTACCCAGCATTTTGCCATCGACGACTACCGCCCGCAGCGACGCATCATGCACCGTGCCACTGTTCTGGGTGATGCGCCGTACTGAGCGTTGATCGCGTCCGGTTGCCCACTGTTTGCACAGTGGGCAACCGAATATCGACGGGCAAGCATGGAGCAGGGTTCATGCCTGTTCACGTTCAAACCCGTACTTACCGACCCGGCCAGGCTCTGTACGTAAAGTGGCTGCGCTCGGCCATGCGGCGTTAAAAAGCGACTCGCAATGCTCATTGACACGTGTCAACTGCGCTTGCTCGCCGCTTTTTGCCTTGCCTGACCTTCGCTCACCGACTTTTCGTACAGAGCCTAACCCGCCATGAAAGCTTATCCACATCCCTCTCCCGACATGAACTAAGCCCACTTGATCATCACGCTGGGTCAAAGGGTTTATTAACTCCGTTATTACGGGCATCGCACAAGCGGCCACCCCCTTGCTTATTCAAGCGCGCGCCCACTTCATGGTTATAACTAAAGTAGTAATTCATTAGTCCCTGTTCAAGCCTGACTATTCAAGAATGGCCTCCCATGAGGCAGGCCTTGCCTTTCAAGGATTTGGCAATCGCCTGACAACGTGTCACGCCTGCTGTTCGCCGCGCATGAAGTTACGCCACTCCCAAGGTATTAATGCCTTAATCGATTCATCGAACATCCGTATTTAATTGAATAAAAAAACCGACAAACGGTTGGCGACATGTCGACTTGCCATTAAGCCCCCGTATTTGTGGACCGTTACGCTTACCGCCTCGACCAGCAAACAGCCAATACGCATTCACTTGATTAAACACGCTGTGACGAAACGAAGTGACGTTGCTATACCCAAGCCATCCAGAAGTTATCGAACACCTCTTGTGGTCAGGGAATTCACACAAGCGTTCGCCAGGCTCATGCATGTCCTGCACGGTCGGGAATGCTGGATAAGGTTGCAGCCTGACCACAGGGGTACACGGGGAAAAGGCAGGAGTCGTCATGGACAACATCGTAGTCGCCGATAAAGCCACATCCGAGATTTCCGCCAGGGAATGGGGCAGTTTTCAACTGGCAAAGCCAGGCGTGGTGCAGATGCCCGTCGCGCCGTCGCAGATCGCCTCGGTCAACCGTAACGGCCAGGACCTGATCCTGACCCTCAAGTCCGGTGAAAAAGTCACGATCGGTAATTTTTTCGCCACCACCGCTGAAGGCGTACAGAGCGACATGGTCTTTGTCGGTGAAGACGGTGCCCTGTGGCAAGCCCAGTACAGCGCCGACGCCTTCAACGGCTTTACCTTTGCCGAAGTTGCCTCCATCGACACCCTGATTGCCGACGCCGGCCTTGTCGATGGCGCGACCCAGACCTTCGCCTTTGCCGGCCTTGGCCTGCTGGGGGCCGGTGGCGCGGCGGCAGCCGCTGGCGGCGCAGGCGGTGGTGGGGGCGGCGGTGGTGATGATCCTGTCGCCCCTGACGCACCCGGTAACCTGAGCCTGTCGCCTGACGGCCTGACACTCAATGGCACCGGTACACCCGGCGCCACGGTCAACGTGCGCAACCCCGACGGCACCGTGGTGGGCAGTACCGTAGTAGGCGCCGATGGCAACTTCTCGGTGCCGCTGGACACCGCGCAGAACAATGGCGAGCCGCTGGTGGTCGATCAGACCGATCCCAACGGCAATACCTCCGGTGGCACGCCGATTACCGCTCCGGACACCCGCGCGCCCCTGGCGCCGGCCAACCTGCAGTTGAGTAACGATGGCCTGACCCTGACCGGCATCGGTGAAGCCGGGGCCACCGTCACCGTACGCGATGCCAATGGCAATGTGCTGGGCACCGCCGTGGTCGGGGCCGATGGCACGTTCAGCGTAGCGCTTGGCAGTGCACAGCTTGACGGCCAGGCCCTGAGCGTCGATCAGGCCGATGCCGCCGGCAATGTCTCGCCAGAGGCAACCATCAACGCGGCAGACACCACCGCGCCTGCCGCCCCGGCCAATCTGCAGGTCGGCGCCAATGGCCTGACCCTGACCGGTACCGGCGAAGCCGGCGCCACCGTCACCGTGCGCGCTGCCAATGGCGCGCTGCTTGGCACCGCCATCGTCGCCGCGAACGGCACGTTCAGCGTAGTGCTGGGCAGTGCGCAACTGGACGGCCAGACCCTGAGCGTGGTGCAGACCGATACCGCCGGCAACGTGTCACCCAGCGCCTCGACCACCGCACCGGATGGCAACGACGCGCCGGGTGCGCCCACCAACCTGCAACTGAGCACCGATGGCCTGACCCTGACCGGTCGCGGCGAAGCCGGCGCCACGGTCACTGTGCGCGGTGCCAATGGCACCCTCCTGGGCACCGCCGTCGTGGCGGCCAACGGCACATTCAGCCTGACGCTGGGCAGCGCCCAACTGAACGGCGAAACCCTGAATGTGGTGCAAGGCAACAATGATGGCACCTCACCGGTGGCGTCCCTGACCGCCGCCGACGTCACCGCCCCCGCCGTACCGACCAACCTGCTGGTCAGCGCCGACGGCCTGACCCTGACCGGCCGTGGCGAAGCCGGCGCCACCGTGACCGTCCGCGCCGCCGATGGCAGCGTGCTGGGCAGTACCGTGGTTGCAGCCAATGGCACGTTCAGCCTGACCCTGGGCACCGCGCAGACCGATGGCCAGGTACTGTCCGTCAGCCAGGCCGATGCCGCCGGCAACCTCTCGCCTGCTGCCTCGGCAACCGCGCCCGATGGCGTGAATGCGCCATCGGCACCCGGTGACCTGCAATTGAATGCCGACGGGGTGACCTTGACCGGCACCGGTCAGCCCGGAGCCACCGTCACCGTACGCAACGCCGATGGCACCGTACTGGGCAGCGCCGTGGTCGCCGCCGACGGCACCTTCAGCCTGACCCTGGACAGCGCTCAACTCAACGGCGAAACGCTGTCGGTGGTCCAGACGGACGCATTCGGCAACAGCTCAGCCGCCACATCCCTGACCGCCGCGGACCTCACCGCCCCGTCAGCGCCGGCCAACCTGCTGGTCAGCAGCGATGGCCTGACCCTCACCGGCACCGGCGAAGCCGGCGCCACCGTGACCGTACGCGCCGCCGACGGCAGCGTGCTGGGCAGCGCTGTGGTCGCCGCCGATGGCACATTTACCGTCACTTTGGGCGCCGCGCAAACCGACGGGCAGGCCTTGTCGGTCAACCAGACCGATGCTGCCGGCAACCTCTCCCCCTCGACCTCCACGACAGCGCCTGATGGTGTCAACGCACCTTCTGCCCCCACCGGCCTGCAACTCAGCGCCGACGGCCTGACCCTGACGGGCAGCGGTGAAGCCGGCGCGACCCTTACCGTGCGTACGACCAATGGCGCCATCCTCGGCACCGCAGTAGTGGCCGCTGACGGCACCTTCAGCCTCACCCTGAACAGCGCCCAGTTGAATGGCGAAACCTTAAGTGCCGTGCAGAGCAATGCCGACGGCACCTCGCCTTCCGCCTCCCTGATCGCCGCTGACGTGACCGCCCCGTCAGCCCCGGCCAACCTGCTGGTCAGCAGCGATGGCCTGACCCTCACCGGCACCGGCGAAGCCGGCGCCACCCTGAGCGTACGCGATGCCAACGGTACGCTGCTGGGCAGTACGATAGTCGCGGCTGACGGCAGCTTCAGCCTGACCCTGGCCAGTGCGCAACTCGATGGCCAGACCCTGAGCGTGGTGCAGACCGATGCAGCAGGCAATGTCTCGCCCGTGGGCTCGACCATTGCCCCGGACGGGGTCGACGTTCCGGCGGCTCCCGGCGCCCTGCAACTGAGTGCCGATGGTCTGACCCTGACCGGTACCGGTGAAGCCGGCGCGACGGTCACCGTACGAGGGACCGACGGCGCGATGCTTGGCACGACCACTGTCGCGGCCGATGGCACCTTCAGCGTCACCTTGGGCCGCGCACAATTGAATGGCGAAATCCTGAACGTCGTACAAAGCGATGCCGACGGTACTTCGCCTTCAACCTCGCTGACCGCCGACGATGTCACCGCCCCGGCCGCGCCTGCCAATCTGCAAGTCAGCGTCAGTGGCCTGGCCCTGGATGGCACCGGTGAGGCCGGCGCAACCGTGACCGTACGCGCCGCCGATGGCCGCGTGCTGGGCACTGCCGTGGTGGCCGCCGATGGCACTTTCAGCGTCACCCTGGGCAGTGCACAGACCGATGGCCAGGTACTGTCCGTCAGCCAGGCCGATGCCGCCGGCAACCTCTCGCCTGTTGCCTTGGCAACCGCGCCCGATGGCGTGAATGCGCCATCGGCCCCCGGTGGCCTGCAATTGAGTGCCGATGGCCTGACGCTGAGCGGCACCGGTGAAGCCGGTGCAACAGTGAGCGTGCGCGGCCCGGACGGCGTTCTGCTGGGCACTGCCGTAGTGGCCGCCGATGGCACCTTCAGCGTGCCCCTGGACACTGCGCAACTCGATGGCCAGACCCTGAGCGTGGTGCAGGCCGATGCCGGCGGCACCTCGCCTTCGACTTCGCTGACCGTGGCCGATGTCACCGCACCGGCTGCGCCAGTCAGCCTGCTGCTCAGTGCCGATGGCCTGGCCCTGAGCGGCACCGGTGAGGCGGGTGCGACCGTCACCGTACGCGCCGCCGACGGCGGCATACTGGGCACGGTCGTGGTCGCCGCCGACGGTACGTTCAGCGTGCCCCTGGGCACTGCACAACTCAATGGCCAGACCCTGAGCGTGGTGCAGGCCGACGCCGGCGGCACCTCACCGTCCGTCCCGATCACAGCAGCCGACATCAGTGCGCCGCTGGCACCGGCCAGCCTGCAGGTCAGCGCCAATGGCCTGACCCTGAGCGGCACCGGTGAAGCCGGAGCGACCGTCACCGTGCGCGCCGCCGATGGCCGCGTACTCGGCACTGCCGTGGTGGCCACCAACGGCACTTTCAGTGTCACGCTCGACTCCGCTCAACTGGACGGCCAAGTGCTGTCCGTCAGCCAGACCGATGGGGCCGGAAACCTTTCGCCCGCCGCCTTGGCCAGTGCACCGGATGGCATCGATGTGCCGCTCGCCCCGACCGGCCTGCAACTGAGCACTGACGGCCTGACCCTGAGCGGGCTCGGTGAAGCCGGTGCCACCGTCACCGTACGCGATGCCAACGGCAATGTGCTGGGCAGCGCCATGGTCGCCGGTGACGGCCGCTTCAGTGTCACCCTGGACACTGCGCAACTCGATGGCCAGACCCTGAGCGTGGTGCAGGCCGATGTCGACGGCACCTCGCCATCGACCTCCTTGACCGTGCCCGATGTCAGCGCACCGCAAGCCCCGAGCGGCCTGCTGTTCAATGCCGACGGCAGTCAGCTCAGCGGCCAGGCCGAGGCCGGTTCGACCGTGCTGGTGCGCAGCGCCGACGGAACCTTGCTGGGCAGTGCGATAGCGGCGGCCGACGGCAGCTTCAGGGTGACGCTGGTCCCGGCATTGGCCGACGGTGAAGGGGTAAACGTCTCGGCGCGAGACCCGGCCGGCAATGTTTCGCCCATCAGCAGCCTTGCCGCCCCTGACCTTCCCGGCGACACCACGCCGCCTGCGGCGGCGACCGACCTGGCGCTCAATGCCAATGGCACCGTCTTGACCGGACGCGGTGAAGTCGGCGCCCAAGTGGCGGTCACCAATGCCGCCGGCACTTTGCTCGGCAGCGGCCTGGTCGGCGTCGACGGCACCTTCAGCATCACCCTCGACCCGGCTCAGGATGACGGCCAGACGCTGGGCGTGGTGCTCACCGATGCCGCCGGCAATGCCTCGCCCAATGCGACGGTGACCGCACCGGACCTGGGCCGGATCGACCCACCGGTCGATCTGGCCGTGTCTGCCGACGGCCTGTTCCTGACCGGCCGCGCCTTTGCCGGCCTGCGCATCTTCGTGCGCAGCGCCTCGGGGCTGATGCTGGGGTCTTCCACCGTCGAGGCCGACGGCACCTTCAGCGTGGCCCTGACGCCGGGCCAGGTCAACGGCGAACAACTGGACGTCACCGCAGCCGATGCGGCGGGCAACAGCGCGCCGAATGTGACCGTGATGGCACCGGACATGACCGCACCGGCCGCGGTGACCGCCCTGGTGGTCAGCCCTGACGGCAGTAGCGTGGCCGGCAAGGGCCAGGCCGGCGCCACCGTGACGGTGCGTGACGCCAACGGCAACACCCTGGCCAGCGGCGTGGTCGCGGCCAACGGCAGTTTTGTGCTCACGCTGAACCCGGCCGTGGCCGGGAACAGCATGCTGTCGCTCAGCCAGGTCGATGGCTCGGGCCTGGAGTCGCCGGTCAGCAACGTGACCGTACCGGATGCCAGCGGTCCTGTGCCGCCCGACTCGGCCATCCTTGACCCTACCGGCACGGCGGTCAGCGGTATCGGGGTGGCCGGCACCACCGTCGAAGTGCGTGATGCCAATGGCAACGTGCTGGGCAGCACCGTGGTGGCCGCCAATGGCAGCTTTACCGTGCCGCTGAGCGCGCCACAAGCCAACGGTGAAGTGATCGAGGTGGTGGTCATCGCTGTCGACGGACGCGAATCGATCCCGACCCTGCTCACCGCGCCGGACACCACGGCCCCGGTACAACCGGACAGCCTGGTCATCAATGCCGATGGTCTGGTGATCAGTGGCCGTGGCGAACCGGGGGCCACCGTCACCGTGCGTGATGCCGACGGCAACCTGCTCGGCTCCGGCACCGTGGGGGCCACTGGCAGTTTCTCGGTGCCGCTGGCCAGTGCCCAGAACCAGGGCCAGGTGCTGCAAGTGACCCTGAGCGATGCGCAAGGCAATACCTCCGTACCCGCCAGCCTGACCGCACCGGACCTGCAAGCGCCATTGCAACCGGCCAGTCTCGCCCTGGATGCCACGGGCACCGTGCTCAGCGGGACCGGCCGGGCCGGCTCGACCATTACCGTGACCGACCAAGACAATAACGTGCTGGGCACCGCCGTGGTCGGCGCCAACGGCCTGTTCAGCGTGACCCTGGCCAGCGTGCAGAATAACGGCCAGGTGCTTGAAGTGACGGCGGTATCGGCGACTGGCGAAAGCGCCACGCCCGTGGATTTCGCCGTACCGGACACCCTGGCACCGCAACCGGTCACCGACCTTTCGCTTAATGCCAACCGCACGCAACTGAGCGGTGAAGGTGAAGCCGGCGCACGGGTGACCGTACGCAATGCCAGCGGCACCGTACTGGGCACGGCGCTGGTGGCTGCCGATGGCTCGTTCAACGTCGCCCTGTCGCCGGCGCCGGACGCCAGCGAAGTCCTGCAAGTGGTGCAGGCCGATGCCGCCGGGAATCTATCGGACCCGGTCAATACCGTACCGATGGACACCATCGCGCCCGATCCGCTGAGCAACCTGGCGATTTCTGCCAACGGCAGCGTGGTCAGCGGCAATGGCGAAATTGGCGCCCGGGTGCTGGTCTTCGATCCAGCGGGCATGCAGATCGGCAACGGCCTGGTGGGCCTCAATGGCCGCTTCGAAATCACCCTGACCACCGCACAAGACAATGGTCAGGCCCTGACCCTGACGCAAACCGATGCGGCCAACAATACCTCGCCGGTCGCCAACCTCGATGCGCCGGACATTCAGCCACCGTCAGCGCCGGCCAATCTGTTGCTGGCCGGGAACGGCCTGACCCTGACCGGCAGCGGCGAGGCCGGTGCGACGATCAGCGTACGCGATGCGACCGGCACTGAAATCGGCACGGCCACGGTGGCCGCCAATGGCACCTTCAGCCTGACGCTGACCAGCGCCCAGCTCAATGGCCAGAACCTGAGCGTGCTCCAGACCGACAGCGGCAATAACGCCTCGTCGGCCACCGCACTGATCGCTGCGGACAGCACCGCCCCGCTGGCAGCGACCAACCTGGTGATCAGTGCCAATGGCGCGACCCTGACCGGCACCGGTGAAGCTGGCACCACGGTCAAGGTGACCGGTGTCGGCGGCGTGGCGCTCGGCGCTGCCGTGGTCGCGGCCAATGGCAGTTTCACGGTGACTCTGGTGCCGGCGCAGATTGACGGGCAACAGCTCAGCGTCACGTTGACCGACGGCGGCCCTAATGTGTCACCGGCCCAGACCGTTGCCGCCCCCACCCTGGGCGTACTGCCCCAGCCTGACAACCTGGCCATCGATGCCGACGGCCTGACCCTGACCGGTACGGCGCAAGCCGGCACCACCGTGCAGGTGTATGCCGCCGACGGCAGCTCGCTGGGCAGCAGCGTGGTGCTGCCGGATGGCACCTTCAGCGTGGTGCTGGGCAGCACGCAGCTCAACGGTCAAATCCTGGAGCTGGTGATCCGCGATGACAGCGGTCGCAGCTCGCTGCCTTTGCAATACAACGCGCCGGACAGCACCCCGCCGGCGGCGGTCGCCAACCTGGCGATCAGCCCGGATGGCCTGACCGTATCCGGCACGGGCGAGGCCGGTTCGATGGTCACGGTGACCCGTAACGGCACCCCGCTGGGCACGGTCACGGTCGGCAGTGACGGTGTGTTTACCCTGCCACTGAACAGCGTCGCCCTGACCGGCGACAGCTTGAGCGTGGTGGCCCGCGATGCGGTCGGCAATGCAGCACCCGCCGTGCTGCTGGCCGGCCCGGACGCCAACAGCGTGGCCAGCCCCACCGGCCTGCTGCTGTCGGCCGATGGCCTGACCCTGACCGGCCTGGCAGCCGTCGGCAGCGTGGTCCGGGTCAGCGGCAGCGGTGGCGCCCTGCTCGGCACCTCGACCGTGGTCGGTGCCGACGGCACATTCAGCGTGAGCCTGGCCCAGGCACAGACCAATGGCCAGACCCTGTACGCCACCGCCAGTGCCGGCGGCCAGAATTCGGTGCCAGCCTTGTTGCTGGCGGCCGATACCACCGCGCCCGACGCCCCCACCAACCTGGTGATCAATGCCGATGGCAGTTTCCTGACCGGTCGTGCCGAAGCCGGCGCCAGCCTCACGGTGCGCGGCCCGGATGGCAGCGTGCTGGGCACGGCCACGGCCAGCAGCACCGGCACCTTTATCGTTACCCTCAGCCCGGCACCGTTGAACGCACAATTGCTGTCGGTCACCCAGACCGACGGTGGCACTAACACCTCGCCTTCGGCCACCGTCAATGCCCCTGACCTGCAAGCCCCTGCCGCCCCGACCGAGCTGGCGATCAACGCCGCCGGCACCGTGGTCAGCGGCAAGGGTGAAGCCGGCGCCACCGTGCAGGTTCGCGATGCCAACGGTGCGCTGCTGGCCAGCGGCATGGTCGATGGCAGCGGCCACTTCCAGGTCAGCCTGGCGCAACCGCAACTGACCGGTGCCGCCTTGCAGGTGCAGTTGACCGATGCGGCCAGCCAAAGCTCACCGGCCACCAGCCTGCCGACGGTGGACCGTACCCCGCCAGCGCCGGTCAGCGACCTGAGCCTGAGCGCCGATGCCACCACCCTGGCCGGCAGGGGTGAGGCCGGCGCGACCGTGCAGGTGCGCGACGCCAACGGCACCGTGCTGGGCAGCACGACCGTGGCCGCCAATGGCACCTTCAGTGTCACCCTCGCTCCGGCCCCGACCAATGGCCAGAACCTGGAAGTCGTCCAGGTCGATGCCGCCGGCAATACCTCCTCCGAGGTCAACCTCAACGCCCCGGACATCAGCCCGCCCGCCGCCCTGGCCAATGTCGTCATCAATGCCGACGGCCTGACCGTGACCGGCAACGGCGAACCAGGCGCCACGGTGTTTGTGCGTAACGTCGGCGGCACGGTACTGGGCAGTGCCCTGGTCGGCGCCAATGGCGGGTTCAGCGTGACCCTGAGCGGCGCGCAGTTGAACGCCCAGTTGCTGACCGTCAATCAGGAAGACCCACCCGGCAACGAAGGCCCGTCGGTCAACGTCACGGCACCTGACATCACGCCACCGGCCACCCCGGACCAACTGCTGCTCAACGCCACCGGCCTGCAGGTGACCGGTCGCGGCGAAGCCGGCAGCACGATCACCGTCAGCGACGCCAACGGCCGGCTGCTCGGCACCGGCACGGTGGGCGCCAATGGCCTGTTCCAATTGACCCTGAGCGAAGCGCAACTCAACGCCCAGACCCTGAGCGTCAACGCTCGCGACACCGCCGGCAATACCTCAGGCAGCGCCAGCCTGCTGGCCGCCGACCTGACGCCACCGGCGGCCGTCACGGCGCTGGCCGTGGCCGCCAATGGCGCTACGCTGACCGGGCTGGGCGAAGCCGGCGCCGAGGTCACCGTGACCAACGCCAGCGGCACCGTGCTGGGCACCGCGTTCGTGGCCGCCAATGGCACTTTCAGCGTGACCCTGAGCCCGGCGGCCAGTACTGGCAGCGTGCTAGCCGTGATCCAGAGCGACGAGGCCGGCAATGATTCGCCCGGCGCCAGTGTCACCGCGCCCGGCAACCTGGCACCCGATACCCCGAGCAACCTGAGCCTGAGCGCCGATGGTCTGAGCCTGAGCGGCACCGGCACCGCTGGCTCTACCGTGGTCGTGCTCAGCCTGAACGGCCAGGTGCTGGGCACCACACTGGTGGCCGCCAACGGCAGTTTCAGCGTCGACCTGCTCAACGCGCAGCTCAATGGCGAGACCCTGAGCGTCTCGGCCACCAACAGTGGCGGCTACAGTTCACTGCCGACACAACTGCTGGCGGCAGACGTCAAGGCACCGGATGCACTGACCGATTATCGGTTGTCGACCGATGGCCTGACCGTCACCGGACGCGGCGAAGCCGGGGCCACCGTGACGGTCAGCGCCGCCAATGGCGCCGACCTGGGCACGGCCGTGGTGGCCGCCAACGGCACCTTCAGCGCCACCCTGTCGCAGCCGCAACTCAATGGCCAGGTTCTGAACCTGACCCAGACCGATGTGGCGCAGAACGAGTCAGTGGCGGTCAGCCTGATCGCTGCCGACCGCATCGCACCGCTGATCGCCACCGGCCTGGCGCTGGACAGCACCGGAACCCGGTTGTCCGGCCTGGGTGAGGCCGGCGTCACTGTCACCGTGACCAACAGTGCCGGCACTGTGCTGGGCACCGGCATAGTACGTGTCGACGGTACCTTTCAGGTCACCCTCGATACGCCACAGCTCAACGGCCAGCCCCTGGCCATCAGCCTGGCAGACGCCGCCGGCAACGTATCGCCCGTGGCCGGCCTGGTCGCGGCAGACCGCACCGCCCCCATGACCCTGACTGACCTGGTGTTTGCCGGTGACGGTGTGACCATCACCGGGCGCGGCGAAGCCGGGGCCACCGTGCGGGTCGGCAACAGCCTCGACAGCGTGGTGATCAGCCCGACCGGCGCCTTTACCCTGGTGCTTGGCACCGCGCTGCTCAACGGCCAGACAATCAGCCTGACCCAGGTCGACGGCAGCGGCAATGTCTCGCCTGCCGCCAGTCTGCTCGCACCGGACAGCACCGCCCCGCTGGCCCTGCAAAATGTCCTGGCCGACCCGACCGGCACACGGGTGACCGGCAGCGGTGAGGCCGGCGCTACCGTAATTGTGCGCAATGCCGGTGGTGTCGAACTGGGCCGGGCCATGGTGATGGCCGACGGCTCGTTCAGCGTGGCCTTGAGCCCTGCGCAAATCAATGCCCAGGCCCTGAACGTCCAGCAGATCGACCTGGCCGGCAACCTGAGCCCGACCAGCACCGTACCCGCCCCGGACCTGACGCCACCAGCGCTGGCCACAGGCGCAATCAATGCCGCCGGCAGCCAGATCAGCGGGATCGCCGAAGCCGGCGCGACCGTGCGGGTCAGCCGTGCCGACGGCACCCTGGTGGGCACGGTAACCGCCAATCCTGATGGCACCTTTGCACTGCTGCTCAATCCCCCGTTGGTCAACAAAGAAGCGCTGCACGTGGTGGTGATCGACACGGCGCAAAACCTGTCGCCGGTGCTCAGCCTCACCGCACCGGACCTCACCCCGCCAGCAGCGGTCGCCAACCTGCAGGTCAACGCCCAGGGCAACCAGCTCACCGGCACGGGTGAAGCCGGCGCCACGGTCACGGTCCTCAGTGGCAACATCAGCCTGGGCACGGTGATGGTTGCCAGCGACGGCACATTCACAGTAGCCCTGAACACCCCGCAACTGAACGGCCAGGTCCTGACCGTGCAACAGACCGATGCGGCCGGTAACCCATCGCCGTCGGTCACCACCCCGGCACCCGACACCACCGCGCCCAACGCACCGGGCGCCTTTGCGCTGATCAACGCTGGCCTGACCCTGAACGGCACAGGTGAGGCCGGCGCCAGCGTGACCGTGCGCAATGCCGACCAGACCGTACTGGGCGTCGGTACTGTGGCCAGCAACGGCACGTTCAGCATCGACCTCAGTGCACCGCAGCTCGATGGCGAACGGCTGAGCATTCGCCAGACCGATACGGCGGGTAATGCCTCGGCCAATGCCACCTTCACAGCCCCTGATATCACCGCGCCCGACGCCGTCGCCAACCTGGCGCTGAGCCTCAATGGTCTGGTGCTGACCGGCACCGGTGAAGCCGGCGCCACGGTGCAGGTCTCGGTGGCCGGCACCGCGCTGGGCGCCCCTGTGCTGGTCGGCAGCGAGGGTACGTTCAGCGTCAACCTGGGCACCCCTCAACTCAACGGTGAAGTGCTCAGTGTCGTACAGACGGATATCAGCGGCTCCAACCAGCCTTCACCGGCGGTGACCCTGAACGCGCCAGACATTACCGCGCCAGACCTGGCGATCGTCGGCCTGCCGACCGCCAGCACCCTCAGCGTCAACGCTGAAATCGGCAGTACCGTCACCGTCCGGGCCGCCGATGGCAGCCTGCTGGGCACCGCCGTAATCACCCTGCCCGGCACAACGGTCATCGCCCTCAATACCCCGCAGATCACCGGTGCGCCCTTGACCGTGGTGGCCAGCGATCTCCTCGGCAACGCCACCACCCTGATCGTCGATTCGCTCGACACCACCCCTCCGCCATTGCCCAGCAACGTGGCGCTCAACTCGACCTACACCGAGCTTTCAGGCCTGGGCGAGGCAGGCGCCACCGTGACCGTGACCCGCGGTGGCACAGCCATCGGCACCGCCGTGGTTGCCGCCGACGGTACCTTCACCGTTACCTTCGACACACCGGTGGTGGCCTTGCAACTGCTCACCATTACCCAGGCCGACACCGCGCCGACGCCCAATGTGTCGTTGCCGGTCACGCTGGCCGTACCGCTGTTGCCACCTCCAGAGGCGCCGATCAACGTGGTGCTGTCGGCCGACGGCAATACCGTGACCGGCCAGGGCACGGCCGGGTTGACGGTCAATGTCAACGCGGCGGACGGCGCATTGCTGGGCAGCACGACGGTGTTGCCGGACAACAGCTTCAGCGTCACCCTGAACCAGACGCAGACCAACGGTGAGCAGATAAAAGTCACGACCTCCGCGCTGATCGGAGGCGACTCCAGTCCGGTGTTCGTCACCGCACCCGATACCACTGCACCGGATCCACTGGCCAACGTGGCGCTCAACCTGGCCGGTACGGTCGTGAGCGGTAACGGTGAGGCGGGTGCCACGGTCATCATCAGCAATGCGGCCGGCGTGGAGCTGGGCCGGGCCACGGTGGCCGCCAATGGCGGTTTCAGCGTGACCCTGAGCAGCGCCCAGACCAATGGCCAGGTGCTGGACGCCGTGCAACGTGATGCAGCCAATAACACCTCGACCGAGGCCAAGGTCTTTGCTGCAGACACTACCGCCCCGCTGCTGGCCAGCAATCTGGCCGTCACCACGGGCGGTACGGTGGTCACGGGCAACGGTGAGGCCGGTACGACGATCAGCGTGCGTAATGCCGCCGGCACTGAAATCGGCACCGGGCTGGTTTCGGCCGCAGGGACGTTCAGTGTCACCCTGACCGGCCCGGCCCTGCTCAATGGCGAACGGGTACAGGTCACCCTGAGCGATGCCGCGCTCAACGTCTCGCCCATTGCCAGCGTCAATGCCCCGGACACCACACCACCGGCGGCACCCGGCAACCTGGCGATTGTCGGCAGCGGCCTGCAACTGACCGGGACCGGCGAAGCCGGGGCCACGGTGTACGTCACCAGCCCGCTGGGTGTGGCGCTGGGCAATGCGCTGGTCGCCAGCGATGGCAGCTTTACCGTGCAACTGGCCAGCGCCCAGCTCAACGGTCAGGTGCTCAGCGTGCGTCAGGCCGATGCGGCAGGCAATGCCTCGCCGGTGGTGACCACGATCGCAGGCGATACCGTCGCCCCGCTGCTGGCCACCAACCTGGTGGTGGCCGCAGGCGGTGCCAGCCTCAGCGGCAGTGGCGAAGCCGGGACGACCGTCGAAGTGCGCAGTGCCGGCAATGGGCTGCTCGGCAGCGGCACGGTCGGCAGCAACGGCCTGTTCACCGTGGTGCTGAGCCCGGTGCAGACCGATGGCGAGGTGCTGAGCGTACGCCTCACCGATGCCGCGCAGAATGTATCGCTGCCGGCCAGCGTCACCGCACCGGACACCACGGCTCCAGCCGCCCCGGCTACAGCGGTGATCAATGCCACCGGCAGCCTGATCAGCGGCACCGGCATCGCCGGCGATCGCATTGCGGTCGACACGGCCGGCGGCACCCGCCTGGGCACCGCGCTGGTGGCCGCCAACGGCACCTGGTCACTGATCCTGAGCCCCGCACAGATCGACAGCCAGGTGCTGAGCGTCACCCAGCTGGATGCGGCCAACAACGCCTCCCCGGCCGTGACCGTGACCGCCCCGGACCTGACGCCGCCACCGGCGGCCACCGCGCTGCTGTTGTCGGTCGACGGCCTGACCCTGACCGGCAGCGCCGAGGCCGGCGCCACCGTGACGGTGAAAAATGCCGTGGGCGCCACCCTGGGCACCACCACCGCGCAAGCCAACGGCAGCTTCAGCGTGGGACTCTCCGGCGCGCAGATCAACGGTGAAACCCTGACCGTCGGTGTGGCTGACGCCCGTGGCAACCCAGGGCCGAACGTGACCCTGGTGGCGGTCGATGTCGATGCCGGCCGGCCGGTGGTGGCCAGCGACAACCTGACCACCGCCACGGTCAACCTGGCGGCGGTGAGCACCACCCGTACCTACACCGACTCGTTCCCGACCCTGGTGGGCCTGGGCTTTAGTCACACCTTCAACTTCACGGTCGACAGCGGCACCACGGCCGACCCTGTGCTGACCCTGACCAGCGGGGGCGTACTGGACCTGGGCACCCGCGCCACCTTCACCCTGCAAGTGCAGGACAGCAACGGGGCCTGGGTGACCCTGGGCACCGCGGGCAACGGTTCGCTGATCAACCTGGACGTGCTGTCCTCCACCGGTGTACGTGTGGACATCAGCACCCTGCTGGCCGGCACCTACCGGCTGACCGTGGCCAGCAACAGCCTGACGGCGGTCACCAATATCAACAGCACCCTGGTGCTGGATATCAACAGCCTGAGCCAGTTCAACGGCGCGGCGGGGGCCGCCGTCACCGGCAACGTGATCAGCGATGTCGGGACCGATGGCACCCGCGACATCACAGGTCCCGACAACGGCGCGGTGGTGCGCATGCAGACCGGCACCAGCAACGGCAGCCCGGTCTACACCAGTGCCGGCACCGGGCTGGTCGTCCAGGGCCTGTATGGCACGCTGACCATCGATGCCCAGGGCAACTACAGCTACCGGGCCAGCGGCAGCGCCAGCAGCGTGGGCAAGGTGGATGTCTTCACTTACCAGTTGCTGCACGCCAACGGCCTGTCCGACACCGCCACGCTGTACGTGCGCATCGACAGCCCACAGGCCACCGAGACCTGGAGCAACACCAACCTGGCGGCCCCTGCACTGTTGCTTGATGCCAGCAATGATGTCGCCAGCACCGACATCACCCTGGCCAACCGGGTGGTTACCAACACCTCCACCCTCGGCACAGTATCGGCCGGGCTGCTCAGCCTGAGCGCTTCGGGCACTGAAGACTTCACTCTCAGCGGCGCCGGCACGGTCAACGACCTGACGCTGACGTTGACCTCCAGTGGCTTGCTGTCGCTGCTGAGCGCGGTGAACGTGACCCTGCTCAAACAGAGCGCCACCAACGCCAACCAATACGACGTGGTGAAAACCTGGTCCGGGACCAACGCACTGATCAATCTGGGCGGCGGCGTCTATGGTGCATCGATCGACGATCAGCCACCGGGCAACTACCGGGTCAGCCTGAGCTACACCGGCGTGTCGGTGGGCCTGAGCATCACCGTCGGGCTGATCAACAGCACCACCCTGCCCAATCAGTTCGTGGTCAACAGCTCCACGCCGGTAGCCGGCAACCTGCTCACTGACACCGCCGGGGGCGGCGCTGACGTGCTGGGCTCGGCACTGACCGTGCTCAGTGTGCTGGCGGCCGCCAACACCTATGTGCAACCGGGCTACAACGGCACCAGCATCACCGGCACCTACGGCACCTTGCTGGTGCAGGCCAACGGCGACTACACCTACACGCTCAAACCCGGCCTGACCGGTGCCGTGATCGGTCAGGAGGAAGTGTTCACCTACCGCCTGACCCACCCCAACGGCAGCACCGACACCGCCACACTCACTATCGACCTGGACCAGGCCAGTACGGCCAGCTCACGCATGGCGCTGGCCAGCGCCGACAATGACGATGCCTTGAACAGCCTGGCGGCCAGCACCGGCACCGCCGGCAAAGACACCCTGGACGGCTCGCAGGGCGGCGCGGTCAGCCTGCACGGCGGCGCCGGCAACGATAAGTTGATCATCAGCGACCTGGACTTCGTGGCCGTCGATGGCGGCACCGGCACCGATACCCTGCTATGGGCCGGTGGCGACGCCAGCATCAACCTGGGCAATCTGCATGACCGGCTGAGCAACATCGAGGTCATCGACCTCAACACCACCAGCTCGGTCAACCTGACCCTGAACCTGGCCGACCTGGTGGCCGTGACCGAGGCCGACAACAGCACGCTGTTGATCAAGGGCAGCACCCAGGACAGCGTGCACCTGGGCGGAACATGGGCAGTTGATGGCACACAGCTGGCAGATGGTCTTCACTACACCCAGTACACACCGCAGGAGGACCCGACCCATCACCTTTGGGTGCAGAACGGTATCCAGGTGGTGTGACGCAGGACACGGCGCGCTGCGGGGGCGGCGCGCCGGTATCAACCAGTAAGGGATTATTGTGAAGTCAGCCTATGCCTGCATTACCCGACACGCGCCCGTCGCCCTGTTGGCGATGGCCACGCTGCTCAACAGCCACCCGGCCTACGCCGCACAACCTTCGGTCACCACCAGCCGCCTGGAACCTGGCACCGGCCAGGCAGATCCACCGCCTCAAGGCCGGGACTCGCCACCGGCAGACACCGTCCAGGAGGTGTCCAGTCTCTATCAGCAAGGCGAAGGCATCATGGCCACGCTGCTCAACCGCCACCGGGCGCGCGGCGCCGAACCGCCGACCGATCCGGCCTTGACCGAAGTGAGTCCCACCCGCCTGCAAAAACCGCGGCTGGATCCGGGCGCCATCCCGGCGCCGGCCGCCACGCGCCTGTCCAGTCAGCCGGCTGACAGCGTTCAGGCGCAGGATTCCCGGCCGGCTCAGGCGCCGCCGCAGCCACACGCCAGCCGAATGGACAGCGCCCGGCAACACGACCCGGGTGCCGTGACGGTCGTGCCGCAACCATCAGCGCCGAGGTTCGACAGCGCACGGCAACAGGCATCACCCCCTGTGGCGGCTGCACCAGCGCCGTCAATGCCAACACCGGCACCACGGCCTGGCGCAGGCCAGAACCAGCCTTCCTACCGTGCAGCGCCAGCCGCAGCGCCACCACCGGTGCCACGCGCGGCCAGCGTTCCCACCGGCCAGCGCCTGTCGCTGGACGAAGCCGTGCGCCAGGCCGTCGGCTGGCACCCCGACATCGCCCAGGCGGTGTCCACGCTGTACCAGCAAGGCGAAGGCATCAATGTGGCTGAGGCGGGCTATTACCCGCAGATCACCGGCGGCATCCGTGGCGGCATGGACACCGGCTACGGCAGCGACCGCAATTCCCAGGCCATGAGCATTTCGCTCAAGCAGATGCTGTACGACTTCGGCAAGGTCGATAACGCCGTCGAGGCCGCCCGTGCCCGTGTGGCGCGTAGCCAGGCGCAGATTCTGCTGAGCATCGACCAGATCGCCCGCGACACCGCCTACGCCTGGGTCGAGGTGCAGCGCTACCGCCACCTGAGCGAAATCGCCCGCAAACAGATCCAGGGCGTAGGCGATATCGTCGAACTGGCCCGCCAGCGCAGCGACATGGGCGCCAGCACCCGCTCGGACCTGGTGCAGGCACAATCCCGGGCCGAGGGTGCGATGGCCAGCCTGGAAGACTACAAGGCGCAATACGCCCGCTGGCAGGCGACCTTGAGCAACCTGATGGGCCGCACCACCACCGCCGAGGTGGCCGATGAATTCCCACAGGAATCGATGACCGCCTGCTCACGCTCGCAGCCGGCCACCGACATTCTGCCCGCCGTGCTGGTCGCCCAGGCCCAGCGCACCCAGGCCGAGGCCGAGCTGGCCGGGGCCCGGGCCGATGCCTACCCGACGCTGTCGCTGGAACCGACAGTCAACCATTACCTGGACAGCGGCTACAACGACAACAACCCGGCCATCGACCGCACCCAGGCCGGCATCTACCTGAACTTCGAGGTGCCGATCTACCAGGGCGGCGCCACCAGCGCCCGCAGCCGCGCCGCCGGGCACGCCCTGAGCGCCGCCGATGCCGCCCAGGACGCCGCCCTGCTGCAAGCCAGCCAGGGCCTGGCCGAGGCACGGGCGCAAACCTCCAGCCTGGCCCTGCGCCTCAATGCCTTGCAGCGACGCCAGGGCAGCATCAGCGAAGCGCGCGAGCTGTATGGTCGCCAGTACCTGGACCTGGGCACCCGGCCGCTGCTCGACCTGCTTAATGCCGAGCAGGAAATCCACCAGTCGCGCTTTGAACTGGCCGGCACCCAGGCGGACCTGCGCCGCCTGCAGATCGACTGCCTGTACAACAGCGGCGGCCTGCGTCGCGCCTTCGACCTGGAAGCGCGCACGGTGCAGGGCGTGAGGATTCTGCCATGAACGATGCCGTGATCATCACCACTCCCGACCCCGGCCAGGCCGAGCAGCCGCCCGACTATTCGCAATGGATGGAAGCCATCCTGCTGGTGGCCCGTCATTACCGCATGGACGTCTCGGAAGAAACCGTGCGCATTGCCGCCCAGCGCCCCGACCGTGATGTCGAGGACGTGGTGCGCCAGATGGCGCGCCAGGCCGGGCTGACGATCAAGTTCGGCGGGCGCCGGTCCCACGACCTGGGCCGCTGGCGCACGCCGCTGGTGGTCGAGTTGCAGGACGGCCAGATCGGCGTGGTGCAAAGCCTGAGCGAGGGCGAAGTCGGCATCGCGCTGTCTGGCGATCAGGGCCTGCAACAGCGTATGCCCTTGCAGGCGCTGGGCGAGCGGCTGCGACGCACGGTAATCATGCGCCCGGCCCGGCCGCTGTCGGACGTGCGCACCGATGACTATGTGCAGCCCTTCGATGAGCACTGGTTCCGGCGCATCGTGCTACGCGACCTCAAGCCCTACGGCCATGTGATGATCGCCTCGCTGGTGGCCAACCTGCTGGCGATGGCCGGCGTGCTGTTTTCCATGCAGGTCTACGACCGGGTGATCCCCGCCGAATCATTGCCCACGCTCTACGTGCTGTTTGCCGGCGTGCTGCTGGCGGTGCTGTTCGACTTCACCTTGCGCATCATGCGCCTGCGCATCACCGACCTGCTGGGCAAGCGCGCCGACCTGCGCGTCTCGGACCTGGTCTACGGTCATGCACTGCGCCTGCGCAACTCGGTGCGGCCGCGCTCCACCGGCTCGTTCATCGCCCAGTTGCGCGAGCTGGAACAGGTGCGCGACATGATCACCTCCAGCACCGCCACGGCACTGGCCGACCTGCCGTTTTTCTTTCTGTTTTTGTTCGTGTTCTGGCTGATCGGCGGGTCGCTGGTCCTCATCCCGCTGGCGGCGCTGGTGTGCATGCTGCTGCCGGGCCTGTTGTACCAGCGCCGGCTGGCGCGGCTGGCCAATGCCAACATGCGCGAGTCGGCGCTGCGCAATGCCATGCTGGTGGAAAGCATCCAGGGCATGGACGACATCAAGGCCCTGCAAGCCGAACAGCGCTTTCAGGAGCAGTGGAACCGCCTCAACGCCACCACCGCCGACACCGGCCTGCAACTGCGCAGCCTGACCAACGGCCTGGTGACCTGGACGCAAAGCGTGCAAGGCGCGGTGTTTGCCATTGTCATCGTGTTCGGCGCGCCCATGGTGATCGCCGGTGACCTGACCACCGGCAGCCTGGTGGCCGCCTCGATGCTGGCCTCGCGGATGATGGCGCCGATGGCCCAGCTCAATCATGTGCTGACCCGCTGGCAGCAGGCCAAGGTCGCGCTCAAGGGCCTCAACCACCTGATGCAGCTGCCGGTCGATCATCCGGAAAACAGCAAGCGGGTGCACCTGCCGGTGATTCGCGGCGACTTTCATATCAGGGACTCGGCGCTGCGCTACGACCCGATGGCGCCGGTGGCGCTGCACATCAACGAGCTGCGCATCCGCCCTGGCGAGCGCATTGCCGTGCTGGGCCGCAACGGTGCAGGCAAATCCACCCTGCTGCAGGCGCTGGCCGGGGCGATGGACCTGGCCACCGGTGAACTGAGCATTGATGGCATTGCCATGAGCCACCTTGACCCGGCCGACCTGCGCCGTGACGTCGGGCTGTTGCAACAGCATGCACGGCTGTTTCACGGCACTCTGCGCGACAACCTGGTGCTGGGCGCCGGACGTGCCAGCGACCAGGAGCTGCTGGCGGCGCTGTCGATCAGCGGCGCCCTGGAATTCATCCGGCACCTGCCCAAGGGCCTGGACCACCTGATTCTGGAGGGCGGGCTGGGCCTGTCCGGCGGCCAGCGCCAAAGCCTGCTGCTGTCGCGCTTGCTGCTGCGCCAGCCCAATGTGCTGCTGCTCGACGAACCCACCGCCTCGCTGGACGACGTCACCGAAAAACGCCTGCTCGATGACCTGCTGCTGTGGTGCGAAGGCCGCACGCTGGTCATGGCCACCCACCGGCTCAGCGTGCTGCAGCGGGTCGAGCGCATCATCGTGGTCGACAACGGCCGCATCGTCATCGACGCGCCACGGGAAGCGGCCCTGGCGCAACTCAGACAACCCAGCGGGGTGCGCCCATGAGCCGTGAAGTCGCATTTCACCTGCCGTCGGCGCCCTCCTCTTACCTGGACGGTGCCGACGAAGCCGACGTGCTGCGCGCCACCCGCGTGGTGTGGATCTGCGCGCTGATGCTGGGCTGCTTTCTGCTCTGGGCGGCGTTTTTCCAGGTGGTCGAGGTGTCCAGTGGCACCGGCAAGGTAGTGCCCAGCTCGCGCGAGCAGGTCATCCAGTCGCTCGAAGGCGGGATCATCACCGAAATGAATGTCAGCGAGGGTTCACGGGTCGAGCGCGGCGATATCCTGGCGCAACTGGACCCGATCAAGACCCAGTCCAATGTCGGCGAAAGCGAAGCCAAGTACCGCGCCGCGCTGGCCAGCGTCAGTCGCTTGCAGGCTGAAGTCAGCGGCAAGCCACTGGTGTTTGCCGAGTCGCTCAAGGCCTGGCCGGAGCTGACCCGCGCCGAGACCGAGCTGTACCAGACCCGCCAGCGCGGGCTCAAGGAAACCCTGGCCGGCATCGAGCAATCGTTGAAACTGGTGCGCAGCGAGCTGACCATCACCGAGAACCTGGCCAAGGCCGGTGCCTCCAGCCGGGTCGAGGTGATCCGCCTGAATCGCCAGCGCTCGGAACTGGAACTCAAGGCCAGTGAAGCGCGCTCGGACTACATGGTCCAGGCCCGCCAGGACCTGGCCAAGGCCAGCGCCGAGGCCGACTCGCTGGCCGAAGTGGTGCGGGGTCGCGCCGACTCCTTGACCCGCCTGACGCTGCGCTCGCCGGTGCGTGGCATCGTCAAGGACATCGAGGTGACCACCATTGGCGGGGTGATACCGCCCAACGGCAAGCTGATGCAGATCGTGCCGCAAGACGACCAGTTGCTGATCGAGGCGCGCATCGCGCCCCGGGACATTGCCTTTATCCACCCCGACCAGGTGGCCAAGGTGAAGATCACCGCCTACGACTATTCGATCTACGGCAGCCTGGACGGCAAGGTGGTGACCATCTCGCCGGACACGATCCAGGACGAGTTCAAGCCGGAGGTCTTCTATTACCGGGTGTTCATCCGAACCGGCGCCGACGTGCTGTACAACAAGGCCGGCAAGCCGTTTGCCATCGTCCCCGGCATGGTGGCCACCGTGGACATCCGCACCGGAGAGAAAACCATCCTCGATTACCTGATCAAGCCGCTGAACAGGGCCAAGGAGGCCCTGCGCGAACGATGATGGCGGCTGTGAGCGCTGCCTGTCAGTGCATCGTGGCGACCGAGACACCGACCGGGGCCGGTACCGGCCTGCCAGTGCCCTGCTGGCTGGCGTAACGCTGCCACTCACGGCTGATCTCGGCGTACGGCATGAAGATGCTGACCTGCTCCTGCACCGGCAGGTCGGCGCGCTTGAGCTTTTGCAGGTCATCCTGCTCCAGGAAAGCAACGTTGATGCCGACCACGGTGCCGTCGGCGGCGTACACCGGTCCCCCGGACATGCCCTGCACGGTCGGGCCATCATGGGTGCCGTACATCACGCCCCCGTCCTTGGCGTCCAGGCGCACCATGGCACTCAGCGCACGGCCCTGGCCCTGGCTTTTCATGTACATGGAGTTGTAGCCGACCGCCGTGAGCGTTTCGCCGGGGCGGTACTGGCGCCACATGGGCGCGCGCTGACCGGCCTTGTGACGGAAGAACTGCACGTCGCCTCGCCCCTGGAAGACCGCCCCTGGTACATAGGGAAGATGCTTGACCGTTACGGCATATTCATCGTTCCACTGCACGGCGCTGGCCATCATCAGTAACGCCAGAGGACCTCCGGCATGAACGAGAAACGCTTGGTCTTGAACAGGATCCTTTACATACGCGGTGGACATTCCATTGCACCCGCTGATCAGCACACAGGCTGCCAGAAGTGACTTGAGGGGGGTCATGCGGCTCACATTGGGGAGGGGTTGAAAGGTGGTGCGAATATGTCATTGAGCCATCACCAAGGCAATATGCCATTAGTGTCAGTCGACGGACGGTGGGTTTTTGTCGCCATTTTTTCGGCGCCTGAAAAAATGCTGCCGGGTACATGGAATGACCTGGCACAGGTTGACTACGCAACCTTGCGAACCGGAAATGGACGGTCTGTTCAAGACACAGCAGGGGCTATGCAGATCGCTCGCCCCTGCTGCATCGGCACCCAAGGGATTTACCGGGGCGTGTTCAGCTTGATCACATCACCGGAAACAGTCGTGGTGTAGCCGTTGAGGACCCATGCCCAGAACCACTTTTCCTGCACCTGGGTATTGATCAGCGCATCGCCACCCTTGGCTTTGATTGCCGCATTCTGCGCACGTACAAATCGGGAGTTCTGCTGGATAGGGATCAGGTTGAACAGCATCAGACCTGTCGCACTGGCCTCGCTGTGGCCGATGACGGTGTACTCGCTGCTGTCGTAATGCTCAGTCTTCATGGGGGTGCCGGTGCAACCCGCCAGGACCAGACCACAGGCTGCAACCACAACGGCTTTGCTCAAAAACTTCACGATAAAACTCCATGCAATAACGCCCGGATCCAATTATCGGGCGGGCGGCAGTCTACCTGTAAGGCGGGTGCGTGTGAAATTTTACGCCGGCGCCCCCTCCGCCGGCTGTTAATGCCCGGGTTCATCAGTGCCCCCGGCAAATGGGCTGTTGCAGGCCTGGAGAGTTGGGCATACCTTGTCAAAAACCTATACAGAGGCACTGTTGATGTACAAGAAACCCACGTGGCCGCTGACGCTCTACTTTGACGGCGCCTGCCCGTTGTGTGCTCGGGAAATCAGGATCCTGCGGGCAAGGGCAGCGCCCGATCGTCTGCAATTCGTCGATATCAGCGCTGACGCGTTCGAGGCCGGATCGGCAGGACTGACGCATGCGCAGATGGCGTCGCTGTTGCACGCCAGGTTTGATGATGGCACCTGGGTCACCGGCCTGGACGCCACGCTCTGGAGCTGGCGGGCAGCGGGCCTGGGTGCCTGGGCAGCACCGTTGTCGTGGCGCCTGACCCGGCCGCTGCTGGACCTCGGCTATCGGCTTTTCTGCCGCTGGCGCCCGCACCTGACCTGGCTGCCTCATCCTGACGGCAGTGCCCGCTGTCAGGATGAGCACTGCGCCGTTTCGCCAACCGGCACTGCCCCGCACGATCGGTCAGCGCCTGACAAGCGCTAGGGTCTGTTGCCGTGTCCTTAACCGGCCTGCTTCAACCACTCGATCACCTGCGCATGCAACTGCGGATCGCCGCACGCCACAATGGCGCCGCCATGTTGCGCAGTGCCACCGTCCCAGGCGGTCATCACGCCACCGGCGCCTTCGATGATCGGGATCAGGGCCTGGACGTCATAGGGCTTGAGGCTGGCCTCAATGATGACGTCGACAAATCCCGACGCCAGCATGCAGTAGGCGTAGCAGTCGCCGCCCCAGCGCATCAGGCGGGTCTGGCCGGCCACGCGATCAAAGGCTTCGCGCTGGCCGGGTTCGGTGAACATGTCAGGCGTAGTGGCCATCAGAATGGCCGAAGACAGGCTGTCGCAGCGACGGGTTTTCAACGGCACGCCGTTGCACCAGGCGCCTTCGGGGGTGCCGATGTAACGCTCGCCGGTAAACGGCTGGTTCATCATGCCGAGCACCGGGCGCTGGCCGTCGTTGAGTGCGATCAGCGTGCCCCACAGCGGCAGGCCGGTGATGAAGGCACGTGTGCCGTCGATGGGGTCCAGCACCCAGGTCAGCCCGCTGCGGCCGGTAACGTCCTCTTCTTCCTCACCCAGAATGCCGTCCTCGGGGTACTGGGCCAGGATATGCTCGCGCATCACCCGCTCGGCGGCCTTGTCGGCCACGGTGACCGGGTCGAAATGCGCGCCGCCCTTGTCTTCCACCGTCATCTGCGCCCGGAAATAAGGCTGGATGGCCGTGCCCGAGGCATCCGCCAGGCGGTGGGCAAAGGCCAGGTACTCTTGCAAGGTGTCGTTGCTCAGGGTCATGAGGGTTTCCTGTTCTGGAGGCGCGTGATGCAGGCGCACGTGGCGTGCAGGCGCGGATCATACCGCACCTGCTGTCCTGGGCGAGGCAACCTGACGATCCTCTCTGAGTCGCATTGCAAGACCAATCAGTTTCTCTTGTGCGAATATTCTGAACATTGAGTGACAGGCTTGTTTGATTTATTTGGCTGCTTAATATTGCTGCCAGTACATTCAGCCTCCAGCCCATCGCCATGAAATCCTTCAAGACCCTCAGAGTTCGAGTGCGAGACAAGCATGCAGCACAACTGCGCAAGGCCTCTCGTGCCGTGAATTTCGTGTGGAATTACGTGAATGAGTTGAGCAGCCGGGCGATTCGCGAGCGCGGGCGTTTTCTATCCAGATTCGATATGCATCCGTATGTCAAAGGCTCCAGCAAAGTGCTTGGGCTTCACAGCCATACCATCCAGAGCGTAACGGATGAATATGTGAACCGTCGCAAACAGTTCAAAAAGCGTCGGCTCCACTGGCGTTGCTCGGAGGGTCCCCGGCGCAGCCTGGGTTGGGTGCCCTTCAAGACCGGTGCTGCCGTCTGGAGAAACGGTCAGATCCTCTTCAACAAGCAGCACTTCCAGGTCTGGGACAGCTACGGCCTGGCAGGTTACTCATTCAGATCAGGAAGCTTTAATGAAGATACCCGTGGACGTTGGTATTTCAACGTCACGGTCGAGATCGAATGCACGCTATCACCGGGTCAAGACACCCTGGGTATCGACCTGGGCCTGAAAACCACCGCCACATGCAGCGACGGCGAAAAGCTTGAAAGTGGCCAATTCTATCGGGATCTGGAGGCGGCTTTGGGCATTGCCCAACGTGCCGGCAAAAAGGCGCGAGTGAAAGCACTTCATGCAAAGATTGCAAATCGGCGCAAGGACGCCTTGCACAAATTCAGCAGCGCTCTGGTTGCGCGTTGCGGATTGATTGTTGTGGGCGATGTAAGCTCACTGAAACTCGTGAAAACCCGCATGGCCAAGTCGGTGCTCGACGCCAGCTGGGGTCAACTGAAAACGATGCTGGCCTATAAATGCGATCACGCAGGTATCATTTTCAGGGTTGTCAGCGAGAGAAACACCACCCAGACCTGCTCGACCTGCAAGCAATTGCCAGCGTCGAGGCCGAGAGGTATCGCAGGGCTTGGAATAAGGGAATGGACTTGTTGTGAGTGCGGTGCCACTCACGACCGCGACATCAATGCCGCCAGGAACATTCTCGCGCTCGGGCATGAGCGTCCATCTGTGGGAATCCCTGTCTTCAAAGACAGGTAAGATGCCAACCCGCCGTGTAACCTCAGGGAAATCGTAAGTTCTCCGTCCAGGCAATCACGTCTCTGACAAATCAATATGCCGGTTAAGCATTTCTAACTTGTGGAGGTGTCTGCACTGTGGCATTGAGGCTGAGTAAACGCCTTTGCCTGCCTGAAAAGGGTCCTTGTCCAGCCCGCTCACACGCCTGCGATTGAGGCATGTCCTTTCCCGCCCCTGCGCGCGCCTTTAAATTTTTCCTATTTATCAGCCCTCTCCCTGTTAGGGCTATAATGCGCGCGCCTTTATTCTGATTATGACGTCCTTATGAAAACCCTGTTTTTCGCTGTACTGCTGTCGCTGTCACTGGGCAACTTTGCCTTCGCCGCGCCGCCCGCAACCTTTGCCGACGCCAAAGTGGTCGCCAAGGAAAAGATTTACATGGACCAGGCCAACAGTGCCCAAGGCGAGTTGTATTGCGGCTGCCAGTGGAACTGGGTCGGTAAATCGGGCGGCCAGGTCGATGCCAAATCCTGTGGTTATAAAACCCGCAAACAGGAAAACCGCGCCGAGCGCACCGAGTGGGAACACATCGTGCCGGCCTGGACCTTCGGGCATCAGCGCCAGTGCTGGGCCAACGGCGGACGCGAGCATTGTATTGATGACGACCCGGTGTTCCGCAGCATGGAAGCCAACCTGTTCAATCTTTACCCGGCGGTGGGTGAAGTGAATGGCGACCGCAGCAACTACAACTACGGCATGGTCTCTGGTGTGGCGCCGCAATATGGTCAATGCAAGACCAAGGTGGACTTTGAACAGCGCGTGGCCGAACCGCGTGATGAAGTCAAAGGCCTGGTGGCGCGGACCACGTTCTATATGTTCGATCGCTATAACCTGAGCATGTCGCGTCAGCAGCAACAGGTCTTGATGGCCTGGAACAAACAGCACCCGGTCAGTGCTTGGGAAAAGGAGCGCAATAACCGCATCACCGCGATCATGGGCCACACCAACCCATTCGTGACCGGTGCGCGCACCTGGACCCTGGATTACAAGCCGGTCGGCGATGGCCTGGTCAGCCCGATCCCGGCACGGGCGCAAGCAGCCACCGCGCCTGCAGCAGCGACCACCGCCTCGGCCGGCTCGATCATCGGCAACCGCACCAGCCAGATCTACCACCTGCCCAGCGGCTGCCCGAGCTATGACAAGGTGTCGGCCAAGAACCAGGTCGCGTTCGAATCCGAGTCCCAGGCAGTAGCCGCCGGGTACAGAAAGGCCGGAAACTGCAAGTAAGCCTGGACGCAATCTTCGCAGGAGCGGCTTTAGCCGCGAAAGGCAGCACCTTCGCCGTCCGGCCGCTCCTGCCCATCTATCGGGGGCCGTTACGTCCCCATCAACGCCCTCACCCGCCCTGCCAGCGCCTCGGCGGTAAAAGGCTTGGTCAGTACCAGCCTGCCTGGACCCAGTTGCGCATCGCCAAGCGCTGCACTTTCGGCGTAGCCGGTAATGAACAGGGTCTTGAGGCCAGCACGAATCTCCAGGCCGGCGTCGGCCATCTGCCGGCCGTTCATGCCACCGGGCAGGCCCACGTCGGTCACCAGCAGGTCGATGCGCACATCCGAGCGCAGCACCTTGAGCCCGGCCATGCTGTCGCCGGCCTCGATCACGGTGTAACCCAGATCGCCCAGTACATCGGCCAGCAGCATGCGCACCGTGGGTTCGTCGTCGACCACCAGAATGGTTTCGCCGCCTCCGGCAAGTGCCGCCGGTATCGGCTCAATGTCGCCTTCGCTGTCTGTCGCCGTACCGAAATAGCGCGGTAAATAGAGGCACACCGTAGTCCCTTGGCCGACGGTCGAGGCAATGCGCACCTGCCCGCCAGACTGCTTGGCAAAGCCATAGATCATCGACAGTCCAAGCCCGGTGCCCTGGCCGATCGGCTTGGTGGTGAAAAACGGATCGAAGGCCTTGGCCATGATGTCCGGGGTCATCCCGGTGCCGGTATCGGTCACGCACAGACACAGGTACTGGCCTTCAGGCAGATCGTAGACCTGGGCGGCGGCAGCGTCCATGCAGTGGTTGGCGGTCCTGATGGTGATGCTGCCACCGTCCGGCATCGCGTCGCGGGCGTTGAGGCACAGGTTCAGCAAGGCGTTTTCCAATTGACTGGCATCGACCAGGGTCGGCCACAGCGTGGGCGCCCCCAGGGCTTCGACGTGGATACCGGGGCCGACCGTGCGTTGAATCATCTCGACCATGCCGGCGACCAGTGCATTGACATGGGTGGGCCTGGGGTCGAGGGTCTGGCGCCGGGAAAACGCCAGCAGCCGGTGGGTCAGGGACGCGGCGCGGCGGGCCGCCCCCTGGGCGGCGCCGATGTATTTGCCAATGTCGGTCAGGCGGCCCTGGGTGATGCGCATGTCGATCAGTTCCAGGGACCCCGAAATGCCGGCCAGCAGGTTATTGAAGTCATGCGCCAGTCCCCCGGTCAGTTGTCCAACCGCCTCCATTTTCTGCGACTGACGCAGTTTTTCTTCGGCCTGCATCAATTCGGCCGTGCGCTCGGCCACACGGTGCTCCAGCGTGTCATTCATGGCCCGCAGGGCGGCGGTGGCGCGGTCACGCTCGGCTTCGACGGTACGACGCTCCTGCACATCGATCAACACCCCTGGAAAGCTCAGGCCCGTGCCGTCCTCGGCCAGGTCGACCCGCCCGTTGGCCTCGATCCAGTAATAATTGCCATCGGCACGCCGTACCCGGTACTGGTGGGCATAGGCGCCACCGCGCCGGATCACCTCATGGATGGCGGTAATCAAGCCGTCCTGGTCATCCGGGTGCACGGTGGTGATCACCTGCACCAGGCTCAACCCCGTGCGCCCCAGTGCCGGGTCCAGGCCAAAGGCGTCGGCAAAACCTTCATCGACCGTGAAGCGGTCAGTGAGCAGATCCCAGTGCCAGGTACCGATGATTGCTCCTGCCGCCAGCGCCAGTTGCACCCGCTGCACGTTTTCACGCGCCAGCGACTCGCTGACGCGCAAGCGCTCCTGGGCATTGCGGCGCTCGGTCACGTCGCTGAAAAAGATGCCGATCGTGCGTTCGGCCGGATCGCCGACCCGCACGGCCCGCACGTCAAACCAGCGCTCGAAGGCCTCGGCATAGTTCTCGAAGTTGGCCGGCTCGCCGGTCTTGGCCACATGCCCGTAGGCCTTGAACCAGAACGGCTCCAGGTCCGGCGCAAATTCGGTGACCCACTTGCCGCGCAGGTTGACCCCGGCCTGTTGCTCGAACGCGGCATTGACCTCGACAAAGCGGTAGTCGATCGGCTGATCATCGGCGTCGAACTTGACCTGGACAATCGCAAACGCCGCCTCGATGGTCTCCAGAATGGTGCGGTACAGCGCCTCGCTTTTTAGCAGGGCCTTTTCCGCACGCCGCACCCGGGTCAGGTCGAGCATCGCGCCGATCATGCGCACGGCCTGACCTTGCGCGTTACGGATCACATGGCCACGGTCAAGCACCTCGGCCCAGGAGCCGTCGGCGCGATGAAAACGATATTCGTCGGACCAGGCATCGCCCTGACCGTCGATCAAGGCATGGATCGAGTCGTGGATACGCGCTCTGTCATCGGGATGAATCTGCGCAATCCACCAGTCGCCGGTCATGTCCTGCGCGGTCAGGCGATGGCCATAGGCGTCTCGCAGGGCGTCGTTCCACTGCACATGATTGGCCTGCAGGTCCCAATCCCAGATCGCGTCATTGGTGGCCTTGGCCGCCAGCCGATAGCGCTCCTGGGTTTCTTCGATCGCAAGCCCCGCCACTGGCGTGTAGTGCGGCGTGGCCAGGGTCAAGGCATGGGATGTCGGCACCTGCGGTGCGGCGTCGAGGCCGACGGTCTCAAGCAGACTGTGCAGGCGCATGATCTCGGCCTCCAGCGCCTCCCGGGAAAGGTGTTTCAGCACGGCCCCCACCTACACATGTTTGTCACCACTGACGGACTCTCTGAGATCTTATTAATGGCGCATGGCCAGACCGGGAGCAGGATACTCCCGGCGATCAGGCCCGCCAAAATAATCTCTTTCATCCGTTTGCGTATCGAAAAAGTGCCTTGTACAGAGGCCATCGCGCAACAAGTAGCACGCCGGCCCGATAAAACCGATGGCCGGTCTTATCGATTGATGAAAACGACCCCCGACCTTGCCCGCTCGTCCACGGTCAGCTCAAAGATATCCGGTCGCGAGTAATGCCCGACCACGTCAAAGTCATACCGCGCCCTGACCAGCTCACCGGTATCGATCTCGGCGGTCAGCAAGCCGCCCGCGCCCTTCAACGGTCCCGCCAGCACATCGCCCAATGGGCCGACGATCATGCTGCCACCGTTGATCAGCGGACGGTCAGCCTCCCAGCCGGGCACCTCGGTACCGGACTCGGCGGGCGACGGCTGCACCTGGCAGGCACTGATGACAAAGCAGCGGCCTTCATGGGCGATATGGCGCATCGAACTGTGCCACACATCGCGCTCATCCACGGTCGGCGCGCACCAGATCTCGACCCCCTTGGCGTACATCGCGGTGCGCAGCAACGGCATGTGGTTTTCCCAGCAGATCGCCGCGCCGATGCGGCCGGCCGGCACATCGAACACCGGCAGGGTCGAGCCATCGCCCTGCCCCCAGATCAGCCGCTCGGTGCCGGTGGGCATCAGCTTGCGGTGCTTGCCGATCAGGCCCTGGGCCGGGTCGAAGAACAATGCGGTACAGAACAGCGAGCTGCCCGCACGCTCGATGACCCCGACCACCAGATGCGCCCCTGTGCGCTGCGCGAGTCCTGCCAGCGCATGGACTTCGTCGCCGTCCAGGGCAATCGCATTATCGAAATAACGTGCATAGGCCTCACGCCCCTCGGGCAAGCGATAGCCCAGGCGCGTGCCGAAATCCTCACCCTTGGGGTAGCCGCCCAGAATCGCTTCGGGCAACACCACCAGCGTGGCGCCCGAGGCCAGGATGGCCTCTTCATAAGACAGGATCAGTGCCAGGGTCTGGGCCTTGCCACCGGGCAGAGAGCCGATCTGAAGGGCTGCAACGGTTGAACGCGCCATAGTGAAGTCCGTGCCGAATGAATGTCAGCCGATTCTAGAACGCTCGGTCGTCATTGATGAATAGCACGAGGCTTTGACCGGCTCCTGCCGCCCCTGGAGGGGCTTTATCAGTCTTTTTTCTTTTCCTTGACCAGCTCGTCGTAGTCGGAATTGATCGCGAAAGTCTGCGCCAACCAGGTCTCATCAGGCTTGTACAACTGCATGCGCAGCCCGGCCGGCCCTTCCCGCATGCCCACCAGATACACCAGGGTCACATACCGGGTGCCGACGGTGCGCTCCTCGATGAGTTCATGAAACTTGTACTCCCCACCGAAAGCCTTGCTCATGTACTGGACCATCTGTTGCCTGTCTTCAGGGTCCATGTCCTTCTTGACGCCCATCGTATCGATAGCCTTGTCGAACTGCCTGGCCTGGATCTGTTCGAACAGCCGCTGCGGGACACCGCTGTAATCGTCGGCGCCAGCGGTCGTGCTCAACAGCGCCAGCGTCATACCCGCCATGAGTGCTTTCATGCCTTTTCCCTTCTGTGTACGAATGCGAACGGCCGGTGCCATGCCGAGGGTGATCAACATGCCTGTGACTGAAAAAGCCGCCGCAAGTTCGCAGGCGCGGCTTGAACCGCGAAGTGTACGCATGACACGGCCCCAGGCCACCCTCTCCCTGCGGCCTGTCGGCAGACCCTCCTGGCGAATATTTCCCCGATCATGCTGTCCCTTGCAGTTCACAACCAATGGAGCACAGCAGTCATGGGCCTGGATATTTGTGCCTACAGCAAACTGGTGGAAGCGCCTGACGCCAGGCGTGATCAGGACGGTGAACTCGAAGACTGGGAGCACTACCGCCAATTTCGCGAGAGCGATGACTTTCCGGGCCGGCTTGAAGGTCTCAAGCCTGACGTTGCCTATCAGGTGGGTGGCGAAACCCTTGAGTTTCGCGCCGGCAGCTACACCGGCTACTGCGCCTGGCGCAACCAGTTGGCGCAGATGGCAGGTTATCCCCTGACCCGCTATGAAGGCCCTGACGGCGAGACCGAGGGGTATGACGCCGGCGCCTGGGTTTCCAGCCAAGGACCTTTCTTCGAGCAGATCAATTTCACCGACAGCGACGGGACTCTGGGGCCGAGCGCCAGCGCCAGGCTGGCCGCAGACTATGCCGCCCATGCCGACAAGGCCGAGCAGATCGGCGGCGTGTTCTGGGCGCTGTACCAGCAGTGGCAACAAGCGTTCAGCCTGGCGAAAGACGATGGAGCGGTGGTGTTTGGTTGAGTGTCAGGGGTGACTCAGGACGTGCCCGGCTTCGGTATCGCGATACGGTTGCCGGTCTTGACCTCGCGCAGGGCCAGGCTGGACTGGATGGAGGCGATGCCCACCTGGCGCCTGAGCACCTGCTCGATGAAGTCACTGTAGCTGTCGAGGTCTTCTGCCAGCACTTGCAGCACATAGTCGGCATCGCCGGTGATCTTGTGACAGGCCAGGACCTCGGGCAACTGCGCAATCACGGCCTCGAAGTCATCCGGCGCATGGTCGGCGTGGGTAGAAAAGCGGATGTGCACAAAGGCCATGATATCCAGCCCCAGCATGCGCCTGTCGAGGTTGGCCTGGTAGCCCTTGATCACGCCGGCCTCCTCCATGCGCTTGCGCCGTCGCCAGCACGGCGTCAGGCTTAACGACAGCCGCTCACTGAGTTCGGCGTTGGAAATACTCGCATCGTCCTGCAGCAACTCAAGGATCGCCAGGTCGGTTTCATCAAGACTGATGCGTTTGGATAATTTTTTCTTCATCGCGTCATTCCTGAGTAAAAAAACCCGAATTTTTTTAAAAGGCACGAATACAAAGCAAAGAAAGCGCCCCGGGGTCGGAACAGAATAGTTTCACCGGCTCACATTAACGGATGCGCAGAATGTTTACAGTTTTTAGTGATTCCCACCGCCTGCATCACGGCACCGAATTGAAAGACGGTGTGCTCAAGCCTTCGTTCGAACAGCCCAGCCGGGCAGACACTGTTCATCACCGCGTCAAGCAGGTCGGCCTCGGCCAGATCATCGAGCCGCGAGCCTTTGACCGGGCGTGCTATGTCAACGCCCACAGCGAGCGCTATGTCAGTTTTCTGGAAACCGCCTGGGCGCAGTGGTCCGCCACCGGACGCACCCACGATGCCTTGCCGCTGGTATGGCCGGTGCGCGACCTGGCCAACCAGCAGGTGCCCGCGTTCATCGACGGCCAGCTGGGTTTCTATGCCATGGATGCCGGCTCACCGATTACCGCCAGCACCTGGCAAGCGGCCAGGACCAGCGCCGACATCGCCCTGACCGGCCTGGCGCTGCTCGATGAAGGCCACGACAGTGCCTTTGCCCTCTGCCGGCCGCCCGGCCATCACGCGGCACGCGAATACATGGGTGGCTACTGCTATCTCAACAACGCCGCCATCGCCGCCCAACAAGCGATCACGCAAGGCGCCCAACGCGTCGCGGCGCTGGACGTCGACTTTCATCACGGCAACGGCACCCAGAACATTTTCTATGACCGCCGTGACGTCATGTTCGTCTCGCTGCACGGCGAGCCGGCAGTGTCCTATCCGTACTACTCGGGCTTCAGCCACGAAGTCGGTGTCGGCCACGGCGAGGGCTTCAACCACAACTACCCATTGCCGAAAAACACCACCTGGCAACGCTATCGCGATGCCTTGCTGCATGCCTGCAAGCAACTCCAGCAGTTCGCCCCTCAGGTGCTGGTGATCTCCCTCGGGGTCGATACGTTCAAGGACGACCCGATCAGCCACTTCCTGCTCGAAAGTGACGATTTCATCGGCATCGGCGAGCTGATCGCGAGCATCGGTTGCCCCACGCTGTTCGTCATGGAAGGCGGCTACATGGTCGACGAAATCGGCATCAATGCCGTCAACGTGCTGCATGGCTACGAAAGCAAGCGCGCCTGACATTCCCAAGCTGCACCTTTCAACCAGTCAATCCAGGAAGCACACCATGACGCTTTTCATCGACGTCGATCAGGCCGCGCGCCTGTTCACCACGGTCGGCATTCGCCAGGCCATTCGCGAAATGGCCTGCTATATCGAAGCCGACTACTTGCGCTGGGCCGAATTCGACAAGTCGCCGCGCACCGCCAATCACTCGCCCAACGGGGTGATCGAACTGATGCCGACCGATGATGGGCAGCAATATGCGTTCAAGTACGTCAACGGCCATCCGGACAACGGTCAGAACGACCTGCTGACGGTCATGGCCTTCGGGGTGCTGGCCGACGTCCACAGTGGCTATCCCACCCTGCTCAGTGAACTGACCCTGACGACCGCCGTGCGCACGGCCGCCACTTCCGCGCTGGTCGCGCAATCGCTCGCCCGGCCCGGGGCAAGCTCGATGGCAATCATCGGCAATGGTGCCCAGAGCGAATTCCAGGCCCTGGCCTTCCATGAAATGCTGGGCATCGACGAAATCCGCGTGTTCGATATCGATCGGGCCGCCTCGCTCAAGCTCAAGCAGAACCTGGCGGCCTTCCCCGGGCTGCGGGTGATCATTGCCGACTCGATACAGGAGGCGGTCAAGGGCGCGCACATCGTCACCACCGTGACCGCCGACAAAGCCTATGCAACGATTCTCACCCCCGACATGGTCGAGCCCGGCATGCATATCAATGCCGTAGGCGGCGACTGCCCGGGCAAAACCGAACTGCACGCCGACATTCTGCGCAACGCCCGGGTCATCGTGGAATTCGAACCACAAACCCGGATTGAAGGCGACATTCAACAACTGGAAGCCGACTTTCCCGTCACCGAGTTCTTCAGGATTGCCCAGGGTGAAGTACCGGGTCGTGAGCGCACCGATCAGGTCACGGTCTTCGATTCGGTGGGCTTTGCCCTGGAAGATTTTTCATCCTTGCGCTACCTGCAGGACCTGGCACGACAGCACTCGATCGGCGAGCGCATCCACCTGGTGCCGACGCCGGCCAACATCAAGAACCTCTACCAGTTGCTCGACCCGCAACCGCTCAGGGCCGGGCATTTGCGCTCGGCCACCTGAGCGGCCGGGGCTGAGCCTGCACCTAGCCCTGCATCACCGTCAATAGCCGTTATCTCTGACAAGAACACTCGCGGGATGATTCGCGCGTTGCGTCCTGACGCGTGAACCGACGCACCCGATTTCTACTTTCTGCCAAAACTCAAAAACATAAAATCAAGAGGTTTTGTAATGAAATCGACGCCACCAAGGCTGGCCGACCAGCCTGCACTGCAGCGCACGCTCAGCAATCGCCACATCCAATTGATGGCCATGGGAGGAGCCATAGGAACAGGCCTGTTCATGGGCTCCGGCAAGATCATCAACCTGTCAGGCACCTCGATCATCCTGATCTACATGATCATCGGCCTGTTCGTGTTTTTCGTCATGCGGGCCATGGGCGAAATGCTGCTGTCCAACCTGAACTTCAAGACCTTCGCCGACTTTGCCGGCGCCTATTTGGGCCCCAGGGCGGCTTTTTTCCTGGGCTGGTCCTATTGGCTGAGCTGGAGCGTGGCGGTCATCGGTGATGCCGTCGTGGTCGGCGGGTTCTTCCAGTACTGGTTTGCCGATGTCCCGGCGTGGATGCCCGCCGTCGGCATGCTGGCGACCTTGTTCGCCTTGAACGTGCTGACCGTCCGGCTTTTCGGTGAAGTGGAATTCTGGTTCGCGATCATCAAGATCATTGCTGTCGTGACCCTGATAGGCGTCAGTCTGACGCTGATTGCAACGTCGTTCGTATCCCCCAGTGGTGTGACGGCATCCTTGAGTCACCTGGTGGACAAGCAGGCCGCCTTCCCCAATGGCCTGCTTGGCTTCTTCGCCGGCTTTCAAATGGCAATCTTCTCGTTCGCCGGCACCGAACTGATCGGTACGGCCGCCGCAGAGACCCGCTCGCCGGAGAAAACCCTGCCCAAGGCCATCAATGCCATCCCGCTGCGCATCATCCTGTTCTATGTGCTCGCGCTGACCTGCATCATTGCCGTGACGTCCTGGCAACAGGTTTCACCCATCAAGAGCCCTTTCGTCGAGCTGTTTCTGGTGGCGGGGTTTCCGGCCGCGGCCGGCATCGTCAACTTCGTGGTTCTGACCTCGGCAGCCTCATCGGCCAACAGCGGTGTGTTTTCATCCAGCCGCATGCTGTTCGGGCTGGCCAATCAGGGCAATGCGCCAACGGTCTTCCAGCGCCTGTCGGGCAACAGCGTGCCGCTGATCAGCCTGGCGTTCACCTGCCTGCTGATGCTCATCGGTGTGCTGGTGCTGTTTATCGTGCCGCAAGTCATGACGGCGTTCACCATCGTGTCCACCGTGTCGGCGATCCTGGTGATCTTCACCTGGTCGACCATCCTGGCGTCCTACATTGCCTACCGCAGAAAGCGTCCCGAGCTGCATGCACGCTCGGCCTTCAAGATGCCGGGCGGCGTGCCCATGGCCTGGCTGTCCCTGGCTTTCCTGGGCTTTGTGCTGTGCCTGCTGGCGTTGCGCCCTGACACCCGGATCGCCTTGATGGCCATGCCGGCCTGGTTCATCTGGCTGGCCATTGCCTACCAACTGACCCGCAGCCGCAAACCAGAACCGCTCGCGGACTCGGCGGGCGATTACAGTTGAGGCATGACTGGCCTGTCCTTGGCTGCAGCAGGTATGCGCACCGCCGCAGCCAAGGTTCAACCAAGGCCCTTCTTCAAGGCCGTCAACTTCACCCACTGCTGCCGGCTGTTTACGCCACTGAGTCATTTCGGATCACAGGGAGTGTGTTCGGGCAAAAAATCAATGAATAAAGGCGATGGGCATTTCATTTTCTGGCCATCTGTGCGGCAATGACAGGCTTGTGGCATCGCCTTGAAAGACTTCAAGTCAAGCCGGCCCTGTACCTGCCAAAGCACCATGGAACACCCAGACTGACCGTCGGCGCTCTTGCCCTGTCGCGAGGGTGCCCGGCGGCGGCTCATACTCTCTTATTAGGATCACCAGCGTGCGCCTGCCCGATTTTATCGTCAAGAACGCTGAGTCCATCCTTCAGGCCTGGGAAGACTTTGCGAGAACCATCGAGATTTCCGGGGTGGCATTGGACAGGGAGTCGTTGCGCGATCATGCCGCGCAGATGCTTGAAGCCATCGTGGCGGACCTGCGTACCAAGCAGACCCGCTCAGAGCGCATTGCCCGCTCCCAAGGCCAGGGGCCGATTGCCACAGAAGAAACACCTGCCGAAACCCATGCTGTCACACGCTTGATGGCCGGTTTTACCATCGACCAGATGGTTTCGGAGTATCGCGCCTTGAGATCCAGCGTCCTCAATCAATGGATGAAGCAAATCAAGTCAGGGGCAGACTTTGATGCCGACGACATGAATCGTTTTCATGAAGCCATCGACCAGGCACTCGCCGAATCCATTGCCAGCTACTCCAGGGCAGTAGACGTCTCTCGCACTGTATTTCTGGGCATCCTGGGTCATGATCTGCGTACACCGCTTGGCGCCATCATGCTGGGCGCCGACAGCATGCGACGTTCGGCCGACACCAGCCCCCGCGGGGTCAAGCTCTCCAATCAGATCTACACCAGCGTAAAACGCGCCAACCAGATAGTGGGCGATCTGCTCGATCTGACGCGCTGCCAGATGGGACCGGGCATTCCCATTAAAACCACAGCGCTGGACCTGGTGCCTTTGTGCGAGCGTATCGTCGATGAAATCCGTGCGTTTCACCCTGACGTCCACCTGAACTTCATGGCTCATGCGGCGGTGACCGGCCAGTTTGATGGTCCTCGCATGGAGCAGGTCTTTTCCAACATCATCAGCAATGCGATACAGCATGGCGATAACCGAACGCCCATAGCAGTCACCCTGGCACAGGCAGACGGTCACGCAATCTTTACCGTCCACAATACCGGTGAGCCTATCCCGGAGGCGGCATTACCGTTCATCTTCAATCCCATGGGGCGTTTTTCGCAGCGCTCGGTTGCCGACAATCCGCCGACAGAGGGACTGGGCCTGGGGCTTTATATTGCGTCGGAAATTGTCACCGCTCATACGGGTGTTATTGACGTCATTTCAGATAGCGTACAAGGCACGGTCTTTACGGTGACGGTGCCGATGCAGAGACCGGCGGCCTGAGTCGGCGTCGACAGTGTTCAGGCTGATGCCGGCAAGAGGAGTCGAACCCCTGACCTGCGCATTACGAATGCGCTGCTCTACCGACTGAGCTATGCCGGCATTATCTGGAGCGCAGCGATCAGTACGCCGCTGCACCTTCATTTCAGCATAGCCGTATTTGTCCATTAGTCCGTGGTGTTCAACCGTTCGACTCGAGTCCCACTGAACACCGTCTGCAAGGCACTTTTCAGCACAGCGACCTGCTCTGGAACAGCATCGCTACCTCGCGGCAGCTCAGCCAGAAAACGCGAGCCACCAAAGAACTCGACAAACTCGGGCTTGACCACCACTTCCAGACTGGCTGGGCACAAGACCACTTTCTCGATGGCATCGGACCGTTCATATTCCGCCTGGTCGGTATGAAAACCGATCCCCTCCTCCACACTGGCGTGATCGTCATCGTCCAGGCGCGTAATGATCATGAAGTTGGCAGGCGCTTGCGCATCATCACCCAGCGCCACCACCAGGACATTGTCTTCTTCGTAGCATTTTATGGTCGACGCAAAAAAACGCTTCATGCTTATCCTTCTCGATCAGGCTTGAGCAGCTTTGGACAGCAGTCATGCATTCAAGCAATCCCGTTCGGCCCATCCAGCACCTGCCGGACCTTGCGCGCCAGGTCTTGCGGCATGCACGGCTTGGACACCACGTCGAACTCCGAGCCGCCCATGTCGGTGCGCTCGATGGAGTTTTCCGCATACCCCGTGGTCAGCAGCACCTTGACCTGCGGGTGACGGCGCTTGACCTCGCGGGCCAGCATCACGCCGTTCATGCCGCCGGGCATGATCAGGTCGGTGAACAGCAGGTCGTACTGGGCGCCTGACTCGAACTTGCCCAGTGCCTCACGGGCATTGAACACGATCTCGGTGCTGTAGCCACAATCGTCCAGCACCATCTTGGCCAGTTCGGCCACGTCCGGGCGGTCTTCGACGATCAAAATCCGCTCGCTGCCCTGGCGTTGTTCGCCAAGGTGTTTCACCTCGTGATTGACCACACTGGCTTCGTCCACCGGGAAATACAGGCGCAGAGTGGTGCCGACGTTTTCCTCGGTATAGATACGGGCGGAACCACCGGACTGTTTGGCAAAGCCATAGACCATCGACAGGCCAAGGCCCGAGCCCTTGCCTTCGTCCTTGGTGGTAAAGAATGGGTCCATGACCCGGTCGCGGATGCTGGCCGGCATGCCGACACCGTTGTCGGTGATGGCGATGCTCACATAATGTCCGGGCCTGAGCCCGTCAGTGGACAGGCTGGCCAGGTCGTGAATCACCACGTTACGTGTTTCGATAAAAATCTTCGGATCGGGCCGACCGAACAGGGCATCACGGGCATTGTTGAAAATATTGAGCAGTGCCACTTCGGCCTGGGTCGGATCGATACGGCAGTTGCGCAGCGCCGGCTCCAGGTCGGTCTCGACCCGCACACCGGCGCCGAAGGTACGCTCGATCATCGGTTCGCTGGCGTTGACCAGGCCGTTGAGGTTGAGCACCCGGCCATGCAGTTTCTGTTTGCGGGCAAAGGCCAGCAGTTGCTTGGTCAGGGTGCTGGCGCGTTCAACGGCAGCCTTGGCGTGATAGACGCTGCGTTGCACCCGTGGTCCATCGATCTGTGGCTTGTCGGCAGCGCTGCCGATCAGGTCGATGTAGCCGCCCATCACCTGCAAAAGGTTGTTGAAGTCGTGGGCGATGCCGCCGGTCAACTGGCCCAGCGCTTCCATTTTCTGCGACTGGCGCAGCGCGTCCTCGGCGTCGCGACGCCGGCTGATGTCCAGCTGCGAGGCGAAGAAATAGATCAGTTCGCCGCTGTCGTTGAAGATCGGCGAAATGAACAGCGCATTCCAGAAGGTCGAGCCATCCTTGCGATAATTGAGCACTTCGGTGGAGATATCGGTACGGTTGGCGATGGCCTGGCGAATGTCGGCAATGATCTGTTGATCAGTTTCCGGCCCTTGCAGGAACCGGCAGTTATGCCCCAGCACCTCGGCATCGCTGTAGCCGGTCATTTTCAGGAACGCCTGGTTGGCGAAAATGATCGGGTTGTCCGGCCGGTTGGGGTCGGTAACGATCATCGGCATCCGGGTGGTTTCCACCGCCGCAAAGAAGATGTTCTTGCCCTGATGGGAAAGATCACCGGTTGCCGCATTGTCGACCCGTGTTTTATCGTGCGCCACGCCCAGCCACTCCCGTGATATTAATCCGCAACTACTCATCGCCTACGACTGGTGTCAGGGGCAAAGAGTTCGATTCGGCGCGGTTAATGTGCCGCGACGTGACGTCGCGGACCGGCGCAGCATCGAATCAGCGCACAACTGTAACCCTCTCGCTCCGCTACCCGCTTTCAAGGATCAAGGCCCATGCCCGCCCAAACTACCCCTCTGTTTGCCATCAGTGCCCTGAGCGCTGCCCTGGCGTGCGCGCCACAGGCATTGGCGGCCAGCCAGACCGTCACATTGACGGGCATCGAGGTCAATGCCAGCGAAAGCAATCCGGTGCAGGACGCCCGGGAGCGCCTGCAGCGTGTGCCCGGCGCCACCAACGTGGTGGACCTGAACCGGGTCGAACAAGGCCGGGTCAGCAGCAGCGAGGATGTGTTCAGGTATCAGCCGGGCATTTATGCGCGCACCGCCCATAACGAAGGCAGCAAGCTGTCGATTCGTGGCTCGGGCCTGAACCGGGCGCCAGGCGGCCATGCTTCGGGCTTGTTCGAGATGTTCGACGGCCTGCCGTTGACCGGCCCGGGCGGCACGCCTTATGAACTCAAGGAGCCGCTGTGGCTGAGCCGGGTCGAGGTGTATCGCGGTGCCAACGGCTTCGAGCGCGGCGCGCTGGCATTGGGCGGCGCGGTCAATTACGTGACCCACACCGGCTACGACGCCCCGCACCTGCAAGTGCGCTATGAACTGGGCAGCCATGGCTACAGCAAGCGCCAGATCAGCTCCGGCCAGGTGCTGGGCGACCTTGACTATTACGTCAGCCTCAACGACTCGCGCACTGACGGCTTTCAGGACCAGACCGCCGGCAACAGCCAGGGCATGGCCGCCAATGTTGGCTATCGCTTCAGCCCTGACCTGGAAACCCGCTTCTATTTCCGCTACCGGGAAAACGACTACGAAACCCCGGGCCGCCTGACCCGCGAGCAGATCCGCCACGACCCGCGCGCGGCCAGCCCGGTCAACGTGGCCCGCGACAACAAGCGTGTGCAGCCGGGCAGCACCTGGCTGGCGAACAAAACCACGCTGTACCTGGATGACAGTTCGCGCCTGGAAACGGGCCTGGTCTATCACGACTACCCCATGGACCTGCGTGAAGGCACCAACCGCCTGAAAGTCGCCTACACCGACATCAGCGGCACCTTGAACTACATTCGCCAGGACCAGCTGTTCGGGCTGGCCAGCCAGACCACCGTGGGCCTGCGCCACACCAAGGGCCTGCCGAACAACGGCACCTCGGAGTTCGTGCGCAGCCCGGCCGGCAATACCGCAGGCTTTGCGCCGGGCACCCGCACCCGCGACTACAGCTACCTGGGCTCGGACAGCGTGCTGCATGCCTCCAATGAGCTGGAGCTGGCCCCGGACCTGTGGCTGACCACGGGGGTGGCGGCGATCTACACCCGGCGCGAAACCGAAGTCACCTACCCCGATGCCCGTGACCCGTTGAGCATGAGCACTTGGGACTATGCCGCCCGCCTGGGCTTGCGCTACCAGTTAACCCCACAGACCCAGGTGTACGGCAACCTCAGCCGTTCGGTGGAGCCCCCGCATGCCTGGTCAATGATCTGGGGCTCGAACAAGGTTTTTTCCGCCGGTAGCGGCGCCGCCACCGGCCTGCAAAGCGGTGGTGTCGAGCTGAATAACCAGACCGCGACCACTGTCGAACTGGGCGCGACGGGTCAGGCCTGGGTGGGCGATTGGTCTATGGGGTGGTATTACTCACAGTTGAGGCATGAGCTGTTGAGCGTCGAAATCCAGGCCGCCACGGCCACGACGTCCTCGATCATTGCCGAAAGCAACGCCAGCCCGACCGTGCATCAGGGCATCGACCTGAGCCTGGACAGCCCGTTATGGCAAGGCCCGGCCGGCCGCCTGAACCTGCGCCAGGCGTACACCTGGAGCGACTTCCATTACCGCGACGACGATCGTTTCGGCAACAACCGCCTGCCCGGCCTGCCGCAGCACTACTACCAGGCCGAACTGCGCTTCACCCATCACAGTGGCGTGTACGTCGGGGTCAATACCGAGTACGCCTCCAGGGTGGCGGTGGATTACGCCAACTCGTTCCATGCCGACCGCTATGCCTTGCTGGGCGCCACCTTGGGCTACCACTCGCCCGACGAGCAATGGCAGACCTGGCTGGATCTGCGCAACCTGACCAACCAGCGCTACGCCACCACGGTCACGCCGGGCTACAACGACAACGGCGTGGACGTAGCGCGCTCGACGCCGGGCGAAGGTGCGGGTGTGTATGCCGGGGTCTCGTGGAGCTTGCGCTGATGCAGTAGGAGCGCGCGCTGCCGGAATGCCGGACCACCGCGAACGGCTGCGTAACAGTCGTAAATTTTCAGCGTTTCCGAGATTTTGCGGTCATTCGCTGTAGATTTTCAGCGTTGCGAAAATTTTGCGAGCGCTTCGCACTCGGTCGCGGGCAAGCGCGCTCCTACCGGGGGTGAATTCAATATTCAATAAAATCAGTAAGTTATTGTGCAGACCGTTACCGGTCAAAGCGTTCCGCCAGGTTGCGCAGGGCCTCAAGCTGGCGGTCAATGGCCTGGCTGATGCTGTGCCCTTCTTGCGCCTTGCCGGCGCTGACCCGTGACCGTTCGGCGACCTGCATCACCTGGCGGTTGAGATCCTCGGCCACCTGGCCTTGTTGCTCCATCGCACTGGCAATCTGGATGCTCATCGCCGAAATGTGTTCGAGCGCCTGATTAACGCCGACAAAGCTGGCATTGACCGACAGCACCGCCTCGCTGCCCTGCCCGGCCAGGGCCTGACCTTCGCGGGCCAGGCGCACGGTGTTTTCCGTGCGCTGGCGAAACCCCGATAACAGCGGCTGAATGTCTTGCGTGGCCTGCTGCGTACGGCTGGCCAGTTGGCGCACTTCATCGGCCACCACGCTGAACCCGCGTCCCGCCTCCCCGGCCCTGGCCGCCTCGATGGCGGCGTTGAGCGCCAGCAGGTTGGTCTGTGCGGCGATTGAACTGATGGTGTCGGTCATCGTGCCAATGGCCTCGGTGGCCGAAGCCATCTGCGTGGCGGCGGTGCTGATGTCAGTGACGGCGTCTGCCAGGCGCTGCATCACGGCCAGGCTTTGTCCGCTCAATTGCTGGCCTTGGGCAGACAGGTCCGTGGCCTGGCGGGTGGCAACCACGCTGTCATGCAGGTTGCGCGACACCTCTTGAATGGTCGCGGCCATCTGGGTCAAGGCCACCACCGACTGGTCCGATTCGCTACGCTGCTGCTCAAGCCGGCCCGCTTCGGTCTCGATCAGTGCCACCAGGGCCGTCATGTGCCGGTCAATCGTGCGACCGCTCAGGCCGATGCGCGACAGGGCGGCCTGCAGACGGGCTTCGGTGCTGAACAAGGCCATGTGCATCAGGGCACCACTGTCGCCCTGACTGCTGTAGGCCTCGGACAGCCCGGCCTGGGCAAACACCTTGGGATGCGCCGCCAGGACCTGGTCGACACGCCGTGTGAGACGCGCTTGCTGCCATAGCCCCAGCGCGAGGCCCGCGCCCAGCAGCACGCCCCCTTGCCACAGCGCCGACGGCAATGCTGGCAACAGCAAGGCCAGGACGCCGGCGCCGGCCAGGGTTGGCCCCAATGCGGCGGCCCACCTGGCTAGCCAGCGTCCCCGACTCAGCGGTCGACCGTAAAGATGCCAGTGCGCGTAGACACGCTCGGCACGCTGGATCTGCCCGGCACTGGCCGGCAGGTAGACCGCGCCATACCCTTGCACGCCGCTGTCACCGAAGACCGGCTTGACGTACAGGTTGAACCACAGCCGTTCGCCACTGGCGTGACGGTTGCAGATCAACCCCATCCACGGCCCCGGTTGGCGCAGGCTGGCCCACAGGCTCTGGAATACTGCAGCCGGCATCGTGCCGTGGCGCAGCCGGGCAAAGGTCTGCCCGACCAGCGCGTTTCCCGGGTAACCATGAGCGGCAGCAAAATCCTCACTGCAATGCTCGATGCACCCGCTGGGGTCAGTGCGGCAGATCAACGCCGCCGCCCCTGCTGAAGTCGACATAAGAACGTCCCCGCCCTGTTGAATACATGCACATCAGCAAAAAAGCCTGCCGCGAGGCAGGCAAGGAGCCGGGTACGGTGCGTCAGAAATGGTGCACGTAGCGGGCCTGCACGCGCGTCCCTTCAGGACGGTTTTCGGCGTCCTGCTCGAAGTAGGCGTTGAAGAACAGGTGATCGTCGGGCGAGAAGCTGTACATGGCGCCCGGCCCGATGGCCCAGACCTTTTCCCGGCGCCCGGACACCTCATGGCCATCGAAGCGGGTGTCGCTGATCTGCTTGAGCCAGTAGCCGTTGAGCCCCAGGCGCAGGTGCTCGGTGACGGCGTATTCGGTGGTGAAGTTGGCGTGCAGCGCCTGGCCGGCCTGCATGTCGTCCAGGTCGCCCAAGGCGCGTACCGGCGCGTTGTTCTTGCCGTTGTACAGGTAGTGGGCGCGCAGCGAGGCGGTCCATTTCGGGGTGAACCAGTAGGTGGCGGCCCAATAGGGGTTGAAAGACCAGGCATTGTTGCCGGGGTTGATGTCGCGGTCACGGTCGTACTCACCGGTGGGCAGGTTGACCTGCAGTTCGATGCGATGCACAAAGCGCGGACCGTCCGGCCCCATGATCGGGTCAAACTGGATGAACGGCCCGATCAGCAGGTCGCCCACCCCGCTGCGGGCCTTGAGCGCGGCATTGTCCAGGCCGTCGTCGACATCGATGTGGGCGATGATCGGCACCAGCATGTTCAGGCCCAGGCTGGCATTGCCGACGCGCAGGTCCGACAGGTAGCTCATTTGCGTCAGGGCCAGTTGGTAGTCCAGTTCGTGCCTGGGCAAACCCAGGTCATTGCCGTCCTTGTCGCGCAAGTGGTTGGCTGAATAGTTCTGCAGGTATTGCTGCACGTACCAGCCGCCGCCGGCCGGCAAGCCGCCGTCCATGAAGCTGGTCAGCCCCAGGTTGAGCGCTGGCAAATCGTAGGCACAGGCTATTTGCGTACTCGCAAGTCCCGCACTGCAGGCGCAGATTGAAAGCAGTTTTCTCATGTTGGCTCCCCGTTACGGCCTATCAAGCGTGGCGGCAGGTTCACAAGGCCGGATGCTGGGCGGCAACACGGTAGCGTCCGGCGTGAAAGACCAGCGGTTCTGCGTCGCTGTGTCGGCATTGTTCGATCTGGCCCAGGAAAATCAGGTGGTCGCCGCCTTCGTACTGGGTGACGTTGCGGCACACCAGCACCGCCACCACGTCATCGAGCACCGGCATGCCGGCCTTGCCCTGGCTGAAGGACACGCCGGCAAACTTGTCGCTGGCGGGCCTGGCGAATTGCGAAGACAAACCATGCTGGTCGGCGCCCAGTACATTGATCGCAAAGTGACTGGCGTCGAGAAAATCGCCCAGGCTCGGCGCCGAGCGCGCCAGGCTCCAGAGCACCAGTGGCGGGTCAAGAGACACGGATGAAAACGAATTGGCGGTCATGCCGACGTTGCGTCCGTCAGCGGTACGGGTGGTGATCACGGTCACCCCGGTGGCGAACTGGCCCAGCAGGTTGCGCAGGTCGCGCACCTCCAGGGTGTGCGCATCCAGAAGATCGGCAGGGTTCAGGGCGGTGGCGGCATTCATGGTCGGTTCCTCGGCTTTTTATGGGAGATGCCCTTCAGGCAGCCTGTTGACTCATCTTCTGGATAAAGCTCTGGCACTGGCCGGCGTCAAACCACCAGGGGGCGAAACGGCGCGGGTCGTCAAAGGCATTGGTGATGGCGTGGGCCAGCGGCTGCGACTGGCTGGCCGCGCCCAACAGTTGCAACAGGTGCGGGGCCGGTGGTTGCAGCATGCTGTTGGTCCACTTGACCACGTCACCGGCATAGGCCCAGTACTGCTCGAAGGTCTGCTCCATCCAGGCGCGGCTGAAGGCTTCGGTGCCCTGGGCCAGAATCGCGTCCAGGTATACCTGGCTGCACTTGGCGGCGTTATTGGCGCCTTGTCCGGTGATCGGGTCGTTGACCACCAGCGCATCGGCCATGCCGAACACACTACGACCGGACGGCAAGGTCAGCACCGGGCGGCGGACCATGGGTGTGAAGCGCCCAGACAAGAAGCCCTTGTCATCGGTCAGGCTCAGGTCGGTGCAGCGCTCGGCCTCCCAGGGCAGGTAGCGGCGTACCAGCTCCAGGCTCTTTTCCAAGTGTTGTTCGGGGCTGGTGATGCCTTGCCAACAGTCCATCGGACCGCCGGGAATGCCTTCGAAGACCATGATTTCGCACGGCCCGCTCAAGGTCAGCGCAGGGAATACAAAATACTCACCGACGCCTGGAATCAGGTTGAACGCCACCCGTGAATACGGCGACACCGGTGTCATGCCCTTGACGTAGGTCAAGGCCAGGGAGCGTTGCGGGCTGCTGAACACGGTGCGCACCGGGTCCCTGGCGAACAGGTTGACCACCTCGCCCTTGCCGGCCGCGAGCAGCACCAGGTCATGGCTGGCCGACAGGGCTTCCAGCTCGGCAAGGCCGACATCTTCGATCAGCAGGTCGCCGCCACGTTGCACCAACGCCTCCATCCACACCGGCATTTTCAGGCGCTGGTCGACCGACTGGGCGCAGCGCTCCAGGCGGGCGCTCCAGCTGAACAGCGACTGGCCGGGCACTTCGGGGTTGACCACGTTCAGGCCGATGCCCTCGACGGCCGGGCATTGCTCCTGCCAGAAGTCGATGCCCAGGTCGCGCTCGGTCTGCAGCGCGCTGTTGAACATGCACTGGCTGGACATGACCTTGCCGTCACGGATTTGCTCGGCTGTGCGGTTGGTGGCCAGGGTCACCTGATACCCGTTGGCCAGCAGGCCCAGGGCCAGTTGCAGTCCGGCCTGGCCGGCTCCGACGATAGCGATACGACGCATTGTTATTCTCCATTGGCTCGAAGGATCGGCCCCGCACAGGCGGCGCCATCGGGTTGATGAACAGGGGGTGGCCGGGTCATTCGGCCAGGCGCGGGATGGCCGGCAGGTTCTGCTCGGGACCCATCACCGAATAGCCGCCGTCGACCGCATAGTCGGCGCCGGTGACAAAGCTGGCCGCCGGCGAGCACAGGAAGGTGACCACATTGGCGACCTCCTCCGGCTCGCCCAGGCGTCCCAACAGGTGGTAGGCCGCCGCGACCCGGTCGGCCTTGGCGCGATCGCCGCCGCTGACCTCGGCGATGACCCGCGACCAGGTCCAGCCCGGCGACACCGAGTTGACACGAATGCCATCACCGGCCAGGTCCATGGCCATGCTGCGGGTCAATTGCTTGATCGCGGCCTTGGACACCGGATAGAGCCAGCGCCCGGTCTGCGCGCATCCGGCCGAAATGGAGCTGAAATTGACGATGGCACCGCGCCGTTGCCTGAGGTCCTCGTGCAGCGCCTGGGCCAGGGCGACCGCCGACACAAGGTTGATGTCCAGCGCCCGCAACCAGTCCTGGCGCGATGAGGCAAAACCGTCGTCCTGATAAGTACAGGCCAGGTTGATCAGCAGGTCCACCGCCCCCCATTGCCCACGCACCTGGGCCAGGGCCATGTGCAGGGCCGCATCATCGGTGATGTCCACGGCCACGAAGGTCGCCTGGTCACCGAGCAGGCGCGCGGTCTGTTCACCGGCTTCGCGGTCGATATCCAGCAGCGCCACCCGGGCGCCGGCCGCGATCAGCCCGCGGGCCACCGCCAGGCCGATAAGGGTGGCGCCGCCACTGATCAGTGCGAGTTTGCCTTGCAGGGCCTGGCCATTGAGAAAACCGGACATGACAGCTCCTTATACGCTGAGGTGGGCGCTGTCGGCCCAGTTGGGCATCAGCGTGTTGGACGGCAGGGTTTCATCGCGCAGCTTGTCGGCAGTAACGCGACCGGCCACGGGCAAGCCGTGCGGGTCCAGCAGGCCGATCTGCACCAGCACGCTGGCCTGGTCCCAGTAGATGTGCTCGTGGCACAGTTTCGGCCCGCGAAACCGGACCACGCCCAGCATCGGAATCTCGACGGTACGCCCGGTGGGCGGCACCCCCGGCAGCAGCCAGTCGATGACGCTGTCATGGGTAAAGGTCATGATGAATTCGTCGACGATCTGGGTCTGGCCGACGGTGCGCGAAATCGGAATCAGGGCCATATCGACGGGGTTGCCGTGCACGAAGTGGTGCTGGTAGAAGCGGCTGAGCTGGGTATGCCCGACCCCGCCGGTCATGGTCGGAATGTGATTGACGTAGGGCTCGGCGACCATGGTCGCCATCGTGGCGGGCACATCGCGGGTAGCGAACTCATGGCGGATGTGTTCTTCCCACAGCGCCGACAGGTCGTAGTCCGGGCCGATGCTCAGGCGCAAGGCCGCCACGGTGCGTTCATGGGCAATCTGTGCGGCGGCCTTGTCGAAATGATGACCGGCAGGCCGGGCAAAGGCGTGGTCGACGCCTGGGTACACATGAGCAGTCAGGCCCTTTGCCTGGCCGGCAGCGGCCTGGATCTGCGCCTGTGCGGGGGCCGGGCAGAACTGATCGTTGCCGGCCAGGTGCAGCACCAGGCGCCGGCCTTGCAGGCCTTCGAGCTCATGCAGGGCGGTTTCGATGCCGACGCCGTAGTAGCCCACCGCGCAGGCCACCTCGGGCAATCGGCAGGCGGCCAGGTACGCCAGCTTGCCGCCCAGGCAATACCCCACCACCCCTTGTGGCCCCGGGGTGCATTCAGGCAACCGGCTCAGGGCTTTCAGGCTGCTGGCGATGTCGTCGACGCCCGCGGCTTCATCGAAGGCCTGGTACAAGGAAAAGGCGATGGCGAAGTCTTTCTCGCTATAGCCCAGCTCAACGCCCGGCACCTGGCGCCAGTACAGGTCGGGCACCAGCACCGTGTAGCCCTCCTCGGCCAGGTCATCGGCCACTTGGCGCATGGCCGGGTTGACGCCGAAGATTTCCTGGCACAGCACGACCCCAGGGCCGCGCCCGCCGACAGCGGTGGCCAGGTAAGCCTGAAACTCGCCGGCCGGGCTTGTAACCGTGATAGAGCGACCTTTCATGGGAATGTTTCCGATGCGATGGACATGGCAAACATTCTTGCGGCACGGGCGGCAGGCGCACTATCCGATCAGCGCAAGGGCTGTCCGGCGGGTGCATAAAGTTTCACCTCCGTTTGCGGCTCATAAAGTGGCGCGGCGCTTGCAGATACCCCGTCAAAGGCCCGCTCAAGTGGCCATTGGAAACAGCAGAGGCACCGCAGTATCCGTTTGCCGCAGGCACTGTCCGGATACTGCAGACGCCCGGTAACAGGGTGGCGCACTCTGCTCGCAAACCGTGCGTGCGCGAGGTAGAACATGAACACTTCCATTGAATCGGCCACCAACAGCAATCGCCTTGAACAGGCGCCGTTGTTCAATGCCAGAAACCGCCTGTTCGTGCTCAACGATGCCGAAAGCATCCGGCAAAACGTCGGCACGGTGTTCAAGCCGCATGAGCTGCGGGCCACCGGGCCTTCAAGGGCAATCAGTGCGGCCATGCACCATTTGCAGCGCGGCAACCTGTCACTGAGCCGCCTGGAATACGGCGCGCCGGTGTCGATTGACCCGGGTCGGCTGGAAAGCTTCTTTCTCGTGCAAATGCCTCTGCGCGGCAGCGCCGAGATCGACTGCGACGGCCAGGTCTTTACCTCTTCGCCCCTGTGCGCCTCATTTATTTCCCCGGAGGTGCCGGTACACATGCGCTGGGCGGCCGACGCCCCGCAACTGGCCTTGCGCCTGGAGCGCAGTGACCTGGAGCGCCATTGCCAGCAGCACCTGGGCCATTCGCTGGACAAACCGCTGCAGTTCGCTCCACAACTGCACCTGGACAGCCCTGGCGGCGCTTACTTCCTGCAATTGCTCGGCACCCTGATGGAAGCGTTGTGCTGCGCCGGCCATCCACTGCACCAGCCGCTGGTGTTCAAGCAGTTCGAGTCGACCCTGCTCAATGCCCTGCTCTACGGCCAGCCCAACAACCTGCCGCTGGCCTCCGGTGCAGACACCGCTCGCAGGCTCTCGCCCTGGTTCGTCAAGCGTACCGAGGAATTCATTCACGCCCATGCCCACGAGCCCTTGACCGTCGAGCAACTGGCCGCGTATGCCGATGTCAGCGTGCGCACCCTGTTTGCCGGCTTTCGCGAGTACACCGGCACCAGCCCGATGGCCTACCTGCGCGATGTGCGCCTGGAACAGGTGCATCAGGCGTTGTGCGCCGGGCACGACGTGTCGGTCACCGATGTGGCGCTGAAGTGGGGGTTTGCCCATCTGGGCCGGTTTTCACAGGAATACCGAAAACGCTACGGCGAGTTGCCGTCGACAACCTTGCGCTGTCGTTCGGGCGGGTGAATATGTGTCGGGTCCAGGTACAGGCCCGGACCCGACACCGTGCAGGCGGGGTTACTGCGCGGTCAGAAATGCCAGGATCGGGCGGGTGAACGCCTCATCGGCTTCGACGCTGGACAGGTGCGCGGCGTGCAGGTCGACCTGGCGGGCGCCCTTGATGCGTTCAACCATGAAGCGCCCGTGCTCGGGCGTGGTCACCGGATCCTGGGTGCCACACACCACCAGCACCGGCAGTGTGATCGAGGCGATCTGCTCGCGGTAGTCGGCATCACGCACCGCCGCACAGCTGGCGGCATAGCCTTGAGGCGAGGTCTGCGCCAGCATGCCGACGATCGGCTCGACGAGGGCCGGTTCGCGCTCGGCGAACTCAGGGGTGAACCAGCGCGAAATGGACGCATCGCGCAGTGCCACCATGGCCGCCTGGCCGTCGCGCAGCACGGTTTCGATGCGCGGGTTCCAGATTTCGGCGCTGGCGATTTTCGCGGCGGTGTTGCACAACACCACCCGGTGCAGGCGCTGCGGGGCATTGATGGCCAGCCACTGGGCGATCAGACCGCCCATCGACAGCCCCAGGAACGAGACCTTGTCGATGTCCAGCGCATCCAGCAGGGCCAGCACGTCGCGGCCGTTCTGTTCGATGCTGTACGGGCCTTCGGTCACCAGCGAGCGGCCATGGCCACGGGTGTCGTAGCGCAACACGCGAAAATGCTCGGTAAAGGCCGGCATCTGGGCGTCCCACATGTGCAGGTCGGTGCCCAGCGAGTTGGACAACACCAGCACCGGCGCATCAATCGGGCCTTCGAGCAGGTAGTTGAGTGGACCATCGGCAAGTTGCACGGCAGACATTCGAGGCTCCTGACAGGATAAAGCCTGCACACTACAGATTGGGCGAACGCGGCGACAGTCCGCTGACCGATTATTCGTGCGACTATCGAACACCTTCACATCTCACAGGAACGCCACACCATGCACAGCGAAGCCATCGCCGAATTCTGCCTGCAACTGCCCGGTGCCCGGGAGGATTACAAATGGGGCGGCGTGCGGGTGTTTTCCGTGGCGGACACCAAAATGTTCGCGCTGATGCACCTGGCGGGGGACGGCCTGGCCTTCAAGGTCGCGGCCGAGCTGTTCCTGGGTTACGTCGACCGCCCCGGCATCCGCCCCTCCCCGTATCTGGCCCGCGCCCACTGGATCAGCCTGGCCCGGCCCGAGACCTTCAGCGACGAAGAAATCCGCGACCTGCTGACCCGCTCGCACCAGTTGGTGGTAGGCAAGCTGCCCAAGCGCCGGCAGGCAGGATTACGCCTGGATGACACAGCCTGAATACGCTGCATGATCGGCCTGAAAATCAATCCTGTGGGAGCGACCAACGGTCGCGAATGGCGCAGGTTTATTCGCGTCCGTTGGTCGCTCCCACAGATCACATCACCCTATTTCCACTGCCGCTTCGCCGGTGCGCTCGCGTATCGGGCACGGTGCCTGGGCGCGGTGCAGGTTCAGGGCGGTGTTGATGATGCCGATATGGCTGAACGCCTGCGGGAAATTGCCCAGCATGCGCTGATCCTTGACGTCGTATTGCTCGGCCAGCAGGCCTACGTCGTTGCACAGCCCGCACAAGCGCTCGAACAGCGCACGCGCCTCGTCCATGCGGCCCAGCAACACATAGACGTCGGCCAGCCAGAACGAGCAGACCAGGAACGTGCCCTCGCCGCCGCTGACGCCATCGCTGGTGCGTTCGCTGTCATAGCGCAGCAACAGGCCATCCTGCATCAGCGTACGCTCGATCAGCTCTACGGTGCCCAGTACGCGTGGATCGTCGGCCGGCAAGAAGCCGGTCATCGCGATCTGCAACAGGCTGGCGTCGACTTCCTTGGAGCCATACGACTGCACAAAGCTGCCCAGTTGCTCATCAAAGCCATGGCGGCAGACATCGGCATGGATTTCTTCGGCCACTTCGCGGCAACGCTGCGCCAGGCGGCGGTCACGGTCGCTGGTGGCGATGCTTGCCAGTTGCTTGGCATTGCGGTCGAAGGCCACCCAGGCCATGACCTTGGAGTGGGTAAAGTGCCGTGGTTCACAGCGGATTTCCCAGATGCCGGCATCCGGCTGGCGCCAGACTTTTTCCAGATACGGCATGACCAGGCGCGAGATACCGATGCCACGCGGGTGCTGCGGCATGCCGCTGCGCATGGCATGGGTCATGGCATCGGCCACTTCGCCGTATACGTCCAGTTGCAACTGGGTGGCCGCGCCGTTGCCGACCCGCACCGGTTTCGAGCCTTCGTAGCCGGCCAGCCAGGGCAGTTCGTATTCCTGCAGCCGGCGTTCGCCCGCCAGGCCGTACATGATCTGGATCTGCTCGGGGTTGCCGGCGATCGAGCGCAGCAGCCAGTCGCGCCAGGCCGTGGCCTCTTCCAGATACCCCAGGTTGATGAAGGCCAGCAAGGTCATGGTGGCGTCACGCAGCCAGCAGTACCGGTAATCCCAGTTACGCTCGCCGCCGAGTTCTTCAGGCAGCGAAGTGGTCACCGCCGCGACAATGCCGCCGGTGGGCGCATAAGTCATGGCCTTGAGGGTGATCAACGAACGCTTGACCTGTGCGCTCCAGGCGCCCACCTCAGGGCAGTGCCCGGAGAAATCAAGCCAGAAGCGCTCGGTGTCCCTGAACGCCCGGTCGATGTCGATGGCGACCTGTACCGGTTCGTTGGACGGCTGCCAGGCCAGGCAGAAGGTCTTGCGCTCACCGGCCGCCACCTGAAAGCGGCTGCCGGTGTGGTGGTCCTTGGGGTGCAGGTCGACCGGGCTGTGCAGCACCAGCATGTCGGGGCCGGCCACGGCGGTCAGTACATGCGGCTCGCGCTTTTCCACCCAAGGCACGGTGCTGCCATAGTCGAAGCGGATGGCCAGGTCCATGACGAACTCCACCTGCCCTTCCAGCCCGACCACGCTGCGCACCACATGCCCCTGGGTGTTCATGGGCATGAAATCGACCAGCATGGCGCGGCCGGTATCGGTGTGAAACTCGGTTTCAAGGATCAGGGTGCCGTCCTGGTAGCGCCGCTCGGTGCGCCTGATTTCGGCAGACGGGGCAATCTTCCAGCAACCGTTGTCGCTGTTGCCCAGCAAGGCGGCAAAGCACGCCGGTGCGTCAAAGCGTGGAAAGCACAGCCAATCGAGTGAACCGTCCCGTGATACCAGTGCTGCCGTCTTGCAATTACCCAACAGGGCATAGTCTTCAATCAGTGCAGCCATGGTGGGTCTTCCTTCTCTAAACGTCAGTCATTCATTCACGCTGCAGCAGATCGCGCAGGATCGCTTGCGCCACACCCTCCTCGGTGTTGCTGCCGGTCACCCGGTCGGCCTGACTGCGCACCTCGGGGCGAGCCTGGCCCATGGCGATCGACAGCCCGGCCACGCGAAACATCGCCACGTCGTTGTGACCGTCGCCAATGGCAGCGGTCTGCGCCATATCGATGCCCAGGTGCTCGGCCAGCGCGCGCAAGGCAGCGCCCTTGTTGGCCTGCAAGGCGGTGATGTCGAGGTAATAATCCTGTGAACGTGCGGCCAGCGCACGGCCTTCAAGCCGGGCGGCCATCTGGCTTTCCAGCACCTTGAGTCCGGCAAAATCGCGACTGGATGCCACGATCTTGTCGACGCGGTCCAGGTACGGCGTGAAGCTGTCGACCCGTACCGGCTCATAGCCCAGCGCACTGCGCTCATGGCCGACGTAGTCGCCGTCGAGATCGCGCAGCAGCCACTGGTCGTCGGCGAACACCCAGACATCCACAGCGTGCCCGGCAAAAGTATCCAGGCACAGGCGCACCGCCTCAGGATCAATGTGGTGCGCGACCAGAAGGCTGCCATCGGGATTGACCAGCGTGCCGCCGTTGAAGCCGGCGGTGGGCAAGTCGAGCTGCAGGCGCTCGATCACCTCGCGCATGGCCCGTGGCGGCCGGCTGCTGGCGAGGGTGAAGGCAATGCCCGCCTCGCGCAGTTGCCCGACGGCGGCCACGGTGGCGTCGCTCAGGCTGTGGTCAGGTTGCAACAGGGTGCCATCCATGTCGGACAGCAAGAGGCGAATCGGCGTGTGATCAGCCATCGATCTGCCGCCATTCACGGTTGTCGTTGCGCAACAGCTCGTCGCTGGCCTCCGGACCACTGCCACCGGCAATGTACGGCTGGACCTCGGGGTGCTTGGCCCAGGCATTGAGGAACGGTTGCACCGCACGCCAGCCGTTCTCGATGTTGTCGGCGCGCTGAAACAAGGTCTGATCGCCGGTCAGGCAGTCGTAGATCAGGGTCTCGTAGCCGGTGGAAGGCTGCATCTCGAAGAAGTCCTTGTAGGCGAACCCCAGCTTGATGTCTTCCATTTCGAGGTTCGGCCCCGGGCGCTTGGCCAGCAGGTCGAACCACATGCCCTCGTTGGGCTGGATCTGGATGCGCAGGAAGTTGGGCTTGAGCCGGTCAACTTCAGTGTCGCGAAATTGCGCATAGGGCGCCGGCTTGAAGCAGATGGCAATCTCGGTGCTGCGCGTGCTCAGGCGCTTGCCAGTGCGCAGGTAGAAGGGCACGCCGACCCAGCGCCAGTTATCGACCATGACCTTGAGCGCGACGTAGGTTTCCGTGTTGCTGTCCGGCGCGATGTTCTCTTCGTCGCGATAGCCCAGCAGATCGGCGCTCTTGTTGCCGGTGTACTGGCCACGCACCGAATTGGCCAGCGCTTCCATTTCGCTCCAGGGGCGGATGGCGCCGACCACCTTGGCCTTTTCGCCGCGCACCGCATCGGCGCCGAACGCAGCCGGCGGTTCCATGGCGACCATGGCCAGCAGCTGGAACAGGTGATTGGGCACCATGTCGCGCAGGGCGCCGGTGTTTTCATAGAAGCCGGCACGGGTGCCGACCCCGACGGTTTCAGCGGCCGTGATCTGTACGTGGTCAATGTAGTGGTTGTTCCAGAACGACTCGAACAGCCCGTTGGAGAAGCGGCTGACCAGGATGTTCTGCACCGTTTCCTTGCCCAGGTAATGGTCGATGCGATAGATCTGCTTTTCGCTCATGACCTTGAGCAGGCTTTCGTTGAGGGCCATGGCGCTGGCCAGGTCGTGACCGAAGGGCTTTTCGATCACTACGCGGCGAAATACGCCGCCACGCTCCTTGAGCAGCTTGGCAGTGCCCAGGCGCTTGACCACTTCGCTGAAAAAGCGCGGGGCGGTTGCCAGGTAGAACGCCGCGTTACCGGTGCCGGTGCTTTCGATCTTGCTGGCAATGCTCTGGTAGGTGCTGTCGTCAAGAAAGTCGCCCTGGATGTAACTGATGCGCGCCGCCAGGCGCTGCCACAGCTCAGGGTCGAGGGCGTCGCCGCCCTCGGTGTTCTTTTTCGCACCTTCTTCGCGCATGAAGGTTTCGAGTTTCTGCGCGAATTCGGCGTCGGTGGCGGCGTTGTGGTCGACCCCGACGATGTGCAGGTGGTCGTCCACCAGACCGTCGCGGGTCAGGTTGCACAGCGCCGGCATCAGCAGGCGCTTGACCAGGTCACCATGGGCACCGAACAGAAACAACGTGGTGGGCGGCGCCACTTCCGGATTTTTTTCAGCTTCAGTCGAATGCCCGAGACCCATTATTTAGGCTCCTTGTGACCACCGAAACCGAAGCGCATGGCCGACAGGATCTTGTCGGCGTAGGTGCTCTGCTGGCGCGAGCGGAAACGGGCAAACAGGGCGCTGGACAACACCGGTGCCGGCACGGCCTGTTCGATGGCAGCCTCGATGGTCCAGCGGCCTTCGCCACTGTCGGCCACCGAGCCCGAATAGGCGTCCAGGGCCGGATCAGTGGCCAGTGCGTCGGCGGTCAGGTCCAGCAGCCAGGACGAGACCACACTGCCACGGCGCCAGACTTCGGCGATGTCGGCCACGTTCAGGTCGAAGCGCTGCTCGGCCGGCAGGTGGTCCGAATTCTTCTGCTTGAGGATGTCGAAGCCTTCGGCGAAGGCCTGCATCATGCCGTACTCGATGCCGTTGTGGATCATCTTCACGAAGTGCCCGGAACCGGCGGGGCCGGCATGGATATAACCCTGCTCGGCACGCGGGTCGGCCGAGGCCGCACGGTCGCGGGTACGCTCGATGTTGCCAATGCCCGGTGCCAGCGTGGCGAACAACGGGTCGAGGCGTTCGACGATGGCCTGCTCGCCGCCGATCATCATGCAGTAGCCGCGTTCCAGGCCCCAGACGCCACCGGAGGTACCGACGTCGACATAATGCAGGTCCTTGAGCGCCAGCGCCTGGGCACGACGAATGTCATCCTTGTAGAAGGTGTTGCCGCCGTCGATGATCACGTCATCGGGCTCAAGCAACTGGCTCAAGGCCTCGATGGTCTGCTCGGTCGGCTCACCGGCCGGCAGCATCACCCAGACCGCACGCGGCGCCTGCATGGCGGCAACCAGGCCGGCCAGGTCGGTCACGGCGGTGGCGCCTTCGGTGGCCAGGGCTGTGCGCGAGGCTTCGTCACGGTCGTAGACGACGGTGGTATGGCCACTTTGCATCAAGCGTCTGGCGATATTGCCGCCCATGCGGCCAAGTCCAACGATCCCGAGTTGCATGAAGTGTGGCTCCCTGAGGCATGTTCTTGAGAAATAAAGCGCAACGTTAAAGCATGCAGGTTAGTCCAGCCAGGGTATTGATCGTTCCCGGCCAAGCTGAACGCACGCTGTCGCACGGGTAATAGTCACTGTGACATCACAGACTGATAAGTCACGCTACCGCTGAAAAATATAAAAGTTCCAATCCACCGGGAAAGAAATCAGAATTGCCGCCGACAGGACGCCCGGCCAGCGCACATGAGAAATGATCGCCATGGCTTGCGCGTTTGCAAGATTGAACCCGCCATTTGCGAGGTGAGCAATGGGCACCGTACACGCAGTACTTGCACCCCAGACCCTGTATGTCAGCGTGCGCCGCGACGAGCTGCGCGCACTCAAAGAGGAACGCGCCCGGCTGCAGCATCAACTGGCGCAAGCCACCCGATTACTGCAACAGGCCCGCGAGGCCGGCTATGGCCGGGAAACCGACGCCGTCTAGTTGCTACTTGACCGCGCCTGCGACCAGGGTCGTGCGCTCAGAGTGACTTCTGCCAGAACAGTGCCCGTCCCATCGACGGGTCCAGTTGGTAGCTCTCAAAGCCCTGCTTTCTATACGCCGCCAGTGCTACATCATTGCCCTCGAGCACCTCGAGGGTCAATTTGCAGCAACCACGCTGGCGGGCAATTTCTTCGACCTTGACCAGCATTTTCTGGCTGATGCCCTGCCCACGGTACTGGGCCAGCACCACCACGTCATGAATATTGACCAAAGGCCGACAGGCAAAGGTCGAAAACCCTTCGAAACAGTTGATCAGCCCCACAGGCTCCCCTGCGATAAAGGCCAGCACGCTGAAGGCGTGCGCGCGCTTGGCCAGTTCCCTGGCCAGTTGCTGGCGGGTGTCCATGGGCAAGGGCTCGCCGCCACCCATGACATCCTCGGCATAGTGATTGAGCACAAAACCGATGGCATCGGCATGGACCGGATTGGTGTAGCTTGCTTGCAGTACCAGCACCTCTGGGGATTGCATGGGGTTCCTCGTCACAATCGGCAGGCAGAATCGCACTATGCCCCGTTAATGGGCATGGGGCGGGCGATTCTAGCGCGACAACGCCGAAAGTGATCCAGTTGATGTGCAGGAATTTTCAACTAATGCGCAAGAAGATGTCATCCGATGCCGAAGGAAATGACCTACAGGCAATTCAAGCTGCCCATACAGTGGCATCACAGCAGGCCTATGCCTCTGGAAAGGTACTTCCGGCCAACAGTGTCGGACAATCCGACGAACGGTATGGAACTCGCCTTTATGCCCTTAACGTGCGTTTCAGACCCTTCATTTTCAAGGTTTTTACCCAATTGGATCGCTGCCAAGCCGCATGCCAGACATTTGCCAATAAAAAAGTCGAAACTTATGAAAAAGCACCGGGTCATCTGCTAAGAGGCGCCTATGCTGGGGAATGATCTGGCTCATGGCACCTACCACCCTGTCCTTTAAGCTGCAGAGACAGCAAACGGGTACTGATCTTGCGTGAAAATCTGTACCCGGCCGCAGGACATGGCCTGGGAACACTGGAAAGACCGCATCAACACTTGTATTCATTGGGAGAACACGATGATAAGCGCCGCTGTAAAAACCCAGCAGGGAGAGAGTTTTGGTCAGCCGGCCAGCGAGCTGAATCATCTGCCGGTTCTGGGCAGGCCCCAGATACCCGTACTGCATCTGCCACCCGCACCTCAACACACGATTTCGCAGGTCAACCGCCGCAAGGTGCTGTTTGTCACCTCGGAACTGGCCGACCTGGTCAAGACCGGCGGCCTGGGGGACGTGTCTGCCGCACTGCCCCGCGCCATGCGTCACCTGCACGATGTGCGCGTACTGATGCCGGGTTATCCGCAAGTGATCAACAGCGGCAATCCGATTCACATCATCAGTGAACTGGGGGGCCATGCCGCCCTGCCGCCCTGCAAGGTCGGGCGCATGGACATGAAGGACGGCCTGGTCATCTATGTACTGATCTGCCCCGAGCTGTACGAACGCGAAGGCACGCCGTACGGCGACAAGAACGGTCGCGACTGGAACGACAACCATATTCGCTTTGCCCGCCTGGGCCTGGCGGCCGCCGAATTTGCGGCCGGTGCCGTCAAGACCCAGTGGTGCCCCGAGCTGGTCCACGCCCATGACTGGCCAGCAGGCCTGGCACCCGCCTACATGCGCTGGCGCGGCCAGAGCACCCCGAGCATCTTCACCATCCACAACCTGGCCTACCAGGGCACGGTCAGCCCGACCACCTCGCGTGAGCTGGGCATACCAGAAGAAGCGCTGGGCAGCGAAGGCATGGAGTTCTACGGCAAGCTGTCGTTCATCAAGGCCGGCATGGCCTACGCCAGCCATATCACCACGGTGAGCGCCACCTATGCCCGGGAAATCACCACCCCCGAGTTCGGCTGCGGCCTGGAAGGTTTCCTGCAGAGCAAGGCCGAACGAGGCCAGCTCAGCGGCATTCCCAACGGCATCGACGCCAGCTGGGACGCCGCGACCGACCCGCACCTGATCTGCCACTTCGCGCCCAATGAGTGGCTGCGCAAGGAAATCAACGCCGACTACGTGCGCGAACTGTTCGAACTGGAGCCCTCCAGCGGCCCGTTGTTTGCTGTCGTATCGCGCCTGGTTTATCAGAAGGGTCTGGACCTGACCATCGGGGTGGCTGAACACATCGTTGCCAACGGCGGGCAGATTGCAATCATCGGCTGCGGCGAACCCGAAGCTGAAGAATCGATGCGTGAGCTGGCTGCACGCTTTCCCGGCAGGATCAGTGCACGGGTCGGCTTCAACGAAACCGATGCACGGCGCATGTTTGCCGGCAGCGATTTTCTGCTGATGCCTTCGCGTTACGAACCCTGTGGCCTGAGCCAGATGTACGCCCAGCGCTTCGGCTCGCTGCCGGTGGCACGCAATACCGGCGGACTGGCCGACACCATCGAAGATGGCGTGACCGGTTTTCTGTTCAACGAATCGACCATCGAGAGCTACACCGACGCACTGAACCGCGCCTTCAAGGTTTTCGAAAACACCGAACTGCTCAATGCCATGCGTTGCCGCGCCATGGCAGCACCCTTCAACTGGCAACAGGCGGTTGAACCCTATGCCGAGCTGTATCAGGACTTGCTGAAGAAAAACCTGGGCGCTGCCCTGCACTACTGACACCAAAGAGGTTACGGATGCCCCTGCGTACAGAACCTGACTGGCGCCACGGCGCCGTCTTGCTTGACCCGGAACAGACCCGTTTTGCCCTCTGGGCGCCCGATGCCGACACCGTTACCCTGCTGCTCGATGACGGTCAGGCATTGGCCATGCCCGCCCAGGCCGATGGCTGGTTCGCGCTTGAAACCCGGGCGCCGGCCGGCACGCGCTACCGGTTCAGAATAAACGACCAGCTTGAAGTGCCCGACCCGGCCTCACGCGCCCAGGACGGTGATGTCCATGCCTGCAGCGTGGTCGTCGACCCGAATGCCTGGCATTGGCAGCACCCGGACTGGCAAGGCCGTCCCTGGCATGAAGCAGTCATCTACGAGGTGCACGTCGGTGCCCTCGGCGGCTATGCCGGGGTCGAGAAACACCTGCCACGCCTGGCTGCCCTGGGCGTCACGGCCATCGAACTGATGCCGCTGGCGCAGTTTCCCGGCGACCGTAACTGGGGCTACGACGGGGTCTTGCCATACGCCCCCCAGGCGTCCTACGGCACCCCGGAACAGCTCAAGCAACTGATTGATGCCGCCCACGGCCACGGCCTGATGGTGATTCTCGATGTGGTCTACAACCACTTCGGGCCGGACGGCAATTTTCTGGGTGCCTATGCCCGCGAATTCTTCCGCACCGACCTGCACACGCCGTGGGGCGATGCCATCGACTTTCGTCGCCCTGAAGTGCGCCGCTTCTTTATCGACAATGCCCTGATGTGGCTTAACGAGTACCGCTTCGACGGTTTGCGCATGGACGCCGTGCATGCCATCCGCGACGCCACCTTTCTGGAAGACTTTGCCCTGCAGGTACGCGCCGCCATCGAGCCGGGCCGGCATGTCTGGCTGAATCTGGAAAACGAGTTCAACCAGGCACACAAGCTCGAGCAGGGCTTCGATGCGCAATGGAACGACGACGGGCATAACACCCTGCATGTCTTGCTGACCGGCGAAACCGATGCCTACTACCAGGACTTTGCCGCGCACCCGACCCAGAAGCTGGCACGATTGCTTGGCGAAGGGTTTGTGTATCAGGGCGAAACGACGCGCCACGGTGAAGCGCGTGGCGAACCGAGTGCGCACTTGCCGCCCACCGCCTTCGTGCTGTTCCTGCAGAACCATGACCAGATCGGTAACCGCGCCCTCGGCGAGCGCCTGCCACGCCTGGCACCGCCACAGGCATTGAAGGCCGCCACGGCCTTGCTGTTGCTGTCACCGATGATTCCACTGCTGTTCATGGGCGATGAATGGGCGGCCAGCGAGCCGTTCCTGTTCTTCACCAGCCACCACGGTGAACTGGCCGACGCCGTGCGCGAAGGCCGGCGCAACGAGTTTGCCGACTTTGCCGCCTTCGCCGATCCCGAGGGACGCGAGCACATTCCCGACCCCAACGACCCGCAGACGTTCGAAGCCTCAAGACCCGCCCTGGCTGCGCTGGACCTGGAAACCGACCAGGGTCTGGACCACCGCCAGTGGCTTGAGCTGTACCAGCACCTGCTGCAACTGCGTCATCGCGAAATCATTCCGCGCCTGCCCGGCAGCTTTGCCCTGGGCGCCGAGGTACTGGCCGAGGGTGCCGTCAGCGCACGTTGGCAACTGGGCGATGGCACGATCCTGCGCATTGACCTGAACCTCGGCGAACAAGCGGCCAACATGCAGCCTGTACGCAGTGAAGAGGTGCTTTTCGGCAGCCCACGACATTCGATCGAACCTTCCCGAAACGGCATCCTCGAACCCTGGACGGCGATTGTCAGCCTGACAGCCCATGATGCAGCGGAGAGCCGGGATGAGTAGTGAACAATTGGAAAAGCTGGCCACCGAGGCCGGCCTGTCGGTGCACTGGGTCGATGCCAATGATCGCCCGCAGACCGTCAGCCCCGAGGTCTTGATCAAGGTGCTGGAAGCCTTGGGCCATGCGGCCGACAGCCGCGAAGCCATTGATGCCAGCCTGCAACGCCTGCAGACCGAACGCCTGGGCGGCAGCGCCCCGCCGCTGCTGACTGTCGAGCAGGACACCCCGTTGAACCTGTCGGCGTGGTTTGCTCCGCACACGCCCTTTACGCTGCACCTGGAAGACGGCACGACGGTCGAGTCGCAGTTGACCGAGGACGCCCTGTTGCCGGCCCAGGCCATGATCGGCTACCAGCGCCTGACCATCGATGGACAAACGCTGACCATTGCCGTGGCGCCCCCCAGCGCCTATAGCATGGCCATGGCCTGCGACGACCCGGTGCCGCGGGCCTGGGGCCTGAGTGTGCAGGTCTACAGCCTGCGCCGTGAGGGCGACGGCGGCTTTGGGGACACCCAGGCCCTGGAGGCCTTTGCCCGCAGCGCCGGTGAGCGCGGCGCCGACGCCCTGGCGATCAGCCCGCTGCACGCGATGTTCGCCAATGACCCGGAACGCTACAGCCCTTATTCGCCGTCCAGCCGCCTGTTTTTCAACAGCCTGTATGCCTCTCCCGGCCTGCTGCTGGGCGAACGCGCGTGGCGCCAGGCCATTGAAGACAGCGGCCAGGCCGAGGAACTCAAGCGCCTGGAACAACTGGCGCTGATCGACTGGCCCGCAGCGGCCAAAGCCAAGTGGCAGGTACTGCGCAGCCTTTACGACGGTTTTGTGGCCGGCGACCACCCCCTGCTGGAAGACTTCAACAGTTTCCGTCACGCCGGCGGTGAAGCGTTGGAAAATCACTGCCGCTTTGAAGTCCTTTGCGAGCAGGCCAGCGCGCTGGGTATCAGCGGCAACTGGCACGAATGGCCGAATGATTTCAAGCAGCCGGACAGCCCGGCGGTAGCCGCCTTTGCCGCCGAGCACACCCGGCAGATCGGTTTTCATGCCTTTACCCAGTGGCTGGTCGCCCGTGGCCTGGAGCGCGCCCAGACGGCCGCACGCAGCAGCGGCATGCGCGTGGGCCTGATCGCCGACCTGGCCGTGGGCGCCGACGGTGCCGGCAGCCAGGCCTGGAGTCGCCAGGACGAACTGCTCTCGGCACTGACCGTCGGCGCGCCCCCTGACATCCTCAACCGCGCCGGGCAAAGCTGGGGCATCTCGGCGTTTTCGCCCGAAGGCCTCAAGCGCAATGGCTTTCGTGCCTTTATCGAAATGCTCCGGGCGTGTTTTGCCCACGCCGGCGGCCTGCGCATCGACCATGTGATGGGCCTGCAACGCCTGTGGGTCATCCCGGTGGGCGCACCGCCCACCGAGGGCGCCTACCTGAACTTCCCGATCGACGACATGCTGCGCCTGCTGTGCCTGGAGTCGTGGCGGCACAAGGCGATCGTGCTTGGCGAGGACCTTGGCACCGTGCCGGCCGGCCTGCATGACAAACTGTCGAGCCGCTCGATCCTGGGCATGCGCGTCTTGCTGTTCGAACAGCGCAATGGCGTGTTCAAGCCGATCCTCGACTGGTCGCCGGACGCGCTGGCCACCACCAGCACCCACGACCTGCCGACCCTCAATGGCTGGCTCAATGAGCTGGACATCGAGTGGCACGCCCGTCTGGGTCATGTCGATGCGCAGGCCCAGCAGCACTGGCGCGAGGAACGCAGCCGCGAATACGACGGCCTGCGCCAGGCCTTGAGCCAGAACAATGCAGGCTTTGCCGCCGACACCGAAGACAGCAGCCTGATCATCGACGCGAGCATCCGCTACCTGGGCCATACCCGTGCGCCCCTGGTGCTGTTGCCCATCGAAGATGCCCTGGGTTTGCTGGAGCAGGCCAACCTGCCCGGCACCATTGACACTCACCCCAATTGGCGGCGCAGGCTTTCGCCGGTGCCTGTTAACCTGCTGGACGAGCAAGACGCTGCCCGGCGCCTGGAACTGTTGTCACAGGCCCGTCAGCAAGCTGCGGAGCGTGACCGATGAGTACCACCGTTACCCCCAAGGGTCCTGCGCTGTTGCGCGCCACCCAACGCCTGCAGTTTCACAAGGACTTCACCCTCGACGACGCTGTCGCCCTGGTGCCATATTTTGCCCGTCTGGGCATCAGCCACATCTACGCCTCGCCGTTGCTGAAGGCGCGGGCCGGCTCCATGCACGGCTATGACGTGGTCGACCCGACCGTGATCAATCCGGAGCTGGGCGGCGAAGACGCCCTGCGCCGGCTGGTGGCGGCCCTGCGTGAGCACCGTATGGGCCTGATTCTGGACATCGTTTCCAACCATATGGCGGTTGGCGGTGCCGACAACCCGTGGTGGCTGGACCTGCTGGAGTGGGGCCGTGGCAGCCCGTTCGCGATGTTCTTCGACATCCAGTGGCACTCGCCAGACCCGCTGCTCAAGGGGCAGTTGCTGCTGCCCTTCCTGGGCGACGACTACGGCAAGGTGCTGCAGGCCGGGGACATCCCGCTGCGCTTCGACGCCGGGCAAGGCCGCTTCTACATTGAGCATTACCAGCATCACTTCCCGATCTGCCCGGTCAACTACGGTTCGATTCTGCTCAGCGCCGGACACCCGGCGCTCAGCGAACTGGCCGAGCGTTTCACAGCGCTGGACCAGTATCCGCAGGCTTATGAACGTGCGCGCCAGCTGCGCGAACAACTGGCCGAGGCCGCTGGCGAACCGGCCGTGCTCAAGGCCCTGGAAAGCGGCCTCAAGGCTTGGGACTCCAGCCAGCCCGAAGGCTTCAAGCGCTTGCATCAGTTGCTTGAAGACCAGCATTACCGACTGGCCAGCTGGCGCACTGCCGGCGACGACATCAACTGGCGGCGCTTTTTCGACATCAACGAACTGGGCGGCCTGCGGGTCGAGCGCCCGGCGGTGTTCGAAGCCACCCATGGCAAGATTTTCCAGCTGATCACCGAAGGCCTGGTCGATGGCCTGCGCATTGACCATGTCGACGGCCTGGCGGATCCGCGCGGTTACTGCCGCAAGCTGCATCGGCGTGTGCAGGGCCTGCTGGCCCAGCGGCCTGCCGAGGCGCAACTGGACCATCTGCCGATCTACGTCGAAAAGATCCTGGGCAGCGATGAAGCCTTGCGCCAGGACTGGTTGATCGACGGCACCACCGGCTATGAATTCATGAACCAGGTGTCGCTGCTGCAACACGACCCCAAGGGCGAGGCGCCGCTGGGCGAGCTGTGGCGCCAGGTCAGCGAACGCACGGCGGTGTTTGCCGAAGAAGAACTGGTTGCCCGCGACCTGGTGCTGCATGGCACGCTGGCCGGCGACTTCGAGAACGTTGCCCAGGCACTGCTGCAGGTGGCCCGCAGCGACCTGATGAGCCGCGACCTGACCCTGGGGGCCATTCGCCGGGCCCTGCTGGCACTGGTGTGCAATTTTCCGGTGTATCGCACCTACATCAGTGTGTGCGGACGCTCGGCCGAAGACGAACGGTTCTTCCAGCAGGCCATGGAAGGCGCGCGCAGCCAGCTCAATGAAGGTGACTGGCCGGTGCTGGAATGGCTGCAACGCTGGCTGGGTGGCACCTCATGGCGTTCGCTGCCACGCGGCAAGCTGCGCAAGCTGTACCGCAACGCCTGCGTACGCTTCCAGCAGCTGACCTCGCCGGTGGCAGCCAAGTCAGTGGAAGACACTTCGTTCTACCGCTCGGCGGTGCTGCTGTCGCGCAACGATGTCGGCTTCCATCCCGGACACTTCAGTGCGCCGGCAGCTGACTTTCATGCGGCCTGTGCCGCGCGCCAAACGCATTTCCCCGCCAACCTGCTGGCCACCGCCACCCACGACCACAAGCGCGGTGAGGACACCCGTACGCGCCTGGCCGTGCTGAGTGAACAGCCCGGCTGGTATGCCGAACAGGTCGAACGCTGGCGCCAACTGGCCCAACCGCTCAAGGACGGCGAGGTCAGCATCAGTGGCGGTGACGAGCTGATGCTGTATCAGGCCCTGCTGGGCAGTTGGCCGCTGGACCTGGAACTGGACGACGAAAGCGCTCGCCAGGCCTATTTCGAGCGTGTCAGCCGCTGGCAGGAAAAGGCCCTGCGCGAAGCCAAGCTGCAAAGCAGCTGGGCCTCGCCAAACCAGGCCTATGAAGGGGCTTGCCGGGCGTTCCTCGAACGCCTGCTACTGGCTCCGGAGACACAACCGCTGCGCCAGTCGCTGGGCGCGACCGCGCAGCGCCTGGCACCTGCCGGCGCCCTCAACAGCTTTGCCCAGATCTTGCTGCGCATGAGCGTGCCGGGCGTGCCGGACCTCTACCAGGGTACGGAATTCTGGGACTTCAGCCTGGTCGACCCGGACAACCGGCGCCCGGTCGACTACCAGGCCCGTGCCAAGGCACTGGCCGAGCCTGCACCGGTCAGCGAGCTGCTGACGCACTGGCGTGACGGACGCGTCAAGCAAGCCCTGATTGCCCGCACCTTGAACCGGCGCGCCGAACAGGCCGACCTCTTCGCTCACGGCGACTATATTGCTTTGGAAGTGACCGGTCGCCATGCCGACAACGTGCTGGCTTTTGCACGATTCTGGCAAGACCGCTATGCCGTTGTTCTGGTACCGCGCATCTGCAATGAACTATTGGGCACGGCATCAACTCCATTCATACAGACCGATGGCTGGGGCGACACGCGTGTGCTGCTGCCGTTTGCTGACCCTGACAGTGCCTGGCAAGGGCTGTTCGATGAAAAGGTCAGCCTGAGTGAAAAGGAGTTGCCGCTCAGCGATGCGCTCAAGGAATTTTCTGTAAACCTGTTCATACAAACCTTGTAATACCCGGGAGTGTCGAGATGAGTGCCGACGAAAAAAGAATCCGCGAATTTGCGTACCAGATATGGGAATCGGAAGGTCGGCCGGACGGCCATGACAGCCGCCATTGGGAAATGGCGCGCAAGCTGGCCGAGGCGCAAGCCTTGGCGCCTGACAAAAGCCCCGCACGCAAAGCCAGCAAACCCAAACTACCCAGCGTCGAGGGTGTTGATGATGGCAAACCGGTTCCGGCCAAGCCGGCCGGCAAGGCCGCGTCGGCTGCCAAACCGGCGGCCAAGGCAGCACCCAAGCCTAAGCCTGCCGCGGCGGCCAAAGCGCCGGATGCGGCGGACAAGCCGGCCTTGAAATCGGCCTCCGAGCCTGCACCAAAGCCTGCTGTAAAAAGACCCCGCAAGCCCGCCGCGCCTTGATCGCGTGACGGTTCCATGCCACAGCGCCGGCTGATTCGCGGCGCTGATGGCGTTGATTGACCCTGCTTTTTCTCGACCTTGTCGGGCCTTGGCCGCGATAACGGGAACGGCCGCCCGTAAAACACCTTTCAGGCACTAAAATCTTATTTCAGGAAACAACCATGAGCACGTCGTCGAAAAAAGCTTCCCATGACACCCCTGAATCCAAGCCTTCCATTTCACGTCTGCGTGAAGGTCTGCCCTTTCCACTCGGCGCCAACTGGGACGGCCTGGGCGTCAACTTCGCCCTGTTCTCGGCCAACGCCACCAAGGTCGAGCTGTGCCTGTTCGACTCCACCGGCGAGGTGGAGCTGGAACGTATCGAACTGCCTGAATACACCGATGAAATCTTCCACGGTTACCTGCCCGACGCCCATCCAGGGCTGGTTTACGGCTATCGGGTATACGGCCCTTACGATCCACGCAATGGTCATCGCTTCAACCACAACAAGCTGCTGATCGACCCTTATGCCAAGCAATTGGTCGGCGAGCTGAAATGGTCCGAGTCGCTGTTTGGCTACACCATCGGCCACCCCGATGGCGACCTGAGCTTCGATGAGCGCGACAGCGCACCCTTTGTACCCAAGAGCAAGGTCATCGACGAAGCCTATACCTGGGGCCGCGACCAGCGTGTCGGTACGCCGTGGGACAAGACCATCCTCTATGAAACCCACGTACGCGGGTACACCAAGCTGCACCCGGCCGTACCTGAAGAATACAAGGGCACCTTCCTGGGCCTGAAAGTGCCGGAAGTCATCGAACACATCCGCAAGCTGGGCGTGACCTCGGTCGAGCTGCTGCCCATCCATGCCTTCGTCAATGACCAGCACCTGCTGCAAAAGGGCATGACCAACTACTGGGGCTACAACAGCATTGCCTTCTTCGCCCCGGACCCGCGCTACCTGGCCCACGGCAAGATTGCCGAGTTCAAGGAAATGGTCGCGCACATGCACAAGGGCGGCCTGGAGGTCATCCTCGATGTGGTCTACAACCACACCGCCGAAGGCAACGAACTGGGCCCTACCCTGTCGATGCGCGGTATCGACAACGCCTCCTACTATCGCCTGATGCCCGATGACAAGCGCTTCTACATCAACGACTCCGGCACCGGCAACACCCTGGACCTGAGCCACCCGTGCGTCTTGCAGATGGTCACCGACTCGCTGCGCTACTGGGCCTCGGAAATGCATGTCGACGGCTTCCGCTTCGACCTGGCGACGATTCTGGGCCGCTACCACGACGGCTTCGACGAGCGCCACAGCTTCCTGGTTGCCTGCCGCCAGGACCCGGTGCTGCGCCAGGTCAAACTGATCGCCGAGCCCTGGGACTGCGGCCCGGGCGGTTATCAGGTCGGTGGTTTCCCGCCGGGCTGGATGGAATGGAATGACAAGTTCCGCGACACGGTGCGCGCCTTCTGGAAAGGCGACGAAGCGCAGTTGCCTGACTTTGCCGCACGCCTTACCGCCTCGGGCAACATGTTCAACCAGCGCGGCCGTCGCCCACAGGCGTCGGTGAACTTTATCACTGCCCACGACGGCTTCACCCTGCACGACCTGGTGTCATACAACGACAAGCACAACGAAGCCAACGACGAAAACAACCAGGACGGCAGCAACAACAACCTGTCCTGGAACCACGGTGTCGAAGGCCCGACTGACGATGGCGAGATCAACGCCCTGCGACTGCGCCAGATGCGCAACTTCTTCGCTACCCTGCTGCTGGCCCAGGGCACGCCGATGCTGGTCGCCGGTGACGAGTTCGCCCGAACCCAGCATGGCAACAACAATGCCTATTGCCAGGACAGCGAGATCGGCTGGATCAACTGGAACCTGGACGGTGACGGCGAGGCCTTGCTCAAGTTCGTCAAACGCGTGATCAAGCTGCGCCAGAGTTACCCGATCCTGCGTCGCAGCCGTTTCCTGGTGGGCGACTACAACGAGGAAATCGGCGTCAAAGACGTCACCTGGCTGGCGCCGGACGGCAATGAAATGAGCGTCGAGCAGTGGCAGGACCCTAACGGTCGTTGCCTGGGCATGCTGATGGACGGTCGCGCCCAGGAAACCGGTATTCGTCGGCCCGGTGCCGACGCCACCTTGCTGCTGGTGGTCAATGCGCATCACGAAGGCGTGGAATTCACCCTGCCCGAGGTACCGGAAGGCACGCATTACACCTGCCTGATCGACACAAACCTGGACGATGCACCGCGCAAGACGCGCCTGGAGTCGGGCAGCACCTACACCGTCACGCCACGCTCGCTGCTGCTGTTCGAACTGCAGCACGACGAACAGGCGTAACCGTCATGCTGGCCGCATTCTTCGACCAGCACAGCCTCACCCGGGCCGGCACCGCTGAATTGAGCGTGTGCCTGCAAGAGATGGTCAGCCAGGGCCTTGATCGTCTGCCGTTACCGGCAGGCGGCCAGACCCTGGCGCGCTGGCAGGCCCTGGCCTGCGTAGCCGGCCATGACCTTGGATTATGCAAGTTCTACGAAGGCCACACCGATGCGCTGGCAATCATGGCCGAACTGGGTGCGCCGCAGGTTCCTGCGGGCAGCACCTGGGGGATGTGGGCCGCCGAACCACCGCAGGCCTGCGTGCGGGTCAGCGGTGTCGGCGACACCGTGCGCCTGGATGGCCTCAAGGCCTGGTGCAGCGGCGCGCCGGTGCTCAGTCACGCGCTGTTGACCGCCTGGGACGAGCAGAACCGCCAGCAACTGGTCGCGGTGGCGCTCGATCAGCCCGGCGTACAGGTGACCGACGAGGGCTGGTGCGCGGTGGGCATGGGGGCAACCGCCAGTGTCGAGGTAGGCTTCGAGCACGCCGTCGGCTGGCGGGTCGGCGCGCCTGGTGCTTACCTGCAACGCCAGGGCTTCTGGCAAGGGGCAATCGGCATTGCCGCCTGCTGGTACGGGGCGGCCCAGGCACTGGCGCGGTATCTGCCGCGCCAACTGGCGCAACGTGATGAACCGCATGCCCTGGCGCACCTGGGTGCCGTGGATGCGGCGCTGTACAGTGCCGTGCAGGTGCTGCGCAACGCGGCCGTGCAACTTGACCAATATCCCTTGGCAGACGCTGAACACCTGGCCCGGCGCTGCCGCGCCAGTGTCGAGGCGTGTGTCGATACCGTGATCAGCCATGTAGGCCGGGCGCTGGGCGCCGGGCCTTATTGCAAGGACACAGGATTTGCCCGTTTGATGGCCGACCTGCCCGTATTCCTGCGCCAGAGTCATGCCGAGCGTGACCTGGCGACACTCGGCCTACTGGCCGTGAAGCACGCACCCATCCAGGAATGGAACCTATGAATGAAGGCTTCGTGGTCAGCGACGACGTCGATGGTCGCGGCACCCCGCTCAGTGCCTGGCAGGCCTCAAGCAGGCTGGCCGCCGTACCCGCCATCAGCGCCGACCTGCTGGTGCCCCCAGAGTGCCGGGCAGTGATCGTGGCGCCGCATCCAGACGATGAAGTGCTCGGTTGTGGCGGCCTGATGAGCCAGCTGCACCTTCTTGAACGCGAACTGTTGCTGATTTCGGTCACCAACGGCACCGCCAGTCACCCGGGCTCGGCCCTCTGGCCGGCCTCGCGCCTGGCAGCGGCCCGCCCTGAAGAAAGCGCCGAGGCGCTGCAGCGGCTCGGCCTGCCGGCTGACCTGCCCTGGCTGCGCAGTGCGTACCAGGACGGCGCCGTGGTCGAGCGCGAAGCCGAACTGCAAGCCTTTCTGGAAAGGCACCTGCTGCCCACCGACGTGGTGTTCGGCACCTGGCGCGGCGACGGGCATGGTGATCACGAAGCCGTGGGGCGTGCGTGCGCCAACGCCTGCGCGGCAGTCGGTGCGCAGTTCAACGAAGTGCCGATCTGGGCCTGGCACTGGGCAGGCCCGGAAGACGAGCGCCTGCCCTGGGAACGTGCACGCAAATTGCTCCTGGACCCGGCCTTGCTGGCACGCAAGCATGACGCCGTGCAGGCCTTTGTCAGCCAGTTGCAAGGCGATCCGGCCATCGGCCTGGCACCGGTACTGCCTGTATGGGCACAGGCGCGCCTGTTGCAACCGTTCGAACTGGTGTTCCTATGAGTGTGGCGGACGATTATTTCGATGACCTGTTCCAGAACACTGACGATCCCTGGGCCTTCCGCCAGCGCTGGTATGAACGGCGCAAGCGGGCGCTGACCCTCGCCACCCTGCCCCGCGAGCACTATCGGTCGATTTTCGAGCCCGGCTGCGCCAATGGCGAGTTGAGCGCCGCCCTGGCCGGGCGCTGTGACCGCTTCCTGGGCTGCGACACCTCAAACCGTGCAGTGAACCTGGCCCGCCAGCGCCTGGACGGTGTGGCCCACGCCACGGTCATCCAGGGTCGCCTGCCCCACGACTGGCCCGAAGGTCCTTTCGACCTGATCGTGTTCAGCGAACTGGGTTATTACCTGGACGCACAGGACCTGCAGCAATTGATCAGGCGCGCGCTGACCTCGCTCAGCGACGACGGCCAATTGCTGGCCTGCCATTGGCGCCCGGCCATCGAAGGCTGTCCGCTGGATGCCGAACAGGTGCACCGCTTGCTTGCCGAGCACTTGCCTCTGCACCGGATCTGCACGCACCGGGAGGCGGACTTTCTTCTGGATGTATTCAGCCGTGACAGGCTTTCAGTCGCGCAAAAGGAGTTCGATGATGATCGGCGTGCTCATCCCGGTTCACAATGAAGAACAGTTGCTGGACCTGTGCCTGGCCACCGTGCAACTGGCCGCCGTGCATCCGGGCCTGCATGGCGAGCCCGTGTGCATTCTGGTGGTGCTCGACAGCTGCACCGATCGTTCGGCCGAGATTGCCCGTCGTCGCGGCGTGATGACGCTGGAAGTGGAGGCCCGCAACGTTGGTCAGGCGCGTGCGGCCGGCGCCCGGGCACTGGTTGACGCAGGGGCGCGCTGGCTGGCGTGCACCGACGGCGACAGCACCGTGGCCGAAGACTGGCTGTACGAGCAATTGCTGCTCGACGCCGATGCCGTATGCGGCACCGTGACCCCAAGCCAGTGGTGCGAACACTATTCGCCAGCGGCCAGGGCGCATTACCTGAGCCTGTACCAGCAGCGCGACGATCATCGCCATATCCACGGCGCCAACCTGGGCATCAGCGCCCAGGCCTACCAGCGCGCCGGCGGATTCCCGGCGCTGGCCTGCCATGAGGATGTGCACCTGGTACGCCAACTGGAAATCACCGGCGCCCGCATCGCCTGGAGCTGCCGCCCGCAGGTGACCACCAGCACCCGCCTGGACCCACGGGCACAGGGCGGGTTTGGTGATTACCTGCGGGCGCTGGAAGCGGCTGCGCCGCTGCCTGTGTAACGGCCGAACGGCTTCATACGCGCCCCCTGTCTGTAGGAGCGCGCTTGCCCGCGACCGAGTGCGAAGCGCTCGCAAAAATTTGTGAAACGCTGAAATTTTACGACTGCTAACGCAGCCGGTCGCGGGCAAGCGCGCTCCTACAAGTGGTGTGCGGTCTGCAGGCCGGAGCGGTCGCTTTCCGGGGTGCCCAGGGCATCGCTGAAGAAACGCCCCGCCTCGGCACTTACCTGCGATCGCTGGAAGCGGCTACGCCGCTCCCTGTGTAACGGCCAAGCGGCTTCATACACGGCCCCTGTCTGTAGGAGCGCGCTTGCCCGCGACCGAGTGCGAAGCGCTCGCAAAAATTTGTGAAACGCTGAAATTTTACGACTGCTAACGCAGCCGGTCGCGGGCAAGCGCGCTCCTACAGGTGGTGTGCGGTCTGCAGGCCGGAGCGGTCGCTTTCCGGGGTGCCCAGGGCGTCGCTGAAGAAACGCCCCGCCTCGGCACTCAAGGTGCGATGGATGTCCTCGCGGTCCACGCCTTCGGCGTCGTTGCACAGAATCGGCATGGTCGCACGCTGTTCGTCGCTGCACGGGGCCATGAACACGAAATGCCCGGCCCCGGCCAGCAACTTGTAGTCGGGCGCCTGCGGCAGCTTGCGCGCCAGGGCCTCGGCGTTCTTGTCCAGCGCCAGCAGGCGGTCGTCGTCGCCGGCATACATCAGCACCGGCACATGCACATCGCTCAGGGTCTGGCGGCCGAACATCAGGCTCAACGGCGCCATCAGTAACAGCGCGCCCACCCGTGGATCGGCCTCGGCATGCAGGTCGTCGCGGTCAGCCACCAGGTGACCCTGGGTCTTGCAGGCATCCTGGTCGTCGGGGCGTTCGATGCAGTACTGGCGCAGGCGTTTCGGGTCCGGCTGGGCGCCGGCCAGAATCAGCGCGGTCTCGCCACCGGCCGAATAGCCGATCACCCCGACCTGGCTGGCACTCAGGTAAGGAGCCAACAAGGGTTCCTGCAAGGCGGCGCTGATGGCGGCAGAAATCTGCAAGGGCCGGCCATACAGGTTGCTCAAGCTGCCCAGGCGGCTGTGGTCGCGGTCGTTGTCGCCGGGGTGCACCACCGCCACCACCACAAAACCCTGGCGCGCCAGCGAGGTGGCCAGGTCATGCATGGCCAGTGGCGTGCCGGTGTTGCCGTGCGACAGCAACAGCAGCGGAAAGCGGCCCATGGCAACCGGGGCGTCAGCCGTGGCCTCGACATCGTAGCCGCGCAACCGGTTGACATGCTCGGCGGCGGTGGAAGGATAAAAGGCAATGGCCCGCATCGCCTGCCCGTCGAGCGGGTCGGCAAAGCTCAACTCGTGAAAACCTGCGCCCCAGAGCGTTGGCGTGTCGGCCTGGGCCTGCACCGAAACAAGGCCACCGAGCAGCCCCATCAGCATCACTGCACATAGACGCACCATAACCTTCTCCCTCACCCTGCCCTATACAGCCTGAGACCTTGCTCCACGATGATCGTGCACAAGGCGGGCCAGATTTAATCCGTGTTCAAGGTTTGTTTCAGGGTCAGAAATTGGCCGGTGTGTTGGCGCTGATGATTTCCGCCTCATCCTGGCCAATGTTGCGAAAGCGGTGCGCCAGGGTGGTCGGGAAATAATAGCCATCGCCAGCCCCCAGCACATGGACCTGACCGTCGATGGTCAGCTCGATGGTGCCACGGGTGACCAGGCCGCATTCTTCGCCTTCGGCATGCACGATGGACTCGTCACCGGAGCTGGCACCGGGGGCGTACTGCTCACGCAGGAAGCGCATCTGCCGGCTGGGCAAGGTGGCCCCCACCAACAGCAGGCGCAGGCCATCACGGCCCAGGTCCGGCTGGTCGCCGGCGCGGAAGACGTGTTGCTCGTTGACGCGCCCAGGCGGCTGATCGAAGGTGAAGAATTCCGCCAGGCTCATGGGAATGCCTTCAAGCAGTTTTTTCAGGGAACTGACAGAGGGGCTGACGCGGTTTTGCTCGATCAACGAAATGGTCGCGTTGGTCACGCCGCTGCGTCTGGCCAGCTCGCGCTGTGAGAGTTTGTGGCTTTCGCGAACCAGCTTGAGTCGGGTGCCCGTGTCCATAACCGCCTTGAATGAAGAATGCTTGCAGGGTGAAACACGGCCAGATACTGGCCGTGTGCCGTGAAGGGCGCGTATTAAAGCACGATTGCCGCCGGCATGATCACACCAGATTGCTCACCACTCTCAACGCCAGGCCCTCATAGGCATCCAGGTTGATGGTGAATTCGCCCTGCTCGCTCAGGTCGCCTTCGACCCGCTCGTTGATGATGTCGACCACCGGCCCCGGTACGATATCGGCCGGCAGATGCAGGGTTTCGGTGATCGGCTGGTTGCTGAAGTTCAGCGCCGTGATCTGGGTGCCGCGGCCCGCCGGCAGCTCATGCACCATGATCAACAGGCCCGGATGCTCGACATCCGGAATCAGCACCTGACGGCTGGCCGCAATGTCATAGGCGCGGCGTACCGCCAGGATCTTCTTGAGCTGCGAGGCAAACGAGTCCGGCCGTTGCAACTGTTCGCTGAGGCTGCCGTACAGGCTTCTGGCCCGTGGCATGCCGCCGGATGACACCGCCACCGTCGGATCGGAATCGACCAGATCGTAGGCGCCACGGTGGATCCAGCGCGTGTCGCCGTCCTGCATCAGGTGCTCGACCTGCTCGGCCGGCAACGGCAAGGCACCCACCATGTCCCAACCCGACAGCGCAAACACGCCAGGCTGCATGGCATTGAACATCACCAGCAGCAGGTGAATATGCTGGACCTGGCGAATATCTTCCTCGGTCAACGTGTCCAGGTCGCGGATGCCCAGGGCGGCGGTGATGATGCTGGCCGTGGTGCATGACACGCCGTTGGTGACGAACTTGAGGTTGTACGGCGCGTGCTCACCGGCCAGGCGCTCGTACATCTCTTCACGAATATGCTCGCGCAGGATGTTGCCGGGAAAGGTCTGCCCTTGATAGTGGTAGGTATCATGGGCGTGCAGGGTCCAGAAATGCACCAGTTCCAGGGTCAGTTCATCATGGTTCTGCAAGGCATGGATCAGCGACGCCGGATCGATGCCGAAAGCATGCACCTGGCGCAGCATCAGGCGCAGGAATTCGGTGGTGCCGGTCAGTAGCGCATGCTGGTAGGCCGGCCGGGTAATGAAGTCATAGGACAGGTCGGCACCGCCGTGCGACATCGAGGCAATGTCGTCGATGGTCAGGTTCAGTTCCTGGAAGCTGAAGCCGCCAGCCTTGCGAATCGCCCCGCCAATCAACTGATTGCCGGTGATCGACAGCGGATGGCTCTCCGACCAGGCTCCGCCTTCGATCTTGCGCTCCACCCCGAGAAAACCGTTGGCATCCAGACGCAGCACGCGCGCACCCATGACGTCGATGGCGTGCAGTGCATCGCCGATGATCATCTGTTGCGCCGCAAAACTTGGGTCGAGCCAGTTCAGCGACGGCTGGCCTTCCTTGAAGTAATGCAGGTAGACCCAGCGTCGTGGCTTGCCGTCCACGCCCACCACGATATCGGTGGCGCTCCAGTCGGTTTCCTTGACCCCTGGCTCGAAAAAGATCACCCGCTGCAACTGGCCGACGATGTAGTGCTTGTCGCGCAGCAGGTCGACGACGTCCGGCACCAGGTTGACCGCATCACGGCCCTCGGGTACCGCCGGCAGCAGTGGCCAGTCTTCCTCGCGGATTTCGACCATGTGGTAGAGGCCGGGGTAGTCTTCGTACGCCATCTCGGCCAAGCGAAAGTCCGCCCCCTTGCCGGTGTGCGACGGAATGATGTCGTCGATTACCACCGCATTGTGCGCAGCGGCAATGCGACTGAGGTTAAGCAGGTGGGTTTCACTGCCCAGCTCCGGGTCGATACCGAAGCTGATGCGGTCGAAATTACCGTCAATGCTGGGCGTGCGGTTGTAGCCCTGCAGCCCGCCCGACAACTTCAACGGCCCGTTGTGAATGCCCTGGATGCCGACTTCCGACAGCGCACGCCAGAGTTCCTCATCGCCCAATGCCTCCAGGACCGAACCGCCCTCGCGGGTAATGATCGACGCCGGGTAAGCGGTGAACCACACCGAAGCGATGGCCGAGGCATCACGAGGCCGGGCCTGGGCGAACGGGCGCTGCCAGAGCCGCCCCTGCCCGCCGTAGGTCTTGGCACGTTGGCGGGCGGCGTTGAGCATCGATTGCTCGACCAGCCAGTTCACATACTCTTTGTCCGGTGTTGTCATAAGTCCATTCACCCGCTTGAAGTGGTACGGCGCGAGAGACCAGCTCTCGGAAATTCAGCTACTGTGTATGAGCCCCTGACGGGACAATCGTTGCATCAAAGTTGATTGCAGTCCTGTGGCAAGGGGCGCGCGGCCTGAAAAGCCGGTGCCCTTTTCAAGGCGTCGATGACCACCGCAGCGGCGTTGGACAACAAGGATGACGGCCGTGCCACGACACTGATACGGCGGCTCACCGGCACTGGCAGGGTCAGGTACTCCAGCCCCGGATTGGGCCGTGGCAGCAAGGCACTGGGCAATACCGTCAGGCAATGGCCCTTGATCACCAGGTCCAGCAAGGTCTCCAGGCAGCTTAGCTCGCCGCGATGGCTCAGGCGAAACTGGGCAGCGGCCAGTTGACTGTGCAGCCGGTCGAGTCCCGGATGACGCCAGGCCACATACCGTACGGTCTGTGCCATTTCAGCCAGGCTCTGGGCAGTGTTCCTGAGGTGACGGGCAACCACCATGACATAGTGGTCAGACCAGCGATGGTGTTCGATATGGTGCTCGTCAAGCACGGTGCTGGGCAGGATGAGGATGTCGGCCGCTTCACGGCGCAGGGGGTCCAGGCTGGGGTGCAGGTCGGTACTGTGTAATACACTCAACTGGATATCAGGGTAATACCGGGCGAGAAAATCAAGCGAAGGTCCCAGGTTGGTTTCCTGCATATGCGTGCTGTAATGGATGGCTACAGTGCCACTGACTCCATTTTTTTTAGTTGCTCAAGCGTGGCCAGCATGTTGCTCAGGGTCTGGGTGATGATCTTGCCTTCGGGGGTCAGCGTGCAGCCTGTGCGGCTGCGGATGAACAGGCGCTTGTCGAAGTAGTCTTCAACCTCCTTGATGGCATAACTGATATTCGACTGGCTGCAGCCCATGATAGCGGCAGCCTCGGAGAAAGAACCATGCTGAGCAACGGTCTGAACGATCTTGAAGAAATGGGTTTTCATGTTTCCTTGACTCTGTGGACGCAAGCCTGCGATCAGGCGGGTGGGGATGGCGAATGCGTCTTGCCCTGCTCCCTGGCTAGGTAGCAAATATGGCAACAGATCAAAGGCAATGCACACGAATATGCGCATCGGCTACACCGTTGACCAGGCCTGTATGACGGGCACAACGGCGCAATGCCCCGAATGACGGGGCAAAGCAGGGTCAGGTCTGGCGCCGCTCCTGCCGGCGCTGCTGTGCGTGTAAAAGACGTGTTACATCAGGCCTCGTGACGCAGACCTGTCAGTCGTTTTCAGTCCAGTCGAAGTCCATCTGCAACGCGGTACGCTCGGCCAGCGCACGGTCGTGCAAGCGCTCGACCAGGTGCAGGCTCATGTCGATGCCGGCCGAAATGCCCGCCGACGTCACGAACGCGCCCTCGTCCACCCAGCGCAAGGTGCTGAGCACATCGATCGAGGGGAACATCTCCTTGAGGTCGGCAATGTCTTCCCAGTGCGTGGTCACCTGTCGACCGGTCAGCTTGCCGGTGCGGGCCAGCAGGAAGGCACCGGTGCAGACGGCAGCCACTACGCGGCCGGGCACCGACTGCTGGCTGATCCACTCGATGACATCGGCCTTTTCCATCTCGGCGGTAATCACGCCACCGGGCACGATCAGGCAATCCAGCGGCGGATGGTCATGGATCGAGTAGTCCGGGTCGACCTTCAGGCCTGCCCGGGCCCGGACGGGCGCGGTGGTACGGCCGATGGTGAAGACATTGAACAGCGCACGGTCGTCACGGCTGTTGCGCCCGTGCATGCGTGTGGCGGTGGTAAAGACTTCGTAGGGCCCTGCGAAGTCCAGGACTTCGACGTCGTCAAATACATAGATACCGATATTGAGTGACATATGGAACGGGCTCCGAAAAAATGATTTCACCTCAGTGACAGGGCAAAGATTACGCAGTAGCATCAAGGCCAACTACTGTCGGTAATGCCAATATCCGGTCACATGCTGCCATGAAGAATCATCTCGTCGTCGCGCTCATCTACAACCAGTTGTGCACCTTCGAATTCGGCTGCACGGTCGAGGTGTTTGCCCTCAAGCGCCCGGAACTGGGCGTGCCCTGGTACGAGTTTGCCACCTACGCGGTGGACGACGGCCCGATCACCGCCGCTGGCGGCATCACCATCACCCCCACCGCAGGCGAAGTGCTGCTGGAAAGCGCGGACACCATCATCGTGCCCGGCTGGCGCGGTGTCGAAGCCGAAGTGCCACAACGCCTGATCGACCAACTGCAGGCCGCCCATGCCCGTGGCGCGCGCATCTGCTCGATCTGCACCGGCGCCTTTGTGCTGGCCGCCGCCGGCCTGCTCGACGGCCACAAGGTCACCACGCACTGGCGCTTCACCGACCTGCTGGCCAGCATGTACCCGGCGCTGAGCATCCAGCCCAACGAGCTGTACGTCGATGAAGAAACCATCGTCACCGCCGCAGGCTCCGCGGCCGGCCTGGACATGATGCTGCACCTGGTGCGCAAGGATCATGGTTCGCGCGTGGCCAACATGGTCGCCCAACGCATGGTCATCCCGCCGCACCGCGAAGGTGGCCAGTCGCAATACGCCACCCGCCAGCTGGTCAGCACCAGCGATGCGCCCATTTCCAACCTGATGGACTGGATCCGCAGCGATCTGCAGCGCCCGTTGACCATCAAGGACATGGCCGACCGTGCCGCCGTGAGCACCCGTACGCTGCATCGCAGTTTCATGGAATGCACGGGGCTGACGCCATACGACTGGCTGCTGGGTGAGCGGGTGGCCTACGCCAAGGAGCTGCTGGAGTCCTCGCGGGTCAGGCTCAGCGAAGTGGTGGAAAAGGCCGGCTTTGGTTCCGAGGAATCGTTCCGGCGGCATTTCCGCAATCTGGTGGGGGTGAGCCCGATGAGCTATCGCAAGCAGTTTGCGCGGGCTTGAGGGCCCGCTGACGGATCACTGAATACCGTCAGCATGAAACTCAAGATACTCCCGCCACGCCAACGGTGCCTTGCGCTCATCAAGAAACGCCTGCTTTTGCGATACGTCGAGCGAGTCCCAGAAAGGCTGGAAATACAACGCCCACCATCCCAGCAGAGTGCCCTGCATATTGCCCAGCCCTTGCGGGTTGAAGTCAGGAAACACGACCCACGGCGCAGGCGGCGTGATGGGCAGCTCGCGCACGGCCTGCACCAGGGCGGCGCTGTGGGTGATCATGATCACTGCATGCCCGTCGAACTCGGCGTTTTCACGCCATGACAGCACTTCACCCTCAGCATTGCCAAGCGTGACGAAACGCGCCGTGCGCGCTATTTCAGTGGTGAGCCCCTGGCGTTCGATAAGGCTGTGCAACCGTTGCCGGCTGGCGGCGCAGGGCATGAAGGCCATCTGGTAGGCGCCCATGCCCACGGACGCCAGCGACCGTACCCACGGATAACCTTCGCGAAGTGCCGGCAGCCGCGGTGGAAAATGTCCGGCAATGTCCTTCAGCTCCTGTGCCAGCCCCGAGGTTTTTCCGACGGCGACCTTACGCCGGCACCAGGCATCCAGCCCGGCGCAGGCAAGGATGGCCGCCAGGGTAAAGGCCCCTTGGGCAACACCATAGAACAACGCCCGCAACGGGTGGTACGGCAGCAACCACAAGGGAATCAGCGCCACCCACACCGCCCACAGCAACAACCTGATCCGCAGTGACGGTATCAACGCCAGCACCAGGTTGATGCCGATGAACACCTCGAAGAGAAACCGGCTGGTCAGCCGGATATTCACGCCCCGTGACGTCAGCCCGCCATTGATCGAGCCGTAGAGATGGGCCACGAAGTCGTTGAGAAAAACGTAGCCCACGCAAAAAAGCCCGTGGATCAATATGCCGCAGAGCATGCGCCGCCACAGGGTCATGACGTCAAACTTGAGCTGTTGGATTTCACATCAGTCATCCGGCGCTATGGCCATCATCAACTGGTCATCCTCCAGGTAAATGACGCCTTCCCGACCATTGACCTCCATCGGGGTCGGGCTGTGGACCTGCGTCTTGTCGTCCACCTCGATAATCTTGCTCAGCGTCTTGTCGACCAGGTCAGCACGCCAGATAAAGCTCAGGCTGTTGATGAAATACACCACCGGGCGCGACGGGTTCCAGGTGGGGTTGTAGATCAGCCATCGGGTTTGCGGGCCATTGCCGGGCGCAATGTCTTCTGACTTTCCGACATGGCTGTAATACATGCCCAGTTGGCCGTAACCGTTGTCAGCAGAGAACAACAAGACCGCCTTGGCGTTTTCCAGCGAGCGGGAAAGCGACCGGTGCAGCAGACTGCTTTCCCGCGGTGCCGCATTGGAGCCCAGCACGTAGGACATGCCCTTGAACTCATAGGTGCTCATCTGCTGGCGGTAATAAAGCATGCCATCAATCAGGCCGGCATAATGTTTGCCCTCATCGTTGCCCCCGATATCGTCAGCCCCGTCCAGGCAAATGTTCTCGGCAATGGTGTGCAGGGTCGGTCGGGGTCCCGGGAACTTGTCGACGTACTCGTACAAATTGCCCCGGTAACAGAACAGGCTTTTATCGAAGTCCCCGGAAAACAGGATGACATGCATGATGCCTGAGCGCCGGGTAGCGGCAACAATATAGCGCTGGCGACCCAGGTCGCCTTGCGGCATGCCGGACAGCGTCCAGCGCGGCCACGGGTGATCACGCTGAACATAACCCTGCCCGGTCGGCAACGGCTGCAGGCTCTTCGGATTTACCGACGACTTTTCCGGCACCGGCGTCAGGAAACGCACCTGCCGTGTGTAAGCATCCTCCAGGCACTCGACCGTCTCACACTCGTCACGCACGCTTGCCAGCCAATCGCTCTGGATCGACTGCAACGAGCGCTGGTTTTTCAGCGGTTTGAAGGCGGCCGCCAGTTGCTCATCGAGCAATGACAATGAAGGTGTATCGCAAATCATGTGTTCAACGTCGGCCGTGGCCTTGCGGCAGTCGAAACTGGCGGCCTGCGCCTCTGATCCATCAAACAGCGACAGGGCACTTGCTGCCACCATCACCTGGCATATCCAACGCTTCATAAAAGGTAATCCAGCCAAGGGAAAACAGGGAGTGTCGCGAAAAGACAGGTGTTACGGCGCGCACCAGGTGCGGACATCGCGCCGGTCAAAACCTGCACACCGATTGCGCTTGGCAATCAGCCGGTAAGGCATCTGTGGGGTATAGGCAAAGTAGTAGTAATTGACCCGGTCTTCACCGTAGATCCAGTAATTGGAAGATCCCTGGTTGATTTCATAGGGCTCGAAGGTCCAGATCGATGACTCGGCCGGAATGAAGTTGTTGCGCTCCGTCAACAGCATCCAGGCATTGGACAGCACCGGCGCGCCCAGCCAGAGGCCGGCCAGCACCGACATGGCCAGCGCCAGGATGAGTCTCGGTCTGAAGCGCAGCTGCGCAGGATTCACTCGGTCACCACTCCCTGGGATACACACCTTTTCATTCCCCGGTGCACAAAGTCCTGAATCTTAAAGCCTGGTCGCTGTGTCTGCACAGGATGGTTTACCCACCTTGCTTCAAGTTTTGCTGTTATTGGCCGACACAAACCAGGCAAGTCGCCCCTGTAGCCGGCCATTTGCGCATCCTCCTAAACAGATGGTCTGCCCATGAATATCAAGAACAAGCTGGTGCTGGCGTTCATATCGGTGGCGTTCATTCCGGTGAGCGTGGTGGCCGTGATCGCTATCCTGAATACGCGTACCCAGGCATTCGAGCAATTTGTCGACGGCAGCACGCGGGAGATGCTGCAGATTGACGGCAACATTCGTCAGTTCTTCGACGGCACGGCGCAGAACGTCGACCAGATGTCGACTGACCCGGCCTACAGCACTGTCGAGACCTTGAAGGATTATCGAGGCGCCAACGCCGCCAGCGAGCCGCTTCCCGCCCCAGCCGCCCAGACCATCGAGCGCTTTGCGCGCTACGGCGCCACGCACCCTTCGGCCGCGATCCTCTCGATCGGCCTGGAGGATGGCACCTATGCCAAATGGCCGGATGACCCACAACTGGCCAACTACGATCCACGCGCACGCCCCTGGTATAAAGCGGCGATGGCCAGCCCTGGCAAGAGTGTGCGTACACCGGCCTATTACTACGCCAAGGACGACGTCGCCCTGGTGGGCAGCGCCCGCACCTTGCTGGACAGCGCCGGCAAACCCAAGGGCGTCTTTGTCGTCAGTGTTTCGCTCAAGAACCTGACTGAACTGATCAAGAGCATCAAGCTGGGCAAAAGCGGCTACGTCATGCTGGTCGAGGATGGCGTGGTGCTGGTCGACCCGCGAGACGCGGGGCACAACTTCAAACCGCTCAAGGAACTGGGCGCGCCTTACGCACAACTGGCAAGCACTGAACAAGGCGCCACTGAAGTTGAAATCAACGGCGTGCGCTACATGGCCAACGTCTGGACATCGCCTGTCCTTGGCTGGCGCTATGTCGGCTTGATCGAACATGACGAGGTCATGGCCGAGGCCACGCGGATGACCTACCTGACGATGTCCATTGTCGCGATACTGGTGCTGATCTTCGGGCTGGTGGCGGCCGCCTTCTCCCGGATCATCGTCAAACCCATCAACCAGGTGAGCCACGGCTTGCAGGCCATTGCCCAGGGCGAAGGTGATCTGCGCAAAGAGTTGTCGGTGCAAGGCAAGGACGAGACGGCCGAACTGGCAGGCTGGTTCAATAAATTCCTGGGCGCCATCCGCCAGTTGATTCAGCACATTGGTGCGGCATCGACCAACCTGCAGGATGCCTCGCGCACCAACAGCGAGGTCGCCACCAACATGAACAAGGCGGCCGAGCGCCAGCGTGAGGCGGTCGAGCTGGTCTCCACGGCATTCAACGAAATGGTGGCCACCGCCAACGAAGTGGCGCGCTCGTGCAGCGGCGCGGCAGGCTCTGCCGAGAACGGGCACCGTCGAGTGGCCGAGGGCAAGCAACAGATCGAGGCCACCACCGACAACGTCAATCGGCTGGGCCGGCGCCTGACCGAGTCGTCCCAGGCCATGCTGGAGCTGGAGGCCGGCAGCCGCAGCATCAACCAGATCATCGGCACCATCCGCAGCATTGCCGAGCAGACCAACCTGCTGGCCCTCAATGCCGCCATCGAAGCGGCCCGCGCGGGTGATCAGGGCCGTGGCTTTGCCGTGGTGGCCGATGAAGTCAGGGCGCTGGCCAAGCGCACCTCCGACTCCACAGGCGAAATCGAACAGTTGCTGGGCACGCTGGGCAGCAAGACCGAAGAAGTGACGCTGAAGATGGAAAGCTGCCTGGACCTCTCGCGTGCCAGCGTCTCATCCATTGAAAGCGCGCGCGACAGCTTTGAAGGCATCCAGCTGTCGGTCAACGAAATACGCGATCAGAACCTGCAGATTTCGGCCGCCGCCGAAGAGCAGCACAGCGTGGCCGAAGAAATCAACCGCCACATCCAGCAGATCTACGACGATGCCCAGCTGGTTGAAAGCCTGGCCCATTCGGCCCAGGACGACTCGGGACGCCTGTCGGACCTGTCGCAAGAGCTGAACCGGCTGGTGGGACGCTTCAAATCCTGACATGCCTGGCAAGACCCGCTCCCTGGTACAACCGGAGCGAGTCTTGCGTTCATATGTCCCGCCTCACTCGCTGTGCCGGTCACAATAAAACACCGTACGCCCCGGCTGTTTGGGATCGTCGATCAAAAACGGCGTAGCGCCGTCATCACGGTTGAATGCAATGCCCTTGAACCGCGCCCGCAGCCTTTGCTCGACCACGGGGCGGCTTTCTTCCAGATACACCGCATGCACGCTGAACGGCCCGCGATAGGGAATGACCACCTCACTTACGGTCAACCCGTAGAACGTGTCCTTGATGCAATAGAACGCTGCCTCATCAAGGCGGCACGGCTGCAACCGGCGCTCGGTAAAATAGGCGCCTGTGGCCTTGCTGGTATTGGCATCAAGGTACACATCCTTGATATCACAGGCCTCGATGCCCTGGAACTGCTGCTCCAGGGTGGTGTGAGTACACCCGACCGAGGCCACAGACAAGGCCGCGACCGCCGTCGCCCTGAGTGTTCTGCAAGAAAAAATGCTGCTGACAGCAGGCATGAACCTGTACTCCTTTACCTGAAAACGATAATCCTGATCGCAACCGGAAGCGGTCTGTGCCCCCGACACCTGCGGGGCCCATGGGGTATGCGCGCTCTGCAGCGAGCACGGATCTTAAGCCAGGCCGCGGCCCGGAAGAAGCCATTGGCCGCCATCACTGCACGAATAAGCGCAGATTGTCCTAAACGCAACAGTCACCGCCCATAGCGCGCGAGACAGGCATTGCGTAACCCCCTACGCTGGCCAGACCTTCACAGGCGGCGGGCCTCATCCGGCAAGCCGTCATGTCTCTGGCCCCTGCGTACAGTGTTTGCTCATGACAATACAGACCGCGATACCCGGCACGTCCTCGCCTGCCGCTCATCCCCATGCGCCGTCAGGCTTTTTGCTGCCCGTCGTTGGCGCGGCAGCCTTTGCCCATCTGCTCAATGACCTGATCCAGGCCGTGCTGCCGTCCATCTACCCCCTGCTTAAAAGCGATTTTTCCCTGAGTTTTGCGCAGATTGGCTCGATTGCGCTGATCTACCAGGTTACCGCTTCGTTGTTGCAACCCTGGGTGGGGATGTACACCGACAAGCGTCCGCTGCCCTGGCTGCTGCCCTCTGGCATGGTGATGACCCTGGTCGGCGTGGCCTTGCTGGCTTTTGCCGACAGCTACGCGATGCTATTGGTCGCCGCCGCCGTGGTCGGGGTCGGCTCGGCGACCTTTCATCCGGAGGCCTCGCGGGTCGCACGGCTGGCCTCGGGCGGACGCTTTGGTACCGCGCAATCGACCTTTCAGGTCGGCGGCAATACCGGCTCGGCCATCGGGCCGTTGCTGACCGCGGCGGTGGTGATTCCGTACGGGCAGTCGGCGATTGCCTGGTTCATGCTGGCCGCCGCGCTGGCAATCTGGGTGCTGGTGCGCCTGGCACGCTGGAATCTGCGTCATGGCCAGGCCACGCTCAAGCGCATGCCACCCAGCCTGGCGTCGGGACTGACATCAAGCCAGGTCGTGCGGGCCATGGTCGTGATCTGCCTGCTGATGTTCGCCAAGTTCGTCTATATCGCCTCATTCACCAACTACTTCACCTTCTACCTGATCGAGCGGTTCGGGGTGAGCGTACAGCAGAGCCAGCTGTATCTGTTCGTATTTCTTGCCGCCGTGGCATTGGGCACCTTTGCCGGCGGGCCGGTGGGTGACCGCATCGGGCGCAAGGCGGTGATCTGGGTCTCGTTCCTGGGCGTGGCGCCCTTTGCCCTGGCCCTGCCCTACGCCAACCTGGCGTGGACGGCGGCGCTGGCAGTGGTCATCGGCCTGGTGATGTCCTCGGCGTTCGCCGCCCTGGTGGTCTATGCGCAAGAGGCCGTACCCGGCCGGGTCGGGATGGTCTCGGGCATCATGTTCGGGCTGATGTTCGGCATCAGCGGCATCGGTGCCGCAGGCCTGGGCGAGTTGGCCGACCGGTTCGGCATCGTCTGGGTCTACCAGTTGATCGCCTGGCTGCCCTTGCTGGGGCTGGTGACCGCCTTGCTGCCGAAAACCCGCGTGCGTTGATACCCATGCCGTGCAGGGTGTTCTACAGTGCGCCCTGCACTTTGATGACTGTTTAAGCACCATGATCCGATCACTGCAAGAACACGTAGCCGAAATCGACGCCAGCGCCGGGTCGATCACCAGCAGCGCCACGGACTACCCGGAAAACTGGTTCATTGCCTCGCACAGCCATGCCAGGCATCAGCTTATCTATGCCATCGAAGGCGTGATGGTGGTGCACTCGGCCGCCTGTCAGTGGGTGGTGCCACCCAGCCGCGGTATCTGGATGCCCTGCGGGCAGCCGCATGCCGTGCGCTGTGTGGGCGCGGTAAAAATGCGCAGCGTGTTCGTGCAGCCCGAGTGCACGGCGGGTCTGCCGACCCGGACCAAGGCGGTGAGCATCTCGGCCTTGCTGTGCGAGCTGATCAAGGCCTCGGTAGGGCTGGACATGAGCGGCCCCGAAGACTCGCGCACCGGGCGGATCATGCGCTTGATCCTCGACGAGATCGTCACCTTGCCCACCCTGCCCCTGGCCTTGCAGCAACCCACCGATCCGCGCCTGAAAACCATCTGCACCACCTTGCAGGACAACCCCGGCGACAGCAGCACCCTGGCCCTGTGGGCACAGCGCCTGGCGGTGGATGAAAAGACCATCCAGCGCCTGTTCCACAAGCAGACCGGCATGACCTTCGGGCAATGGCGCCAACAGGCACGGCTCTTGATGGCGCTGGAACTGCTGGCCTGCGGCGAACGCATCATCGATGTGGCGCTGCAACTGGGGTACGACAGCCCCAGCGCATTTACCACCATGTTCAAACGGCAGTTCGGCGTGACGCCCAGCGGGTTTTTCAGGTAGTACCGGAACCCGAGTCTTGCCTACGAAAGCGCCATGTAGAGCCTTGGCCGCTCAAGAATACCGTCTGTCGGCCGAAACCCTCTCGCAGCATCTTGAAATCCCGGTCGTCCTGGGAGGAGCCGCCTGCGTGCATCTGCGGTGGCGCAATCATGGTTGATAAAGCAATCCGGAGCCTACATGAACATCAAGCAAAAGCTGACGGGGGCGTTTGCAATCATCGCGTGCCTGCCCATCGTGGTCGTCGCCAGCATCGTCATCCTCAACCTGCGCAGCGAAGCCACCGAAGGTTTTATCGACAGCAGCGGCCGCGAGATCCGCCAGATCGAGAACGCCATGCAACTGTTCTTCGAAGGCATCAGCCAGAATGTCGACTACCTGGCCAGCAATCCGCTGCTGCGCAATTCCGGCAATGACGTGAAAAGCTACATGAGTGCCAACGCCGCGAGCACCGCGCCGTCGGAAACGGACCGGCAGATCACCGCCCTGTTCACTCGCATCATCAAGAGCCACCCGGCCTATGCCTATGTCCAGCTGGGCTTGAGCAACGGCAGCTATGCTATCGGCCCCGAAGAACCGCAGCTAAGCAACTACGACCCGCGTACTCGTCCCTGGTACAGCCTGGCCATGGCCAACCCTGGCAAGACTCTGCGCACCGAAGCGCACTATTGGGCCGCCGATGATGCCGTGCTGGTCAGTACTGTGCGCGCCATTCCCAACGCATTGGGCAATCAGGGTGCGGTGATCAATATCGACGTGTCGCTCAAACAACTGACCACCCTCGTCAAGCAGATCAAGCTGGGCGAGACCGGCTACCTGATGCTGATGGAGAACAACGGCACCGTGCTGGTCGACCCCAAGCAACCCGAGCACAACTTCAAGAAACTGGCCGAACTGGGCGGCGGCTACAGTGAGCTGGCCAAGACAGGCCAGGGCCTGCGTCAGGTACAAATCAACGGCGAGCACTTTATGGCCAACATCTATCCTTCGGCACAGTTGGGCTGGAGCTTCATCGGCCTGATCCGCCAGGATGAAGTCATGGCCTCGGCCAATAAACTGACCTGGCTGATCGGCATTATCGCCGCCGTGCTGGCCGTGGTTTTCGCCCTGGTCGGTGCCAGTTTTGCCAGCCTGATCGTGCGCCCGATCAACAGCGTCTCCACCGGCCTTGAAGGCATTGCCCAGGGTGAAGGTGACCTGACCGTGACCCTGGCGGTGCGCGGCAACGACGAAACCGCGCAACTGGCCGGCTGGTTCAACCAGTTCCTGAGCGCCATCCGCAGCCTGATCCAGCACATCGGCCAGGCCGCCACGCGCATTCTTGATTCGTCACAGAGCGCCACCCGCGTGTCCGGTGACATGGCCGAAGCGGCCAACCGCCAGCGCGAAGCGGTGGACATGGTCTCCACGGCGTTCCATGAAATGGTCGCCACCGCCAACGAGGTCGCCCG
>NZ_QFFU01000010.1 GCF_003131185.1 Pseudomonas ovata | reverse complement strand
CGTACTTCGTCGTTGCCACCATTGGCCAGTTCGACAATGGTCGGTGTGATACTGGCATCGACGTAGTAGATGTCATTGCCGGTCCCGCCTTCAAGCCTGATGGGGTTGGCAATGTTGAAACGGCCAACGGTGAATGTGTCGTTGAATGCCGAGCCTATGATGTTTTCGATGCTGGTCAGCGTGGTGCCTTCGGCATCGCCGCCGGTGCCCACCGCGCCTGTACCCTGGCGAACGTCAACGTTTACCCCGGCCGCCGAGCCGGAGTAGTTGACTGTGTCGACACCGCCACCACCGTCGAAATCGGTGCCCTTGCCATTACCGAAAAACGTGTCGACAACGCCTGATCCACTGATGGCCTCGATAGCGCTGTAGGTATCACCTGTGGCAATGCCGGAATGCACACCGGTCTTGAGGTTGATCGTGACTCCGACCTTGCTGTCGAGGTAGCCGGCGGTGTCGTAGCCGTCCCCGCCGATGAACTGATCGGCACCGGCTCCTCCGTACAGGGTGTCATTGCCCGAGCCGCCGGTGATGATGTTGTTGCTGTCGTTGCCGTAGCCCTTGAACGCCTTGTCGCCGATATAGGTCAAGCGCTCGACGTTGGCAGCCATGATGGTGCCGCTGGGATTGATTACCGACACGCGGATTTCATCGTTGCCGCCATCGGCCAGTTCGATGATGGCCGGTGTGGCACCTTTGTCGATGTAATAGATATCGTTGCCGGCGCCGCCCTCAAAGCGGGTCGGTGTGGCTCTGGCGTCTGCACCAGAGGTAAAGGTGTCGTTGAATTTCGAGCCGATGATGCTCTCAATGTTGGTGAGGACATCCCCCTCGGCATCACCGCCCCGTCCAACCAGCCCGACACCCAGGCGTACATCTACATTAATGCCTTGGGCAGACGCCGAATAGTCAACGGTGTCCGTACCCACGCCGCCATCGATCTTGTCTGCACCGGCGCTGCTTGTGATCACATCGTTGCCGGCCAGGGCCTTGATCTCATCATCCCCTGCGGTACCTGCAAGCGTGTCTGCGCCAGCGGTTCCATTGATAATTGCCATGTGTGTTTCCTTCCGTTGGTATCAAGAGAACATCGTGAAAATCTTGTTCGCTTCCAGTGATTGAATAAGTGGCATTCTCATCTTTTCGGCGGGTGCAAATAAAACGTGAATGGAATATTGAAGTGTTGACCTGAAATGTGACGCAGGTTTTAAGCGCTCCGTAAAAACCGGCGCTTATGCTGGCGTCCGACAGCCGACGATAGATCCAGGTGCTGTAAATCAGAGGCGTGTACCTATGCCGCACAATCGCGCCTATAATTCGAATCATCGGCAGGCTGGACAGGCTTCGTATCGAGTGCAACGCAGCCGTAGAGTAGGAGCGATGGCTGGCCTGACATGTTTTGGTTTACCGAGGCCACGAACAATCCGGGTTGTTCGTGGCCTTGCCGTTCAAGGGGCAGGCCAGGCGCTGCGAGATGAAATTAAGCGTGACCTTCAGCTCGCGGCAAGCATCTTCACTGTATCGTACGAGGCCGGCCTGGCCTGATGCCGGGGCATGATCGGGCCGCCGCAAGCCACCTTTTGAGTCACGCCTTTCGGCCATTGAAAGGCGTTGTTAACCGTTTACTACTGGGAAGCCACGATGATTGGCATAAAAAGCATAGCGAGTTACGTGCCCACCGAAGGCGTGGATAACTACGCTCAAGGTGCCAGGTTCGACAAGGATGAAGAATTCATCCTGGGCAAGATCGGCTCGACCTTTCTGCCGCGCAAGGATGCCGCACAGGAAACCTCCGACCTGTGCGTTGAGGCGGTCAACAAGTTGCTGGCTGGCAACCCTCAGTTGTCGCGTGACAGCATCGATGTGTTGATTGTCGTCACCCAGAATGGCGACGAGGAAGGCTTGCCGCACACGGCAGCCATTGTCCAGGACAAGCTGGGGCTGACCACTGCCGTGGCGGCGTTCGATATCTCGCTGGGCTGCTCGGGTTATGTGTATGGCTTGTACGCCATCAAAGGCTTCATGGAAGCCACAGGCCTGAAGAACGGCATCCTGGTGACGGCTGATCCGTATTCGAAAATCGTCGACCCGGACGACCGCAACACCACCATGCTGTTTGGCGATGCTGCCACGGCAACCTGGATGGGCGAAGACGCCGCCTGGCTGCTGGGCAAAGCCAAATTCGGCACTGATGGTTCCGGTGCGCCGCACCTGAAGGTCAGCAACGGCGTCTTCTATATGAATGGTCGGCAAGTGTTCAACTTTGCCCTGCTCAAAGTGCCTGCGCATTTGCATGAACTGTTGGCCGACTCAGACCTGACACCTGACGACATCGACGCCTTTTGCATTCACCAGGGCAGTGCGGCGATTGTCGATGCCGTGGCACGGCGCTTCGAAGATCAGCCTGAAAAGTTCGTCAAGGACATGGTCGAGACTGGAAACACGGTGTCGTCGAGCATTGCGTTGCTGGTCGAAAAGCATGTACTGGGCTCGTCCTGGAAGCGGGTCGCGCTCAGTGGCTTTGGTGTCGGCTTGTCGTGGGGCTCGGCCATTATCTATCGCGCCTGACGCTGATGCCGATGACAGGCGGGCCAGGCGAACGTTTCGCCGGGGCTGCTTCAACCGCCTTGCCGGAGCAGGCGCCTGGCTAGCACCTTTGTCCGATTGACGTACGATCGGGCAATCACGGGCTGCAACACGCTCAAGCGCATGATCAACACGCGCTTGATTAAGCGTCAGACTATCAACGAGTTACATAACTGTTTGGCATGTTTCATGAATGCCTGCTTGTGGTGTCAAGAATGCTTCCTTTCATCCCTGATCGATGACTTGCTGATAGGTAAAAACATGTACCCCCAACCGCTCTCGGATGAACTCACCGCGCACTGCATGCAAGCGATTCCAGGCGGTACGGCTTCAATTATCGAAGTGTCCAGCTACAGCCCGTCGCTGGCCGAGCAAGTCAAAAAAGCGTTGCCACAGGTCAAGTACACCTGCGTAACGGCTGACAGGTCTGTCTATACCCAGGCCCAGGCTGTTTGCGACCGTGTCGAGCTGCTGAAAGTCACGGATATCGATGACGCTTTCTTTGCCGCGCACCGCGACCAGCAATGCTGGGTGCTGGGCGAAGCCTTGAGTCAGGTGGCAGATCCCTGGGCGTTGTTGAGCAATGTCAAAAAAAACCTGGCGCCGGGCGGGTGCGTCATTCTGTGCATGCCTAATGCACAGCATTGGTCGTTGCAGGTAAAACTGGCCGCCGGGGCTTTTGGTTATCAGGATGAAGGGCTGCTGCATCGGTCCCATTTGCGCTGGTTCACTCGAGAAACCCTGCTCCAATTGCTCGATGAGGCAGGCTTTGAAATAACCCAGGGCCTGCCGCACAGTTCAGTCAATCCATTGGCCGACGTATTCCTGCCGCTGATCGGTCAAATTGCCAAGGCGGCAGAACTCAACGTTGAAATGGCCATGGCCGATGCCACGCCAAGCCACTACATCATACGAATGGTGCCCAAGGGTGAAAGCGTTGTGTCAAGCGTGCCTCGCCCTGTGCTTACCAACGAGCAGTTCGTGGTTGAGGATCGTGCTGCACCGAAGGACGACAGAGTCTGGGCGTTCCCGGTCTGTGCGTTCGATCACTTGCTGACCGGAAACGACCGTGCGGTATTCGAAGCGGTTCGCTACCGCGGTGATATTCGTAAAGTGGTACTGACGCGCAACAAGGCATTTGATCTGGCGGGTGAAAATGTCCTGGTGGTGCCGCTGGCCAGTCGTGAAGGGCAGGATGCCTTGATTTCTGCCGGCTACATTTTTGCCAAGCATTCGGCTGCGGTGAACGCGCCTTACCCGCTGGATGCGAATCGGCATCGGTTCATCAATCTTTGGCATGGCATCCCGCTCAAACGTATCGGCATTGCCTCGCTGGACAATGCGTCCCGCAAGGAGAACCTGGTGCGTGAACATGCCAGGCATCACGCTGTTATCGCCTCGTCAAGAATGGATCAACTGGCAATGACCGTGGCGTTTCATCCGTTGCCCATGGACAAGATCTGGATCACGGGACTGCCCCGCAACGACGTTGTGCTTTGTGCAGAGCAGGATCTTGCCGAGGACTTTGCCGAGCAACTGACCAGGCTGCGAAGCGAGCTGGGGGGGCGTCGCCTGGTGCTGTTTGCACCGACCTTCCGTAACGGGCAGGGCAGGGCGTATTACCGCTTCAATGATCAACAGCGTGAAGCCCTGGTCGATTGCCTGGAGCGTCATGATGCCGTGCTGGGTATCCGCGAGCACATGGCGGACATTGCGCACAGCTACACCGCTGCATTGATGAGTCGGCCAGGGCCGTTTCTCAGCCTGGATCGACAGCTGTTCGCTGAAATAGAAGTCATTTATCGAGAGGCGCATGCGCTGATCACGGACTACTCGAGCTGCTTTATCGACTTCATGCTCACCGGCCGACCGCAGATTTCCTTTGCTTTCGACAAGGATCAATACGCCGGGCAAGAGCGCGGTATGTTCTATAACCTTGAAGACGTCTTTCCAGGGGTGGTGTGCGAAGACTTCTCCACGTTGCTCGATACCCTTGATCGCGTTTTGAGCGGGGAGGTGACCGAGCACCCTGTAAGGTATGAGCAAAAAAGGCGCATGTTTTTCGAGTATCAGGATGACCAGAACAGCCGTCGCCTGGTGGATCGCTTGTTGCTGGAGGCGCGAGCATGAGGACGGTCCTCACCTATGGCACCTTCGACGTGCTGCATGCCGGGCACGTGCGGTTGCTTGCGCGGGCCAAGGCGCTGGGGGATCGACTGATCGTGGGCTTGTCCACCGACGACTTCAATACGCTAAAGCACAAGAGCTCACTGCTGGATTTCAATAATCGGCGGATCGTGCTGGAGGCCATGCGTTATGTGGACCTGGTCTTCCCGGAGGGAAACTGGGATCAGAAGCTTGCCGATGTACGTCGCTACCATGTGGACGTATTTGTGATGGGCGATGACTGGGAAGGCAAGTTCGATTTTCTCAAGCCGGAGTGCGAAGTGGTCTATCTCCCACGCACTGAAAACATTTCGTCGACCTTGATCCGGCAAGAACTCCAGGATATTGGCACTCAAGGTCTCTAGACCTGCTGAGGCCCCCCTGCCGGTTGGCAGGGGGAGCCTCTCTGTCAGTATCACGTATTGCTTATTGCCTGCCTGGCACATGTCCTCTCTGTTACCCGGCTGCTGTTCGTCTTGCCCCTTCCGCGCGGTCCTCTCTTTTTCATGCCGCCGGTCGCCAGCTTTTCTCTGCAGTGGCAAGCGGTTCACAGTCTGGCCTTTCCCAGCTACGTTGCGCAGGCCTGTGCTGTCCTTCTGAAGCTACTCTAAGGCCTTGTTTTATCTGGCTTGGCACCGTGCCACTAAAAAAAATCAAAAAAAACCTCAAGCAACGAGGTATGCCGACGATAACTATTACGAAGGTTCTCTAGGCACACCCGGCGCTTGCAGGGGCCGGAAGCCACAGTAAACAATCCACGAGGAATTCATCATGGCTTTAACAGTAAACACCAACGTTGCTTCCATGAACGTTCAGAAGAACCTGACCCGTGCTTCCGATGCTCTGTCGACTTCCATGACCCGTCTGTCCTCGGGCTTGAAGATCAACAGCGCCAAAGACGACGCCGCCGGCCTGCAGATCGCTACCCGCATCAACTCGCAGATCCGTGGTCAGACCATGGCTATCAAGAACGCCAACGACGGTATCTCGATCGCGCAGACCGCTGAAGGCGCCCTGCAAGAGTCGACCAACATTCTGCAGCGTATGCGTGAACTGGCCGTCCAGGCGCGTAACGACAGCAACAGTGCTGACGATCGTATCGCCCTGAACAAAGAATTCAGCCAGATGAGCCTTGAGCTGACCCGTATCGCTCAGAGCACCAACCTCAACGGCAAGAATCTGGTTGATGGCACTGCCAGCACCATGACTTTCCAGGTCGGCTCTAACGGTGGCACTGAAAACCAGATCACCCTGAGCCTGAGCCAGAGCTTCGTCGCCAGCGCACTGGGTGTCGGATCGGACCTGACTATCCTGGGTTCCGATAGCGTTGAGGCTGAAGCTAACTTCGCTTCCGCCATCGCTCGTATCGACTCGGCCCTGTCGGTCGTCAACGCCAGCCGTGCCGATCTCGGTGCTGCCCAGAACCGTCTGACCAGCACCATTTCCAACCTGCAGAACATCAACGAAAACGCCACCGCTGCACTGGGTCGCGTACAAGACACCGACTTTGCTTCTGAAACTGCCCAGTTGACCAAGCAGCAGACTCTGCAACAGGCTTCGACTTCGGTTCTGGCCCAGGCCAACCAGCTGCCGTCTTCTGTACTGAAACTGCTTCAGTAATCCTGGCATGATCTTTAGCGGGAGGGTGCGGGTGCGTACTCTCTCGCTTTTTTACTTTCAGAGGTGACAAAACATGGATATGGGCATCAGGCTGAATGTGTCTTATCCGGTCGCCAAACCGGTAAGCGAAACGGGTGTAGTCGACAAGACCAAGTCGGCTGATCCGGTCGCGCCTGTGCGTGTCGTTGATGAAGCACCGGAGACCAAAAGCTCCGAGCAGCAGAACGACCAGCAGGTCAAGGCGGCGGCCGCCGAAATCCAGGACTTCTTTCAATCGGTCAAGCGCAATCTTGAGTTCTCGGTTGATGATCGTTCTGGCAAAGTGGTGGTCAAAGTCATTGCGAGTGATTCGGGTGAAGTCATTCGACAGATTCCCAACGAGGAAGTGTTGAAGCTGGCTGAAAGCCTGAGCGACGCAAGCAGTCTGTTGTTCAGCGCGAAAGCCTGATAACGGACACCCCCGTGTTGCTGGTTTTTATGTGTTTCACAAGAACCGAAAGACCGGCAGCATTCAAGCAAGGAGATACCGATGGCAAGTCCAATCACAACGTCGACCGGTCTGGGTTCCGGTCTTAAGATTACCGAGATCGTGACCGCACTGGTCGATGCCGACAAGTCCGCCAAGCAGAAACAGATCGCTACCAACTCATCTAAAAACACAGCTTCGTTATCGGGCGTCAGCCAGCTGAAATCGGCCTTGGCGGCCTTTCAGGCGACGATGACCAATCTGGGCAGTACTACAGGCTCGGCGTTTCAGGGCTTTGTAGCCAGTTCATCCAACGAGTCGCTGGTCAAGGCAACCGCCGATAACACAGCTGTCGGTGGCATTTACTCCATCAAGGTCAATCAACTGGCGACAGCGTCCAAGGTGGCCACTGTAGCGATCGACTCGGCCCAGGCGAGTGCTATTCCGAGTGGGAATCTGACCATCACTCAAAATAGCATTGATACGGTCATCAAGATCGATGCGGGCTCTACCCTGCAGCAGGTGCGCGACAAGATCAACTCCGAGATGCAGTTCAAGGGCATCAGCGCCAACATCATCAACGATGCCAATGGCTCACGGCTGGTCTTCAGCTCATCCAACACCGGTGCAGGCAGCGATATCAGCGTCAAGGGCAGTGGCGATATCGGCTCTCTGATGGATATCGACGGCAAGCAGTTGATGAGTGCCAGCGGCACGTCGGGTAATCCGGGCGCTGGTGCCATCGTCGGATTTGCGCAGGATGCCAAGTTCTCGGTTGATGGGCTGGAGTTGACCAGTTCCAAGAATACCGTTGACAAGGCTATTTCCGGTCTTACCTTCAATCTTGTTGCCGCTGATCCGAACAAAGAGACAGTCATTACGCTGGCCTCCAATACCGACGGTATCAAGGCTTCGCTGCAAAGCTTTGTCGACTCCTACAATACACTGGTCAAGCTGGTCACGACGCTGACCAAGGGCAGCACTGCCGCTGACGGTACCTTTACCGCTGCTGCACTGACCGGTGACTCGACACCGCGTAACATGCTGGCGGCCATTCGCTCCCAGATTGCCTTTGCGTCCAATAATTCGGGATTGGGGTCTTTGGCTCAGCTCGGCATCAGGACTCAGCAGGCTGATGGTACGCTCTCGCTCGACAGCGCGAAGTTTTCAGCGGCCATGACTGACAAGAAAATGGGCAGTGAAATCCAGAACCTGTTCACAAGCGATACAGGGTTGATCAAGCGTATCAGCGATTCGATTGAACCCTACACCAAGGCCAACGGCGTCCTGGCGCAAAAAGATACCAGCCTCAACAAGGTCAAGGCGCGACTTGAGGCGGATCAGGATGCACTCGACCGTCGTGTCGCCACGCTGACTGAGACGCTGACCAAAAAGTACAACGCCATGGACCTGGCGGTCAGCAAGCTCAAGGCCACCGCCAACAGCATCACCTCGATCTTCGACGCGATCAACGCGCAGAAAAACGCTTCCTGATCCAGGTGTTTAATCGTGTGACAAGAACCCGACCTCGTGTCGGGTTCTTGCATTAGACCTAAAGTTTTCCCGTGCCATGTCGATAGCCTGAGTATCCAGCGTTCAGACTTGCCAAGAGGTCCCCCTATGAATCCGATGTTAGCGTTACGCCAGTATCAGAAAATCGGTGCTCAGGCCCAGACATCCGAAGCCAGCCCCCATCGCCTGGTGCAGATGTTGATGGAAGGCGGTCTTGATCGCATTGCCCAGGCCAAGGGTGCCATGTCGCGTCGTGACATCGCTGCCAAGGGCATTCTGATTGGCAAGGCCATCGACATCATCGGCGGCCTGCGCGAAGGTCTGGACCTGGAGAACTACGGCACTCCTGCCCTGCGTAATCAGGACAACCTCTACGATTACATGCAGAAGCGCCTGACCGAAGCCAATGCCAAGAACGATGCCACGATCCTCGATGAGGTCACTGACCTGCTGATCACCGTCAAAGAAGGTTGGGACGCCATCGCGGCGGCCTGATCATTCACTGCTGCACGGAGACCCTTCCCATGAGTGCAACGCAACGTATCGCACAAACCCGCGAAGCCTTGGTCGAGGCTTTGGCAGAGCGCGACTGGGAAGCCATCGGCAGGCTTGATCAGGCCTGCCGGGAATGCATGGAGACGGTGACGGTCGAGACATCGTCCAGCGAGCCTGACCTGCGCGACAATCTGCAAGAGCTGCTGAGCGTGTATCGGCAATTGATTGACGTGGCCACCGGCGAGCGCCAGGCCGTTGTCGAAGAAATGTCGCAACTGCAGAAAGCCAAACAGGCTTCAAAAGTGTACGATCTGTTCGGCTGAAAATTTCTTGTCGGACAAGATTCACGCCATAAATTTGACTGTGTCCGTTTTTTTGACTTAACTAGTGATGTTTTCTGTTGTCTGGCGTCTGATCAGATGTAACGGCTAAGATGCCAAGCTGCCCACGACCGATGGGCGTACACGTTTACTAGGGAAGTTGCGATTGCATGTGGCGTGAAATCAAAATCCTGCTGATCGATGACGATAGCCAGCGCCGCCGCGATCTGGGCGTCATCATGAACTTCCTTGGTGAAGAAAACCTCTCATGCTCCAGTCAGGACTGGCAGCAAGTGGTGGGTTCTCTGTCGTCTACGCGCGAGGTGCTGTGTGTCCTGATTGGCAGTGTCAGTGCACCGGCAACGCTGCAAGGGCTTCTTAAGACCATCGCCGCATGGGATGAGTTCCTTCCGGTGTTGCTGATGGGTGAAAGTTCTTCCGTCGAGCTGCCTGAAGACCTGCGCCGTCGGGTGTTGTCGTGCATCGACATGCCGCCCAGCTACAGCAAGCTGCTCGACTCCCTGCACCGTGCCCAGGTCTATCGTGAAATGTACGATCAGGCCCGTGAGCGCGGTCGTCATCGCGAGCCCAACCTGTTTCGCAGCCTGGTCGGCACCAGCCGGGCCATCCAGCATGTGCGGCAGATGATGCAGCAAGTGGCCGACACCGACGCCAGTGTGCTGATTCTTGGCGAGTCCGGCACTGGCAAGGAAGTGGTCGCACGCAACCTGCATTACCACTCCAAGCGCCGCGATGCGCCCTTTGTGCCGGTCAACTGTGGTGCCATCCCGGCCGAGTTGCTTGAAAGCGAACTGTTCGGCCACGAGAAGGGCGCCTTTACCGGTGCCATTACCAGCCGTGCCGGGCGTTTCGAGCTGGCCAACGGCGGCACCCTGTTTCTTGACGAGATCGGCGACATGCCGTTGCCGATGCAGGTCAAGCTGCTGCGTGTCCTGCAGGAGCGCACCTTCGAGCGGGTCGGCAGCAACAAGACCCAGAGCATCGATGTGCGCATCATCGCGGCCACGCACAAGAACCTTGAGCACATGATCGAGGTCGGCAGCTTCCGCGAAGACCTTTATTACCGCTTGAATGTGTTCCCCATCGAGATGGCACCCCTGCGCGAGCGGGTCGAAGACATTCCGCTGCTGATGAACGAGCTGATCTCGCGCATGGAGCATGAAAAGCGCGGTTCGATCCGTTTCAATTCGGCCGCGATCATGTCGGTGTGCCGGCACGCATGGCCGGGCAACGTCCGTGAGCTGGCCAACCTGGTCGAGCGCATGGCGATCATGCATCCCTATGGCGTCATTGGCGTGGCTGAGTTGCCGAAGAAATTTCGCTACGTCGAAGATGAAGACGAGCAAATGGTCGACAGCCTGCGCAGCGACCTCGAGGAGCGTGTGGCAATCAATGCCACGACCCCGAGCTTCGCGACCGGTGCCATGCTGCCGCCCGAAGGCCTGGACCTCAAGGATTACCTGGGCGGCCTGGAGCAGGGCCTGATCCAGCAGGCGCTGGATGATGCCAACGGCATTGTGGCCCGTGCTGCCGAACGCTTGCGGATTCGCCGCACGACCCTGGTCGAGAAAATGCGCAAGTACGGTATGAGTCGCCGCGAGGGGGATGAACAGTCGGAGGATTGACGCCTGTTGATCGGCTGCCTTTGAAAAGCCTCCGCACCTGCGGAGGTTTTTTTTGGCTTGAGGATGAGCATTGGTACCACGACAGCGCGGGTCAATTGCAGGGTCTGTCGCGAGCTGGACTCCCTCCCACAAGTTTTGCTTTGACCCTCTGCCCGGCACGAGGATTGCTAACTCTCTTTTCTACGCGCCGTTTAATGACGGTTCGCCCCGCGAGAGAGAATTCAATGTCCCAGGCCGTGCAGATGTGCAATGAACTCCCGAACCCGATGGCGCCGCCACTGCCTTCGCTGGAACTGGAAAGCCGTCAGGGGCTTGAGCAGGCTTTTGCGCTGTTCAATCAGATGTCGGCACAGCTGACTGATTCCTACAGCGTGCTTGAAGCGCGGGTGAATGAACTCAAGGGCGAACTGGCCGAGGCGGGGGTGCAGCGTATGCAGGAGCTGGCGGAAAACGAACGCCTGGCCTATCGCTTGCAGAACCTGCTGGACCTGCTGCCAGGGGGGGTAATTGTCATCGATGGCACGGGCGTGGTGCGTGAAGCCAATCCGGCCGCCCTGGATCTGCTGGGTCAGCCGCTGGTGGGTGAGCTATGGCGTCAGATCATAGGCCGCAGCTTTGCGCCGCGTGAGGATGACGGTCATGAGGTCTCGCTCAAGGATGGCCGGCGCGTGTCCATCGCCACCCGTTCGCTGGATGCCGAGCCTGGCCAGTTGGTGCTGCTGACCGACCTGACGGAAACCCGTCGCTTGCAGGACCAGCTTTCGCGCCACGAGCGTCTGTCCTCGCTGGGCCGCATGGTCGCCTCGCTGGCGCATCAGATTCGCACGCCGCTGTCGGCTGCCATGATTTATGCCAGCCACCTGGCGGAACAGGAATTGCCGGTGCACACCCAGCAGCGTTTCGCCTCGCGCCTCAAGGAGCGCCTGCACGAACTGGAACATCAAGTGCGCGACATGCTGGTGTTTGCCCGCGGCGAGTTGCCGCTGACCGACCGGCTGAGCCCCGAGGCGTTGTTTCTGGCCTTGCAGGCGGCGGCCCAGACCCACGTGCGTGAAGCGCAGGTGCGTTGGCAGTGCGACCCTGTCCCTGGTGAGCTGTTGTGCAATCGCGACACGCTGGTCGGTGCGTTGCTCAACCTGATCGAAAACGCCATGCAGGCCAGCGAGGGGGGCGCCCGCCTGAAAATTCATGCCTATCGCTACGGCGCCATGCTGCGCCTGTGCATCAGCGACAGTGGCCGCGGCATCGAGCCTGCGGCCCTGGCCCGTATCGGCGAGCCGTTCTTCACCACCAAGACGACCGGCACCGGCCTGGGTTCGGCAGTCGTCGTGGCCGTGGCGCGGGCCCATCAGGGTCATGTGCAGTATCGTTCCCGAGTGGGGCGCGGCACCTGTGCGATCGTCAGTCTGCCGTTGATCCCTTCCTGAGTGCCTGGAGTACGTTGATGACACGTCGAATCCTGCTGGTCGAGGACGACCGCTCACTGCGCGAAGCACTGGGCGACACGCTGGAACTGGCCGGCCATGCCTATCGCGCAGTGGGGTCGGCCGAAGAAGCGCTGACGGCCGCAGCGGGTGAGGCGTTCAGCCTGGTGATCAGTGACGTCAACATGCCGGGCATGGACGGGCACCAGTTGCTGGCCCTGCTGCGCACCCGCCACCCGCAATTGCCGGTGTTGCTGATGACCGCCTATGGCGCCGTGGAGCGGGCAGTGGAGGCGATGCGCCAGGGGGCGGTGGACTATCTGGTCAAGCCGTTTGAACCTGCGGCCTTGCTGGCGCTGGTGTCGCGCCACGCCCTGGGACGTCTGGAGCCTGCGGGGCGGGAAGGGCCGGTGGCAGTCGAACCGGCGAGTCTGCAGTTGCTGGAACTGGCCAGGCGGGTGGCGAAAAGCGACTCCACCGTGCTGATCTCGGGTGAATCAGGCACCGGCAAGGAGGTGCTGGCACGCTTTATCCATCAGCACTCGCCGCGCGCGGCCAAGCCGTTTATCGCCATCAACTGCGCGGCCATTCCCGACAACATGCTTGAAGCCACTTTGTTCGGCCATGAGAAGGGCTCGTTCACCGGGGCCATTGCGGCCCAGGCCGGCAAGTTCGAGCTGGCGGAAGGCGGCACGATCCTGCTCGATGAAATATCCGAAATGCCTATGGGCCTGCAGGCCAAGCTGCTGCGGGTATTGCAGGAGCGCGAGGTGGAGCGGGTCGGTGCCCGTCGGCCGATCAGTCTGGACATTCGTGTGCTGGCAACCACCAACCGGGATCTGTTGGGCGAGGTGGCGGCGGGGCGTTTTCGTGAGGACCTGTACTACCGTCTGTCGGTATTTCCGCTGGCCTGGCAGCCATTGCGTCAGCGGACCGCCGATATTCTGCCGCTGGCCGAGCAGTTATTGAGCAAGCACGTCAATAAAATGAAACACGCGCCGGTGCATCTTTCAGCCGAGGCCCGCGCCTGTCTGGTGGCCTATGCCTGGCCGGGCAATGTGCGTGAACTCGACAATGCCGTGCAGCGGGCCTTGATCCTGCAGCAGGGCGGGGTGATCCAGGCGCAGGATTTCTGCCTGGCGGGGCCGGTGCATTTCAATGCGCCGACACCCGTGGCGCCTGCGGCCGCCGGGCTGCCGGAACCGGCAGAGCCCGCCGGGGCACTGGGCGAAGACCTGCGCCGGCGCGAGTTCCAGTTGATCATCGACACCCTGCGCAGCGAGCGCGGGCGACGCAAGGAGGCGGCCGAACGGCTGGGCATCAGTCCGCGCACGCTGCGCTACAAGCTGGCGCAGATGCGTGATGCCGGCATGGACGTGGAGGCGTATCTGTTTGCGACGTGACCTGCGGCCTTTTGTCCTCATTTCTGTGATCTGTGTCAAATTGTCGATACAACGAAACATCACATCGTTATCATGATGGCCTGTCGATACATCGGACACGGGTGAGGCCACGCAGCAATCGGATACGCAAGAAGGTATCTGCTTGGTGAAGCGCTTGTACGTCACTGGCACTCTTGTTGCTATGACATTGTTATCCGTAGAAACCAGTGTCAAAAAATTGCGGGCCTTACGAGAGATAAAGTCCATGAGCCAAGGTGTTGAATTTAATCGCTTGATGTTGGATATGCGGGCCATGCAGATGGACGCCATGTCCGCCTCCAAGCCCGTTGCTGGCGTTCAGGAAGTGGCCGGCAGCAACTTTGCCGACCTGCTGGGTCAGGCGATCAACAAGGTGGCCGACACCCAGGCCGCCTCCAGCCAGATGGCCAATGCCTTCGAGATGGGCAAGAGCGGCGTCGACCTGACCGACGTCATGATCTCGTCGCAAAAAGCGAGCGTGTCGTTCCAGGCGTTGACCCAGGTGCGTAACAAGCTGGTGCAGGCGTATCAAGACATCATGCAGATGCCGGTTTAAGGGACGTACTGATTAATGGCTGACGCAGCAACCGATCCCGTTCCGGCCAGGCCGGGCGCTCCGGAGGGTAAAAAGCCGTTGTTCGGCTTTGCTTTCCTGGAAAACCTCTCCGAGATGACCATGCTGCGTCAGGTCGGCCTCATGGTCGGTCTGGCGGCGAGCGTGGCGATCGGCTTTGCCGTGGTCCTGTGGTCGCAGCAACCCGATTACCGGCCGCTGTATGGCAGCCTGGCGGGCCTGGACAGCAAGCAGATCATGGATACCCTGGCCACTGCCAATATTCCCTACACCCTGGAGCCCAACTCCGGGGCGCTGCTGGTCAAGGCCGATGACGTACAGCGTGCGCGCATCCAGCTGGCCCAGGCTGGTGTGTCGCAGAACAATACCGGCATCGGTTTCGAGATTCTCGACAAGGATCAGGGGCTGGGCACCAGCCAGTTCATGGAGGCCACCCGTTACCGTCGCGGCCTTGAAGGCGAACTGGCGCGCACCATTTCTTCGTTGAACAACGTCAAGGCTGCCCGCGTGCACCTGGCGATTCCGAAAAGCTCGGTGTTCGTGCGCGATGACCGCAAGCCGACCGCCTCGGTGCTGGTCGAGCTGTATCCAGGGCGTGCGCTTGAGCCAGGCCAGGTCGCGGCGATCACCAACCTGGTGGCCACCAGCGTGCCGGAGCTGACCAAGTCGCAGGTCACCGTGGTCGACCAGAAGGGCACGCTGCTGTCTGATCAGGGTGAAAACTCCGAGCTGACCGTGGCCGGCAAGCAGTTCGAGTACACCCGGCGCATGGAAACCATGCTCTCGCAGCGCGTGCAGAACATTCTGCAACCGGTGCTGGGTAACGACCGTTACAAGGCCGAAGTGTCGGCCATGGTCGACTTCAGTGCCGTGGAGTCGACCGCCGAAAGCTTCAACCCCGACCAGCCTGCACTGCGCAGCGAGCAATCGGTGAACGAACAGCGCTCCACCAGTTCGGGCACCGGCGGCGTGCCGGGTGCCCTGAGCAACCAGCCGCCCGGTCCTGCGACCGCGCCACAGGTGGCTGGCGGCGCCGCCGGTGCTGCACCGGCCATTGCTCCCGGTCAGCCGCTGCTCGATGCCAACGGCCAGCAGATCATGGACCCGGCGACCGGCCAGCCGGCGCTGGCGCCTTACCCGACCGACAAGCGTACCCAGTCGACCAAGAACTTCGAGCTTGATCGCTCGATCAGCCACACCAAGCAACAGCAGGGGCGCCTGAGCCGCCTGTCGGTGGCGGTGGTGGTCGACGACATGGTCAAGACCAACCCGGCCAACGGTGAGGTGACCCGCGCGCCGTGGAGCACCACGGACCTGGCCCGCTTCACTCGCCTTGTGCAGGATGCGGTGGGCTTCGATGCCAGCCGTGGCGACAGCGTCAGTGTAATCAACGTACCGTTCTCGACCGAGCGCGGCGAGGTCATTGCCGAGATTCCGTTCTACTCGCAGCCCTGGTTCTGGGACATCCTCAAGCAGGCCGTGGGGGTGATCTTCATCCTGATCCTGGTGTTCGGTGTGTTGCGCCCGGTGCTCAACAACATTACCAATCCCAAGAGCAAGGAGCTGGGCAGCTTCGGTGGTGACGCCGAACTGGGCGGTATGGGCGGCCTGGATGGCGAGCTGGGCAGCGACCGGGTGAGCCTGGGTGGCCCGCAAAGCATTCTGTTGCCGAGCCCGACCGAGGGCTATGACGCACAACTCAACGCTATCAAGAGTCTGGTGGCCGAAGACCCGGGTCGTGTGGCCCAGGTCGTGAAAGAGTGGATTAACACTGATGAATGATCGAGCCGCCGCAGTCAAACTGAGCAAGGTCGAGAAAGCCGCCGTATTGCTGCTTTCGCTGGGCGAAACCGATGCCGCCCAAGTGCTGCGGCACATGGGCCCCAAGGAGGTCCAGCGCGTGGGCGTGGCCATGGCGCAAATGCGCAATGTGCACCGCGAGCAGGTCGAGCAGGTGATGAACGAGTTCGTCAACACGGTCGGCGACCAGACCAGCCTGGGCGTCGGCTCTGACGGTTACATTCGCAAGATGCTGACCCAGGCCTTGGGTGAAGACAAGGCCAACGGCCTGATCGACCGCATCCTGCTGGGTGGCAACACCAGCGGCCTGGACAGCCTGAAATGGATGGAGCCGCGTGCGGTGGCCGACGTCATCCGCTACGAGCACCCGCAGATCCAGGCCATTGTGGTGGCTTATCTGGACGCCGACCAGGCCGGTGAAGTGCTGGGCCATTTCGACCACAAGGTACGTCTGGATATCATCCTGCGCGTGTCGTCGCTCAACACGGTGCAACCGGCAGCGCTCAAGGAACTCAACCAGATCCTCGAGAAACAGTTCTCCGGCAACGCCAACACCTCGCGCACCACGCTGGGGGGCATCAAGCGTGCGGCCGACATCATGAACTTCCTCGACAGCTCCATCGAAGGCACGCTCATGGACTCGATCCGCGAGGTCGACGAAGACCTGTCGGTACAGATCGAAGACCTCATGTTCGTCTTCAACAACCTGGCCGATGTCGACGACCGTGGCATCCAGGCGCTGCTGCGCGAAGTGTCTTCGGACGTGCTGGTGCTGGCGCTCAAGGGTTCGGACGAGGCGGTCAAGGAAAAAATCTTCAAGAACATGTCCAAGCGTGCCGCCGAGCTGCTGCGCGACGACCTGGAGGCCAAGGGGCCGGTCCGGGTCAGCGATGTCGAAACGGCACAGAAAGAAATTCTCACCATCGCCCGTCGCATGGCCGAGGCTGGCGAGATTGTTCTCGGTGGCAAGGGCGGCGAGGAAATGATCTAAGGATCCAGTTCGCACATGTCCAGCTCCAGTAAAGAAGCGCAAAGCGACCTGATTCGCGCCAAGGATGTACGTGGGCTCGACCTGTGGGCCTTGCCCAGTTTCGATCCGTACGTGGCGCCGCCGGAGCCTGAACCGCAGCCTGAACCCGAGCAGGATGCGGTCGAGGAAGTCCCGCTGGATGAAGTCCAGCCGTTGACCCTCGAAGAGCTGGAAAGCATTCGCCAGGAAGCCTGGAACGAGGGTTTCGTCACCGGTGAGCGCGAAGGCTTTCACAGCACCCAGATCAAGGTGCGCCAGGAGGCGGACGTTGCCCTGGCGGCACGGCTCGACAGCCTCGAGCAGGTCATGCGCCAGTTGCTCGACCCGTTGGCCGAACAGGACACGCAAATCGAAAAGGCCGTCGTCCATCTGGTCGAACACATTGCCCGTCAGGTGATCCAGCGCGAGCTGCAGACTGACTCGCAACGGATCGTCCATGTGCTGCGCGACTGCCTCAAGCTGCTGCCGATGGGGGCCAGCAACCTGCGCATTTTCGTCAATCCACAGGATTTCGACCTGATCAAGGCGTTGCGCGAGCGCCATGAAGAGACCTGGAAAATCTTCGAGGATGACAACCTGCTCCCCGGCGGTTGCCGTATCGAGACCGAACACAGTCGCATCGACGCCAGCGTCGAGACGCGTATCAGTCAGGCCATTGCGCGAATGTACGACCAGATGCACGAGCAGGTTGCCCATCCTGCTGCCCCCGACATGAGCCTTGAGTTGCCTGAAGTGTCCACCCCGCGCGCCAGCGCCCCTGCCGAAGAGCCCTCCGATGCGCCTTGAACGCCTGAGTTTCGGCAAGCGCCTGGGGGGCTACAGCGAGGCCATCGATCTGCCGACCCAGCCGGTGGTCGAAGGTCGCCTACTGCGCATGGTCGGCCTGACCCTGGAAGCCGAAGGCTTGCGTGCGGCAATGGGCAGCCGCTGCGTGGTGATCAATGATGACAGTCATCACCCGATGCAGGTCGAAGCCGAGGTCATGGGCTTTTCCGGTGGCAAGGTGTTCCTGATGCCGGTGGGCAGTGTGGCCGGCATTGCGCCGGGTGCACGCGTGGTGCCATTGGCCGACACCGGCCGGCTGCCGATGGGCATGAGCATGCTCGGAAGGGTGCTTGACGGTGCGGGCCGACCGCTCGACGGTCGTCCGCCGATCAAGGCCGAAGACTGGGTGCCGATGGACGGCCCGGCCATCAACCCGCTCAAGCGCGACCCGATCAGCCAGCCGCTGGACGTGGGCATTCGTTGCATCAACGGATTATTGACGGTCGGCCGTGGCCAGCGCCTGGGCCTGTTTGCCGGTACGGGCGTCGGCAAGAGTGTGCTGCTGGGCATGATGACGCGCTTTACCGAGGCCGACATCATCGTGGTCGGCCTGATCGGTGAGCGGGGCCGGGAGGTCAAGGAGTTCATCGAGCACATTCTGGGCGAAGAAGGCCTGAAGCGTTCGGTGGTCGTGGCCTCGCCGGCGGACGATGCACCCTTGATGCGCCTGCGCGCCGCGATGTACTGCACACGCATTGCCGAATACTTCCGTGACCGTGGCAAGAACGTATTGTTGTTGATGGATTCGCTGACCCGCTTTGCCCAGGCCCAGCGTGAAATCGCCCTGGCGATCGGCGAGCCGCCAGCCACCAAGGGCTATCCACCGTCGGTGTTCGCCCGCCTGCCCAAGCTGGTCGAGCGCGCCGGCAATGCCGAGGCCGGGGGCGGTTCGATCACGGCGTTCTACACCGTCTTGTCCGAAGGCGACGACCAGCAGGACCCGATCGCCGACTCGGCGCGGGGGGTGCTGGACGGGCATATCGTGTTGTCCAGGCGTCTGGCCGAGGAGGGGCATTATCCGGCCATCGACATCGAGGCCTCGATCAGTCGGGTGATGCCGGCCGTCGTGAGCCCCGAGCACATGACCCGCGCCCAGCATTTCAAGCAATTGTGGTCGCGCTACCAGCAAAGCCGCGACCTGATCAGCGTCGGCGCCTATGTGGCCGGTGGCGACCGCGAGACAGACCTTGCGATCTCGCTGCAACCGGCGCTGGTGCGTTACCAGCGTCAGGGGCTGCGTGAGAATGTCAGCCTGCAAGGCAGTGGCGATGCCCTGGCCGCTGTATTCGGGCCCGCACCGGGCGGGTGATGACGCATGGCTAACAGTCGAGCCGCGCGCCTGGCGCCGGTGGTCGAGATGGCCGAAGCCGCCGAGCGCACCGCAGCGCAGCGCCTGGGGTATCTGCAGGGCCAGGTCAACCTGGCGCAGAACAAACTGCAGGAACTGGATCAGTTTCGCCTCAGTTACCAGGAGCAGTGGATCAATCGCGGCAGCCACGGCGTTTCGGGCCAGTGGCTGATGAATTACCAGCGCTTTCTGAATCAGCTCGAAACGGCCATCGGCCAGCAGCGCAAGAGCCTGGCCTGGCATCAGGTCAACCTCGACAAGGCCCGCGGCGCCTGGCAACAGGCCTACGCCCGGGTCGAAGGCTTGCGCAAGCTGGTACAACGCTACCTCGACGAAGCCCGGCAGCTTGAAGACAAGCGCGAGCAGAAGCTGCTCGATGAGTTGTCCCAGCGTCTGCCGCGTCAGGACGGGTATTAGGGTCTGTACGAAAAGTCGGTGAGCGAAGGTCAGGCAAGGCAAAAAGCGGTGAGCAAGCGCAGTTGACACATGTCAATGAGCATTGCGAGTCGATTTTTAACGCCGCATGGCCGAGCGCAGCCACTTTACGTACAGAGCCTAAGGCAAAATCCCGTGGGGCTGGCGTCATCATGGTCTAGGCTGTGTCATATCGGTAACACAGCAAAGGAGGCTGTCCCATGACCGTCACGTCAGCGCTTTCTGCGGATGGCCGACAAGTGACCCTGCTCGTCGAAGGGCGTTTTGATTTTGCGTCTCACCAGGCCTTTCGTGCCGCCTATCAACACCTGCGTGCTGACCTTGACTATGTTGTCGACCTGCGCGGTACGCATTACCTGGACAGTTCGGCGCTGGGCATGCTGCTACTGCTGCGCGATCATGCCGGCGGCGACAAGGCTGTGGTGCAGTTGATCAACTGCACGCCGGATGTGATCAAAATCCTTACCATCTCCAACTTTTCCCGTCTGTTCCAGGTCGGCTAGGCCTTGCAAGCCGATAACGCTTGCCTGCGCATTCTGATCGCCGACGACAGCCCCAGCGATCGCTTGCTGCTGTCGACCCTGATCACGCGTCAGGGTCATCAGGCCCTGGTGGCTGCCAACGGTGTCGAAGCGCTGGCGTTGTACCGCCTCCAGCAGCCGCATCTGGTGCTGATGGATGCCATGATGCCGGTCATGGACGGCTTCGAGGCGGCCCGGCAGATCAGGCAACTGGCCGGCGAGTCGCTGGTGCCGATCATTTTCCTGACGGCCCTGACCGAAGGCGAAGCGCTGGCGCGTTGCCTGGATGCCGGTGGCGACGACTTCATTGCCAAGCCGTTCAACCCCTTGGTGCTGGCCGCCAAGATCAATGCCATGAACCGTCTGCGTCAGTTGCAGGACACCGTACTGCGCCAGCGCGACCTGCTGGCCAGTCATCGCGAACACCTGCTCAACGAGCAGCGCGTGGCCAAGGCCGTCTTCGACCAGGTGGCGCATTCGGGCTGTCTGGACTCGCCCAATATCCGCTACCTGCAATCGCCCTATGCGCTGTTCAACGGTGACCTGATGCTGGCGGCCTGGTCGCCGGCCGGGCACATGTATGTGTTTCTCGGCGACTTTACCGGTCATGGCTTGCCGGCGGCGGTCGGCGCCATGCCGCTGGCCGAGGTGTTCTACGGCATGACCGCCAAGGGCTACGGCTTGCCGGAAATGCTGCGTGAGATGAACACCAAGCTCAAGCGCATCCTGCCGGTGGGCATGTTCTGTTGTGCAACCTTGCTGTGCATCGATTTCAAGCAGCAACAGGTCGAACTCTGGAACGGTGGCTTGCCGGACGGCTACCTGCTGCACGCGGGTGCTGGCGGCTACCAGTCCCTGCCGTCACGCCATTTGCCGTTGGGTATCCTGCCAGCCAGTGCCTTTGACGAGCGCACCGAAGTCCTGCCACTGGCGCCGGGCGACCGGATCTTCTTGCTCTCCGATGGTGTCATGGACACGCGCGACGCCCAGGACCGCCTGTTCGGCACCCAGCGGTTGTGCGAAGTGCTGGCCGCCAACCGCGAGCCTGCACAACTGATCGAGGAAATCCTCCAGGCGCTGAATGATTTTGGTGGCCAGGCACGCGATGACGTCAGCATGCTGGACATCAGCACCTCGGTCCCGCTGGGCGAGAGCATGCCGGTGGCGAGCCGGATTGATGACGGTCCGGCCAATCCGCTGGACTGGTCAGCCAGTTTCGAGTTTCGCGCCGCCACCCTGAAAACGTTCAATCCCCTGCCTTACATTCTTCAACTGCTGTTGGAGGTGCATGGTTTGCGCGACCAGAGCGGGGCGCTATACAGCGTACTGGCCGAGTTGTACAGCAATGCACTGGAGCATGGTGTGCTGGGTCTCGATTCGCGCCTTAAACACAATGCTGCCGGATTTGCCCGCTATTATCAGGAGCGGGCCCGGCGCCTTGAACGGTTGCAGAGTGGTTTTATCCGTCTGCAGCTGGAGGTTCGGGCCAGCGCCGAAGGGGGCGTACTGAGTATCAACCTGCAGGACAGCGGCAACGGGTTCGATGTGCCAGGTGTGCTGGCTCGTTCACCTGCGCACGAGCAGTTGTGCGGTCGTGGTCTCAGGCTGGTCCGCTCGCTGTGCAGCGATGCCCGCTGGTCAGAGGGGGGGCGGGCGGTTTGCGTGGAGTTTTCCTGGGGGCTGGTGGCATACTTGCCTCCGGTTTCTTGATCAAGGAGTGAGCAAGTGTCAGCCGTTCATATGGATTACAGTGTGTTGACGACCTTGCAGGACGTCATGGAAGACGAGTACCTGACCCTGATCGACGTCTTTCTCAAGGACTCCGACCTGCGCATGGCCTTGTTGCGCCAGGCGGTGCTTGCCGCGCGCCTGGGCGGCGGCTCACTGGATTTTGTCGAGCTGGGGCTGGCGGCCCACAGCTTCAAGGGCAGCAGCAGTAACATGGGGGCGGTGTGGCTGTCGGAGCTGTGCCGTCAACTCGAAGATCAGGCCCGCCATCAGATCGTCGAGGGGCTGCACGAACTGGTCGAGTCGATCAATGGCGAATACCTGATCATCCGCCGGTTATTCGACGCCGAGCGTGAAGTCCTTGTCGCCCAGGCCTCACCCCTGGTGACCTGAAACAGACCCTTTTGTGACATGGCCCGCATCTTGCTGGTGCAATGATATTGTGCTGCCCGATGCGGAGATTCAAATGTCCCTTGCCCCTAATGTATTGCTCCAGACCAATGCGGCGACCTCGGCCAAGTCCAGTGCCGCCAGCCATTCGTCCAGGTCTGCTGAGATCGGCAAGGACCCGGCGTCCGGCTTCGCCAAGGTATTCAACCGCGAATCCCGCGAGGCGCCAAAGGCCGACCGCGATGTACAGCCCAATGCGGCCCGCGAACGCAATGCGCCTGACAAGGCCAGGGCCACGGCTGGCAAGGACAAGCCGAACGAGGCACCAGAGGTTGCCGATAACACCTCGGCCGTTGCCGAAAGCGGCAATGACTTGCCAGCCGAGACTGTGACGCAAGCCGGCGACCAGGGGCATTCGGGCGAGCAAGGCGCCGACGGCGCGGCGCAGAATGCGACCGGTAGCACCGCCGAGCAGGCCGAGCAGGCAATGGCTGCCGCACAGGCCGGGCAGGGCGCGCTGCCCTTGATCCTGCCGGCGGCGACAGTGGCTGCCGAGGCGGTCGCCGAGGAGGCCTTCGATCCTGACGTTGATCCACTCGCGGGGCTGCATGCCTTGCAGTTCGCCCTGGAAAGTGCCAACGGTCGCCGTCCCGGCGCGGCTCAGGCGACTGCCCAGACGCCGACAGCGCAAAATGGTGCCCTGGTTGACGGGGAAGTGGCGGACGCGCAGAACATCGTCAATAACCTGGCAAGTCTGCAAGGCGATCAGGATCTGGAAGGCGGAACCGAGGGCGGTGAGAAATCCCTGGCCGGTCTGCTCGATGACGGCCTGAAAGACGTCAAGGCGGCTGCGGGCGATACCCGCGTCGACAACTTCGCCGAGCGCCTGGCCGCCTTGAGCCAGGCGGCACAGCCAGCCAGGGCAGGCAGTGCCACGCCCGTGGCGACACCGGTCATCAACCAGCCGCTGGCCATGCACCAGAGCGGCTGGAGCGAAGGCATCGTCGAGCGGGTGATGTACCTCTCCAGCCAGAATCTCAAGTCGGCGGAAATCAAACTCGAACCGGCCGAACTCGGTCGCCTGGACATCCGCGTCAATATGGCGCCGGACCAGCAGACCCAGGTCACCTTCGTCAGTGCGCATCTGGGGGTGCGTGATGCACTGGAAAGCCAGATGATCCGCCTGCGTGAATCCTTCCAGCAGCAGGGTCTTGGCCAGGTCGACGTCAACGTTTCCGACCAGTCGCAGCAACAGGCCCAACAGCAGGCCCAGGAACAGGCCAGTCGTGCCCAGCGCGGTGGTTCGCGTGTCGACTCAGGCAGTGGCGATGCGCCTGACGGGCACGCCGCAGAACCGACCGTCGCCGCCAGCCAGCCAGTGCAGCGCGTGATCGGCAGCAGCGAGATCGACTATTACGCCTGATGGGGTCGTAGACACAGGCTCTGGTAGGAGCCCGCTTGCCGGCGACCGAGTACGCAGCGCCCGCAAAAATCTCGAAAACGCTGCAAATTTACGACTGCTACGCAGCCGGTCGCGGTGGTCCGGCATTCCGGCAGGCGCGCTCCTGGCCCCCTCTCTGCTACGCGACAGCGTGCTGCCAGGAGGCAGGTTGATCGCCGGCGTGGCGCGCATGTGTTGCACTCTGGCATAACCTTTGCTCTGCCTCAGTCACGTAACAGTGAACCCCCTGAATAGTGACGGATTATTGGCATGGCGCAGAGCGAAGCAGTCAAAGAGCCCGGCTCGAAGAAAAAACTCAAGCTCATCATTCTTGGGGCGGTAGGCCTGATCCTGGCCATCGGCCTTTCGGTCGGTGCGACCTGGTTTCTGATGCACAAGTCCGATCCCAAGCCGGACCCGGCGGCCGCCGCCGCGCAGGCCAATGCCAAGCAGGCGGCGGTATTCGAAGCCATGACGCCGGCTTTCGTGGTCAACTTCAATGTCAACGGTCGCCAGCGCTATATGCAGGTCAGCATCACCATGCTGGCGCGCAGTGCCGCCGACATGGAGGCCCTGAAGGTCCATATGCCGACCATCCGCAACAACCTGGTGTTGTTGTTCGCCGGTATTCCGTTCGATTCGCTGACCACGCCGGTGGGCATGGAAATGCTGCGCCAGAAGGCGACTGCCAGCATTCAGGAAGTGGCCCAGAAAGAGCTGGGCAAGACCGTGGTCGAGCAGTTGCTCTTCACTAACTTCGTATTGCAGTAGGATCCACGACATGGCCGTGCAAGACCTGCTGTCCCAGGATGAAATCGACGCGCTGTTGCATGGCGTGGACGATGGCATGGTGGATACCGACACCATTTCCGAACCCGGTACGGTCAAGACCTATGACCTGACCAGCCAGGACCGGATCGTGCGTGGACGCATGCCGACCCTGGAAATGATCAACGAGCGCTTCGCCCGTTACACCCGCATCAGCATGTTCAACCTGCTGCGCCGTTCGGCGGACGTGGCGGTGGGCGGCGTGCAGGTGATGAAGTTCGGTGAATACGTGCATTCGCTGTACGTGCCCACCAGCCTCAACCTGGCCAAGATCAAGCCGCTGCGGGGTACGGCGCTGTTCATCCTCGATGCCAAGCTGGTGTTCAAGCTGGTGGACAACTTCTTTGGCGGCGACGGGCGTCACGCCAAGATCGAGGGGCGTGAATTCACCCCGACCGAGTTGCGCGTGGTGCGCATGGTCCTGGACCAGGCCTTCGTCGACCTCAAGGAGGCCTGGCAGGCGATCATGGAAGTCAATTTCGAGTACATCAACTCGGAAGTGAACCCGGCCATGGCCAACATCGTCGGCCCCAGCGAAGCCGTGGTGATCTCGACGTTCCACATCGAGCTCGATGGCGGTGGCGGCGACCTGCACGTGACCATGCCGTACTCGATGATCGAGCCGATCCGCGAAATGCTCGATGCCGGCTTCCAGTCCGATCTCGACGACCAGGACGAGCGCTGGGTCAAGGCGCTCAAGGAAGACGTGCTCGATGTGTCGGTGCCGGTGACCACCACGGTGGCCAATCGTCAATTGCTGCTGCGCGACATCCTGCACATGCAGCCCGGTGACGTGATCCCGGTGGAGCTGACCGACACGCTGGTGATGCGCGCCAACGGCGTGCCTTCGTTCAAGGTCAAGCTCGGCTCGCACAAGGGCAACCTGGCCCTGCAGATCGTCGAACCCATTGAACGGCGCTGATCGTCACGGTCGCGCTGCACCCTGTTGTGTAATTGAATGACTGTTTCCGAGGACAACCCATGGCTGCTGATAACGATATGACCTCTGCTGAAGATCAGGCGCTGGCCGATGAATGGGCTGCGGCCCTGGGCGAAGCGGGCGATGGCCAGGCAGACATCGATGCCTTGCTGGCTGCCGATGCTGCACGCCAGCCTGCTTCCAGCCGCATGGCGATGGAAGAGTTCGGTGGCGTGCCGAAAAACTCGGCGCAGGTCACCCTCGACGGCCCCAACCTGGATGTGATCCTGGACATCCCTGTGTCGATCTCCATGGAAGTGGGCAGCACCGACATCAGCATTCGCAACCTGTTGCAGCTCAACCAGGGTTCGGTGATCGAGCTGGATCGTCTGGCCGGCGAGCCGCTGGACGTACTGGTCAACGGCACCCTGATCGCCCACGGCGAAGTGGTGGTGGTCAACGAGAAGTTCGGTATTCGTCTGACAGACGTAATCAGCCCGAGCGAACGTATCAAGAAGCTGCGTTAAGTGAAGCGCCTGCCCTATGCCCTGTTGCTCATGCCGCTGATGGCATGGGCCGCCGATCCGGTCGCGCCCGGACCTGCAGTCGTGGACCCGGCGCCGGTCACCCAGGCGTCAACGCATGCGGTGGCGGCCGCGCCCCAGGTCGGCAGTGCGCTGTCGGGCGGCATGGGCGGGCAACTGCTGCAATTGATGCTCGGCCTGCTGCTGGTGATCGGCCTGATCTTCCTGCTGGCCTGGGTGATGCGCAAGGTGCAGGCCGGTAGCCTGGGCAACCAGCAGGTCATCGAGCTGGTCGGTTCGCGCGCCCTTGGGCCGCGCGACCGGCTGGTGCTGGTGCAGGTGGGCAAGGAACAGATTCTGCTGGGCGTCACGCCGGGGCGTATCACGCCGCTGCATGTGCTCCGCGAGGCGGTGGACGTTCCGGTCCGCCAGCCGGCCACTCCCGAATTCGCCCAGCGCCTGCTGGAGCTCATGGGCAAGGACAAGGACAAGACGTAATGGGCATCCTGCGTTTGCTGATAGTGCTGCTGTTGGGGATGGCGGCGCCGCTGGCGCTGGCAGCCGACCCGTTGTCGATTCCGGCGATCACCCTGTCCAATGGCGCCAACGGCCAGCAGGAGTACTCGGTCAGCCTGCAGATCCTGATGATCATGACGGCGCTGAGCTTCATTCCGGCGTTCGTCATCCTGATGACCAGCTTCACCCGCATCATCGTGGTCTTTTCGATCCTGCGCCAGGCACTGGGCCTGCAGCAGACACCGTCCAACCAGGTGCTGATCGGCATGACCCTGTTCCTGACCATGTTCATCATGACGCCGGTGTACGAGCGGGTGAACCGCGATGCCCTGCAGCCCTACCTGGCCGAGACGATGTCGGCGCAGGATGCCCTGGTCAGGGCGCAGGTGCCGGTCAAGGATTTCATGCTGGCGCAGACCCGCACCAGTGACCTGGAGCTGTTCATGCGCCTGTCCAAGCGCACCGACATCCAGACCCCGGAAGCGGCGCCGCTGACCATCATCGTGCCGGCCTTCGTGATTTCCGAGCTCAAGACCGCCTTCCAGATCGGCTTCATGATCTTCATCCCGTTCCTGATCATCGACATGGTGGTCGCCAGCGTGCTGATGGCCATGGGTATGATGATGCTCTCGCCGCTGATCATTTCGTTGCCGTTCAAGATCATGCTGTTCGTGCTGGTCGACGGCTGGGCGCTGATCGTGGGCACGCTGGCCGGCAGCTTTGGCGGCGTATGAAAGCACTTCTGAACACTGCCTGCGACGCATCCCGTAGCCGTTCTGCCGAGGAGCCTGTCCGATGACCCCTGAAGTTGCGGTCGACCTGTTCCGCGAGGCCTTGTGGCTGACCACCGTGCTGGTTGCGATCCTGGTGGTGCCCAGCCTGATCTGCGGCCTGATCGTGGCCATGTTCCAGGCCGCCACGCAGATCAACGAACAGACCTTGAGCTTTCTGCCGCGCCTGCTGGTCATGCTGCTGACCCTGATTGTCACCGGCCCCTGGCTGCTGGGTGTGTTCATGGACTACGTGCTGAATCTGTACAACAGCATTCCGACCCTGATCGGCTAGCGCCCATGCAGCCGATGCTCGCCCTGACCGATACCCAGATCAGCACCTGGGTGGCCAGCTTCATGCTGCCGATGTTCCGCATCGTCGCGGTGCTGATGACCATGCCCATCATCGGCACCACCCTGGTTCCGCGCCGGGTGCGGCTGTATTTCGCCTTTGCCATTACCATCGTCGTCGCGCCGGTGCTGCCGCCCATGCCGGCGGTGCAGGCGCTGGACCTCAGTGCGCTGTTGCTGATCGGCGAGCAGATCATCATTGGTGTCGGCCTGGGGCTGTCGCTGCAGTTGTTCTTCCATATTTTCGTAGTGGCCGGGCAGATCATCGCCACGCAGATGGGCATGGGCTTTGCGTCGATGGTCGACCCTACCAACGGCGTGTCTTCGGCGGTGGTGGGGCAGTTCTTCACCATGCTGGTGACCCTGATGTTTCTGGGCATGAACGGCCACCTGATCGTGCTGGAAGTGCTGGTCGAAAGCTTTACCACGATGCCGGTGGGCGGCGGGGTGCCGGTGGGCAACTTCTGGACCCTGGCCAACGGCCTGGGCTGGGTCATGGCTTCGGGCCTGCGTCTGGTGCTGCCGGCGGTCACGGCCTTGCTGATCATCAACATCGCCTTCGGCATCATGACCCGCGCCGCGCCGCAGCTTAATATCTTCTCCATCGGCTTTCCGTTGACCCTGGTGCTGGGGATGGTAATCCTGTGGATGAGCATGGCCGACATCCTCAGCCAGTATCAGCCCATGGCGGTCGAAGCCCTGCAACAAATACGTGATCTCGTGAGGGCCCGCTGAGATGGCAGAAAGCGAGAGCGGTCAGGACAAAACAGAAGAACCCACGGAGAAAAAGGTCCGCGACAGTCGGGCCGAGGGCCAGGTGGCACGCTCCAAGGAACTCACCACGCTGGTGGTGATGATGATGGGGTCGGTGGGGCTGTTGATGTTTGGTGGCGGCGTGGCGCAGATGCTGGCCGAAGCCATGCGCGAGAACTTCTCGATCAGCCGCGAGATGCTGATGGACCCCATGTGGATGGGGCGCATGCTGCTCAAGACCGGGCAGACCGCCATGCTGGTGGTGTTGCCGTTCATGATCGCCATGCTGGTGGCGGCTTTTGTCGGGCCGATCATGCTGGGCGGCTGGTTGTTCGCCACCAAGTCGCTGGCGCCCAAGTTCAGCCGCATGAACCCGTTGTCCGGGGTCAAGCGCATGTTCTCGGTCAACTCGCTGGTCGAGCTGCTCAAGGCGTTCGCCAAGTTCCTGGTGATCCTCGCCGTGGCTCTGGTGGTCATCAAGAAAGACCGCAACGACCTGATCGCCATTTCCCATGAGCCGCTGGAAATGGCGATCATCCACAGCTTGCAGCTGGTCGGCTGGAGCACCTTGTGGATCGTGTGCGGGCTGATTCTGATCGCTGCCGTCGATGTGCCGGTGCAGTTGTTCCAGGCGCACAAGAAACTGCTGATGACCAAGCAGGAAGTGCGCGACGAACACAAGAACAGCGAGGGTAACCCGCAGGTCAAGCAGCGCATTCGCCAGTTGCAGCACGACATGGCCAACCGGCGCATGATGGCCGCGATCCCTGACGCCGATGTGATCATCACCAACCCGACGCACTTTGCCGTGGCGCTCAAGTACGACCCTGAAAACGGCGGCGCTCCGCAGTTGCTGGCCAAGGGCGTGGACCTGATTGCCTTGAAGATCCGTGAGATCGGCAACCACAATCAGATCATGATCCTCGAGTCGCCGGCGCTGGCGCGTTCGATCTACTACAGCACCGAACTTGAAGAAGAAATCCCCGCCGGGCTGTACATGGCTGTCGCCCAGGTGCTGGCGTACGTCTACCAGATCCGCCAGTTCCAGGCCGGCCGCGGCAAACGCCCCACGCCGCTTGGCGACATCTCCATCCCCCCCGACCTGCAGCGCGACGAATAGATGCAGGACCGGTCGGTCCTGCAGGTTAATGCCGGGCAGTTAAGCCTTGACGCGGGCCTGTGGGAGGCAGCTTTGCTGGCGATGGCGGTATGGCCGGCGCAGCCGGTGTATGGGTCTTGCTGGCCTCATCGTCGGATCGCCGCCCGCAGCAAGCCGCCTCCCACAGGATTGATGTGACCCCCGGATTTTGTGCCTGGCACCAGACTGTGGGAGGCAGCTCTGCTGGCGAATGCGGCAGTACAGGCGCAGCAGGTGTTTTGGCCTTGCTGGCCTCATCGCCGGCAAGCCGCCTCCCACAGGTTCGATGATTCCCCCGGATTTTGTGCCTGGCACCAGATTATGGGAGGCAGCTCTGCTGGCGAATGCGGCACTACAGGCGCAACAGATGTACCTGTATCGGTATTAGTCCTGCACATTGTTGCGCTGAGTTGGACAGCTTTTTGCAATAGGTCGGGACAGGGCGCCTGTAGCGTCAAAGTTTTGGTCTAGTGCGGTGGGGCATCAGTGGATCGATCTCAGTTAGTCAGTGGCGCACGCAACCTGGGCCGCAATCATAGTCAACTGGCTGTACCGGTGCTGTTGCTGGCCCTGCTGGCCATGATGATGTTGCCCATCCCGCCGTTTCTGCTGGATGTGTTCTTCACCTTCAACATCGCCTTGTCGATCGTTGTGCTGCTGGTGTGCGTGTATGCACTGCGCCCGCTCGACTTCTCGGTATTCCCGACCATCCTGTTGGTGGCGACTCTGTTGCGTCTGGCACTGAACGTGGCCTCGACCCGCGTGGTGATGCTTCACGGCCAGGACGGTCATGACGCTGCGGGCAAGGTGATCCAGGCCTTTGGTGAGGTGGTGATCGGCGGCAACTACGTGGTCGGTATCGTGGTCTTCGCCATCCTCATGATCATCAACTTCGTGGTCATCACCAAGGGTGCCGGGCGGATCTCCGAGGTCAGCGCGCGTTTCACCCTTGATGCGATGCCAGGCAAACAGATGGCCATCGACGCCGACCTCAATGCCGGCCTGATCGATCAGAACCAGGCCAAGGTGCGGCGTGCCGAAGTCGCGGCCGAGGCCGAGTTCTATGGTTCGATGGACGGTGCCAGCAAGTTCGTGCGCGGCGACGCCATTGCGGGCCTGCTGATTCTGTTCATCAACCTGATCGGCGGCATGCTGGTGGGCATGCTGCAACACGGCATGACCTTCGCCGATGCCGGGCGCATCTACACCTTGCTGGCCATTGGTGACGGTTTGGTGGCGCAATTGCCATCACTGCTGTTGTCCACTGCCGCCGCGATCATGGTGACCCGTGCTTCCGGTTCGGAAGAAATGGGCAAGATGATCAATCGCCAGATGTTCACCTCGTACAAGGCATTGGGTGTATCTGGCGCGATCATGATGGTCATGGGCATGGTGCCAGGCATGCCGCACTTCGCCTTTATCAGCCTGGGCCTGGCGGCCTCCGGTGCCGCCTACTGGCTGTGGCGCCGTGATCAGCAGAGCAAAGTCATGGCCCTGGCCGAGGTGCAGCGCCAGCAGGACCTGCTGCCGCCACCGGGCCGTGTGCAGGACTCCAAGGAGCTGGGCTGGGATGACGTGACCCCGGTGGACATCATCGGCCTGGAAGTCGGCTATCGCCTGATTCCGCTGGTCGACCGCAACCAGGGTGGGCAGTTGCTGGCGCGGATCAAGGGGGTGCGCAAGAAACTCTCCCAGGAGCTGGGTTTTCTGATGCCCACCGTGCACATCCGCGACAACCTCGACCTGGCGCCCAGCGCCTATCGCCTGACGCTGATGGGGGTGATCCTGGCCGAAGCCGAGATCTACCCGGACCGGGAACTGGCGATCAACCCCGGCCAGGTCTACGGCACCCTCAACGGTATCAGCGCGCGCGACCCGGCTTTCGGTCTGGAAGCGGTCTGGATCGAGATCAGTCAGCGCAGCCAGGCACAGTCGCTGGGCTACACCGTGGTCGATGCCAGTACCGTGGTCGCCACGCACCTCAACCAGATTCTCTACAAGCATTCCCATGAGCTGATCGGCCATGAAGAAGTCCAGCAACTGATGCAACTGCTGGCCAAGAGTTCGCCAAAACTGGCGGAAGAACTGGTGCCGGGTGTGCTGTCGCTGTCGGGCTTGCTCAATGTCCTGCAGGCGCTGTTGACCGAGCACGTGCCGGTGCGCGATATCCGCACCATCGCCGAGGCCATCGCCAACAACGCCTCAAGGAGTCAAGATACCGCCGCTTTGGTGGCGGTGGTGCGTGTCGCCCTGAGCCGCGCAATCGTCCAAAGCATTGTAGGAATTGAGTCTGAGCTGCCTGTCATCACGCTTGAGCCAAGGTTGGAACAAATCTTGCTCAATAGTCTGCAGAAGGCTGGTCAAGGTCAGGAAGAAGGCGTTCTTCTTGAGCCAAGCATGGCCGAGAAGCTCCAGCGATCGTTGATCGAGGCTGCACAGCGTCAGGAAATGCAAGGTTCGGCGGTGATTCTGCTGGTAGCAGGACCGATCCGGGCCATGCTGTCACGGTTTGGACGATTGGCTGTACCGAACATGCATGTGCTGGCGTATCAGGAAATTCCGGACAACAAGCAAGTCACCATCGTAGCGACTGTCGGGCCCAACGGCTGAGGTAGTGAGTCATGCAAGTTAAGCGATTTTTCGCCGCCGATATGCGTCAGGCCATGAAGCTGGTTCGCGATGAGCTGGGCGCCGAGGCGGCCATCATTGGTAACCGGCGCATTGCCGGTGGCGTCGAGCTGACCGCTGCCCTGGATTACAAGTTGTCTGCCCTGGCGCCACGGGTGCCGAACATGGAGCTCGAGGACGAGCTGCGCAAGACCCAGTCGCGCATCGTCTCCGCCCAGGCCGAGCTTGAGAACCCTACTGACAGCGATGCCAGCAATAACCTCCAGCTGTTTTCCGGGCTGCCGCTCAGCGCAGCCGATGCGCATATCGAGCCGACGTTCGAAGAGCCGCCACGTGCCACTGCGCCCTCGTCGGCCTCGCCGGTCACTGACGCCGCCGTAGGGCAGCGTGTGTTCGAATCGATGTGCTCGGAACTCAATGGCCTGCGCGAGCTGCTCGAAGTGCAGCTTGGCTCCCTGGCCTGGAACCAGTTGCAGGGCGCGCGCCCGCAACAGGCCAACCTGTGGCGCCGCCTGCAGCGCATCGGCCTGTCCGGCCCGTTGTCACGCGACCTGCTGGGCATGATCCCGGATATCGAAGACCCCAAGCAGGCATGGCGCATGCTGCTGGCGTACCTGGCGCGGATGATCAGCGTGCCGGAAATCGAACCGCTCGAAGAGGGCGGCGTCATTGCCATGGTCGGTCCGGCCGGCATGGGCAAGACCACGACACTGGCCAAGCTGGCCGCGCGCTACGTGCTCAAGTACGGCGCGCAGAACATCGCCCTGGTGAGCATGGACAGTTTTCGCATTGGCGCCCAGGAGCAGCTCAAGACCCTGGGACGGATTCTCAATGTGCCGGTGACCCATGTCGATCCTGGCCAGTCGCTGGCCCAGGCGCTGGAGCCGTTGATTCGCAAGCGCGTGGTGTTGATCGACACCGCCGGCCTGCAAGCCAGCGACCCGGCCTTGCGCCTGCAACTGGAAAGCCTGGCCGGGCGCGGCATCCGTGCCCGCAACTACCTGGTGCTGGGCACCACCAGCCAGAAACAGGTGCTGACGGCGGCCTATCACAGCTACAAACGCTGCGGCCTGGCCGGCTGCATCCTGACCAAGCTGGACGAAACCGCCAGCCTCGGCGAAGTCCTGAGCCTGGCGATCAGTCACGAATTGCCTGTGGCCTATCTGACCGATGGGCCGCGTATTCCTGATGATCTGCACCTGCCGCGTCGTCACCAGCTGGTGAGCCGCGCGGTCAGTGTGCAGATGCAGGATGAGCCGAGTGAGGAGGCCATGGCGGACATGTTCGCCGACCTCTATCACAAACCCGGCAAGCAAGTGGGGTAATTGATGGAAACGATTGGAAGGTCCCTGCATATCTGGTCTGCCAGGCATTGTTCGCAAGCGAACGTGCAGCCCGTAATGTGGTTTCGGTCTACGCATGACAAGGTAATGAAATAACATGGGCAGCATGCATCCCGTACAGGTTATCGCCGTGACCGGCGGCAAAGGTGGCGTCGGCAAGACCAACGTGTCAGTGAACCTTTCACTGGCGCTGGCCGAGCTTGGGCGACGTGTCATGTTGCTCGATGCCGACCTTGGCCTGGCCAATGTCGATGTCTTGCTGGGCCTGACCCCCAAGCACACCCTGGCCGACGTCATCGAAGGCCGCTGCGAACTGCGCGACGTGCTGTTGCAGGGCCCTGGCGGCGTACGCATCGTGCCGGCGGCTTCCGGCACCCAGAGCATGGTGCACCTGGCGCCCGCCCAGCATGCCGGCCTGATCCAGGCCTTCAGCGAGATTGGCGACAATCTTGACGTGTTGGTCATCGACACCGCTGCCGGTATCGGCGAGTCAGTGGTCAGTTTTGTGCGCGCCGCCCAGGAAGTGATGCTGGTGGTGTGCGACGAGCCGACCTCGATCACCGATGCCTACGCCCTGATCAAGCTGCTCAACCGTGACTACGGCATGAACCGTTTCCGGGTCCTGGCCAACATGGCCCAGAGCCCCCAGGAAGGGCGCAACCTGTTTGCCAAGCTGACCAAGGTCACCGACCGTTTCCTTGACGTGGCGCTGCAGTATGTCGGTGCCGTTCCCTATGATGAGTGTGTACGCAAGGCCGTGCAGAAACAGCGCGCCGTCTACGAAGCGTTTCCACGTTCCAAGTGCGCCCTGGCGTTCAAGGCCATTGCCCAGAAGGTCGACACCTGGCCTCTGCCGGCCAATCCGCGCGGGCACCTTGAGTTCTTCGTCGAGCGGCTTGTTCACCAGACCAGCGCAGCGGGACCTGTTCAATGACAGCCAGCGGTTACCAGATGTACAGCAAGGCTTCCAGGAATTCGCAGTACGAACTGATCGAGCGTTATGCGCCGTTGGTCAAGCGCATTGCCTATCACCTGCTGGCGCGCCTGCCGGCCAGTGTGCAGGTGGAAGATCTGATCCAGGCCGGCATGATCGGCCTGCTGGAAGTATCGACCAAATACGATTCGAGCAAGGGCGCCAGTTTCGAGACCTACGCCGGCATCCGCATTCGTGGCGCGATGCTCGATGAGGTGCGCAAGGGCGACTGGGCACCGCGTTCGGTGCACCGTAATACCCGCATGGTCAGCGATGCGATTCGTGGCATTGAAGCAAAAACCGGCCGCGACGCTAAAGATCATGAGATTGCGGCCGAACTCCAGTTAAGTCTGGATGATTATTACGCTATCTTGAACGACACCTTGGGCAGCCGCCTGTTCAGCTTTGACGACCTCTTGCAGGACGGCGATCATGACGGGCTGCACGAGGATGGCGCCAGCGCTTCGCTGGAGCCGTCGCGGGACCTGGAAGACGAGCGCTTCCAGGCCGCGTTGGCCGATGCCATCGCCAATCTGCCGGAGCGTGAGCGTCTGGTATTGGCGCTGTACTATGACGAAGAGCTGAACCTCAAGGAAATCGGTGAGGTCCTGGGGGTCAGCGAATCACGGGTCAGCCAGTTACACAGCCAGTGCGCCGCACGTTTGCGGGGGCGTTTGGGGGAGTGGCGCGCACGCTGACAGCGTCCGGAGTGTCCGGGCGGCTGCAGACCGGCTGTGCAAGGCGTCACGTGTCGAGTACCCGGACAAGGCAGGAGCCTGTCAGCATCCCTGGGGATGACTGGTTCAGGCGTTTGCCCGTGTCCATGTGCCAGGCCTGTGAAAGCGGCAAGCGGTCGAAAATGTGCTGTGCCGGTATTGAGTGAACAGCGGGTCCGGGAGCCGGGCTCGTTCAGGACTGTTTGGAGGTCGAATTGGACAAGAACATGAAAATCCTCATCGTTGACGATTTTTCAACGATGCGGCGGATCATAAAAAACCTGTTGCGTGACCTGGGGTTCACCAACACGTCGGAAGCCGATGACGGCCTGACCGCATTGCCGATGCTGCAAAGCGGTGGTTTCGATTTTCTGGTCACTGACTGGAACATGCCCGGCATGTCGGGTATCGACCTGCTGCGTCAAGTGCGCCTGGACGAACGTCTCAAGCACATTCCGGTGCTGATGGTGACTGCCGAAGCCAAGCGTGAGCAGATCATCGAAGCGGCCCAGGCTGGCGTGAACGGCTATGTGGTCAAGCCTTTTACCGCCCAGGTACTGCAAGAAAAGATCGAGAAGATCTTCGAGCGCGTCAATAGCTGATGCATGCCGCGAGGGCGCTATGGACAACAACGATTCACTGGGCGACTTCGAGTCGACCCTGAAAAAACATGCGCACGAGCTTGTCGCCAGCCTTGAAAGAGGCAAGTTCGGCGATGCCGTGCAATTGATCCATGAGCTCAACCAGACTCGGGACCGCGGCCTCTATCAGGAAGTGGGCAAGCTGACACGTGAATTGCACAGTGCGATCGTCAACTTCCAGATAGACCCGCAGATGCCACAGGCCGAAGAGGTGTCGCAGATCACGGACGCCACCGAACGCCTGTCGTATGTTGTGCGCCTGACCGAGGGCGCGGCCAACCGCACCATGGACCTGGTGGAGCAGAGCACGCCGCTGATGAACAGCCTGAGCGACGACGCCAAGGCGTTGAGCGCCGACTGGGGGCGCCTGATGCGTCGCGAAATCGGCGCTGAAGAGTTTCGTGGGCTGGCAAAGCGCGTCGAAGGCTTTCTTTCTCGTACCGAAAAGGAAAGTCACAGCGTGGCGACCAACCTCAACGACATTCTGCTTGCTCAGGACTATCAGGACCTGACCGGCCAGGTGATCAAGCGCGTGACGCAATTGGTCACCGAAGTTGAAAGCAATCTGCTCAAGCTGGTGCTGATGGCCAGCCATGTCGATCGCTTTGCCGGCATTGAACATGATCGTGAAGCACTGTTGGCGGAAAATAATCCGAAAAAAAATCTCGCCCAAGGTGAAGGTCCGCAAATTCATGCCGATAAACGGGAAGATGTCGTTTCCGGTCAGGATGATGTGGACGACTTGTTATCGAGCCTCGGCTTCTAGGTCTTGACGGTTAATTTTAGGGAGCACCCCCATGAGCTTCGGCGCCGATGAAGAGATCCTTCAGGATTTTCTGGTAGAGGCCGGCGAGATTCTCGAGCAATTGTCCGAACAGCTGGTCGAGCTTGAAAGCCGACCGGATGACGCAGACTTGCTCAACGCAATTTTTCGCGGTTTTCACACTGTTAAAGGGGGCGCCGGCTTCCTCCAGCTGCATGAGCTGGTGGAGTGCTGCCACATTGCCGAGAACGTGTTCGACATCCTGCGCAAGGGTGAACGACGCGTAGATTCAGAATTGATGGACGTGGTTCTCGAAGCCCTGGACACCGTCAACAGCATGTTCGGCCAGGTGCGCGAGCGCAGTGACGTCACGCCTGCCACCCCTGAACTGCTGGCGGCGCTGGCGCGTCTGGCCGATCCGCAGGCCGCTGATGAAGCACCTGCGGCCGCGGAGCCTGTGGCACAACAGGCTGCAGAACCTGAAGCCCCGGCCCCTGGCGATGAAATCACCGATGACGAATTCGAGCGTCTGCTCGATTCGCTGCAAGGTGCCAAGTCCGATGCCCTGGCACCTGCTGCACCTGCACCTGTACCGTCTGCGCCGGTGGGGGCCAGTGATGAAATCACCGACCACGAATTCGAAGCGCTGCTCGACCAGTTGCATGGCAAGGGCTCGTTCGATGCCGGCATCGCAGCGGCAGCCCCCGCTGCCACAGCGGCGGTGCCAGCGCCGGCAGCGGCCGCTGCGGTGAACAGCGACGAAATCACCGACGACGAATTCGAAGCGCTGCTTGATCAGTTGCATGGCAAGGGCTCGTTCGATGCCGACAAGGCGACGCCCACCGCAGCGGCCAGCCCCGCGCCTGTGGCGGTCGCCAAGGTCGAGGTCAAGGCTGAGGCGGGCGCCGATAAAAAACCGGCGTCTTCGGACGAAATCAGCGAGCACGAATTCGAAAACCTGCTCGACCAGTTGCATGGCAAGGGCAAGTTCGAGCCGGCCGCCGTAGCCGATGCCGTGGCGGCCGCCGTTTCTGCACCGGCCGCACCCGTCAAGCCAACTGCGCCGGCCGCTGCAGCACCGGCTGCCAAGGCGGCACCCGCGCCAGCCGCAGCGCCCGCCCGTGCCGCCGCGCCAGCGCCGGAAAAACCGGCAGCGGCAGAGGTCGAGACCACCGTGCGCGTCGACACCGCGCGGCTGGACGAGATCATGAACATGGTCGGCGAACTGGTGCTGGTGCGTAACCGCCTGGTGCGCCTGGGGCTCAACAGCGGCAACGAAGCCATGTCCAAGGCGGTGTCCAACCTGGATGTGGTGACCGCTGACTTGCAGACCGCGGTCATGAAGACCCGTATGCAGCCGATCAAGAAGGTCTTCGGTCGCTTCCCGCGACTGGTTCGTGACCTGGCCCGGCAGCTCAAGAAAGAAATCAACCTGGAGCTGGTCGGTGAAGAAACCGACCTCGACAAGAACCTCGTCGAGGCCCTGGCCGACCCGCTGGTCCACTTGGTGCGCAACGCGGTGGACCACGGTGTGGAAACCCCCGAAGAGCGCGAGGCTTCCGGCAAGCCGCGTGGCGGCAAGGTGATACTGTCGGCCGAACAGGAAGGCGACCACATCCTGTTGTCGATCTCCGACGACGGCAAGGGCATGGACCCTGCGGTCCTGCGCGCCATTGCCGTCAAGCGCGGTGTCATGGACAAGGATGCCGCCGACCGCTTGAGCGACAGCGACTGCTACAACCTGATCTTCGCCCCGGGGTTCTCGACCAAGACCGAGATTTCCGACGTGTCCGGGCGAGGCGTGGGCATGGACGTGGTCAAGACCAAGATTTCCCAGCTCAATGGCTCGATCAATATCTACTCGACCAAGGGCCAGGGCTCCAAGATCGTCATCAAGGTGCCGTTGACCCTGGCGATCATGCCGACCCTGATGGTCATGCTGGCCGACCAGGCCTTTGCCTTCCCGCTGGTCAACGTCAACGAAATCTTCCACCTGGACCTGTCGACCACCAATGTCGTCGATGGCCAGGAAGTGGTGATCGTGCGCGACAAGGCCTTGCCGTTGTTCTACCTCAAGCGCTGGCTGATCCGTTCGGCGGCGCATGAAGAGCAGCGCGAAGGGCATGTGGTGATCCTGACGGTGGGCACCCAGCGCATCGGCTTTGTGGTCGACCAGCTGGTGGGTCAGGAAGAAGTGGTCATCAAGCCGTTGGGCAAGATGCTGCAAGGCACGCCAGGCATGTCGGGCGCCACCATCACCGGTGACGGCCGCATTGCGTTGATCCTCGACGTTCCGAGCATGCTCAAGCGTTACGCCTCGCGGCGGATTTGATTCTGGTGCCGGGGCCGCTCAGGCGGCCCCGGGCGCCTATTGGAGTGTTTATGGCAGTCAAGGTCCTGGTGGTGGATGATTCCGGTTTTTTCCGCCGCCGAGTTACGGAAATCCTGTCTTCGGACCCACTCATCGAGGTGGTCGGTACTGCCACCAACGGCAAGGAGGCCATCGAGCAGGCCCTGGCGCTCAAACCCGATGTGATCACGATGGACTACGAAATGCCGATGATGGATGGCATTACGTCGGTGCGTCACATCATGCAACGCATTCCCACCCCGGTATTGATGTTCTCCTCACTGACCCATGAGGGCGCGCGGGTCACCCTCGACGCCCTGGACGCCGGTGCGGTCGACTTCCTGCCGAAGAATTTCGAAGACATCTCGCGCAACCCCGACAAGGTTCGGCAGTTGCTGTGCGAGAAGATCAACACCATTGCCCGCAGCAATCGTCGTTTCGGCGGCTACAGCGCTCCGGCTCCGGCTGCCCCTGCTGCGGCCAGCACGCCGGCATTCGAAGCGCCGCGCCGATCGTTGCCTACACCGCCGCCGGCTCCGGCCGCCACACGGGCGCTGCCGACACGCACCCCTGTATCGGCAGCGCCTGCGGCTGCCCATCATGCCCCGGTGCATCATTCGCCCGCGCCAAGGCGCAAGTCCTACAAGCTGGTGGCCATCGGCACCTCGACCGGAGGGCCGGTGGCGCTGCAGCGCGTGCTGACCCAACTGCCCGCCAACTTTCCGGCGCCTATCGTGCTGATCCAGCACATGCCGGCGGCCTTCACCAAGGCCTTCGCCGAACGCCTCGACAAACTGTGCAAGATCAGTGTCAAGGAAGCCGAGGATGGCGATGTACTGCGTCCGGGCCTGGCATTGTTGGCGCCGGGTGGCAAGCAGATGATGGTCGACGGCCGTGGCACGGTTAAAATCCTGCCCGGTGACGAACGCCTCAACTACAAGCCCTGCGTCGACATCACCTTTGGTTCGGCCGCCAAGACCTACGGCGACAAAGTGCTGGCGGTGGTGCTTACCGGCATGGGTGCTGACGGCCGTGAAGGGGCGCGCATGCTCAAGCAGAGCGGCAGCAATGTCTGGGCCCAGGATGAAGCCAGTTGCGTGATCTATGGCATGCCGATGGCCATCGTCAAGGCCGACCTGGCCGATGCGGTCTACAGCCTCGATGATATCGGCCGGCACCTGGTCGAGGCTTGCCTGTAATGGATGTTCTGAGCCTTATCGGTCTGATCCTGGCCTTCATCGCGATCATCGGCGGCAACTTTCTCGAAGGTGGTCATGCCGGTGCCTTGCTCAATGGCCCGGCGGCGCTGATCGTACTGGGTGGCACGCTGGCCGCCTCGCTGATCCAGTCGCCCATGAGTGCCTTCAAGCGCAGCATGCAGATCTTTCCCTGGATCCTGTTTCCACCACGCTTCGACTTGTCCGGCGGCATCGACCGGATCATCAGCTGGAGCCTGACCGCGCGCAAGGAAGGCCTGCTGGGCCTGGAGTCGATTGCCGACACCGAGCCGGACCCGTATGCCCGCAAGGGCCTGCAACTGCTGGTCGACGGCGCCGAGCCGGAAACCATCCGCAGCATCCTGGAGGTGGACTTCATCACCCAGGAAACCCGCGATATCCAGGCGGCCAAGGTCTTTGAAGGCATGGGCGGCTATGCCCCGACCATCGGTATCATCGGTGCGGTCATGGGCCTGATCCACGTCATGGGCAACCTGGCCGACCCCAGCCAGTTGGGCAGCGGTATTGCCGTGGCCTTCGTGGCCACCATCTATGGCGTGGCCAGTGCCAACCTGTTCCTGCTGCCGGTGGCCAACAAGCTCAAGGCCATCGCCCTGCGTCAATCGCGCTACCGGGAAATGCTTCTGGAAGGGCTGCTGTCGATTGCCGAAGGCGAGAACCCGCGCTCCATCGAACTCAAGCTGCAAGGCTTCATGGAGTAGCCGTCATGGCCCGTCGTCGTCCTCGTGAAGAACACGAAAACCATGAGCGCTGGCTGGTGTCCTACGCCGACTTCATCACGCTGTTGTTCGCCTTTTTCGTGGTGATGTACTCGATTTCGTCGCTCAACGAGGGCAAGTACAAGATCCTGTCGCAGGCGCTGGTCGGGGTCTTCAACGATGCCGAACGCACGATGCAACCGATTCCGATCGGCGAGCAGCGGCCGCAGACCGTCAAGCCGGCCGAGCCCTTGATCAAGGACAGCGAGGAAACCGATGCCGGGATTGGCAAAAACAGCATTGACCCGCTGCAAACCATTGCCGATGAAGTGCGTGCAGGCTTTGGTGACCTGATCAAGTCCGACCAGATGACCGTGCGCGGCAACGAGCTGTGGATCGAGATCGAACTCAACTCCAGCCTGTTGTTCGGCAGCGGCGACGCCATGCCCAGCAATCGGGCCTTCGGCATCATCGAAAGGGTCGCGACCATCGTCAAACGCTTCGACAACCCGATCCATGTCGAAGGCTTCACCGACGATCAGCCCATCAATACCGCACAGTTCCCGACCAACTGGGAATTGTCTTCGTCACGGGCGTCAAGCATCGTGCGCCTGTTGGCCATGTACGGCGTCAGTCCGGCGCGCATGGCCTCGGTCGGCTATGCCGAGTTCCAGCCGGTGGCGGCCAATTCGACCGCTCAGGGCCGTGCCGAAAACCGCCGTGTGGTTCTGGTCATTTCGCGTAATCTGGATGTACGTCGCAGCCTGACCAGCAGTGGCTCGGCCAATGCCCAGCCGGATGCGGCCTTGCGCCGTGCTGGCACACAAACTGCACCGGCACCGGCAAGACCGCCGTCAGGCAACAATGCTGTCAATTCTCCGTCACCTGTTCGCTAGCCGAAACCCGGTATGGAAGTTGCCGTGCGCAAGGAATACACCGAATGAGAGTCTGGGCAGTCGCCAATCAGAAAGGTGGGGTCGGCAAGACCACCACGACCATTGCCCTGGCCGGGTTGCTGGCCGATTCGGGCAAGCGCGTGGTCGTGGTCGATCTTGACCCGCATGGCTCGATGACCAGTTATTTCGGGCACAACCCCGACGAACTGGAGCACAGCGCGTTCGACTTGTTCCAGCACAAGGGCGTCGTACCGCAGGACTTGCCAGGCCAGTTGCTGCTGCCCACCAGTGACAAGCGGATGTTTCTCATGCCGTCGAGCACGGCGCTGGCCACCCTGGAGCGTCAGTCGCCGGGGCAGAACGGCCTGGGCCTGGTGGTCGCGAAAAGCCTGGCCCAGCTGTGGCAGGATTTTGACTATGCGCTGATCGACAGCCCGCCCTTGTTGGGGGTGCTGATGGTCAATGCCCTGGCGGCGAGCCAGCAACTGGTGATTCCGGTGCAGACCGAGTTTCTGGCAGTCAAGGGGCTGGAACGCATGGTCAATACTCTGGCGATGATCAATCGCTCGCGCAAGACACCCTTGCCTTACACCATTGTCCCGACCCTGTTCGACCGTCGTACACAGGCCTCGATGGGCACCTTGAAGCTGCTGCGCGATTCGTTTCCCGAACATGTCTGGAAAGCCTACGTGCCGGTCGACACGCGCCTGCGCGATGCCAGCCGGGCAGGCATCACGCCTTCCCAGAACGACAGCAAGAGCCGGGGGGTGCTGGCGTACCGGGCGCTGCTCAAACACCTGCTCGCCGAGCAACTGACGACGCAGGTGGCCTGACGTGAGCCGCAACCGTTTGTGGGCCTTGCGCTCAAGTTCGCTGTGCTTGCAGCCGATACTCCGGACAAGCCCCCTTGGCACTTTTTTCCGTTGGGCACTGACATGATCCGCCCCGTAGATGTTGCAACCCGGCCCCAACTGGCGCTGCAGTCGTACCTTGATGCCTTGCTCCAGGACGCCACCGAAGAGGCGCCGCTGGTGCTTGAGCCTGCCAGCTCCCTGGACGAGTTCCAGGCGGCGGTGCTCGAAGAGCAGGCCCGTGATGCGCAGGTGCCAGCGCGCAAGCCGCTGGCCCTGGCGGTCGCCGCTCCGGCCGCGGTGGCGCAGCCGGTGGCCGTGGCCGCTCCTGTGCAGGTGGCCGTCGAAGTCCCGGTGGTGCCGGTTGACATCGTGCCCGTGGCCGTACCGGTCACAGCCCCTGTGGCGGTGCCTGCCGTGGCCGAGCCGGTGCAGACGCTGGTCGAGCCGGTGGCTGAACTGAACAAACCGCTGGGCCTGATCGTGCCGCCGCCCCCGGCCGGCAGCCAGCGTCCGGAATGGGCTGCCGAGCCCTTCGAATGCCTGCTGTTCGACGTAGCCGGCCTGACCCTGGCGGTGCCGCTGGTGTGCCTGGGCGCCATCTATCCGCTGGATGGCCAGGAGCTGACGCCTCTGTTCGGCCAGCCTGACTGGTTCCTGGGCATCCTGCCGTGCCAGGCGGGTAACCTCAAGGTGCTCGACACGGCGCGCTGGATCATGCCCGAGCGTTACCGCGAGGATTTCCGCCAGGGACTGCAATACGTGATTTCGGTCCAGGGCTATGAGTGGGGACTGGCGGTCCATCAGGTCAGCCGTTCATTGCGCCTGGACCCCAACGAGATCAAATGGCGCGCCCAGCGCGGTCACAGGCCCTGGCTGGCCGGAACGGTGATCGAGCACATGTGTGCGCTGGTGGACGTGGCCGAACTGGCCGAGCTGATTGCCAGTGGCGCGGTCAAGCGCCTGGACAAGAAACGATAAATCATCGGACGGCGCACCGTGCGCCGCCTGCACAGCACACACCTGAGGGGTTGAAGCATGAACAAGTCGTCTGCACAGGGTTCCGAAGATCCTATCCTGCAGTGGGTTACCTTCCGTCTGGACAACGAGTCATACGGCATCAACGTGATGCAGGTCCAGGAAGTGCTGCGTTACACCGAAATCGCTCCCGTGCCGGGCGCGCCAAGCTACGTGCTGGGGATCATCAACCTGCGCGGCAACGTGGTCACCGTGATCGACACCCGCCAGCGCTTCGGCCTGCCGCCGGTCGAAGTCAGTGACAACACCCGTATCGTGATCATCGAGGCCGACAAGCAAGTGGTCGGTATCCTGGTCGACAGCGTGGCCGAAGTGGTCTACCTGCGCCAGTCCGAAGTCGAAACCGCGCCGAACGTGGGCAACGACGAATCGGCCAAGTTCATCCAGGGCGTGTGCAACAAGAACGGCGAACTGCTCATCCTGGTCGAGCTGGACAAGATGATGACTGAAGAAGAGTGGTCCGAACTGGAGAACATCTGACCAATGCTTGAGGCCGCCGTCATTGTTCTGGGCATTCTCTGGGTCTTTACCCTGTTGATGCTCGTGAGCCACATCAAGCGTCAGCGCCGCCTGGATGCCGAACGCGACAAGGTCAGCAGCGCGCGCGAACAGCGCATGCGCGATCTGGCCCGGCGCGTCGACAATTTCCAGAGCGGGACCATTCGCATGGGCGAAGAGCTGCACGACCTGCGTGCGACCGTGGCCTTGTTGCCTGACAAAATCACGTCACTGGAACAGCGCGACCCCTCGACCCTGACCTTCGCCCAGGCTGCACGCCTGGTCGGCATGGGTGCCAGTGTCGAGGAACTGACCCAGTCCTGCGGCCTGACCCAGGCCGAGGCGCAACTGGTCAGCAAGCTGCACCGGCATAACAACAAGCTCTGACGCGCGTCCCAGTGTAGGAGCGCGCTTGCCCGCGACCGAGTGCGTAGCGCTCGCAAAAATGTGTGAAACGCTGAAATTTTACGACTGCTAACGCAGCCGGTCGCGGGCAAGCGCGCTCCTACCCGGTCCCCTGTTTGCTGCGCGACAGCGCATCCGCCTGTTCACTTCGGCGTGATGTCCTTCTCGATCGGCGGATCGTCCGGGCCCAGGCCCACCGGATACTTGCCCTTGAGGTGCCAGGCAAAGGCGATGATCTCGGCGATGCTCAGGTACAGCTCACGCGGGATGCTGTCGCCCAGCTCCAGGCGCGCCAACAACAAGCTGTAACGCGCGTCCCTGTGTAGGAGCGCGCTTGCCCGCGACCGAGTGCGTAGCGCTCGCAAAATCTGCGAAACGCCACAAATTTACGACTGCTGACGCAGCCGGTCGCGGGCAAGCGCGCTCCTACCGGGCCCCCTGTTTGCTGCGCGACAGCGCATCCGCCTGTTCACTTCGGCGTGATGTCCTTCTCGATCGGCGGATCGTCCGGGCCCAGGCCCACCGGATACTTGCCCTTGAGGTGCCAGGCAAAGGCGATGATCTCGGCGATGCTCAGGTACAGCTCACGCGGGATGCTGTCGCCCAGTTCCAGGCGCGCCAGCAGGCTGACCAGTTCGGCATTCTCGTAGATCGGCACGTCGTGTTCACGGGCGATGGCGAGGATTTCCTCGGCCAGTCGGTCGTCGCCCTTGGCACTCAGGGTCGGCGCCTGTTGGCCATCGTAGGTCAGCGCGATGGCCTGGCGGGGGGCGGCAAGGTCTTGGTTCATCAGGCGTTCTCGTCGATCCAGCGTTGTTCGAGGGAGGTGCGCGCACCTTGTGGGGCGCTGCCGTGGCTGCAGGCCAGTTCGCCGACGCTCAGCCCACAGGCCACCAGGCGTTCGCGCAGGTGTCCCAGCTCGCGCTCGATCATCCCGGCACTGGACTCACGTTCCGCCCACAGCTGGCTGGACAGCGTGCCGCGCACCAGTCGTGCATGCACCTGCAACGGGCCCAGCGGCTCCAGGTCGAACGCCAGATCGATGCGCCACAACTGTTCGCGTTGCGCCTCCTTGTCCTCGTTTTTCTGTCCACCCGGGCCTTCGTCCGGTGGCGATTCCTCGCGCTGCACCTTGACCTGCAGCGGCACGATGTCATGGGCATTGCGGGTCGGCACTTCCAGTTGCCAACTGGTCAGTTGTGTACCGTCGGGTAACTGGCGGGTCTGTTCCAGTGCGCCGAGTTGATGGCTTTGCAGGCGCGATACGGCGGCGGCGGCCAGCTTGAGCAGCATCTCCAGATCATCCTTCTCGCCACTGGCGACCTGGCGCGAGGGCAGGGGGAAACTGTCCGGTACATTGCGCGCCGCCACCAGCCCCAATGTGCCCAGAGCATTGCGGATGGCGTTGGGCATCACCCGCGCCAGGGTGTTGGACGCGGCAGTTGCGCCGTACGAAGTGTTGGCCGGCAGGCCCGGCAGGATCTGGGCGATCAGACGCATCAGGTTGGCTTTGAGGTCCGGCGTCTGTTGCAGGTTCTGCCCGGCCAGCAGGCGCGCCTCCATGAACAGACCGCTGGCATTGAACGCCTGGGCCAGGCCGCGCGCCGTGCCCAGTTGCTGGAAGTCGGGCAGGTCGGCCAGCAACTGCTGGATGCTGGCTTGCAGCGCCGGGGTGCTGGCGGTCGAGGTGGCCGGCAGGTTCTGCAAGGCGTTGAGCAGGGTGTCCAGCGAGCCCTGGCGGCTTTGCTGCACGCCCAGTTGCTGGGCCACGGCCAACTGGTCGAGCCGCCCGGGCAAGGGCACGAAGCTCAATGACTGATTGTCCTGCACCCGGGCGCTGAGCAGGCTGCCGATGGTCAGGGCCTGGGCGCTTTGCACGCTGATGGTGGTGCCGGCCAGCGGGCCGTTAAGCAACAGCACCAGCGAACGATAAGCCGTTGGCGTGCTGCCTGCATTATTTGCATGGCCGCCTGGCGACGGCGTGCCGGTGCGCCCGATGTCGTCCATGGCCTGGCTGAGCGCCTGGCTGGTCATGACCTTGCCCTGCAACAAGGTGCCAGGCGGCGCCTGGCGGGGATCGAGTTCAGTGGTCACGTTATTCAGCGCGGCACTGACCTGCTGTAACGGCATCAGCAACTGGCCGGGGGCGGCCTGGATCACCTGGAACAGCGTACCGGGTGTCAACGGCACACGGCTGTTGACCGCGACGCTGGTCTGGGTGCCGTTGGCCAGGTTCAGGCGCAACAGCATCTGAAAATTCGGGGCAACCTGCTTGAGGCTGATGACCTGGGCCTCAGCGGTTTCACCGTCGCCCAGCACGTTGGCGGCGGCATTGAACAGGGTCATGACCTGGCCGGGTGCGGCATTGCCGCGCAATTGCGCCAGAGCGGCATTGGCCGGCGGAACCTGGGAAATATCACCTGTCATTGAGCTGCAACCAATTGAATTAGACCTCTTGGGAGCAGGGCGCCCATGTATAATGCCGGCCCTTTTTGCCGGATTAGCAATCAAGTTGCATCAATGTAACGGCCGTTTCAAGGCTGACTTGAACGCCCATTTTTTCCTCTCGGAGGCAGGCTTGCCGATCCCCTTATGGCCACGCGGCAGTGGCTTTGCGCCATGACCCCGACCTTGCAGGCCTGCGACCTTGGTTGCGAGCGTGACGCGCGGTTGTTGTTCGAGCACCTGGAGCTGCAACTGAAGGCCGGCGACCTGTTGCAGGTCGCCGGCCCCAATGGCAGTGGCAAGACCAGCCTGTTGCGCCTGCTCTGTGGCCTGATGCCGCCCGCTGAAGGCGAAGTGCGCCTCAATGGCCAGCCGCTGGCCGGTCAGCGGGCACACCTGGCCCGGCACCTGCTGTGGATTGGCCATGCCGCCGGCATCAAGGACGTGCTCACCCCGCTGGAAAACCTTGCCTGGCTGTGCGCCCTGAACCAGCGTGCCGACCGCGCCGCAGTGTGGCAGGCACTGGAGCAGGTCGGCCTGCAAGGGTTCGAGGATGTGCCGTGCCACACCCTGTCGGCCGGCCAGCAGCGCCGTGTGGCCCTGGCGCGCCTGTACCTGCCGGCGCCGCCCATCTGGATTCTTGACGAACCGTTCACCGCCCTTGATACCCAGGGCGTGGCACAGCTTGAGGCGCGCCTGGCCCGGCACTGTGAGCAGGGCGGGCTGGTGGTGCTGACCACTCATCACCCACTGACCTGCCGGCCTGCCGGTTATCGCCTGCTTGAACTGGGGCAGGTGCGACCATGAGCCCGGTGTTTATCCTGTTATTGATGCGCGAAATGCGCCTGTTGGCGCGCCGTCCGGCGGAGTTGCTCAACCCGCTGGTGTTTTTCGCTATCGTGATTGCGTTGTTTCCCCTGGCCGTCGGACCCGAGGCACAGTTGCTGCAAACCCTGGCGCCGGGGCTGGTCTGGGTCGCGGCGTTACTGGCGGTGCTGCTGTCGCTGGATGGACTGTTTCGCAGTGACTTCGAAGACGGCTCGCTGGAGCAGTGGGTCCTTTCGCCGCACCCGCTGGCGCTTCTGGTTCTGGCCAAGGTGCTGGCACACTGGTTGTTCTCGGGCCTGGCGCTGGTGCTGCTGGCACCCTTGCTGGCCCTGATGCTGGGCCTGCCCGGCGCGTGCCTGCCGGTCTTGATGCTGTCGCTGTTGCTGGGCACCCCGACGTTGAGCCTGTTGGGTGCCGTGGGGGCTGCGTTGACCGTCGGCCTCAAGCGTGGCGGCCTGCTGCTGGCATTGCTGATCCTGCCGCTGTACATCCCGGTGCTGATCCTGGGCAGCGGCGCGCTGCAGGCCGCCTTGCAAGGCTTGCCGGCCACCGGCTACCTGTTGTGGCTGGGCAGCCTGGCCGCCCTGGCCCTGACGCTGACGCCGCTGGCGATTGCCCAGGGACTGAAAATCAGCGTGGCTGAATAATCGAGGTACTGGGGCCGTTGTGCGACGGCCACCAGTCGACACCCGCCTACCGTGATAAAGGCAGTTTGATGAAAAGCAACTTCAGTTGGGCCTGGTTTCACCGCCTGGGCTCACCGAAAACCTTCTACGACCTCAGTGGCCGCTGGCTGCCGTGGCTGGCGGCGCTGGCCGTGCTGTTGCTGGGCATCGGCGTGGTCTGGGGCCTGGCCTTTGCGCCGCCCGATTACCAGCAGGGCAACAGCTTTCGGATCATCTATATCCATGTGCCCAGCGCGATACTGGCGCAGTCCTGCTACGTGATGCTGGCCGTGTGCGGCGTGGTCGGGCTGGTGTGGCGCATGAAGCTGGCCGATGTGGCCTTGCAGTGCGCGGCGCCGATCGGGGCCTGGATGACCGCGCTGGCGCTGCTGACCGGCGCCATCTGGGGCAAGCCGACCTGGGGCGCCTGGTGGGTCTGGGATGCGCGGCTGACCTCGATGCTGATCCTGCTGTTTCTGTACCTGGGGCTGATCGCGCTGGGCAATGCCATCAGCAACCGTGACAGCGCCGCCAAGGCCTGCGCGGTGCTGGCGATTGTCGGGGTGGTGAACATCCCGATCATCAAGTATTCGGTCGAGTGGTGGAACACCTTGCACCAGGGTGCGACCTTCAGCCTTACCGAAAAACCGGCGATGCCGGCCGAAATGTGGCTGCCGCTGCTGTTCACCACCCTGGGCTTCTATGCCTTTTTTGCCACCGTGCTGTTACTGCGCATGCGCCTGGCCGTGCTCAAGCGCGAGGCCCGCAGTCGCTGGGTGCAGGACGAGGTGCGCAAAGCCCTCGGCCTGCCCGCTGCCGCAACGGAGCACCTGTCATGAGTTTTGCATCCTGGAGTGATTTTCTGGCCATGGGCCGCCACGGGCTGTTCGTCTGGTCGGCCTATGGTCTGTTTGCCGCCGTGCTGGCCATCAATGTGATCCTGCCATTGCTGGCGCGACGCCGTTACCTGCAGGAACAGGCGCGTCGTGTGCGTCGGGAGTCGCGATCGTGAATCCACAGCGCAAGAAGCGCCTGCTACTGATCCTCGCGCTGGTCGTCGGGATCGGTGCAGCCACAGGCCTGGCCATGACTGCCTTGCAGGAAAACATCAACCTGTTCTACACCCCGACCCAGATTGCCAGCGGCGAAGCGCCGCAGGGCACACGCATCCGCGCCGGCGGCATGGTCCAGCAGGGCTCGTTGCAACGCTCGGGCGACTCGCTGGCGGTGCAATTTGTGGTCACCGATTTCAACCGCTCGGTGACCATCCGCTACCACGGCATCCTGCCCGACCTGTTTCGCGAAGGGCAGGGCATCGTCGCGCTGGGCCGGCTCAATGCCGACGGCGTGGTCGAGGCCGATGAAGTACTGGCCAAGCATGACGAGAAGTACATGCCGCCGGAGGTCACCAAGGCGCTCAAGGACAGCGGCCGCTTGCCGGCGGCGCCGGTGCCGTCACTGCCACCCGTCAAACAGGGCTGACCGATGATTCCCGAACTCGGCCATCTGGCCATGATCCTGGCGCTGTGTTTTGCCCTGGTGCAGGCCAGCCTGCCGTTGATCGGCGCCTGGCGCAACGATGCCTTGTGGATGAGCCTGGGCCGTCCGGCCGCCTGGGGGCAATTCGGCTTTTTGCTGTTTGCCTTCGGTTGCCTGACCCAGGCATTCATGAGCGACGATTTTTCCGTGGCCTATGTGGCGCACAACTCCAACAGCGCCTTGCCCTGGTATTACAAGTTCAGCGCGGTGTGGGGCGCCCATGAAGGCTCGCTGTTGCTGTGGAGCCTGATCCTGGGCGGCTGGACCTTTGCCGTGTCGGTGCTGTCGCGGCAGTTGCCGGCGGTGATGCTGGCGCGGGTGCTGGCGGTGATGGGCATGATCAGCGTGGGCTTTTTGTCGTTTTTGATCCTCACCTCCAATCCATTTACGCGCATCCTGCCGCAAATGCCCGCCAACGGCCGCGACTTGAACCCCTTGTTGCAGGACATCGGCCTGATCGTGCATCCGCCGATGCTGTACATGGGCTATGTCGGCTTTTCAGTGGCCTTTGCCTTTGCCATCGCCGCCTTGCTTGGCGGTCGGCTGGACGCCGCCTGGGCCCGCTGGTCGCGGCCGTGGACCATCGTTGCCTGGGCCTTTCTCGGCGTGGGCATCACCCTGGGGTCCTGGTGGGCCTACTACGAACTGGGCTGGGGCGGCTGGTGGTTCTGGGACCCGGTAGAAAACGCCTCGTTCATGCCCTGGCTGGTGGGCACCGCCTTGATCCACTCGCTGGCGGTGACCGAAAAGCGCGGGGTGTTCAAGAGCTGGACCGTGCTGCTGGCCATCGCGGCGTTTTCCCTGAGCCTGCTGGGGACCTTTCTGGTGCGTTCCGGGGTGCTGACCTCGGTGCATGCCTTTGCCACCGATCCGGCGCGCGGGGTGTTCATTCTCGTATTCCTGCTGATCGTGGTCGGCGGCTCGCTGGCGCTGTTTGCCGTGCGCGCACCGGTGGTCAAGAGTCAGGTCGGCTTTGCCCTGTGGTCACGCGAGACCTTGCTGCTGGCCAATAACCTGCTGCTGGTGGTCGCCGCCTCGATGATTCTGCTCGGCACCCTGTACCCACTGGTGATCGACGCCCTGAGCGGGGCGAAGATGTCGGTCGGGCCGCCGTACTTCAATACCCTGTTCGTACCGCTGATGGCGCTGCTGATGGCGGTGCTCACGGTCGGCGTGCTGGTGCGCTGGAAAGACACGCCCGGCCGCTGGTTGCTGGGCATGCTCACTCCGGTGCTGATCGCCAGCATGGCGTTCGCGCTGGTGCTGGGCCTGGTGCTGGGCGAGGGCCAGTGGGCAGTGCTGGCCACCGTATTGCTGGCCGCCTGGGTGGTGTTCGGCGCGCTGCGCGATATTCACGACAAGACCCGCCACAAGGGCCTGCTCAAAGGACTGCGCAGCCTGACCCGCAGTTACTGGGGCATGCAGGTGGCGCATGCGGGGCTGGTGGTCTGCGCGCTGGGCGTGGTGTTGTCCAGCCAGCACAGCATTGAACGCGACCTGCGCCTGGCGCCGGGGCAGGCCACCGAGCTGGGCGGCTACCGCTTCGTGTTCGACGGCGCCGCGCATTTCGACGGGCCGAACTTCACGTCTGATCGCGGCACCGTGCGGGTGTTCGAGCATGAGCGCCTGGTCAGCGTGCTGCACCCGGAAAAGCGTCTGTACAGCGTGCAGCAGTCGATGATGACCGAGGCCGGCATCGATGCCGGTTTCACCCGCGACCTGTATGTGGCGCTGGGCGAGCCGCTGGACAACGGCGCCTGGGCGGTGCGTATCCATATCAAGCCGTTCGTGCGCTGGATCTGGTTCGGTGGCCTGTTGACCGGACTGGGTGGCGTGCTGGCGGCCGCCGATCGGCGCTATCGGGTCAAGGTCGGGCACAAGGTCCGTCAAGCCCTCACGCCTTCTGGAGCCCTGTCATGAAACGCTGGATCCTGCTGCTTCCGCTGGTGGTCTTTCTCGGCTTGAGTGCGCTGCTGTTTCGCGGTCTGTTTCTCGACCCGGCGGCGCTGCCCTCGGCGCTGATCGGCAAGCCGTTTCCCGAATTCAGCCTGCGCGAGGTGAATGGCGACAAGGTGCTGACCCGTCAAGACCTGCTCGGGCGCCCGGCGCTGGTCAATGTCTGGGCCACCTGGTGTGTGGCCTGCCGGGTCGAGCACCCGGTGCTCAATCGCCTGGCGCAGCAGGGCGTGGTGATCCACGGCATCAACTACAAGGACACCAACGCCGAGGCGCAGAAGTGGCTCAAGGACTTTCACAACCCGTATCAACTGAACCTGCGCGATGACGACGGCAGCCTGGGCCTGAACCTGGGCGTGTACGGGGCGCCGGAAACCTTCCTGATCGACGCCAAAGGCATCATTCGCCACAAGTTTGTCGGTGTCATCGACGATCAGGTCTGGCGCGAGCAACTGGCCGGCCGCTACCAGGCGCTGGTCGACGAGGCCCGCCCATGAAGCGCTGGATGATCGCTGCTGTGTTGAGCCTGGGGTTGAATGCCCAGGCCCACGCCGCCATCGAAGCCCACAGCTTTCGTGATGAGGCCGAGCGGGCCCGCTACGCCGAGCTGACCCGCGAACTGCGCTGCCCCAAGTGCCAGAATCAGGACATCGCCGACTCCAATGCGCCGATTGCCGCCGACTTGCGCAAGGAAATCTACCGCTTGCTGGAGGAGGGCCGCAGCAACCGGCAGATCGTCGACCATATGGTGGATCGTTATGGCGAGTTCGTGCGCTACAAGCCGGCACTGACCTCGCGCACCTGGCTCTTGTGGTTTGGCCCGGCCCTGCTGTTGCTGCTCGGCGCCGTGGTGATCGGCGTGACCGTGCGCCGCCGCCGGCAAGCATCCACCGGGGCGGTTGCGCACCTTTCCGACGAGGAGCGCCAGCGCCTCGCCCACCTTCTGGATAACACCCGTCAATGATCGATTTCTGGATGGCCGCCGGGCTGCTGTTGCTGGTGGCTGCAAGCCTGTTGCTGATCCCGGTGCTGCGCCGCCGGCCGCTGACCGCCGGGCAGGACCGCACGACGCTCAACGTCGCGCTGTATGAGGAGCGCCTGGCGCAATTGCAGGAGCAGCATCGCGCCGGTGTGCTCAGCGCCGGGCAACTGGACAGCGGCCAGGCCGAAGCCGCGCGTGAGCTGCTGGCCGATACCGATGGCGTCGCACCCGCCGCCGGGCATCGCGCCCTGGGCAGGGCGGTGCCGCTGCTGACGGTGGTGCTGGTGCCGGTGCTGGCGCTGGGTCTTTACCTGCATTACGGCGCCAGTGAGCGGGTCGCCCTGTCGCGTGAGTTCGCCCAGCCGCCCACGTCCCTGGCCGACATGACCCGGCGCCTGGAGCGTACTGTCGAGGCCCAGCCGGACTCGGCCGAAGGCTTTTACTTCCTGGGCCGCAGCTACATGGCCCAGCAGCGCCCGGCCGATGCTGCCCGGCAATTCGAGCGCGCCGCCGCCCTGGCCGGTCGTCAGCCCGAACTGCTGGGGCAGTGGGCCCAGGCGTTGTATTTTGCCGCCGACAAGACCTTCAGCCCTCAGGTCCAGGCCTTGACCGACGAGGCCCTCAAGGCCGACCCCAACGAGGTCACCAGCCTGGGCCTGCTGGGCATTGCGGCCTTTGAAGACAAGCGCTTCGGGCAGGCCGTCGAGTACTGGACACGTTTGCAAGCGTTGTTGCCGCCCCAAGACCCGTCCCGCGAGGCGCTGCAAGGCGGTATCGCGCGTGCCCAGGCCAGCCTGGCGCAGGGCGCAGCAGTGGCGCCGAATGCGAAGGCGGCGACACTCAAGGTGCGTGTGCAACTGGCTGCAGCCCTGCAGGACCAGGTGCAGCCGGGTGACAGCGTATTCATCTTTGCCCGTGCGGTGGACGGTCCGCCGGCACCGCTGGCGGTCAAGCGGGTGACGGTGGCGCAATTGCCGATCGAGGTCGAGCTGGGCGACAGTGATGCAATGATGCCGCAACTGAAACTGTCGAACTTTGCGCAAGTCCAACTGCTTGCACGCATCTCGCGGGCCGGGCAACCGACCCGTGGTGAGTGGGTGGGCAGCAGCCCGCCGCTGGAGCGCGCCCGTGCAGGCCAACAGACATTGACCATCGACCGTCCCGATCAGTAGGAATCCGCCATGCCCGCAATCACCTGGCACCTTGCCCGCACCGGCTTGCTGGCCGCCGCCATAGGCCTGAGTGCCTGTACCACGATGAAGCCGCCGCAATCACAAGGGCCGCGCAGTGGCGAACCGATCCAGAGCCTGCCGGGCTCCGGTACGCCGCGTTCGACGCCCAGCCCCGGACAACCGGTCAAGGCGCCCAAGGCCCCGGCCAAAACCTCGGCCAGCTTTGCGCCGCCGCCGGGGGTCAAGAGTCACTGGGACCAGCGCCTGGGGGTGTATGTACTGGATGGCAAGACCAATACGTTCTATCGCCAGCGCACTTATTACCAGTGGGACAGCGGCTGGAACTGGTCGACACAGCCTGACGGGCCGTGGCAGGCGACCGACAGCAGCGGCGTGCCGGCCGGGTTGGGGCGTGAGTTCGGGAACTGACCGGTAGGGTTTTTGGGTTGATTTTTTGGGGGGAGTGTCTGGGCTGGTGTGGTGTGTCTGTGGGAGAGGTTCCGACCCTCTTCGGGCCGGGTTACTTTGTCTTGGCAAAGTAACCAAACCGCTGGCTCCTGGCTGGGCCCCTGCGGGGTTCCCTCGTTCCGGCGCCACTCCATCGGGCCGCGCCGATGGGCCGTCCCTGGCCCAGCGGCGCTGGCTCGGCATCCCTGCCTCGCTCCCCGCCTGCGTGACACCTCCACTCGGCCTGCGCCCAAGTCGCGATCTGTGTTGTCTGTGATATTTGCGTAGAAGATCAACAGCAACAGCTTTTGCTCTGCTTTTCATGCGCGATGGAACAGGCGACACAAATCGCGACTTGTGCAGGCCGAGTGGAGGCGTTGCGCAGGGGGGAAAAGGGCTAGGACGGCCCGTTAGCCGCTTGGGCCAGGGACGGCCCATAAGCGGCGACCCCCGGAGCGACGCCGGAGGGAGGGGACCCCGAAGGGGCCGGAACCAGGAGCAAACGGTTTGGTTACTTTGCCAGGACAAAGTAACCCGGCCCGAAGAGGGCCGGAACCCCTCTAACTGACCGCCCACAACACTCAATAACGTCCCCGTCCTAAATCACCCAATCATTTCCCCGGATAAACCTGGTCAAACACCCCGCCGTCGATAAAGTGCGTCTTCTGCACCGTACGCCAGTCCCCAAAGGTCTTCTCCACCGACAGGAATTCGACCTTCGGGAAGCGATCCTGGAACCTGGCCAGTACCTCGGGATTGCGCGGGCGCAGGTAGTTGTTGGCCGCAATTTCCTGGCCTTCAGGCGACCACAGGTACTTCAGGTAGCCTTCAGCCAGGGCACGGGACTGTTTCTTGTCCACGACCTTGTCGACCACACTCACCGGCGGCTCGGCTTCAGCCGAAACGCTCGGGTAGACCACCTCGAACTTGTCACGACCGAACTCGCGGGCAATCATTTCCGCTTCGTTCTCGAACGTCACCAGCACATCACCGATGCCGTTGGTCATGAAGGTCGTGGTGGCCCCGCGGCCGCCGGTGTCAAGCACCGGTACATGCTTGAACAGATCGCCTACAAACTTCTTCGCCGCCGCTTCGTCGCCACCATTCTTCAGCGTATAACCCCAGGCCGACAAGTAGGTGTAGCGCCCGTTGCCCGAAGTCTTGGGGTTGGGCACGATGACTTCCACGCCGTCCTTGACCAGGTCGTTCCAGTCCTTCAGCGCCTTGGGATTGCCCTTGCGCACGATGAACACGGTGGCCGAGGTAAACGGCGCACTGTTGTTCGGCAGACGGGTCACCCAGTCGTTGGGCACCAGGGCGCCGTTGTCGGCCAGGGCATTGATGTCGGTGGCCATGTTCATGGTGATGACATCCGCCTGCAGGCCATCGATCACTGCCCGTGCCTGCTTGCTGGAGCCGCCGAACGACATCTGGACCGTGACGTCTTCCTTGTGCTCGGCCTGCCAGTGCTTCTGGAAGGCGGCGTTGTAGTCCTTGTAGAAGTCGCGCATCACGTCGTAAGAGACGTTGAGCAGGGTCGGTGCAGCCTGGGCGGTGCTGCCCAGGGCCAGGCCGGCGGCCATTAGCGAGGCGGCGAATAGTTTCTTCACTGCAGATTCCTTTTGATGAACAGCTGTCATGAGTGCGGCTTTTTATGCAGGCGTAAAAAACGCCCTGGGCAAACTGTCGCGATCATAGCGGGGTGTCACCACGCCATTAAAGATTAAAACAGTATTTCCTTATGCCGAATCGTTCTGCCTGGCAAACAAGGCATTGCCGCACCGCGAACAGAACGCCGCCCCGTGCTCATGGTGCTTCTTGGCGCACACCGGGCAATCATGCTTGAGCTGCTCGCCGCGCATGGCATTGGCCAGCTCGGCGGTAAAGATCCCGGTGGGCACGGCAATGATCGAATAACCGATGATCATCACCACCGAAGACACCATCTGGCCCAGCGGTGTCTTGGGCACGATATCGCCAAAGCCCACGGTGGTCAGGGTGACGATGGCCCAGTAGATGCCCTTGGGAATGCTGGTAAAGCCGTTCTGCGGGCCTTCGATCACATACATCAGCGTGCCGAACACGGTTACCAGGGTCGAGACGCTGACCAGGAAGACGATGATCTTCTGTTTGCTGCCCTGCAGCGCGGCCAGCAGGTAGTGCGCCTGACGCAGGTAAGTGCCGAGCTTGAGCACCCGGAAGATGCGCAGCATGCGGATGATGCGCACGATCAGCAGGTACTGCGCATCGCTGTAGTAGATCGCCAGGACGCCGGGCACGATGGCCAGCAGGTCGACCAACCCATAGAAGCTGAACGCATACTTGAGCGGGCGCGGCGAACAGTACAGGCGCAGCAGGTATTCGACGGCAAACACCAGGGTGAAGCCCCACTCGATCCAGGCCAGGAACGTGGCGTAGTCGCGATGAATGCTCTGGATGCTGTCGATGATCGTAACCAGCAGGCTGAGCAAAATGACCACCAGCAAGGTCTGGTCAAAGCGTCGTCCGGCCGGCGTATCGGTCTGGAAAATCACGGTGTGCAGCCGCTCGCGGCGGCTTGTGGCGGTGGTCATGGAAGTGCTCGACGGAAAGATCGGCCGATGCTGGGGCAAAGCAGGCGGGGGTGCAAGGGTGGCAATTCTATAAGGCTTGCGCACCGTGCCATCGCGTATCCGCTTCAAAGGTTCGGTACATCCACCGTCGGAGCGAGCGTCAGATCGCGAATACTCAGTATCAGCCACTGAAGATGACGGCTTTGCCGCAGCCTTTGAACCTACTTCTCCCACCCCCCACCCAATGCCAGGAACAGATCGATCTGCCCCATCGCCACCTGCGTATTGGCCGCCGCCAGTTGCGCGCGCATGTCGGTGTAGGTGCGTGTGGCCTGCAGGTCTGCGAGAAACGACGCACGTCCCGCCTGGTAGAAGCGGTGGGTCTGGTCGGCGGCTTCACGGGCCGATTGTTCGGCGTCCTTGAGCGCATCGCGGCGTTCGAGCAGGGCGGTGTACTGGGCCATGCCGGTCTGGGTTTCGCGGATGGCATTGAGCACCACTGCATCGAAACGCGCCAGTGCCGCCTGGGCCGAGGCTTCGGCCTGGTGGATGCGGGCGCGGCTGCCGTTGCTGGGCACGGTCCAGCTGATCAGCGGGCCGAAACTCCAGCGGTTGGTGGCCGGCTTGCCCAGATTGTCGATGATGCCGATGGTGGCCACCGAAGCGCCGATGCTGATGTCCGGGTACAACTCGCCGGTGGCCACGCCGATCCGGGCGGTGGCCATGGCCAGGTGGCGTTCGGCCTGGCGGATGTCGGGACGGCGCTTGAGCAGGGTGGCGCCGTCGCCCACCGGAATGATCTGCGCCACATGCGGCAACTCATGGCAATCGCCGACGCCGGCCGGCAGTTGCGCCACAGGCTTGGCCAAGAGCATCGACAGGCGAAACAGCGCGGCCTGGCGCAAGGCCTGGTAGCGCGGCAGTTCGGCGCGCAGCGACTTGAACTGGGTCTGCGAGCGAGTGACCTGGGTTTCGTCGCCACGCCCGGCATCGCGCAGGCGCTGGCTGAGGGTCACGCTCTGCTGTTGCAGGTCGAGCGACTCATGGGCAATCGCCAGTTCTTCATTGGCGGCGCACACCTGGGTGTAGGCGCGCACCACGTCAGCCACCACGGTGATGCGCGCGGTGTCGGCCGCCGCCTGGGTGGCGTCGACATTGGCCTGGGCCGCTTCGATGCCGCGCTGCAAGGTGCCGAACAGGTCGAACTGGTACGAGGTGGTCAGGCCGATATCGCCGACATTGGCCACCGGCACCTTGTCGGCGAGCAAAAACGCTTCGCCCGACTCCTGCAAGCGCTGCGCACCGGCCTTGGCACTGCTGGTAAAGCCCCCGGCGGCCTCGGCCTCGGCGGTCTGGAAGCGTGAGCGTTGCAGGTTGGCAGCGGCAATGCGCAGGTCGGTATTGCTGGCCAGCGCCTGGCGCACCAGTTCATCCAGTTGCGGGTCCTGGTACAGCCGCCACCAGTGCGCCGGCACCGGGGCGGACACCACATTGCCCGAACCGGCCAGCGGGCCTTGCAGGTCAGGACGGTTGATCGCGGCTTCGGCCGGTTGCTGGTAGTCGGGGCCGACGGTCTGGCAGGCTGAAAGCAGGGCGGCCAGGCCCAGCACCAATAGCCGTGTAGCAGGCTTGATCACTGCGCACTCCTTACACGGCTGTCATCGACGATCGACACCGTGGCGGTGCGCCCGGCAATCATGCGGAAATCGGCAGGCACTTCATCAAAGGCGATGCGCACCGGGATGCGTTGTGCCAGGCGCACCCAACTGAACGCCGGGTTGACGTTGGGCAGCAGATTGGCGCCGCTGCTGCGGTCGCGGTCTTCGATGGCAGCCACGATGCTGACCACATGGCCGCTCAGCCGGGCGTTGTCGCCGACCACCCTGATGTCCACGGGCGAGCCGATGTGGATGGCGCCCAGCTTGGTTTCTTCAAAATAACCGTCGATGTGGTACGAGGCGGCATCGACCACCGACAGCACCGGACGGCCAGCGGTGACGAACTCATGCGGGCGCGGTGCACGGTCGTTGAGGTGGCCGTCCACCGGGCTCTTGATCACCGAGCGGTCCAGGTTCAACTGGGCGGCGTCCACTGCGACCCTGGCCTCGTTGAGTGCCGACAGGGCACGGGCCTCGCGAGACTGGCTTTCTTCGAGCTGCTCACGCGCCACCAGGTTGCCCAGGCCACGGTTGCGCTTGCTCTCGCGGCGCGCCTGCTCCCAGGTTTCCTGGCGTTCGGCCACTGTGGCCTGGGCCTGGCGCAGGGCCAGGCGGAAGCGGTCCTGGTCGATGGTGAACAGCACCTGGCCTTTGTGCACCTTCTGGTTGTCGGTCACCTCGACCTGCTGGATCAGCCCGGAAACGTCCGGGGCGATCTGCACGATGTCGGCGCGAATGTGCCCGTCACGGGTCCAGGGGGCGTACATGTAGTACATCACCATGCGCCAGACGACGACGGCGGCCAGCACCACCGCCAGCAGGGTCAGGACCACGCGGCCCAGGGTCAGGATCGGCTTTTTCATATCATCAGGTATCGACTAAAAGTGTCTACGGCGCCCAGCAACAGGGCGTACAGAGCGGTATTGAACAAAGCCCGGTGCCAGACCAGGCGATAGAAGCCGGTGCGTGACAGCACGGCATGCAGGCCCAGAAACAGCAGCCAGGCGATGCCCATCACGGCCAGAAACGTGGGGATAAAGATCCCGCTGATGTCCAGTTCGCCAATCATGACGGCGCTCCATCCAGGCCTTGCGGCGGTTGTTCGATCAGCTCGCCATCCCGGCTGACGATCTCGACGCCTGGCAACAGCGCCAGGCGCAGGCCGCTCAAGGCGTGCAGCAGGTGCAGGCGCGCAGGCTCTTCACCCATGGCCTGGGCGTTCAGCGTGCGGCGGGTGCGGTCCAGGGTCAGCAGCAGGCCCGTGGGCGCCGGCAGGCGCACACCGGCCTTCAGGCAGGCGCGGAAATAATCGCCGACCTGTGCCACTACCTGGCGCAGTGCCGGCTGGCAAGGCACCGCACTGCGCGGAATCCAGGCCAGCAGGTCGAGCAGGTTCAGCGCCACGCGCACTTCACGCAGCGCCACACTGGTGTCCTGGGCGGTCTGGGTCAGGCGCGGCAGTTGCTGCATCAGCCGGTCGAGCATCAACACGCCCTGGCGTCGGTGTTCGGCCAGGCTGGCCGTTTCACTGAGGCTGGCAATGTCGCGCCAACTGAAACGGGTCATGCGCCGCGCCGCCAGCTCGACCCCGAACGGGCGCATGATCAGCGTCCAGACAAAGGCAAACAGCAGCCCCGCAGGCCCGGCCAGGTTGGCATTGATGAAATTCAGAAAGTCAGCGTCGTAGGCGCCCTGGATGCTGATGAATGACGAGGTGTTGACGATGGTCAGCAAGGTGCCAAGGAAGAACTTCGGCTGCACGGTCAGGGTGCCGACGCAGATGAACGGCACGGCAAAGGCCAGCACCAGCATGGCAAAGTCGTGCAGGTTGGGCAGCACCACGAACAGGTACAGGCTGGCGAACACCACCGACAACAGCGTCCAGAAAAAGAACCGGTAGATCTGCGGCGCCGGGTCGTCCATGGCGGCAAAGAAGCTGCACGCCACGGCCGCCAGAATCACCGCGCTGGCGCCGTCGTGCCAGCCGGTAAGGATCCACAGCCCACAGGCAACGATGATCGCCAGGACCGTGGTGGCCACCGAATACAGCATCAACCCGCGGTCCAGGAACGGCGACAACCGCCCCAGCCGCCAGTGCCGGTACACCGCCTGCCAGGGCGTGGCGTCGTCGCGGTCGATGGCCTGTTGCAGGGTGCGGCAGTCGAGCCACAGGTCGATCCACTCACCCAGGCGATACAAGGCGTTGGACAACAACAGGTCGTCGCGCTGATCCAGTCGGGCCGCGTCCGGCTGCAACTGCTCAAGGGCCTGGTGCAAACGCTGCCAGTTCGCGCGTTGCGGGTCTTGGGCGGTGCTGGCCAGCCACTGGCGCGTGTCGTCCAGCAATGGCACAAGGCTCGCCCACAAGGTCGGGCTGCGCCGCTCCAGGGCCCAGAGTGCATCGTCCAGAGCGTCGATGACCGGCAACAGGTGGATCATGCGCCCGCGCAGCTCCCGGGCATGGCGCACGGTCTGTTTGCGTGCGCCTTCGTGGCTGAGCTGGCCGATCATCATTTCCAGGCTGTTGAAGCCGCCGACCATGGCATTGCGCAGCCCGGCAATTTCCTCACCCTTGATGTCCCGCGCCAGAAAGCGCTCGCTGTAGGTGCAGGCTTCGGTAAACCATTTGTTGACCGCGCCCTGGAATACCGGGGCCAGGCGCCGGGGCCAGAACATCGCACCGACCACCGAGGCGCACAGGATGCCCAGGAAAATCTCTTCGCTGCGCGACACCGCCAGTTCGAACACGGCCTGTGGGTTGTCCACTGCCGGCAGGGCGATCATCGGCATGGTGTAGCCGGCCAGCATCAGCGCGTAATTGTTGGCGGTGCGCAGGTGCAGTGACAGAAACAGCAGGCTGCCAGTCCACAACGCTACCACCACCGCCAGCAGCAGTGGGGTCTGCACGAAGATCGGCACCAGCAGCACCGCTGCACTGGCCCCGGCCAGGGTGCCGAGCACGCGGTACAGCGCCTTGGAGCTGGTGGCGCCGACAAACGGGCTGGAGACGATGTACACCGTGGCCATGGCCCAGTAGGGCCGGGGCATTTCCATGATCAGGGCAATGTACAGCGCCAGCATCGAGGCGCCGAAGGTGCGCACCCCGTAGAACCAGTCGCGGCCCGGCGGAAAGCCGGCAAAGAATTGCCTGGCGTCGAAGCCTTTCACAGCACCCCCGCCTCGGGCAAAGCCGCATCGTTGAAGGCCTGCAGAACTCGCAAGGTCGCATCAAGGTCAGCCGGGGCAATGCCCTTGAGCACCTCGGTGCGCAGCCGGCTCAGCTCGACCTCGATCGAGGCGGCCAGGTCACGGCCCTTATCGGTCAGGCACAAGGCCTTGGCGCGGCGGTCGTTGGGGTCTTCGGCGCGGCAGACCAGGCCGGCCTTGCACAGTTGATCGAGCAGGCGCACCAGGGTCGGGCTTTCCATGCCGGCCGCATGCGCCACCTTGACCTGGTTGATGCCATCGCCCAGTCGCGCAATGGCCAGCAATGGGCCGGCGCAGGCTTCGCTGATGCCATAGCTCGACAAGGTGGTGTGGCACAGACGCCGCCAGTGACGCGAGGCGGCGACCAGCCCGCTGCTGATCGCCCGGTGCCGGGTCTGGGGGGTCATGAGGTCATTCATAAGTCATTAGGAGAGAAACTGTTAGCTGAGATATTAGTAGCTTGCTAACTATTAGCATGGTGTAACAATACGTTTCAGTCAAATGAAAATTTGTCGAGCGAGTGGCGTCAGGTCGCTGCGCTGTTGGCAAAAAAAGCCTGTGCGGCCTCGACAAAGCGTTGGTTGGCCAGCGACAGGTACTCCTGTCGACGCCAGCACAAGCCAAAGCTCAAGACCTGCGGCGGGTCGAACGGCACACCGATCAGCTCCGGCTCGTGTTGCAGCACCGAGCGCAACAGGGTGCACATGCCCATGCCGTCTCGGGTCAGGCGGGTGACCAGCGACACAAAATTGCTTTCCAGTGCGATCCGGTAGCTGACCTGATCGGCCGCGCAAAAAGCATCAAGCACATGGCGCTGCAAGAACGTCTGGTCGAACACCAGCATATCGACCGCCTGCAATTGCCGAGCGCGCAGGCTGGTTTCGGTGGCCAAGGGGTGGGCCGGGCTCATGCATAGCAGCATCTCGTCCTGGCCCAGCGCCACATGGTCCCATTCCGGCTCGATGCGGCGTTGCTCCAGCAGCGCCACATCAATGCGGCGGGTGCGCAAACGCTGGCCGATGTCCTCGGCGCTGCCCTCGACGACATGCATGGCAATGCCGGGATGGCGCGCCCGAAAGTGCGCGAGCAACTCCGGGATATGGCGCAGGCCATACATCGGCGGGATGCCGACCCGGATCTCGCCGCTGTCCAGGCGTGTCATGTCCTTGAGCGCCTGGCGCGCGCCGTCCAGCGCCACCAGGCTGGCCGCCACCCGGTCCAGAAACAACTGGCCCTCGGCGGTGACGGTGACCTGGCGGGCGGCACGATTGAACAATTGCACGCCCAGTTCTTCTTCGAGCCGGCCCACAGCCATGCTCAACGCCGGTTGCGCGACATGCAGGCTGTGCGCGGCCTGAGTGAAACTGCCCAGCCGGGCCACGGCCACGCAATAGGTCAATGCCTTGAGGTTCATGCTGTGGCTCGCAACAAAAAGTGATGGAAGCTATCACAAATGGATATTTTTTGTGATGAGGTGCATGCGGCACGATGTCGTCCACACCGAACCCTCACGAGACCCCCGACATGCACGCACCGCGCATTTTCCTGATTCACGCCACGCCGTTGTCCATCGCGCCGATCAACGCCGCCTTTGACCGGTTGTGGCCGCAAGCCGAACGCGTCAACCTGCTGGAAGACTCGCTGCCACGCGACCTCAAGGCCGCCGGCGGCCTGACCCCGGCCTTGCACCAGCGCTTCCTGGCCCTGACCGACTATGCCGTCAGTGCTGGCGCCGAGGCGATTCTGTTCACTTGCTCGGCGTTTGGCGAAGCCATTGATGCCTGCAAACAGGCGGTGAAGATTCCCGTGCTCAAGCCCAACGAAGCGATGATCGAGGAGGCCTTGGCGCAAGGCTCACGGTTGGCCTTGCTGGCGACGTTCGAGCTGGCACTGGTGTCGATGCAGGCGGAATTCCGGGCAGCTGCGCAGCAGGCGGGCAACGCACTTGAGCTGCAATTGCACGCGGTCGAAGGCGCCATGCAGTTATTGGCTGATGGAGATGAGACCGGCCACGACCGGCGCATTGTCGACAAGGCCGGTGCGCTAGACGGGGTCGAGCTGATCTGCCTGGCGCAGTTTTCCATGAGCGGCGCCGCCGATCAGGTACGCCAGGCCACCGGCCTGCCGGTGCTGACCACGCCTGACAGCGCAGTGCTCAAGTTGCGCCGGCAGTTGCAGGCCTGACCAGGCAGGCCCCCTGGCGCGCATCAAACAGGGGACGTGGGGGAGGGCGCTTGCTCGCGATCAGCCGCGCAGCCGGTCGCGGCTGAAGCCGCCCCTGCGCACCGGCCGACAGTGCAGGGCGGCGACGATCAGTTCAGGCCCAGTTTGCCGCGCAGGGTCGACAGGTCTTCGGCGAGGGTGTTGACCGGGCCGATCAGGGCCTTGCGGTCGTTTTCCTTGACCTTGTCGTAGGTCATGAAGCCGCCATCGGCGGTCTTGTACTTGGCCAGGATGGTGTCGACCGTGGCGAAATTCTTGTCGACCTTGGCCATGAACGCCTTGTCCTGCTGCTCGACCTGGCCACGGAACAGGTCGACAATTTTCTTGGCGCCGTCGACGTTGCCCTGGAAGTCATACAGGTCGGTGTGGCTGTAGCGGTCTTCTTCACCGGAGATCTTGGTCGCCGCGACTTCTTCGAGCAATACGGCGGCGCCACCGACGACTTTTTCCGGCGGGAAGGTCAGACCGGCGATGCGGGTCTGCAGGTCCTTGACGTCGGCGTTGAGCTTGTCGGCAATCGCACCCTGGTCCTTGGTGGTGTTCTTTTCGAACAGCGCATGTTCCAGGCGGTGGAAGCCGGTGAAGTCTTCAGCGTCGACCCCTTGCTCGTGGTCATCGACCCGCGAGTCGATCGAGGCGTCCAGGTCGCTGAACAGCTCGGCGATCGGCTCGACACGCTCGTAGAACACCCGCGTTGGCGCATACAGCTTCTTGGCCGTGGCGATGTCGCCCTTTTTCACTGCATCGGTGAACTGCTGGGTGTGGCTGACCAGATCGTCGATATTTTCGGTCACGTAGATCTTGTAGTCCGACACCGGGCCCACCAGGTCCAGTGGAGCTGGGGCGGCAAAGGCCGACAGCGGGGCGCTCAGGGCGAACAGCAAGGCAAACGGGGTCTTTTTCATGTTCATTGCACTCTTCCGGTTGAGGTTCAGGCCGATGGTGAGGAGGACGCCGCCAGCAGCGAACGACCGATGAAGTCCTGGTCGTTGGTCACCCCTGGCAAGGTGAAGAAATAACCGCCGCCGACCGGCTTGAGGTATTCCTCCAGCGGTTCGCCGTTAAGGCGGGTCTGCACGGTGATGAAGCCTTTTTCCAGGTCGGCCTGGTAACAGATGAACAGCAGGCCCATGTCCAGCTGGCCGTTCTTGTTCACGCCGTTGGAATAGTTGAACGGCCGGCGCAGGATCAGGTTTTTCTGGCTTTCAGGTGTGCGCGGGTTGGCCAGGCGGATGTGCGAGTCCATGAAGGTCTTCTTGCCGTGCGGGTCGGCGGCGTAGTTGGGCACGTCGGCTTCCACCTGGCCGTCCATCGGCGCGCCGCTGGCCTTCTTGCGGCCGAAGATCGACTCCTGCTCCTGCAACGGCGTGCGGTCCCAGCGCTCGACAAAGTTACGGATGATGCGCACTGCCTGGTAGCTGCCGTTGGCCGCCCAGGCCGGCTCGTCGCTGCCGGGCTGGACCCAGACCAGTTCGTTCATGACCTTCTGGTCGTTGGAGTCGGGGTTGGCCGAGCCGTCGCGAAAGCCCAGGAAGTTACGTGCGCTTTCTGCCGGCTGGCCGGGCTTTTTCGGCGCCTGGGCCGGCACCGTGCCTTCCTGTTTCCAGCGCACCAGCAGCAGGTCCGGCAGGTTTTTAACGATGTCGCGCAGGGCGTGAATATTGCTGTCCGGGGTGTTGGAACAGAACTGGATGCTCAGGTCGCCGTGGCAACTGGCGGCGTCCAGCGCGTCGTTGGGGAAACCGACCATGCGGCTCAGGCGCTTGGGCTTGACTGCCGCCAGGCCGAAGCGCTCGTCGAACAACGACTCGCCCACCGACACGGTGATGGTCAGGTTGTCCGGCGTCACCACCGGGCCCAGGATGCCGGAGTCCAGCGGCGGCAGCTTGGGGTCGATGTCGGCCACCGGGCCGCCGGTCATCAGAAACGCAATGCGCTCGTTGAGGGTGCGAAACAGTCGCTCCAGGTCGGCACGGTCAGCGGCCAGCACGTCGAAGGCCACCAGCATGCCGGCGGCCGGGCGCGGGTTGACGATGCCGCTCTGGTGCACGCCATGAAACGGATTGCTGTCCTGGGTCTTTTCGCTGTTGGGCGCTTCGGTGACCTTGGCGGGCGCGGCGGCCAGGGCCTGGCCTGCCAGGCTGCTGCCGGCCAGGGCGGCACCGGCCGCACCGAGGCCCATCAGCACGCGGCGGCGTTGCAGCGAATCGGGGGCATTGTTGGCGTCTGGGTTACTCATCGGGGACTCCATAACTTACAGGCTCGACAGGCCCAGGGCCGGGTCGACTTCGTGCAGGGTGTCGGCCAGGGCCTTGGCCCGGTCGGCGATTTGCTGGCGCGCGGCGTCATCGACCTGATCGTAAGGGCGGTAGCCGGTCTCGGTTTTCAGGCCGTTCAGGGTCTCGTCCAGCGCTGCGCTGGCGGCATCCAGGCGCTGTTGCAACTGGGCGTGGTTGCGCTCCAGCAGCGGGCGCAGCAGGTCGATGACTTTGCGCGCGCCTTCAAGGTTGCCGGCAAAGCCGTTGAGGTCGGTGTGGCTGTAGCGTTCCTCTTCACCCTTGCTGCGGTTCTGCGCCAGGCTCAGCAGGTTGCGCATCACGATGCCGGTCAGTTGCTCGGGCGCGATGCTTTGCGCCAGCAGTTCCTGCTTGAGGCGGGTGACGTCGGCATTGAGCTTTTGCGCCACCGGGGCCAGGCCCTGGACGCTGTTCTGCGCAAACAGACCATGCTCAATGCGGTGGAAGCCGCCAAAGCCCGGGTCCTGCTCGCGTTTTTCGAAGTAATCGGCCCGGGCATTGATGGCGTTGTCCAGCTCGGCCAGGCGCTGGGCGGCCGGGGCGATGCGCTGGTAGGCGCTGCGGGCCGGCAGGTAAGCGGCCTTGGCGGCGGCCAGGTCGCCGGCGTCGATGGCCTGTTGCAGGGCGGTAACCGCCTTGATCAACTGCGTGCCTTGCTGGCTCAGGTACACCCGGTATTCCGACAGCGGGCCGATGAACGCCGTCATCGACGGGCGTGCCTTGGCCAGGGCGTCGGACTCGGCGGTCGGGGTCACATGCAAGGTGCCACGCGGGTTGCTCAGCAGCCCGCAGGTGATGGCGTAGTCGCCGGGCATCAGGTTGGCATTGATCACCTGGCTCATGCCGGGGGTGATGTTTTCGCGCTCTTCGATCACCAGCACGCCGTCCAGAATTTCCCATTCCACCGCACGGTCGGACTGGTTGACGATGCGAAAGCTGTTCTTGCCGGCCGGCACCGTCAGCGCATTGGGTTCGCAACTGCGCGGGTGAATGTTGATCACGGTCTCGTCGCCGGCATTGGCGGCACGCTTGTGCGCCGCCATCTTTGAGGCGTAATAGAACATCCCGCCGGCGGCGATCATCAGTACCACGGAGCCGGCCACCGCCAGACGCAGGACACGGGGAGACCAGGCTTTCTCGGAAAGCCCGGAAGGTGAATTGGACATGGGTTCCCCTCGGGACTATTGATTCATGGCGGACGGGCGCGCAGGTTGCGCCTGTTCGCGGTAAGGCAGAAAGAACAGCACCAGCGCGCCGACCAGGTAGATCAGCCAGGCACCCAGCACGCTGACGGTCGGGGCATCCTGGTAACCGAACATGCCGGCCAGCACCGAACCGGTCGGACCGTCCATCGGCAGGGTGGCGCTGATGTCGAACACCACCTCCTGCAAGTGATTCCAGACCCCGGCCTCGTGCAGCGAGCGCACCGAGTTACCCAGGATGCCGGCAGCCACCACCAGGATGAACAGCCCGGTCCAGCGGAAAAAGAGGCCCAGGTTCAGGCGCAGGCTGCCGCGGTACAGGGCAATGCCGAAGGCGGCCGAGAGCATCAGGCCCAGCAGGGCGCCGAGCGGGGCGCTGGCGTCGCTGCTCTGCTGGAACACGGCGAGCAGGAAAAACACGGTTTCCAGGCCCTCGCGGGCCACGGCAAAGAACACCATGGCGATCAGTGCCCAGGTCTGGTTGCGCGAACCGCCCAGGGCGCTGTCCAGTGACTGGTGCAGTTCAGTCTTGATCGAGCGGCCGACCTTGCGCATCCAGAACACCATGGAACTGAGAATGCCCACGGCCAGCAGGCCGACCAGGCCTTCGAACAGCTCTTGCTGTTTTTGCGGGAACTCGGCGCTCATCAGCTCCAGGCCGCCGCCGACGAACAGCGCCAGGGCGCAGGCCAGGAACACACCGATCCACACCGCCGGCATCCACTGGCCGCGACCGGTCTGTTTGAGGTAGCTGGCAATGATGCCAACGATAAGCGCGGCTTCGATGCCTTCGCGCAACATGATCAGGAAAGGAACGAGCATTGTTCACCGGGAATGACTGCGGACGCATGAAAGGTTCAGTGTGTTGCAACTGAAACAATGCGTAACATAATGATAGTCATTCCCGAATAAGATCTAGTTGTTTTTGCGGGAAAGGCGAATTTCTTGCGATCGTTCAGGCAAGGTTCAGCTCATTTTTCAAGCCTGCCGCGCTGCCTCGGCAGGCTTGATTGAAGCGTCTGGATCAGTGTTTTCAGGGTGTTTCAGGAGTGTTGCGGGTGGCCAGGATCGTGGCGATTCGCTCGGCCAGGCGCACCCGTTCGGCATTGGGGTAATTACGGTTGGCCAGAATCACGATACCCAGTTGCCGCGCCGGCACGAAGGCCACGTAGCCACCAAAACCGTTGGTTGAACCGGTCTTGTTGATCCAGGCATCTGCCGGTGGTGCCATCGGCGGGTTCAGGGCAGTGACCGGCTGGGTGCGCAGTGCCATTTCATTGGCGTTACCGGCCAGCAAGGCGTCCAGGCTCACTGGCGGTAGGTAGTATTCCCAGGCCAGGGCCTGGGTGGCCGGGCCGAAGGTGAAGTGGCCGACCTGTGTGGTCTTGATCGCCGCTTGCAGGGATTTGTCGAGTGCATCCGGTTGCAATTGTGCCTCGATGAAGCGAATCAGGTCGGCACTGGACGATTTCACGCCGTAAGCCTCATCGGCCAGCACGCCGGGGTTTACACGCACCGGTGCACCCTGGCGGTCATAGCCCTGGGCATACAGCGTTTGCTGGCCGGCGGGCACGTTCAGGTAGGTGTTCGACAGACCCAGTGCCGGAAACAGCTTTTGCTCCATCGCCTGGTCGAACGGCTGCCCCAGGCGCTGCGCAGCGATGACCCCGAGCAGGCCGATGCTCGGGTTGGCATAGCTGCGGTGGGTGCCGGGCAGGTACTCCGGTTGCCAGGCCTTGAAATAGGCCTTGAGCTGTTCGTTGTTCTGCACGCGCTCTGGCACCTGTAGGGGAAAGCCACCAGCGGTGTGCGTGGCCAGGTGCAGCACCGGCACCTGGCCCAGGCGGCTGCCTTGCAGATAGGGCAGGTAGGTCTGGATCGGTTCGCTCAAGGCCAGCTTGCCTTGCGCCTGGGCCCAGGTGGCCAGGGTGGCGGTGAAGGTCTTGCTGATCGAGCCCAGCTCGAACAGGGTCTGGTTACCCACCGCTTGTCCGGTGTCCTTCGAGGCCAGGCCATGGTTGTAGAAGCGTCGGGTGCCGTGGTCGGTGACGGCGATGGCCATGCCGGCAATGTCGTGCTGCTTCATCACTTGTTGCATGGCCTCCTTGATCAACTGATCCTGGCGGGTGCTTTGCGTCCTGGCCTGGTCGAGTACGGCCCGGTGTTGGGCTACAGGGCTGGCCGACACGGACGGTGGGGTCGCTTGTGCACTTGCCTGGCCTGAGCCCAGGCCGATGAACATGGCGGCGGCGATAAAGGGGGTTCTGCTCATTCAGGGGGACTCCAATGTGAAAGGCATGACCATACGGATTGACCCGGCAGGCTCAATAAACATTCGGTCACTACATGTTGCCTGACATCCGGGGCTTCAGCCTGACTGGCCGCAGGCCATGGCATTGCGTAACATGCCAGCTTTTTGCGCACCCGTCTGGCGGCGCATTCTGTCTGGTGAGTCATGAAACCCAAACGTATTCGCGCCGATGTCCTGGCCGGCCTGACCACTTCCTTTGCGCTGGTGCCCGAGTGCATCGCCTTTGCCCTGGTCGCTCACCTCAACCCGCTGATGGGCCTGTACGGCGCTTTCATCATCTGCACCCTGACCGCGCTGTTCGGCGGCCGGCCGGGGATGATCTCGGGCGCGGCCGGCTCCATGGCCGTGGTGATCGTGGCGCTGGTGGTCGAGCACGGGGTGCAATACCTGCTGGCCACGGTCCTGCTCAGTGGTTTGCTGATGATCCTGTTCGGCCTGCTGCGCCTGGGCAAGCTGGTGCGCCTGGTGCCGTACCCGGTGATGCTTGGCTTCGTCAACGGCCTGGCCATTGTCATTGCCATGGCCCAGCTGGAGCACTTCCAGCATGACGACACCTGGCTGAGCGGCCAGGCGCTGTTCATCATGCTGGGCCTGGTGGCCGTGACCATGGCCATCGTCTACCTGCTGCCGCGCCTGACCCGCGCCACGCCGCCGGCACTGGTGGCCATTCTGGGTGTGGGCCTTGCGGTGTACCTGCTCGACCTGCCGACCCGCACCCTGGGCGACATGGCGCACATTGCCGGTGGCCTGCCGGACTTTACCTGGCCGCAAGTGCCGTGGACCCTGGAAACCCTGTACATCGTCGCGCCCTATGCGCTGGTGATGGCCATGGTCGGCCTGCTGGAAACCCTGCTGACCCTGAACCTCACCGATGAAATCACCGAGAGTCGCGGCTTTCCGGACCGTGAGTGCGTGGCGCTGGGCGCGGCCAACATGGTGTCCGGGGCGTTTGGCGGCATGGGCGGTTGCGCGATGATCGGCCAGACCGTGATCAACCTGAACTCCGGTGGTCGCGGACGGCTGTCGGGGATCGTGGCCGGGGTCATGATCCTGATGTTCATTCTGTTTCTGTCGCCGTTGATCGAGCGCATTCCGCTGGCCGCGCTGGTCGGAGTGATGTTCGTGGTTGCCCAGCAGACGTTCGCCTGGGCCTCGCTGCGGATCTTGCGCAAGGTGCCGACCAGCGACATGTTGGCCATCGTGGCGGTGACCGTGGTCACGGTGCTGACCGACCTGGCGATGGCCGTCTTGTTCGGCGTCATCGTCGCGGCCCTGGACTTTGCCTGGAAACACGCCCGTGACCTGTACACCGACATCCACGAAACAGACGTGCAGGGCAAGGTCTACCAGGTGCGCGGCACGCTGTTCTTTGCCTCGACCACGCGCTTTCTCGAGCAGTTCTCGCCGCAGCAGGACCCCGACCAGGTCACCCTGGACTGCGCGCACCTGAGCTTTGTCGACTACTCGGCCATCGCCGCGCTCAAGACCCTGCGCGAGCGCTATGAAAAAGCCGGCAAGCACCTGCGCGTGGTGCACTTGTCCGAGCGCTGCCGCAGCATGCTGCGCCGCGCCGGCGTGCAACATTGACTCTACGAGGAGTGTGACCGATGACCCCGTTGCCCCCTTTGCAAGCCTACGAACAGGCCCTGCAGAACGGCTTCCAGCCCGATGCGTCGCAACGCGAGGCGGCCGAGCAGTTGCAGCTGTGCTGGCAGGCCCTGGCCGGGCAGGGCACGCCACGGGGCATCTACCTGTGGGGGCCGGTGGGGCGTGGCAAGACCTGGCTGATGGACCGCTTCTACGACAGCCTGCAGGTGCCCGCGCGGCGCCAGCACTTTCATCACTTCATGCGCTGGGTGCACAAGCGCATGTTCGAATTGACCGGCACCGCCCAGCCACTGGCGACCATTGCCCGTGAGCTGGCGGTCGAGGTACGGGTGCTGTGTTTCGACGAGTTGTTCGTCACCGACATCGGCGATGCGGTGATCCTCGGCGGCCTGCTGCAAACCATGTTCGAAGAAGGCGTGGTGCTGGTCTGCACCTCCAATATCCCGCCGCCCCAGCTGTACAGCCACGGCCATAACCGCGAGCGCTTCCTGCCGGCGATTGCGGCCATCGAGCGCTACATGCAGGTGGTCGAGGTCGACGGCGGCGAAGATCACCGCCTGCACCCGGGGCAGTTGTTACAACGCTACTGGGTCAAGGAACCGGGCGCCAAAGACAGCGCGCTGGGCGAGATTTTCCAGGCCTTGACCGGCGGCCAGCCTGCCCACGACACCCAGGTGATGCTTGGCTATCGCAGCATCAACGTGGTGCAGCACACCGACAATGTGCTGTGGTGCCGCTACCGCGACCTGTGCGAGCAACCGCTGGCAGCCATGGACTTTATCGCTCTGTGCGACCGCTTTGCCGTGGTGCTGATCAGTGAGGTGCCGGCCCTGAGTGCAGTGCAGCGTGAGGCGAAGATCGCTCGCGGCACCGAGGACGGGGTCGAGCAGGTCAAGGCCGGTGACCGCGAGCTGCCGCAACTGTCGCCCAAGGATGACAGCGTGCGGCGCTTCATCGCCCTGGTCGACGAGTGCTACGACCGGCGTATCCCGCTCTACATCGAGGCACAAACGCCGATGGACCAGCTCTACACCCAGGGCTACCTGGAATTTCCCTTCCGCCGCACCCTGAGCCGGTTGCAGGAAATGCAGCTGCAGCGCTTTACCGACACGCAGGACTAATGCCGATCAGTCTTCGTCGAATGCCGAACAGGTGGAAGGGCGCTCTGCTGCAGGCGGCGATCCGACGATGAGGACAGGGCAGCCGATAGACAGGCAGCGCTTGTAAACCCGTCATCGCCAGACCGTTGCTGCCTCCCACAGGTCTTGTGCCAGGCACGAGATCCGGGGGCGCTCATCGAACCTGCTCAGACCCGATCCCGGCGGCGTTGCGTGAGCAGGTGCCGGGCGCCTTCGAGCACCAGCACCAGCACCGCCATCCAGATCGGGATGTAGGTCAGCCATTCGTCGCCGCTGATGCTTTCACCCAGCAGCAACGCCACGCCCACCAGCAATACCGGCTCGACATAGCTGAGCAGGCCAAACAGGCTGAACGGCAATACGCGGCTGGCAATGATATAGCTGACCAGCGCCGAGGCGCTGATGACGCCCAGCAGCGGGATCAGCAGGTACAGGCGCGGAGTGTCCTGGGCGGCGGCCGGGTCGCCGCTGGCGATGAACCACAGCCCGATGGGCAGCATGAACAGCATGTCGAACCACAGCCCGCCGAGGTTATCGGTCTTGAGCTTGCGGCGCAGCACGAAATACACCGGGTAGCCGATGGCGACCACCAGCGTCTCCCAGGAGAAACTGCCCATTCGCCACACTTCATGAGCCACCCCGAAGGTGGCGAAGGCCGCCGCGATCTTCTGCAGGTGCGACAAGTGTTCGCCATACACCACGCGCCCGGTGAGGATCATGGTCAGGGGCAGCAGGAAATAACCCAGTGACACTTCCAGGCTGCGCCCGTGCAAGGGCGCCCACATGAACAGCAGCAATTGCGCGCCCATCAGCACCGATGACAGCATCACGCCTGCCACCAGCGCCGGCTGGCGCCACAGGCGCACGGCCAGGGCACGCACCAGCGGCCAGTCGCCACTGATCAGCATGAACAGCGTCACGCAAGGAACGGTCAGCAACATGCGCCAACCGAAGATTTCCTCGCCGGTCAGCGGGGTCATCAAGGAAGTATAGAAGTACATGACCCCGAACAGGCAGGAAGCCAGTACCGACAGCGCGATGCCTTTGTGCACGACGGACTCTTGGAAGGATATGAGGGTGTGAGGACTTGCACCGAATCGGGGCAGATTTGCGCGTATTCTAGGCACTGTTCACGATTCAGAACAGTTGCGTAGTCAATTGTGGTGCAAGTTGGCGGAAAATAGTGCGCCCAGGTCGCTCACGGTCACTTTCAGCGCACGGCTTCACGCTTTATCCGGCCAGGTGCCGGGCTGAACACCTACGGTCTTGGCGCGTCTGATTGCGCATGCCCATCGACCTTTACGCAGCCTTTTACAAGGAGTTTGCATGACCTCTTTTGAACACCCTGACGCCGCCACGGGCAGTAACGCCACGGGCAGTAACGCCCAGCAGCAACAGACCGCCACGCGGCTGGCCTTTTTCATCGCCGGTTTCAGCATGGCCGCCTGGGCACCCTTGGTGCCTTATGCCAAGTCCCGCGTCGGGCTGGACGACGGCATGCTGGGCCTGTTGCTGCTGTGCCTGGGTGTCGGATCGATCAGCGCCATGCCGGTGGCTGGGGCCCTGGCGGCGCGCTGGGGTTGCCGGCGACTGCTGGTGGGCTCGACGCTGTTGATCTGCCTGTGCCTGCCGTTGCTGGCGACGGTGTCGAGCCTGCCGCTGCTGGTGGCGGCCCTGTTTGTGTTCGGCATCGGCATGGGTGGGGTCGACTGCACGGCCAATATCCAGGCGGTGATCGTCGAGCGTGCCAGCGGCAAGACCATGATGTCGGGGTTTCATGGCTTGTTCAGCCTGGGCGGCATCGTGGGGGCGGCCGGCGTCAGTGCGCTGCTGGGGCTGGGAGCCTCGCCACTGGTGGCGATCCTGGTGGTCGTGGTGTTGACGCTGTTGACCTTGTTCAAGGCCAGGCCGCACCTGTTGCCTTATGGCGGTTCGACTGATGGGCCGTCGTTTGCCATTCCGCGCGGGGTGGTGCTGTTCATCGGGTTGTTGTGCTTTACCGTGTTTCTGGCCGAAGGGGCGATGCTGGACTGGAGCGCAGTGTTCCTGAGTTCGGTGCGCAGCATGGACACAGCCTGGGCGGGGCTGGGGTATGCGGTGTTTGCGGTGACCATGACCCTGGGGCGGTTGTTTGGCGATGCCATTGTGCGCCGGGTCGGTCCCAATCGGGTGATCATTCTCGGCGGGTTGCTGGCGGCCATCGGGCTGGCGTTGTCGACTGTGGTGCCGGCCTGGGAGGCGGCGTTGCTGGGATATGCGCTGGTGGGGGCGGGCTGTTCGAATATTGTGCCGGTGTGCTACAGCGCCGCTGGCCGGCAGACCGCGATGCCCGAAAGCGTGGCGATTCCGGCGGTGACGACGCTGGGGTATGCCGGGATTCTGATGGGGCCGGCGGCGATCGGCTTTATTGCACATGTAAGCAGCCTGGCGACGGCCTTCATGATCGTGGCGGTGATGCTGCTGGGGGTGGCGGTCAGTGGGGCGCGGTTGAGGGCCTGATACGTGGTTTTCCGGGTTTTCTTTCAAGGGGTGTCTGGACGGTGTATGGCGATTTGTCAGAGGGGCTGCGACCCTCTCCGGGCCGGAACCCTCTCACAGAAAGCACACAACAGTCCAAACACCTAAACACCCAATCACAAATACCGCGCCATCCCCGAAACCCGGATCGAAGCGCCGGGCTGGTCGGTGATCTCGGCCCGCAGCCGCGACGGGCTGCCCATGTCTTCGCCCTGCAGGATGTCGATCACCCCGCCATGCGGCCAGCCGATGTCGCGCAGGTAACCGGCCAGGGCCGCGGTGGCCGCACCGGTGGCCGGGTCTTCATAGACACCCCCGAAGGCGAACGGGTTGCGGGTATGGAACGACTGCTCGCTTTCAGCGAACACCAGCACAATAGTCGCCCAGTTCTCGCGCACCATCAGCGCATGGCCGGCCGCCTGGTCATAGCGCATGGCCCTGAGCGCCTCGCGGCTGTTCAGGGCCAGCACCAGATGCCCGGCACCGCCATTGATCCGTGCCGGCGGGATGCGCAGGTCCAGCTCGTCGCGGCGATAACCGAACAGCGCCAGCGCTTCGTCCACCAGCGCCTCGTCGGCCAGTTGGCTGTGGGTGGGCGGCGATTGCAAGGCCGCCGAGACCCGTTGGCCCTGCGCATGGCCTTCGACCGTGATGTGTGCCTGGTTCAATTGCAGCTTGAACACCCCATCACCGTTGCGTGCGGCCAGCGCTGCACCCAGGGCAATGGTGGCGTGGCCACAGAATGGCACTTCGGCCAGCGGCGAGAAATAACGCACGCGCCAGCCGTCATCCAGCGGCGCCGCGAAGGCGGTTTCGGAAAAGCCGACCTCGGCTGCAATGCGTTGCATCGTAGCCTCCTCAGGCAACGCCTCGCCGATCCAGATGCCGGCCGGGTTGCCGCCCTGGTCGCCATCGCTGAAGGCCGCCAGCTTGAGAATGTCTGCGCTCATCAGGTAACACTCCTTATTGTCGAGCATCACAGTGTGCGGCAACTGGCCGGCGAGGGCCTCGTACAGCTCGTCGGGCATTGACCGTATCAGTTGTTGCACACACCGTTGGCCGTGGCCGGTTTGTCACGCATCACCCGCTCGCGCAGCATGTCATAGCCCCAGTTGAACGCCATGGTGTAAGGCAAAAAGAACAACAGCACACCGATGTCGAGCCAGAACGCCTGCCACAGGCTGATCGACAGCCACCATGCCACCATCGGCACGACCACCAGAATCAACCCGCCTTCGAAACCCAATGCATGCAGCATCCGTACGCCAAAAGTCATCGCAAACCGCAAGCGGCGACGCAGGCGGTCGAACAGGGTATTGAACAGCATGTTCCAGAGCATGGCGGCCGTGGAGATCATGATCGTCAGCGCGCCCATTGTTCCCAGCGAATAATCCAGCAGCCAGGCCAGCAGCGGCGCGCAGATCAGCACACCCAGGGTTTCGAACAGCAGCGCATGCACAACACGCTCCTTGAGGGTTTTGGTCGGCAGGGCCGGTTGGGATGAGGTCATGGCAGCAGCACCGGATTACGAAAGAGGCCTGATTGTCATCGGTTATTCTGTATTCGAGAAATTGGTTACCATCGGAAAAACCGATGGAGATGGCTGCCATGAGTTATTCCCCCGAGGCGCTTGAAGCCTTTGTACAAATCAATGCGCTGGGCTCGTTCAGTGCCGCCGCGCGGCGGCTGGGCAAGCGCCAGTCGACCATCAGCGAAGCCATTGCCCGGCTGGAAATCGACCTGGGCCTGGAACTGTTCGACCGCTCGGCCCGCCAGCCGGTGCTGACCGAGGCGGGCAAGGCCATGCTGGTGCGCGTCGAAGACATCCTCTGCGCCACCGACCGCCTGCAACGCACAGCCGCACGCCTGGCCCAGGGCATCGAGCCGCGCCTGACCCTGGTGTTGTCCGATGCCAACCAGTTCGCCGAATTCGAAGTGCGCATGGGCGAGCTGGACACGCGCTTTCCCGACCTGGAGCTTGAATGCGTTTTCGCCGAGCACGGTGATGCCGTCAACCTGATCCAGAGTGGCCGCGCCTGCCTGGGGCTGCTTTCGGCCCAGGCCAGCTATCCGCCGGAAATCGGCCACGCGACCATTGCCGAATGCGCCGATTTCGGTCTGTTCGTCGGACACAAGCATCCATTGGCGGCGTTCGAGACGGTCAATTACGTGCAACTGGACCAGCACCGCGCCCTGCGCCTGAACACGCTGGTCGAGAACGCTGTTCCCACCGACGACTTGCCCGCCGGCAATTGCAGTCAGTGGTCGGCACCCAACTACCTGCTGCTGATGGACATGGCTGCATTCGGCTTTGGCTGGTCGGCCCTGCCGCGCTGGCTGGTGTCCGGCTATGCCGGCGGGCGGCTCAAGGAACTCAACGTGCCCGGCTGGCCACGCCGCTCGGCGGTGGATGTGATCTGGTCACGTGAGCACCGCCTGGGCCCGGCCGGGGCGTGGCTGCTTGAAACGCTGATCCCGGGGTGGGCTTGACCAGGGCCTGAGGTCAGGAGCCGCGTGCGTTGATCAAGTAAAAATAACACTCTGATTTGAAATTGACCCCCGTAGGAGCGCGCTCTGCCCGCGACCGAGTGCGTAGCGCTCGCAAAAATTGTGTGGTCGCTGAAAATTTACGACTGCTAACGCAGCCGGTCGCGGGCAGAGCGCGCTCCTACACAAGGAGATTCGATACCCAGCGAAAAGAGCACCGTTCATCGGCATCGGGTGCTTTGTAATATCACTTTAACATCGCCGGTTTAGGGTCATCCATTTACGTACGCGCAATGGCCCGGCAATGAAAGCAGAGCATTTTCAATTCATGCGTCCCCGCGTGCCTCGGGACCACAAGTGTGCCGGCGATTTGTGTAATGACGTACCCGCCATCGATGTCGATGCGCCCAATTCGCAGGTCATGGAAATCTTCACCGACCAGCGTGAGCTGGTGTGCCTGGCAGTGGTCGAACAGCAGCGGCCGATCGGCCTGATCAACCGCAACATCTTCATGTCGCAGATGAGCAAGCTGTACCACCGCGAACTGTACGACAAGAAAAGCTGCATCGCTTTCATGGACAAGGAGCCGTTGATCGTCGATGCCGGCATGAGCATCGAGGAATTGACCTTCAAGACCGTCGAGTTCGGTGAGAAGGCCCTGGCCGATGGCTTTGTGGTCACGCGTGAAGGCCGCTTCGCCGGGTTGGGCAGCGGTTTGCAGTTGATTGCCGTGGTGGCGGCCATGCAGGCCGAAAAGAACCGCCAGATGATGCAAAGCATCGAGTACGCCAGTGTCATCCAGCGCGCCATGCTGCGCGCCTCGCGCGAGGCGCTGACGGCGATCCTGCCTGATGCAGCCCTGGTCTGGGAGCCGCGTGATGTGGTGGGCGGCGATTTCTACCATTTTGCCCAGTACCCCGACGGCTGGTTCGGCGCCATTGCCGACTGCACCGGCCACGGCGTGCCGGGCGCGTTCATGACCCTGATCGCGTCTTCGGCGCTGAGCCAGGCACTGGACCAGTACGGGCCGCGCAACCCGGCCGCGCTGTTGTCGGCGGTGAACAAGAGCGTCAAACACATGCTTGGCCAGGACCAGACCCAACGCCTGGACGGCACCTCATCGTCCGACGATGGCCTGGATGCGGCGTTCTTCTGGTTCGATACTCACACTTGGTCCTTGCGCTTTGCCGGCGCCCGCCTGTCGTTGTACGTGCTGCATCCGGAGGCCGAGCAGTTCGAGGTCATTGCCGGCCAGCGCATGGGCGTGGGCTATGTGGACAGTGCAGCGGACTACCAATGGACGGTGCAGAGCGTACCCGTCTGCCCCGGCAGCCTGCTGTTCATCACCACCGATGGCTTGACCGACCAGATTGGCGGCGTCAAAAGCATTGCTTTCGGCAAGCGCCGAGTGCTGGAGACGCTGCAGGCCAACCGTGACAAACCGGCTGCCGGGATCGGCCAGCAGGTGTTGCAGGCGCTGGAGCACTGGCAGGGCCAGCAGAACCGGCGAGACGATCTGACTTTCTTTTGCGCGCGACTCAGGAGCGTTGATGATTAATTTGCCAGGCGCCACAGCGGAGCAGGACATGAGCTTTTTCGACGTTGCCCGGCAGCGCAACGTGATTTTCTACCACATGGGCTATTTTTCCCACAGCGTGGTTTCGGCCATGGCCGAAGTCGTCAAACTGCAATTGCAGGTGTCCGGCGTCGGTGCCCCGACCCGGCGCAAGCTGTTTTCCTCGTTCATCGAGCTGTCGCAGAACATCGTGCATTACTCTGCCGATGCCTTGGGCGAGTCGGCCGATGATACGCCTGGGCTGCGCCAGGGCGCGGTGTGCATCAGCACCGACCACGACCGCTTTGTGATGCTGTGTGCGAACCCTGTGGCCAGCAGCGAAGTCGAGCGCTTGCGCGCCAGCCTCGAACCGCTGCGCGGCATGTCGGTCGAGGAAATCAAGCAGGCCTACAAGGTATCGCTGCGCGCCGAAACCCCCGAGGGCAGCAAGGGCGCCGGGCTGGGATTCCTGACCATGGCTCGCGATGCCAGCGCGCCGCTGGAATACAGCTTCCAGCCCAGGCCGCAAGACCCGGACACCACCTTGTTCTGCCTCAAAGCCACTATTTGAAGGAGTGATTGATTGCCATGGACAATTTTTTTGTCGAAGCCACTGCCACCTCGCCGGAGGTCGACTTTCGCTTCGACCAGCACCTGTTGAGCCTCAAGGGCGAGTCGTACCCGGAAAATGCCGCCGCCTTCTATGCACCGGTGGTGCAGCGGCTGCGCGATTTTCTGGCGCAGTGCAGCGGTGTCTCGATCACCGCGAACATTGCCCTAGCGTACTTCAACAGCTCCAGCACCAAGATGCTGTTCAGCATTTTCGACACCCTCGACGCCGCTGCCGGGGCGGGCAACACCATCGTGGTCAACTGGTACTACGACGAAGAAGACGAAACAATCTTTGAATTTGGTGAAGAGTTGAAGGCCGACTTCACGGCCTTGACCTTCAATGATCATCCCGTTTCGATTTCCTGAGGAACGTTTGTCATGCTAACTGCAGGTTCTGTGGCCAGCGTCCGGGCCGACCAGGCGCTGGACCTGTTCAGTGGCGAGACTGAGGCCTTGCTGCAGGCCCGCTCGATCCTGGCGCTGGCCGATGCCGATGCGGCAGTGTATCGCCAGTCACTGACCGAACTGACCGGGCATTTCGAGCGACTCATTCGTGAAACCCGGCGCCTGATTACCCGCAGCGACCGGGCCGAGCGCGACATGAACGCCCTTAATCTGCAATTGCAGGCCCTGGCCGAACAACTGGAGTACCGCGCCACCCACGATGCGCTGACCGGCGTGCTCAACCGCGGCGCGGTGATCGAACAGGCCAGGGGCATGCTGCAAAGCACCGGTGCGGTACTGATCGTGCTCGATATCGATCACTTCAAGCAGGTCAATGACGATTTTGGCCACCCGGCCGGCGACGCGGTGATTCGCGGTATCGTCGAGTGCCTGCACGGCATTGTCGGCCAGGACGGGATCATCGGCCGGGTCGGCGGCGAGGAGTTTACTGTGCTGCTGCCCGGCGGCACGTTGTCCGAGGGCCTGGCCCTGGCACACGCCATGTGCGCGGCCGTCGCTGCCCATGTGTTCCCGGCGCCGGTCGACCGGCGCATCTGTGCCAGCTTCGGGGTCAGTGCCAGCCCGGCCGGGACCTGCTTCGACAGCGCCTACAGCCAGGCGGACAGCGCCTTGTATAAGGCCAAGCGCGGTGGGCGCAATCGCGTGGAGCAGGCCGATACCTGAGGAGCATGGGAGGTGTACGCGGGCGCTTGACGGATGTTGCGACATCGGACGGCAGGTCAGCGTCAGGAACATGGCGTTCTGCCATAATCCGCGCTCGTACGTGATCCTTTCCTGACAAAGCGCTCTTATGTTACTTAGCGATCCCTTTTCCCTGCTGCTGATCGTCATCCCGTTCGGGATCATGACCGCCTTGCTGCTGTGCCTGTCCTATGTCGGGCCGGGCAGGCGTCATGCTGCACTGCACTGGTGGTTGCTCGGCGAGGTGCTCAACACCGGTTATCGCGTCTCGGAAATGCTCCAGCCCGGCTTGCTGATGCCACAACTGTCATGGCTGGAAATTCTCTCGCCCCGGGCTGCGCTGTTGGCCAGCACCGGGCTACTGATCACCAGCATCGGTTTCCATACCCTGGCCTTGTGGCATTTTCTTGGCGATGCCGGCACGCGGGTGGCGCAGTCGCGGCTGGTGCTGATACCGCCGCTGGTGTATCTGGCCGGGGCGTGGGTCCTGCTCGACACCTCGTGGGTGCTGCCGTGGTTTTCTGGCATGGTCATGCTGGTCGCCGTGCTGCAATTGCGTGTCAGCCTGAAGCTGCGTACGCAGTACCGGGGCGTCTGGGGCATCATCGTCACCCTGGTGTTTGCCTTGGGCTTTCACGCCTGGTCGTTCGCCGGGCTGCTGCTGGAGCCGATACCGCCGCTCCCCTTCGATGAGCCAGACATGCCCTCGCGCATGGCCCTGCTGGTGGATTTTGTCGTGTCGTTCCTGCTGACCCTGGGCTTTGCCTTGATGCTGCAGGAGCAACTGCGCATGCAGGCGCTGAAGCTGAGCATCACCGATGTGCTGACCGGGGCGCTGAACCGCCGGGGTGCGCAGGCGATCCTGACCCAGGAATGGGCGCAGGCCGCATTGGGACGTTACCCGATGGCGGTGGCGATGATCGACCTGGACCACTTCAAGAACATCAACGACAAGCACGGCCATGCCGTGGGCGACAGCGCCTTGCAGGTGTTTGCCGACACGGTGTTTGCGCTCAAGCGACATTCGGACGTGTTCGTGCGCTGGGGCGGGGAGGAGTTTCTGTTGCTGTTCCCGCGCACGGACATTGCCCAGGCCCAAGTGTTCATGACCCGTTTGCGCGAGGCGCTGCTGGGACGCGAACTGGACCCGGTGCTACCGCTGCGCCTGGCCTTCAGCGCCGGCCTGACCCAGACCGATTGCCAACAACCGGCCCAGAGCTTCGATGCCTTGCTCAACGCCGTCGACCATGCGCTGTACCGCGCCAAACAGCACCGCGACCGGGTTGAAGTGGTCGGGGCGCAGGACTAGGGTCTGTTGCCGTTTCATCACGGCTCGTGCTGAAACAGCAACAGACCCTAGGCGTTACCTCAGGCCGGGCGTTTGAGCACCAGGGTCAGGATGTCGTAGCTGGCCACCAGCTCGCCGTCCTGGTTGGTGACTTCGACATCCCAGGCCACCACGCCTTGCGGTTCGTCCTTGGCGCTGAGCTTGCCCTGGTCGATCTTGCGCTTGCAGGTCAGCCGCGCCCTAATGGTGTCGCCGATGCCCACCGGGTTGATGAAGCGCAGGGTGTCCAGCCCATAGTTGGCCAATACCGGGCCCGGTGCCGGCGAGACGAACAGCCCCGCCGCCGCCGAGAGCACGAAGTAGCCGTGGGCGATGCGCTTGCCGAACTGCGATTGCTTGGCGGCAATGTCATCGAAGTGCATATAGAAGTGGTCCCCCGACAGGCAGCCAAAGTTGACCAGGTCGGCTTCGGTCACGGTGCGGCGGTGGGTCAGCAACGACTCACCGATGCGCAGGTCTTCGAAGTGGCGGCGGAACGGGTGCACCTCGGTCTCGTACAGCGCCGCGCCGCGTACGTATTCGCCGGTGACCGCCATCAGCATGCTCGGCGAGCCTTGCACGGCGGTGCGTTGCAGGTAGTGCTTGACCGCGCGCAGGCCGCCCAGCTCTTCGCCGCCACCGGCGCGGCCCGGGCCGCCGTGCTTGAGCTGCGGCAGCGGCGAGCCATGGCCGGTGGATTCGGCCGCCGATTCGCGGTCCAGAATGTGCAAGCGGCCATGCAGGGCAGCAGCGGCCGGCACCACTTTGGCCGCGACCTTCGGGTCTTTGGTGATCAGGCTGGCGACCAGGCTGCCCTTGCCGCGGGCGGCCAGGGCGATGGCTTCGTCCAGGTCGTCATAGGCCATCAGCGTGCTGACCGGGCCAAAGGCTTCGATGTCATGGGCGCCGCCCTCGGCATGCGGGTTGCGGCTGCGCAGCAGGGTCGGGGCAAAGAACGCACCTTCGGCCACGCCCTCGCCACGCGGGGCAAAGCCGTCGCCGGCCCCCAGCAACAGGTCACTGCTGGCCAGCAGGGCCTGCACGCGTTCGGCCACATCGTTCTGTTGGGCGTGGGAGGCCAGCGGGCCCATGCGCACGCCTTCTACCGACGGATCGCCGGTGACCACCTTGGCCAGCCGCTCGCGCAGCTTTTCGGCCACCGCGTCGATGTGCCGGGCCGGGACGATGGCGCGGCGGATGGCTGTGCACTTCTGGCCGGCCTTGACGGTCATTTCCCGCGCCACTTCCTTGATGAACAGCTCGAACTCAGGATCGTCCGGGGTGACTTCCGGCGCCAGGATGGCGCAGTTCAGCGAGTCGGCCTCGGCATTGAACGGCACCGACTGGCGAATCAGGTTGGCATTGACCCGCAGCTTGGCGGCGGTGTCGGCTGAACCGGTAAAGGTCACCACGTCCTGGCCGTTGAGGCGGTCGAGCAGATCACCAGTGCCGCCGATGATCAGTTGCAGGCTGCCGGCGGGCAGCAGGCCGGAGGCGTGCATCAGGCGCACGGTGGCTTCGGTCAGGTAGCTGGTGGCGGTGGCCGGCTTGACGATGCACGGCATGCCGGCCAGGAAGCTCGGTGCGAACTTTTCCAGCATGCCCCAGATCGGGAAATTGAACGCATTGATGTGCACCGCGACGCCGCCGCGCGGCACCAGGATATGGCTGCCGACAAACTGGCCCAGCTTGCCCAGCGGCATGGCCGGGCCTTCATGCACCAGATTGCCCGACGGCAGTTCGCGTCGGCCCAGGCTGGCGTAGGCGAACAGGGTGCCAGCACCGCCTTCGATGTCGACCCAGCTGTCGCCACGGGTGGCACCGCTGTGCAGCGACAAGGCGTAGAGCTGTTCCTTGTGTTCGAGCAGGTATTTGCCCAGGTCGCGCAAGCGTGCGGCGCGCTGCTGGAAGTCCAGCGCCAGCAACTGGCTCAGGCCCTGCTGCCGGGCGTGATCCAGCGCCTCGCTGAAATCCGGTGATTCTTCATGGGTGCGGGCGATGCCCTGGCCGTTGATGGCGCTGCGCAGGATCGAGGCGCCATGCTGGCCGATCCAGCGGCCGCCGATGAAGCTTTGCAGGGTAGGGGCGTTGCTCATCAGGAAAGTCTCCATAGGTCATTCCAATCATTCAAGGCCGGGCGCCTGGTAGGAGCGCGCTTGCCCGCGACCGAGTGCGTAGCGCTCGCAAAATTGATGAAACGCTACAAATTCGTGGTTGTGAACACATTCAAAATTTGCGAAACGCCACAAATTTACGACTGCTAACGCAGCCGGTCGCGGGCAGAGCGCGCTCCTACAGGGCGGCATCGAATGCCTTTACCAGAGCGCCAGGGTGTAGCCGACGATCAGGCGGTTTTCGTCCAGGTCGGTGCTCAGGCCGTTGCCCGAGCGAAAGGTCAGGTTGCGCCAGCGCAGGCTCAGGCCCTTGAGCGGGCCGCTTTGCAGCACATAGGCGATGTCGGTGTTGCGTTCCCATTCCTCGCCGTGGTCGCCGGTGGCGGTGCGGGCGTTGCGGCCGTCGACATAGCGGGTCATGAAGGTCAGGCCCGGCACGCCCAGGGCGGCAAAGTCGTAGTCGTAGCGCAGTTGCCAGGCGTCCTCCCCGGCGCGGGTGAAGGTGTTGAAGGTCACCAGGTTGACCGAGTACGGGTCGCCTCCATTAAGAAACGGAAAGGCGCTGTCGCCGGACAACTGCTGGAAGCCCAGGCCGAATTTATGCCCGCCGTGGGTCAGGGTGAACATGCCGTTGATGTTGCGGTTGTCGATGCGCCCGGCACGTTGCTGGCCGTCGTTGCCGCTGTCGAAATAACGCAGGTCGCTGCGCAGGCTGAGCTTTTCACCCAAGGGCTGGGTGTGCACCAGGCCCACGAAGTGCTGGCGATAGATATTCTCCAGCTTGCCGTAGTAGTAGCTGGCCGTGAGTGTCGGGTTGATCGCGTAGCTGCCGCCGGCAAAGTCGAAGGCGTCGCTGCTGGCCGCGCCGTAGCCGATGTCGTCGCGGCTGGAGGAGTCACGCAGGTTGGCGCGGGTCAGGCGCCCGGCATTGACGGTCAGGCCGTCGATTTCCCTAGAGGTCAGCATGCCGCCCTGAAAGGTCGAGGACAGCAGCCGCGTGTCGTTGTAGGTCACCACCGGCAAGGCCGGTTGCAGGGTACCGACCTTCAATACCGTTTTGGAGAAACGCAACTTGCCCGCCACGCCCAATTCGCTGTAGTCGTCTACCGGCTCGCCGCTCGCCGGGTCAAAGGCCAGCAGGCCCGTGTTGCGCCGGTCGCGGCTGGAGTCGAGCTTGATTCCCAGCTCGCCAATGGCATCGACGCCCACACCGATCGTGCCTTCGGTAAAGCCCGATTCGAAGCGTGCGGTAAAGCCCTGGGCCCATTCTTCGGCCTTGGCCTGGGGCGCGTTGCTCTGGCGAAAATCGCGGTTCAGGTAGAAATTGCGCATTTCCAGGCTGGCCTTGCTGTCTTCCACAAAGCCGGCCATGGCGCTGCCGGCCAGGGTGGCGCTGGCAGCGGCCAGCAGCGAGGCAGTGATACGGATCGTGTGCATTCTTGTTATTCCGTCCGGGTAAGGTTGATCAGTGCCGGCTGGCGCCTGCCGCGCCAAAGCCTGTCATCGAGCGAATGAATTGCGCCATGTAGCGGCCGCGTTCGGCCTGGGCGCGTTCCGACTGGTCGGTGACCGAGAACAGCCAGGCACCGACAAAGGCACAGGTCATCGAGAACAGCGCCGGGTTCGAATACGGGAACAGCGCGCTGTCATTGCCCAGCACCTTGACCCACACCACGGGACTCAGCACCAGCAGCACCACCGCCGAGATCAGTCCGGCCAGGCTGCCGGCCACCGCACCGCGGGTGGTCAGGCCCTTCCAGAACATCGAGAGAAACAGCACCGGGAAATTCACCGACGCGGCAATCGCCAGCACCAGCCCGGACAGAAACGCGATGTTCTGCGACTCGAAGAGGATGCCGAGGATCACCGCCAGCACGCCGATCACCAGGGTGGTCAGGCGCGACATGCGCATTTCTTCGCGCTCGGTGGCTTTGCCCTTGCGGATCACACAGGCATACAAGTCATGGGCCACCGCCGAGGCGCCGGACAGCGCCAGGCCGGCCACCACCGCCAGGATCGTGGCGAACGCCACCGCCGAGATAAAGCCCAGGAACAGGCTGCCGCCCACCGCTTGTGCCAGGTGCACCGCGACCATGTTGCCGCCACCGATGATGGCGCCGGCGCTATTGCGGAAAGCAGGATCGGTACCGACCATGACGATGGCACCAAAGCCGATGGCGATCAGCAGCAGGTAGAAGTAGCCGATGAAACCGGTGGCGTAGAGCACGCTCTTGCGCGCTTCACGGGCGTCCTTGACGGTGAAGAAACGCATCAGGATGTGCGGCAGTCCGGCGGTGCCGAACATCATGCCCACGGCCAGCGACAAGGTGTCGATCGGGTTGCTGAGCATGCCGCCCGGCGCCATGATCGCCACGCCCTTGGCATGCACGGCGGCAGCGCCGGCAAACATCGCCTCGGGGCTGAAGTTGAAGTGACGCAGCACCATGAAGGCCATGAAGCTGGCACCGCACAGCAGCATCACCGCCTTGATGATCTGTACCCAGGTGGTGGCCAGCATGCCGCCGAAGGTCACGTAGAACACCATCAGCACGCCGACCAGCAGCACCGCTTGCAGGTAGGAGATGCCGAACAGCAGTTCGATCAGCTTGCCGGCGCCGACCATCTGCGCCATCAGGTACATCAGTGCCACGATCAGCGTGCCCAGGGCGGCGGTGATGCGGATCGGGGTCTGTTCCAGGCGGTACGAGACCACGTCGGCAAAGGTGTACTTGCCCAGGTTGCGCAGGCGCTCGGCAATCAGGAACAGGATGATCGGCCAGGCCGCCACCACGCCCAGCGAATAGAGCAGGCCATCGTAGCCGGCCATGAAGATCATCGCCGAGATGCCCAGGAAGGACGCCGCGCTGATCATGTCGCCGGCAATCGCCAGGCCGTTTTGGAAACCGGTGATGCCACCGCCGGCGGTGTAGAAATCACTGGTCGAGCGGGTGCGCAGCGCTGCCCAGCGGGTCACGCCCAGAGTGAACAGCACGAACACCAGGAACATGCCGATGGCATGCCAGTTCAACGGCCGGGTGGCCGGCTCGGCGGCCAGGGCTGCACCACTGAGCAGCAGGCCACCGGTGAGGGCAAAAAGCGACACGGCCTTCATGGACGGGTCTCCTGCAACAGACGGGCGGCCAGCGGGTCGAGCACTTGGTTGGTCTGGCGCACATAGAACGCCGTGAGCACGAATGACAGGACGATCACGGTAATGGCCAGCGGAATGCCCCAGGTCATGACGCCGCCGCTGAGCGAGCGGCCCAGTACCTGTGGGGCGAAGGCCATCACCAGCACGAAGCCGTAATAGATGGCGAGCATGGTCAGGGTCAGCGACCAGGTCAGGCGCTGCTTGCGCCGCACCAGATCGATGAAGTCGGGGTGCTGCTGCAAGCGTTCAAGCTCTTGTTGGGTCATGGCGGCTCTCTGTTGTTGTGATTGTCGAGATGAGCATTATCAAAGGTGTATCAGGGTGCCCCGTAGGAGCGCGCTTGCCCGCGACCGGCTGCGTTAGCAGTCGTAAAATAGTGGCGTTTCGCAGATTGTCAGATCGTAAATCTATGGCGCTCCAGCAATTTTGCGAGCGCTGCGCACTCGGTCGCGGGCAAGCGCGCTCCTACCGGGGGGGTCAGAGCTGGTCGAAGTCCAGCACCACTTTGTCGCTGAGCGGGAAGGCCTGGCACGACAGCACGTAGCCGGCGGCCACTTCGTAGTCTTCCAGGGCAAAGTTGCTGTCCATTTCCACTTCGCCCGCGATCACCTTGCACTTGCAGGTCGAGCACACCCCGGCCTTGCACGAGTAGGGCAGTTCGGCACCCTGGGCGTTGCCGGCGTCGAGCACGCTGACGCTGTTGCGCGCCAGCGCAAACGACAGCGCGCGGCCATCGCTGATCACGGTGATCTCGCTCATCGCGGCATCGAGCTGCGCGGCGGCCTGGCGGGCTTCGCGCTTGTGGCTGCTGCCGGCCGCGGCAAACAGTTCGAAATGCACGCGCTCGGCGGCCAGGCCGTTGGCCACCAGTTGCTCGCGCACGGTCTCGGTCATCGCCTGCGGGCCGCAGATAAAGGCCGCCTCCAGGGATTTGACGTCGATCCAGCGGCTGAACAGCTGGCCGCATTTGTCAGCGTCGATGCGGCCGTTGTACAGGTCGACATCCTGTTGCTCGCGGCTGAACACGAACACCAGGTTCAGGCGTTGCAGGTAGCGGTTCTTGAGGTCTTCGAGCTGCTCGCGAAACAGCGCCGCATTGCTGGAACGGTTGCCGTAGATCAGCGTGAACTGGCTGAGCGGTTCGTTCTGCAGGGTGGTCTTGATGATCGACAGGATCGGCGTGATGCCACTGCCGGCGGCGACCGCCAGGTAATGGCCCTGGCGCGCCGGGTCCAGGGGCACATGAAAGTGCCCCGAGGGCGGCATCACATCCAGGCGCTGGCCGGCCTTCAATGTTTCGTTGGCGTAGGCCGAAAAGGCCCCGCCGGCCACGCGCTTGATCGCCACGCGCAGCTCGCCGTCATTGGCCCCGGTGCAGATCGAGTAGGAACGCCGCACTTCTTCGCCGCCAATGTGCGTGCGCATCACCAGGTGCTGGCCCTGGGTGAAGCGAAAGCTGTCGGCCAGCTCCGCGGGCACCTCGAAGGCAATCGACACCGCCTCACGGGTTTCGGGGCGAACATCCTTGATGACCAGGCTATGGAATTTGCTCATTGTTGTTCTCCGGCGAGCATGCCGCTCAGATGCACTTGAAATAGTCGAAGGGTTCCAGGCAATCGCGGCAGCGGTGCAGCGCCTTGCAAGCCGTGGAGCCGAACTCGCTGAGTTGCTCGGTGTGCGTGCTGCCGCACTGCGGACACTGAATCTGCGGCGCTTCACCCAGCAGGCTGCGCTTGCTGGCGCTGCCCTCGGGCGGGGCGATGCCATAGGCGCGCAGACGCTCGCGGCCGCTGCCGGTGATCCAGTCGGTGGTCCAGGCCGGGGTCAGCCGGCGTTCCAGTTGCGGCGCGGCAAAGCCGGCCTGCTCCAGCGCCTGGGCGATGTCCTGCTCGATCACCTCGGTGGCCGGGCAACCCGAATACGTCGGGGTGACCACCACATGCAGGTGACCGGCCTGCCAGTCCAGGCCGCGCACGATGCCCAGCTCGACCACGCTGACCACCGGCACTTCCGGGTCCATGACCGCGTCCAGTACCGCCCAGGCCCGCGTCAGGTCGTCGGCCTGCACCGCCCGGGCGCCGCGGTCGCCGGCGATCAGCTCACCAGGTCGCATCGGGATAGGCCCTTTGCAGAAATTGCATTTCGGCCAGCAGCAGGCCCAGGTGCTCGCTGTGCAGGCCCTGACGGCCGCTCAGGTAAAAATGACTGGCCGGGGCTGGCAGCGGCAGGGTGGCGCGGGCGAACTGGTCGGCGACCTTGCTGTGCCAGGCACTGGCGACTTCGCTCGGGTCCGGGGCGATGCCGGCCTCGAACAGGCGTTGCTCGACCTCGTCACCGGCGGTCAGCTCGACGGTGAAGCGCCAGACCTTGTCGACCGCCTTGAGCATGCGCGCATGGCTTTCTTCGGTGCCGTCGCCCAGGCGCTCGACCCACTCGCCGGAGCGGCGCAGGTGATAGGTGACTTCCTTGACCGCCTTGGCAGCGATGCCGGCGATACGGGCATCGCTGGAGGTGCTCAGCCCGTGCAGCACTTGCAAGTGCCAGGCATCGAACAGGAACTGCTTGGTCATGGTCACTGCGTAGTCGCCGTTGGGTTGCTCGACCAGCAACAGGTTGCGGTAGGCGCGCTCGTCACGGCGAAAGGCCAGGTGATCGGCGTCGCGGCCATCGGCCAGCAGCTCGGCGGCGTATTCGAGCCAGTTGCGCGACTGGCCGACCAGGTCCAGGCCGACGTTCATCAGCGCCAGTTCTTCTTCGACCGCCGGCGCACCACCGCACCATTCGCACAGGCGCTGGCCCTGGATCAGGGCGGTGTCGCCCAGGCGCAGCAGGTACTGGATCAGATCGTCTTTTTCGCTCATGACCCATTCCTCACATGTGGCCGACTTCGGGCGGCAGCTCGTAAAAGCTGGCGTGGCGGTAGATCTTGTCGCTGGCCGGGTCGAACAGCGGGTCCTTCTCATCCGGCGAGGACGCGGTGATCAGCGCCGACGGCACCACCCACAGGCTCACGCCTTCGTTGCGGCGGGTGTACAGCTCGCGGGCGTTCTCGATGGCCATGGCGGCGTCGGCGGCGTGCACGCTGCCCACATGCTTGTGGTTGAGCCCGTGCTTGCTGCGCACGAAGACTTCGAAAAGGGTCCATTGGGACATGGCAGGGTTCTCCGCATCAGGGGTGCTTTATGGCTCAGGCGGCGTCGCGTCTGGCGTGTTGTTTTTTGGCGTAGGCCACGGCCGCTTCACGGACCCAGGCACCGTCTTCCATCGCCTGGCGGCGCTTGGCGACGCGTTCCTGGTTGCATGGGCCGTTGCCCTTGAGCACTTCGTAGAATTCCTGCCACTGGATCTCGCCGAAATCGTAGTGGCCGCGCTCTTCGTTCCATTTCAGGTCCGGGTCCGGCGCCGTGCAGCCCAGCAGCTCCAGCTGCGGCACGGTCTGGTCGACGAAGCGCTGGCGCAGTTCGTCGTTGCTCTGGCGCTTGATCTTCCAGGCCATGGACTGGGCGCTGTTGGGCGACTCGGCGTCGCTGGGGCCGAACATCATCAGCGACGGCCACCACAGACGGTTGATGGCGTCCTGGACCATGTCTTTCTGGGCCTGGGTGCCTTCTTGCATCATGGTCAGCAGCAGCTGGTAGCCCTGGCGCTGGTGAAAGCTTTCTTCCTTGCAGATGCGCACCATCGCCCGTGAGTACGGACCGTAGGAGGTGCGCTGCAGCACCACCTGGTTGACGATGGCTGCGCCGTCGACCAGCCAGCCCACGGCACCCATGTCGGCCCAGGTGAGGGTGGGGTAGTTGAAGATGCTCGAGTACTTGGCCTTGCCGTTGTGCAGCTTGGCGAATTCTTCGTCGCGGTCGGCACCCAGGGTTTCCATGGCGCTGTACAGGTACAGGCCGTGGCCGGCTTCGTCCTGGATCTTGGCCATCAGTTGCAGCTTGCGCTTGAGGGTCGGGGCGCGGGTCACCCAGTTGCCTTCGGGCAGCATGCCGACGATCTCGGAGTGGGCGTGCTGGGAGATCTGCCGGATCAGGGTCTGCCGGTAGGCGTCGGGCATCCAGTTCTTGGGCTCGATCTTGATTTCGGCGTCGATCTTTTCCTGGAAGGCGCGCTCTTCGGGGGACATCTCATCCAGCGACTTGATCCGCTTGACGCCGGTCTCGACCAGTTGTGCGTACATGCTGTGTCTCCAGCTCGGTTATCGGGTGGCTTGTGCCATGGGTGTAGTTGTAAGCGATACCGAAAAAAATATCAAACGTAAATTTATGTTTTGTTTTTGGTTTGTGTATCGCTTTGATGGGTTTTTCTTGGCTTTTAGGGGTTTTTGTTGGTTTCTTCGGGGTTTCATGGGTGTTCGCTTGGTTAGATAAGCGATACGGAATGTGATTTCTATTGTTGGTTTATGAGTTTTAATCCGTAGGAGCGACCAACGGTCGCGAAGGCGATGGGGCAGGCGATACAAGAGGGATGTCTTGCAAGAACGCTGTGTTCTGTCTGCCACAAAGGTTCCGGCCCTCTTCGGGCCGGAACCTCTCTAAAGGCCAGTCAAAGCAGCCCCGAACAACGCCGTATCAATAGGCGCCAGCCAGCACTTTGATTACCCATGACCGTAAGTCAGCCATCGCCGGCAAGCCGCCTCCCACAGGTGAGTGTCAGGCCAGAAATCCGGGGTTGCCGCCATCGACCGCGCTGGCCTCAACCCCGTGGGCGATTGTCAAACACATGGCACGCCTTGCCCTCGGACCGCTTGAGCGCATGGAACGGCTGGATCAACACCCGCGAACTGATGCCGATATGCGTCTTGATCTGCCGCCCCAGCTCATCGGCCACGCGCTTCTGCTGGTCGGCCTCCATGCCTTGCAAGTCATGCTTGAGCTCGACATGCACATCCACACTGTCCAGATTGCCGTTGCGATGCAGGTGCAGTTCATAGACCTCGGCCAGTTGCCTGATCTTGAGAATCTGCTCCTCGATCTGTGTCGGGAACACATTGACCCCACGGATGATCAGCATGTCGTCGCTGCGCCCGGTGATCTTGTCGATGCGTCGCATCGGCCGCGCCGTGCCCGGCAGCAGGCGGGTCAGGTCGCGGGTGCGGTAGCGGATCATCGGCAGCGCCTCCTTGGACAAGGAGGTGAACACCAGCTCGCCCATCTCGCCGTCCGGCAACACGGCACCGGTGACCGGGTCGATGATCTCGGGGTAGAAATGATCCTCCCACACGGTCGGGCCGTCCTTGGTCTCGGCGCATTCCATCGCCACGCCCGGCCCCATGATTTCCGACAGGCCATAGATGTCCAGTGCGGTAATGCCCAGCCGTTCTTCGATGGCGCGGCGCAGCTCGGCGGTCCACGGCTCGGCACCGAAGATGCCCAGGCGCAGCTTCAGATCATGCGGGTCGATGCCCTGGCGCTCGATCTCGTCGGCCAGGTTGAGCATGTACGACGGCGTGACCATGATGATGTCAGGCTGGAAGTCGCGAATCAGCTGCACCTGTTTCTCGGTCTGCCCGCCGGACATCGGGATCACCGTGCAGCCCAGGCGCTCGGCGCCGTAGTGCGCGCCCAGCCCGCCGGTGAACAACCCGTAGCCATAGGCAATATGCACCTTGTCGCCCCGGTGTCCGCCGGCGGCGCGAATCGAGCGTGCCACCACGTTGGCCCAGGTGTCGATGTCGTTCTGGGTGTAGCCGACCACCGTCGGTTTGCCGGTGGTGCCGCTGGAGGCGTGCAGGCGCACGATGTCGCTTTGCGGCACGGCGAACATGCCGTAGGGGTAGTTGTCGCGCAGGTCGCTCTTGCCGGTGAACGGGAATTTGCTCAGGTCGTCGAGGTGGTGCAGATCGTCGGGGTGCACGCCGGCTTCATCGAAGCGCTGGCGATACAGCGGCACATTGTCGTAGGCGTGCTTGAGGCTCCAGCGCAGGCGATCGAGCTGGTGCTGGCGCAACTGGTCGATGCTGGCGGTTTCAATGGGGTCGAGCAAGGCGGTGTTGGTGGCGATCATGTTCATGGTTCACTCGATTGTTTTTGTGCGGGCCACGGTGCCCTGAGTGTCAATGGCGAGGATACTCCCCGCGCCGGTAGTCACGCTTTTGTCTGCGTGTCAGAAGCTTTTGTGTTTCAGACCCGCTCGATGATCAGGGCGATGCCCTGGCCGACGCCGATGCACATGGTGCACAGTGCATAGCGGCCCTGACGCGCTTCCAGTTCATGCAGCGCGGTAGTGATCAGGCGCGCGCCGCTCATGCCCAGCGGGTGGCCCAGGGCGATGGCGCCGCCGTTGGGGTTGACCCGCGGGTCGTCATCGCCCAGGCCCAGTTCGCGCAGCACAGCCAGGCCCTGGGCGGCAAAGGCTTCGTTGAGTTCGATCACGTCCATGTCGGCCAGCGACAGGCCGGTCAGGGCCAGCACCTTGCGGGTGGCCGGCACCGGGCCGATGCCCATGATGCGCGGCTCGACCCCGGCGCTGGCCATGCCCACCACCCGGGCGCGGGCCTTCAGGCCGTGCAGGCGGGCCGCTTCGGGGCTGGCCAGCAGCAAGGCGCAGGCGCCGTCGTTGACGCCCGAGGCATTGCCGGCGGTGACGCTGCCGCCCTGGCGGAAGGGCGTGCCCAGCCGGGCCAGTTGCTCCAGGGTGGTGTCACCGCGTGGGTGTTCATCGTGCTCGACGACCTTGCCAGGGCCCTTGCGCTGGGCAATGGTCACCGGGACGATTTCCTGGGCCAGGCGACCACTGGCCTGGGCGGCGGCGGCCTTGTGCTGGCTGCGCAGGGCAAAGGCGTCCTGGTCGGCACGGGACACGTTGAACTGCTCGGCGACGTTCTCGGCGGTCTCGGGCATCGAGTCGATGCCGTACTGGTCCTGCATCAGCCGGTTGACGAAGCGCCAGCCGATGGTGGTGTCGAAAAGCTCGGCGGCGCGGCCGAACGCCTGCTCGGACTTGCCCATCACGAACGGTGCCCGCGACATCGACTCGACACCGCCGGCAATCGCCAGCCCCGCTTCGCCGGTGCGAATGGCCCGTGCGGCACTGCCCACCGCGTCCATGCCCGAGCCGCACAGGCGGTTGAGCGTCGTGCCGGGCACCGTGACCGGCAGGCCGGCCAGCAGGGCCGACATGCGCGCCACGTTGCGGTTGTCTTCGCCGGCCTGGTTGGCGCAGCCGTAGAACACCTCGTCGATGTGGCTGAAATCCAGCTCCGGGTGGCGCTCGATCAGCGCCCGGATCGGCACGGCACCCAGGTCGTCGGCACGCACGCCGGACAAGGCGCCGGCGTAGCGGCCGATGGGGGTGCGGATGGCGTCGATGATCAGCGCGTCAGTCAAGGAATGGCTCATTGGGGAAGCTCCGGGTCGATCAGGGTGCCGCGCACCTGGTAGGACTTGCCATGGAACAGGGCGATCAACTGCCCGTGCTGGTTTTCGATGCGCACGTCGTAGTTGCCGGTGCGCCCGCTGCGGCTTTGCTCGCTGGCAGTGGCGGTGAGTTCGTCGCCCAGCCGGCCGGGTGCCACATAGTCGATGCTGCAGCCAAGGGCCACGGTGACGGCGTTGTAGGTGTTGCAGGCAAAGGCAAAGACCGAATCAGCCAGGGCGAACAGATGGCCGCCGTGGCAGGTGCCGACGCCTTGCAGCATGTCGGGGCGTACGGTCATGACCATTTGCGCGTGGCCGGGGCTGATCGACAGCAGGCGCATGCCCATGGCTTTGCTGGCGGCATCGCGCTCGAACAGGGTGCTGGCGCAGGCTTCGGCCAGTTGCTGCGGGTCAGTGGTCATGCAGGGTGCTCCCTTGTTCGGCGCAGCGACGCAGCAGCAACGAGGGGCGATAGCGCGCCTCGCCGTACGCGGCCTGCAGGTTTTCCAGGGTCTTGAGCACCGGCTCAAGACCGATGGCATCGGCCCAGGCCAGCGGTCCGCGTGGATAATTGACGCCAGCACACAGGGCCAGATCGATGTCGGCGGCACTGGCCACGCCGTGCAGCAGCGCGTCGCAGCCTTCATTGGCGAGCATGGCCACGGTGCGCAGCACCACCAGTGCCGGGGTGTCGCTGAGCAGGCTGACCTTGATCCCGGCGCGTTTCAGCAGGGCGATCGCCTGTTGCCGTGCCTGAGGTGAAATGCCGGCGGCGCAACTGATGGCCAGGCGTTCGGCGCGTTGGTAATCCAGCGCCAGGTCGATCAGCACCAGATTGTGCAGCCCGTCCTGGCGGGCGCGCTGGCTGGCCAGCCGGCCATCGCTGAGTGCCAGGGTGGCGTCGCCGACCCGCAGCAGGCCGTGGCCGTCGCGCCGGGTGATGGTGATGCCGGCCTGTTGCAGGCGCTCGACCAGCGGGCCCGCGATGCCCAGGTCGCCTTCGACCACGCAGCTGTCGACGCAGGCGGTGCTGTGGGTTTCAACCGGCTGCGGGCGCTCGGCGCCCTCGTGGTAGGCGTAGAAGCCCTGGCCGCTCTTGCGTCCCAGGCGACCGGCATCCACCAGTTCTTTCTGGATCAGCGAAGGCTGAAAACGCATGTCGCCGTAGTAGGCGTCGAACACCGAGCAGGTGACCGCATAGTTGACGTCATGGCCGATCAGGTCGGTGAGTTCGAAGGCACCCATGCGAAAACCACCGGCATCGCGTAGCAGGGCGTCGAGGGTGGCGCAGTCGGCGGCGCCTTCCTGCAGCAGGCGCAGGCTTTCGGCATAGAACGGCCGCGCCACGCGGTTGACGATAAAGCCCGGGGTCGAGCGGGTGTGCACCGGTTTTTTGCCCCAGGCCTGCGCCGTGGCGTACAGGCGTTGGGCCAGGGCCGGGTCACTGGCCAGCCCTGACACGATTTCGACCAGCGCCATCAGCGGCGCCGGGTTGAAGAAATGCAGGCCGATGACCCGCTGCGGATGGGTCAGGCCCGCCGCAATGCCGGTGATCGACAATGACGAGGTGTTGCTGGCCAGGATGCACTCGGCGCTGCATACCGCTTCGAGCTGCGCAAACAGCCCGCGCTTGACCTCCAGGTTTTCGACGATGGCTTCGATCACCAGGCCCGCTTCGGCCAGGTCTTGCAGGCTGTTCGCCGGTTGCAACCGTGCAACCGTAGTGCGGCGGGCCTCGCCGTCGAGCTTGCCCTTTTCGACCAGACGGCCCAGTTGTCGGTCGATGCCGGCAATCGCCTGGGCGGCCGCGCCTTCACGGGTGTCGTAGAGCCTGACCGGGTGCCCGGCCTGCGCGGCCACCTGGGCGATGCCGGCGCCCATGGCGCCGGCACCGATCACGGCGACGACGGTGCGCGTATCGAGTGCGGTCATCGCTCAGCGTCCTTTGAAGGTGGGGGTGCGTTTGTTCATGAAGGCCGACACGCCTTCGCGGTAATCCTCGCTGCGCCCGGCCAGGCGTTGCAGGTCGCGCTCCAGCTCCAGTTGCTCGTCGAAGCTGTTACTGGCGCTGGCATTGAAGGCACGCTTGATCAGGGCCAGGCCATAGGTCGGCTGGGTGGCCAGGTGGCGGGCCAGCTTGAGGGCTTCATCGCGCAGGTCGGCGTCGTCGACTACCCGGTAGATCAGCCCCCATTGCTCGGCCTGCTCGGCGCTCAGGCGCTCGCCCAGCAGGGCCAGGGCCTTGGCACGGGCCGGGCCGACCAGGCGCGGCAGGTTCCAGGTGCCGCCCGAGTCGGGCACCAGGCCGATCTTGCAGAACGCCTGGATAAAGCTGGCCGAGCGCGCCGCCAACACCAGGTCGCAGGCCAGCGGAATGTTGGCGCCGGCACCGGCGGCCACGCCATTGACGGCGCAGATCACCGGCAGCGGCAGGTCGCGCAGGCTGCGGATCAGCGGGTTATAGAGCTGCTCGATTGACAGGCCCAGGTCGGGCATTTCGGCACCCGGTGCGACATTGCGGTCCGACAGATCCTGACCGGCACAAAAGCACCGGCCTTCGCCGGTCAGCAGCAATACGCGCACTTCATTGTGCTGGCGCACCTGCTTGAGGGCTTCGCGCACTTCAAGATGCATCGCGGCATTGAAGCTGTTGAGCTGCTCGGGGCGGTTGAGGCTGAGAAGGGCGACACCGTCCTCGATGGAAAACAGGATGTGCTGGAAGTCCATGCTTGCGCTCTCTTATAGGAATGAAGGGTTACTGGCCGGTGAAGGTCGGCCGGCGTTTTTCCTGGAAGGCCTGGATGCCTTCGCGCCGGTCGGCCGTGCCGGCCAGCACGGTGAACGCCTGGCGCTCGAAACGCAGGCCGCTGGCCAGATCAAGGTCTTGCGCCTTGAGCAGCGCCTCCTTGGCCAGGCGCACCGCCAGCGGCGCTTTTTCAGCGATGCTGGCGGCCACCTGCAGGGCGCGCTCGACGGTAAATTCCGGCTGGGTCACCTCGCTGACAAGCCCGGCGCGCTGGGCATGGCGGGCGTCGATCGGCTGGCCGGTGAGGACCATCTGCATGGCCAGTGACTTGCCCACGGCGTGCAACAGGCGTTGGGTGCCGCCGGCCCCGGGCATGATCCCCAGGTTGATTTCCGGCTGGCCGAAGCGGGCGTCTTCACCGGCGATGAGGATGTCGGCGTGCATGGCCAGCTCGCAGCCGCCACCCAGGCAGAAGCCGTTGACGGCCGCGATCAGGGGTTTGCGAAAGGTGCCGATGCGTTGCCAATAGCCGGCGCGGGGATCGTTGAGAATGCCCACCAGGTCGCGCTCGGCCATCTCGTGGATGTCGGCGCCGGCGGCAAAGGCCTTGCGGCTGCCGGTGATGACCACGACGCGGGTCTGGCTGTCGTGCTCGGCTGCTTCCAGTTCGGCGGCCAATTCGCCCAGCAGCTCGGTGTTCAGCGCGTTGAGCGCCTGCGGGCGCTGCAGGGTGATCAGGCGCACGCTGGCAACAGGGGTGGTCACGGCAAGGGTGTGAGGCATTCGAGAATCCTCCGGCGGCACGGGCGGCGTCGTGTGCGCCGCTGATTATTGGAATGGGCCCGCGTGGGGCCGTGCTGGGCTGAGTATAAGCATTAAGCGATACAAGACAATATGGTTTTTAATGATTTTTTGTGTCTTGATTGATTTTTGAAGAATCTAAAAAGAAAACGTTTTTATCTGTTAAGGCCGTCTGGATAGCGGTTTTTGCACGGTTTTTCGAGTGGGCCTGTATTCGATACGTCACTTGTGTTTTTCTGTGGTCAATTGTTGTGATACAAGAATTTAAAGCAGTTGCGATGCAGCGGCGTTTATTACAGGAGGATTTACCATGACCTGCTACAGCCTCGATGGCCTGACCCCGGTGATCCACCCCACCGCTTATGTGCACCCCACGGCCGTCCTGATCGGCGATGTGATCATCGGCCCTGGCTGCTATGTCGGCCCGCTGGCCAGCCTGCGCGGCGACTTTGGCCGCATTGTGCTGGAGGAGGGCGCCAATATTCAGGACACCTGCGTGATGCATGGTTTTCCGGACAGCGACACGGTGCTGGGGCGCAATGGCCATGTCGGCCACGGCGCGGTGCTGCACGGCTGCCGTATCGGCGAGGATGTGCTGGTGGGCATGAATGCGGTGGTGATGGACTATGCCGAGATCGGCGCGCGTTCATTCGTGGCGGCCACCAGCTTCGTCAAGGCGCGCTTCAGGTGTGAGGCGCAGTCGCTGGTGATCGGCTCGCCGGCGACGGTCAAGCGGGCACTCAGCGATGATGAAGTGGCCTGGAAACAGGCCGGTACCCGTGAGTACCAGCAACTGGCCCAGCGCTGCCTGGCGTCGCTGGTGGCGTGCGAGCCGCTGAGTGAAATCGAACCGCAGCGTCCGCGTATCAGCGACAGTGCATTTCGTCCCAAGGCCGGCGGTTGATGGGCAGGCTCGCCGCAATTGGTGCCGGGCAGGTATATTCGACGTCTTTATCGTCGTCGCCCGGTAGGCCCATGTCGTCCCTTGCTCCGTTGAACCACCTTATCCAGCGCTTTCAGGAGCGCACGCCGATTCGTGCCAGCTCGCTGATCATCACCCTGTATGGCGATGCCATCGAGCCGCACGGCGGCACGGTCTGGCTGGGCAGCCTGATTCAATTGCTCGAACCGATGGGCATCAACGAACGGTTGATCCGCACCTCGATCTTTCGCTTGAGCAAGGAGGGCTGGCTGACGGCCGAGAAGGTCGGGCGGCGCAGTTACTACAGCCTGACCGGCACCGGGCGGCGACGTTTCGAAAAAGCCTTCAAGCGCGTGTACAACGTCAACGTGCCGGCCTGGGACGGCGCCTGGTGCCTGGTGGCGCTCTCGCAACTGCCGGCTGACAAGCGTAAGCAGGTGCGTGAAGAGCTGGAGTGGCAGGGCTTTGGTGCCATTGCCCCGACCATGCTGGCCAGCCCTCGCAGCGACAAGGCCGATGTCAATGCCACGTTGCAGGAGCTTGATGCGCTGGAAGACAGCATCGTGTTCGAGACCCGCAGCCAGGACGTGTTGGCGTCCAAGGCCCTGCGGGCGCAGGTGCGCGAGAGCTGGAACATCGACGAGCTGGGCAAGCACTACAGCGAGTTCATCAAGCTGTTTCGCCCGTTGTGGCAAGTGCTGCGCGAGCAGGACAGCCTGCGCGGCGAGGACTGTTTCCTGGCCCGCACCCTGCTGGTCCACGAATACCGCCGCCTGCTGCTGCGCGACCCGCAGTTGCCTGATGAACTGCTGCCCGGCGACTGGGAGGGACGTGCAGCACGCCAGCTGTGCCGCAATATCTACCGGCTGGTGTGCGCCCGTTCCGAGGAGTGGCTGAATGCCGCGCTGGAAACGGCCGACGGGCCGCTGCCCGATGTGGGCGAGGGGTTCTACCAGCGGTTTGGCGGGTTGCGCTAGAAACAAGCCTACGCACAAGACCGGATTCTCCCACAGGTTTGATGTGACCCTGAGTTTCGTGTCTGGCACCAGGATTGGTGTTGTCCAGGATCTTGTGCCTGGCCCCGACTGTGGGAGGCAGCTTTGCTGGCGATGGCGGTGTGACAGGCGCAGCAGATGTGCCGGTCGTGCTGGCCGGTTAAAAATCCCCGCGCAAAGTCAGCACGTAGCTGCGGGGTTCGCCAAACAGGTTCGAGCGGTCCAGGGCCGCCGAGGTGGTGTAGTACTTGCGGTCGAACAGGTTCTCGGCGTTGAGCGACACTTTCCAGTGTTCGTCGAGCTTCCAGCTGGCGCGGGCGTCCCAGATGGCATAGCCGGCCACGCCGTAGTCGATCCCGGCAGTGTTGGGCACCGCGTACGCCGACTGGGTGGTGACGCCGGTGCCCAGGGTCAGGCGGTTCCAGTCACCGGGCAGGTTGTAGCTGGCGTTCAGGCGCAGCATGTGTTTCGGGGTTTCGTAAGTCAGCTGTTCAGAGGTGCTGCTGCGCACCATGTTGTAGGTATAACCGCCGAACACTTGCAGCCCCGGCAATACTTCACCGCTGGCCTCGATGTCGAAACCCTTGCTGCGCTTGACCGTGCCGTTGGAATAGCAGGTGCCGAACGAGTCGTTGCTCAGGCAGGCGCCGGAGTTGTCGACGTCTTCGACGGCCACATCTTCCTGCTTGATATAGAACAGCGCCATCGACAGGTTCAGGCGCTTGTCGAACAGCTCGCCTTTCAGGCCGGTTTCATAGTTGGTGCCCACCGCCGGATCCAGCGGCGAGCCGCTGACGTCGCGGTAGTTGCCTTGCGGGGTGAAGATGTCGGCGTAGCTGGTGTACCAGGTCCAGTTCTCGTTCAGGTCATACAGCAGGCCCACGAAGGGGGTCAGCTCGCGGGTTTCCTTGGAGGTGTAGCTGTTGGCCGCGCCGGTCTTGACGTCGTAGTCGTAGCTGTACCAGGTGGCGCGGCCGCCGAGTACCAGGCTCAACGGCTCCGCCAGGCGCAGACGCACGTTGCCGTACAGCCCGGAGCGCTCTTCGGTAGCATCGATGTCGGTGCCCCAGGCCGGCCGCGACGGCCTGGCCAGGGCATGATGATTGACGTCGAAGACATTGATCGGCGAGTTGACCGCGACTGTGGCCTGCTTGGTGTTGAATGCCTGACGTGACCAGGTGGCGCCGAGGGTGACCTCATGCTCAAGGCCGAAGGCGTCGAAGCTGCCGTTGAGGTGGCTGTCCAGGCCGGTGCTCTTGACCTCGTCGCTGCGCAACAGCACGCCCTGAAACCGCGAGCCGGCCAGGGTCGCCGGGTTGATCGCGCCGCGGGCGTAGGCGATGGCCTGGTCGAAGCTGCCTTCTGAATAGGTCAGCGAGGTCTTGCCGGTCCAGGTGTCGTTGAAACGGTGCGCGACCTCGGTGAACACCTCGTTCATGTCGCTTTCCAGGCGGTTCCAGTCCTGGGCCAGGTTGGTCGAGCGTGAGATGTCCAGGGCATTGCCGTTGTTGTAGCGCGGCAGGCCATAGATCGAGTAGCCGTTGATGACGTTGGTCTGCCGGCGCAGGCTCATGGTCAGGGTGGTGTCTTCGTTCAGGTCGGCCTCGACGATGCCGTACAACAACGGCGTGCGGCTGTCGCGGGCATCCATGTAGGAGCCGGCGTCTTCATAGGCAGCCACCAGGCGACCACGCACGCTGCCCGACTCGTTGAGGCTGCCGCTGCCGTCCAGGTCCAGGCGGTAGTTGTCCCAGGAACCTGCCCGGCTGGTGACCGAGAATTGCGGCACGGCGGTGGGGCGCTTGCGCACCATGTTCACCGCGCCACCCGGTTCGCCTGCCCCGACCAGCAGGCCGGTGGCGCCGCGCAGTACTTCGATGCGGTCATAGATGGCGGTGTCGGGTTTCATCCAGCCGGTGACCTGGTAGGCCTGGCCTGGCACACCGTCGTACAGGAAACTTTCGGCGGCCATGCTGAAGCCGCGCGAGGTGTACAGGTGGCCGCCGAAGTTACGGTATTGAAAGCTGATGCCGGGGGTCTTTTCCAGCACCTTGTCCAGGCTGTTGAGGTTCTTGTCATCGAGAAACTGGCGCGTGACCACGGTGACGGTCTGCGGCGTTTCACGCAGCGACTGGGTGCTCTTGCCAATGGTCGTGGCGCCGGTGGTATAGGAGCCGGTGCTTTCGGTAGTGGTACCCAACTGGCTGGAATTGACCGTGGTCGCGCCCAGTTCCACCTGCCCATTGCTCACCGCCACGCGTGGCACCACCCGGTAACCGCTGCCGGCCGCCAGTGCCTGCAGGTTGGCCGGCGCCAACAGCTGCTGCAAGGCCTCCTCGACGCTGTAGCGCCCCTGTAGCCCGGCACTGCGCAGGCCCTGGGTCAGCGAGGAGTCGACGGCGATCATCACGCCAGCCTGCTGGCCGAGCGCACCCAGGGCCTTGTCCAGGCTGCTGGCCGGGATGGCGAAGGCCTGACGCTGGGCGTCGTCTGTTGCCGCCTGGGCGGGTGCGGCCAGAACGACAGCGCTGGCACTGGCAATCGACAGACCAAGCAGGGTAGCGCGCAAGGCGCGGGCAAGCGGGGTAGGGCGGGTGAGCATTAGAGCGATCCGTTTGATAAATGAAGGCAAGGGCGCGCTGTTATTCAGCGTCTACACCTGTCTTGATGCTCGAGACGGGGAAAACTGCCTTGGTAGATGAAAAATAGTTTTATTTGCATTGAGGCAGTTGCAGAGCAGGGGGTAGCGAAACAATGAACTGGATATGAACTGGCCGGCTGTAGGAGCGCGCTTGCCGGAATGCCGGACCACCGCGACCGAGTGCGAAGCGCTCGTAAAATCTGCGAAACGCCACAAATTTACGACTGCTGCGCAGCCGGTCGCGGGCAAGCGCGCTCCTACGCAGCAGGCCCTAGGGTCTGTTGCCGTTTCAGCACGAGCCGCGTTGCTGGGCCAAATCTCGCCAGGCCAGGCGGAGGACGCAGAAAAGGGTCGCTCCCTTTTCAAGTCCTCCAACACCGCCTGGCGAGATTTGGCACGCAACCCGAAGGGCCGGGCCTGTTTTGCCGCGAGACTGCGTTACTCGCCACTCATTTGGAATGACCAAACGTCGCGGCTCCTGCCTTGCCTCGCGGCAAAACGGGCGCCGGCGCGGCCGTGATGAAACGGCAACAGACCCTATGCCGGGACGACGTTGGTCCAGTAGCCCAGCACGGTGTTGACCTGCACTGGCAGGGTGCGGGCCAGCAGGTCGAGGCTGGCCTCGGGACGGTCCAGGGAGAAGGCACCGGAGACCAGCAGGCCGGCCACGGCCGGGTCGCAGCGCAGCAGGCCGCGCCGGTAGCGGTCCAGTTCGGTGATGACTTCGCCCAGCGGGGTGCGCTCGGCGATCAATTGGCCGCGGATCCAGGCAGTCGTCGCCTGCGCCAGTTCTTCGGGGCGGGCGACGTGTCCGGCGTCGAACCGAGTCTGCTGGCCGGCATTCAGGTCTTGAGGTGTACCGCGGTCAGGTTGCAGCAAGGCCTGGCCGCTGAGCATCTGTACGTGAGTATCGCGGGCCTGGGCGACGATCAGACGGGCTTGCGCCGCCGGCCTGACCCAGCCGTTGGGGGTGCGAATGGCCAGGTCCTGGTCGGTGCCATTTTCCAGCCAGACCCGGCCACGGGTCAGCATGAGCTGTTGTCCGGTGCCCCGATGCTCAATGTCCAGCAGGGTTTGCGTGTCCAGTTGCAGGTCCAGGCTGCCCAGGCGCAGGGTGCGCCGTTCGCCGGTGCCGGTGTGGTAGTCGCTGAACAATTGCGGCAGCAGCACCCGCTCACGCGCCCCCCAGCCGGCGGCCGTGACGACGCCAAGCCCGGCAAAGCCCTTGAGCAGAGTGCGCCGCGAGGTGCCGCTGCGTGCCTTGAGCAACTGGCGGGTCTGCCGGGCCGGCAGGTTGGCGGCACCGCTGCGCAGGTCCTGGCCGATGCCCATCAGTCGTTGCCAGGCTCGCTCATGCTCGGCGGCGGCCTGGCGCCAGGCGGTACAGGCCGCCTGCTGGGAATGGTCGGCGGTGCCCGACTGCAGGGTCACGGCCCAGAGCATGGCCTGCTCCAGCACCTGCGGGTCGATCGGGCGACGATTGTCCAGGGGCTGGAACAGGCTCATTGCTCATAGACTGCGGCATAGCAATGCCGCAGCGCCTTGAGCATGGCCTTTTGCACGCTGTTGACGCTCAGGCCCAACTGTTCGGCAATCTGCGGGTAGGTCAGGCCATCGAGTTGCGAGAGCAGGAAGATTTCCCGCACCTTGCCACCCAGCCCGTCCAGCACCCGGCCCACTTCGTCCAAGGCTTCGAGCACCAGCAGACGGGTTTCCGGGGAGGGCCACAGTTCGGGCTCAAGCAGGGCCAGCGAATCGGTGTACGCCCGCTCCAGCGCCTGGCGGCGGTAGTGCTCGATGCACAGCCGGCTGGCAACAATATTCAGGTAGGCTCGCGGCTCGCGGATCGGTGGCAGCTTTTCGCTGCGCAGGATGCGCACGAAGGTGTCTTGCGCCAGGTCCAGGGCCGATTCCCGGTCGCCCAGCTTGCGCCGCAGCAATTGCACGACCCAGCCGTGATGCTGGCTGTAGAGCTCGCCCACGATGCGTTGCTGGGAGGAAGTGGCGGTCATGAAGATCGATCCTGTGCGAAAGGCGGTGGCAAATGCGACGTTCATGGTAATGGTTCTTATTAAGTTGTTGAATGATTAATTGCACTTTCGGATGAACGCAGGCGTCCATGTGCCTTCGCAGGGGCTGGATTGTCTTTGCCAGCGGACGGTTTTTCTCGTAGCGTGCTGCTGTCGTCTTGCCAGTGCGGTAATCCGCCCCACCCGTGCCGGACCGGCGTCTCAATTTCAGGATGTAACGCTGTGACCGATTACGATATTCAAGCCCTGCGCCATCGCGTCAGCGCCCTGGAAGCCGAAAACCACCGCTTGCACGACCAGCTCTCGCTGCGCAGCCAACAGGCCGATGCGGCCCTGGCCCGCTCGCAGGAACGCTATCGCTTTTTGTTCGATTCGATGGACGAAGGCTTTTGCATCATCGAGTTCTTCGATGGCCCGCACGGCCCCCTGAGCGACTACATCCATATAGAAGCCAACGCGGCCTATGCCTTTCATGCCGGAATTGCGAACGTGGTCGGGCAGAAAGTGCGCGAGATGGTCGGCGCCGAGGCCGACGGCTGGATCGAGCTGTACGGCGGGGTGCTGCGCACCGGTGTGCCGATCCGTTTCGAGCGCGAGCTGGTGGCCACCGGGCGTTACCTGGCCCTGACCGCCTTTCGTATCGAGCCTGCCGAACGTCATCAGGTTGCGGTGCTGTTTCAGGACATCACCCAGCGCAAGAACGCCGAGCGTGCCTTGCAGCAATTGAATGCCACCCTGGAAACCCGGGTGCGCGAGGCCGTGGCCGAGCGCAATGTGCTGGCCGACGTGGTCAATGGCACCGATGCCCGCATCCATGTGATCGATCTGAATTACCGCTGGCTGGCGGTCAATGCCATGGCGACCTGGGAATTCGAGCGCCTGTTTGGCGTGGTACCACGGGTCGGGCACAGCCTGCTCGAAGCCCTGGACGCTGAGCCCGGTATCCGCGAACAGGTGCGTCTGCTCTGGGCGCGTGCGCTGGCGGGTGAGGAGTTCATCGAGATCACCCGTTTCGGTGAGTCGGCGCGGGATTTCGAAATCCGCTACAGCCCCCTGCGCAACGCCGAAGGCCAGATGGTCGGCGCCTATCTGTTCGCCTATGACATCAGTGAGCGATTGCTGGAGCAGGAGCGTCTCAAGCAGGCCGAGGAGGCGCTGCGGCAGTCACAGAAAATGGAAGCGGTGGGGCAGCTCACCGGTGGCATCGCCCATGACTTCAACAACCTGTTGACCGGGATCAACGGCTCGCTGGAGCTGTTGCGCACACGGCTGAGCCAGGGGCGCTACGGTGAAATCGAACGTTACGTGTCTGCCTCGCTGGATGCCTCGCGTCGAGCGGCATCACTGACTCACCGATTACTGGCGTTTTCCCGGCGCCAGACGCTGGACCCCAAGCCGGTGGACGTCAATCGCCTGGTGGCGGGCATGGAAGAGCTGATCCGCCGCTCGGTAGGGCCGCACATCACCGTTGAGGTGGTGACAGCCGTGGGCCTGTGGTCGACTTTCATTGATGCGCCGCAACTGGAAAATGCCCTGCTCAACCTGTGCCTGAATGCCCGCGATGCCATGCCCGGCGGCGGACGGATCACCATTGAAACCGCCAACAAATGGATCGACGAGCGCGCGTCGAGGTTTCGCGACCTGTCACCGGGACAGTACCTGTCGCTGTGCGTGACCGACACCGGCACCGGCATGACGCCGGAAGTCATGTCGCGGGCCTTTGACCCGTTCTTTACCACCAAGCCGCTGGGGCAGGGCACCGGGCTTGGGTTGTCGATGGTATACGGGTTCGTGCGCCAGTCCGGTGGGCAGGTGCGTATCTATTCCGAGCCTGGGCAGGGCACCACCATGTGCCTGTACCTGCCACGCCATTATGGTGACGAGGTCGAGCAGTCAACGCAGGAAACCGGGGATGAACACGAGGCGCGCAAGGCCACGACCACCCGTACGGTCATGATCGTGGACGATGAGCCCACCATTCGCATGTTGGTTGGCGAAGTGCTCGCCGACCAGGGCTACAGTTCGCTCGAGGCCCCGGAAGGCGCCAGCGCGCTGCGTATTCTGGAGACCGATGTGCGTATCGACCTGCTGGTCACCGATGTCGGCCTGCCCGGCGGCATGAACGGCCGGCAACTGGCCGATGCCGCTCGCCTGCTGCGCCCTGAACTGAAAGTACTGTTCATCACCGGTTACGCCGAGAACGCCATTATCGGCAATGGCCATCTTGACCCAGGCATGTGGATCCTGACCAAGCCGTTCACCATGGAAGCCTTGGCCAATCGCATTCACGAGATGATCGAGCTGGATTAGCCGGCCTGAGCACCTTTGGCCTTGGGCTGGCTGGCCTGGGTGCGCGGCGCTGGCGTCTTGAGCAGCGCCTGGATGGCCTGGCTGTAGGCCTGGCGGCCCAGGCGCATGCTGTTGTTGTGAGTACCGCCGGGGATCAGCAGCAGGTTCTTGGGCTCGGCGGCGGCGGCAAACAATTCTTCGCTGAAGCGCGGCGGCACATAGCGGTCGGCGGTGCCGTGGACGATCAGCACCGGCATGTGGATGGTGGCGATCTTGTCCTGTGAGTCGAATTTCTGCGACAGCAGCCAGCGCACCGGCAACGAGGTGTAGCTGCTGGCGACCGAGGTGGCCACGTCTGCCAGGTTGGTGAAGGTCGACTCGATGATCAGGCCGCGTGCCTGCACCGGGCTGTTGTTCCTGGCGGCGTCACGGCCCAGTTCGGCGGCCAGGTCGACCGCGACCGCACCGCCCAGCGAATGGCCATAGATCAGGCGTCGGCTGGGGTCCGGCTGCAACAGCTTCAGACGCTCCCAGGCGATGCGCGCATCTTCATAGACGCTTTTTTCCGACGGCAGCTCGCCCACGCTCTGGCCAAAGCCGCGGTAGTCGATGGCCAGCACCGAAAAGCCCAGGGCGCGCAATTGCTCGATACGGAACAACTGGCCGGTGAGGTTCCAGCGCGAGCCATGCAGGTACAGCACGGTGGCGGCATCCTTGCGTGGCGCCGGCCACCACCAGGCATGGATATTCTGTTTATTGCCCAGCGCCGGGGTCTTGAGTTCCAGTTCTTCAACGCCGGCGGGCAAGCCGCCGTACCAACTGGCCGTGCCCGGCTCGATGCGAAATACCAGCTCGCGCTCCTTGCGCTCAAGAACCACGCAGCCGACAGGCAGGCCGATGATGATCACAGCCATCAGCGCCAGGACAAGGCGACGCCATTTGCGAGAAGCAGGTCGAGACAGCGGCATGCAGGCAATCCGTTCATCAAAATGAAATAGAGGCTGTTTATGCCGTGGCATTGCACCGCACGACAGGCATTATGCGTTACAGGATATTGCCCGAACGGACTGTTCGTGGATAACCGACTGCCGGCCTTGCAGAATCCTGTGTTGGCGACCCTTCAGGGGCTGTGCAGGCGGCTCGGGTTGTCAGGTCGCAGGGGGCGTGTCATTTTGCCTGCACGGATTAAAAGTCTGGCGGCTGCCGGGGGGGATATGGTTTATTCAACCGGTGTCACAGGATTTCACACCCCCCGCTGCAGCGCGTGTTCTTCAATTTCTTCAAAAGGTATTCGCAATGTTCCTACATCGTCCCATGGAAGAAAAAGACATCGCCGCCGTCTGTGCCCTTCCTCAGAATCCCGATGAGCTGTTCTACATGTTTCCCCAGGCGGTGTACCCGTTCACCCCGGCGCAACTGCAAGAGTCGCTGGAGCAGCGCTCCGACCCCACCGTGGTCGAGCTGCATGGTGAAGTGGTCGGCTACGCCAATTTTGTGCGTTGCGTGTTTCGTGATCGTTGCACGCTGGGTAACGTCATCATCGCCAGCCACGCGCGTTCCAAGGGCGTGGGGCGTTATCTGATCGCCTGCATGGCCGAGATTGCCTTCGACAAGCATGAAGCCCGTGAAGTGACCTCCTCGTGCTACAACCACAACGTCACCGGGCTGGTGTTTTACTCCAGGCTCGGGTTTCGGCCATTCTCCATTGAAGAGCGGCGTGACAAGCAAGGCGCACCGGTGGCGCTGATTCACCTGCGTCTGACACGGCCGGAATAAGCCCTTGCGTTGCCACCGGATCTGGTGAGTCAGATCCGGTCCGGGGCGGGCCGCTGCGCTTCACATCCCCTGTTCAAACGTTAACAAGTCTTACTCGTCCGGCCGCTAAAAATAAACTGTTTATAAGATGAAACGATTTTCCTTTGTCCGTTATCAAATAAATAACGGGTTGTTCTGCTGCACGTCGAAACTTCATTGCCGGTGCTGCCGCCAGCGCGTATAAGGGTTGAAGTTAACCGCTGCCTGCGGTGGCCGTTGTTGGGCAGGCCCGAGGCCTGTCTGTTATTAACACCAATAAGCGTAAGCGCCGGATGGATGATTCAAGGTGCTCGCAATAAGGAGATAGCAAATGATCGCTTGTGGACTGTCTACGCTCGAACTACGCAGTATTGTTGAAGGTGCTTTTCTGCCGCTCAGTTGCACCTGCACCATTGCGCCGGATCGCTCCATGACCATTCAGATCGCAGAGCCCACCACCGGGCGTGTCGATCTGCTGGTCACCGGCATTGACCTGATGCGCCTGGACAGCAGCCGGGCCATCAATGACCTGGTGGCCGGCCTGCGCGAAGAACTGGACAGCGTCAGCCGTCCCCAGGTCTATTCGCGTCGCGCCTGAAGCACCGCAGCACCTCCGAACACCCTGGTCGACACGGCTCTTGTGTCGACCTGCGGCGTTGCCATTTTATTGGCGTCGGTTTCCGGCGGCCCCGCGCAACACCCATCTAAAAAAACAACCAGGCCGGCGGGCCACGCGTGCCTGTCACGACCGCTTCCCGTTTGCGGAGGTTGGGCGAAATTGATCTGAAAATCAGGGCGTTGCCTAGCACTGCAAGTGTATTCAAGCCCCGGCTGGTTATTTGACACTGTGCCGGAATCTTTGTAACTATCGCGCCCAACACATGGCCTTGAAGACGGCCGCTCAACGCCTTTACCGGTATCACCTCAAGCGCTGTCGCGTGGGGCGGTAGCGTGGCTGCGTATTGTTTGAACTCCCTTTGCTTATTACAGTCACTGCCCGCCCGGTCGGGGGCGTGAGTGTGGCGCAAACGTTTGTCCGTTGCGTTATAACTTTGACAGGCCTGCAACGGGGTTAAAGAAGTTGTGCAACGTGATGATTCACAAGCCTCCACCACAGGAATGTAAGTTGTTGTTTCCTGCATCGGGAACTTGCCCTTCCGATGACGCAAGACAGGAACCTCTTATCAACAGGCCAAGGAAGACACTATGTTTGAAGATCATATGCACGTGACGTGTGCCTGCGTTGTCGGTGGCGCAGGGGTGGCGGGCATGGGCTTTCTGTTCAATGCCTTGAAAACCGGAACGCTTGCCGAACTGGCACGCAATGGCCTGATCATTGTCGACGCCAGCGAGACCCCGGGCATCGGCAGTCTTGGAAATTACTGCATCACCGCCAATTCGGTGGGCGATGTGTTCATCGATTGCCTGCGCGACCCGCGGCTGGCCGACATTTTCGAGCCGCTGGAGTATTCGCCGGCCTATTGGCGCATTCGTCGCCAGGCCAACAGCGCGCCACCGCTGGCCGAGGCCGGGGAACTGATGGCCGAGGCTTCGCAATTGGTGCTGCGCCATATTGTCCAGCACTATGGCGTCAGGATCTGGCACAGCACCACGATCACCGAAGTGATCTGGCAACCGGGTCAACTGTGCCTGCGGGTCGAGACCGCCGGGTACGAGCGGCGTATTCATTGCCAGGGCCTGGTGCTCAACCTGGGCGGTCGCCAGGACCCCCGGCATCTGGTCGAGCACCTGGCTGCACAGGGGCTGCACCTCTCACGATCAGCCCGGATCCTGGGCTCGGACGCCATCTTGCGCATGAATGCCGTGCAGTTGCGCGAGCAACTGATGCCCTTCATTGCCAATGGACAACGCATCAGCGTGATCGGCGGTTCGCACAGTGCCTTTTCAGTGCTGGAAAATCTGGCCGATGCGCTGGAGTTCGCCGGCTTGCGTGAAGTGACCCTGATTCACCGCACCCCGATCCGGCTTTTCTACGAAACGGTCGAGCAGGCGCAAGAGGAAGGTTGCCAGTTCGACCCGCAACAGGATGTGTGCCCGCTGTCCGGACGGGTCAACCGCTCGGGCGGGCTGCGCTACCGGGCGCTCGACATTGGCCGCGAAGTGCTGGCCCGTTCACGTATCGGCAAGACCGGCGTCGGCGTGCAACGCATGCAGACACACCAGGGGCCGCCGGGCGATCTGGAGCGGGCGGCGCAGGCCCTGGCTGAACCGGGTGCGGTGATCCAGTGCACCGGTTATCAACCCGTACTGCCTGTACTCAGCCACGCCGACGGTACGCCTGTCGAGTTGCGCCAGGCTCGCGGTGGCCTGGATTCCGATGCCAACGGTTGTCCGCTGGACCAGCAAGGGCGGCGGCTGGATGGCCTGTACCTGTTCGGCATCGGCTCGGGGCTGGCGGCCGATCCGCAGTTGGGCAGCGAGCCGTCGTTCGAAGGCCGTATCTATGGCGTCTGGCAATTTCACCATGATGCCAGCCGTGTGGTGATCGAGGCGTTGCAGGCGCGGTTGCGACGGCTGGCCTGTGCCGCGGATCATCCCCGGCAGACCCTGATCCAGGTCCTGGATGAGCGCATGCACCTGTTGCTGCCAGGCCTGGCCGGCAAGCGCTGAGCGCGCTTTAGCCGGTGCAGTCCCCTTTGTCCCGTACAGTCATCAGGCTGTCGGGATTTTTTTTGCGTCATCTATTCTTGTACGCGTTGAACTTCATCGTCCGATGCCTATCGATTGAGGGCATCAAGTCCGATGCACGCCATTCGGATCAAGCCAGGGAGAGCCACTTCATATGCGCATTCTGATGGTCGGTGCCGGTGCAGTAGGCGGTTACTTCGGTGGCCGGCTGCTGGAAGCCGGTCGTAATGTCACTTTTCTGGTGCGGCCACGCCGCGCTGAAAAACTTGAGCGCGACGGCCTGCGGGTGCGCAGTCCGCACGGCGATATTCATTATCCGTCACCGCCGTGTGTGCTGGCCCACCAGTTGACTACACCCTTTGATCTGATCGTGCTGACCTGCAAGGCCTACGACCTTGAAGAGACGATCAACGATTGTGCGCCGGCAGTCGGACCGGGCACGGCGATCCTGCCGCTGCTCAATGGCATGGCTCACCTGGACCGGCTTGTCGAGCGCTTCGGCCCTCAGGCCGTGCTGGGCGGGCAATGCCTGGCATCACTGGATCACAATGCCGATGGCGTGATCCTGCACCTGGGAATGCATCATCAATTGCGTTTCGGTGAACTCAGCGGCGCGTCCAACCAGCGCATCCTGCGGGTGGCTGAAGCGCTGGCCGATGCCGGTTTCGACGCCAGTTTCAGCCAGCACATCTTGCAGGACATGTGGGATAAGTGGTGCTTTATCGCCACTCTGGCCGCCGTGACCGGTACCCTGCGTGCCGCGCTGGGCGATGTGCTGGCTGGCGGCGGCGAGCCGCTGTTGGTCGCGACCCTGCAAGAGTGTGCGCAGATTGCCCTGGCGGCGGGTCATCCTTTGAGTGCCCAGGCGCAGCAGCAGTGCCTGGCAATGCTGACCACACCGGGTTCGACCTTGAGTGCTTCATTGCTGCGTGACATCGAGCGTGGTGCGACCACCGAAGGCGAGCATGTGCTGGGCGACCTGCTGGCGCGTCGTCAGGCGCTGGGTGTGGCGCCCAGGGGATTGTCGATGCTTGAGGTGGCGTGTATCCATCTGCGGGCCTTCGAGGTACGACGCCGGCGTGGAGGTTGAGCCTGGCTGGCTGACACCCTGTGGCCTGCTACCCTTAGGATTCCTTTTCATCCGATGGAGGCCGATTCATGCCAGTCAAACATGATCTGTACGCGGATTTGCATTTGAGCAGGGAAGACGTCATGGCGCGTGGCAAGCGCGACGAGCGTCTGCAGCAGTTGCTCCATGAGTACCAGCAAGCCGATGATGACGTCATCAAGGCCGAAAAAGGACCGGCAGGCGGCATCGGTGACGAGGAACTGAGAAAGCTCAAGGAGCATCGGCTGTTGGTCAAGGACCGCATCGCTGCCCGGCTTGAGGCCGCCGACTGAACCAGGCCGTGCGCGGCCCTGCCAGTGCAGGGCCGCTGCCCTGGTTCAACCCAGACCCGCCGAGGTGGTTTGCAGCGGGTCGTGCCTTGTCCACTTGCGCTCGACCGGCGGCAGGCTCCGGCCCAGAGCGGCACCCAGCGCCACGGCGATGCCTGCCAGGACCAGCGGCTGCTGATGCGCCAGATCACTCACGCCGGTCTGCAGGCGTTGGCCCTTGATCTTGAGTGTGCCTTCGGCGCTGCCTTTGTCAGGCGTCAGCTGACGGGCTTTTTCCTTCAGGCGCGAAGCCGTGGCCTGCACCTTGCCCTTGACGTTATCGACGCTGTCGGCGAGCGGTTCAAGCAGTGAGCCGGATGAGCCGCCGGCACGGGGCGAAGTGTTGCGCTGGCCGACCACCAGCCAGGCCACGCCCACCGACATCAACAGCGTGGGCAGCGGGTTCTGCCGCACGCTCTGCCCCAGGTTGCCGACAAACTCCCCACCGTTTTGCCGCGTATAGGCCAAGGCCTGATCGATCCATTGGCCGGGTGACATCTTTTTCTCCAGGGCATCGACGATCTGGCCGATGCTGGAGCGCTGGGCGTCGACTTCACGCTCCAGTTCTTCAGGGCTCTTTTGCCCGGGATCGGTGGCCTGGGCGGCGGTGTCAAACGTGCTGTCGTTGCTCATGATGCTTTCCTCTGGAGGGTTTGCTTGTCCTTGTTCAAGGCCTGGGCGGTGCGTTCAGGCGTCAGGTTGGAAAGGTCGAACTGGCGGTTGCCGGCCTTGAGCAATACGGCCCCTGCAATCATCGCCGCGATGCCGACGACCAGTGCGGCCAGCCACAGCGCGATGTACCAGGCCAGGATCTGCACCACGGCCAGCAAGACCACCACGAGACCGGCGAGCAACAGCACAATGCCACTGGCGATCGAGCGGGCGCCGTTACGCGTGGCCACCAGCGATTCGCGCAATTCGGCCTTGGCCAAGGCCATTTCCTTGCTGACCAGCAGTGGCACTTCATGGGCCAGTTGGCGCACCAGTCCCAAAACCGACGTGTCGCTGTCGGGACCTGGCGTGTTTAGAGAGTCGCTCATCGTCAGACTCCTTTTCTGGAGGATGCAGGAAGGTCCGGAACGGGCCCGGTAGTGGGCACGCCCGGGTCGCTGAGGTCAGCCGTACTGGCAGGTCCGGGCGGCACGCTGTTGTAGGCCATGCCGGCGGTTTCCTGAGCGGGGGTCGAAGGCATGGCCAGATCGGACGATTCTGTAGCCGCGCCGGGTCCAGCCTGTGGACTGTCGGTCCTGAAGGTACGTGACAGCGCAAAGCCCAGCGCAACACTGCCCAGCATGAACAGCGTCGGGTTGTCTTGAGCCATCTTGACCGCCTGCTGCAGCGCCTGGTCGGCATTCTGGTTGCGCAGGTTGTCGGCCAGGTGCGCAATGCGCTCGGCCAGTTCGTCGATATAGCCGGCCAGGCTCTGGGTATCGCTGTCTGCCGGGGCGGGCGAGGAGGCGAGCCGATCGCCGCTGGCAGCGGTTTCAGCGTACAGCGGGTCCAGCGGGTCCCGGATCAGGGAACCCTCTTTGCGGGCAGTGTTGCCCGCAGACGTTTGGTGGGTGTTTGCCATTGTCATTCACCGTTCGGGTTGACGGATAAAATGCGCGGCTCACTGCACACAACGGGCGGGCATCGAACAGGGTGTTCGCTTCAGATGGACTCAAGGGGAAGCGCCGGCGTTCCGGCAGAATGACCAATGGCCTGCCGGGCGGGAACCGCGACAGCAAGCCGATAACACAAATGAAAACGGCACCCTGGTGGGTGCCGTGATGCCATCCACCTGTTCAGGCAGTGCCGTTCGGGTGGATCGCTTGAATCAAGGGGGGAGCGCCAGGAATTATTGGGAGTTCTGGGTCGGGGCCAGTTCTGCCTGGATACGCTTGTAGATTTCTTCACGGTGCACGGAAACGTTTTTCGGTGCATTGATGCCCAGGCGTACTTGCAGCCCTTGAACACCAAGAATCGTCACGGTGATGTCGTCACCGATGTTTATGCTTTCGCCTACTTTGCGAGTGAGTATCAACATAATCTTTTCCTTGATGGCCTCTTGTAACGCCTCTATCAAGAGGCTGGCGTTTGCCTTTGCGTGGTGATTGTTGCCGAGTGCATCCAAATGCGTCCATCAGTATGACGTTGCAGCGGTGAATTTAATTCCCTCGGTTCATTACCCTGTCACCTTGATTTGCATCAACACAGTCAGGAGTGGACCAATTCTGCCCGTTTTATCCTGTAAATGCCCGTATTTACTGGTAAATGCTGCAAAAAGCCCTGATTGGATCCAGATTGACATGATCACTGCGCACGCATTGCAATGTAGGACACTGCACCTGATTGCGTAGTCCCTCGCCGACTTTCAGCGTAGGCGTTTGCACGCATCATTGCCTGAGGTTTCTGATAATTCAATTGGAAGAAGGTGATATCAGGTAGGAAACAGCGATTATGCAGGCGTTTGAACAGCGCGATCGAGCGGGCAGCACACAGGGGTGTGCGCCAGTCGACAAGAACAGAGTGTGTTGTTGAGCAAGTGTGCGGCTGTCGGAGGAATTGTCCGACAGCCGCCAGGGTGCAGTAGAGGCGTGAGGCGGAGGCTTTAAAGCAGGGTCGAGAGCAACATGATGAAGATGATGCCGACCACCGAAAGAATGGTTTCCATCACCGTCCAGGTCTTGAAGGTTTCGCTGACCGTCATGTTGAAGTACTGCTTGACCAGCCAGAAGCCTGCATCGTTAACGTGCGAAAGAATCAGCGAGCCGGCGCCAGTGGCCAGCACCAGCAGCTCACGGTTGACCCCTGGCACCATGCCGACCACGGGTGCGACGATACCGGCACCGGTGATGGTCGCCACGGTGGCGGAACCGGTGGCGATACGGATCACCGCCGCCACCAGCCACGCCAGCATGATCGGGTTGAGTTGCGCCTGCACGGCCATGTGACCGATCACATCGCCCACGCCGCTGGCGACCAGCATTTGCTTGAAACCACCGCCGGCACCGACGATCAGTACAATGGCGGCCACCGGCGTCAGGCTGTGGTCGAGCATTTTCATGATCTGCGAGCGATCAAAGCCGCGTGCTGCACCAAAGGTGTAGAAAGCCAGCAGCAGGGCCGCGAGCAGGGCGGTGATCGGGTGGCCGATAAAGTCCATCCAGATACGGAAAATGTTGTTTTCTGCCAGCACGACGTCAGCAAAGGTCTTGAGCAGCATCAGAAACACCGGCAGCAGGATCGTCACCAGCGTGATGCCAAAGCCGGGCAGGTTCTGGGTATTGGATTCCTTGGCGATCTGGTCCATCAGCTCTTGCGAGGGGCTGCCAGGGATGTATTTGGAAATCCACTTGCCATAGATGGGGCCGGCGATGATGGCGGTCGGCAAGGCGACCAGCAGGCCGTAGAAAATGGTCTTGCCAATGTCGGCACCGAAAATGCCGATGGCCAGCAGCGGGCCCGGGTGTGGCGGTACCAGGCCGTGTACGGCCGAAAGACCGGCCAGCAGCGGGATGCCGATCTTGATGATCGACACGCCGGTGCGCCGCGCAACGATGAACACCAGCGGGATCAGCAGCACGAAGCCGATTTCGAAGAACAGCGGGATGCCCACCAGAAAGGCGGAAAACATCATTGCCCAGTGCACCTTCTGCTTGCCGAAGACGCGGATCAGGGTCTGGGCAATCTGGTCGGCACCGCCGGAGTCGGCCATCAGTTTGCCCAGCATGGTGCCCAGGCCAAGAATGATGCCGACAAAGCCCAGCACGCCGCCGAAGCCGTCCTGGAATGCCTTCATGACCTTTTCCACCGGCATGCCGCTGGTCAGGCCGAGAAAGCCGGCTGCCAGGGTCAGGGCGACAAAGGGGTGAACCTTGAATTTGGTGATCAATATCACCAGGCCGACGATCGTAACCAGCGCGTCGACCAACAGGTAGGTCTCGTGGGTCATTCCGAACATGAGTGTTCTCCGGTTGTCATTATTTTATGGAGCGGTTGGGCGTGTGAGTGTTCATTTAAGGTAGCGCTGTCTTTTGCGCCCAGGCGTCTGGCCCGAGCGTTAGCCCTGTCGTGAAGCCTGCCACCAGTCGGCGGCCTGACGGCCAATATCCTCAAGGCTGTGGCGGGCATCGACCACCAGGGTGCGCGGTTCGCCATCGGGCTTTTCCAGCGCGGCAAACTGGCTGTCGACCAGGCTGGCAGGCATGAAATGGTCAGGCCGTTGGGCGCAGCGCTGGCGAGCCATTTCCGGGGACAGTTCGAGAAATACGAAGCCCAGCTGCGGTACGGCTTCACGCAGGCGCTCGCGATAGCGGCGCTTGAGCGCCGAACAGGTCAGCACCGGGCGTTCGCCACTGGCCACGGCGCGGGCCAGTTCTTCCCCCAGGCGCGTCAGCCAGCCGGCGCGATCGTTATCGTCCAGGGCAATGCCGGCGCTCATCTTCTCGATGTTGGCAGCCGGGTGAAAACTGTCGCCTTCGATCAGGCGGCCTTCAGCGTGGTCGGCAATACGCTGGCCGACCTCACTTTTGCCGCAACCGGAAACGCCCATGATCACCAAGGCAGAAATAGCAGTCGTATCTGTTGTCACTGTGGCCATCCTTGCTGAAGACAGCGCTGTCTTTCGCGCATTGGGCGTAAGACCAGCTGAACTGTTCCAGCGCTTGTCGTTGTTTTTGTAGGTAATATCCGCATCGCGCATCTCCGTGTGCCTGGCAGGCAGCAGGTGAGAGGCGCAATTCATTGCCACGGGCGATGAGATAGCGCTACCTTAGTGCCGCCCCGGCACCTTGGCAACCCCTCTTTCAGTTGGCAACACATGGCACGCATTGGTTCCCGCTCCACTGGCCGTCCGACCCTCAATGAAGTGGCGCACCTGGCCGGCGTTTCTCCCATCACCGCTTCCCGGGCTTTGCGCGGGGTGGCTACCGTGGCCCCGGCGCTGGCCGAAAAGGTCCAGGCGGCCGCCCAGCGGCTGGGTTACGTGGCCAACCCGGCAGCCCGGGCGCTGGCGTCTTCGAGCAGCCCGACCGTAGTAGTGCTGGTGCCCTCGCTGTCCAACCAGTTGTTCATCGAGACCCTGGAAGCGATCCAGAATGTGTTGCGCCCACGCGGGCTGGAAGTGGTGATCGGCAACTACCACTACAACCCCGCAGAAGAAGAAAAGCTGTTGCGCAATCATCTGGTCAACCGCCCGCGCGGCATCCTGCTGACCGGGCTGGACCACACCCCGGCGGCGCGACGCCTGCTGGCCGCCAGTGAGGTGCCGTGCGTGCACATGATGGAGCTGGACATTACCGAACAGGCGCACTGCGTCGGTTTTTCCCAGCACCAGGCCGGTGCCGAAGCGGCACGGCACCTGCTGGCGCGCGGGCGTACACGCCTGGCCTACATGGCCGCGCAGCTCGACCCGCGGGTGTTGCAGCGAGGTGCCGGTTTTCGTCAGGCGCTGGTCGAGGCGGGCCTGGACGATCCGCAATTGCACGTCATGTCACCGTTGCCTTCATCCATCGGCCTGGGCTGTGAGTTGTTCAGCCAGTTGGTCGAGGCGCACCCCGACGTGGATGCGGTGTTCTTCTGCAACGACGACCTGGCCCAGGGCGCGGCGCTGGAAGCCTTGCGCCGGGGCATCGATATTCCGGGACAGGTGGCGCTGGTGGGGTTCAACGACTTGCCGGGGTCGGCCCATATGGTGCCGCGCCTGACCTCGATTCGCACCCCGCGTGAGGCGGTCGGCCAGCGGGCGGCGCAGATGCTGCTGGCGCTGATTGATGAGCAGACGCTCGAAACCCAGGTTGACCTGGGTTTTGAGCTGGTGGTACGCGAGAGTTCTTGAGGATCACCGCCTGGTCGCGAACAACAGCAGTGCCAGCGCCGGGAGTACCGCGCCGGCCAGGGCAATGCCGCTCCAGGCAAACGACTGGTAGAGCATGCCGGCCAGTGCCGAACCGAGGGCGCCACCCAGAAAGATACTGGTCATGTACAGCGCATTGAGCCGCCCGCGGCTGGCCGCGTCCAGGGCGTAGACCTCGCGCTGGCCCAGCACCATGTTCATCTGCACTGCAAAGTCCAGCAGGATGCCGGTCAGGGCCAGGCCCCACAGGCTGGCGCCGGGCTGGCTGACACCGATCAGCATGGCCAGTGGCGCCAGGGCCATGGCCACCTGCGAGGCGCGGCGGGTGTGGCCGGCATCGGCCAGGCGTCCGGCAATCGGCGCGGCAATGGCGCCAATGGCACCGACCAGGGCAAACACCGCAATCTGGCTTTGCGACAGGCCGTGCGCCTGCATCAACTCGATGGGCACAGCGGTCCAGAACAGGCTGAAGGCCGCAAACATCAGGGCCTGGTACAGCGAGCGCTGACGCAGCAGCGGATAACGGCGCAGCAGGGTCAGCAACGAGCCCATCAGTTGGGTGTAGCTGGCGCGGTGCTCAGGCAGGCGACGTGGAATGAGCAACGACAGCAACGCAATGATCCCCAGCATCACCAGCGCCGCGCCCATGAACATGATTCGCCAGCCGAAATGATCGGCCACCAGGCTCGACAGGGGCCGCGCCAGCAGAATGCCCAGCAGCAGGCCGCCCATGATCGACCCTACCACCCGGCCACGGCTGTGTTCCGGCGCCATGTGCGCGGCCAGGGGAATCAGCATCTGCACGGCCACCGAGCTGAAGCCGATCAACAGCGACAGTGCCAGGAATACGCCACCCTGCTGACTGAGTCCGGCCAGCAACAGGCTGACTGCGGCGACCAGCGAGGTGCAGATCATCAGCTTGCGGTTTTCCACCAGGTCAGCCAGCGGCACCAGAAACAGCAAGCCCAGCGCGTAGCCGATCTGCGTCAGCGAGACAATCAGGCCGGCGCTGCCGGCGCTCAGGTGCAGGTCGGCGGCGATCAGTCCGACCACCGGCTGGGCGTAGTAGATGTTGGCGACGATGGCGCCGCAGCAAAAGGCGAATAGCATCACCAGCAGGCGCGACAAGGTGTGTGGGGGCGAGGCGGGGACAGCAAGGCTGGCATTCATGGCGGTGGCTCCGGCAAGGCGTGAGTGAACAGTGCCATGAAGGTTAGGTTTTGCGTGAAGTGGAGAGAATCCGTGCAAGGCGCAACACAGCATTGCGCCTGGCGCAAAGGCGTCATGCATCCACATCCTGGGGCGTAGGAGCGCGCTTGCCCCGCGACCGGCTGCGTCAGCAGTCGTAAATTTTCAGCGTTTCGCAGATTTTTCGGCCGAAAACCATAAATTTTCAGCGTTTCCGAGATTTTTCGGTCATTCGCTGTAGATTTTCAGCGTTTCCACAATTTTGCGAGCGCTTCGCACTCGATCGCGGGCAGAGCGCGCTCCTACAAGGGGTTGAACTGGATATCCAGCACTTCCTGCAGGAAATCGATAAAGGCGGTCACGCGCCGTGAGCCGCGGTGGTTGGGCAGGTAGAGGGCGTTGATGCCGTGGCTGGCCTGGTCCGGGTTGCATTGCCACTCAGGCAGCACCCGCACCAGCCGGCCGGCGCGCACATCTTCAGCCACCAGCCAGTCGGCCAGCAGGGCGATGCCTGTGTCGTCGAGGGCGGCCTGGCGCAGGACATCGGCATTGTCGCTGCGCAAGCGCCCCTGGATCGGTACGTCAATCTGTTCATCCAGGCGCTTGAAGCACCACACCTGGCGCGCCGCGCCATAGCTGAAGCGCAGGCAGGCGTGGGTCGCCAGTTGCTCTGGGCGTTCAGGCTGCCCATGGGTGGCAAGATAGGCCGGGCTGGCCACGCTCCAGCGTCGAAAGTCCGCCAGGTGCCGACACACCACCTCGGCGTCGGTGGCCGCCTCACCCAAACGGATGGCAACATCGAAGCGGCCATCGAGCAGGTCGTCGAAGCGATCACTCAGACTGATGTCCAGCGCAAGGCCCGGATACTGCTTGAGCAGTCGCCCCAGGTGCGGCGCAATCAGCCTTCGGCCAAACTCCACCGGCACACACACGCGCAGGCTGCCCACTGGTTCCAGGCCACGGTCGGCGACTTCGGCGTCGGCCTCGGCCAGGTCTTCCAGCAGGCGCCGGGCCTTGTGGTAATAGCGTGCCCCGGCGTCGGTCACGGAAATCTGCCGGGTCGAGCGGTTGAGCAGGGTGGCGCCCAGTTCGCTTTCCAGCGCGTCGATCGCCCGGCTGACCGAGGACGTCGCCAGCCCCAGCTTGCGCGCTGCGGCGGAAAATCCGCGGGCATCGACCGCTTCGACGAACAGCGTTATCGCCAGCAACTTGTCCATGCCTGTTTCCTTGCCCTGATCGAGTCGCGATTCTACCCACTGTGCGCCTGCGCCATGTCCACTAACCGTTCAAGCAGGGCGGCGCATGGCGGCAGCAGATCCTGTTGTTCCAGCTCGCGCAGGACCTGGGCGTAATCGAGGCGATGGTAGTCCAGGGCCTGCAACGTGGCGGCCATTGGCGAGCCGGCCGGCTCGGTGCTGCCCAGTTGCGCCCGACCGCGCAGGCCGCAGGCCAGGCCGACCAGGCGATTGCGTTGCTGCACAGCCTCGACGCAGGCGCTGTGATCGGCGTCGACGCTGGCATCGCACGGTAAAGGATCGGTGCCCAGCCAGGCAAGACGCGCTGCCACGGCCTGAACGCAGGCTTCAAGGTTCAGCGTGGTGCGCCAGTGCTGGTCGATCAGCCCGGCCTTGAGCGTATGCGGGGGCAGTTCGAGCAGGGTTTCCAGGCGCTCGAACAGCAGATTGACGAACGCCGTTTCCTGAGGTCCTTGCAGGTACGGCACCAGCAAATAGACACTGCCGGTTCTGGAGTTGCCACGCCTTTGCAGATCGTGCAGGGCAATCAGGCTGCCCAGCAGGGAGTCAAGTATCAGGGCGGGAATGGCCTGGCCGTGGGCGTCGAGCATCACGGGGCAGTACCGGTGCAGGCCATTGACCCGCAGCAGCAACAAGGCCCGCCCCGGCAGCCTCAATTCGCCCCCACCGGCGGCCTGGTAGTGTCGGTCGGCCGCCAGTTCGCCGGCCGGGTACAGGCCGCCTTGCATCAGGGCCAGCCAGTGACGATAGAGGGTGAACCGGTCCAGTGCCGTGCCGGTGTCGACGATCACCGACACCGCCGCTTCCAGCAGTACATCGCTGATGCCGGCAACATCGCAGACGCCGGCCCGGCTTTGCGCGGCGAGGCAGATTTGCAGGTGCAGGCCGTGGTGCCTGAGCAGGATCGCGCTGGGCTGCCGGGGGTCGCCCTGAAAGCCCAGGTAGTGCTGCGGGTGCTGCAGGCCGGTCTGCTCACCGCCCACCCGGGTCACGGTCAACTGGCCGTTGATGATCCGGTAGTGGCGGGCATCGACATGGCTGCCGGTAGCCAGTGGCGCGACGCTGTCAAGCCATTCACGCGTGCGCACCACGACGTGCGCGGCGCGTTGCGGGTTGTGCCCGGCGTCGGGCTCCAGGCCCGGCTCCAGGGCAATGGCTTCGCTGTTGTATAACGCCTGGTACAGCGAGCCCCAGCGGGCGTTGGCAGCCTCAAGCAGTGGCTTGAGCAGGGTGGCAGGCACTTGCAGGCACGGGCCGTACTGGTCGCTGATTTCCAGGTCGACATTGGCCGTGCTGGCACGAAAGGGCGCCGGCACGGCTTGCAGGTAGCCGATCTGTTGCAAATGACGATGCCAGTCACCGGGTGCAACGGACTTGCCCGCATGGGCCTGATGCCAGTGGGCGAGGGCGTGCTGCAGGCGCTCGCGCTCGACCAGCAGGTCGCGCACCAGAGGGGCCAGCTCATGGACCAGTGCATCGCAGCGCTCCCAGAACAGATCCGCTGCCAGAGGAATACCGACCAGCACCTGCTGCTCGACGAAACGGTGCAGGCTGGCGGCGACTTTGAGGCGGTTGCAGCACACATAGTCCATCATCGGGGCTCCTTTCGAAGAGGCCGTGCGGGGTGGATGAAACGCTCATCCGTGTCAGGCCGGCACCCGCAAAGGGCTCGAAAGGCGTGCGGCAGTGTTGCTCAGTCGGCGTTCAGGACCTGGATGCCGACCTTGGCCACCTGGGCATCATGTTCAGACTTGACCCCGGACACGCCCACGGCGCCAATCACCTGGCCATCAATGATCACCGGCACGCCGCCTTCCAGCGATGTCAGCAGTGGCGCGCTCAAAAAGGCGGTGCGGCCACCATTGACGATTTCTTCATAGCCCTTGGACTCACGGCGACCCAGGGCGGCGGTCCGGGCCTTTTCGATACTGATATAGCTGCTGATCGGGTTGGCGCCGTCCAGGCGTTCGAAGGCCAGCAAGTGACCGCCGTCATCGACGATGGCAATGGACACGGCCCACTCGTTGGCCAGGGCTTCCTGGCGTGCAGCCGCCAGGATCTGGCTGATTTCGGTCTGGGTCAGTACGGCTTTGATTTTCATGCAGCATCCTTTTCAATGGGGCAACGGGTGCCCTGTACGCGATCAAGGTTGGCAGCATAGCGGCTGCTGCCTGAACGGCAATACGCCTGATCATTGTGGCGCAGCGCCTGGATTGTCCATGCACAAACTGCCGGTCTGCGCCTGCCAGTGCCTCGGCAGTGCGGCCAATGCATTGGTAAAGTCTCGACGATTCAAAGGCTTATAAAGCACTTTTACGTTCGTCGCCGCGCTCTGGCAAAGTCAATGGTTTGCCGCGCTATGCACAGCGCTTGACTCAGGCTAGTCTCAGGGAATGAAAATCCTCGCCTTGCAGTTGCTATTCGGAGACTTCCTCGCCCGCAGCGTGCGAGGTATCTCGTGCGCGCCGCCTCGCAAAAGCTGAACGCCACCCAGGGGGCACCCCCTGAAAACCCGCGTGTTCACTTTTCTGCAAGGAGCCAGACCATGGCTGATCTCTACGACAACCCGATGGGCCTGATGGGCTTTGAATTCATTGAGCTGGCCGCGCCCGCGCCTGGCATTCTGGAGCCGGTGCTGCACAAACTGGGCTTTACCGAAGTGGCGATTCATCGCTCCAAGGCGGTGAGCCTGTACCGCCAGGGCGATATCAACCTGATTCTCAATAATGAACCGCACAGCCTGGCGTCGTACTTTGCTGCCGAGCATGGGCCTTCGGTGTGCGGCATGGCGTTCCGGGTCAAGGACTCGCACAAGGCCTACGAGCGCGCCCTGGCACTGGGTGCCCAGCCGCTGGACATCGCCGTCGGCCCCATGGAGTTGCGCCTGCCGGCGATCAAGGGCATCGGTGGCGCGCCGCTGTACCTGATCGACCGGTTTGGCGAAGGCACCTCGATCTATGACATCGACTTCAATTTCATCGAAGGCGTCGATCGTCACCCGGTGGGCGCCGGGCTCAGGTTCATCGATCACCTGACCCACAATGTGTACCGCGGGCGCATGGCCTACTGGGCCGGGTTCTATGAAAAACTGTTCAATTTTCGCGAGCTGCGCTACTTCGACATCAAGGGCGAATACACCGGCCTGACTTCACGGGCCATGAGCGCCCCTGACGGCATGATCCGCATTCCGCTCAACGAAGAATCGTCACGCGGTGCCGGGCAGATCGAAGAGTTCCTGATGCAGTTCAACGGCGAAGGCATCCAGCATGTGGCGTTCTGCACCGATGACCTGCTCAAGACCTGGGACGCACTCAAGGCGTTGGGCATGCCGTTCATGACGCCACCGCCGGACACTTACTACGACATGCTCGAAGAACGCCTGCCGGGGCATGGCGAGCCCGCAGACCAGCTCAAGGCCCGTGGCATCCTGCTGGACGGCACCTGCGAAGGCGGCCAGCACCGGCTGTTGCTGCAGATCTTTTCCGGGACCTTGCTGGGGCCGGTGTTTTTCGAATTCATCCAGCGCAAGGGCGATGAGGGCTTTGGCGAGGGCAATTTCAAAGCGCTGTTCGAGTCCATCGAGCGTGATCAGGTGCGGCGTGGGGTGCTGGCAAGCGAATGATGGCGATGGCACAAGAACAACATCAGGAGACCGCCATGACAACCCTGCCTGCCTTGAACTACCAATCCGGCTTTGGCAACCATTTCACCAGCGAGGCGCTGCCCGGCGCGGTGCCGGTCGGGCAGAACTCGCCGCAGCGCCCGGCACTGGGGCTGTACGCCGAGCAGTTTTCCGGCACCGCCTTCACCGTGCCGCGCAGCGAAGCGCGGCGTACCTGGATGTACCGGATCATGCCGTCGGCGGCCCACCCGGCCTACACGCCACTGGCGCGTCAGATCCGTGGCAGCGAGGACGGCACGCCGACCCCCAACCGATTGCGCTGGAACGCCTTCGACGTACCGGCCGAGCCCACCGACTTTCTTGATGGCCTGGTGGCCCTGGCGCGTACCGCCGCCGCCGAGCAGGCCGAAGGGGTCAGCGTCTATGTGTACGGTGCCAACCAGTCGATGCAGCGCGCGCTGTTCAATGCCGACGGCGAATGGCTGATCGTGCCGCAGCAGGGACGCCTGCGCATCATCACCGAACTGGGCCTGATCGAGGTGGCGCCACAGCAGATCGTGGTGCTGCCACGCGGGCTGAAATTCAGTGTGCACCTGCTCGATGCCACGGCACGTGGCTATATCTGCGAGAACCATGGCTGCCCGTTGCGCCTGCCGGAGCTGGGGCCGATCGGCAGCAATGGCCTGGCCAATCCGCGCGACTTCCAGGCCCCGTGCGCCTGGTTCGAGGATCGCCAGGAACCGGTGGCGCTGGTGCAGAAGTTTCTCGGCAGGCTATGGACCACCACCTTGAGCCATTCCCCGTTCGACGTGGTCGGCTGGCACGGCAATAACGTGCCGTACCGCTATGACCTGCGCCAGTTCAATACCCTGGGCACGGTCAGCTTCGATCACCCGGACCCGTCGATCTTTACCGTGCTGACCTCACCGGGCGCCGTGCCGGGCCAGGCCAATGTCGATTTCGTGATCTTCCCGCCACGCTGGATGGTGGCGCAGAACACCTTCCGCCCGCCGTGGTTTCATCGCAACCGGATGAACGAATTCATGGGCCTGATCGAAGGTATCTACGATGCCAAGGCGGCAGGCTTCATGCCCGGCGGTGCGTCGTTGCACAACTGCATGAGTGCCCACGGCCCCGATCACCTCACGGTGCAGAACGCGATGGCCGCTGACCTGGTGCCGCACAAGATCGAAAATACCCTGGCGTTCATGTTCGAGACCGGCAAGGTCCTGCGGCCCAGCCACCATGCGCTGGCGTGCCCGCAACTGCAAAACGATTACGATCACTGTTGGGACGGCATGGCCCGCACCTTCGGGCGGGAGCCGCAGGCATGATCACTGCGATGCAACGCCGCAGCTGGCTGGCCTCTGCCAACGGTCACCCGGACTTTCCCTTGCAGAACCTGCCGCTGGGTATTTTCAGCCATGGTGATGAGCGCCGTCGGGGCGGGGTAGCCATCGGCGACCAGGTGCTGGACCTGGGGGCGGCCGTGCAGGCCGGGTGGTTCGAAGGGCTGGCCCACACGGTTGCCCACATCGCCAGTGGGCCGAGCCTCAATGCCTACTTTGCCTTGGGCGCACCGGCCTGGCAGGCACTGCGCCGCGCCTTGCAGGTGCTGTTTGACCAGGACAGCCCGCACCCCCAGGCGCTGGCGGCCTGCCTGGTGCCCATGAGCGAGTGCCACATGCATCTGCCTGCACAGGCAGGCGACTACACCGACTTCTATGTCGGCATTCATCACGCCACGAATGTCGGCACCCTGTTTCGCCCGGACAACCCGTTGCTGCCCAACTACAAGTACGTGCCCATCGCCTACCACGGGCGGGCGTCGACCCTGTGTGTTTCCGGCACGCCGATCAGCCGGCCCCATGGCCAGATCCTGCCGCCGGGTGAGTCGGTGCCGGTGCTGGCGGCGTGTCGCCGGCTGGACTATGAGCTGGAGCTGGGTGTCTGGGTCGGACCCGGCAATACACAGGGCCAGGCCATCGCCATTGCCGATGCGCCCGGGCACATTGCCGGTTTCTGCCTGCTCAACGACTGGTCGGCGCGTGATGTCCAGGCCTGGGAATACCAGCCTTTGGGGCCGTTCCTGTCCAAGAGCTTTGCCACCAGCCTGTCACCCTGGGTGGTCAGCGCCGAGGCACTGGCGCCGTTTCGCCGTGCACAACCGGCGCGACCGGCCGGCGACCCGGCGCCTCTGGACTATCTGCTCGATCCGGCCGACCAGCAGGGCGGCGCGCTGGACATCGAGCTTGAGGTGCTGCTGCTTACCGAGCGCATGCGCCAGCAAGGGACGCCGCCGCAACGCCTGGGGCTGAGCAACAGCCTGCACATGTACTGGACCGTGGCGCAAATGATCACCCACCACAGCGTCAACGGCTGCAAGCTGCAGGCCGGGGACCTGCTGGGCACTGGCACCTTGTCCGGTCCGCAGGCCAGTGAACGGGGCAGCCTGCTGGAAATGACCCTGGGCGGCCAACAGGCCGTGGTGCTGGATAACGGCGAAGAACGACGGTTTCTGCAAGACGGCGACGAAGTGATCCTGCGCGCCCGCTGCCGGGGTGAAGGGCAGGTGTCGATCGGCTTTGGCGAATGCCGGGGACGGGTGGTGGGGTAGGGTGCATGGGTCATGAGTTCTGACTCGGACCCTGATTCAAGACAACTGATACCAGCCCAGAAACAGGTCCAGCGCCGACTCCACGACATCATGGCGTTTTTGTTCGTCCAGCAACGGGGCGTTGAGAGTCAGTTGTGGCCAGAAGGCAAAGGCCTTGAGCAGGGCGTGGATCTGGGTGGCGGCAAAGTCCGGGTCGACGGTCTTGAGACGGCCATCCTGCTGGGCCGCACGGATCCACACGGTGAAGGTTTCTTCACGCTCATTGAGGCGGTTCATCCAGTCCTGGGCGCGGTCCGGCGAATGCATGGTCGCCCCCAGCACCACACGGGCCAGGTCCAGGAAGTTGCTGTCGTTGAGCGTGTCCATCTTGACCTGCAGCAGGTCGCGCAATTGCTCGCGCAAGCCGCGCTCTGCGCTGTAGGCCGCGTCGGGCCGGGGCGCCGCGCAGATCCACAGGCGCTGGAGGATCTCGGCGAACAGTTCTTCCTTGCTCGGAAAATGGTTATAGACCGTGCGCTTGGACACCTGCGCACGGGCGGCAATACGGTCCATGCTGGTGACTTCGAACCCCCGGTCGCGAAACTCGGCAATGGCTGCCAGGACAATGGCTTCGCGTTTCTGGTCGGTCAGGCGTAGGGGGGTGCTCATAAGGTCCGTGGCTTCAAACGTGCGTTTAGAGAAAATTACACTCGGCAGTTTACTTGCCTCACGCATTCCTGCAAGCTTAAAACTACACCGTGTAGTGTAATTGTTTCGTCTTGTTACCTTGCCTTCATCGTCATTCGCACACCCAAGGAGCTGCGCCCCATGGCCAAGACCCACCGAACCCCGGACGTCACGACCTTGCCTGTCTTGCCTCGCGAGCAGGGGCGCTACCGTAATCAGGCGGCGATGAAGCCCCTGAGCCTGATGCGCACCCTGGGCGTGTTCTGGGACCAGTTGTTCAATAAACCCGCCGGCACCCGGCCGGCCGGTCCGATTCCCGTGCAGGCCTTGTCGCGCCAGCAATTGCTGGCGGCGCCCGACAACAGTGTCTGGCGCCTGGGCCACTCCACCGTACTGCTCAAGCTGCGCGGCAAATTCTGGCTGACCGACCCGGTGTTCGCCGAGCGGGCCTCGCCGGTGCAATGGGCCGGTCCCGAGCGCTTTCACCAGCCACCGATCAGCCTTGCCGACTTGCCGCCGCTGGAGGCGGTGATCCTCTCGCACAACCATTACGATCACCTGGACCACATGACCATCCAGGCCCTTCAAGCCCGAACCGCATATTTCCTGGCGCCGCTGGGCGTGGGCGACACCTTGGTGCAATGGGGCGTGCCGGCCGGCAAGGTGCGTCAGTTGAACTGGTGGCAGTCCACAGAAGTGGCGGGCATCGAATTCATTGCCACCCCGTCACAGCATTTTTCCGGGCGCAGCCTGTGGGACAGCAATCGCAGCCTGTGGTGTTCCTGGACAATCATCGACGGTTCGCAGCGGATCTTCTTCAGTGGCGACACCGGTTATTTCGATGGCTTCAAGCTGATCGGCGAGCAGTATGGGCCGTTCGACCTGACCCTGATGGAAACCGGGGCCTATAACGTGCAATGGCCCATGGTGCACATGCAGCCTGAAGAAACCCTGCAGGCGCACAAGGACCTGCGCGGGCGCTGGTTGCTGCCGATCCATAACGGCACCTTCGACCTGGCCATGCACGAATGGCACGAACCGTTCGACCGCATCCTGGCGCTGGCCTGGGAGAACAACGTCAACATCACCACACCGAGGATGGGGCAGGCGTTTTATCTGCAATACCCCAGCCACGGCGACACCTGGTGGCTGGAGGTCGACGAGGCGCCCGAGCCTGGCGTACAGCCCAAGGCGAGCCCGTTGCGGTGCAGCGGCCATTGCGCCGGTCGGCGGCAGAACGCCTGATCCTGATTTTTCGATAGGACGCGCTGTTTTCTGATTTGCACCCGTCGTGCACCGTTTTGCCTAATGAGGGCCTGACCCGGACAGGAGAACCCCGTGCAAGACGCCCCAAGCCCCCCATTGCCCATGACCCGCCTGCAGCGCTTCGGGCTGCTGGCCTGCCTGATCGGTGTCGCCCTGAACCTGCGCCCGTCGATGGCCGCGGTGGGGCCTTTGCTGTCGGCGATTCGCCTGGAGATACCGCTGGGGTTCGGCCTGGCGTCGCTGCTGACCATGCTGCCGGTCATGGCCATGGGGCTGGCGATGTTCTTCGGCCTGCGCCTGGCCGGCCATTTGGGGCTGTACCGCAGCATCAGCCTGTCGCTGTGGGTGATCGGCCTGGCCACCGTGGCACGTCTGTTTGCCGACTCCAGCCTGTACCTGATTGTCAGCGCCGTGCTGGCAGGTGTTGGCATTGCCATGGTCCAGGCCTTGATGCCAACCCTGATCAAGACCCGCTTCAAGGACCATGTGTCGCTGTGCATGGGGCTGTACGTGACAGCGATCATGGGCGGCGCGGCGCTGTCGGCGTCACTGGCGCCCTCGGTGCTGAGCCTGACCGGCAGTTGGCGGGTGGCGCTGGCCATCTGGGCGGTTTTGGCAGGTGTGGGCCTGATGCTGTGGACCTGGCAGCGCCGCCGCCTGCACGACGGCAGCGCGCCGGTCTCCACGCGTGGGGTTTCGTTTGCCCGTGTGCCGCGGGCCTGGACGCTGGGCGTGTTCTTCGGCCTGGGCACGGCGGCCTACACCTGTGTACTGGCCTGGCTGGCGCCTTATTACGTGGAGCAGGGCTGGAGCGAGCAACACGCCGGCCTGCTGCTGGGCTACCTGACCCTGATGGAAGTGGTATCGGGGCTGGTGGTGCCGGCCCTGGCCAACCGCAGCCGCGACAAGCGCCGGGTCGTGGCGGCGTTGCTGGGCTTGATGCTGTGCGGCTTTGCCGGCCTGATCCTGGCGCCGCAACAGGCCAGCCTGGTGTGGGCCAGCCTGTTGGGGCTGGGCATTGGCGGGTTGTTTCCCATGAGCCTGATCGTGTCCATGGACCATGTGGAGGACCCGCAAGGCGCCGGGGCCTTGACCGCGTTCGTGCAGGGCATCGGTTACCTGATCGCCAGCCTGTCGCCCTTGCTGGCCGGGATACTGCGCGACCAACTGGGCAGCTTCAGTACCGCCTGGTGGTCATTGCTGGTCGTGGTCGCGGTCATGCTGGCGATGGTGGTGCGTTTCGACCCGCGGACCTATGCCCGCCACCTGCAAGTCAAGGCAGAGAAGGCGCCGGTGCCTGCCGTCTGAAAGGGTTTGATGCTATTGTGCTATCGGCGGATCCGATCAGCGCCGGCGAGACCTCACCATGCTCAACAGCAACGCCCTTCGCAAACTGGACATGCAGGACCTGATGGTCTTCGTGTCGGTCTATGAGCAGCGCAACCTGACCCTGGTGTCCGAGGCGCTGCATGTCAGCCAGTCGACCGTCAGCTACTGCCTGAAAAAAATGCGGGCCCAGTTTGACGATGACCTGTTCATCAGCACCCGCAACGGCATGCACCCGACCCGCAAGGCGGTGGCCATGCTCAGTCATGTGCAGCAGATCCTGCATCAGGTCAACCTGTGCCATGACGGGCTGATGACCTTCGACCCGCGCCAGCAAGCCATCACCTTCAACCTCTGTGCGCCGGAGTATTTCGAACTGCTGGTGTTGCCGCACCTGATGCGCGGCTTCGACGAGGCGGGGTTTGCCGTGACCGTCAATGTGCACAAGCTCGACCGGGACCTGCCGGCCGATGCCCTGCAGGATGGCCGCTACGACCTGGCCTTGTGCTTTGGCCCGGGTTTTCATCGACTGCCGGCCGGGTTGTGCAGCCAGGTGCTGCTCGAGGACGATCTGGTGGGCGTGATGGACCGCCAGAGCCTGCCGGTCGATGCCCGGCTGGAGCTGGAGGCCTACGCCGCCAGGCGGCACGTCTACCCCACGCCGTGGACCTCGGACAACAACATGGTCGATGGCTGGCTGCGCCAGCAGGGCCTGACCCGCGAGATTGCCGTGCGCAGCAACAGCTACCGTGCGGCCCTGCAACTGCTCGAAGGCAGCGATTGCGTGCTGGCACTGCCCCGACGCATCGAAGCCCTGCTGGGCAACGAGCCCTGGCTGGGCGTGTGCGAACTGCCGTCGCAGTTGCCAGGCTTTACCCTGGACATGATCTGGAGCGAACAGGCCGAACGCCTGGAAGCCAACGGCTGGCTGCGCGAGCAGGTGGTCAAGGTCTGCGCGGCAAGAGGGCTGTTATAAGCTACTGAGGACCTTCTTCGGCCGTGCCATCGGACTGCTCCCGTGGTCTTGGCTGCTCGCCTTTTTCATTGGCCTGCTTGTTCTGCTCACCCACGTTGCCGGCGTTTTCCGGCTTGTGGTCGAGGTCTTCGCGTTGCGCGTGTTCTTTATCATTCGCGGCAGTCATGGTCGTTCTCCATCAGGGAATCACTTGAGATTGGGCCGCAGCCGACGCACAAGATTCCCTGAATCGCTCACTCGCCTGTCTCTTGTGCCGGGGCACCGAACAGCGCAGTCCAGTAGATACCGGCATTGCTTTTCGGGTCGGCGGCATAGGCGGCGCCCACCTCGCTGTAGCCAGGGTTCATCAAGGCTGCGCAATGACCGGGACTGGCCAGCCAGCCGTCGACCACCTTGCGCGCGTTGTCTTGCCCGGCGGCGATGTTTTCGCCGATCTGCTGGCCCAGGTAGCCGGCCAGTTCGGCGCGATCACCCGGGGTATCGCCGTTACGGCCCTTGTGGTCGAAAAAGTTGTTGTTGGCCATTGAGCGGCTGTGACCTTCGGCAGCGGCGGCCAGGTTGGCGTTCCAGCTCAGCGGGGCGGCCGCGTTGAACGCCTGCTCGCCACATTGGCGTGGCTGGCTGCGGGCAGTATTGAGAAAACTCAGAATGGCCTGGCCTTCGCTCTGCGAGGGGCCCAGGCGCGAGGTCAGCAGCGGGCGAGCCAGCACGATGCGCCAGTCGCGGCCTTCGCGGCTGATACCGATGTCGACGAATTGCGGGTCGAGCACCACCTGGCAGAAGCTTTCGCGGATCGCCTGCATGGCGGCCTCGGCATCACGCGGGCCCGACAGGGTGATGGCCTGCACCGTGACCATCGGATAGGACGCCTGGGTCATGGCCTGGCGCAGATCGATGGTGTTGCTGACCGGCATGATCAGGCGCGGATCGCGTGCCAGCGGCGGCAGTTCGGCCGAGGCCTGCCCGGCACAGGGTTGCACCTGGCTGCGGTAACTGTTGATCGATTCCTGCAGGCGGCCTTCTTCACGGGCCATGACTTCATCGGCGGTGGCCATGGCGCTGAACGTCAGACTCAATGACAACGCCGCAAGCGGCACAAGGGTGGATATCAAGCGCATGGAGAACTCCCTTACAACAGTGGGCACATGATGCGCGATTTCACCGGCTGCGGCGACCTGCCTGGCTTCGCGTTATCATCGTGAGCCTCTGACAACGGATGACGTCATGCAACTCCCGGACCTTAATCTTTTGATCGCCCTCGACGCTTTGCTCGATGAGGGCAGTGTGGTGGGCGCGGCGCGGCGCATGCACCTGAGCCCGGCGGCCATGAGCCGGACCCTGACCCGTATCCGTGAAGCGCTGGGCGACCCGGTGCTGGTGCGCGCCGGCCGCGGCCTGGTGCCCACGCCCCGGGCACTGGCCTTGCAGGCCCAGGTGCGCGAGTTGTTGGAGCAGGCCGGCCAGGTGTTCCAGGCCCGTGACGAGGTGGACATGAGCACCCTGCAGCGGTGTTTCAACGTGCGCTCCAACGATGTGTTCTTCGGCACCTTCGGCGCCCGCCTGATGGACGCCATGCGCGCCGGTGCACCGGGCTGCACCTTGCGCTTCGTGCCCGAGGGCATGGGCGACGACAATGCCCTGCGCGAGGGGCACATCGACCTGTACATCGCCTCGCGGCGCAATTTCGGTCCGGAAATCAAGATGCAGAGCCTGTTCACCACGCGCTTCTGCTGCCTGGCAAGGGAAGGGCATCCGATTTTCGAGGCGCCCATCACGCCTGAGCGCTTTGCCGCCTTCGACCATGTCAGCGTCTCGCGCCGTGGCCGTGCCCAGGGGCCGATTGATCCTGCGCTGGCGGCGTTGGGGTTGCAGCGTCGGGTGGCGCTGATCACTCCGCATTTTCACTCGGCCATCTTCGGCGTGGCCGGTTCAGACCTGCTGTTGCCGCTGCCGGAGCCGGTGATCTGGGGCATGCAGGGGCTGGGGCTGCGCATGCGTGCCTTCGATGTGCCGCTTGATCTGGAAGAAGTGACGGTGATCCAGGCCTGGCACCCGCGCTTCGACAAGGACCCGGCGCACCGCTGGCTGCGCCAGACGCTCAAGACGATCTGTGCAGTGCTGCCTGGCTAGCCGGGCCATTCACCTGCGCGCGATGACTGGCCGGTCCACGTGCACGGCTTCAGGGCTTCCAGAATCGCAGGCTTTGCAGATGGCGTTCGATATCGTCCATTTCATCCTCCCCGAGCGTCGTGTCGAATTTTTTGCTGATGATCTTTCTGGCCTTGGCCAGCCGATGAGTGACGTTTTCATCATCAATGAAATCGGTGGTAGCTTTGCGGTACTGCGCGACAGGTTTGTCGCGGTAGTAACTGCCCATTTGATGCAGCGAAATCAGGATGAACTCTATCTCTGCCAGCACTTCAAGCGCTTCTTCGCCGGTCAGGGCAATGTGTTTGTTGCTTTCGAGCATGGTGTTCTCACAAAAATCCGGTTCGGCTGAGCAGTCCGGCTCGCAGTCATGCCGGTAATGGGTGTTCATCAAACATCGGCCTGTTCAGCCGGGACTTGCATCCGCCATGGCTTGAGCCACAGCCCCAGCCCGGCCAGCAAGGCCGCACCATACAGCGTGGCGAGGGTCAGTTGCAGCACGATCGATTGCAGCGGGTGCAACAACAGCGCTGCCAGCAGCATGACGAGCATGGCCAGCAGCCCATGACGGCGCCAGGGCGTAACCTGCGTCAATCCCTGGCGACGCAGCAACAGCGCACCGGTGAGCAGCGCACCACCCAGCGCCGCCAGGGCAATACCATCGATGCCCAACGCCCAGGGCAGCAGCGCCAGCAGCACGGCATTGCACAGGCTACCCAGCAGTTCGCAGTTCAGCGGCAGGCGGGTGTCGCCGTCGGCATAGGCATAACGCGCCAGCAAGGCGTTCCAGGCATTGAACAGCAACGGCGTGGCAAACCAGGCCAGCAGGGCCGGCAAGGGGCCGCCGTGGGTCTGTTGCGGCAACAACAGCACCACCAGCGCGCCGGCCGCGCCGATCAGCCCGGCCACCGCCGGCAAGGTCAGCAGCGTGGCACTGGCCAGGCCGCGTCGCAACAGGTCCAGGCGTTGCTGGCCGGCGCTGGCGCTCATCAGGCCAAGCAGCACCTGGTTAAGGCTCATCAGCGCAATCAACGGCAGGTTGATCAGCTTGCGCGCCAAGTTGATCCAGGTCACCGCGCCTTCACCGAGCAACGAGGCAACCATGCGCTCCAGCAGCGCCAGGCCCTGGCTGGCCAGGTTGCTGCCCAGCAAAGGGCCGATCCGCTGCAGCAGTTCACGCACCGCGAAGGTTTCGGCGTCGCGTTGCCAGGGTCGCCAGCCAAGGCGGCACAGGCTGGGCAGCAAGACGGCGGGCATCAGCAGGCTGCCGAGCAGGCAGGCACCGGCCAGGCCCATCGGGCTGGCGACATGGCCCTGGACCGCCAGGTACAGCACCGGCGGCAGGTTGAACAGCAGCGAGCCGAGCCCGGCCAGGACAAAGCGCGCCCTGGCCTGCAACGGCACGCACAGCAAGGCATGCAGGACAAAGCCCGGTGCGCACCAGGCCAGCCATTGCAGGCTGTTGGCCGCTTGCGCATAGGCCCCGGCCTGCAGGCCCGGACCGATCAGTCGCACCCACAACCCCGAACCCATGCTCAACAACAGCCCCAGCAACACCGCGCCCAGCACCAGCGGCAGGGTCAGGCCGGCCAGCCAGCGCCGTTGCTGGTGCTCATCGCGCTGCTGATAAAGCGGCAGCGCTGCAGCGCTGAGCAACCCTCCGGCCAGGGCCATGCGCAAGGCCTCAGGGAGGAACATCGACACCAGGAAAGCATCGCTTTGTGCCCCGGCACCCCAGGCCGCGACCAGCAGCCATTCACGGGCAAAGCCGGCGGCCAGGCCGGTAAGGGTGGCCAGGGTCAGCCACAGAGTCGAGCCGAGCACGGTGCGCGGGTCAGTGGAACAAGGTGAACAGGCCTTTGCCGCCCACCTTGTACTTGAGGTTGCGCGCCCGTTCGCCCTTGATCTCGGCATTCGGGCCACTGACGATGGCGTACGGCGGGATGGGCTTGGACACCACGCTGGCGCCCCCGACCACCGCGCCCTCGCCGATGTCGGCACCGAACGACAGCAGGGCGCGGCTGCAGATCCAGGCGTAGTCGCCGATGAACACCGGTCCCCCGACTGCCCAGAATTCCGGCTCCTTGAGGTCATGGCCGCCGGCGATGATCAGCACATGCGAGGCGATGGTCACGTGGTCGCCGATGATCAGCCCGCCGCGTGCATCGAGCTGGCAATGCCAGCCGACCGTGCTGTCGGCGCCGATGCGCAGGCTGTCGACGCCCAGCACCTCGGTGTTGCGCCATACGGTGGAGCCCTTGCCGATCTTCGCACCGCCCAGACGCAGCCAGGCCAGACGCAGGGTATGGCTGGGAATCTTGCAGATCAGCAGGTTGTACAGCTGCTCCCACACCCGCAGCATACGGTCGCGCAGGGTCGGCCAGTTGATGCCGTACAGCGGAATCAGCGCACCGTGCATCTCGCTGGCCAGCAACCGATAAAAGCGCCGTGCCAGAGGCGGCTCGATGCGCGGCTCGATGTTCAGGTAGCAGATGAATGACAGGGTGGTGTCCTTGATGCGCGTTTCGAAGGCCACCTCGTTGTCGAGCATCCACTGCCAGGTCGCTTGCAGCTCCTCAAGGCTGACGCCCATTTTCTCGGCGTACTGGGGCAGCGCCTCGCGCAGGTTGTGCGAGTGCATCAGGCGATGTTTCATGGACGTTCTCCCGGATCGGGTTGCGCAACGTGGGATTTGAAATCGGCCACCACCCTGGCGCGCAGGCGCCTGGACTCATGCAGGCTGATGCCGACAAACAGCCAGAACAGGGCGACCAGCACGCTGGTGAAGCTGAAGTAGTGGTCGAACAGGCCGCTGAACAGCGCCGCCAGCACGCCGCTGAGGGTGCCCAGGGCAATGGCGTTGTCGGCGGTCAGCACAATCGCCCCTTTAAGCGGACGTACCTGGTGCCACCAACTGACGCTGACCGCGATAAACAGCAGCATGCCGGGCAGGCCGAGCTTATAGACGAAGTTCAGCCACAGGTTGGAAATGCCGAACTCGGTGTAGTTGACCACAGGCGGATCGACCTTGAAGCCGATGCCGAACGGGAAGGTGGCCACGGCATCGGGAAAGTGCGTGTACTCCAGAAAGCGAATGGCGGTGCTGGCATCGTCGTCGGAAAACAGGCTCATGATCCGGTCTTGCAGCGGCGGGTAGAACAGCAGCAAGGCAATGCCGGCAAACACCCCGGCCAGCAGGATACGGCCCAGGTGCGGAATGCGCCGCCGGGCCATCCACAGCATGATCGCCACCAGGCTCAGCAGTGCGCCGCGCGAGCCGGTCAACAGCAGGCCGATCACCCCCAGCACCGCCACGGCCAGCGCCACGCTGCGCGGTCCGCCACTGCGGGTCATGCCGAAACAGAACGCCAGTGGCACGATCATCGCCAGTGCCCCACCGGCCACGTTGGGGTGCATCCACGGCGAGCCCATGCGATTGGCCAGCGCCGTCAGGCTGCTGCTAAGGACATCGACGCCGCTGTAGCCGAGCACGCTCAGCACTGGAATCATCGACACCGCCGAGCGATTGACCAGAAACACCGGGATCGACAGCAACAGCATGGCCAGGGTGCCGAGCATGACGGCCATGACCAGGCGTTCCAGGGTCTGGCGGTCGAGCAACAGGCGCGGCACCAGGAACAACACCGACAGGTTGAACAGCCAGCGCACCCAGTTGATCGGCCCGTTGCCTTCGGCAACCACGGTCACTTCGCCGATCACGAACGGGAAGGCGCTGTAGAGCATCAGTGCCAGCAGCAGGCGCTCGGTGCGCAGCATGGCGGGCAGCCTGGGCTTGTCGAAGAACATCGATTGCAGCAGGTAACTGCCCCAGGTCAGCATGATCAGGGCTTCGGACACCGTGGTGCGCACCCCGATCTGGATGGTCGAATAGGGTATGAAGGTGCCCAGCACGCAGAACAGCAGCAGCCCCAGTTGCGGGCGGCGCACCACGGTGACGACCGACGCCATCCCGGCCAGCACCAGCAGCACCATGGGCAGCGGTGCCAGCCAGATCAGCAGGCCGAAGATCACCGCCACGATTACGCCAAGGGGCAAGGCAATGGGCATCAGCGCAAGGTCTCCAGGGCGGCATGGATTCGCTGCCTGAAAGCGTCCACGCCATACTGCGCGGCCCAGTCCTTGAGCGGCTGTGGATCTTCAGGGCCGGCGCTGGCCAGCACACCCATCAGGCGCACCAGGGCGGCACTGGCGCCGGGGACAAAACGCGGGCTGTCGGGCGGGGTGATTTCATCCAGCGACGAGCCGCTGGCCACCGCCACGGGCGTACCGGTGCCCAGCGCCTCGATCACCGGCAGGCCGAAGCCTTCGGCCCGCGACGGGTGCCAGAGCCGCTCGGCCCGGGCATACACCGCATGCAGTTCGGCGTCCTGCAGCCCGCGCAGTACATGCAGGCCTGGCAGGCTGCGTTGCGCAGGGCTCAGCGGCTCATCGCCGCCCACCAGCACCAGGTCTGGCACTTGAGCGGTGCGCAGACGGGCGGTCTGCCAGGCCTCGACCAGCCAGGCGATGTTCTTGCGCGGCTCGCGGGTGCCGACGCACAGCCAGTAGCGCTCAGGCAGGCCCAGGGCGCCGATGTCGGCAGGTTCCCCGGCAAAGCCTGCGACCACATGCGGCAGGACCCGCAGCTTGTCCTGTGCCCATGGAAACAACCGCCGGGCCTCGTCGGCGGTGAATTGCGACGGCACCCAGACCTGATCGGCCACGCGCAGCGAATGAGCGATCGACAGCCGGTCGGTGTGGCGGTACACCTGCGCCTTGAGCCTTGATCCGTGGCTGTTGTTCTCCGTCAGCTGGAACAGATCATGCAGTTGCAATACGTACTTCAGGCCGTCGGGTTTGCGGCCCAGTGGCAGACCCATGTTGATATTGGCCACATACAGCTCGATGCCGGCATCGCGCAGCGCACCGGGCAGAAACAGCCCTTCGAATCTGAGGCGCTCGGGCAGGCGGTGCACCGCATCGAGCGGGGTGGCCCAGCGCGGCGCGAAGATCCGCTTGCGGATCGGGTGGTCATGGGGCGCCACGCCGAACAGTTGCAGGCTGACCTGGGGATGGGCACGAAAGGCCGCTTCCAGGGCCAGGTTCTGCCGACCGATCCCGCTGAACGGGTAACCGGCAGCGGCACGGTAATCAAGACCTATCTGCATGAACGCGCTCCAGGCTGAGGGGGCGTGAGTCGGGTATAGAGGCCTTCGAGCTGGGCGGCCGCCACCGACCAGTCATGGCGTGCACGCACATAGGCACGACCGGCTTCGCCGATCTGCGCCAGGCGCAGGGGGTTGTCGATGGAGTCGCTGATCAGTTGTGCCAATGCCTCGGCCTGCTCGGCGCCCAGATAGTGCTCGGTGTTCTGTACCGCCAACCCCGAGACGCCCTGGCGGGTGGTCATGACCGGCAGGCCGGCGGCCATGGCTTCGAGAATCTTGAGCTTGGAGCCGCCGCCCTGACGCAGTGGCGCAAAGAACAGCGCCGAGCGGCCCTGCAAGGCACGCAGGTCCGGCACATAGCCCAGCCATTCGATGCGCGGGTCGGGCCATTGCTCGCGCCAATGGGCCGGCAGGGCGAAACCGGCGAGGGTCAGGTGTACGTCGGGCTGCAGGGCCCAGACCCTGGGCATGATGGCCTGCAGCGCCCAGTGCACCGCATCGACATTGGGCGCGTATTCGTAGTTGCCGATAAACAACAGGTGACGGCTTTCGCGGTTGGGGTACACGCTGGCGTAATAGCCGCAATCGACGCTGTTGACCACGATCGACACCGGCTTGCCACTCAGGCGCGACAAGGCCTTGGCGTCGTCCTCGGTGACCGAGATCAACTCGTGGGCCTGGCGGAACACCCGCGCTTCCCAGCGCCGGTAGCGCCAGCGGTCATACACCGCGAACGGCGCCGCCCAGCGTGGCAGCTTGTCGTAGCTGGCCGCGCCCAGGGCCGATTCGACGTTGTGTTCGGTGAGGATGAACGGCTTGCCACTGCGTTGCAGGGCGCGCTCGAACGGCTGGAAGGCGTAAGTGTGCTGGATCTGGATCACGTCCCAGTGTTCTTGCAGCAGTGCCTCGAAGGTGCGCTCCAGTTCGGGCGCATAGCCGTTGATGCTGGCCAGCATCGGTGCGGGCGCGAAGGCCACCGCCAACAGTGTGCGCAGGCTGCGCAACGGGCGCCGGGGCAGCACGATCAGGCGCTCCAGCCAGGGCTCCATGGCCTGCCGGCATTGCGGGTCAAGGCCGGTCTTGGACTGCACCAGCAAGGTGATGCGGTGCCCGCGCGCGGCCAGGTTGCGCAGCAGGTGGTATTCGCGGGTCTTGCCGCCGCTGGTGGTCGGCCAGGGCAGGTACGGCAGGGTCCAGAGAATGCGCATGGCTCAGGGCTTCCATTCCAGGATCTGCAGGGTCGGGCGCAGCGCCAGGGTCACGCCTGCACGGCTGGCCAGCGAGTTTCGTGTGCCGTCCAGCGGATCATGGACCACGGCTTCCCGAATGTTCGGGAAGGTCAGGCTGGCGCTGCTGGCGCTCCACACCATCAGCAGGCGCGTGCCGTCCGGGCGGCTCCAGGGCACGGCGTACAGGTCGCGCGGGACACTGCTGACCGCTGGCGGGTCGGCAGGCAGCAGGCGCGGGCCGGTGATGGCCAGGAAGTTCTGCAAGGCCAGGTACACAGGTTTCGGCCGGGCCTGCAGGTCAACCAGTCCATAGCCTTGGTCGCGGGCGCTGGCACGTTCGTCCAGATCGCTCAGGTTGAACAAAAAGATGCGCTGGTAATCCATGGCGCTCATCAAGGCCAGGCGGCGCAGGGTGTAGTCGGCCTGGCCGCGCAAGCCGATGATCGCCTGCATTTCCACCGGCCCGGCATAACTGGACCAGCCCCATTCGGTGGCCCAGACGTTTTGCACACCGTTGCCGTGCAGCAACTGGTTCATGGCATTGCCGCGCACCAGGAAGTCGCGGTCGGGCGGCGAGTCGCCTTCGGGGAACTCCGAGTACGGGTGGTAGGCGGCGACGATGTTCTGCTGGCCCAGGCCGCCGTCGACCAGGGTCTGCAGCAGGTAGCCCGGGGTGCTGTGCATCTGGCTGTAATAGGCCATGCCGGCGGTGGCGACCGACTTACCCGGTGCCACGCTGCGGATGGCCTCGGCGGTGACGCTGAGCAGGCGGCCATAGGCGACCGGGTCTTCCTTGGGGCGCCAGATGATATTGGGCTCGTTCCACACCTGCCAGGTGTCGACCTGCGGGTAGCGCTGGGCCAGGCGCGCCATGCGCGAGGCGAACAGGGCGAAGTCGACGGGCGGGTACTGGTCGCGGCTTTCGGCATCCAGCGGTGCGCTGCTGGCGAACGGTGCCGAGCCGACCAGGTACGCCAGGGTCTTGTAGCCCCGGCTCTGGATCGCGGCCATGGCCGCGTCCACGGTCTGCAATTGAAACTGATCGCGCACCGGTTCGATCAATGGCCAGTGCAGGGTCAGGCGCACCCAGCCCAGCCCGAGGGCATCGAGGCGGTCCATCTGCTGCTGGTAAACCTCAGGGGCGAAATAGGGGAACTGCACGTTGACCCCCAGAAAGTCGCGCCACTCGACCGGGCGCGGGGCCTTGAGCACCGTCTCGGCCAGGCCTTCGCCGGTGTAGGCAAGGCCGGTGGCCAGCAGCGCGGCCGCCAGCCAGGGTGTGGAAGGGACGTGCATGGTCATTCACCTCGCCTGACAGGCATGCTGGAACATTTCGCGAAAGCGCTCGGCCGTGTGTGGCCAGACCCTGTGCCGGCCCAGTTGCGCGGCGTGCCCGGCCCAGTCCTGGGCCTGATGCGGTTGGCTGCACAAGTGCGCCAGCGCCTGGCCCAGGGCCGCGACGTTACCTTGCGGGTACAGCGCGCCGTTGCCATGCGAGACCTCCTCGGCAAACGAGCGGGCATCGGAGGTGATCACCCCACGCCCGCAGGCCACGGCCCACGACAAGGCCCCGCTGGTGCCGCGCAACTGGCCCAGCAGCCTGAGCTTGCTCGACTCGCGGTACGGCAGGACCATCACATGGTGGGCCTGGATCACGCTGGCAATGTGCTCGGCCGGCAGGTCCAGTTGCCAGTCGATCAAATCGCTCAAGCCCAGTTGGCGGATGCGCAGGCGCAACTGGTCGAGGTAACTGCCGGCGCCAGCGAAGGCCATTTCCGGCTCGCTGCCGCCGGCCAGGGTCAGGCGCACGCTCTGGCGTAGGGCCGGCTGGCTGACGAACAGCCCCGCCAGCGCGTCGAGCAGGTCCTCGATACCTTTGCCACGGTAGATAAAGCCGAAGTACAGCAGGCGCAGCGGTTGCAAGGGCGGCAGGGGCACGGGTGCGATGTCCAGGTTGCCGTGGGGGATAACCACCATTTGTTGCTCATGCAAGCCCATGCGCTGGCGCAGGCTCTGGCTGCCGGTGCGCGTCAGCGTCACCAGGCGGGTCATGCCCCTGGCCAGTTGCCGTTCCTGACGCAGGCACAACGGGTCGGCCAGGACGGTGGCCACCTGTGTGGCAGGGGCTGGCAGGCGGTTGGCCAGCGACAGCGGCCAGGGCAGGCTTTCCAGGCGCCAGACCAGCCGCTCCGGGTCATGCACGGTGGCGGTCAGCGGCAACCCTGGCCAGCGCTGGTGCAGGGTCTGCAAGGCGCGAAACTCGGCCAGCCGGCCGCCGCCCAGTTCAGCGTGCACCAGGTCGATGCCTTGCCAGTCGGTGTCGAGCACCCGCTGCCGGGCCTGTCGGGGGTCGTTGCCCATGCCCTGCAAGGGTGTCAGTACCTCGACATCCAGCGCCTGCAAGGCCTGGCGCAGATGGCCGGCATAATCGGCAATGCCGTTCTGTTCGGGCGGCAGCGGGGCGAGCAGGGCAATACGCATCAGGCACGGCTCCCCAGGCGCTTGATGAACCTGAGCACTTTTTCCGGCACTTCGAAGCGGCGACGGTTGAGAATGATGCCGTCGACCCGCTTGAAGGCGGTGTTCAACGTGGTCAGGGCGTCTTCGAGCATCGGCACGGTGGTCTGTTGCGCACGCACCACCAGCACGATCAGGTCGGCCTCGCGCAGCAGTACGAACGGCTGGTCGTTGCCGTACAGGCCCGAGGCGTCGATCAGGACGATCTCGCCGGGGCTGGCCGGGCCCGCGCCTTCGGTGCGTACACGGTGGCCGTGTTCGACCAGCACGTTCTTCAGGCGCGCAATCACGAACTTCACCCCTTCGCCGGGGTGCTCGGAAGTAAAGCCGATGGCCAGGCCTCTTTCCGCTACCTGCTGGAGCGGCAGGATGCCGTACACCCGGTGCAGGTTGGAAGTGAACGCCGCACTGCGTTCCTGGGCGCGTTCCAGGTCTGGCAGGCTGGTCCACACCGGCACCCCGAAGCGGCTTTCGATCTTGTCGCCGTCGTGGATGCGCTGGTCCAGCAGGTAGAAGAAGTACAGCGCCAGCAGGCCCACCAGCAGGCTCAACGGCAGGGCCAGCAACAGCATCAGCATGCTTTTGGGGAAGACCCGGCTCGGGTTGAGGGTGGCTTCTTCGATCAAGGCGATGTTGCTGATCTGGCTGTTGTCCAGTTCACGGTCGATACGGGCCTTTTCCAGGCTGTCGGAATACAGGGCGTAGCTTTTTTCGGCGGCGTCCAGTTCGCTTTGCAGGCGCGACAGCTCGGGTTCCAGGCTCAGGGCCTGTAGCCGGTCCTTTTCCAGTTGGGCCAGTTGCGTGTCTTGCTCGGTCAACTGGGTCAGCAGCCGCGCATAGCTGGTCTGCTGGTCGGCGTAGACGTTCTGCATGCGGTTGTAGATCGGGTTGGGGGTGATGCTTTCCGAGCGCTGTACGGTCGTTTCCTGCTCCTTGAGCAACTTCTTGATGTTATCGATTTCCTCGCTGATCGCCCGGATCGGTGGGGCGGTGTCGAAGAAGGTCCGGCGCAGTTCCTGGCGCTCGACTTCCTTGGCGTTGATGCGGTTCTGCAGGTCCTGGCGATTGGGGTTCAAGGTCAGTTCGCGACCGGCGGAGACGGTCTTGGGCTGACTGGCCAGTTGTTTTTTCAGGGTTTCCAGGCCGGCCTTGGTCGAGGCGATGGCGCGGATGGTGTTGTTGCGTTCGGTGCGCAGGTCGTTCAGGCCCTGGGAGGTATCGGCCAGGCGCTGGGAAATGCTGACGGCGCCCAACTGGTTGAGGTAGGTCTGGATCTGTTTCTTGTAGACGATGATATTGGCGCCGGTTTCCTTGACCTCGGTGTCGAAGAACGTATACAGGCTGACCCGGCCCAGGGTCTTGGTGCGTTGCAGCTGGTACTCCTCGATCCAGTTGCGCAGCACGTCCTGGGCCACGGCCGGATCGTCCCAGGTGAAGGTCAGTTCCATGACCGACGAGCCTGGCTCGTGGCGCACCTTGAAGCCCTTTTCCAGGTTCTCGGCCAGGCGCTCGGCTGCCGAGCGCCGTTCGGCCAGGCCGATCAGTTCGAACAACCGGTGCACGGTGTCGAACACTGCGTAGACCGAATCCTTGAGCAGGTTCTTGACCGAACCCATGAAGCCCGCTTCTTCCCGGGCCTTGGACATTTCGGCCAGGTATTTTTCGGCCACCGTACGGGTGATCGGTCGGCCGGTGAGCATCCGTTCTTCGTCCAGCAACGGGTCGCGCAAGGCACTGGGCAACACGATCGACTGGCGGTTGGACAGCTCGATCGGCACCGTGCTGCTGTCGCGGCCAGGCTTGACCAGCAGCAGGGCGGTGGACTCGTAGCGGTTGGGCAGCAGGAAGGCACCCAGCACCACGATGACAAACGTCACCAGCACCGTGGTCTGCACTTCACGCCTGAAAATGAAAAACAGGCGCAGCAGATCACGAAATGAACGGATGTTGATCATGTGTCTTTTCCCTGACAGTTAGTTCTGCAACTCGTAATTCACGCCAAAGCCCAGGGACTTGGAGAACGGGATCAACTGGTTGAAGTACAGGTTGACGCCATCGGCCTTGTTGCCGACCGTGGATTTGGGCACGAACACCACATCGCCGCGTTGCAGCAGTACCGGACCCCGGGGCGCCTGGGGGCTGGACCAGAGCATCTTGCTGTAGTCGAAGAAATAGGTCTTGTAGAGGCCGTTGTCTTCCTGGCGCAGCAAGGCCACCAGTTGCGCGTCGCCGTCAGGGGCCACGCCGCCGGCGCCGATGATGGCCTGGTCCAGGGTAGTGGCGACGGTCACCGGCAGGTTGGTCGAGTTGCGCACCGCGCCACCGATGAACACCGTGTTGCCCGGCGCCTGGTTGATGTTGATGGTCATCGCGGTCTCGCGATAGATGTCCTTGAGCTGGTTCTGCAGGTGCGCGGTCAGTTGCGGGACGGTCAGGCCGGCAGCTTGTACGGTGCCGACCCAGGGATAGGAAAAGGTGCCGTCGGTGAGCACCTGAAACAGCGTCAGTTCATAGAGGGTGTTGGCCGTGAAGGCCGAAATGGTCGGCGGCTCGCCGGTGTTGCGCACGATACGCAACGTGTCGCCGGCTCGAATCTTCTGCGCCGGCAACGGCTTGCCGGCCAGCGCAAGCCCGGCGGTGCGGCCGGCCTCGATCAAGGCGCTGTCGTCCGGTACGCCGACCCTGGCCGGGGTGTTGCAGGCACCGAGCGCCAGCAGGCAGGCGGCCAGCAGCACGGATTTGAAAGGGCGCATATACATCCGATCCATGAATACAGCTCCCTGACGGGGAAAACATGCCGGCCCACAGCGCCGGGTTGCAAGTGCCGCGTGCCAGAACGCACACGCGGCCGGTCACGCAGCGGTTCAGGCCTTGGCGGTCTGGGCCGGCACGCGCCCGTAGATGTCGGTAAAGCGCACGATGTCGTCTTCGCCCAGGTACTCGCCGCTCTGCACCTCGATCATCACCAGGTCGATGACCCCGGGGTTGACCAGACGGTGAGTGTGGCCGGGCTTGATAAAGGTCGACTCGTTGGTGTCGAGCATGAATTCGCGCTCGCCATTGGTGACCGTGGCCATGCCGCTGACCACGATCCAGTGCTCGCTGCGGTGGTGATGCATCTGCAACGACAGCGAAGCCTGCGGGTGCACCACGATGCGCTTGATCTTGAAGCGCTTGCCCTCCTCAAGCACGGTGTAGGTGCCCCACGGCCGGGTGACGGTGCGGTGCAGGCGATAGGCTTCGTGGTCCTGGCGCTTGAGTTCCTGGGCGATGAGCTTGACGTCCTGGCTGCGGTTGCCGTCAGCGATCAGCAGGGCGTCGGGGGTGTCGATGATAATCAGGTTGTCCAGGCCGACCGCGCCGACCAGGCGCTTGGGCGAGTCGATGAAACAGTTGGTGACCTCGTGCAGCACGGTCTGGCCGTTGCACTGGTTGCCCTGGGCGTCGGCCGGCGTCAGTTCGCGCAGGGCCTGCCAGGAGCCAATGTCGCTCCAGCCCAGTTGGCAGGGCACCACCGCCACTCTGGCCGAGTGCTCCAGCAGGGCGTAGTCGATGGAAATGTCCGGCACCTGGGCGAACAGGTCATTGTCCAGCTCGACCTGTAATTCATGGCTGCCTTGCTTGGTGGTGCTGTGGGCCAGGCAGGCGCTGACTGCGTCGAGCACCTCGGGGGCATGCAGGCGCATCTCGGCCAGCAGGGTGTCGGCGCGCAGGCAGAACATGCCGGCATTCCACAGGTGCAGCCCGCCGTCGACCCAGGCCTTGGCCGTGTCGGCGTCGGGTTTTTCGACAAAGCGCGCCACCTGGTAGCCGTCGCCATTGAGCTTCTGGCCCTTTTCGATGTAGCCAAAGCCGGTTTCCGCTTTGTCGGGCACAATCCCGAAGGTCACCAGCCAGCCCTGTTCGGCCAGGTGCCGGGCCTGGGCCACGGCGGCCTGAAAGGCCTCAATGTCCGAGATCAGGTGGTCGGCCGGCAGGATCAGCATCTGCGCATCCTCGCCGTACAACGTGGCCACGTGCAGCGCAGCGGCCACGATGGCCGGTGCCGTGTTGCGTCCCACCGGCTCCAGGATGAAGTCGAGTCTGGCGCGCTTTTTATTCAGCGGCCGGTAGTCGTCGACCGTGCGGAAATACACTTCACGGTTGGTGACGGTCAGCAGGTGTTCGACCTGGGGAATGCCGGTGGCGCGGTTGAAGGTCTTTTGCAGCAGGCTTTCGCCATCGGGCAGGCGCATGAACGGCTTGGGCATGGCCTGGCGCGAGACCGGCCATAGCCGGGTGCCGGAACCGCCGGCGATGATGCAAGGGATGAGGGTACTCATCAATCAATAAACCTCTCGGTTGAGCAGCACGGCCGGAACCGTGCGCAGAAGGATGTAGAGATCGAACCAGACGGACCAGTTTTCGATGTACTCAAGATCGAATTCGACGCGCTTCTCGATTTTTTCCACGGTATCTGTCTCACCCCTGTAGCCGTTGATCTGCGCAAGTCCTGTAATGCCCGGTTTGACGCGATGCCGCGAGGTGTACTCCTTGACCGCTTGCTCGAAGAGAATGCCGGCCGCTTTGGTGGCTGTGGCATGGGGGCGCGGGCCCACCATGGACATGGTGCCGGCCACCACATTGAACAGCTGTGGCAGCTCATCCAGGCTGGTTTTACGGATGAAGCGACCGACCCGCGTGACCCTGGCGTCGTGGCGGGTGGTTTGGTTTTCCGCCGTGGCATCGGCCTGGTGCTGATGCATGGAGCGAAACTTGAAGACCTCGATCAGGCGGTTGTTGTAGCCGTAGCGTTTCTGCCGGAACAGCACCGGGCCCCTGGAGTCGAGTTTGATGGCAACAGCCACCAGCAGCATGACCGGAGACAAGAGGGCCACGGCCAGTGACGACAGCACGATGTCCTCGGCGCGCTTGATGAACGGCGACCAGCCGTTGAGCGGCACATCCGAGGCATTGAACATCGGCAGGCTGGCCACTTCGGTGATGCGGTTATGGGTGTGGCGAAAGGCAATCATGTCCGGCACCAGCAGCACATTGACCGGCAACCGGCGTAGCTCGCGAATGATGTAGTCCATGCGGTTTTCGGCCGTCCAGGGCAGGGCCACCAGCACCTGGGTGACCTTGTCTTCGCGGATCAGGCGCTCCAGGTCGCCGGTATTGCCCAGCAGCGGCAGGTTGGCAACGGTCTTGGGCATGCGCCCGATGCGATCGTCGATGAAACCGCTGACCCCCGAACGAATGTCCTGATGCTGGAGCAGGTATTCGGCCAGGCGCAGGCCGTTCTCGGTGGCGCCCAGAATCACCGCGTTTTGCAGGAACAGGCCTTTCTTCATCAGGTGGCGGAACAGCACCAGTAACAGCAGGCGCAGCAGGCACAGCAGGGCCAGGGTCGACAGGTACCAGACCAGCAGCGCGTCCTGGCTCACCGACTGCAGCACTTGCATGAAGTGATGCATGATCAACAACAGGCCGAAGGCCGCCGTCCAGGCGAACAGGATCATGCGCATGCGCAGCGAGTTGCTGAACAAGGCCTCGGAATACACGCCCAGCGCCTGGAACATCATCACGCAGATCAGGCCGAAGACCAGCAGCATGCCCAACTGCCCCTTGGCCTGATCGACCTGGATCGCAGGCTCCAGTGCCAGGATTACCAACCCCGGCACCACGCAGGCCAGGCCATGGGCTAGGCGAATGCCGAACAGGAAATACTCCACCAGGCTGGTTCGGGTCAGCGACAGACTGTCGACGGGCTGCAACCGCATAGGGTTTCCTCACTGCGTGTCGATCCTTTGCTCAAGCGTCGGTCCTTGAAATCCATGGCTTGACAGGAGAAGGTCAAAAAAATGTCTATTTGTAAGAGCTGGGAAATATAGTCATTGTTTTGGCGTTTGCAGGTTTATTGCTCCTTGGATTTTCAGTCACTTGTTAACAGTTCTGACGATTGCTATAGCTAATGCCTTGTTTTCATGTAGGACGTATCTGTGATGGCGAACAGAAGCCGCTCTCGGTCAGGCTTTTTGACAGTAAAGCCCATGCAACAAAAAACGTCGGGTTTGACACGCGGATTTGCCGGACAGCGAACGTGCAAACCGCCCGCCTGCAGTTTCTTTCCCCAATAAAACCGGGCCGATGCAGGCGCTGGCCGGGGCACGAAAAAATTACTGGCGCTCGCGAGCGCTTTTGTTTTGGCCAGGGTCATATGCAGGTATCGCCCGCCGCCCGCGACGAACCTGCCCAGGGCAACGCCCGGCGTCCGGCGCGGACGTGGCAACCATCATCGATTACAGGGGACCGTCATGGCTCAACGCAGAGCGATTCTGATTCTTCATGGCAAGCAGTCGCTCAATGAGGATGTACGCAGTGCCGTCAGCCGCAAGCGCGAGGAGGGCTGGGAGCTGGATGTGCGCCTGACCTGGGAAGGTGGCGACGCGCAACGGCTGGTCGCCGAGGCCCTGGCCGCCGGTCATCGACGGGTGATTGCCGGCGGTGGCGACGGCACCTTGCGCGACATCGCCGAGGCGCTGGCCTTGAGCGACGTGCCAGTGGGCGATGATGATCCGTTGAGCCTGGTGATCCTGCCCCTGGGCACGGCCAATGACTTTGCCCGTGCCGCCGGTGTGCCGCTGGAGGTCGATGCCGCCATGGACTTGCTGGACGCCCCGGCACGCCCGGTTGACCTGGGCGAGGTGGACGGCAAGCTGTTTCTCAACATGGCCACCGGCGGCTTCGGCAGCCAGGTGACGGCCAATACCTCTGAAGACCTGAAAAAGGTCCTGGGCGGTGCCGCCTATCTGTTCACCGGGTTGAGCCGTTTCAGTGAACTGCATGCGGCCTATGGCGAGTTGAGCGGCCCTGACTTCCAATGGAGCGGCGACCTGCTGGCACTGGGTATCGGTAACGGACGCCAGGCCGGCGGTGGCCATGAACTGTGCCCCACGGCGCTGGCCGATGATGGCCTGCTGGACATCAGTATCCTGCCGGCCCCGCAAGAACTGGTCGGTACGCTCAAGAGCCTGCTGTCCGGCGGGCTGGGTATCGAGAACATGTTTGTCCGCGCCCGCCTGCCGTGGGTCGAGATCAAGTCGGCACAAGGCCTGGACATCAACCTTGATGGCGAGCCGTTGTCGATCAAATCGATGCGTTTCAGTGCGCGGCCGGCGGCCTTGCGGGTGCATTTGCCAACGGGGTCCGCGCTCTTGGGTGCCAGCGAAACGCCCTGGCTCAGTCGCGCTGACTGACGCCTGGGGGCGTAGCGGTTGCTGCCTGATCGCCGAGCCTGGCGAGCAACCGATGCTGATCATCATCGTCCAGCGGCAACTCGCCGGTGTGCGGGTCGATCAGTTCCAGTTGCCAGGCCAGCAGGCCCAGGCAGTGCCTGAGTGTGGCGATGGCCTCAAGGCTCAAGCCATGGCTATCGATCAACCGCGCCAGGCGTTGCTGCAGTTGCAGGGTGAAGGCCGCCATAGTGTCCAGCGAGGCGCCGGCGGCCTGCTCGGTAAGGCTGAGCAGGGTCGCTTGCAGGCAGGCGATGGCATCTTCGTCATCGGCGATCATTTCCAGATGAGTCACGCATTCGTGCAACCGGTGCAGCAATGCCTGGGACTGGGTCACGAATTGATCGTGTCGATGCAACCATTGATTGCTGTTCAGCATCCTTGATCTCCATGCTCAATGGATAGCGCACACAGGGCGCGCGTTATGAATGCCTGACAGTTAATTTTGGTTTTGTTGGAAAGTCTGTAGGGCGTTTCTGAATGTTGCCTGGCTGTGATATTCAACCGCTTTGAACGCACGACAGAGGCTGCAGCAGGCGCGCACCCGGACGCGCAATAGCGCCCGGGCAGGTGTAAGGGTCGCAAATCCTGAAGCACGGTCAACGGCCTGACTCCATTCATGCGTTGAGAAGGTCGTCACAATAATGGCTATCGAATATGACGAGTATCGGGCGCGCCCCGAGCCGGACTCAGGCTTACCCTTACGCTCGGGCATTCCAATTGGCTTTGCGGGAGGGCTTGCAGGCCTGTCGGGCAGTGGCAATCAAGGCACCACTCAAGCATGATGCCTGTATGACATCAATGACTCCGATTGACTGCAAATAGCCTTCAAGGGTCGCTAAGGTCTGGCGTTTTCCAGCCGATAAACCGGCTGGCAGACTCATCGTTATCAACGCTTCAGGAGCTATAAATGGCCGGCATTCTCGACACAGTAGATCAGCGCACACAATTGGTGGGCGAGAATCGCCTGGAAATCCTCATGTTCCGCCTGGCCGGTCGTCAGTTGTTCGCGATCAACGTATTCAAGGTCCAGGAAGTGCTGCAGTTGCCCAAGCTGACGCTCATGCCGCAGCGTCATTCGTTCGTGTGCGGCGTGGTCAACCTGCGTGGCCAGACCCTGCCGGTGATCGACCTGTCCCAGGCCATCGGCATGCGCCCGCTGGTGCCAGGCCCGGAGAGCACCATCATCGTGACCGAGTACAACCGTACGGTGCAGGCGTTTCTGGTCGGGGGCGTCGATCGCATCATCAACCTGAACTGGGAAGCGATCATGCCACCGCCGGCCAGTGCCGGTCGCCAGCATTACCTGACGGCCATCAGCAAGGTCGATGACCAGTTGGTGGAAGTGATCGACGTGGAAAAGGTCCTGGCCGAGATCGTGCCGTACAACGCCAAGGTCTCACGCGAAAAACTCGAAGACCCGATCCTGGATCATGCGCACGGGCTCGAAGTGCTGCTGGTGGACGACTCCAAGGTCGCCCTGGCCCAATTGCGCGATACCCTGTCACAGCTGGGCCTGAAGCTGCACACGGCCAGCGATGGCCTCAAGGGCCTGAACATGCTCAAGGCTTGGGCCGACACCGGCATGGACATGAACGAAAAACTGCTGATGGTCTTTACCGACGCCGAAATGCCGGAAATGGACGGTTATCGTCTGACCACCGAAATCCGCAACGATCCGCGACTGAAAGGGTTGTATGTGGTGCTGCACACCTCACTGTCGGGCAGTTTCAACGAATCGATGGTCAAGAAGGTGGGGTGTGACAACTTTCTGTCCAAGTTCCAGCCCGACAAACTGGTGGACATCGTGCGCGACCGGTTGAAAATGGTGTTGGAAGGCTAAAACGTGTGCAAAGCCTGTAAGCTGTGGCGCGAGTCTTGAAGTGTTCGTGTCACACAAGGAAAAGCCGGCCATGGCCATGTTACAACTCAGCGCGCTTTACCGTTACCCCCTCAAGTCCTGCAAGCCCGAGGTGCTCGACAGCGCCCGCCTTGATGCGCTGGGGCTGGCCGGGGATCGCCGCTGGATGCTGGTCGATGCGGCCACGGGGCGTTTTCTGACCCAGCGCGCCCTGCCGCATATGTCGCAACTTTCAGTGCTGTGGAATGCCACCGGTGGCGTCACGCTGGCCGCCGAGGGCCTGGGCTCGCTGGACGTGGCCGTGCCCTGTGATCAGGCCGATACCCTGCGTGGCGTGACGGTCTGGCGCGACAGCCTGCAGGTGCCTGATGCCGGTGACGAGGCTGCCGCCTGGGTCAGTGCCTTTATCGGCAAGCCAGCCCGCATGGTGTACATGCCCGAGGGGCGGGCGCGCTGGTTGCCGGATGGCTATGGCACGGTCGCCGACAAGGTGGCATTTGCCGATGGCTTTCCGCTGTTGCTGATTGGCCAGGGCTCGCTGGACGATCTTTCGGCGCGCATCGGCCGGCCGCAGGAGATGCTGCGCTTTCGGCCCAACCTGGTGATCAGCGGGACCGAGCCGTTCGCCGAAGACAGCTGGAAGCGCATTCGTATCGGTACGATGGAGTTGCGGGTGCTCAAGGGCTGCTCGCGCTGCATCCTGACCACCATCGATCCGGCCACCGGCCTGCGCAGCCAGGACCGCGAACCCTTGACCACGCTCAGGACCTATCGACAGGTCGAGGGCGAGATCCTGTTCGGGCAGAACGTGGTGGGTGACGGGGAGGGGCAGCTGGAGGTGGGGATGGCGGTCGAGGTGCTGGAGTAGGGCCCTTTAGGACCCCTCTGAAAACGACCTGCGTTGTCATCGCTGCGTTAAAAACAGGCCCGTGCGCGAGTCCGATCGTGCGCGATCCCGGTCAAAATGCTCATTTACAACCTGTAAAGTCGAACGTGACTCCGACCGTTTTTCGCCTGTTTTTGTGGGGCCGCCGTCGGTGTTGCGCTGACTGCCTCGCCTGCGTTTATAGAGGCCCCCCTTTATGGCGTGGCTTCGCGCACTTTCCCCAGGCCTATCCGTCCAGATCAGCGGCCGGTTGATTGCGCGTCTGTCGTTCCTTTATGAAACACAAGTATTGTATTAAAAGGTACACGCTGCCAGCATCAGGTTTGATGTATGTTCGCATTATTATTGATGTTGTAAGCGAGGTTCGATCATGAGAACGACCGTTACGATTGATGACGCCCTGTACGCGCGCGCCCTGGAAGTTGCAGACCCCAACATGGACAAGGCCGATTTGTTTCGTGAAGCCGTACAGACGTTTGTCCGTGTCCAGGCGGCCAAGCGCCTGGCTGCCCTTGGCTCTTCAATGCCCTCGATCAAGGACATTCCACGCAGAAATGAAGATTTGAAATGATGGATGTATTGGTCGATACATCCATCTGGGTGGCGCACTTTCGAACTCACAATCAGCCCCTGGTGCAATTGCTTGAGCATGATCGAGTGCTGATCCACCCTATGATCCTGGGTGAGCTGGCGTGCGGTACGCCGCCTGCGCGGGTTCGAACGCTGGCTGACCTTTCCAGCTTGAAGCATTGTCAGCAACCTGCCTTAAGCGAAGTGATGACCTTTGTAGAGCAGCACAAGCTGTATGGTCTGGGATGCGGACTGGTCGACATGACCCTGTTGGCATCAGCCTTGATCACTCGTGCCAGGTTGTGGACGCTGGACAAACGACTTGCCAGTCTGGCCACACGCCTGCAGATCAACTACCAGCCCCTTTGACAGGTCCCTGCATACTTACTGTTGCGGTTGCCGCTTTGCCAACACTGATTGCAGACGCCTGGTGATTTGGGGGCGGGTTGTTCTTGCAGGCTATGGTCTGGCTGGGGAGAGGGTCGCAGCCTCTCTCACAGACCGCCCCGGTCAAAGAACAACCCGGCCGCAAGCGTGGATCCTGGCCGTTCAGCCCTTACAAATCATCAAAAAACCGTTCATGCCAATCCACCAGCGGCTGCGGCGAGTTGAGCTTCTGGCCGTAGATCACCGAATACGACAGCACGTTCTGCACATACTGGCGCGTCTCGTCGAACGGAATGCTCTCGACCCACACATCGAACGCCAGGTGATTGGCACCCTTGAGCCATTGCCGCACGCGGCCGGGACCTGCGTTGTAGGCGGCCGAGGCCAGGACCCGGTTGCCATTGAACTGGCCATGCACCTGGCTCAGGAACGCGGCACCCAACTGGATATTGGTATCCGGGTTCAACACCTGCTGCGGTGAGGCCAGCGGGATATTGAAGCGCTTGGCGGTCTCCTTGGCGGTGGCCGGCATCAGCTGCATCAGGCCGCTGGCGCCGACACCTGAGCGAGCGTCATCCATGAAGGCGCTTTCCTGACGGGTTATGGCAAACACCCAGCTTGAATGCAGACCGCGCAGATTGGCTTCACGCACCAGGGTGTCGCGATAGGCCATCGGGAAGCGGATATCCAGATCGTCCCAGTACTGCGCCTGGCTGATGGTGCGAATGGCCGGGAAGTACCATTTCAGGTCATAGGCCAGTTTGGCCTGGGCGACCATTTCATCGCGGCTGAAATGACGGCTGACGTGATACCACTCACGGCGTCCGTCGACGATTTCGCCCCGGTCATGAAACTCCAGCGCACGGCGCACGCCTGGGGTGTTGCGCACCTTGGTGATCAGCGCCTGGCTGAGCAGCAGCGGCTTGTTGTTGAGCTGATAAGGGTTCTGGGTACGATCGGCGGCCAGGAAACCGTAGAAATCACGCTCCTTGGCCACGTCCTTGTACAGGGCCGGAATCTGCGGGTTGTTCGGTTGCGCCAGCTCCAGCGCACGCGCTTCCCAGTAACGCCAGCGGTTGGTGTCGGCCAGCGACGGCGGCAGGCGCCGGGCCAGGTCGTAGGCGTCCTGCCAGCGGCCCAGGCGCAGCAGCAGGCGCATGCGCCATTCGCTGACCGTGTCGTCGCGCAGTTCGGGGTCGTAGCGGGTCATGACGTCCAGTGCGCGGTCGTCATAGCGCCGCGCCAGGGTCAGGCCGATCTCCTTGGCGATCTCGACTTTCTCTTCCCGGGAAAAGCGCAGGCTGGTGGCATAGCCATCGAGCATCGCCAGCGCTTTCTGCGGGTCCTGGCGTGCCAGGCGGCGCAGGCCCAGGCCGACGACATCGGACATGGCCTCGTCGACCGGCATGAACTGCGCCGGGTTGTTGAGCATCTCGGGCTTCTGCGCCACGGCCAGCAACAGCTTGCCCTGGGGCGCCAGGGACGTGAGGCTGTCGACCAGCGTCTTGGCCAGCGTGTAGTTGCGCGCCTGGGCGGCGAGCTTGGCACGCTGCCAGCGTTTTTCTTCGGGTAACTGGCCAGCAGCGGCCCATTGCGCGAAAAAGGCATCGCAGGCGCCGGGCAGGGTCTTGCTGGTCATCCACAGTTTTTCGGCGCTGGCAAAGCCTTCGGCGCGCTGACCGTGGCCGATCTGGTACTGGCCATACAGGCAGTCCAGCTCGGTGAAGTTCATCTTCGGGTCGTAGTACTTGACGAAGGTCGCCCAGTCGCCGCGCTCGGACAACCAGCGCAGCCAGCGCAGTTTCATCCAGTTGGCCTGCGGCAGGTCGCCATGCTCGGCCAGGAATTTCTCGATCTCGGCGTTGCTGGCGCTTTTCAGGCGGGCCGTCAGTTCGTCGTATTCGAGGTAGGGCTGCAGCGGGTAGTCGGCCAGCGCCACGCTGCTGGCCATGTACGGCCCGGTATCGCCCCGCGCCAGGGCACGCTTGGCCTCGTCATAGAGTTTGCGCTGTTGGCTGAGGTCCGCCGCCTGGGCATGGGTGGCGGCCGTGATGGAGAGAAGCAGGCAGGATACAAGGCTGAACAAACGACCGCGCATGGGACTTCCGGGCTGGTGAGTCGTAAAAAGTGCCGCTAGCTTAGCCTTTTGCCACCTCCGGTTGAAAGCATTGCCGTCCATCGAGACTCACCTGGAAATAAATCTTTGTCCCGCAGGGCGCAGGTGGCGGGCTTCAAGGGTATTGCCCGGTCATCGGATGCCGACATTCGCCCGCCATCTCAGGTAGAATGCGCGCCCGGTTTTTGGAGAAGATCATGACCCTGCTCAAATTCAGCGATGTGTCCCTTGCCTTCGGCGCCATGCCATTGCTGGACAAGGTCTCCTGGCAGATCGCCCGTGGCGAGCGGGTGTGCATCATCGGCCGCAACGGCACTGGCAAATCCAGCATGTTGAAGCTGGTCAAGGACAGCCAGAAGCCTGACGAGGGCTCGATCTGGCGTGCGCCCGGGCTCAAGATCGGCGAATTGCCGCAAGAATTGCCCGAAGCCGACGAGCGGACCGTGTTCGACGTGGTTGCCGAAGGCCTGGACGGTGTCGGCGCGCTGCTTGCCCAGTACCATCACCTGGCGCAGAACTGCGTCACCGAAGACGACCTCAATCAGCTCATGCATGTGCAGCAGGAGCTCGAGGCCCGTGACGGCTGGCGCCTGCAGCAAGTGGTCGACAGTACCCTGAGCCGCCTGCAACTGCCGGCCGACAAGACGCTGGCCGAGTTGTCCGGTGGCTGGCGCCGGCGTGTGCTGCTGGCTCAGGCACTGGTGTGCGAGCCCGACCTGCTGCTGCTCGACGAACCGACCAACCACCTGGACATCGGTGCCATTGCCTGGCTTGAAGAGGCCCTCAAGGATTTCCAGGGCGCCGTGCTGTTCATCACGCACGACCGCTCGTTCCTGCAGAACCTGGCGACCCGGATCCTGGAACTGGACCGTGGCGGCCTGATCGACTGGAATGGCGACTACGCCAGCTTTCTGGTGCACAAGGAAGCCATGCTGTCGGCCGAAGAGACCGCCAACGCGCTGTTCGACAAGCGCCTGGCCCAGGAAGAGGTCTGGATCCGCCAGGGCATCAAGGCCCGCCGTACCCGTAACGAAGGCCGTGTGCGCGCCCTGAAGGCCCTGCGTGTCGAGCGTGGCGAACGTCGTGAGCGCACCGGCAAGGCCAATATCCTGATCGAGTCGGCCGACAAGTCCGGCAAGCAGGTTATCGTGCTGGACAACGTCAGCTTTGCGCACCCGGGCGGCCCGCAACTGATCAAGGACTTCTCGATGGTCCTGCAGCGCGAGGACCGCATCGGCCTGCTGGGCGCCAACGGCACCGGCAAGACCACCTTGCTCAAGCTGATGCTCGACAACCTGCAGCCGACGTCTGGCACGGTCGAGACCGGCACCAAGCTGGAAGTGGCCTACTTCGACCAGTTGCGCCATCAACTGGAACTGGAAAAGACGGTGATCGATAACATCGCCGAAGGGCGTGACTTCATCGACATCGACGGCCAGAGCCGCCATGTGTTGAGCTACCTGGGTGATTTCCTGTTCAGCCCGCAGCGTGCCCGCACGCCGGTCAAGGCACTGTCCGGGGGCGAGCGGGCACGGTTGCTGCTGGCCAAGCTGTTCAGCAAGCCGGCCAACCTGCTGGTGCTCGACGAACCGACCAACGATCTGGACGTCGAGACCCTGGAGCTGCTTGAAGAGGTGCTGTCCAACTACAAGGGCACTGTGCTGATGGTCAGCCACGACCGGGCATTTCTCGACAACGTGGTGACCAGCACCCTGGTGTTCGAAGGCGAGGGCAAGGTTCGCGAATACGTGGGCGGTTACCAGGACTGGCTGCGCCAGGGCGGATCGCCACGCCTGCTGGGCGTGGCCGACAGCAAGTCGGGCAAGGCCGAGCTCAAGAGCGCCGTGGTGCCGCCTGTGGCCGCCGCGCCCGTGGCGGCAGCGCCTGCAGCCAGAAAGAAGCTCAGCTACAAGGAACAGCGCGAGCTGGAAGCCTTGCCGGGGCAGATCGAGCAGGCTGAAACGCAACTGGCGACCCTGAGCGCCGAGATTGCCAAGCCGGCGTTCTATCAGCGACCCTCTGCCGAAGTGACGGCGATGCTGGCCAAGGTCGAGACGGTGCAGGCCGAGCTGGATGCGCTGCTTGAGCGCTGGGCCGAACTGGACGACTGATGAAACGAAAACGCCCGGTTGATACCGGGCGTTTTTCGAGGCGGCTCGCTTACTCCTGTTTCTTCAGGCGTACGGCCAGTACGTCACATGGCGCGCCATGCAGTACATCGTTGGCGGTCGAGCCCAGTAGCAGTGCCAGGCCATGACGGCCATGGCTGCCCACCACGATCAGGTCGCAATTGTGTTCACGGGCGAGCTTGTGGATCTCCTGGCGCGGCTGGCCATATTCCAGGTGGCTTTCGCCGGTCTTGATGTCCGGGTACTTGAGTTTGATCTGCTCCAGCTTGGTCTTGGCCTGGTCGATCTGCTGCTGTTGCAGTTGTGACAGGTCCATCGGCACATCGCCACCAAAGGCCATGGCCATGGGTTCGACGATATGGACGGTCGATAGCCTGGCACCACTGACCTGGGCCAGTTCGCGTGCCTTGCGGATGACCGGATCGCATTCTTCGGTGAGGTCTATGGCAACCAGGATGTGTGTGTACGGCATGAGGGTATCCTCCGGAAGATTGCATGCGGCGAGTATGACCCTTTCGCGCCCTTCTGGGCAGGCCGTTGTGGGCCAGCGTTTTATTGATTTTTGTAAGGCCTGGGTAAGGCGGGGGCAAGAAATATGACGAGCTGGATCATTCTGTCAATCATTTGTGTGATGTTGAGCCCTCTGGTGTGGATGATGCCCACTCGTCGGCAGAACGGCAGAATGGCCCTGCGCCTTGAGGCGCGGCGCCTGGGACTGGGCATGCAGCTCAGTCGCGAGGAGTGGCCACACTGGCTGCAGCGCGAGCCGCCAGGCTCCTGTGCCCAATACCACCGCCCGCGCCAGGCCGGGCAGACAGCCTGCTGGGCTTACTGGCAAAGTGAGCCTGGGGTGTGGGTGAACCGCTGGCGCGAAGTCTGTGAAGACGAGCAGATGATGGCCCATTTCAGGGCGTTACCGGCCGATGTCTACAAAGTCGAGGCCGATACGCAAATGGTCGCGCTGTATTGGGGAGAACGCGGCGATGCACAAGTGTTGCAACATATGAATGCGACACTCAAGGCCCTGGCAGCCAGATGAACAGGGCTGGATGACAGGCATAAAAAAGCCCGATAGCAACATCGGGCTTGGGTGTGGCCAGGCAGGCCGGTAATGCGGTGAGCTGACGGTGCAATGCCGCAGTGATGACGCTGTTATGCGGGTGTCAGGCAATGGCTGGACTCTAGCGGCTTTGCTCTTTTTTGTCGCTTTTTTTCTTCAGAATTTGCTGATGTGAACCGCCACGGTGCACGGGCAACTGCTGGACTTTGACCCATACTTTGCACGGGTGCCGCTATTGGCAGCGCAGGCGTGTGCCTGCGGATACCGACCAGGCGGAACATGCAGGCTCAATGCTGGCCCGGTTTCACGGGTTTTTGAGGCGAATTGACAATTGGCCGGTTTTGGATGAAGGTGTGCTACCCAAATCAAACGGGCGTATGAATTGATCGTTTGGTGTCAGACTTTTCTGACAGAATCCTGACTGCCGCGTCGGCGGGTTTGCCTTTGATTTGGCGTGTTCATGACGGCGACGTCGTAGTCTCGTTGGACCCTGCTGTCCGGCGTGTATTGTTCAGCTTCCATATCGTGGAGATCAGTTGATGATTTACGAAGGTAAAGCCATCACGGTTAAGGCTCTTGAAAGTGGCATCGTCGAATTGAATTTCGATCTCAAGGGTGAGTCCGTCAACAAGTTCAACCGCCTGACGCTCAATGAGTTGCGTGAGGCGGTCGAGACCCTCAAGGCCGATGCCTCGGTCAAGGGTGTGATCGTTACCAGTGGCAAGGACGTGTTCATCGTCGGTGCCGACATCACCGAGTTCGTCGAGAATTTCAAGTTGCCCGAGGCCGATCTGGTCGCCGGCAATCTGCAGGCCAACCGCATCTTCAGCGATTTCGAAGACCTTGAGGTGCCCACTGTCGTGGCCATCAACGGCATCGCCCTGGGGGGCGGCCTTGAGATGTGCCTGGCAGCCGACTATCGCGTCATGTCCAGCAGCGCAAAGATCGGCCTGCCTGAAGTCAAGCTGGGCATCTACCCGGGGTTTGGCGGCACGGTGCGTCTGCCAAGGCTGATCGGCGCCGATAACGCCATCGAGTGGATCGCCTCCGGCAAGGAAAACGGTGCCGAAGACGCACTGAAAGTCGGCGCGGTCGATGCCGTGGTCGAGCCGGGCAAGCTGCAGGCAGCTGCTCTTGACCTGGTCAAGCGTGCCATTGCCGGCGAGTTCGACCACAAAGCCAAGCGCCAGCCCAAGCTCGACAAGCTCAAGCTCAATGCCATCGAGCAGATGATGGCCTTCGAGACCGCCAAGGGCTTCGTCGCCGGTCAGGCCGGCCCGAACTACCCGGCCCCGGTCGAAGCCATCAAGACCATCCAGAAGGCCGCCAGCTTCGGGCGCGACAAGGCGCTTGAAGTGGAAGCGGCCGGTTTTGCCAAAATGGCCAAGACCTCGGCGGCGCAGAGCCTGATCGGCCTGTTTCTCAACGACCAGGAGCTTAAGCGCAAGGCCAAGGCCTATGACGCCCAGGCCCGCGAGGTCAAGCAGGCGGCCGTACTCGGTGCCGGCATCATGGGCGGCGGCATCGCCTACCAGTCTGCCGTCAAGGGCACGCCGATCCTGATGAAGGACATCCGCGAAGAAGCCATTCAGTTGGGCCTGAACGAAGCAGCCAAGCTGTTGGGCAATCGTGTCGAAAAGGGCCGCCTGACCCCGGCCAAGATGGCCGAGGCGCTCAATACCATTCGCCCGACCCTGTCCTATGGCGATTTCGGCCATGTCGACCTGGTGGTCGAGGCGGTCGTGGAAAACCCCAAGGTCAAGCAGGCCGTATTGGCCGAAGTCGAGGCGCAGGTGGGTGACAACACCATTCTGGCGTCCAACACCTCGACCATTTCCATCAGCCTGCTGGCCCAGGCTCTCAAGCGCCCGGAAAATTTCGTCGGCATGCACTTCTTCAACCCGGTGCACATGATGCCGCTGGTCGAAGTCATTCGCGGCGAGAAATCCAGCGAAGAGGCCGTGGCCACCACTGTCGCCTACGCCCGCAAGATGGGCAAGAACCCGATCGTGGTCAATGACTGCCCGGGCTTTCTGGTCAACCGCGTGCTGTTCCCGTACTTCGGCGGTTTTGCCCGTCTGGTCAGTGCCGGGGTGGATTTCGTGCGCATCGACAAGATCATGGAAAAGTTCGGCTGGCCCATGGGCCCGGCCTACCTGATGGACGTGGTCGGCATCGACACCGGCCACCACGGCCGTGACGTGATGGCCGAAGGCTTCCCGGACCGCATGAAGGACGATCGCCGCTCGGCCATCGATGCCCTCTACGAGGCCAAGCGCCTGGGGCAGAAGAACGGCAAGGGCTTCTATGCCTATGAGACCGACAAGAAGGGCAAGCCGAAAAAGGTCAACGATGCCACCGTGCTCGACGTGCTCAAGCCGGTCATCTATGAGCAGCGCGAGCTGAGCGACGACGACATCATCAACTGGATGATGATCCCGTTGTGCCTGGAAACCGTACGTTGCCTGGAAGACGGCATCGTCGAAACCGCCGCCGAGGCCGACATGGGCCTGATCTACGGCATCGGTTTCCCTCCGTTCCGTGGTGGCGCCCTGCGCTACATCGATTCGATCGGCGTTGCCGAATTCGTGGCCCTCGCCGATCGCTACGCCGAGCTGGGCGCCCTGTATCAACCGACCGCGAAGCTGCGCGAAATGGCCCGTACCGGCCAGAGCTTCTTTGGTCCTGCGTCTGTCAAGGAGTAAACCTATGAGCCTGAATCCGAGAGATGTGGTGATTGTCGACTTCGGTCGCACGCCCATGGGTCGTTCCAAAGGCGGCATGCACCGCAACACCCGCGCCGAAGACATGTCGGCGCACCTGATCAGCAAGCTGCTGGAGCGCAATGCCAAGGTCGACCCGGGCGAAGTCGAAGACGTGATCTGGGGCTGCGTCAACCAGACCCTGGAGCAGGGCTGGAACATTGCGCGCATGGCATCGTTGCTGACCCAGATCCCGCACACGGCTGCCGCGCAGACCGTCAGCCGCCTGTGCGGTTCGTCGATGAGCGCGCTGCACACCGCCGCGCAGGCGATCATGACCGGCAACGGTGATGTGTTCGTGGTCGGTGGCGTCGAGCACATGGGGCATGTGGGCATGATGCACGGTGTGGACCCCAACCCGCACCTGTCGCTGCATGCGGCCAAGGCCTCGGGCATGATGGGCCTGACCGCCGAACTGCTGGGCAAGATGCATGGCATCAGTCGTGAACAGCAGGATGCCTTCGCCCTGCGCTCGCACCAGTTGGCCCACAAGGCCACCGTGGAGGGGCGTTTCAAGGACGAGATCATCCCGATGCAGGGGTATGACGAGGACGGTTTCCTCAAGGTCTTCTCTGAAGACGAGACCATTCGTCCCGACACCACCCTTGAAGGCCTGGCGGCCCTCAAGCCGGCCTTCAATCCCAAGGGCGGTACGGTCACGGCCGGGACCAGTTCGCAGATCACCGACGGTGCCTCGTGCATGATCGTGATGTCAGCCCAGCGTGCCAAGGACCTGGGGCTGGAGCCGCTGGCCGTGATCCGTTCGATGGCCGTGGCCGGTGTGGACCCTGCCATCATGGGCTACGGCCCGGTACCGGCCACCCAGAAGGCCCTCAAGCGTGCCGGCCTGTCGATTGCCGACATCGACTACTTCGAGCTCAATGAAGCCTTCGCTGCGCAGGCGCTGCCGGTACTCAAGGACCTCAAGGTGCTCGACAAGATGAACGAGAAGGTTAACCTGCACGGCGGTGCCATCGCGCTGGGGCACCCGTTCGGTTGTTCCGGGGCGCGGATCTCGGGCACCTTGCTCAATGTCATGAAGCAGCGTGAAGGTCGCCTGGGGGTGGCCACCATGTGTATCGGTCTGGGGCAGGGTATCTCGACTGTCTTCGAACGCGTCTGATTCTGCGCATGTGAGACCGGCCGGGGCCTTGTGCCCCGGCTTTTGTATTTTTCAGATACGGTTTTTCAAGGGCAGGTTCTGCCCGACTCAAGAGGATTCTGTTGATGCTGTTGCAGCCCGGTCTATATCGTCACTACAAGGGGCCCGAGTACCGGGTTTTCAGCGTCGCGCGTCATTCCGAGACCGAGGAGTACGTGGTGTTCTACCAGGCGTTGTACGGTGATTACGGCATGTGGGTCAGGCCCCTGGACATGTTTCAGGAGACCGTCGAGGTTGACGGCGAGCCTGTGCCGCGCTTTGCTTTGGTCCAGGCCGAAGAAAGTCTTTTTTCCAGGCCGTGAGTCAAAACCGCCCATCAGGCGGTCTGAAAAATCGCTGCGGCATGACAAGCGCTGTTGCAAAACTGTGAGGCAGGTGGCTGCAGTGCCTGCTTTCATGGGGGCAAAGCGCGAGCCAGAGCGTGTTTTATGCATGAGGTGATCGACCCGGCGACGGTTTTGCTGCACAGTCCCGTGCTTGACCTCACTCTGTAGCCACTATATATAGCGGTGCCTTTAGCAGGCTCGCGTCTGTCTTTCATTTATCGTATTCAGGAATTTACTGATCCATGGGCAAATCGCTGGTCATCGTGGAATCCCCGGCTAAGGCCAAGACCATCAACAAGTATTTGGGCAACCAGTACGTGGTGAAGTCGAGTATCGGCCATATCCGTGACCTGCCCACCAGCGGTTCGGCCAGTGCCAGCAAAGAGCCTGCCGCCAAGCGCGGCAAGGCTGCGGCCGGTGATGCGCCGGTCCTGACGCCCAAGGAGAAGGCCCGCCGTCAACTGGTGGCGCGCATGGGTGTCGATCCGGATCAGGGCTGGAAAGCCCAGTACGAGATCCTGCCGGGCAAGGAAAAGGTCATCGAAGAGCTGCGCAAGCTGGCCAAGGATGCCGACACCATCTACCTGGCGACGGACTTGGACCGCGAAGGGGAGGCCATTGCCTGGCACCTGCGCGAAGCCATCGGTGGCGAAGACGAGCGCTTCAAGCGTGTGGTGTTCAACGAGATCACCAAGAAAGCCATCCAGGAAGCCTTCTCCCAGCCGGGCGAACTGGACATCGACCGGGTCAACGCCCAGCAGGCGCGCCGCTTCCTCGATCGGGTGGTGGGCTACATGGTCTCGCCGCTGCTCTGGCAGAAGGTCGCCCGTGGCCTGTCGGCCGGTCGCGTGCAATCGGTGGCGGTGAAGCTGGTGGTCGAGCGCGAGCGTGAGATTCGTGCGTTCAACCCCGAAGAGTACTGGGAAGTGCACGCCAACCTGGGCACGGCCAAGGGCGCCCAGGTGCGCTTCGAAGTCGCCCGGCACAAGGGCGAGGCCTTCAAGCCGCTCAACGAGGCCCAGGCCACCGCCGCTCTGCAGACGCTCAAGGCGTCCAGCTACAGCATCATCAAGCGCGAAGACAAGCCTACCAGCAGCAAGCCGTCGGCGCCGTTCATCACCTCGACCCTGCAGCAGGCGGCGAGCAATCGCCTCGGCTTTGGCGTGAAGAAGACCATGATGATGGCCCAGCGCCTGTACGAGGCCGGCTACATCACCTATATGCGTACCGACTCGACCAACCTGTCGGCCGATGCCCTGGAGATGGCGCGCAGTTTCATCGAGAGCGAATTCGGAAAGAAGTACCTGCCCGAAGCGCCCAACCTCTACAGCAGCAAGGAAGGCGCCCAGGAGGCGCACGAGGCGATCCGTCCTTCGGACGTCAATACGCACCCAAGCAAGCTGACAGGCATGGAGCGCGACGCCGAGCGCCTCTATGAGCTGATCTGGCGCCAGTTCGTGGCCTGCCAGATGCCACCGGCACAGTACCTGTCGACCACCGTCAGTGTCAGTGCCAGCGACTATGAGCTGCGTGCCAAGGGCCGCATCCTCAAATTCGACGGCTACACCAAGGTGCTGCCTCAGATCGCCAAGCCAGGCGATGACAGCGTGCTGCCGGACATGGGCGAGGGCGAGGCGCTTGAGCTGCTGGCGCTGGAGCCCAGCCAGCATTTCACCAAGCCACCGGCCCGCTTCTCCGAGGCCAGTCTGGTCAAAGAGATGGAAAAGCGCGGTATCGGCCGTCCGTCGACCTATGCTGCGATCATTTCCACGATCCAGGACCGTGGTTACGTCGCACTGCATAACCGCAGGTTCTATTCCGAGAAAATGGGCGATATCGTCACAGAGCGCCTGGCCGAGAGTTTCTCCAACCTGATGGACTACGGTTTCACCGCCGGCATGGAAGAAAACCTCGACGACGTGGCCCAGGGCGAGCGTGACTGGAAAAACGTGCTGGACGAGTTCTATGGCGATTTTCGCAAGAAGCTCGAAGTGGCCGAGGCGGCCGAAGGCGGCATGCGCGCCAACCAGCCGGTGATGACCGACATCCCGTGCAAGACCTGTGGCCGGCCGATGCAGATTCGTACCGCCTCCACTGGCGTGTTCCTCGGCTGCTCGGGCTACAGCCTGCCGCCCAAGGAGCGCTGCAAGGCGACCATCAACCTCACCCCCGGCGACGAGATTGCCGAAGACGACGAGGGCGAGTCCGAATCGCGGGTCCTGCGCGGCAAGCATCGCTGCCCGATCTGCAGCACGGCGATGGATGCTTACCTGCTCGACGAGAAGCACAAGCTGCACATCTGCGGTAACAACCCTGATTGCACCGGCTACGAGATCGAAGAAGGCACCTATCGCATCAAGGGCTATGAAGGTCCGAGCCTGGAATGCGACAAGTGCGGCAGCGAGATGCAGCTCAAGACCGGCCGTTTCGGCAAGTTCTTCGGCTGCACCAATGCCGAATGCAAGAACACCCGCAAGCTGCTCAAGAGCGGTGAGGCGGCGCCGCCCAAGATGGACCCGGTCAAGATGCCGGAGCTCAAGTGCGAGAAGGTCGACGACACCTACATCCTGCGTGACGGGGCTTCAGGGTTGTTCCTGGCCGCCAGCCAGTTCCCGAAAAACCGTGAAACCCGCGCCCCTCTGGTGATCGAGTTGCTGCCGCACCGTGAAGAGATCGATCCCAAGTATCACTTCCTGTGCGACGCACCGGCCAAAGACACTGAAGGCCGTCCGGCGGTGGTGCGTTACAGCCGCAAGACCAAGGAGCAATATGTGCAGACCGAAGTGGAAGGCAAGCCGACCGGCTGGCGTGCGTTCTACGACGGCAAGGCGTGGAAGGTCGAAGACAAGCGCTGATCGGGTCAGCCCTTGCCGGGTAGTCCCGGCAAGGGTGCCTGGCCTCCGGCCTACGCCCGTTCCATTTGTGACTCAGGGGAGTTAGCCGCATGGCTCAAGAGCGTTATACCCGTACCAACCAGAAGATCTACTTCGCAGGCCTGGCCCTGGAAGCGTTGGGCAAGGCCGAGCAGGGCCAGGCCATCAACGCCCAGGCGCAGGTTCAGGCAAGTCGTGAAGCGGTGTTGTTTCATCTGTACGGTGCCCTGCTGGGCCTGTGCCATGAAATCGCCGGTTATTACCGCTTGCCGCAAGCCAATGCGCCACGTGCCGAGCAGTTGCTGACCCCGCAGGTCATCGAGAGTGTGGCCATTCCGGAGCTGGGCGAGTTGATCGAGCTGGCGCAGAACTCGCACACTTGGGTGGCCCGGTTGCTGGCCGCCTATGGCGCGTTGTTCGAGCCACCGCGTGAAGTCGTCAAGCCCAAGGGGGATGTCACCCAGCCGATGATCGTGGCGGTGAACCTGGACCGCGAGCCTGAGCCGGAGCTGGACCGTGAAGAGCTTGAAAGCTGGCGGCAATCGCTCAAAGCACTGGCGGTACGCTTTCGCGAAGGCCTGAACGAGTTCTGAAACCTGTGATGTATGCGACCGTGCGGACTGTTACACTGTCCGCCTTTCGCGGAGTATTTGTACTGATGCCTACTTCTTTTCTTGAAATTGTCGAACTTCCTGACGGTCGTATCGAGCTGCGTCGTGCTGATGACGAGGGCTCGCTGGTGACGCTGAATTTCTCCGAGGACGCCAAGGTCTTCCTGCAGGGTCAGCATGTAGAAGTCGCCAAGGCCATGTTGAGCGTAGGCGTGCAGATGGCCGGGCGTCTGGCAGAAGGCGTGACGGAGAAGGAAGAAGACGGGCCTCGTGTGCTGCATTGAGCCCCGTCGACTTTCCTGAAATCAGCCCAGGCGGATGTTCAGGCTTTGCGCATCGCCGATGCGTGCGGCAGCCGTCAATTGCTGGCGTGCTGCAGGGCTGAGGGGATTGAACCAGCTCACCACCGTGTGGCTGCGGCCCAGGCGCAGGACTTCGCGAGCCAGTTGCAGGGCGTTCTGATTGCCGCTGGGCTGTAGCAGCAGGATCCGCTCCCGATTCAGGCCTGCCTCACGCAGCCAGTTCTGGGTCAGGCTTGGCGGCGGCGCGACCAGGGTCAGCCAGCGTGCGTTCGGCCCCAGGCTCAACTCTCTCAGCATGGGCGCCAGCAGGCTCAGGCAGTTCCCGGCGGCACCACGCAACGACACTTCACTGAATACGTCCGGAGCGGGCTCTTGTAGCACTGGCTGCAAGGTCGCGGCCAAAGGCACATCCATGGACACAGGCATGGGCTGGGCCAGGAATGCCTCGAACAGGTGGAGTTGGGTATTGGGTACCGAATGGAACTGCATAGTGTTCTCCCTTAGCGACGAATCACGCCAACGCTCAACCCTTCGATGACCAGCTCCTGCTCCTTGAGGTCGATTTCGATCGGGGCGAAATCGGGATTCTCGGCAATCAGCCAGACCTTGTTGCCTTCGCGCTTGAAGCGTTTGACCGTTACTTCATCGCCGATACGGGCAACGACGATCTGGCCGTTACGGGCTTCACGCGTGGTGTGGACGGCCAGCAGGTCGCCGTCGAGAATGCCGACGTTCTTCATGCTCATGCCATGCACACGCAGCAGGTAGTTGGCGCTGGGGTGGAAGAAGGCCGGGTTGATGTTGCACGACTCCTCGATGTGCTGCTGGGCGAGGATCGGTGCGCCGGCAGCGACGCGGCCGATGACCGGCAGGCTGCTGTCGTCGGCACGCGCTTCGAAGCCCGGGATGCGAATACCCCGCGAAGCACCGGGGGTCATCTCGATGGCACCTTTGCGGGCCAGGGCCTTGAGGTGTTCTTCAGCGGCATTGGGTGACTTGAAGCCCAGCTTCTGGGCAATCTCGGCACGGGTGGGCGGGTAGCCATTGTCTTCGAGACACTGCTTGATGAAGCCCAGGATTTCGGCCTGGCGTGGCGTCAGTTTGATCATGATGGGCGCTCTGGATTTTTGTACAGTGACTGGGATTATATACAGTGAAGGCGTCTTGGCAATCGCCCTGTTTATTTTTTCGCCAGACGGACGTCTATATAGAGCAGCTGAATGCGCTTGTCAGACCGGCTTGAATACGTGACTGTTCGGCCACAAAATGAACCGCTGACTTGACAACCTGCCTGCCTGAAACGTATGTTTCAAACGATTGTTTTGTCAGGCAGAGAGTCATGGCCCAGTCGGAAACCGTTGAACGTATTCTTGATGCTGCCGAGCAGTTATTCGCCGAGCGAGGGTTCGCCGAGACTTCGCTGCGGCTGATTACCAGCAAGGCCTCGGTCAACCTGGCGGCCGTGAATTATCATTTTGGCTCCAAGAAAGCCCTGATCCAGGCGGTGTTCTCACGGTTTCTCGGGCCGTTCTGCGCCAGCCTGGACCGTGAGCTGGAGCGCCGCCAGACCCGTCCCGAACACCAGCCTGACCTCGAAGAGCTGCTGGGCATTCTCGTCGAACAAGCCATGGCGGTGCAGCCGCGCAGTGGCAACGACCTGTCGATCTTCATGCGCCTGCTGGGCCTGGCCTTCAGCCAGAGCCAGGGTCACCTGCGCCGTTACATGGAAGACACCTATGGCAAGGTGTTTCGTCGTTACATGGTGCTGGTCAATGAGGCTGCGCCGTCCATACCGCCCATCGAACTGTTCTGGCGCGTGCACTTCATGCTCGGGGCAGCCGCCTTCAGCATGTCCGGTATCAAGGCACTGCGGGCAATTGCCGAAAACGATTTCGGCGTGCACACCTCGATCGAGCAGGTCATGCGCCTGATGGTGCCGTTCCTGGCCGCCGGCATGCGCGCCGACAGCGGGTTGACCGACGCGACGATGATTACCGCCCAGCCACGCCCGCGCACCAAGACCGCCGGTGTACCCAACGGCACGGCAGGCATTGCCAAAGCCTGAGCGCCTGCATTGCACCAGGCGGCCGGATCAAGCACCATGCGGCCCTGATCCAAGGCAATGGTGTGAAGGTTTCCTATGAGTTCTGGCCTGCAAGGCTCCTTGATGGTCGATGTCGAAGGCCTCTGGCTGACAGCTGAAGACCGCAGTTTCCTGCGCCACCCGCAAGTGGGTGGCCTGATTATCTTTGCACGCAATATCGAACACCCGCGCCAGGTGCGCGAGCTGTGTGCCGCGATTCGTGCCATTCGTCCCGACCTGCTGCTGGCTGTCGACCAGGAAGGCGGGCGCGTGCAGCGTCTGCGCCAAGGGTTCACCCGCCTGCCGGCCATGCGCTCGATTGCCGAGCGTCCCGAGGCGCAGACGCTGGCCCGTCATTGTGGCTGGCTGATGGCCGCCGAGGTGCTGGCGGTGGGGCTGGACCTTAGTTTCGCGCCGGTGCTGGACCTGGACCACCAGCGCAGTGCCGTGGTCGGCACCCGTGCCTTCGAGGGCGACCCGGAACGCGCAGCACAACTGGCCGGCGCCTTTATCCAGGGCATGAACGAGGCCGGCATGGCCGCCACCGGCAAGCACTTTCCGGGTCATGGCTGGGCCGAGGCCGACTCGCATGTGGCCATCCCCACCGACGAGCGCAGCCTGGACAGTCTGCGCGCCCAGGACCTGGTGCCTTTCGCCCGCCTGAGCCGGCAACTGGCTGCCGTGATGCCAGCCCATGTCATCTACCCGCAGGTCGACGCTCAACCGGCCGGCTTTTCCCGGCGCTGGCTGCAAGACATCCTGCGCGGCGAGCTGCAGTTTGACGGGGTGATCTTCAGTGACGACCTGTCGATGGCCGGCGCCCATGTGGTCGGCGATGCCGCCAGCCGTATCGAGGCGGCATTGAGCGCCGGTTGCGACATGGGGCTGGTGTGCAATGACCGCGCCGCCGCCGAACTGGCCTTGAGTGCGGCGCAACGCCTGAACGTCACGCCGTCGCCGCGCCTGGCGCGCATGCACGGCCAGGCCCATGCCGCCAGCGAGTACCGCCAGCACCCGCGCTGGCTGCAAGCCATGCAGGCCTTGCGGGCCGCGCAACTGGTCGACTGATCAGAGAATCCGGTAGAGCAAGCGCTCGATACGGACCCGGCTGACCCTGCGCAGGAATTTGTGCACGCCTTCGGGGTAGTCGGCCAGGGTCTGCAGCTCTTCGAAATGGCCGACGCGCCGGGTGTGCTGCATCAGGTGGGCAACTTCCTCGGCCCGTGGCTGGCGCCATTGACCTTGCGGGTCATCGATCAACAGGGCGTTTTCCAGGTCCAGGTTGAAGGCCCGCGGGTTGAGGTTGTTGCCGGTCAGCAGCGTGTAGCGCTCGTCAATCCAGATGCCCTTGAGGTGAAAGGTGTTGTCGCCGTCTTTCCACAGGTGCACGTTCAGGCGCTGGCGGGCGATCGCTGCCTGATGCTTGCGGGTGAAGCGGCGCAGGCTGATCTCGTACAGGTAGGGCAGGGCCGAGATGACCTTGAACGGTTCCTGGGGCGGGATGAAGAAGTCGTTGGCGGTCTTGTCGCCAATGATGATGTCGACCTTGACCCCACGCTTGAGCGCCCGATTGATTTCCCGCGTCACGGCCACCGGCAGGTTGAAATACGGGGTGCAGATCGTCAACTGGCTTTCACTGCTGGCGATCAGGTCGCAGATCGTACGGTTCAGGGCATTGCGTGGCCCGACCCCCAGCAGTGGCGTGATGCGCAGCTCGCCATTGTCAGTGATGCCGGTCGAGGTGTCGTAGGCGGCGCGCTTGAGCTGGCCACGAAACGCCCGGATCTCGCCTCGCAGGCTGCGCGAGGTCGGGGGTTGTGGCAGGTCGAGACGGTGCACCGCCGGTGACGCAATGATCTCGCGCTGTACCAGGTCGACAAAACTGTCGGCCAGTGCGGCACTGTGGATCAGGTGATAGCGGTCCAGACGGTACTTGTCCTGCTTGTGCAGGTAGACATTGTTGATGCTGGCGCCGGTGTATAGCACGTTGTCGTCGATCACGCTGCCCTTGAGGTGCAGCACGCCGAACAGCTCGCGGGTCTGCACAGGCACGCCGTAGACCGGCACTTCCTGCTCGTATTCCAGATGCTGGGCCTGGTACCAGGCGCTGTTGCCCGGCTGGCGGCCGGCGCCGATCAGCCCGCGCTGGGCCCGGAACCAGTCGACCAGCACGCGGATGTCCAGGTGCGGACGCGCCTGTTTGGCCGCGTACAACGCGTCGAGGATTTCCTGCCCGGCTTCGTCCTGTTGCAGGTACAGGGCGATGATGTAGATGCGCCGGGTGGCCGAGGCAATCTGTTCCAGCAGGCACCGACGGTAATCGGCGGCGCTGGGAATCAGGGTGATTGCCTGTTCTGACAAGGCAAAACCGCGCAGCGCGGCCAGGGTCGAGCGTCTGAAGGGGGACTGCATAAGCCTCTCATGGGGTTTGCGCAACAGCCTGCGAGCTTACACCAGAAACAGGCTGTGATGCCCTCAGTAACCGTGGCGCTTGAGCAGCGCGTCACTGTCCTCTTTGGCTGGTCGCTCGTAATAGCGCAGCAGTTCGGCCGGGCGGTTGGTGAAGAAGCCGTCGACGCCGGCCGCGCTGATGGCCTTGAAGTCTGCGGCAGCGTCCACCGTGTAGGGGTGGATGATCAGGCCCCGGTCGTGGGTCAGGCGGTTCATCCACGGCTTGACCAGGTCCATGTAGCTTTGCTCGCCACCCTCGGCCAGGCGGGACGAGGGGCCGGTGCCCAGGGCGCCGTTGTCCCGGGCCCAGTCGACCCAGGCCTGGAAGTCGGCTTCGGATTTGACCTCCTGGGCAGCGTAGTAGCTGGCCCGGTCCTTGAACCCCGAGTCCTTGAACGCCACCTCGGACTTGCCCGGGATCGACCCCGGGCCGATCCACAGCAGCAAGACCTTGGGCACCTGGGGCATGGCCTTGTGCAGCAGTTGCAGGCTGTTCTTGTCGAAGGTCTGCAGCACCACCCGGCCCGGTCGTTGCGCGACATTGACGTGTCCGGCAGCGGCTGCCGGACGTTCGCCGAGCCAGCCGCGTTTGGCCAGAGCCTTTTGCAGGTCGGCCTCGATGCCCGGAAACTGACCGGGCGCCTTGGTCTCGATGTACAGCCCGGGCTTGTTGGCACCGCCCTCGGCAATGTCGATGACCTCATCGAGGGTCAGAATCTTCAGCCCTTTGAAGGCGGCACGCGCGCGGTCCGGGTGAGCCTTGTTGAACCAACTGCCGGCATCAAGCTGTTTGAGTTCGGCCAGGGTGAAGCGGTTGACCGGCTCGTCGGCACGCGCCGGAAACACCTCGGCGACATTGGTGGTACGGCGCAGGTTATCGTCGTGCAGCGCGATCAGGACGCCGTCCTGACTGCGCTGCAAGTCCAGCTCCAGGTAATCGGCGCCCAGCTCGCGGGCCAGGACATAGGCCGGCACGGTTTCTTCAGGCGCATCGTACGAGGCCCCCCGATGCGCGATGACCGCTGGCCACGGGATGCCGGCCTTTTCGCTCAAGGCCTTGCCGACAGGCTCGCTGGCCAGGGCGGTGCCCGTGCTCAGCACCAGGCCGATCAAGGCCTGGACAAGCCGCTGCCTGGTCGTGGAGAAACGGGGCAATACAACATCCTGCATGGTCAGATTCCTTACTGATGATGAAAAAGGCGTCACGCCGTCTGTCGCCTGCCGCCGCCTGACAGCAGTGTCCGGCATGCAGTAATGGCCGCAAGCCTTCAATGCAGGCACTATTGAGCGCGCAAGCAGGCAGTCTAGCTGGCAGTTCAGTCTGTGTGGTCAATGAGTCCAGCGTATGAATGTCCCCAATTTCCCAGGCAGGTCTCATGGAAAACACCACTCACCGGGCCCTCGAAGGTTTCGTCGATATGCTCATGGACGCGATCTGCGTGGTGGACACAGAGGGACGCTATGTCTATGTCAACGCCGCGTGTGAACGGATCTTCGGTTATACCCCACAGGAATTGATCGGCACCCAGATGATCCGTCTGGTCCACCCGGACGACCGGGCGCGCACGCAGGCAGCGGCGCAGGAAATCATGCAGGGACAGCCCAAGCTGCATTTCGAGAACCGTTACCTGCACAAGAACGGTCAGGTGGTGCACATCATGTGGTCGGCCCGCTGGTCGGAGGTGGATCACCTGCGCATTGCCGTAGCTCGCGATATCACTGAGTTCAAGCGCGCCGAGCACCTGCGCCTGAGCCTGTTGCAGATTTCCGAGGCGGCCAATGGCTGTGATGAGCTGCCGGACCTGTACCGACGTATCCATGAAGTACTTGATGAGCTGCTGCCGGCGCGCAACCTGTCGATTGTCCTTTGCGGTCAGCCGCCGGATCACGTGACGTTTGCCTACCACGTCGACGACGAGGCCGACCCGGCCACTGTCCAGGCCCTGGCCCTTGAGGTGATGCGCAGCGGTCAGTCCTTGGTGTTTGCTCCCGACCACGCCACTGCCTGGCCGCAGGCCCTGCGTGAGCGTCTCGACCCGCATGCGCCACCCTGGCTTGCGGTGCCATTGCAGTCCACAAGCGGCATCATCGGTGCCTTGATGATCAAGGGCACGTGCGAGAGCCCGGCCTACACCGCCCAGGATCAATCGGTGCTGCAGTTCGTGTGCGGTCAGGTGGCGGCGGCCATCGAGCGCAAGCAGTTGCACGAACGCTTGCAGTCGATGGCCCGTTACGACCAGCTCACCGGGCTGGCCAATCGCATGCTGCTGCAGGAGCGCCTGCAAGAAGCGATCGAGTCTGCCCAGCGCCACGGCGATCAACTGGCGGTGCTGTACCTGGACCTGAACAAATTCAAGCAGGTCAACGACACCCTTGGCCACGCGGCTGGCGACGCCTTGCTGCAAGAGGTGGCGCGACGGCTCAAGGCCTGTGTGCGCAACAGCGACACTGTGGCGCGTATCGGCGGCGACGAGTTTGTGGTGTTGCTCGAGCGGATGCAGGCCGACACTGACGCGGCGCGTGTCACGCAATTGATCCACAGTGCCTTGCAGGTGCCGATGCAACTGGAAGGGTGGCCCTGGAGCATTGGCGCCAGCATCGGCATTGCCCGTTATCCGCAGGATGCCACTGACCTGGCGCAACTGTTCCGCCATGCCGACCAGGCCATGTATCGCGCCAAGCGTCAGGGCTGATCGGTCAGAGGAGGGCTGCACAAAGCCGCGACTCGGGTTACTGTCGGCACCTTTGAACAGGCTGTGGACGCATTCCCATGACAACGACGGTGCTGGTGCTGGTCGAAAACCTCAACGCATACCTGCCGATTCTGGAAGACAGCGGCTTTCGTTTGCTGCGCGCGCCCACCGCCGCGCTGCGCGCCGAGGCCATTGCCCGGCACGCCGATGAGATCACAGCGGTGGTCACCCGCGGACCGCTGGGTTTCTTTGCCGAAGAGATGGACGCCTTGCCCGGCCTGCGCATCATCTGCGTCAGTGGCGCAGGCTATGAAAAAGTCGATGTGCCGGCGGCCGAAGCGCGCGGTATCCAGGTTACCAACGGCGCCGGCGTCAACGCCCCGACCGTGGCGGACCATGCGCTGGCATTGCTGCTGGCGCTGGTGCGCGACATCCCGCAGGCCGATGCCTCGGTGCGCCGCAGCGAGTGGCGCAAGGCAATGTGCCCGTCGCTGGCCGGTAAACGCCTGGGCATCGTCGGTCTGGGCGCGGTGGGCCTGGCGATTGCCCGCCGTGCCGCCGCGTTCGATATCCACATTGGCTACCACAACCGCCGTGCGCGCCAGGACACCGAGTACAGCTGGTACGCCTCGGTGCTCGAACTGGCCCAAGCGTCGGATTTCCTGCTGCTGGCCACGCCAGGCGGTGCCGACACCCGGCACCTGGTCGACGCCTCGGTGCTCGAAGCCCTGGGTGCGCAGGGGTATCTGGTGAACATTGCCCGCGCCAGCGTGGTCGACACCGTCGCCTTGCTCGATGCCCTGCAAGGGCGGCGCATCGCCGGCGCGGCGCTGGACGTGTTCGACGACGAGCCGAATGTGCCTGACGCCCTCAAGGGCCTCGACAACGTGGTCCTGACCCCGCATGTCGCCGGCTTGTCGCCCGAGGCCTCGCATGACTCGGTGCGCCTGGTGGCCGACAACCTGCTGGCCTTCTTTGCCGGCCAGCCTGTGCTGACGCCGGTTTCGTCTTGATAAGACTTGTATTGGTGCGTCATGACCTGATCAGCCCGGACCTGTTCATCACGGTGGCCCAAGAACGCAACCTGACCCGTGCCGGGTATATCTGCATGCACGTCATCACCTGGATTTTTCCCTCACACCACAGGAGCACCCGATGAACACTGTCACCCCTGGCGTACTGGCTGACCTGGCCCCCGATGGCGTGCTGCGTGCAGCCATCAATCTGGGTAACCCGGTGCTGGCCCAACAAGCCGCCGACGGCACGTTGCAAGGCGTTTCGGTGGCCTTGGCCAAGGCGCTGGCTCTCGAGCTGGGCGTGAGCCTGCACATGCAGACCTTTGATGCCGCCGGCAAGGTGTTCGCCGCGCTGGAGCAGGGCGCCTGGAACCTGGCGTTTCTGGCCATCGAACCAGTACGGGCGGCGCTGATCGATTTCAGCGAACCCTATGTACTGATCGAAGGCACCTACCTGGTGAATACCCAAGCACCGTACCAGCGCGTCGAAGAGCTGGACCAGCCGGGGTTGCGCCTGGCCGTGGGGCAGGGCGCCGCCTATGACCTGTACCTGAGCCGCACCTTGCAACAGGCCAGCCTGGAGCGGGCCGAGACCTCGGCCGGGGCGATGGAGCTGTTTATCGAGCAGGGCCTGGATGCGGTCGCCGGTGTACGTCAGCCACTGGAACAGACAGCGGCCAGCGACCCGCGCTACCGGGTGCTGGACGGCGCCTTTACCGCAATCCGCCAGGCCATGGCGGTGCCGCGCGGGCGCGAGGCCGGCGCGGCGTATGTGCGTGACTTCATCGAGCGCCAACTGGCCGGCGGCTTTGTGCGCGGCGCGCTGCTCGCCAGTGGCCAGACTGACGTCAGCGCGACCGTGGAATGTCAGTCAAACGCCTGACATTCCACGGTCGCAAGACCCCTTATGGCATGACCGGGGGGATGTAGGTCAGGGTCGTGCCCAGCGCCCAGAGCAGGAACAGCACGATGGGCGCATGCACCAGCAACTGCACGAACGAGAAGCCGATCAGGTCACGCGCCTTCAGGCCCAGTACGCCCAGCAGCGGCAGCATGTAGAAGGGGTTGATCAGGTTTGGCAAGGCCTCGGCGGCGTTGTAGATCTGCACCGCCCAGCCCAGGTGGTACTGCAGCTCGTTGGCCACTTGCATCACATAGGGCGCCTCGATGATCCACTTGCCGCCACCAGAGGGAATGAAGAAGCCCAGCACCGCCGAGTAGACGCCCATCAGCAATGCATAGGTGTCGTGGGTCGCGATGCTGGTGAAGAACAGCGAAATGTGGTGCGCCAGGGTTTGCGCGTCACTGCCCTTGACCGTGGTCATCAAGGCGGCGATCGAGCCATACAGCGGGAACTGGATCAGCACCCCGGTGGTGGTCGGCACGGCGCGGGCCACCGCATCCAGGAAGCTGCGCGGGCGCCAGTGCAGCAGGGCGCCCAGCATGATGAACAAAAAGTTGTAGGTGTTGAGCCCCGAAATCGCGGTGATCACCGGCTTGCTGCTGAATTCGTTGATCAGCCAGCCCACGCCCAGCGCGACCATCGCCAGGATCAGGATCGGGCTGTATTCCAGCCATTCACCCGGACGCGTGCGCGGGGCCAGCGGCGGCAGGTTGAAGGCCGGGTCCACGCCGCAGTCCTTGGCTTCACGGGCGCTGTTGGGGCCGGGAGCGGTGGCGTAGGCGACGATGATCGAGATCACCACCAGCGCCAGCAGGATCACCCCGGACTGCCAGAGGAAAATGGTCTCGGTAAACGGTATCACACCGGTGATCGACAGGATCGACGGTGGCAGGCTGGCCGGGTTGGCCTGCAACTGCGCCGCCGACGATGAAATACCCAGCGCCCAGACCGCGCCCAGGCCCAGGTAGGCGGCAGCGCCCGCGGCGCGATAGTCCATTTTCAGGTCTGTACGGCGTGCCAGGGCGCGCACCAGCAGGCCGCCGAACACCAGCGACAGGCCCCAGTTCAGCAACGAGGCGACCATCGAGATCAGGGCGACCCAGGCCACGGCACTGCGTCCGTTTTTCGGGATACGCGCCAGGCGATCAATCAGCCGCACCGCCGGCGGCGAGCTGGCGACCACATAGCCGCTGATGACCACGAAGGCCATTTGCAGGGTGAAGGGGATCAGGCTCCAGAAGCCATCGCCAAAGGCCTTGGCAGCCGCGGCCGGCTTGGCGCCCATGGCCAGGGTTGCGAGAGTCACGATCAAGACGGCCAGGGCGGCGAACACCCAGGCATCGGGGAACCAGCGTTCAGCCCAGGCCGAGCAGCGCAAGGCAAAGCGGGCGGAGCGGCTTTCCTGGATGGGAGCAGACATGAGAAACCTCGTTATTATTTTTAGTCAATACGAAAAAGACCCCTGACGGTGCAGGGGTCCTGAAGCATAAAAAAGTCAGAACTGCATTTCGATCACATTGTCCGGCACGATCAGCTTGCCGGCGGTCTTGGCGACAATTTCTTCGATGCTGACCCCCGGTGCCCGCTCGCGCAGGATGAAGGCGCCGTCCTCGATCTCCAGCCAGGCCAGGTCGGTGAGCACCCGGCGGATGCACCCGGCGCCGGTCAATGGCAGGCTGCACTGCGCCAGCAGCTTGGATTCGCCGTCCTTGGAGGCGTGGGTCATGGTGACGATGATGTTGTCGGCGCCGGCCACCAGGTCCATCGCGCCGCCCATGCCCTTGATCAGTTTGCCGGGGATCATCCACGAGGCGATGTTGCCGCTGACGTCCACTTCGAAGGCGCCCAGCACCGTCAGGTCGACATGGCCACCACGGATCATGGCGAAGGAGTCGGCGGAGTTGAAGATCGAGGCGCCGGTGCGGGCGGTAACGGTCTGTTTGCCGGCGTTGATCATGTCGGCGTCGAGGGTCTGCTCGGTGGGAAACTCACCCATGCCCAGCAGGCCGTTTTCCGATTGCAGCATCACGTCGATGCCGTCGGGGACATAGTTGGCCACCAGGGTCGGAATGCCGATGCCCAGGTTGACGTAGTAGCCGTCTTTGAGTTCACGGGCGACCCGTTGAGCCATTTGTTCGCGCGAAAGTGCCATGGTCGAATGCTCCTGCTCAGGCCTTGAGGGTACGTTTTTCGATGCGTTTCTCGAAGGTGCCCAGGATCAGCCGATCGACGTAGATGCCGGGGGTGTGAATCTGTGCGGGGTCGAGTTCACCGGGTTCGACGATCTCCTCGACCTCGACCACGGTGATGCGTCCGGCGGTGGCCACCAGCGGGTTGAAGTTTTGCGCGGTGTGGCGATAGATCACGTTGCCGAAGTGATCGGCCTTCCAGCCTTTGACCAAGGCAAAGTCGCCGGTGATGGCCTCTTCCAGAATGTAGTTGCGGCCCTTGAACTGACGACTTTCCTTGCCTTCGGCGACCGGGGTGCCGTAGCCGGTGGCGGTGTAGAACGCCGGAATGCCGGCGCCGCCGGCACGCAGTTTCTCGGCCAGGGTGCCTTGCGGGGTGAGGTCCACTTCCAGTTCGCCGTTGAGCAACTGCTGTTCGAACAGCGCGTTTTCGCCCACGTAGGAAGAGATCATTTTGCGGATCTGCCGGTCTTCGAGCAGGATGCCCAGGCCAAAGCCGTCGACGCCGCAGTTGTTGGACACCACGGTCAGGTCGCGGGTGCCCATGCGCCTGATCTGCGCAATGAGGTTTTCCGGGATGCCGCACAGGCCAAAGCCGCCGCACAGCACGGTCATGCCATCGGTAAGCCCGGCCAGGGCTTGTTCATAGGTTGCTACTCGTTTGTCGAGTCCGGCCATGATGATCCGCCTTGTTGTCGTTGTAATTGTCTGGGAGTGTGGCGCGATTGCATGCCGGCCATCTTCTGCTTTGAGCAATGATTTGTTAATTTTGTTTTTCTGATGATTTGATAAGAAAAGCAAAACAATGAACGTCAAACAACTGCGTGCCTTCGTGGCCGTGGCCGAATGCCTGAGTTTCGCCCAGGCCGGCGAGCGCCTGCACCTGTCCCAGCCGGCCCTGAGCCTGACCATCAAGAACCTCGAGGAGTCGCTGGGGGGCCAGTTATTGACCCGCACCACCCGCAGCGTGAGCCTGACGCCGGAGGGCGAGACACTGCTGCCGCTGGGCCGGCAGTTGCTGGCCGATTGGGACAACACCGAAGAACTGCTGCGCCAGCGCTTCACCCTGCAAATGGGGCGGGTGTCGCTGGCGGCCATGCCGTCGTTTGCCGGCAACCGCCTGCCGGAAGCGCTCAAGGTGTTCAGGCAGCGCTATCCACGGGTCAACGTCGCGGTGCATGACGTGATCAACGAGCAGGTGCTGGAGATGGTGCGCGAACGCCGCGTTGAAATGGGCATCGGCTTTGAGCCCGAGCCCGGGCATCTGCTGCATTTCACGCCGTTCTGGCTGGACCGCTTCGTGGCGGTGGTGGCGGCGGACTCGCCGCTGGCGGGGCACGAGGAAATCGACTGGAGCGAACTGCTGCGCGAGGATTTCATCGCCTTGCAGCGGCCTTCGGCAGTGCGCCTGCTGCTGGAGCAGTCGATTGCGCCACTGCATGGCCGGCTGGCGGTGGCCTTCGAAAGCCATCAACTGGCAACGGTGGGACGCATGGTTGCCCATGGCCTTGGCGTCAGTGCGGTGCCGGCCTTGTGCATCGGTCAGATGCAGGAACTGGGCGCGCGCTGCATCCCGCTGGTAGGCCCGCGTATCGAGCGGCGTATCGGCCTGATGACCCTGGGTGAGCAGCCCCTGTCAGTGGCCGCCCAGGCGCTGCGCGACGTGCTGATCGAGCAGGTATCGATGAACAGATAGTGACTATCAAAGGCGGTGATTTTTGGCCGGGACGGCACGGGATTAAGCTTTGCTCATTCCGAATCGAAACGACCACGGAGGTCGCCATGAACCGTATTACTGCCCTTGCCCTGTTGCTCACCGTCGCCGTCGTCAGCGGTTGCTCGACCCATCATGCGGTCGAACAACGCCCTTTCAGCGCCGAGGAGTCCCGTCAACTGGCACTGGAAGACCTCAACCGTCGCGGCCTGTCGTTCGACGAGTACCATGCCCGCAAGGCGCAGTTGCTGGCCGAGCCGCAGATTCAGCAGGTGCGTGAATTCGACCGCAGCGCCGAAGTCAGCGTCGACGCCGGTGTGATCGGCCAGGATCGCCAGGGCTGACAGTTTCTGTGGCGCGCTTATGTGGCTGAAACTGTACTGGCTCAACTTTCGTGTAACTGTCCGTGTGTTTGTCCAGCCTGGCTGGTTAGTGTGAACGCCTTGTTCACCGCTGCCCTGGACTGTCGTCATGTCTCTCTCGTTCGATCTGCTGCTGGCCTTTGCCCTGTTTGCGCTGGTGACCTCCATCACGCCGGGCCCCAATAACATGATGCTGCTGGCCTCGGGCGTGAACTTCGGCTTTCGTCGCACGCTGCCGCACATGCTGGGTATCAGCACCGGGTTCATGGTGTTGGTGCTGGCGGTCGGTTTTGGCCTGGGCAGCCTGTTTCAGACCTGGCCGTTGCTCTATACGCTGCTGCGTTATATCGGCGGCGCCTACCTGCTGTACCTGGCCTGGAAGATCGCCACCTCAGGGCCGGCCAACGAAGATGACCAGCCTCAGGGCAAACCCATGAGCTTCATGGCGGCCGCGCTGTTCCAGTGGGTCAACCCCAAGGCCTGGGTCATGGCAATCGGCGCGATCAGCACCTATACGCCAATGCAGGGCTACTTCACCAATGTGCTGGTGATTGCCGCCGTCTTCGCCTTGATCAACCTGCCAGGCGTCAGCATCTGGGCCGGGTTCGGCAGCCTGCTGCGCAACGTGTTGCGCGACCCACGCGGGCTGCGGATCTTCAACGGCGTGATGGCGTTGCTGCTGGTGCTGTCGCTGTACCCGCTGGTGATGGGGTGAACGGCGGGTGACGGGCTGAAGGGCGGCTGTAGGAGCGCGCTCTGCCCGCGACCGAGTGCGCAGCGCTCGCAAAATTGATGCAACGCCACACATTTACGATCTGAAAATCTGCGAAATGCCACTATTTTACGACTGCTAACGCAGCCGGTCGCGGGCAAGCGCGCTCCTACAACGCCAGTTGTAAATGGGTGCCGGCGGCTTTCTGGCGGGTGTGCAGGCGGTGCTGCAGGCTGCGCAGGAAATGCTCCAGCCCCTCATGCAAACGCTCGGTCAGAACCTGATCGAGCACGCCGCCTTCAGACCCGTCGCCGTAGCTGATCTGGCTGTCGATGGCGAAGATGCCGTGCAGCACTTCCTGGGACTTGAGCGCCGACAGCACCGGCTTTAGCGCATAGTCCACCGCCAGCATGTGCGCCATGCTGCCGCCGGTGGCCAGCGGCAGCACCACCTTGCCATACAGTGCCCGTTCGGGCAGCAAATCCAGCAGCGTCTTGAGCGCCCCGGAGAACGAGGCCTTGTACACCGGCGTGCCGATCAGCAAGCCATCGGCCTGCTTCACCGCTTCGATATACGCCTGCACCTGCGGGCTGTCGAAGCGGGCGAACAACAAGTCCTCGGCATTGAAGTCACGAATGCGCAGCGTTGTCACATCGACACCGTGCTGCGCCAGCCAGGTACCGGCATGGGCCAGCACCACGCCGGAACGGGAAGTGGGAGAGGGACTGCCAGAGAGTGAAACGACCAACATCGGGGAGATTCCTTGCAATAGGCGTCTGACGGTAAAGCAGCTTGCGTGCCAGTCCGCAGGGTGGTCTGCAGGCCACGCAGTGCAAGGGGGCGAGGCGGGTGGGAGCTTGCGGGTGATGCTCCAGCAACAGGCCGGTGTCGAATGGCTGTTGCTGGAACAACAGGGGGTAAAGGGGACAAACGTGCAAGAGCGGCTGTGGCGAGGGTCAATTGCGGAACGAGGCACCGGTCTGTACCACGCTGGCCGAGCCCAGCAACTGGCTGATGAAGCGGCTCCAGCGGGTGATATTGGCTGGCCCCACGAACACTACATCCTGTGCCTTGAGTTCGAACTGTCCGGCCAGCAGGTAGGCGGTGGGTTTTTTGGCCTTGAGGTTGTAGACCGTCGACACGGTATTGGCCTGGGCATCGGCCCCGCGAATCACATACACCGCATCACCATCGGCGCTGTCAGGGCTCAGGCCGCCGGCGTTGCCCAGCGCTTCGAGCAGGGTCACGCGCGTGGTCCCGAACGATAGCACTTGCGGAGTGCGCACTTCACCGAGCACGTAGATGCGGTTTTTCGAGTTGCTGTTGAGGTGCAGGTAATCGCCGTCCTTGAGGTAGATGCGGCTCAGTTGCGAACCGCGGCGGTTGAGCGAGTCGATGTCGATCAGGTAGTCGCGTCCATCGCGGCGCAAGGTCAGGCCGGCGAGGTTGGCATCGGTGAGGTCGACGCCGGCGGTACTGACCGCCTGCACCAGGCTCAAGGGGATATTGGTGATCGGTTGCGGACCCGGGGTCTTGAACGAGCCCGACAGCAATACCCGCTGGCTGTTGTAGCGCAAGACTTTGACGTCGACCTTGACCTCGGTGTACTGCGGTGCCAGGCCCATGCGCAGTTGTTCGCGAATCTGCCGCACGGTCTTGCCCGCCGCCTGGATGCGCCCGATGTACGGAAAGTACAAGGTGCCGTCGCCCTGCACTTCACGGGTGTTGGCATCGAGTTGGTCCTGGGAGCCTGGCGCGGTGAGCTCGGGGTGTTCGAACACCGTGACCAGCAGCGTATCGCCCGGTCCGACCTGGTATTCAGGCGTCTTGTAGTTGAGCAGCTCGGGCGGTAGCGGCTGGCCGTTGGCCAGGGCCACATCCTGCGCCTGTTGCAGGCTTTGCGGGGTAATGTCGACCAGCCGGGCCTGGGGACCGTCAGGGTCATGGGCTTCGATGTCGTCCTGGGTCATGTGCTGGCCGGGGGCAAAAGCACAGCCTTGCAGGAGCAGGGCAAAGATCATTGCAGCGGCGAGAGGTCGCTTCATAGGGCGGTTTCCTTCCTGAGAATTCGCGGGGGGCCATGGGAGGTGTCGACGTGCAGCGTCAAAAGGCGTTCTTGTTGAGAAAGCCCTTGAACAGGGTCAGCAGGATGATTTTCAGGTCCAGCCAGACCGACCAGTGCTCGATGTAGTGCAGGTCGAATTCGACCCGCTTGCGCATTTTGTCCAGCGTGTCGGTTTCACCGCGCCAGCCGTTGACCTGGGCCCAGCCGGTGATGCCGGGCTTGACCTTGTGGCGCAGCATGTAGCCGTTGACCTGCTTGCGGTATTGCTCGTTGTGCGCCACGGCGTGCGGGCGCGGGCCGACGATGGACATGTCGCCGCGCAGCACATTGAAGAACTGCGGCAGCTCGTCCAGCGAGGTGCGGCGCAGGAAGCTGCCCAGCGGCGTGATGCGCGCATCGTTGCGGGTGGCCTGGCGCACCACGTCGCCATTTTCCTGCACGGTCATGCTGCGAAATTTCCAGACCATGATCGGCCGGCCATCCAGGCCGTAGCGACGCTGGCGAAACAGCACCGGGCCCTTGGAGGTGAGCTTGATCGCCACGGCGATGATCAGCAGGGGCACGGCGATCACGGCCAGGATCAGGCAGGCCAGGACGATGTCTTCCAGGCGCTTGACCACGCCCCAGGCACCGTCCATGGGCGAATCGAAGATGCTGATGGTCGGCAGGCCGTTGATGCTTTCGCTGCGGGCGTGCAGCAGTTCGAAGGTGAACACGTCAGGAATCAGATAGACCGAGGCGGTGGTGTCGCTCAGGCCGGTGATCAGCTCGCGCAACTGCGGCTCGGCCTGGGTGATGTACACCTTGTCGATACGGCCACAGCGGGCATCCTCGATCAGTTGTTCAAGGTTGCCCAGCACCGGGACACGTAGCCTCCGGCTGCGCAGGTCGGTCTGTTGCGGGCAGGAGTCGTAGAAGCCCAGCAGCTTGAGGCCCATCCATGGCGCATCGTTGATCGAATGGGCCAGGCTCACACCGACCTGGCCGGTGCCGAAAATCGCCACCCGCCGGGTATTGAAGCCGCGTCGGCGCAAGGCGTGCAGCCCCTGGCGGATCAGAATCCGGTAGCCGCACAGCACCGTCAGCACCAGGGCGAACCAGGTCATCTGTTGGGGCGCCGGCAGGTCGCGCTGGCCCAGCAGCAGGTAGTTGCTCGACAGCAGGATCACGAAGGCCAGCGCCCACCAGGTGAACACCTTGGTCAACTCAGTGGCAATGCGCTCGCCGCGCCAGGAGCCATACAACTGATGAAACTCGCTGAGCCAATGGAACGCCAGCACCGCCAGCAGAATCTGCAACCAGGCTTCGGTGTGGTCGAACAGCGGCATTTGCTGGTGTTGCCAGTAGCCGATCGACACGATGACCAGCAAATCCAGCAGGCGATGGGCAACTGACAGGATCGATTGATGGGCATGCAAGATGCCGCGTACAGGGTTGTCCATGACCGTCTTGCCTCATGCCGACTCGATGGGGGCGGCACGTACCGGCAGCTCGTTCGGTAGGGGCACGGGCAGGCGTACGTCCTGGACCGCCAGGCGGGTGTTGGCCAGGCGGCTGTCGACGAAGGCTTCGAACTGCTGCTCGAAACGGCTGACCGAGAAACGCTCGGCATTGAGCCGGCAGGCCGTGGGTGTGATACGCGCCTGCGCGGCTTCGAATTCACGGACTGCCGCGCAGAGCGACTCAATGTCCTGGTGCTGGAAAAACACCCCGGTGGGCGTCGGGTGGTCCAGGCCCAGAATGGTTTCCAGCGCGCCGCCCTTGCCATAGGCAATCACCGGCGTACCGCAGGCCTGGGCCTCCAGCGGGCTGATGCCGAAGTCTTCTTCGGCGGCGAACACAAAGGCCTTGGCGGCACGCATGTGTTGCAGCATGACCGCCGCCGGCTGGTAGCCGAGCAGGCTGACGTTGGGCGCTGCGATGGCTTTGGCACGGGCCATGTCCGGTCCGTCGCCAATCACCACCAGGCGTTTGTCGGGCATGGCCGCAAAGGCTTCGACGATCATCGGCAGGCGTTTGTAAGGCACCATGCGCGAGGCGGTGAAGTAGTAGTCCTGACGCGGGCCCTGGGCGGTGAAACTGGAGGTGTCCACCGGCGGGTAGATCACCGTGGATTCACGCCGGTAGGCCTTGCCGATCCGCGCGCCGATAAAACCTGAAACCGCAATGAACTCGTCCACGCCGGCCGCCGTGCGCTGATCCCACAGGCGCATATAGTGCAGCACCATGCGCGCCAGCCGACCCTTGAAGCCCTTGTCCAGGCCCGATTCGCGCAAGTACTGGTGCTGCAGGTCCCAAGCGTAGCGAATGGGCGAATAGACATAGCTGATATGCAACTGGTCGGGGCCGGTCAGCACGCCCTTGGCCACCGCATGGCTGCTGCTGATCACCAGGTCGTAGCCGGACAGGTCCAGTTGTTCGATGGCCAGCGGCATCAGCGGCAGGTAGCGCTGGTAATGCTTGCGTGCGCCGGGCAGGCGCTGGATGAAGGTGGTGGTGGCCATCTTGCCGCCCAGTTGCACACGGTCCTTGTCGCTGAGAAAGTCGATCACGGCAAACAGGTCGGCCTGGGGCCAGATGCGCAGCAGCGAGGCCAGGGCGCGTTCGGCGCCAGCGTAAGTCACCAGCCAGTCATGGACGATTGCGATTTTCATGGGTCTTCCTTGATGTATGGAATCTCGCTACATCAGGCGCATACAGCAGGCGTCTAAGCGTGTAGGAACGGCTTCAGCCGTGAAGGGCATCACTAAAAGAGGTTGTGTTGTCGGCTGACACGGCTTGTCAAACCACGGCTCTACTTGTTGGAGCCATTGGCGGTCTTGCCTGGTCGGGCGTGAGCGGCTTGCAGGTTGTCGATGTGTTGCGACAGGCGCTGCGCCGAACGTTGCCAACTGAAGCGCGCCGCATTGGCCAGCCCCTGGCGGCGCAGCGACTGGCGCAAGGCCGGGTCGTGGAGAACGCGCTGCATGGCGGCGGCCATTTGCCCGACCTCCAGCGGGTCGAAATACAGCGCACTGTCCCTGAGTACCTCCGGGATCGAGGCGGCCTTGGCAGCCAGCACCGGGCAGCCGCAGGCCTGGGCTTCGAGCGGTGGAATGCCGAAACCCTCATACAGTGAAGGAAACACGAATGCGGTCGCGCCCTGGTATTGGGCCAGCAGTTCCTGGTCATCGAGACGGCCCAGAAAACGGATGCGTGGATCGCGGCTGGCCAGGCGCTGCAGGTCAGGCTCGGCGAACAGACCATTGGTGGAGCCGACAATGTGCAATTGCAGGTCCGGCTGGCCGCGCAAGCTCAGGAACGCCTGGATCATACGGGCAAAGTTCTTGTGGACGCTGGGTGAGGACACGGCCAGCAGGTAAGGGCGTTCGACCTGTGCAGCGGGGTTGGGCACAAAGTGTTCGGTCACCGCATTGGGCAGGGTCAGGATGCGCTGCGGGTCGATCTTGTAGAAGCGCGATATTTCACCTTTGGAAAACTCGCTGGGTGTCAGCAGTGTCCTGACCCGCGACAGCAGGATCGGAGTCATGAGCCGGTAGGCAACGCGGAACTTCCACGAGTAGGTGTGGGGAAACCGCACATAGGTGATGTCATGGTGCGTGGCGATCTGGTTGGCATAGAACACCGGGCTGGTGCTGCACAGCGACACCAGCAGCGGATTGCCTTGCTGGCGCAGGTAGCGGGGCAGGTCGAGCTGCTCCCACAGGTGGCCCCGATGGCGGCCGATGCAACGTGCTTGCAGTACGCCTGCGATGTGATGCGAGTGGATGTCATGCGGGGCGACGAACACCACGTCGTCGCGCAAGCGCTTGAGGGCCAGGCTGATTTGCTCGGCATAACGCTGCACGCCGGTGACAGGCTGGGTAAGGAACCGGGCATTGATAACGATCATCGTGTGCTTCCTGCAAGGATGAGCTGTAAGAAGAAGGCGACGGCATGACCCATAAAGCTCTCAGAGCGAAGGATTGACCGGGATCAGCCGCCGCTCGCGCAGGGCCTGGGCAAATATGCGTTCATAGCTGTCGAGCATCAGGTCCAGATCGAGCAAGGCGGCGACGCTGCTGCGGGCCTGGGCGCCGAGGCGTGCCAGCAGGGTCGGGTCCTGATGCAGCCGCAGCATCGCCAGGCCCAGGGATTCCGGATCGTCGGGGTTGCACAGCAAGCCGTTGAACGGGTCCTGGATGATCTCGACCAGGCCGCCCATGCGGCTGGCAATCACCGGTTTGGCGTGGGCACAGGCCTCGACGGCGACCATGCCGAACGGCTCGCTCCACATCGAAGGCACCACGGCTACATCGATGCCGGCATAGAACTGCTCGGGCCTCTGGTAGCCGACGAAGCGGATGCGTTCGCTGACGGCCATGGCCTTGAAGCGTTGCTCGTCGGCCAACTGCCCGCGTCCGGCGATGTCCAGCGTGGCCTTGAACGGCAGGCGCAAGAACTGTTCGATCAGCCAACCCACGCCCTTGGGTTCGGACAGCGTGCCCATGTAGCCAAAGCGCAGCGGTGCGTCGGCCGCACGCGGGGCCTGCGAAGTCGTTGGCGGTGGGGCAAAAGGGCTGGCGTTGTACACCACATGGCTGTGGGCATGCTGAAAGTACCCTTGGCCCTGCAAGCGTTCGAGCATGAAGCGGCTGACCCCGACCACGCTGTCGACCTGCGCCGAGCGTTCGGCATGACCCTTGCGCAACTGCACGCACAGCCCACACTGGCGCTGGCAGTCATGACCCTTGCGAAACATGGTGCTGCCAGGGCACAGCAGGTAGAGGTCATGCAGCACCTGCACGATGGGTCGCTCATGCTGACGAATCTCGTCCCAGGCCGAGACCGACCAGCCGGTGAGGTTATGGCAGACCACCAGGTCCGGTTGTTCCAGGGCAATGACCTGACTCAGATAACGGCGCATGCTGCGGTTGTAGCGGTCGCGCAGGTGCCAGCCCAGGCGCTTCAGCCGGCCGGGCCGCTGAGGGGTGAAGTGCCAATAGAAGTTACGCAGGCCGGCGCGATAGACCCTGACCTGATTGACGCTGTCCTGATGCAACCCGGCCTTGGCGCCAGTGGCCAGTACCACGACCTGATGACCACGTGCCTGCAGGCCCTCGACGGTGCGTTGCAGGATGATTTCGGCACCGCCGCCGATGTCCGGGGCATACAGGCTATTGAGGAAGAGCAGTTTCATAGTGGATAGGACCGGTTCAGGCCCAACAGGCCGGACTCACCGTCGGCGATGGCCTTTTCCAGCAGTTTCAGGCGTGCGCCCGCGTCGCAGCGGCGCGCAAAGACCCGCAGCAGGCAGAAGAACAGCCAACGGTTGAAACGATAGACCTGCGGCGAGGCAGCCCACACGTGCTTGTCGAACCACGCCTGGTTGCGTGCGCCGTAGTAGGCGCGCAGGTCGGAGCCGCCGAGCAGGTAGTTTTCATAGATATTGCTGGTGCGCGCCTTGATGTTCCACGAGTGCTCCAGGTCATCGAGCAAGGCCTCGGGCACCAGGAAAATCCGCCCGCCACCGGCGGTGATGCGCCAGGTGTATTCGGTGTCGTCGGCGTAAAGCTTCAAGGCATCCAGCGGCAGGCCAATGCGTCGATACAGGCTGTGGTGGGCCAGCAGGCCGCCGTAGGTGGCAAAAGGCAGTTGCACCAGTGATGGCAACTGATGCTCGGGTCGGGGCCGGCCCCACGGCAGGCGGCGCCATAGCTTGTAAGGCAGCTGGGTAATGTGAAAGCCGAAAAAGCTTGAGCGCGGCTGGATGGCAAAGCGCTGCGGCACCCCCATGGCAATGTCGGCCTGGTGGGTCGGCCGAAAGCCCACCACGGCCACCCGGTCGGCACCGTAGGTCGGCTGCAGACGCTGCAGCCGGTCGTGCAGGGCCTCGATGGCGTTGATGGTCGGGGCGTTGTCATCGTCCATCAGCCACAGGTAGTGCGCACCGGCGTCCAGTGCCGCCTGGATACCGACGGCATAGCCGTTGGCAGAACCTGTGTTGGTGGGCAGGTCAATGACCTGGACCCGGTCGGGCCAGGTCTCGACCAGCATGTGCAGCGGTGCGCTGGAGGCGTTGCTGACGACGATGACGCGCTCGATCTGCGGGCTTTCCAGCGATCGGCTGATCAGCGTGTGCAAATAGGTGTAGCGGTCACCGTAGGTCAGGGTCACCAGGGTGGTCAGGTTGGGCATGGTGCAAGTTCCGCTCATGAGGCCGAGTTCAAGACAATAAGAGGCGCCGCTCAAGCCCTGGCCGGCACGCGGGTCAGGCTGCTCAAGGGCAAGACCACCTTGTGCTGGCGTTGCAACAGGTTGAGCAGGATCACCGCGCGTTCAGCGCCGTCCAGGGCAAGAAAGATCGCTTCGACGTCGCTGAAGCTGCCGCTTTTGATGCGCACCGCCTCGCCGTGGGCGAATACGTCGTGTGGTGCCGGTCGGGCCAGGCGCTGGCGGATCTGTTCGATCAGCTCGTTGTGCACCGGCACCGGCTGGGCGCCGAAGGTGACAATGCGGGCCACGCCACGAGTGGAGCGGATCGGGTACCAGTTGTCATGCACCTGGTCCATGCGAATGAACAGGTAGCCTGGAAACAGCGCTTCCTGGCGCGCGGTGCCGGTGGTCAGTGGCTGGTAGCACTCGAATTGCTGGCGCTGCAGGTGCTCCAGGGCGCGCAATTCCTGGCGCGGTTTGGTCTGGATCAGGTACCAGCGCGCTGGATCAGGGGTCGACATGGGCTTACTCCACGGCCAGTTGAGGAATCAGGGGTCGCACAATGGCGCCCAGGCCGGGGTCGTTGGCAGCACTGCCTTCACTGATGGTGAAGCGATCGAGCAGCGCGCGGGTCTGTTCGACGCTGTTGAACATCAACACGTCGATGATCGACAGGTTGTCGACAAAGTGCTGGCCGAACTGTGGGTAGCGAACCGGGTTCATGGTGAAAAAACGCAGCAGCAGGCCGTTGCGGGCAAACAGGTCGCGTTCGTACAGGTCGAAACCGCCGATAGGGTTGAGAAAGGTGGTCGCCGAAAAGGTGCGGGCAATGTTGATGACCCGATCCTGCTTGTCGTGGCATGAGGCCAGTTTCAAATCCGAGCCGCGCAGGATCGGCGTGGTGATGCGCAGCCAGGCGCATAGCTCGCGCAGGGCGTTTTCGGCGTACAGCGCCAGGTTGTGCTGCGGGAAGCGGATCAGCCGCTCGATCAGCGGCATGACCTCTGCGAAGTACGGCGCCTTGCGGTAACTTTGCTCGATCAGGTTGACCAGCCGTCCGGCCTCGGTGTCGAAGTCGTCGGCCAGGCGGCGCTGCATGATGGGCAGATTGAAGTGATCCTTCTTGACCGGGAAGGTCAGCAGGCGCGGCTGGCCATTGCTCAGGATCCGGTTGCGGTTGACCCAGCCGGCGCGGATGAACTGCAGGTCATCGCCGAGGATGAACACATCGGCGCGGTTGATCAGTTGGAAGTACCCCAGGTAGGGGAACAGGTACGGCTGCATCATTGCGATAGTCCTGGCCACGGTTAACTCCTTTTAGTGATGGCTGGCCAGCCCCTGTGAACACCTTGGGCATTCATGGGGTCTGGAGTGGGCGCGCCCTGTTCACTTGCGTACAGGGTGATAGCTGTATCCATAGGTGGTGCAGTCGTACTCGGCGGTGGAAGCCTTGCGGATGGTGGCGTTGAAGATCGCTCCCTTGATCAGGATGCCGTTCTGGTTGAGCCGGCGTTTGCAGGCTTCAAGTTCCTTGGTGGTGGTCAGGCCGAAGCGCGCCACCAGCAGGCAGGTGCCGGCCTGGCGACCGACCAGCGTGCCGTCGGTGACCGCCAGGATCGGCGGGGTGTCGATGATGATCAGGTCGTACAGCGGCGACAGCTCGCTGAGCATCTTGTTAAAGTTGTCGTGCATCAGCAGTTCGGAGGGGTTGGGGGCGGCAAAACCACAAGAGATAAAGTCCAGGTGACGCACTTCAGTGCGGTTGATCACCTCAAGGCACTTGAGCCGCGCCGCCAGGGTGTCGGACAAACCGTGCCGCGACTGCACGCCCAGCACCTTGTGCAGGTAGCCCTTGCGCATGTCAGCATCGATCAGCAGCACGCGCTTGCCGGTCTGCGCAATGATCACCGCCAGGTTGGCCGACACGAACGACTTGCCGGCGCCAGGCAGGGGACTGGTGATCATCAGCACATTGTTGCGCGCTTCGAGCATGGCAAAGTGCAGGCTGGTGCGCAGGCTGCGCAGCGATTCCAGGGCCAGTTCCTCGGGCGCACGGGTGCTGAGCAGGCGCGATTCGCGCGGGGCACCGTGGCCGGTGGCCGCCTTGTCCAGGCGCTCCTGCTGGCGTGAATAGGGCAGTGAGGCATAGACCGGCATGCCAAGGCTTTCGATGACCTCCGGATTCTCGATGCCGCGATAGAACGCCTGGCGCACGAAGATGATCGCCACGGCGAGCAGCGCGCCCAACAGGGTGGCAATCAGCACCACCAGTTTCTTCATCGGCTTGACCGGTTTTTCGACGTTGCTGTCGGCGTTGTCGATGATGCGCACATTGCCGATGCTGCCCGCGCGCAGGATGTCCTGCTCCTGGCTCTTGTTGAGCATCAGGGTGTAGGTCTGGCTGATGACCTGCATGTCGCGGGTCAGGCGCAGCAGTTCCTGCTGGGCCTGGGGCAGGGCGTCGATCTTGCGCATCTGGCCCTGCTTCTGGGCTTCAAGCTGGCTGATCTGGCTCATCAGGCTGCGGTAGGTCGGGTGCTCGCGGGTATAGAGGCGCTCAAGCTCGACACGCTTGAGCTTGAGCTCGCTCAGTTGTTTGTCCAGCTCGACCACCTGGTCGAGCACCCCTTTGGTTTCGATCGACAGGTCCACCGAGCGCGAACTGGTCTGGAAGGTGTTCAACGCCGCTTCCGAGGCTTCGAGCTGCTTGCGCACCATGGGCAATTGCGAGCGCAAAAATTCCAGGCGCTGCGCCGCTTCGGCCGAGCTGCGTTCGACGTTCTGGCGCACATACAGGCGGCTGACTTCGTTGAGCACCGCGTTAGCCTTGAGCGGGTCGGGGTCTTGCAGCAGCAGGTAGATGATCCCCGAGTCCTTGCCGGCTTCGGTGATCTTCAGCCGCTCCTGCCAGGCCAGGGCGGTGCTTAGATTGCGCTGGCGGATCACAGTGAAGCCGGTCTGCGGGCGGGCATTGAGGGTGGCGACCTGAATCTTGATGCCCTGGCCTTCGCTGCTGCGCCCTACGGTGCCGTTGAGCAGCAGATGGCCGTCGGGGTCGTAGAGCGCGTACTGGCCCGGTTTGCCGGCCACCAGCTTGAGTTTCTCGCCCAGCAGGGCCTCGGGTACTTCAAGCTGGAATACGTCCAGCTTTTCGCCGCCCCACGCATAGCCCTCCAGGCCGAACAAGGGTTCAGCCAACTGGCCGGCGTACTCGGGTGCAAAGGTGCGAAACAGCCACGGCCCGATGACCGGCAGGCGGTCAGGCTCGGTTTCCACGTTCAGGCGCAGGTCCTCGACCACTTTGCCCAACAGCGCGCGGGACTTGATCAGCTCGATCTCGGTGGTGGCCTGGGAGGCCGACATGGGCTTGTTGCTGACTTCCGGAATGCCCTCGATACCGACCTTGCGCGGCTCGACCTGAATCATCGCCGAGGCCTGGTACACCGGGGTGGCGAGGATGGCGTAGAGCACACCGATCAGCATGAATACACCGGTCATCCACAGGATCAGGCGTTTGTGGTCGAGCAGGGTGCGCAACAGGGTGGCCAGGTCGATCCGGGTGTCCTGGGGGGTGTCCAGAGAAGTGCGGTTCATGACAGTCATTTATCTCGGATCTCCTGACTGAAGATAAGGAAGCCAGTCGTCGACACAGCGCGACAAGTGCACGTAGGTCTGTTCGAAGGCGGTTTTTGCACGCCGGTAGGGGTCGGCAATGTCCGTCGGGTGTTGCCAATGGCCGATCAAAAAGGTGCGGCCACGTATTTCCGGCGCCAGGCGGAACAGGCCGTGCAGATGGGATGGCTCCATCGCCAGGATCAGGTCGGCGCGGCGCAGCCTGTGGCGGTCGACCTGGCGGGCCTGATGCGCAGGTGGCACCAGGCCATGGTCGCGCAGCACTTCTTGCGCCAGGCGATCCATGGGCTCGCCAATCAGGGCATGCAGGCCGGCCGAGTGCACCTGGATGCCCGGGGTGGCCAGCCGTGCCCGCAGCATGGCCTCGGCCATCGGGCTGCGACAGATATTGCCCGTGCAGATCACCAACAGCTCACTGAACATAGGCTTTACGGGTGGCCTGGCGCAGGCGCCGGCCAAGGTTGACCATGACATTGCGCGCCACGGTCAGCATGGCCTTGATCTTGTGCGCCGGCGACAGGGCCGCCAGCGACAGGCATACGCTCTGGCTCAGGAAGTGCTCGTACAGGGCCTGGTTGCCCAAGCGGTTGTAATAGTTGGCCAGGCTGGAAGCGGTTTGCAGGCTCATGTGCAATTTGCGCTTGTCGCTGCGCATGGAAAAGATCCCGCCGGCATGCAGGCGGTAGGCAGCCGGCTTGATCTCGGCCATGAACTTGCCTTTGCCGTGGGCGCCCAGCAGCGACCACCAGCACAGGTCGTTGAGCGGCGCGATGCGAATCTGCAGCTCCGGCGGCATGCTGGTCAAAACGTTGCGAAAGCAGGTGGTCAGGGTCGAGATCGGCCGGGCCTTTTGCAGTTCCAGCGCGCTGGCGTCGCGGCGCAGGTCCCCCTGCAACTGGATGCCATGCTGCTTGTGCTCATCAAAGGCCATTGCGTCGTGGTAGGTGATGACGTAGTCGGGGTGGCTTTCCAGAAAGTCCACTTGCAGCTGCAGCTTGCGCGGATCGGTCCAGTAGTCGTCGCCCTCGCAAAAGGCGATGTAGCGCCCGCGGGCTTCAAGAAACAGGTCCGGCACGCAAGGCTTGCCTTGCCGGTACTGGTTTTCCTCGTGATAGAAGGGTCTGATGATTTGCGGGTAGCGCTCGACGTACTGCGCGATGATGCGCGCGGTGTTGTCGGTCGAGGCGTCGTCATTGACGAGGATTTCGAAACTGAAATCGGTCTGTTGCGCCAGAAAGCTGTCCAGGGTCTGGGCGATGAAGGCTTCCTGGTTGTAGGTCGGGCAGACAATGCTCAGCAGCGGTGTCTTGGCGCAATCGGGGCGCGTGTGGCGGGCAAGGGCATCCATGGCTCAAGTACTCGGTTTGCTCAACGATAGGTAAAGCTTGTGCATCAGTGGCCGGTAGCTGACCGCCACCAGCAGCAAGGTGACCAGGCCACTGGCGGCCAGGCCCAGTAACAGCGTCAGGCGGTTGGGCCCCAGGCCTGCGATCAGTTCGAACAGCGGGTTGCTGAGCGCCAGGCCCAGCGCGGTCATCAGGCTGATGCGCAACAGGTCGCGCAGCCAGGGACCGTGCACGGCAGGCGCCAGGTGTCGGTGCACGATCAGCGGCCAGATGGCCAGCGACACCAGGCGCAGGCCGAACCAGGCCAGGGCCGCCCCCAGCACCCCCAGTTCATCGATGGCCCAGACCAGCAGCGGTACGCTGATGACGGCCGACACCAGGCTGTAACCGACATGCAGGCGCATCTGGCCATAGGCGTATTGCAGGTAGAACTGGAACGCACTGATGGCCATGATCGCGCTTCCCAGGGCATACCAGCCCAGCACCGGCTGGCTCCAGCGCGCGGCCGTCTCATCGCCGGTCCAGGCGTAAATCAGCGCTTCGCCATGCAGGGCAATGATCGCCGCCAACGGAAACAGCACCGTGCAGACCAGCCGGTGCGCGGCCAGAAACAGGTTGTGCATGTCGTCTTCACGGTCCTCGGCCACCAGCCGGGTGAGGCGTGGCAGCAGAGTCTGCACCAGAGGGTTGGTCAGGGTCAGGATGCCGGTGGCGACCAGCGCCACCAGCGAAAAGTACCCGTACTCGGCCAGCGGCAGGCGTTCGGACAGCAGCACCTTGTCCATCTGGGTCAGAACAATCCATAGCACGGCGGTCAGCGACAGGCTGGCGGCAAACGGCAGCACCGGCCTGACCTGCACGCCGTCGAAGCCGGCCAGCAAGGCGCCGGGCATCTGCCGCCAGGCGCGCACAGCGAACAGCAGGGTCTCGACCAGGCTGATCAGGGCCTGAAACAAGAAGAAATCACGCACATCGCTGGACACCGAACTGACCAGCCACAGCGCGCCGAAATAGCGCAGGGTGGCAATCAGCACATTGGCGCCATTGAGCCAGGCGTGCTGTTCCAGGCCTTGCAGGCCGCTTTTATACAGCGTGGCGTACAGGCGCAGGGCAATGATCACGCCCATCAGGCCAATGCAGTCGCTGACGCTTTGCGCCGACAGACTCTGGGCATTGAGCCAGTGGCTGGCGATCCACGGGCTGGCCAGATGGATGGCCAGCGCGCAACCCAGGGTCAGGGGCAGAAAGATGATCTCGAACGAGCGCAGCAGCCGCCCACAGTTCAGGCGTCCTGAGCGGGTCGCCGGCTGGTGGGCCACCGCACGGACCAGGCTGGGCGACAGGCCGGCGTCGAGCAGTTGCAACCAGGCCTGCATGACGGTGAAAAACCCGATCAGGCCGTAGGCTTCGGCCCCCAGATGCCCCAGGTAAAAGGGCATGACCGCAATTCCTGTCCCCAGCACGTAAGCCTGGCCGGCATAGTTCAGCACGGTGTTGCGAATCACCGACATGCTCAATACTCGACTGGCGCCACGACCGGGCGAGTGCGGCGTGGGCTGCACGTTTCCAGCACGCTGTCGATCACGCGATTCTGGTCTTCGTGCGGCAGGCCCGGGTAGATCGGCAGGCATAATACCCGGTCGCTCAGGGCGCGGGCGGCGGGCTGGCCCGGCTGTGGCTGCAGGTATTCCAGGGTGTCCAGGCACGGGTAGAAATAGCGCCGCGGATTGATGCCGCGGGCATTGAGCAGGCTGCGTACCTGCAGTAGATGTGTCTCATCGCTCAGGGCGATCGGGTAGTAGCTGTAATTGGCCTGGCTGTGGGTTTGCGGTTGCTGCAGGTCGACATAATCACGCAGCCGCGTGGTGTAACGGTCGGCGATTTCGGCCCGCGCCTGCAGAATGGTGTCGATGTCGTCAAGAATGCACAGCCCCATCGCTGCGCAAAACTCATTGAGCTTGGCATTGATGCCAATGCCCTCTATGCGGTCGACGCCGCTGATACCGAAGTTGCACAGCAGCATGGCACGCCGGGCCACGTCATCGTCGTTGGTGATGATGGCACCGCCTTCGATGGTGTGGAACAGTTTGGTGGCGTGAAAGCTCAGGATGCTGATGTCGCCCCAGGCATACACCGATTGTCCGGCGTAGCGCACCGAGAACGCGTGCGCGCCGTCATAAACCACCTTGAGTTGGCGTCGACGGGCGATTTCGTCGATGGCCTGTACCGCGCACGGGTTGCCGAAGACATGCGTGGCGACGATGGCTGAGGTGTCGGCTTCGATCGCCTGTTCGATGTGCCGGGGTGACAGGTTCCAGGTCTTGGGGTCGATGTCGGCAAAGAGGGGGCGAATACCTTCCCACTGCAGCGAACTGCTGGTCGCCACGAAACTGAACGGGGTGGTGACGGCACTGCCGGTGAGGTTCAGCGCCCGATAGGCGATCTGCAAGGCCAGGGTGCCGTTGTTGGTCAGGATCACATGGCGTACGCCCAGGTAATCACGCAAGCGTGCCTGCAACTCTTCGACCAATGGTCCGTGGTTGGTCAGCCAGCCGCGTGCGTAAATCCCTTCGACATAGCGCTTGAACTTGTCGATATCGCCAAGATAGGTCTTGGTCACATTAATCATCGAAACCTCCGTGTCAGTGGGTTCAGCAGGCTGTGGCAAATAAGGCGGACAGGTATGGATCAGGATGCTTGCGGCGGCTCGTCGCGCAGGGCTCTGGCGCTGAGACGGGCGGCGCGGCGCTGGCTGTATCTGAGAATCAGCCGGGTCGCCAGGCTGCCGCTGTGCGGGTCGCCAAAGTGCAGCAGCACCGTGGCGCGCATCAGGCCGGGGCTGCACGGCTGATTGGTGTGCAGGGTGCGATAGCCCCAGAACAGGTAAAGATTGCCGGGCACCAGCGGCAGGATCATTGGCTTGAGCCAGCCGCGCTGGATGGCCTGGCCCATCAACCAGCGGCTGGCCTTGTTCTGCAGCAAGGCCTTCTGGATCAGGTTGACCAGAATCGACTGGCGGGCGCGGCGAAGGTTGGGAAACAGCATCAGGTCACCGCGCTCCTGGCCTTCGGTGGGGATGTGAATCGGCACCAGCACGGTGACCAGGCTGGCGTCGAAGTGAAAACAGTTCGACTCACGGCGCCCTTGTGCGCCCTGTACACAGCGCAGGACCGGAAAGATCCTGGAACTGAGGCTGTCGTGACCGGTGGCCAGCCGATAGAGCGCGGCCAGTAACTGCTTGAGTTGCGGATTCGACCAAAGCTGCACCAGCACCTTGTGATTGAGGTGTTGCTCACCGTGATAGGCAAAGTACTCGCCCGGGTGGCGCTCGGCGTGCTCACGGGTGAAGGCGCGCAATTGCGCCAGGTCTTCCTGGCCCGGCAGACCTTCGATCCGGGCATAGCCTTGGGTGTCCATCAGGCCGGCCAGCGTGGTGGCGCAGTCGGTGACAGCTTCAGCAGTGGATGACATTCGGTACACCTCATGGGCAGGGGGAGGCGAAAAACCAAAGGCATGGCGGCAGGGCCTGGCTTGTCAACGATCCGTTCGGCCACGCTACCGCCCCAGGCACAAGCACCAGGCGGGGTGAAGGCAGGCAAGGCAGGCCCGTGACCGTCAGCCACAGTCGGCCGTGAGGGTCGGAAAACTTTTGGGCAAAGCTACCGCCATACCGAACAGGTTCAGTCATTCAAATAGGGGTATGCGAGTCGACAGACATCCAGCGGCATGCAGCAGCACCGTGGAAACAACCGGGATACAGGGTTACAGCGATGTGGGGTCACTACGACCATTCCGATGCAATGCTCTGTGGCATTGGCATAAAAGCCAGGAATCGTCAGACAGGTCTATATATTGAAGCTGTGTGGGAATCTGTCAAATTATTTCGTCAATTTCCTGTTAAATTTTTAATAAAGCCCAAGTTGTAAGTTCTAACCGTTTGAATTCAGTAAAAGTCAAAAAAACAACAGGGTGTTTTTTCGCTTGGTATGACGGTTTTCTGGCAGTCGGGCAGACCTTCATGAATCACATCTGCTGCCTGAAGTTGACACACGACACGGCGTTCAAGTCACGGTAGAGCACGTTGTACCAAGCGTTGAGCAATATCGGCAATCTGCCTGTGACGCGGTGCGATACAAGGCTTTTATTGACGAAAGCCGGCTGGGAGTGACACGAATGGCCTTGCAAGGTTTTTTATTCTTTTTATGAATATATAAATTCAAATTTAGAATTTTTAGTTCTATTTGATTGGGTGCATCATGCTTTCATGGTTATGCCATCACCCCTAACAGGTGTGAGGCAGCAACGTGCCGCCGCGGCCCTGTTCGACTGGCCGGGCCGTGTATATCAGGGGAATGTTCATGAGCAATAGCGCACTGTATTTCGACTACGCCGCCACCACGCCCGTGGACGAGCGTGTCATCCAGGTGATGGTGGCCTGTCTGGGGCAGGCGGGTCACTTTGGCAACCCGGCCTCCAGTTCCCATGGGTTCGGTCAACAGGCGCGAATGCTCGTGGAGCAGGCCCGGCAGCAGGTGGCAACCCTGGTGGGCGCCCGTTCCGGGCAGATCGTCTGGACCTCCGGTGCGACCGAGTCCAACAACCTGGCGCTCAAGGGTGTGGCCGAGGCGTACACGCAGCGCAGCGGCAAGACCGTCGGGCATATCATTACCAGCCAGATAGAACACAAGGCCATCCTCGATACCGCGCAGTACCTGCAAGGGCGGGGGGTAGACGTCACCTACCTGGCGCCGGACGCCGATGGCCTGATCAGCGCCGAGGCGGTCAGCGCCGCCTTGCGTGACGACACGTTTCTGGTGTCGCTGATGCTGGTCAACAACGAGCTGGGCACGGTCAACGACATTGCGGCCATTGGTGAGCGCGTACGCGAGCACGGCGCCTTGCTGCATGTGGATGCCGCTCAAGCAGCCGGCAAGCGGCCTATTGACCTGAGCACGCTGGCGGTCGATCTGATGTCGTTCTCGGCGCACAAGCTCTACGGGCCCAAGGGCATCGGCGCCTTGTACGTCGGGCCGCGTGCCGAAAAACGGGTGTTGGCGCAGATTCACGGCGGTGGTCACGAGCAGGGCCTGCGCTCTGGAACCCTGGCGACTCACCAGATCGCCGGCATGGGGGCGGCCTTTGCCTTGGCCGCTGAATCACTGGATAAGGAGATTGCCTGGACCCAAAGGCTCAATGACCGTCTGTGCGAGCAACTGGCAGGCATCAAGGGGCTGGTCATCAACGGCAGCCGCGAGCAGCGCATCCCGCACACCCTGAGCCTGACGTTCACGCGCCATGATCTGGATGTGGCCGCTTTGGGCAAGTCGCTGGCCTTTTCTTCGACCTCGGCCTGCAACTCGGCGAAAAATGCACCTTCTCATGTGTTGCTGGCGCTGGGCCTTGATGCGGCAGCCGCCAGCCAGACCATTCGCCTGAGCCTGGGGCGTTTTACTTGCGAGGCTGATATTGACGGCGCCGCCGGGCTGATTCAGGCAGCTCTGAGTCGTCCACCGTTCTGGGCGGTTGCTCAGTCGTAAGCGCTGCTCCATTATCTGTCCCAAGGTCAATTCCGGGTCAGCAGGAGCGGTAATGAGTAAGCAAACCAATGCCCATGCAGGCGCAAGCGAGCGTCTGGCGCAGGCACGGGCGGTGATGAGTCGTGAAAAAATCGATGCCTGGCTGGTGCCCTCGGCCGATCCGCATCTTTCCGAATACTTGCCGGGGTTCTGGCAGGGGCGCCAATGGGTGTCCGGGTTTCATGGTTCGGTCGGGACGCTGGTCGTCACTCAGGATTTCGCCGGCCTTTGGGCTGACAGCCGTTACTGGGAGCAGGCGAGCAAGGAGCTGGCCGGCAGCGGCATCGAGCTGGTCAGGCTGTTGCCCGGCCAGCCGGGGCCGCTGGAATGGCTGGCCGACCAGGCCGAGGCCGATACCGTGGTCGCGGTCGACGGGGCGGTATTGGCCGTAGCCTCTTCCCGAACCCTGGCCAGCAAGCTGTATGACCGTGGCGCAAGATTTCGTACCGACCTGGACCTGCTCACCGAGTTGTGGCAAGACCGTCCGGCCTTGCCGACCCATCCTGTCTACGAGCATCTGCCGCCTTATGCCACGGTGTCGCGCCGGGAAAAGATCGAGCGACTGCGCAAGACCATGGCCGAGCGCGGGGCTGACTGGCACTTTATCGCGACTTTGGATGACATTGCCTGGCTGTTCAACCTGCGCGGCTCGGACGTGTCTTATAACCCGGTGTTCATTGCGTTTGCTCTGGTCGGGCCCAAGAGCGTCACCTTGTTTGTCAGTGGCGAAAAGATCGACGCTGCGGTGCGCCAGAGCCTGCAGCGCGACGGCGTCAATCTGCTGGAGTACAGCCAGATTGGGGCTGCGCTGCGCCGGGTGCCCAAAGCCGCACGACTGTTGGTCGATCCGGCGCGTGTCACCTGTGGCCTGCTCGATTATCTCGACAGCGAGATCAGCCTGGTCGAGGGGCTCAATCCCACGACCTTGTTCAAGTCGCAGAAGAGCGCTGAGGATTTGCGCCATATCCGTCTGGTGATGGAGCAGGACGGTGCGGCGCTGTGTGAGTTCTTTGCCTGGCTGGAAGCGTCCCTGGGGCGCGAGCCGGTCAGTGAACTGACCATTGATGAGCAACTGGGGCTGGCCCGGCAGCGGCGGCCCGGTTACGTGTGCCCCAGTTTTGCGACCATTGCCGGTTTCAATGCCAACGGTGCCATGCCGCATTACCGTGCCACTGAAGCGGAGCATGCGCAGATCGAAGGCAATGGCCTGTTATTGATTGATTCCGGCGGTCAATACCAGGGCGGAACGACTGACATCACGCGAATGGTTCCGGTTGGCGAACCCAGTGTGATGCAGAAGCAGGATTGCAGTCGCGTACTCAAGGGTGTGATTGCCTTGTCGCGAGCGCGTTTTCCCAAGGCAGTGCCTGCGCCGCTACTGGACGCTATCGCTCGCGCACCGATGTGGGCCGATGGGGTCAACTACGGTCATGGCACCGGCCATGGTGTAGGTTACTTTCTCAATGTGCATGAAGGACCACAGGTGATTGCCTACCAGGCACCGGTCACCCCACAGACGGCCATGCAGGCGGGCATGATCACGTCGATCGAGCCTGGAACTTACCGGCCGGGGCGTTGGGGGGTGCGTATCGAGAACCTGGTGATCAACCAGGAGGCGGAGCAGACCGAGTTTGGCGAGTTCCTGCGCTTCGAAACCCTGACACTGTGTCCGATCGACACGCGTTGCCTGGACTTGTCGTTGCTCAATGCGGACGAGAAAGGGTGGCTCAATCGCTACCATGCCCATGTCCGCCAACGCTTGAGCCCTTTATTGCAAGGGGCTGCATTGCAGTGGCTGCAAGCGCGTACCGTCGCTGTCTGATCAAGCGGCAAGCGTCGCTCAGAGGCGTGATTTCTTGCAGATGATGATCATGCTGCGACTGGTGTAGCCGGCGGGATTCAGGCCGAACGGGTAATCGCCCGGGTCTTCGACGGCATCACCGGACTTGGCGATTACCCTGTATTGCCCGGACTGGCAGGTATTGGCTGCAAGTTCCTGGCACCTCTCCCAAGAGGAAGACAATCCCGAGCAGTTGATATGAATGCCGCGTTTGCCCAGCACAACGGGCTTGGCTGTCGCGGCGCATCCTGTCACGCCAAGCAGCGCCAGTACGATAACAATGTATTTCATCCCGTTCCTTAACCGGCCATGTCTGAAAGCCACTATCGGGCCTGAGTCTTTGTACTCAAGGGATATCGATCGGTTCACAGATATTTCCCGCAAACTGCATCGGTCAGGCTCTAAACATGGCGCATGCGCGGAACAAATGCTAGTGCCTTGTCATGTATCGTGATTGAGAATCAGTCGCCCGGCACCAGTTTGGGGCGCTCTGGCGTGGCCGACAGGGTGACGCCAATCGATGCCAGGATGATTGCGCCCATGGCCAGCCATTGCAGCGCCGACAGCTGCTCGTGCAGAAACAGCAGGCCAGACAAGGCAGCGATGACCGGCTCCAGGCTGGCCAGTGTGCCGAAGGTGCGCGTCGACATACGCGTCAGTGCCACCATTTCCAGGCTATAAGGCAAGGCGGTCGACAAGATGGCCACGCCGATGGCAGCCGGCAGCAAGCCGATGTCCAGCAGGGCCGAGCCGGCGTGTGCCACGCCAAAGGGCGCGACGAACAGGGCGGCGACGATAACGCCAAGGGCCGCAGTCTGTACGCCGTTGCCTTCACCGGCTTTCTGACCGAAAACGATGTAGGCGGCCCAGCAGGCACCGGCGCCCAAGGCATAGGCGGCCCCTAGCGGATCGAGGCTGGCACTGCTGCGGCCGTCGGGGATCAGCAACAATAGGCCGCCGACGGCCAGGGCGATCCAGACGACATCGATTGTGCGGCGTGAAGTCAGCAATGCCACGGCCAGAGGGCCGGTAAGCTCCAGTGCTACGGCAATGCCCAGCGGCACACTGCGCAACGACATATAGAAGAGCAGGTTCATCCCGCCCAGTGCGATGCCATACACAATGATCATGCGCAGCGATCGAGCCGTCAGGCGAACGCGCCAGGGGCGCAGGACCAGGATCATGATGAGACTGGCAAAGATCAGTCTCAGCGTGGTGGTGCCCTGAGCACCAATGGCAGGGAACAGGCTCTTGGCCAGTGAAGCGCCGGTCTGGATGGAAACCATCGCGATAATCAGCAGCCCCAGAGGGAACAGTATGGAAGAGGGGGGTGACGAGGGTTTCATGGCGGGTGCTGTCCTGAGGGTGCTGTCTATATATAAGAAGCATAATGAGTAACCTGAACGGTTTGCGCAATATAATGCGCATTTATTTAATTTCGGCCTGGTTTGAAATTAAGTGTTGACGCCCTGTCTCAGCGCTCTATAATGCGCACCATTCCCGCCGCGGAAGAAACTGAAAACTCCTTGAATATCAATGAGTTGGATAAGAAATCGGCGAGGGGGT
>NZ_QFFU01000001.1 GCF_003131185.1 Pseudomonas ovata | reverse complement strand
TTCCAGGCGTCGTATGTCGAGCCGGGTACGGTGCTGGAGCGACAAATCGCGGCGATCTGGGCTGATGTGCTGAAGCTTGAGCAGGTGGGGCTGAACGATAACTTCTTCGAGTTAGGGGGCGACTCGATCATTTCCTTGCAGGTCGTAAGCCGTGCCCGGCAGGCAGGTATCCGCTTCACGCCCAAAGAGCTGTTCCAGCATCAGACCGTACAGGGACTGGGGACAGTGGCACGATATGCCGAAGAAGTGTTCATCAACCAGCAGCCAGTCACAGGGCAGATGCCGTTGACGCCTATCCAGCATTGGTTCTTTGCACAAGATATTCCCGAGCGTCATCACTGGAATCAGTCAGTGTTGTTGAGGCCCGGCAGGCGGATAGATCCGGAGCGTCTGAATGCTGCCTTGCACGTCTTGCTTGAGCATCACGATGCCCTGCGTCTGCGTCTTGAGGAGCGCAAGGGTGAGTGGCTGGCAGAGTTCGAAGCTCTAGGGCCTGCACAGGTGCTGTTGACCCGCCAGTTAAACGATGACAATGAGTTGGAGCCTGTTGTCAACGAGGTCCAGCGAAGCTTGAATCTGGGACAGGGGCCGCTGTTGGCTGCAGCGTTGCTGGCCTTGCCTGACGGCAGCCAACGGTTCTTGCTGGTGATTCACCATCTGGTCGTGGATGGCGTTTCCTGGCGCGTGCTTCTTGAGGATCTGCAACAGGCTTATCAACAACTGTCCGAAGGCCAAACGGTCCGGCTTCCGGCCAAGTCCAGCGCCTTCAAGACATGGGCCGAACATCTACAACGCCATGCAACGAGTCCTGCGCTCGAACAGGAACTGGAATACTGGCAACAACAACTGCAGGATGTAAGCGATTATCTGCCTTGCCATAACCCTCATGCTTCGCGCCAGCAAAAGGATGCCGGGTATGCCAACACCCGCCTGGACAAAGAATGGACACGTCATTTGCTGCAAGAGGCGCCGATGGCCTACAGGACGCAGGTCAACGATCTATTGTTGGCTGCCCTGGCGCGCGTAATCAGCCGTTGGACCGGGCAGTCGAACGTGCTGGTTCGCCTGGAAGGGCATGGCCGTGAGGACTTGTTTGATGAGGTCGACCTGACCCGGACGGTAGGTTGGTTCACGAGCATGTACCCGGTCCGGCTAAGCCCATACGCAGAGCCTGCACGTTCGATCAAGTCGATAAAAGAGCAACTGCGAGCGGTGCCAAACAAGGGCATCGGCTATGGGTTGCTGCGTCATATGGGCAATGCGGGTAGCCAGGCAATACTTGAGCGGCTACCCCAGGGTGAGATTGTCTTCAACTACCTGGGACAGCTCGACGCCAGCTTTGATGATCCTGCAGGATTGTTCGCGCTGGCGAAGGAAGGAAGTGGCGCGGCCATGGCCGGGCAGGCGCCGCTGGCCAGTCTGTTGGCCCTCAATGGTCAGGTCTACGACGGCGAGTTGAGCCTGGACTGGCTTTTCAGCCGAGAAGTGTTCGACGAACGCACGATTGGGCAATTGGCAAGCGAGTATGCCGATGAACTTAAAGTCCTGATCGCCCATTGCTGCGATGAGCGCAATCGGGGGGTGACACCGTCAGACTTCCCGTTGGCCAGCCTGGGGCAGGCGCATCTGGACAGCCTGCCGATTCCCGCCACTCAAATCGCCGATATCTATCCATTGTCGTCGATGCAGCAAGGTATTTTGTTTCATGCGCTTTACGATCACCAAGGTGTTGATTACGTCAACCAGATGCGGGTGGACGTTCGTGGCTTGAACGTCGAGCGCTTTCGGCAAGCCTGGCAGGATACGGTGAAGGCTCACGATATCTTGCGTACAGCATTCGTCTTGCAGGCCGATCTTGACGCTCCTATACAGGTGGTTCTCAAGCAGGCGAAGCTAGCGTTCACGAGTGTTGACCTATCCTGCGATATACACCCTGTGACTAACCTGGATGAGTTGGCAACCCAGGAGCGAGCGCAGTGCTTTGTCCTCGATGACGCCCCCTTGATAAGGTTTGTCGTGGCGACTGTAGGCGGTGACAGGTGCCATCTGATTTATACAAGCCATCATCTCTTGCTGGATGGCTGGAGCGGCTCAAATTTGCTGGGTGAGCTCTTCTCGCGCTATGCGGGCGTCGAGGTGCCTGGCAATGCCGGACGTTTTGCTGACTTCATCGCCTGGCATCAACGCCAGGACATCGAGGCCGCCAAGCGCTTCTGGCGTGCACAGCTTGCCAATGTGCAAAGAGGCACGTTGATTTCACAGAGCGCTCTCATCAATGGATGCCTGGGTGACGCACGTGACAGGGCGGTGCTCAATAAAAGCCATCGCCAAGTGATGGATCAGGCGCTTACCTCTCGATTGAAACTGTTTGCGCGTCAACACAAGGTGACGGTCAACACCTTGGTGCAGTCCGCATGGGCAATGCTGCTAGGTTTCTATACCGAACAGACGACAGTGGTATTTGGGGTGACAGTGGCGGGGCGGCCGATGGACATGAAGGAGATCGAGAACCAGATTGGTCTGTTCATCAATACGCTTGCTCTGGTCGTCAACCTGGATAGCCAGAGGACTGTGGGTGAATGGGTGGCGCACGTTCAGGACGATAATTTGAAAGCGCGTACTTATGAATATATTTCCCTGCAGGAGGCTCAGCGACTGACAGCGTGTCGAACGTTGTTCGATACGGTGATTATTTTCGAAAATTACCCCGTCTCGGATGCCGTCCAGAATGCAGGGATCGATAATGTCGTTTTTGAAGGTATGTCCTACCATGAGCAGACAAACTACCCGATCACCCTCTATGTAACCCTGGGTGAGGAACTGGTGCTGGAGTTCAGTTACAAGGCGCTCCTGGATGAGCAGGCACTGGCCAGGCTGGGGGAGCAGTTGCTCATGCTATTGGAAGGGATGGTCACCCTCGGAGGGCAGGCCGCCTTGCAAACACTTCAGTCGACGCTTGGGTGTTCCAGGTCGATACAGGAGCTGCCTCAAGGCACCGTATTGCGCGCAAGCATGCCAGATGCGACGGGGTATCAGCCGCCTGAAACCGAGCGGCAGAAAACACTGTCGCTCATCTGGCAGTCCGTGCTGGGCTGTGAAAAGGTCGGCCTGGATGACAATTTCTTCGAACTGGGGGGGGATTCACTGCTGAGTCTCAAGGTATTGGCCAAGCTGCGGAAGGTGAACGATGGCAGTGTTCAAATGGCGCTGCGCGATCTTTTCGAAAAGCCCACTATCAGGTTGCTGACCTCATAGCCAAGAAGTCAGGTGAGAGACTGCACAGGTCGCTCACTGAGCTTTCAGGCCAGATTCGCCGGGGTGTGGTCTGAGGCCATGGCCCGGCGATTTTTCTTTGCCCGATCAGTTACGCAACGAAAGGCAGGCGTATCGGGTGCAACAGATGTCTTTACCTGATACGGATCGCAGGATGGAGAGTGCGTCCAGCCACAAGGAGCTGCGTCTGGCAGCAAACGCAGCACTTTGGTTCGGGGTAAGCGGCGAGGTTTGATTGATAAGCCAGCGGGATATAGACATCCCGCTGGCTCGGCCTGGGCGGCCAACGTGTTTTTCGCTGACGTTATCAGTAGGTGTATTTGAACGACGTCATGAAGTTGCGCGGTTCGCCATAGACGCCACAGCATCGAGGGCCACCGGCAAAATATTCCTTGTCGAACAGGTTGTTGAGGTTTACAGAAGCGGTGAGGTGTTCGTTGATCTGATAACGGGCCATCAGGTTGACCAGTGCATAGCTGCCCTGAGTGAAGTACTTCAAGTCCGTCCCGGTCTTGCTTTGCCAGTTGATCCCACCGCCTACGGTCATCTTGTCCAGCATGCCCGGCAAACGGTAAGTCGTGAAGGTTTTCACGCTGTGGCGTGGGACTTGGGTAACGATACGTTCCCCCTCGCTGTCTTCGATCACGCTATAGGTGTAGCCACTGGTGAGCTGCCAGCCATCGGCCAGTTCGCCATTGAGCTCCAGTTCGACCCCGCGACTGCTCGTCCCTTGTTCGGAGGTGTAATTGCTGAAGGTCCCGTCATCGATGAGTACGGCAAGGTTGTCCTGCTCGGTTTTGAAGAGCGCAAGATTCGAGGTCAGGCGCCCGTCGTAAAAACTTGCCTTGGCACCGATTTCGTAGCTGCTGCCTTCTTCCGGTGCCAGCGGCGCTCTGTTGACATCCCGTACGTAGACTGGCTGGGGATTGAAGATCTTGGTGTAGCTGGCATACAGCGACCAGGTGTCGTCGAGGTCCTGGACGATCCCGGCATAGGGGATATAGACACCGCTTTCGCGATGGCTGGTTTTGCTGGTGACGCCGCTCAGGTTCGTGCTGTCCCTGTTGCGTTTCCAGTCGGTGACACGGTTGCCTACGATCAGGCTGGTGGAGTCGGTGAGGTGAAAGCGCGCGCTCAAGTAGGCACCGTACTGATATTCGTGCATATCGATATCAGCAGTTTTTGGAAAGTCAGGCTTATTGAGGCTACCGTCCCAGTCCAGGAGATTGGGAATGCTGCCGTTGTAACCTGTGTAGGGATACATCCAGCTGCCGTAGGCAGGTGTGTCTTCAGTCAAATCCGAAAGGGTGGCGCCGGTGATCAGCTCGTGCTCGCGGTTGAATACCGTGAAGGGGCCGGTGGCATACAGGTCCAGGGTATGTTCCTTCGGGTCGCCCCGGAACCGGGCAGGGGCAATGTAGGCGCCGGCGCCCGTGGCCTGGTTGACCGTGCCGCCCATATAAGGGACCACGGCACTGTTGCGGTACTGGTTGTAGCGGTATTCGATCTTGCCACTCCAGCCGGAGTCGAACTGGTGTTCTATCGACGAGAAGACACCACTCAACTCGTTATCGTAGTAGGCCCAGTCCGGCGCATTGTTGGCCGAGCGCTTGAAGTCGATACGCTGGTTATTGCCGTAGTACATCAGGTAACCACTGCGCATGGGCGAGTTGGTGTCGCTGGTCTGAAAGTTGAAGCCGAGCGTCAACAGCGTATTTTCGCTCAGGTCGAACTCACTGATGCCGTACAGCACGGACTCTTCTTTTTCATACCGGTCAATCCAGGCATGCTGGGTTTTATAATCGGCAACCAGACGGCCCCGAACCGTACCTGCGTCATTCAACGGCCCCGATACGTCAAACCCGCTGCCGTAGCGGTCCCAGCTGCCTGCTTCGGCGGTAAAGCTGATTTGCGGGTCAAAGGTAGGGCGCTTGCGGATGAGGTTGATGGTGGCCGACGGTGTCCCCATGCCGCTGATCAAACCGGTCGCGCCGCGAACGATTTCGATGCGATCGTAGGTCACAGCGCTCAGGCGCTGGTTGGCCAGCGACGAGGATGTACGAACCCCGTCGATGGCATAGTTGTTCAGAATGAAGCCACGTGAATAGAGCAAGTCGTTGTCGATGTCGACCCCGGCGTGGCTGACGGTGATACCCGCAGTCGCATCGAGTGCATCTATCACATTTTCGATCCGCTGGTCGTCCAGTCGCTGGCGGGTCAGGACTGTGACCGATTGAGGCGTTTCCTTCGGAGGCAGGTTCAGGCGCGTTGCGCTACTGGCTGAATAGGTCGTATACAGACCGGTTCCTTCGGTGGTGGAGCCAGGCGCCTTGCCGGAGATATTCACCGAGGACAGCTCGAGTGCCTCGTTTGGGCGAGCCTGAAGCGTGATGGTATTGCCGTTCACCTGATAAGCAATGCCCGTCCCCACGAGCAGTGCCTGGATGGATTCTTCAGCCGAGAAATTGCCCTTCAATGTAGGTGAGCTTAACCCCTGAATATCGCTCGGGCCGTACAGGATCTGCATGTCGATCTGTGACGCCAGCGTTTGCAGGGCTTGATCGAGAGGTTGCGCCGGGATGTTCAGCGTCCATTCTTGTGCCTGCACCTGCATACAGGTCATGGCCAGTGCAAGACCCATGGCCGGGAGGCTGCTGAAACGGAATGTTCGGTGATTGATCAGCGCTCGGGTGAGTGGCTTTAGCTCATGAAGTGAGGGCATGGTTTTTCTCGTTATGAAAGATCAGAAAAATTTTAATTGAGAATGGTTTTAATACGCATGTGTAAAACGTTTTAGACCTTAAAACCGGAAAACACACCTGTCGACGGGGTAAGGGGAAGCGATTGGCCAGGCCAGATTGGAGAAATGCGCCCATGTGGCGCGCTTTACTCACACCGTGCGCCTATTGATCAGGCAGGAATTTCCTGACCCTCCAGTTGCTCGCTTACCACCTTGCCGGCGCTCATATGCACCAGTTGATCGGCGATATCAAAATAGCGGTCGTCATGTGAGATGACGATGATGGTCTTGCCCAGTCGCTTCAGGTCCGGTAACAGTTCGGTATAGAAAATCCGGCGGAAAGTCGGGTCTTGGTCGGCCGCCCATTCATCGAACACCAGAACGGGACGGCCTTCTAGCCAGGCACTGAGCAAGGCAAGACGCTTGCGCTGTCCTGTTGATAAATCAGTGGTACTGAAGGCTCCGTCGCGAATACTGACCTTGTGGGCAATTTCAAGACGTTGCAGGTAGCGTTCAGCGTCCTTGGGAACGTCACCGCCCCCCTGGACCAGTTCATCAAACAGGTAATAGTCAGCAAACACGGTGGTGAACAATTGACGATAGTCGTCCCGCGTCTTGGCAATGACAGGCTTGTTGTCCAGGAGTATTTCGCCTTCTTGAGGTGCATAAAGCCCCAACAGCAGTTTGATCAGTGTGGTCTTTCCGCAGCCGTTTTCGCCGACGATGAAGACGATTTCGCCTTCCTTGATGCGCAGGTTTACAGGGCCTAACCGGAACGGTTCGCTATTGTCCACTGCCGGAAAAGCATATTGCACGTCTCGCATCTCCAGGCTTTTTATCGCTTGGGTCTTGTGAGTGGTGTCTTCGAGTAATAAATGTGGCTCCGGGGAAGAAAATTGCTCTGACAGCTCGGCTATCCGACGAAACGCGATCTGCGCCCGGCTGACGATAGGCAGAGTGCCGATTAGATGTTCCAGCGGGCCTTTCATATACAACAAGACCAGAACGAAGCCACTCATCACACTTTTATCGGTCGTGGGCCAGTACGCCTGGAAGGCCAATGCCACACCGATCACTACAAAGAACAGCATCGAGCCAAAGGTCTTGGCGACTACAAAAATATTGATGGCACGGATTTGCAGGTCACGAATAGTGTCGGCAGTTCCCTGAATACGCTGTTCAAACATTCGTTGCCGGCGTGGCCGATTGATGCGCAGTTCCTTGGCGCCTTCAGCAACGGCATTGTAGTATTTCTGCAGTTCATCCTCGGCATCGCGCGCTGCAAAAAAACCTTTGATGCCATGGCTGCGAGCGATGTATTGCACCGTGGTGCCGACTACTATCGCCACCACCATCAGCAGGAACATTGGCCAGGACAGCATCGCCAGGTAACCAAGGCAACCCAAGGTCACCGTTAGCGAGATGGCCAAGGGCGCGAATGCAAAAGCAAAATCACTGACGGTATCGACATCATGGGTCAGCACCGGAATCAGCCGGTGAGTGCGATAGCGTTCGATCTGCTCGATGGGCGCGCAAAGTACTTTCTCTCCAAGTTCCTTGCGCAGCTTGGCGATGATGTGCTGGCCAACATGGTTGGTGCCGATATCGGCCAGAATCGAGCTAACCAACGCCAACAGACAAAGGCCGGCAAAACCCAGCACAACGCCCTGCGTCATGCCGCTATCGGAGTGCAGTACCCCATTTATCGTCGCCAGCAGAATCGTGATGCTCAAGCCGCCCGCCATGCCTAACACAATGCATAGCGTCACGATTGGCCAGAAAGGCTTGAGCAGGGTCAGAAGTTCGCGGGTGGCGCCGCGTGTCGGCTTGGACATACACAATTCCTGTTGTGTCAGGCGCTGATCAGCGCGGCGGCCTGAGACTCATGGATGAAAGTCGGGATCTTCAAAGACTGGTACAGCGCCTTGCCAATCTCTTCACTGCGCATTGGCAGCACGGAGAGCAACGTGTCGCTCAAGCCATGCGAGGCCTCGCAAAAGCCCTGAAGGAACACTGGGGCGTGCAGTCCTGGCGTTGCAATGAGCCGGTAATTGCGGTCCACTTCAAAACCTTTCAAATAACTTTCCAGTGGCGCCAACAGTGAATGATGAGTGCGTCTTTCGTAGCCGGTGGCAAGAATAATGGCATCGTAGCGATGGGTGCGGTGCTGATTGGTGGCCAGGTCGCGCAGGGTCAGTTCAATACCCTGGTCGCTGGAATGAACGGTTTCAACCTGTTGCCGGCACAGCACGGCATGACGGTACTGGTGTGCAACTTTCTGGCGATAAAGAATGCCGTAGATGCGTTCGATCAGCTCCGGATCGACCACCGAATAGTTGGTGTTGTGATACTCGTTGATGAGTTGCTCGCGATCCTGAGGCAACTGCTGGAACACCAGGTCGGTGTATCGCGGGTCGAAAATCTCATTCACGAAAGGACTGTCGTCAGCGGGTTTGAGCGCCGTGCCGCGCAGGATCATTTCGGCTTTGACTGACGGAAAGCTATCATTCAGATCAATGAACGCCTCCGCTGCACTTTGTCCAGAGCCGATGATTGCAATGCGCATCGGTTTGCCTTCGCTGCAGGGCAATTTGTTCAGGCTGCTCAGGTACGTGGAGTGGTGGAAAACTCTGGGGTCATGCCTGAACGGCTCGAATACGGCTGGGACTTTCGGTGAGCCGCCGGTACTGATCACCACCGAGCGAGTATGGCGTACATGTTCCTGGCCATGGGCCGTACGTGACACCAGCTTGAGGTGGTGGATGGCGCCATTGTCGAACTCTGGTTCGATGCGCGTCACCTCTTCGCCATAGATCGCGTGCTCCGCGAACTGTTCGGCCACCCAGCCCAGATAGTCATTGAACTCCAGCCGGCAGGGATAGAATGTGCCGAGGTTGACGAAGTCGATGAGGCGATCCTGCTTTTTCAGGTAGTTGACGAAGCTGTAGGGGCTGGTGGGGTTGCGCAGGGACACCAGGTCCTTGAGGAAGGAAATCTGCAGTTCACTCTGTGAGGAGAGCGTGTCGCCATGCCAGCGATAATGCGCCTGCTTGTCAATGAACAGGGCATTGAGTGACTTGCCGTTGAGTTGGGCGAGTTCTTCCAGCGCAATGGCCAAGGCAAGATTGGAGGGACCGAAGCCTACCCCGATAACATCATGTATCGAAGGTGAAATTGTAGTCATGTCAACACGTCCTCTGGCGTTTGTGTAAAGCAGACAGCCCACCCTGATGGGCTTGCCCTGCTCCCTGTCATGAATCGAACGATCATTGCTCTGCGGGTATCGTTGCGGTTTGCACGCAAAGCTCATGTGGACAAGACGAAACGAAGGCGGGCGGATTTAGCGATGGCAGATGGAGGGATTCAAGAGGGGCGTGGTGCAGATGGCGAGTGGGATATTCGTATGAAAATACGGATATCCCACCCGGCTGATGGGGTGAGCACTGCAAGCGAAGACCAGGGTCTGTTACCGTTTCATCACGGCTCGTGCTGAAGCGGCAACAGACCCTAGGCCAGGGCCGCAGGTTCCTGGACCTTGATCATGGCCATGAGGCCTTCATACAAGGCCGGGAAAAGGCTGTGGTTAAAATTGTTCCAGCGCAGTTCCAGAATGGTGTCCTGAGCAGATATTGACGTCTGCAGGACATCAATAATGACCTCCCCAGAGTCGATACCATTGTCCACATAATGAAATGATGCGCCCGTGAGCGTGACGGGCGGGATCTGAATGGCCTGCATCGTTTGCCAATCAATTATCTTCTCGCCACGAGCGCCATAGAGGGCGTCAAGCGTTGCATAGGCGCCGCGCCGTTCGTAGGGAGACTCAATACGAGTAATTCCGGGGTGGATATTGACGATCTTGCGGTGGAAGCGGCTGCCGGGACGCACTAGCTCATCCAGGATAATCAGCAAGCCATCCAGCAACACGACGTCAGCACGCAGCGCCAGCAGCAGTTGCTGCAAAGTATTTTCGAACTGACTTTTGCCAGCCTTGCGCTCAACCGCATCCAGGGGATAACGACGATACGTGGAAGGAACACACCGCATCAAATCATTCAGCTTGCGTCCCTGAACGGTCAGATCCTGAGGGTAGATCCAGTGCTTGCCCGCCCCGCACGTGAAGCCATAGTCCTTGATTTTTTCACGGTCACCGGGCGACTCGACATCGTCGTCGTAAATGATGCCTTCCAACGAGTATTGATCGCCCAGGGGTGTTTCATCGAGCGCCTTGGCCAGGTATTCCAGCGGCGATGTCATATAGCGCATCTCGCCCTTGTAGCTGACATATTGTCCGGCCTTGTCGGCTGCTGCATTTCGCAGCGACATGATGTAGACCAGTCTTTTTTTGGACATTTCGGGTTCCTTTGGGTGATGGTGTGTGTCGCAACTCGCAAGTGTCATAGTTCTCGAGCTACCCTGAACCCCAGGAAGTCCCCGCGGGTGGTTTTCAGTCGGTCGTTACGATTGGCCGAGCGCGAGAAAATCGGCGGCTCACCCCAGTCGTTGCCACGCATATGCGCACTCTCGCATTCCCCGCCCTCGATCCACGCGCTGCCATCGGCAGGCGCACCGACATAATCCTTGTGCCAGCAGTCGGCAACCCACTCATACACATTGCCGTGCGCGTCATACACGCCAAAGGCATTGGGCGGGTAGCTGCCGACCGGCGCGCTGTAGGTGTAGCCATCCCTGGGCCCATAGGTGTTGGCGTGTTGGCTGATCTGGTACTCGCCTTCCTTGTCGAACGCAAACGGGAAGGGGCCGGTCGAGCCTGCCCGGGCGGCGTATTCACGCTCGGCTTCACTGACCATGCGGTACGGCTTGCCGGTTTGCTGCGCCAGCCACTGGGCGTAGCCCTGGACTTCTTCAAAGTCGATACACACCGCCGGTTGCCTCGGCGCCTGCTGGTAGCTGGGCTTGCTGGCTTCGCACCAGCGACCGGGGCGTTTGTCGCCGCTCTTTATGACGACGCCACTGGCCTTGATCCAGGCGTCCAGCTCGCCGGCGGTGACCTGGAAGCGGCTGATGGCGAACGGCCTGGCAAAGGTCACGGTGTGTTGCGGGCCTTCATCGGGTTGGCGACCCACTTCGTCGTCCGGTGCGCCCATGACATAACTGCCGGCCGGCAGCACCACCATTTCCGGGCAGTCCTTGCAGTCCTTGAAAACAGTACCGGGTGGTTTTTCTTCGGCGGCAACGCCAGTCAGCGATAACGCCAGGCAAGCGCTCGAGCACAACAGGGTGAGTGATTTCATGGCAACCTCGGTAAAAATGAATCGGCAGTGCGCACCGGCCGTACGAATGTGAACTCAGAAGTACCTCAGCCAGGCAATGTCCCTGCGCCGCTGCTTGAGGCGTGCGAACCAGGCCGTTGGAAAGAACAGCGCAACGCTCAGCAGCGCGCTGCACAGCCAGATACCGGACAGGGTATCGAAGCCGTAGTAACGGCCCATGTTCGGCCCCAGGGTGTGCAGTACAGCCAGGTAGATGAGCTTGAGGGTGTACAGGTGCAGCAGGTAGAAAAACATCGGCGCGCCGCCATAGATGGCCATGACCCTGACCGCCCGACTGTCCTGGTACTTTTCCAGCAAGGCCAGGGTGGCCAGGCCGAAAGCCAGCGAGGGCAGCAGGTACAGCAGCGACGGCGGGTACTTGGTGGCGCTCTTGAAACTCTTGAGTGTTTCGATCAGTTCGCCGGTATGCACCCAGGGCTTTTCGCCGTAGCCGTTCAGGTAGCGCAGGGCGACAAAGGCGGCGAACAGCATGGCCGCGCACCTGAGCAGAATCGAAATACGCTGTCGGGACTCGATGTGGGAGCCATACAGGGGACCGGCGGCGTAGCCCAGGATGATGACCCCGAACCAGGGCAGCAGCGGATAACTGGTGAAGATTGCCGGGAAATGCGTGAACTCGAACGAGGCCCGCTCATGCAGCATGGCCCAAGGCAGATAGAGGGCCGACTGATGATCGACGGCGAGGCCATCGAGCAGGTTGTGCCCGGCGATGATCGCAATGCCCAGCAGCCACAGCACAGGCCTGGGCACCCGCAGCAGGCAGGCCAGGACAATCATGCTCACGCCAATGCACCAGATCACTTGCAGGTCCAGGGACCTTGCCGGAAATTCGCCGCTCCAGGCGAAATCCACCAGGGTGACCTCCAGCACAATCAGAAACAGTCCGCGCTTGAACAAGAAGGCGCTGGTGTCCTTCAGGCCATGCGACTGGCTGTACAGCCAGGCCGACAGGCCGGTCAGGAACACGAACAGCGGCGCACAGGGCTCGGTGATCATCCGGGTCAGGTACAGGCCCAGCGGCGTGTGGTAGTCCACCGGGTCGGCGACTTCATGCTGCAGAAAGAACGTCTCGCGCACATGATCGACCAGCATGGCCAGCAGGATGATGCCGCGCAGGGCATCGATCGACGCCAATCGGGTGCGTGCCACCCACCGGGCGCCTGCATCGACCGCCGCATGACCTGGCGCAGCGCTGCCGGTGCCGGTCTGGAGTGAAAGGCTCATGGGTCGTCCTCCAGGTTACTGGCTGGCTGCGGCGGGCTTTTGGCTGCCCGCTTGCTGCACCTGCTCCCACACCCGCAGGAAATTGCCGCCCCACAACTTGGCAATGTCTTGCTCCGAATAGCCGCGCTGGATCAGTTCGGCGGTCACGTTGCGTGTATCGCCCACGTTCTCCCAGCCGATGACACCGCCGCCGTCGTTGAAGTCGGAACTGATGCCCACGTGGTCGATGCCGATCTTCTTCACGGCGTACTCGATGGCGTCGCCAAAGTCCTTGAGCGTGGCGCGTGGGTCTTCGTCGAGAATGGCGTACAGGGCACCGGCGTATTCGCCGAACTTTTTCTCCGGCCAGATGGAAAAAACCGGGTCGGCCGGCATGCTGGCCTGGGACAGGTTCTGCACCTTGGGCAGGCCGAAGCCGGCGCGCATCTGGTTGATCTTGTCCAGCGTTTCATCGGAAAACGGCTTGAGATACGACGAAAACCCCGGGATCTGCACCACGCCACCGGTGTCGCGGATCAGCCGCAGCTCCTTGTCGGTGAGGTTGCGTTGCAGGTCCACCAGGCCCCGGACGCTGGAGTGCGAAGCGATGATGGGTGCACGGCTCAGTTGCGCGACCTGCTCCAGGGCCTGGCTGGACATGTGCGACACGTCGATCACCACGCCGAGGTCGTTGAGGCGCTGCACGGCCTGGCGGCCCAGTGGCGAGAGGCCGCCGTGCTCGTCCGGCGAATCACCGAAGAACGGCATGGGCCGCGACGAGTCGGCCCAGGCGTTGTTGGCCACATAGCTGAAGCCGAAGATGCGCATGCCGCGTGCGGCCCAGTCGTCCAGGGCCGCGACCTCGTCGCCCAGCGGGTAGGCGTTGAGCATGCTGATCACGATGGCGAACTTGCCCTCATGGGCCAGGCGCTTGAAGTCGGCCGGTGTGTAGGCGATGCCGGCCTGGTTGGGAAAGTCGCGGGCGATGCCGGTGATGATGCGGTAGCGGGTTTCCAGCTCATGGCGGGCGGCTTCGACAAAACCCGGCGTCGGCCGGTGCGGGCCGTTGGCGCCGTTCCAGAATTCCGGCCAGGCCCAGAGCGTCAGTGCCGCGCCACTGAGGCGCCCGCGTGCGGCCTTGACCAGGTCGAACTGGGTTCGGCCGTCCTTGTTGGCTTCGTTGCCGGCCCGCCCGAAGGTGGGCTGGATATCGATATGGCTGTCGAACGAAAGAATGCGCTCCTGCATCTCGTTGGCGCGCAGCGTAACCTGCGATGGGTAGGGCTGCAGGCGGCCGATGAACAGCCACCAGGCCAGCGCGGCGGCAGCCACCAGTGCAGCCACTGTCACGAGGCTCAAGATCAGCCATTTCCTGGCGGCGCGACTCATGCTCATCAAACTCCCGGGCGTTATCGGCGTGTACCGGCGAGCGGCCGGTGGTTGGGAGGAATAACGAATCAGGCGCGGCGCAATTTAATCGGGGGCGGCTGTCGATAATTTCAGCGCGGCGCCATCCGTTTACAGGGCATGGGATGTGCCGTCGCGTAAGCAATACGGGGCAGGCACTTGATCAGGTGCTCAGATGAGGTGACGTATGGATGTGCTCGCGGTATTGACCCGCTTGTTTGCCGGTGCGCAGGCGGTGGGCGCGCAGGGTGTGTTCCAGTTCGATTTCGGCCAGGGCCAGGCGGTGTGGGCGCAAGTGAATGACACGCTGGAGGTGCGCCCGGGCCGGCATGCAGCCGCCGATGTCACCATTGCGGTGGACGCGCAGGCCTTTGCCGGCATCCTGCAAGGCACCCAGGACGTCGAGGAGCTGTTTGCCAATGGCCGGCTGAAAATCGACGGGCAGATGGGGCTGGCAACCTTGTTGCCGCAGATCATCAGCGCGGCCCGGCGTGGCACGACCGTCGAGCAGCCGGCGGCGAAAATGAACCAGCGCTATCCGGCGCGCGAGCGGGCCAGTGATCGGCTGTCGGCGGCACAGCCGGTGCTGTCCGGCATCGAGCGACGCCCGCTCGGCAGCCTGTCGGTGGAGGATTTTCGCCGTGACTATCTGCCGTATGGCACGCCGGTCATTCTCAGCGATGCCTTGCAGGACTGGCCGTTCTTCAACATGAGTCGCGAAGAGTCGATCATCCATTTCGCCGAGTTGAAGGGCATTACCCGGCACGGCGACTATGCGCAGAAGACCTTCTCGACCGATCGCGACTTTCGCTCGACCTCCATTGCCGGGTTCATCGAATCGCTGGAGCGCCCCCGCGCACCGGGCGAGCCTGCGCCGTACATGGGCAACAACCTGATGCCGGCGCAACTGCTGGAGCTGATCCGTTTTCCGCACTACTTCGAGCGTTCGCTGTACATCAAGCCGCGTATCTGGATCGGTCCCAAGGGTACGCTCACCCCACTGCATCGTGATGACTCGGACAATCTGTTCGCCCAGGTCTGGGGGCAGAAATCGTTCATCCTGGCGGCGCCGCATCATCGCGAGGCGCTGGGCACCTGGTCGACCTCCGAGGGCGGCGGGCTGGAGGGCTGTGATGTGAATCCCGACCAGCCGGACTATGAAGCGTACCCGGCCGCCCGCGAGGTGGTGTTCCACCGCATTGTGCTTGAGGCAGGAGACCTGTTGTTCCTGCCCGAGGGCTGGTTCCATCAGGTCGAGTCGGTGTCGACGTCGCTGTCGGTCAACTTCTGGGTCAACTCCGGGCGCGGGTAGGCGGGTCAGGCCCCGAACTTCAAGCGACCTTTCATCAGCACCGCGTGGGCCGGGAATGAGCAGAAGAACTGATAGTCTGCGTCGGCTTTCAGCTTCGCGGTGTCGAAGGTCACGCTGTCCTGCTCGCCACCGCCGAGCAATCGGGTGTGAGCAATGACACGGGTGTCAGCGGTCTTCAGATAGCCGTTCTCGACCCCGGCAGCACTGCCTTCGTCCAGGATCGCCTGCATGTCGTCGGTCTTGCTGAGAATCCAGTTATGCCCCATGACTTCCTTGGGCATCTCGCCCGGGTGCTTGAGGGTGACGGTAAAGGTCTTGCAGCTTGCCGGCACGACGATTTCGGTTTTATCGAACGTCATCTGGTCGGTGCCATGAATCTCGGTGGTGCAGTCTTCTGCCGACCAGGCGAAGCCTGGCAGGGTGAGGGAAAGAGCCAAAAGCAAGGCGCGGTGCATGTGATTCTCCAACGGCTGTTCAAAGGTTCTGCAGAGCAGACGAATCAGGCGCCGGTGGTTTTAGGGTCTGTTGCCGTTTCAGCACGGCCGTGATGAAACGGCAACAGACCCCTGGTCTGCGCGGCATGGCGCGACGGCATAAATTTCGATGCCGGCCGTTCGTTCTTGGGGCAGGCGCTCTGACCGGAGAGCGGACAAGCGGATGGGTCTAGATGAAGTGTTCTCGGCGGGGATTGCTCGCAGGTGCAGCAGCCGTGGCAGCCACGGCGGGTGGGATTGGCTTGCCGGTTCTGGGCTACCAGCGCTATCAGGCGGCCGAAGAGGCGGCGCTGCTCGAGGAGCCCACCATCGTCCCGCCCACCCTGGGGCAAAGCCTGCTGGCCGGGCGCCTGGTCGGGATCTGGGATTTTCGTCTGCTCGATGGCCAGCAGGGGTTTGCCGAGCTGGCCGGTGAAGGACTGGAGCTGTTGCTGGACGTCGGTCCGTCGGGACGGGCATTGCGTGGGCATCTGGGGCGCCGACCGTTCAAGGCCGGCGGCTTTGAGCTCTTTGGCGATCTGGACACCGGCAAGGCGCCCAACCTGCGCTGGAAACTGGCGGACCGGCAGGGGCGGGCCTACGAATGCTCGGCCATCTTCGACGAGGTCTGGGGCATCTGGAGCACCGGCGGCGGCCAGGCGACACTCAGCGGTGCCTTGCGCCTGCGCGGCAGTCAGGTAGGGGCGTCCACTGTACAGGCGCGTTTCGTGGCCGTCCGGCGGCCTTTCATCCAGGCCCGTGAACGCCTGCCTTACACGCCTGACCTGCACGCCTGGCTGATCTCTCCCGAGCACCGGCTTTATCACCAGCTCTGGCACGCGACGCGTGATCGCTGGCACCGGCTCAATGCCGAGCACCAACAGGCCTTGCGCGGGCTGGGCTGGCAGCCGGGGCCGCTTGGCCAGGAGCGCGATGCGCGTGGCAAGCACCGCCACACCAACGGCTCCGGCGAGGACTTCCTGTACATGCACCGCGGCATGCTGGGGCACGCGCGCAGCTTCCAGGATTTGAAATCGTGGCAGTCCTTTCCGCCGCCCCGGCCTTTTATCGGGCACGGTATTCAGCCTTTTGTGGATTACCTGGAAAACCATGACGGCTACTCGGTGCCGCCGGCCTGGGAATCGCAGGGCGACGATGCCTTCAACCAGTGGCTGCGCGATGTCAAAAGCAGCGAGGGTTACTACGGCAACTTCCAGGTCTGGGAAGCGCAGTACCAGAACCCCGATTACCTGAGCACGATCTGCCTGGGCGAACTGGGCAGCCGCATCGAACTGGGCCTGCATGACTGGCTGCACATGTGCTGGGCGGCGGTGGGGCGTGACCCGAACAGCCAGTACCCGATGATCTATGACCGCCCGGCCGACGATTTTTCCGAGCGCTGGTTCCGGGCTGAAAACGACTATCTGGCCGATGCCTTTTCCTCGCACGTCAATCCGGTGTTCTGGGCGTTTCATGGCTGGATCGATGACCGTATCGAGGACTGGTTCGAGGCCCATGAGCAGGTGCATCCCGGCGAGGTGCGACGCGCCGAGGTCGGCGGCGTGCACTGGTTTGCCAAGGGCCGCTGGGTCGAGGTCGATCAGCCCTGGCTAGGGCCCGCCGAGGCCGGCTGCGGGGCCTGGGGACGCAGTAATGGCGGCGGCGGTGGCGAGCTGGACGTCGAGACCATGAAGCTGGCGCTGCGCGTCATTCGCGCCAGTGAACAGGAAATGGAGCGCCTTTCCGGGCGCATCCCGCGCCGCCCCTGGTACGGCCGCTACCTGCCACCCGGTCCCGGCAAGGCGTGACTCAGCCGGCCTTGCGCCGGATCACCGTTTCACCCTCGTTATTACGACTCAGCACCACCGGCAACACCTTGGGCAGCGCCTGCACCAGGCCGGCGATGTCATGGGTGTTGTAGATGCCGCCGATGCGCAGTTGCGCGGTGGCGGCATCGGCAATGTGCACAGGCGTGTCGAGGTAGCGGTTGATCTGCGGCAGGGCATCGGCCAGGGTCAGGTTGTCGAGCACCAGCTTGCCGTTGCGCCAGGCCATTGTGTTATCCAGCGAAGCGGCGCTGACCTGGGGGTCGATGCTGGCGGGGTCATAGCGTGCCTGCATGCCTGGTGACAGGTAAGCCACCCGGTCGCGCTCGGCCTTGTCGCCCAGCACCCTGACCGAACCTTCGGCCAGGGTCACGATCACCGAATCCTTGTAGGTCCAGACGTTGAATTGCGTCCCGGTCACCTGGATCTGGCCCCTGCCGGCATTGACCATGAACGGGTGCGCCGCATCGTGCTGCACCTTGAAGAAGGCTTCGCCCTGGCTCAGGGTCACGCTGCGCTGATCCTTGTAATTGCTGTAGGACAGCCGCGTGCCAAGGTTCATCTGCACATGCGAGCCATCGGCCAGGGTCACGTTCCGGGTGGCCGTTTCGCTCTCGAAGCGCTGGTAACTGTCCGCAATCCAGCCCTGGTTCCAGCCGATCAGCCCGGCCAGCGGCAGGGTGAAGGCCAGTACGGCGGCGGCCATCAGCGGGCGCCGGGTGGCGCGTCGAGGCAGGCGGACCGCACGGGGAGCGACCAACACCGGCGCCGTTGAGGCCGATGTGACCACGGGCAGAAATTCGCTGATGTCCCAGATCTCCAGCATGGCATCGAATTCACGCTGGTGGGCCGGGTCGCTGTTCAGCCACTGCTCCAGGTGCATGCGTTCGGTTGCGGAAAAGTCCGGTTCATGCAGGCGCATGCACCAGTGCGCCGCTTCATCGCTGAGGCGGTCATCGGGCGCGGGCGGAGGCGTTTGGCTGGGCATCGGCATTACCGGTTGAACTGCGTTTTTCCTGGGGTTACTGCATGAAATTCTTTTTATGCGGATGAGAATTATATACAGTTAGCCCCTGTTTAACAGGGCATCTGAGTGTCAAGGATCCGGTACACGGTTTCCTGACGGAGTGAACATGGAACAGTACTATCAAGGCCTGCTGGGTTACCTGACGATCAAATTGCGTGACCGCAATCTGGCGGCGGATGTGGCTCACGACGCTTACCTGAAAGTGCTGGAAAGCCCGCGCCTCGACACGCTCGAATACCCTAAGGCATTTCTTTATCGCACCGCAATCAACCTCTGCGTGGATGCCTTTCGCCGGGGTGTGGTGCGCAACAGCGAGTCGCTGGTCGATATCACGGCCGAAGAAAGCCCGCAGACGCAAAGCCCCCACGCCACGCTGTATCAGCTGCAGCGGGCCGAGCTGGTCATGGCGGCGCTGGATGAGCTGTCCGACAAGTGCCGCCAGGCCTTCCTGCTGCGCAAGCTTGACGGTCTGTGCCATGACGAGATTGCCGAGGTGATGGGCATTTCCAAGGCCATGGTCGAGAAACACATCGTCAATGCCATGAAGCACTGCCGTGTCCGGGTCTCGGAGATGGAGCGTCTGTCGCCGCCTTAAATTCAGACTGTGCCCGTACGTCCCTCCTGCACCCCCTCCATGGCGCCCGTTCCGGTCGCTCAATGATCTGCAAGAGGTATTCAGGTGCGTCGAAGTCTTCTGGCCAGTGCCCTGGCCGCGCTGCTGCTGTCTCAGGCGGGTTGCGCCCGCGATGCCTTGCACAGCGGCGAAACCGAAATCCGCTGGACCGCCTTTGGCATCCCTCATATCAAGGCCCATGACGAGCGTGGCCTGGGCTATGGCGTGGGCTATGCCTATGCCCGCGACAACCTGTGCCTGCTCAGCGACGAGGTGCTGACCGCCCGTGGCGAGCGCTCGCGCTTTCTGGGTCGCGACGGGCAGTCGAGCGCACGGCTGGGCAATGTGCAGTCGGACCTGTTCTTTACCTGGCTCAACAACGACAAGGCGGTCGACGCCTACTGGCAGGCGCAGCCAGAGCCGGTCAAGCAACTGCTGGGCGGCTATGTCGCCGGCTTCAACCGCTACCTGAGCGAGAAGGGCGCGCCCAAGGCCTGCCAGGGTGCCGAGTGGGTGCGGCCATTGCACGAGACCGATATGGTGCGGCTGATCCACCGGCTGATGGTCGAGGGCGGCATCGGCCGCTTTGCCGAGCCGCTGCTGGCCGCCGCGCCGCCCACCGTAGCGGCGGCAACACAGGCCAGCATCGATCCGGCGCGGATCCTGGGCTCGGTCTACGAGCGTGGCAGCAACGCGGTGGCGGTGGGCGGCGAGCGCACCGAGAACGGCCGTGGCCGGCTGTTGGCCAACCCGCATTTTCCGTGGTTCGGCGCGCTGCGCTTTTATCAGATGCACCTGACCATCCCCGGCAAGCTGGACGTGATGGGCGCCTCACTGACCGGTTTGCCGGTGATCAATATCGGCTTCAACCGGCAGCTGGCCTGGACCCACACGGTGGACACCTCCGGGCACTTCACCCTGCGCAAGCTGACGCTGGATGCCAAGGATCCGCAGCGTTATGTGGTCGATGGCAAAAGTTATCCACTGCAACAGCGCGACGTGCAGATTCAGATTCGTGAAGCCGACGGCACGCTGACCACCCGCAAACAAGTGATCCATGAATCGCGCTACGGCCCGCTGATCAAGTGGCCGGGCGTCGCCGACTGGGACCGCCAGAACGCCTATGCCTTCCAGGATGCGAACCTGGCCAACACCCGCGCCGTGGAGCAGTGGTACGCGATGAATCGCGCCACCAGCGTCATCGAGCTGCGCGATGTGGTGCAGCGCATCCAGGGCATTCCGTGGGTCAATACCCTGGCCGCCGATCAGCAGGGGCAGGCGGTCTACATGAACGTTTCGGTGGTGCCCAACGTGGCGTTGTCGCAGCTGAAAGACTGCATCGTGCCCGCCTTGCAGGCGCAGGGCCTGCCGGGGCTGGACGGCAGTCGCAGCGCCTGTGACTGGCAGAATGCCGAAGACGCCGTACAACCGGGCATCGTGCCGGGCGCGCAACTGCCGGTGCTGCTGCGCAAGGATTTTGTGCAGAACTCCAACGACAGCGCCTGGTTGGCCAACCCGGCCCAGCCGCTGACCGGCTTCTCGCCGCTGATCAGCCGTGAAGGCTCGCCACTGGGCCTGCGTGCGCGCTTTGCCCTCACGCAACTGAGCGGTCTGGGCCAGGCGCCGATCAGCGAGGCGTTCCTGCGCGGGCTGGTGACCGGCAACCGGGTGCATGGCGCCGACCTGCTGCTTGATGACCTGCTGCAATGGTGCGGCAAGCTCAAGGGCGACAGCGAATTGCAGCGCGCCTGCATCGCCCTGCACGGTTGGGACCGCAGCGCCGGCGTCGACGCCTCACGCGGCTGGCTGTATTTCCAGGCCTTCGCCAGGCAGTTCCAGGCCCAGGGCAAGGGCTGGCGCCAGCCGTTCGATGCACAAGACCCGCAACACACCCCGCGCGGCATCGCCTGGCAACAACCGGAAGTGTCCCGTGCCGTGGCTGAGATGCTGCGCAAGGCGGTCGCGCAGGTCGATGCCCTCAAGCTGCCCGCCAGTATCACCTGGGGCCAGGTGCAGGTGGCCGAGCGTAACGGCAAGGCCATTGCGGTGCCGGGCGGTGACGGGCACCTGGGCATCTATAACGCCATGCAGAGCACGCCGCAGAAAGACGGTACGCTCAAGGTCGTCAGCGGCAGCAGCTATATCCAGTTGGTGAGCTTTGACGATCAAGGGCCGGTGGCGCAGGGGCTGTTGTCGTTCTCGCAATCGAGCGACCCGGCCTCGCCGCACTACGCCGACCAGACCGAACTGTTCTCGCGCCAGCAGTGGCAGCCGCTGCCGTTCAATGAAAAACAGATTGAGGCCGACCCGACCCTGGAGACTGTGCGCTTGAAGGAATAATCGCTCAATGCCGTGACAGAACTGAAAAGGCCCGGAATCCTCATCACAGAAGATTTCGGGCCTTTTCATTGATACACGGCTTGCATGGCCCAGTAGGAGCGCGCTTGCCCGCGACCGAGTGCGCTAGCGCTCGCAAAATCTACGAAACGCTGAAAATTTACGACTGCTAACGCAGCCGGTCGCGGGCAAGCGCGCTCCTACGGGTGATCCATGTTAAATATATGAAAATCAAAGAGTTAGTTAAGTTTTAACTAAAAAACAGAACCACACATAATCCCGCCAATACGCCTTCATATATTCAAACAGAATATAAAAGCCAAAATCAGCAAGATAAATCGAATAGGACACACATCGGCAAACTGGTATTCTATATAAGAGAAAAATATTTCGCAATCCGAAAAAACAAAAAAGGTGCGAAGAACATGTTGAAGAGCGACAAATCCCTTACGGCTTCGCTAAAAGAGCCGGACGACAAGAAGTTGCGCAGCACCGTCCAGTCCCTGGCCAAGGGCTTTCGAGTTCTGGAAGCTTTTTCGGCGGACAACGAAGAACTGACCCTGAGCCAGATTGCGGCCGCTGCCGACCTTGATCCCGGCACCACTTTTCGCATGCTCAATACCCTGGTCGAGCTGGGCTATGTGTCCCGCATTCCGGAAAGCCGCCGCTTCGCCCTGACCCTCAAGGTGCTTGACCTGGGCTTTCATGCCATCGCGCGTACCGACCTGCGCAGCATCGTGCGCCCGATCCTGCGCGGCCTGGTCGGCGAGACCAACGAGGCCGCCAGCTTTGCCGTGCTGCAAGGCGCCGATGTGCTGTACCTGGAGCGGGTCCGCGCCGGCATCACCCGGCTAGGCGTCGATATCCGCGTCGGCACTACGGTGCCGGCCACGCAGACGGCCATCGGCCAGTCGATCCTCGCGTTTCTGCCTGAAAAGGAAGTGGACAAGGTCCGGCAACTCACGCCCCTGACCCCGTTCATCATGAAACCCCATGCCAGCGAGCTGGCGCTGCCCGAGCTGCTGGGCCGCGTCCGCGCCGATGGCCACATCCTCACCGAATCGCTGTTCACCGACGGCCTCAGAATCCTGGCCGTACCGGTACTGGATATCGACGGTTATCCGGTCGGCGCGATCAGCATTGCTGCACCGACCGTGCGTTGTTCTGCCGAAGAGCTGCGCGAGCGGGCCTTGTCCTCGACGCTGGAAGCGGCCGTTGCTATTGGCAAGGCACTGGAAGCCAACGGCAGTATCGGACCGACGTTATAAGCCAATACATAAAGACTGAATAACCAGAGGGCAAGTTGCCTGTTCAACTTGCCCGCCGTACTCAAACACTTTCAAGCACTGTGCGTGTTGCACGGCAGGCCCGCGCACGCCCGATAATCCGAACAACAAGAAGAGGAAGTGCCATGTTGATGCAGCACGTAGAAACGGCGCCATTGACCGAAGGAGGAAAGAGCCAGGCCAATATCAGTGCCCGCCTGGAACGCCTGCCAATTACCCGGCAAGTGTTCTGGGCGCGAAACATTATTGGTGCCGCCACGTTCTTTGATGGTTATACCGTGATCGCCATTGCCTATGCGATGCCGGTACTGGCCAAGGAGTGGAGCCTGAGTGCCACGCAGATTGGCATGATTCTGTCGGCAGGCTATCTGGGGCAGTTGTTTGGTGCGGTGTTCTTCGGCTGGCTGGCCGAGCGCATCGGGCGCATGAAAGTGCTGACTTTTACCATCCTGTTGTTCGTGGCCATGGATGTGGCCTGCCTGTTCGCCTCCGGCGCGGTCGCGATGATGGCCTTCCGGTTCTTGCAGGGCATCGGCACCGGTGGCGAGGTGCCGGTCGCCAGTGCCTATGTCAATGAATTGATCGGCTCGAAAAAGCGCGGGCGGTTCTTCCTGCTTTATGAAGTGATGTTTCTGCTCGGACTGGTCGGGGCCGGGATCATCGGCTACCTGCTGGTGCCGGTCTATGGCTGGAAGGCCATGTTTGCGGTCGGGCTGGTGCCGGCGATGCTGCTGATTCCACTGCGTTTCTTTCTGTTCGAATCGCCGCGCTGGCTGGCCTCCAAGGGCCGCCTGGACGAGGCCGACCGTATTGTCACGCGTCTTGAAGACAGCGCCATCAAGTCCGGCAAGACCCTGACCCCGCCGGTCGAAGTGCCGCCGATCCAGAAGCCGGGTGCCGGGCAGGGCTGGAAGGAGCTGTTTCGCGGCATGTACTTCAAGCGCTCGCTGGTGATCTGGAGCATGTGGTTCGGCGCCTACATGGTCGCCAACGGCCTGATCACCTGGCTGCCGACGCTGTACCGGCAGCACTTCAACCTGCCGCTGGACACCAGCCTGGCCTACGGCTTCATGACCTCGGCGGCCGGTGTGGTGGCGGCGATCATCTGTGCCTTGCTGATCGACAAGGTCGGGCGGCGGCGCTGGTACATCGGCGCGCTGTTCCTGGGCGCCGTGCCGCTGGCGGCCCTGGCCCTGACCGGCGCGACCACACCGCTGCAGATCCTGCTGCTGGCCGGGCTGGGCTACGCGCTGATCCAGACCGTGACCTTCTCGCTGTACCTGTACTCGGCCGAACTCTACCCGACCCGCTTGCGGGCGCTGGGCACCGGGGTCGGCAGTGCCTGGCTGCGCCTGGGCTCGGCGGCAGGCCCGCTGGTGGTCGGTTTGGCAGTGTCCGGGGCGGGCGTGCATTACGTGTTCGGTGTCTTTGCGGTCGTGCTGTTATTGACCGGTATCGTCACCGCCTTGTTTGCCATTGAAACCAAAGGACGGATGCTCGAAGAACTGTCGCCGTAACTTCAATAACCCGATAAACCGCTGTCCGTTACACCCCAACTTACCCATTCACTTCAGAGCGTGCCGTTGTGCATGTTCTGCGCCCCTGCACGCGTCAGTTGTGGACATTTGAACCCAAAAAGAGGAACTACCATGAGCACCAAGAACACCATCGATCTGCGCGGTCTGGTCCCGGCACCCGTGACCCCTTTTACCCGCGATGGCCAGGTCGACTACGACGCCATCCAGAAACTGGGTGCGTGGCTGGGCAGTTTCGACGGCGTCAAAGGGCTGGTCGTGCTGGGCCATGCCGGTGAAGGCACCTTCCTGACCCAGGCCGAACAGGCCCGGGTGATCCAGGCCTTCAAGGAGTCGGTGGGCGGTCGCCTGCCGATCATTGCCGGCATCACCGGCGAAGGCACCCAGGTGGCGGCCGCTGAAGCGGTGCGTGCGGTCGAGGCCGGCGCCTCGGCGGGCCTGGTGTACCCGTCCCACGGCTGGCTGCGTTTCGGCTACCAGAAGGGCGCCGCGCAGGATCGCTACAAGGCGATCTACGAACACAGCGGCCTGCCGCTGATTCTGTTCCAGTACCCGGATGTCACCAAGGCCACCTACGACCTGGAAACCCAACTGGACATCGCCAAACAGCCGGGCGTGTTCGCCATGAAAAACGGCGTGCGCAACATGCGTCGCTGGGACACCGAGATCCCTGTAGTACGTCGCGAAGTGCCGGACCTGCAAATCCTCACCTGCCACGACGAATACCTGCTGCACACCATGTTCGACGTCGACGGCGCACTGGTCGGCTACGGCGGCCTGACGCCCGAGCCGCTGATCGAGCTGATCGAAGCCGGCAAACGCAAGGACTACCCGGCCGCCCGCGCCCTGCATGATCGTCTGCTGCCGGTGACCCGCACTGTCTACCATCGCGGCTCGCACATGGAAGGCACCGTGGCCCTCAAGCATGGCCTGGTCGCCCGCGGCATTCTGGAGCACGCCACCGTGCGCTCGCCGCTGCTGCCGCTGGCCGAAGGCGCCGACCGTGAAATCGCCGACGCGCTGCGCGCCGCCGGCCTGGTCTGACCGCGGGGGCTGTGCCGCAATGGCGCAGCCCATCCCCGTGTTCTAACCCAGACAAGGCTCCCTGTTCCTGGAGCCTTGCCACTGATTCCTGATGCCATTGTCGATCCAGGTTTTCCGGGACGGCGATCGGCTGCCTGGACATCACTGATCGAGCGAGCCCCTCAATAAAAACAACAAGGGAGTCATGATCTTGAAAGCACTTACCGCCCAAACCACCGGCGCACTGGTATTCACCTCGGTCTTGCTGCACGCCCCGGTGCACGCCCAGGGTTTTATCGATGACAGTCGTGCCAGCCTCAACCTCAGAAACTTCTTCTTCGAGCGCAACTTCACCGCGCCCGGCGCGGCGCAAAGCGAAGCGCGGGAGTGGACCCAGAGTTTCATTCTTGACGCACGCTCGGGCTTTACCACCGGTACTGTTGGCTTTGGTGTCGACGTGCTGGGCAAGTACGCGGTCAAGCTGGACGGCGGTGCCGGCCGCTACAACGCGTTGTTATTGCCGCGCGACGGCGATGGCGACCCGGCCGGCAGTTTTGGCCGCCTGGGTGTCGCGCTCAAGGCGCGGATCTCGGCCACGGAACTGAAAGTCGGCGAATGGATGCCCAACCTGCCGCTGGTCACCGCCGACGACTTTCGCGCCTTGCCGCAAACCTTCAGGGGCGCGCAATTAGCGTCCGAAGACATCAGGCACTGGACGCTGTACGCCGGCGAGTTCAGCAAGACCAGCCTGCGCAATGACTCTTCCATGGAAGACCTGGCCTATGCCGGCGTGCAGAGCGATGGCTTTCGCTACCTGGGCGGCGACTACCGCAGCGAATCGAAAAACACCACCGTGCGCCTGTGGGCCGGTGAGCTCAAGGACATCTACCAGCAGCAGTACGCCGGCCTGATCCAGCGCTGGTCACTGGCCGAAGGCATCACCCTCAATGCCAACCTCGGCCACTTTCGCGGCAAGGACGACGGCAGCGCCAGGGCCGGGCAACTGGACAACCACACCACCTCCTTGATGCTGGGGCTGGGCGTGCGCCAGCACACCTTCAGTGTTGGCCTGCAACAGGTGGGCGGTGACACGGGCTGGATGAGAATCACCGGCAGCGGCGGCATTTACCTGGCCAACAACACCTTCAACCATGCGTTCGACAACCCGAAGGAAAAGTCCTGGCAACTGCGCTATGACCTGGACTTTGCCGGCTACGGTGTGCCGGGCTTGAGCCTGATGACGCGGTATGTGAAGGGCCGCGATGTGCAGCTGCGCAATGTCGACGATGGCGGCGAGTGGGTGCGTGAGTCGGAGTTGGGGTATGTGGTGCAGGGTGGGACGTTCAAGAGCCTGTCGCTGCGCTGGCGCAATGCGAGCGTGCGCCGGGATTTCAATGCCACCGATTATGATGAGAATCGGGTGATAGTGAGTTACCCGATCAGGTTTCTGTGAGGCGCGTGCAGCGCTGCTGTCCGGTTGTGGACTGCCCAGGCGCGCTGGCGTGAGCAAGTAGACTTCCACCAGGCCCCGGGGTTGTCGCCAGGCCTGATAACCCCGGGTCTTGTGTCAATCAGACCTTGAAGCGCTTGACCAGGACGCTCAACTCTTGCGACAGCTCGTCGAGTTGCCCGCACAACGCATTGTTACGTGCGGTAATGGTCTGGGTCTGCTTGATGTGTTGACTGATCTGGGACAGGCTTTGATTGACTTCGCTGCCAATGCTCGACTGTTCTTCGGCCGCCGTCGCGATCTGGTTGTTCATGCCGTTGATCTCGGAAACGGCACTGCTGACCCCTTCGAGAATCTTTACCGTACCGCTGACTTTTTCTACGGCCGCTTCACTGCCCGTGAGGCTGCCCTGCATGGTGATGACCGCCGTTCGCGCCCCTTGCTGCAGTTGGCTGATCTTGGTCTGGATCTCCTCGGTGCTTTGCTGGGTACGTTGCGCCAGGGAGCGCACCTCATCGGCCACAACGGCAAAGCCGCGCCCCTGTTCGCCGGCACGGGCGGCTTCAATCGCCGCGTTCAGGGCCAGCAGGTTGGTTTGCTGGGCTATGCCTCGAATGACATCGAGAATCGAGCCGATGGACTCCACATCACTGCCCAGGTTCTGGATATCCAGCGCTGCGGTTCTGATGCCGGCCGCCAGATCACCGATGGCAATGATGGTCTGGCCCACATTGGCTTGCATGCTCTGGGCCTGATCGTCGGTCTCTCGTGTGGTTTGTGCGGCACTTTGTGCCGACTGCGCGACGTTGTGCGTGGCCAGGGCCATCTGTTCCATGGCGTGATTGACCTGATCGGCATCCTCGGCCTGGCGTACCAGTGCGTCGGCAGCGTGTTGAGTGCTGTGCCCGAGCTGGGCATTGTGCTCTTCAAGTAACTGCGCGCACCGTGCCAGGCTCAGGATCATTTCGCGGATCTTGCCCACGAAGCTGTTGAAAGCGCCTGCCAGTTGGGCCGTTTCTTCATTGCCATCGACCGGCAACTGCCGGGTCAGGTCACCTTCCACCGACGCCAGTGATTGCAGGTTCAGTGTCAACAGTTTGATGGGCTTGACGATACTGCGGGCGACATACGCCGCCACCAGGCTCAGCAGCACCAGCAAGACGGCAATGATGCTCCATTGTTTCCAGCGCAAGACCTGCATGGCTTTCTGTTGTTGCCGGACCTGCTCGTCAATCAAGGTGTCGACGCCGTCCACGTAAAAACCCGCGCCCACCGTCCAGTTCCATTTGTCCAGGTAGCGGCTGTAGGACAACTTCGGGTAGGCCGTGCTGTCATCACCGGGCCTTGGAAAGTAGTAGGTGACAAAGCCGCCCCCGTTCTTGGCGGCGCCAATCAACTCACGGATCAGGTAAACACCGTGTGTGTCGCGCAGGTCCCAGAAGTTCTTGCCTTCATCCTTGCCGGCCAGGAACACCCTGTCGCCGTTGTCGGTATAGCCGAAGTAATAACCGTCCTTGCCATAGCGCAGGTCGCGCAAGCGACGGCGGGCTTCTTCCTTGACCTCGGGCGACATGGCGTCCGGTCCTTCATACAGCGGTTTGATCGCGCTGTAGGCGATGTCCAGATAACTGAGCAACTCGTCCTTGCGTGTCTTGATCAGGGCATCACGTGTTTCCCGGGCGCTTTGCTCCGTCAATATTTGCAGTTCGGAAAGGGCCAATAACTGAATGATCAAGGCCAGCAACAGCGCCGGAATAACAGAGAGCAATAAAACCTTGTCGCGAATTTTCCATTTCATGAACAGCCCTTACTTATTGATGGGTGCTCTCATCCTGAGTCAGCGCTGTTGAGCGGGGCTGTTGTCACAGTCGATCAGGCAGACGTGCGCACCAGAAAAGGGCGATTAGACGATTTCAGATCAAAAACCAGCAGCGCTTGAATCACTGTTGACTGTGCGACACGTTGAAGCAGACGGGCGTCGACGCTCTGTAACCCGACTTCATGGACCGAGGTCGGGTCAGGCGGCGGGCCGATGGCATCACGGGGCGTCGCCGCATTGAAGACGGTCTTTCAAGTGCGCGGCGGAGTATGTCATTTCCGTGGAATTGTTATACGGCGATCATGCGTTGCGCTGCATAAAACAGGCCTGGCCCGGACAGGAATATTCTCCAGGCACTGTCCTCGAAAGGCTCATCACACTCGCCAAGTGATAGCCGCCGGTCTTTTTGCCGGGCCTGATGAAGCCGTTTCCAGCCGCCGGCCAGCGCGCGAACGTGCGCCGCCATCAGGCGCATGGGTCGCCCTGCAGGCCTCTGGCAGGCTGCTTATCAAGAAAATGTCACATTATTGTCATCTTCCGGCGCCATGCTCGGCGCCATTGCCGTAATGGCACGCGATGGACGAAATGTGCTCAATGGACTTTCGGTCGACGTCGGTTATCGGCACAATTCGCGTCCGCTTTTTTCAGGAGGTTCGCGGACTCCTGTTGGCCGACCTTTAATACGGAAGCGAAATGATCAAGACGCCGTACTACCTTATCGACAAACAGAAGCTGTTGAGCAACCTGGAAAAGATCGCCTACGTGCGCGAACACTCCGGCGCCAAGGCGCTGCTGGCGCTCAAGTGCTTTGCCACCTGGTCGGTGTTCGACCTGATGCAGCAGTACATGGACGGCACCACGTCCAGTTCCCTGTACGAGCTCAAGCTGGGCAAGCAGAAGTTCGACGGCGAGACCCATGCCTACAGCGTGGCCTGGGCGGATGATGAAATCGAAGAAATGATCGCCAACTGCGACAAGATCATCTTCAACTCCATCGGCCAGCTCGAGCGCTTTGCCGAGGCCACCACCGGCACCATCCGTGGCCTGCGCGTCAACCCGCAAGTGAGCAGCTCCGACTATCTGTTGGCCGACCCGGCGCGCCCGTTCAGCCGCCTGGGCGAGTGGGACCCGGTGAAGATCGGCGCGGTGATGGACAAGATCTCCGGCTTCATGTTTCACAACAACTGCGAGAACGGCGACTTCGACCTGTTCGACCAGATGCTGACCACCATCGAAGAACGCTTCGGTGAACTGCTGCACCAGGTTACGTGGGTCAGCCTCGGTGGCGGCATTCACTTCACCGGCGAAGGCTATGCGCTGGACAAGTTCTGCGCGCGCCTGAAAGGCTTCTCCGAGAAATACGGCGTGCAGGTGTACCTGGAGCCGGGCGAGGCGGCCATCACCAACAGCGCCACGCTGGAAGTGACCGTGCTCGACACCCTCTACAACGGCAAGCACCTGGCCGTGGTCGACAGCTCCATCGAAGCGCACCTGCTGGACCTGCTGATCTACCGCCTCAACGCCAAGCTGGCCCCCAGCGACGGTGAACACACCTACATGGTGTGCGGCAAGTCGTGCCTGGCCGGGGATATCTTCGGCGAGTATCAATTCGATCGTCCGTTGGCCATCGGTGACCGCCTGTCGTTCCTCGACACCGCCGGCTACACCATGGTCAAGAAAAACTGGTTCAACGGCCTGAAAATGCCATCCATCGCCGTCAAGCAACTCGACGGCAGCATCGAAGTTGTGCGTGAGTTCGGCTTTGAAGACTACTTGTCCAGCCTTTCGTAAGCTGGCGTATTAAGGAGACCTAAAGAAATTGAAGAAGAACGTTCTTATCATTGGTGCAGGAGGTGTCGCCAAGGTGGTGGCCCACAAGTGCGCGCAGCACAACGACGAACTCGGTCGTATTGCCATCGCGTCGCGCAACATCTCCAAATGCCAGGCCATCATCGACAGCGTCAAGGCCAAGGGCAGCCTCAAGCAGCCCGCCGACATCCAGGCCTTCTCGCTCAATGCCCTTGATGTCGAAGCCACCAAGGCCCTGATCCGCGAGACCGAATCGCAGATCGTGATCAACGTGGGCTCCGCGTTCCTGAACATGTCGGTGCTGCGTGCCTGCATCGATACCGGCGTGGCCTACCTGGACACCGCCATCCACGAAGAACCGGGCAAGGTCTGTGAAACGCCGCCCTGGTACGGCAACTACGAGTGGAAACACCTCGAGGAATGCCAGAAGAACAACATCACCGCCATTCTCGGCGTAGGCTTTGACCCGGGTGTGGTCAACGCGTATGCAGCCCTGGCGCAGCAACAGCATTTCGACCGCATTGATTCGATCGACATTCTCGACGTCAATGCCGGTTCCCATGGCAAATATTTCGCCACCAATTTCGATCCGGAAATCAATTTCCGTGAGTTCACCGGGCAGGTGTGGAGCTGGCAGAACAGCCAGTGGACCAGCAACACCATGTTCGAAGTCAAGCGCACCGACGACCTGCCGGTCGTGGGCTCGCAGAACCTGTACCTGACCGGTCACGACGAAGTGCATTCGCTGTCCAAGAACCTGGACGTGCCGAACGTGCGCTTCTGGATGAGTTTTGGCGAGCACTACATCAACGTCTTCACGGTGCTGAAAAACCTCGGCCTGCTGTCGGAGCAACCGGTCAAGACCGCCGAAGGCCTGGAAGTCGTGCCGTTGAAAGTGGTCAAGGCCGTGCTGCCTGATCCGTCTTCGCTGGCGCCGGGCTACACCGGCAAGACCTGCATCGGCGACCTGGTCAAGGGCACCAAGGATGGCAAGGCCCGTGAAGTCTTCATCTACAACGTGGCCGACCACGAAGAAGCTTTCGACGAGACCGACAGCCAGGGCATCTCCTACACCGCCGGCGTACCGCCGGTGGCGGCTGCCTTGCTGGTGGCCCGTGGCGAGTGGGATGTCAAGCACATGGCCAACGTCGAGGAACTGCCGGCCGAGCCGTTCCTCAAGCTGCTCGACGTGATGGGCCTGCCGACGCGCATCAAGGATGAGCACGGCGACCGTCCGTGGGACCAGCCTGCATAAGGCTGCGCTGCTGGATAAAAAGGACCGCCTCGGCGGTCCTTTTTCATGGTGCCCCCAACGACACTACGGTCATGGTGCCCCAACGACACTACGGTCATGGTGCCCCAACGACACTACGGTCATGGGCCCCTACGACACCACGGTCATGGTGCCGTAGGAGCGCGCTTGCCCGCGACCGGCTGCGTTAGCAGTCGTAAAATTGTGGCGTTTCGCAGACTTTCAGATCGTAAATGTGTGGTGTTTCGCAGATTTTGCGAGCGCTGCGCACTCGGTCGCGGGCAAGCGCGCTCCTACAGCCGGTCCAGTGTTTGCCAGGCGGCAGCGCGTCACGCTATCCCCATCGACAGGAATCAAGTCATGCCGTTTTCAATCACCCAACGCACCCTCACGCTGCTAGCCGGCCTGCTGCTGTCGATGAGCGCCAGCGCCATCATGCCAGTCACCGGTTATGGCGAAATGGATGTGCCCGCCTTCGAGGCGACCGCCCGCAAGACCTACGCCTTGCAGGATTTTTCGAAGCAGTACCGCGCCACCCTGGAAATCGCCGACAACGACGAAGTGTTCCGCCCCGGCATTGTCCGCGTCTTTGACCGGCAAAACCCGGCACCGCTGTTCGAGGTCCGTTCCGATGAACTGGTGCTGGACGTCAACCCCGGCGGTGAGGTCAAGGCCAATGTCCAGCAACTGCCGTATGGCGAGCAGAGCGTGCTGATCTACAAGGACTTCAACTTCGACGGCATCAAGGACCTGGCGGTCATGGACGGCCAGAACAGTTGCTACCACGGGCCTTCGTTCGAGGTGTTCGTCGGCACCGAACACGGCTTTCGCCACAGCGCTGCCTTCACCCAGCTGGCGCAAGACTACTGCGGCATGTTCCAGGTCGACGAACAGGCCCGTCGCGTGAAGACCATGACCAAGGACGGTTGCTGCACCCACTGGTTCGCCACCTACATCATCAAGGACGGCGAGCCGGTCATGGAGCGTGAGACGGTGATCGACCAGACCAGTTCCTCGGGCCTGGCCCGCGAAAGCCGATCGGTGAACCGCAACGGCAAGATGGTCGAGGATGGCGTCGAGCGCACGCTCTGGGAAGACGACGAGCAGCGCCAGGAGCTGCTGGCGTTCCGGCTGGCGCCGTCCGGCAAGCGCATCGTCCTGTTTCGTTCGGCTCCCGGCGAGCGGGTGTATTACGCGGCGGTCGACAGCAAGAACGAGGTCAGCCTGCTGTACCCCGAACAAGAGACCGAGCGGTTTGAGCTGGACAGTGGCGCACAGGTGCTCAGCTTTGTGCGCGGCGACACCACTTACCGCATCCTGGGCGATGCGCAGGGGGTGGTAAAAGGCATGGACGTGGTGATCCGTGGCAAGACCACCGCACTCAAGGTGCAGCCTGGCTCGTCCAGGGGGTCGCTGGCACAGGTGCAGGAGGCGTTGAAGGCCGCCCCATGACCTGAGGTGCTGTGTCGGTAACACGTACCCCGACACAATCGTTGGGCCTGGCCCCTAAAGGGCGTACATTTCGTTACCGACCCAGGACTTCAAGGAAGTGCCATGATCCGTCAGCCGATCCGCGATGCGGTGTTAAGCCTGACCACCCGCCTGGTCGAAGAATGTCACCCACAGGTGGCGCAGCAGCACAGCGCCGAGCTGGCCCGTTACGCCCGGCTCAACTGCGCCTGCGACGCCCTGGAGTCTTTCCATGGGTTGCGCCCCCGGGCCGACGACGATGCCTTTGATGTGCTGTCGGCCCGTCGCGCCCAACACGCCGACCTGATCGCTGCGGCCAACCTGCAGGCCTGGGAGCAGCAGGCACCGCCGGGTTTGTACCTGGCCATTCCGTATTTCTCCCGCTGCTCGGACAAGCAGCCGGTGTGGCTGGTCAACCGCAGCGAGCAGCGCATCACTTACCTGGGCCGGCGCCTGTATGCCTTTGCCAGCACCGACGACGGTATCGACCAATACCAGCGCTCGGGCAACGCCTTTGCCGACGGCATCGCCGGCTCCGCCGAACTGGCGCCGGGCGGGCGCTTGCAGATCGAGCAGTATTCCATGAGTTTCGACGGCGATTTTGTCAGCAACCGCCGGGTCATTCTGCTGATCGATGGCGAGCGCAGCGAATGGCTGACCAGCATCTCCAAGCTCGGCGGTTATTTATGGGATGAAGCGCGGCGCGGCCTGCACCGGCTGGAGCGCGGCGAACGGTAGGAGCGGCTTTGGCCGCGAAGAGGCCTGCACGTTCCTGACCGCCAACGACCAGGCGTTAGCCGCATGCGTCCGTCAGTTGTATGAGGCTCACACGTCACGATCGATCGCATAGCCCGACCAGGCCTGGCGCACCGGCACGATTTCCAGGCGGTTGATATTGATGTGCGCCGGCAGGCTGCACACATGCAGGATCTGTTCGGCGATGTCTTCGGCGCGCAGCGGCGTGGTGTTGCCGTACAGGGTGTCGGACGCGGCCTGGTTGCCCTTGGTGCGCACCAGGGTGAATTCGGTTTCGGCAATGCCCGGCGCGATATCGGTGACGCGCACACCGGTGGCGATCAGATCACAGCGCAGGTTGTAGCTGAACTGGGTGACAAAGGCCTTGCTGGCGCCATACACATGCCCGCCGGGGTAGGGCCAGGCACCGGCCACCGAGCCGATATTGATGATGCTGGCGCCCGTGCCGGTCTCCAGCAGCAACGGCAGCACGGCGTGGGTGACGTTGACGAGTCCTGTGATATTGGTGTCGATCATGGTGTGCCAGTCCTGCAGGCTGACCTGCTGGGCCGGCTCCGGTGCCAGGGCGAGACCGGCATTGTTGATCAGGGCATGAACGCGGCGAAATCCGTCCGGCAGCGCATCGACCACCTGCCTGACGGCCTCGGCATCGCGTACGTCCAGCGCGGCGACATGCACCGGCACCTGCGCCGCCAGTTCGTCCTGCAGCGCGTGCAGGCGCTCCAGGCGCCGACCGCTGAGGATCAACGACCAGCCCGCCTGGGCAAAGCGCCGCGCCGTGGCCCGGCCAAAGCCGGACGTGGCACCCGTAATGAAGACAACCTTGTGCATATGAACCTCTGTGGGACCTGTAGGAGCGCGCTTGCCCGCGACCGGCTGCGTTAGCAGTCGTAAATTTTCAGCGTTTCATAAATTTTGAATGCGTCCACAGTTCAGTATTTGTGGCGTCTGGCAAATTTTGCGAGCGCTACGCACTCGGTCGCGGTGGTCCGGCATTCCGGCAAGCGCGCTCCTACCGGGGTGCCAGTGGATTTTGTGCCGACCCGCTCAGGCGCTGGCCTGCAGCTCGTGGTACTGGCGGTTGAAGTAGATCAGGCTCTGCGCCTGCTCACTGGTGGTAATCGCCATCACTTCGAACACCAGCACGTCGTGGCGTGCAGGCGCTCGAAGACAACCTTGTGCATATGAACCTCTCTGGGGCCTGTAGGAGCGCGCTCTGCCCGCGACCGGCTGCGTTAGCAGTCGTAAATTTTCAGCGTTTCATAAATTTTGAATGCGTCCACAGTTCAGTATTTGTGGCGTCTGGCAAATTTTGCGAGCGCTACGCACTCGGTCGCGGTGGTCCGGCATTCCGGCAAGCGCGCTCCTACCCGGGTGCCAATGGATTTTGTGCCGACCCGCTCAGGCGCTGGCCTGCAGCTCGTGGTACTGGCGGTTGAAGTAGATCAAGCTCTGTGCCTGCTCACTGGTGGTAATCGCCATCACTTCGCACACCAGCACGTCGTGGGTGCCGACTTCGGTGATCTGGCTCAGGCGGCAGTCGAACGACACGCTGGCCTCTTGCAGGATCGGCGAGCCGGACGGTCCCAGGGTCCAGCGGGCCGCGGCAAAGCGTTCGGCCATGGGCGTCTTGCCGCCGAACAGGTTGGAGATTGCCTGGTGGCCGGCGCCGAGTACGTTGACGCACAACACGCCATTGGCCTTGAAGGTTTCGTACACCGACGCGCTGCGGTTCAGGCACACCAGCAGGCTGGGCGGCTCGTCGGTGACGCTGCACACCGCCGAGGCGGTAAAGCCGGCGCGCCCGGCCGAGCCATCGGTGGTGATGACGTTGACGGCGGCGCCCAGGCGCGCCATGGCGTTGCGAAAGTCGCTCTTGCTGGGTTCTAAACCGGTCATGGCGTGGCCTCTGCGGTGGGCTGGACAGTGAGAAACGACAGCAGCGCGGCGTTGAAGTCATCGGCTGCGGTGAGGTTATGGGCATGCGCGCCGTGGTCGACGGTATGCAGCGTGGCATGGGGCAAGTGCTGCGCCAGGTACTGCGAGCAGGTCCAGGGCACCAGCACATCGTCCCGGGCGGTGCTGACCAGCGTCGGCGTGGTGATCGTGGCCAGGCGCTGCGCCACATCGAACGCGCGCAAGGCACCAATGCGGGCCTTCATGGTGGCGGCTCCCGGAAAATGCGCCCAGGCATGCTCCACCTCGGCCTGTACCTGCTCGGCGTGAGCAACGCACCAACTGGCCGGGTACAGAAAGATCGGCTGCGCCTCGACATAGGCCCGCGGGCCCAGTGCATCGAGCAACCCCAGCCGCGCCTCGAAGCAGCGCGCCGAGTGCGGATTGGGCTGCGACCAGGCATTGATCAGGGTCAGGCTGCGCACGCGTGTCGGTGCATCGAGCGCCAGTTGCAGGCCGACCAGGCCGCCCAGGGCATGACCGACGAAGTGGCAGCGCTCAGTCTGCGTAGCCTCCAGCACCGCGTACACATCATCGGCCATGTGCTCGATCCGGTAGCCATCGGGCAGCGCCTGCGCGCTGCGGCCGGTGCCGCGCTGGTCGTAGGCGATGACCTTGTAGCCGGCCGCGACCAGTGCCGGTATCTGCACCGACCAGTAGCCGGCCGAGCCGCCCAGGCCTGACGACAGCAGCACTGCTTCAGCGTCGGCCGGCCCGTGAACTTCGGTGTACAGGCGCATGCTCAAGCGCCTTTGCCGAGGTGCGCCACGCTGGCGATTTCAATCAGGGCATCGGCCTTGACCAGTCCGCACTGGATGCAATAGCGCGCCGGCTTCTCACCGGGAAAGAACTCGGCGTACACCGTATTGATGGCCGCGTAATCCTCCCAGTGACGCAGGAACACATGGTTGAAGGTCACGTCATCCATCGTGCCGCCGGCGGTCTCGATCACGCGCTTGATGGTGTTCAACACATGGCGCGTCTGTGCGGCGGCATCGCCCACGTGCACGACGTTATTGTCATGGTCGAAGGGCAGGGTGCCGGACACATAGAGGATGTTGTCAGCCAGGGTGCCGGGCACGAACGGCGCCAGTGGAGTGCCGGTGCCGGGCGGGGTAATGATGGTCTTGGGCATGGGAGCGTCTCCAGAATAAACAATGAACGGATCAGTTGGTGGTCACGGCGCTGACAAAGTGGTCCACCGTGGACACCCAGCCAAAGAAGGTCTCGATGTTGTAGACCGAGCTCGATTGAATCACTGCACCGCCCAGTTCATGGGTGGCGTCTTCGAGCATCACGCCGAAGTACTCAAGGTGAAAGGCATCGCGCAGGGTGGCCTCGACACAGACATTGGTGGCAATGCCGGTGAACACCAGGTTCCTGATGCCGCGGGCACGCAGGGTGCTGTCGAGCGTGCTGTTGAAGAAACCGCTGTAGCGGGTCTTGGGCACTACCAGGTCGCCCGGTTGCGGGGTGAGTTCATCGACGATCTCGTAGTCCCAGCCGCCCTTGGCCAGAAAGCGGCCCTGCAGCTCGGGGTACTTGCGCATGGTCTTCAGGGCGTTGGACTTGTACCAGTTGGGCGAGCCGGGGCCACCGGCCTCGACATAGCCGGCGTCCCAGCCGTTTTGCAGGTACACCACGCTGAGGCCGGCGGCCCGCGCCGCTTCCAGGGCCTGGCCGACCCTGGCGATCACCGAACGGGCACCGGAGATGTCAAAGCCGGCCGAGTCGACATAGCCGCCCGGCGAGGCATAGGCATTCTGCATGTCGACTACCACCAGTGCGGTGTTCGAGGCGTGCAGGTACAGAGGCTCGGGGCGGGCGCTCAGTACCCAGGGCTGGCCGCCGCCGGCCTGGGCGATGCCGGCCGGCGTGGTCGAAGAAATCGTCATGTTCTTTTCAGTGCTCATGAGGCCGCTCCTACACTCAGGTCAAGGGCCGGCTGGCCGACCTGCGACGGCACCGGGGTCAGGGCGTCGAGGCGGCTTTTCATCAGCGGCTGGATGCGCTGGCCGAAGGCTTCGACCCCCTCGACAAAATGGTCGAAGGTCAGCAGTACGCCCTCGGTGCCTTCGACTTCGGCCACTTCGTCGAGCATGCGGGCGATCGATTCATACGAGCCCACCAGGGTGCCCATGTTGATATTGACCGCCGAGGTCGGGTCGGCCATTTGCCGCACGTTGCTGTCGGCCTTCTTGTCGACTGCGCCTTGTACGCCCAGCCAGGCCACCGCTTCTTCGTCGACCCCGGCCTTGTAGTGCTCCCACTTGGCGCGGGCGGCTTCGTCGGTCTCGTCGGCGATGACCATCATCAGGACGAAGGTGCTGACATGGCGCCCGGTCAGGCGGCTGGCTTCGATCAGTTTCTGGGCGGCGGGGGCGAAGGCCTTGGGGGTGTTCACGCCTTTGCCAAAGCAGAAGTTGTGGTCGGCATGCCGGGCCGAGAATTCCATGCCGGCATCGCTTTGCCCGGCGCAGATGACTTTCATGTCGGCCTGCGGACGCGGGCTGACGCGGCAGTCGTCCATCTGGAAGTGCGCGCCCTTGAAGTCGGACTGACCGGTGGCCCACAGATCGCGCAGCACCTGGATGTACTCGGACAGGTACTCGTAGCGGTTGCCGAAGAATTCGTCGCCCGGCCACAGGCCCATCTGCGAATACTCCGGCCGCTGCCAGCCGGTGACCAGGTTGACGCCGAAGCGGCCGTTGGCAATGGAGTCGACCGTGGCGGCCATGCGCGCCACGATGGCCGGTGGCAGCACCAGCGAGGCGGCGGTGGCAAACAGCTGGATGCGGCTGGTGACTGCCGCCAGCCCGGCCATGAGCGTGAAGGACTCAAGGTTGTGGTCCCAGAACTCAGTCTTGCCGCCAAACCCGCGCAACTTGATCATCGACAGCGCGAAGTCGAAGCCATAGTGCTCGGCGGCCAGGGTGATCTGTTTGTTCAGCTCGAAAGTCGGTTTGTATTGCGGTGCGTTTTCGGAAATCAACCAGCCGTTATTGCCAATCGGGATAAAGATACCAATCTTCATAATCCTCTCCATGCGCTTCGCAAGCCAGGTGCATGCGTCTCGAATGGTGTTTTGCAGGTGCCGTGCCAGTTATTTTTTACTGTTTTATATCAATGCCTTGGGTCGTTTTATGGGTTTTTGATGGACCATTTGGTCTGTTTTGGATCGTTTGATGTGCCCGCTCTTGAGGCGAGACGCCGGGGGTGTGGAACATTAGCGGGCATTTTCAAGCCGGCCTGCCGCGCACCGTCGCCCGTAGTCCGTCGTCCATAGCCAAGCCTGATACACTCGCGCCTTCATTCGGGCTGACGGTTCTGGCTGTGAACAGTAAATCCATCGACGACGTGCAGGCGCCCCAGGCGCCGGCCAAAAAGAAGACGCAGGTGAAGAAGGCGGCAGTCAAAAAGACCGACAAGCCGGCACCCAATGCCAGGGCGAAAACCCCGCGGGCCATGAGCCCCACCTCCGAACAGCGCCGCCTGCAACAGATCAAGGCCAAGCGCGAGTCGATCATCCAGGCCGCGCTCGAACTGTTCTCGCAGTTCGGCATGCACGGCACCAGCCTGGACCAGGTCGCTGTGGCAGCCGATGTGTCCAAGACCAACCTGCTTTATTACTTCGCCAGCAAAGAGGCGTTGTACACCCATGTGCTGCAGCACCTGCTGGACATCTGGCTGGTGCCGCTCAGCGGCTTTGATGCCGCGCAGGACCCGCTTGAAGCCATTGGCAACTTCATTCGCGTCAAGCTGGAGCTGTCGCGTGACCACCCCGCCGAGTCACGGTTGTTCTGCATGGAGATCATGCAGGGCGCGCCGCTGATCAAGGCCCAGCTGGAGCAGGCGCTGCGCGAGATGGTGGCGCGCAAGGTCGAGGTGATCCAGGGCTGGATCGATGCCGGCCGGCTGGCGCCGGTCGACCCCTACCACCTGATCTTCTCGATCTGGAGCACCACCCAGCATTACGCCGACTTCAGCACCCAGGTGCAGGCCATCACCGGCAAGACCCTGGCGGACCCTGTGTTTTTCGACGAGGTGCTGGGCAATCTGCGCACGCTGATTTGCCAAGGCATCGCGCCACGGCCCTGACCTGTCTTCAAGAACCACGAGGGAAACGCCATGAGCGATACCCCTGTCAACCTGAGCCCGCCACCTGAAGGCTACGGCGATTGGCTGACCGAGCTTAAATACCGTATCCATACGGCCCAGCAACGTGCCACCCTGGCGGTGAACCGCGAATTGGTGCTGCTTTACTGGCAGATCGGTCACGATATCCTGACCCGGCAGACACAGCAGGGCTGGGGCGCCAAGGTCATCGAACGCCTGGCGCAGGATTTGCGCGCCGCCTTTCCCGACATGAAGGGCTTCTCACCGCGCAACCTCAAGTACATGCGCGCCTTTGCCCAGGCATGGCCGGACGCGGAGTTTGTGCAAGGGGTGCTTGCACAATTGCCTTGGTATCACCAGTTAGCGTTACTGGACAAACTGCCCGGCCCCGAAACGCGCCGCTGGTATGCCGCCAAGGCCATCGAACATAACTGGTCGCGCAATATTCTGGTGATGCAGATCGAGGCCCGTCTGCTGGAGCGCAGTGGCAAGGCCGTCAGTAACTTCGAGAGTCACCTTCCCCAGGCGCAGTCTGATCTGGCTCGCGAATCGCTGAAAGATCCTTATCGCTTCGATTTTCTCGGCCTGACCCTTGAGGCGCAGGAGCGTGAGATCGAAAACGCTCTGGTCAGGCATGTCACCGAGTTTCTACTGGAACTGGGCGCAGGCTTTGCCTTCGTCGGTCGGCAGGTGCTGCTCGATGTGGGCGGTGACGAGTTCTTCATCGACCTGCTGTTCTATCACCTCAAGTTGCGCTGCTATGTAGTGATCGAACTCAAGGCCGGCAAGTTCAAGCCCGAGCATCTGGGCCAGCTGGGTTTTTACCTCACGGCCGTCGATGCCCAGCTCAAGCACCCACAGGATGGCCCTACGATTGGCCTGCTGCTGTGCAAGAGCAAGAACAAGGTCGTGGCCGAATATGCCCTGCGGGACAATGCCCGCCCTATCGGTGTGGCGGAGTATCAGTTGGTGGAATCCCTGCCGGCAGAGCTGCAAACCAGCTTGCCCAGCATCGAACAGATCGAGCGTGAGCTGGCCGGTGGTGACAGCGATGATTCGCCATGACGGGTCAGCCTTGCATTGATTGCTGAGGTTCTCAGGTGCAGGTCCGCCGTATGGCGGCCTCTGCCCGCTTCTCGTGCGTCCTGCACAAACTGAGTGCTCCGAACCGGACCATTTGATCCGTTATATCGCCTTGAATTTAACAACCTGATGATTTTAAAGGCTTATTTTTTGTGGCATGGAAGCTGCTATTGCCTCTGACATGCTGAGCCAGAGGGCCCGCCGGGTCAGCATTGCTCTGTCAATCATTCGCCTACCATCAGGAAAACGACTTTATGTTCAGGACTGTTTTGCAGGGGACGTTGTGTGCAGCCATGGTGCTCGGCGGTGCGGCGGGCCAGGCTCAGGCGCAAGAGGCCCAGGGGCTGACCCTCAAGGGGCCGGCGAAGATTGCCATGGTCTATATCAGCCCGCGCAATGACGGTGGCTGGACCCAGGCGTTCGACGAGTCGCGGCTCAAGCTGGAGAAAGAACTGGACCAGAAGATCCAGTTCGTCGAAAGCGTGCCGGAAAATGCCGCCGCCATCACCCCGGTGGTGGACCGCCTGATCGCCCGGGGCGCCAATATCATCATCGGCACCGCCTTCGGGTATTCCGACACCTTCCTGGCGCTGGCGAAAAAATACCCCGACGTCGCCTTTCTCAACGGTTCGGGCACCACCAACGCCGCCAACCTCGAATCCTTCTACGGGCGCACCTATGAAAGCCAGTACCTGTGCGGCATGGCTGCCGGGGCGGTGTCGAAATCCGGCAAGCTGGGATTCGTAGCGGCCAACCCCTTCGGCCAGGTCAACTGGACGGTCAATGCCTTCGAACTGGGCGCCCGTGAGATCAACCCGGCGGCCACGGTCAAGGAGCGCGCAGCGACCATGGCGCTGATCGACAACGGCGCCGACGTGATCGGCCAGCACGTCGACAGCCCGACCCCGCAGATCGTGGCGCAAGAGCGTGGCGTGCACGGCACCGGTCACCACCGTGACCTCAGTGAATTCGCACCCAGGGCCACGGTGTGTTCGTCGATGTGGGTGTGGGACCGCTTTCTGGCGCCGGAGCTGAAAAAGGTCATTGCCGGCCACTGGGTGCCAGCCCCTGACGGCGCCTTGCTGTCGATGGCGCAGGGCGGCACCGACATCAGCCTGACCGCCGATCCGGTCATCGATGCCGCCAGCCGCGAGAAGATCCAGGCCGCACGCGCCGAGCTGCTGGCCGGCAAGAAAATCATCTACAGCGGGCCGATGGCCGACCGTGATGGCCAGGAACGCCTCAAGGCCGGCCAGGTCATGAGCGACCCTGATCTGTGGAAAATGGACTGGTTCGTCAACGGCGTGATGACGCAGCGATGAAACAGGTCAATGCGCTGCAACTCACCGGTATCAACAAGTCGTTCGACGGTTTCCAGGCCCTGACCGATGCGCACTTCACCGCGGCCTGGGGCGAGGTGCATGCGCTGCTGGGTGAAAACGGCGCTGGCAAGTCATCGCTGATGAACATTGCCGCCGGGCTCTATGCCCCCGAAACCGGCAGCCTGCTGATCGACGACAACCCGGTGCGGCTCAACGGCCCACGCGAGGCGGCGCGCCACCGGATCGGCATGGTGCACCAGCACTTCAAGCTGGTGAAACCCTTCACCGTGGCGCAGAACATCCTGCTGGGCCTGCCGGCGCAACCCTCGTCTGGCAGCTACCGCCAGCGCTTGCAGGCGCTGGAGCAGCAGATCAGTGCCAAGGCCCGGGAACTGGGTTTTGTGCTGGACCCACGCCAGGTGGTCGAACACTTGTCGGTGGCCGAGCAGCAACGGGTGGAAATCCTCAAGGTGCTGTTGGCCGGGGCGCGCATCCTGATTCTCGACGAACCCACCGCCGTGCTCACCGACCAGGAGGCCGAGCGCCTGCTGGGTACGGTGCAGGCCTTTGCCCGGCAAGGGGCGGCGGTGGTGCTGGTGACGCACAAGATGACCGATGTGAAACGCTTTGCCGACCGGGTCACGGTGATGCGCGGTGGCCGCACGATTCAGACCCTGGTGCCGGACAGCGTCAGTGTCGAAGAACTGGTGCGCCTGACCGTCGGGGAGTCGACCCGCGCCGGTTATCAGCCGGGACCGGCACCGGGCGCGGTGCGCCTGCAGGTGCGTGGCCTGCGCAGCCCCGGGTCGTTGAAGGGGGTCGACATGAGCCTGCGGGCCGGGCAGATCTACGGCATTGCCGGGGTCGGCGGCAATGGTCAGGGCGAGCTGGCCAATGCACTGATGGGGCTGGCGCAACCTACTGAAGGCGAGATCCATCTGGAAGGCTTTGGCGACCTGCGCCAGGCCAGCCCCGAGCAGCGCCGTGACCTGCGCATTGCTTCGATTCCTGCCGACCGCTATGGCGCCGCCCTGGCCGGCTCGCTCAGCGTGGCCGAGAACTTCGGCATCGGCCATGTGCACAGCGGCCGCTACGGCTCCTGGCTGCGCCTGTTCGGCAAGCGCATGCAGGCCGACGCGGCCGCTGCCGTCAACGATTTCGACGTGCAGGGCGTGCGCTCGCTGGCGCAGAACGCTGCGCTGTTGTCCGGCGGCAATGCGCAGAAGCTGGTGATTGCCCGTGAATTCAGCCGCGACCCGCAACTGGTCGTGGTCCACAGCCCCAGCCGTGGTCTGGACGTGCGTGCCACCCAGGCGGTGCATGCCCGCTTGCGCGCCGCTCGTGACGGCGGGGCGGCGGTGCTGGTGATCAGCGAAGACCTGGACGAGGTCATGGCCCTGGCCGACCGCATCGGGGTCATGAACAGCGGGCGTATCGTCGCCGAGTTCGACCACCCGGCCGACCGCCAGGCCATCGGCAAAGCAATGGTGAGCCATGACTGAAACCACTCTGAATCCAGCCATCACACCCCCACGGCAACCTTTGCTGGGGCGCCGCTACACCCTGGAAATCCGCCAGCAACTGGCCTGGCCGTGGCAGGCGCTGATCATCACCCTGGCCTTGTTGTGCGGGGTGGCGATCTGCACTGTGATCCTGCTCGGTGCCGGGGTGCCGGCCGGCGAGCTGCTCAATGAGTTCGTGGTGCAGACCCTGTTCGATGCGCAGAACTTTCGTGCCGTGCTGTTCCAGGCCGCGCCCATGATCATGGTCGGCCTGGCCGGGTGCATGGCGTTTCGGGCGCGCTTCTGGAACCTGGGCCTGGAGGGGCAGATGATCTGGGGGGCCATTGGCGCCACGGCGGTGTCGTTGTTCGAGATCGGCCCTGAGGCCCTGCGCCTGCCGCTGATGATGCTGGCGGCCATGCTGTGCGCCATGCTCTGGACACTGGGCCCGGTGCTGCTGAAGTTGCGGCTCAAGGTCAACGAGATCATCTCGACCCTGATGCTCAACTACATCGCTGCCAATGTCCTGCTGCACCTGGTGTACGGCAGCTGGAAAGACCCGCGCGACAACTTCCCGTACTCCCCGCCGTTCAAGGCGTTCGAGCGCCTGCCCGACCTGGTGGCCGGCTATAACCTGGCCATCTTCATGGCGCTGTTGATCGCGCTGTTCACGCTGTGGTTCGTCGGCGTGTCACGGGCCGGCCTGTACCTGCGCTTTGTCGACGCCAACCTGCGGGTGGCCGGCGCGGTGGGGGTGCCGGTGCGGCGGATGATCATTGGCACGGTGTTGCTGTCGGGCGCGCTGGCAGGACTGGCCGGGTTTGTCGCCACGGCCGGGCAGGAAGGGCGCCTGACCCAGTCGTTCTACCAGGGCTATGGCTTTTCCGGAATTCTCATCGCCTTTCTGGCGCGCAATAACCCGGCAGCGGCCACGGTGGTGGCGCTGCTGATCGCCTTGCTGTTCGTGGCCGGGCGCAACCTGCAGGTGTTCTACCAGATCCCGTTTTCGATGGTGCAACTGATCCAGGCGATCCTGGTGATCTGCGTGGCGTGCTCGGACTTTTTCATTCGCCACCGCGTGCGGCGTATTCAGGCGGGGGACTGCTGATGGAGCTGTTGACTCACTGGTTGGGCAATGCGCCTGACTTTGCGGTGCCCTTTGCCCTGGCGGCGCTGGGGCTGATCATCACCGAGCGCGCTGGCGTACTGGCCCTGGGCGCCGAAGGGCTGATGCTGGTGGGGGCGCTGGCCGGGGTCGGCCTGCAGCTGACCCTGGGCCTGAGCGGCCTGTCGCTGGGCGCCTCGATGCTGGCGGCGGCGGCCGTTTCATTGTTGTTTGCGCTGATGGTGCTGGTGCTGCGCATCAACCAGGTGATCGCCGGGCTGGCGCTGGTGTTCTTCTGCCAGGGGCTGACCGGGTTGCTGGGCACCGTGCTGGGCTGGACCAACCGGCCGGTCAGCGGTCTGCAGGCGGTGGAGCTGTGGCCGCTGTCGGAGTTGCCGCTGGTGGGCAAGGTGTTCGTGCAGAACCCGGTGGTGTTTCTGACCCTGCTGATTTTCATCGCCGTGGTGTGGCTGTTGCAGGCCACCCAGACCGGCCTGCGCCTGCGCGCGGTCGGGGAAAACCCGCAGGCCGCCGATGCCGCCGGCATTTCGGTGCTCGGTTACCGCCTGGCGGCCATTGTGCTGGGCGCGGCGCTGATCGGCCTGGCCGGCGGCTATGTCGCGGTGTTGAGCACCAAGATGTGGATCGCCGACATGATGGGCGGCCGCGGCTGGATTGCCGTGTCACTGGTGATCTTTGCCCGCTGGTCGCCGTGGCGGGCGCTGGCCGGTGCGCTGTTGTTCGGCAGCATCGAGGCCTTGATTCCGCAACTGGCCGCCGCCGGCGTGCGCCTGCCGCAGTATTTCGTGCTGATGACACCGTACGCGGTGACCTTGCTGGTGATGGTCTGGGTGGCGCAGGCCAGTCACCCGTCGCGCAGCCAGCCGGGCGCACTGGGCGAGCCGTTCATTCGCGAGGAACGCCGCTGAACCAGAACCCGTAGGACCGGCTTTAGCCGGGAACAGCACACCTTGTCATTTCGCGGTGAATGCTTTCGCGGCTGAAGCCGCTCCTACGCGCGTCCGACCCAACAATAAGAAACGTATACACCTGCCTATCACCCCTGATCCAGAACCCTCGGAGCAAGACCTCTCATGACGTGCACTGCAAAATTCCTGATGTTGGCGGGCGGCCTGCTCGTGGCCGGAGAAAGCCTGGCGGGCGACACCTTGTTGTGGCACGACGAGAGCCTGACCTACCTCAACGGTATCGATTTCAAGGTCGACCCGGCCCGGCAGCAGACCGTCACCTTCGAGCACGCCAGCGGTTGGAGTGTCGGCGACCTGTTCCTGTTCGTCGACACCATCAAGTTCAATGGCGAGGCCACCAACGGCGCCGGCGACGGCCATACCTTCTATGGCGAGATCAGCCCGCGCCTGTCGCTGGGCAAACTCACCGGCACCGACCTGTCGTTCGGTATCGTCAAGGACGTACTGATCTCGGCCACCTACGAGTTCGGCGAGGATGACGTCGACGCCTACCTGCTGGGGCCGGCGGTGGACCTGAACCTGCCGGGCTTCGACTACTTCCAGATCAACACCTACCTGCGCCAGACCGACGGCAAGCGCGACGGCGACGGCGTGTGGCAGATCACCCCGGTCTGGAGCTACACCGTGCCGGTGGGCAACTCTGACCTGGTGATCGACGGCTTCATGGACTGGGTGGTCGACAACGATAAAAGCTACCACGCCAACCTGCACTTCAACCCGCAGGTCAAATACGACCTGGCCAAGGGCATGGGCTGGGGCAAGAAGTTCTATGTGGGGGTGGAATACGACTACTGGAGCGACAAGTACGGCATCCGGGACAGCCAGGTGTTCACCACCAACCAGAGCGCCATCAGCCTGCTGCTGAAGGCGCATTTCTGACCCGGCTATTACACCGCGCGCCCCTACACCGCGCGCTCCCTACACCGCGCGCCCCCGTAGGAGCGCGCTTGCCCGCGACCGGCTGCGTAGCAGTCGTAAATTTGTGGCGTTTCGCAAATTTTGAATGTGTTCACAGCCACGAATTTGTGGCGTTTCCGAGATTTTGCGAGCGCTGCGCACTCGGTCGCGGGCAAGCGCGCTCCTACCAGTGGTCCGGGGTTGCAAGCAGTCCGGGGTTGCAAGTGGTCAGGCGGTGTCGCTGATGAGGGTCAGCACATCATCGATAAACCGCGTTTCTTCCGGGTCGGTGCCGTCGCGCAGGTAACCGGGTATGTGTTGCTGGTAATCGCTGCGGTCGGCCGGTTTGCTGTCCAGCAGGGCCTCGAGCATCGCCGGGCGTAGCAGGCGGCGGTGTTCGGGGGTGTCCGGCAGGGCCGGGCGGATGATGTGCTGGTCCAGGTACACCAGTTTCTCGCGCAGGTCGCTGCCACCCTTGAGGGTGATTCGCTCGGCGTGCTGGCTGTGTTCCTCGGCCACCAGGCGGATCATCTCTTCTTCGGTGGTGGGCTGTGCTTCAGGCGCGGCAGGCTCAGTGCGCAAGGTGGCCAGCTCCTGCAGGATCGTCTCCAGTTGCAGGCGCGCATTGCGGAACCAGTCCACCGACCAGATGCGGCGGATGCGCCAGCCCAGTTGCTCCAGTACGCTCTGGCGCAGGCGGTCGCGGTCGCGGGCCGACTTGGCCGAGTGGTAGGCGGCGCCATCGCATTCGATGCCCATCAGGTAGCGGCCCGGCTGGCCAGGGTCGCGCACGGCCAGGTCGATGAAGAACCCGGCCACGCCTACCTGGGCTTCGCATTGGTAACCATGACGCTCCAGCGCCTCGATCACCGACACCTCGAAGTCGCTGTCCGGCGCCTTGCCGGTTTCACGCACATGCGGCATGCGCCCGGATTCGGCAAAGTGCAAAAAGTCGCGCAGTGCCTGCACGCCACGGCTGGAGGTGCCGGTGATCAGCACGTCGCTGGCGGTGAACGAGGCAAACACCTGCATGCGCTTCTTCGAGCGGGTGAACAACACGTTCAGGCGGCGCCAGCCATCGGTGCCGTTGATCGGGCCGAAGCGCTGCGGCACCGTGCCGCCGGCTTCCACCGGCCCGTAGGTGGCGGAAATGTAGATGACATCGCGTTCATCACCCTGGACGTTTTCCAGGTTCTTGATGAACAGCGGCTCGTCGCCTTTTTCGTTATGGTCGCGGGCGCTTTGCAGGGCCGGGTTCTGCTTGGCCAGGTGCTCCAGCGCCCGCTCGATCTGCTCGGCCTGCTTGATGTTCATCGCCACCACGCCCAGCGATTCCTCGGGGTTGTGCAGCAGGTGATGCTCGATGGCCTTGGCCACCACCTCGGCTTCTTCGCGGTTGCGTTGCTCGACAAAACGGCCGCGCTCGACGCGGGCGAACTTGACGCCGAACTCCGGCGACTCGCGGTGCGGCGACGGGTAGACCACCAGGTTGCTGTCGTAGAACGCCTGGTTGGAAAAGGCGATCAGGCTTTCATGGCGCGAGCGGTAGTGCCAGCGCAGGCGGCGCAGGCGGAACAGCGGCATGGCCGCCTCCAGGATGCTCTCGGAGTCCTGCGCCACCGAGCGCTCGGGGTTTTCTTCATCGTCGTCATCGCCCTGGCGAGCAAAGAAACTGGTGGGCGGCAACTGTTTGGGGTCGCCCACGACCACCAGTTGGCTGCCGCGCGAAATCGCGCCCAGCGCCTCTTCGGGCCGTACCTGCGAGGCTTCGTCCATGATCACGATGTCAAAGTGCACCTTGCCGGCGGGCAGGTACTGCGCCACGGCCATCGGCGACATCATGAAGCACGGCTTGAGCGCTTGCAGCGCTTCGGTTGCCCGCAGCATCAGGGCGCGAATCGGTTCGTGACGGGTCTTCTTGCCGGCCTCGTGCTTGAGCAGGGCAAGCTGGGTGCGTTCCTTGACCTTGCCGGAGTTGTTGCCCTCCGGCACCTTGTTGCGGTCGATCTGCGCCGCCACCTGCTGGCGTTGCAGGCGGGTCAACTGGCTGTCGATTTCTGCGAAGCGGGCGCGAATGGCTTCCTGGTCCTTGCCCGAGAACTGCCCCAGCGCCGGGTTGGTTTCCAGGATCTGCCGCGACCACAGGTCGGTGAGCCCCAGCAGGCAGGCGTCGCGGGTGTGCTCGGCCAGAACGGTGCGGTTCTCGACCAAACGGATGACCGCCTCGAAGCCCAGGTCGGCCAGGCGCTTGCGCAGGCGGCGGTATTCCAGCCAGTGCTCCAGCAGCGGTTCGTGATCGGCGGCGCGTTGCAGGCGCAGGCGCAACGCAGCCAGGTCGTCGCGGTCCAGCGCTCCCCACCATTCGGGCTCATCGAGCTGCGCGCTGCCGATGAACTCGCCCAGCGTTTGCCGGGCGTGCGCCAGCGCGGCGGCCAGCGGCTCGCTCAGTGCGTGCCAGTCCTGCACACGTTGCTCGGCCTGGCGCGGCGTGCCGCCGGCCAGTTGCGCCAGCAGCCGCGGGCGAATCGACAGGTTCATCAGCGGGCTGGCCAGCGCCACGGTGTGCTGCCAGGCCTGCAAGCGGACACGGGCGTTGGCGAGCTGATCCAGACGCGGCAGCTGCTCTTCGCCCAGGCATTCGCGCATCGCCAGGTTGTTTTGTTGGGCGTGGGCCAGTTCCTGCCAGATCTCCAGGGCCTTGGCCAGTTTCAACACCCGGGCGGTGGTGGGCTGTTGTTCTTTCACCAGCGCCAGGAGCGTGTTCAGCGCACCACCGAGTTCACTCACCAGGTGCGCGTACAGGCCCTCGGCGCCAAGCAGGTCGGCGGACTTCAGCGCATGGGCGTCCAGCGGCAGGGCGCTTTCCAGGCGGGTGCGGTGGTTCAGCACGTCGCCCAGGTAGGTTTGCTGGGCACCGGCATCGGCCTGCAACAGCTCCAGGGTCTGGCTGCTTTCTTCCAGCAGGTACTGCGCGACCCAGACCGTGGCGCCGAAACCGCGGCCACAGCGGTCGCGCAAGGTGCGATACCAGTGACGCAGGGCGAGCAGGTCGTCGACCCGGGTGTCGCGGCCCTTGAACAGCTCTTCAAGCGTGTCGCGGTACAGCGCATGGGTGTTGAGCCGCTGCAGGCTGCGCTTGTAGGCGATGCTGTCAGGCAGCGCCTCACGCGCCGCCGCGAGCTTGACGCCGGGGCGCACCATGCCCAGCACTTCGGCCTTGGCCGCACGCCAGTCGCTCTTGAGCCAGGCCAGCAGCGAGTCGTCGGCCAGCACCCGTTGCAGGTCTTCGAGGCGGGTGTGATCGGGCAGGCGTTCGAGGCTGAAGGTTTCAGCGGTCTGCGTTTCAAGGCGCTGGATGTCGGCGATCAGGTGCTGCAGCTCGGGCAACACGCTGTCCATCGCCGCCTGTTCAAAGCGCTTGTGGCGCAGTCCGGCCACGCCGGCCGGCAATTGCCGCAGCAGATCAAGCAGCAGGTCAAGGTGCTCAAGGCCCTGTTTGTCGGTCTTGAGCGTCTGGCCGGTGGCGGTGCGGTTGATCGTCTGCAGCAACTGCGCAGTGGGCGCGGCGCCCGCCAGCAGGTCGCGGGTGGCCTGGGTCAGGTCGAGCAGGTCATCGAGTTTCAGGCTGTCGCTGTCGTTGTGCCGATGGATGTGCGCGCACGCCTGCTTGAGGGTGTCGACGGTGGTGCCGGAGTCGATGGCCTCGACGGCCAGCGAGCGGGCCAGCAGTTGCCGTTGCTCCAGCAACTTGTCCATGGCCTGCAGCCAGGCCTGGAGCGCGGCACAGCGGGCCGCGTCGAGGCGCTCGATCAGCGCCCAGTCTTCATCGCCCTTGGGCAACGGCACGGCGGCCAGCGCCTGGGCCAGTTGCTCAAGCGTGCTCAGCGAGGCGCTGGCGATCTCGGCAGCCTCAAGCTGGCCGGCGGCCGTGGTGCGGGCGCTGTCGAGTTGCGCCAAGGCCGCGATGGCTTGCTGCAACTGTTGCAGCAAGGCGGTGCGTTCCAGACCGGTGAGTTGCGTCAGCGTGCAGCCAAACCACGGGTGTGTGGCCAGCTCGCCGGTGGGCCCGGCCTCGGCGGCGGTCTTGCTGTAGAGGTGGGTGAAGTAGCCGGCTTGTTCATGGATCTCGTTGCGGTCGAGCCCCTGCACCTGGGCCGGGTGCACATCGGCCGGGCGCAGGCCCAGCTCTTCGCGCAGGCGCGTGGCCTGCATCAGGATCTGGTGCGCGCTCAGGCCGCTGTCTTCGTGGAGCGCGTGCAGTTGTTTGACGTGGTCGTTGAGCTGCTGTTTGAGGCGCTCGTAGTTGGCGATCAGCGCCTGCAATTGCTCCGGTGGCAGGTAGCTGCCCTGGCTGCTGATGCGCTGGCCGATGCTGGCGGCCACGGCGCTTTTCTGGCTCTTGTGGCTGTGCAATTCCAGGCAGAAATCACCGAGGCCAGCGCGGGTCAGACGGTTTTTCACCACCTCCAGGGCGGCACGTTTCTCGGCCACGAAGAGGATCTTCTTGCCTTGGGCCAAGGCCGCCGAAATCATGTTGGTGATGGTCTGCGACTTGCCGGTGCCGGGCGGGCCTTCGATGACCAGGTTCTCGCCGCGCATCACATCGATCAAGGCGCTGTGCTGTGAGCTGTCGGCGTCGTCGATCAGCGGGAACTGCTGATGCACGTCCGGCAGCTCGTCGATGGCGTGCTCGCTGCTGAAACTGCCGCCCGCAGAGCCAGAACCTGCCGTGTGGTCTTCTTCGGTGGCAGCGCTGCCGGACAGGCCGGTCAGGCGCTGCACCAGGGCATTCTGCAACAAGGCCGGGTTCTTCTCCGGCTCCAGGTCCAGGTACATCATCAGCTTGCCGAACTCGAACAGGCCCAGCGAGGCGTAGCGGTGCAGCTTCCAGTCGGGTTTGGTTTCCAGCAGGGTGTTCTGCACGTGGGCGAAATAGGTTTCGGGCAGCAGGTCTTCGGTGATGCCCGGCAGCGCCAGGCCAAAGTCGCGGCGCAGTTTTTCCTGCAGCGACAGGTTGGTCAGGATGTCTTCGCCGCTGTAGTGCATCTCATAACTGAAGGTGGCGGTCCTAGCATTGAGCTTGCCCTTTTCCAGGCGCACCGGCAGCAGCATCAGCGGGGCCAGGCGCGGGCTGTTCTTGCCGGCGATGGATTCGTCCCACTCCAGGAACCCCAGCGCCAGGTACAGGATATTGGCGCCGGTCTCTTCCTGCGACAGCCGCGCCTGCGCGTGCAGGGTTTGCAGGCGCGCCTCCAGCTCGCCGGGGTAGTACAGCGTCTGCAGGGTGTTGTCGGTGTGCTTCTTGTCTTCGCTGTCGGTGCCGTCGGGGTGTGGCAGCGGCAGGTCGTATTCGGTGTTGATCCCTGAGCACATGGCCCAGGCTTCGCTGCTCGGCGGTTTCTTGAGCTCGCTGACACTGCCCGAGGCGGCGTCGTATTTCAGGTAGCCCTGGTCGATCAGTTGCCGCTCGGTGGGCTCGGGGATCGCGGCAAAGCGCAGCGTGGTTTCGTCGAGCAGGGCGGTGAACAACTGATCGGGCAATTCGTCGACCAGGCGCACGAAGCGTTTGGAGCGGGCGTGGGAAAAGTTGAGCAGGCGGTTGCGGGCGCTGAGGTCGAGCAGGCGGCCACGGAGTTTTTCCATGCTGCCCGGGGTTTCGAAGGCGGGCTCGGGCAGGTCGTCGGGTGGTTCTGGGGTGACCGGCTCTTGTTCGTCTGGCGTGGGCTGGTCAGTCAGCGACACCGCGTCGCCGTCTTCGCCCATGCGGTACAGCCAGCCCTTGGCGATCAATTCGTCGCGGATGGTTTCATAGGTGACGTCATCGACCTCAAGGCCATAGGCCGCCGCCTTCTGCGCCAGCCGTTGCTGCAAGGTTGTGTTGATCACCGCCGAGCCGTCCCGGGGCACCTGCGCGAGCATCAGGTCTTTCAGCAGGTTGCGTTCATCCATGGTCAACGGCCGGCCGGCCGTGGGTTGCGCGGTCATGTGTTTTGTCTACCGGAAAAAAGATGGAGCCCATGCAGACCGAACGTATCGGTGGGGCGATCAAGCGGAGCTTGCGATGGGCTACACAGTAACGACTGCGGGTAGTCTTGCAAAGTGTTTCACCGACGCGGCCGGGGCGTGGCTTATGGAGGCCGACGAGGCGGCACCCTGTCATGCATCAAAGACTGGACCGGCGAACGCGCTCTGCCGGAATGCCGGACCACCGCGACCGGGGGCGCAGCGCTCGCAAAATCTATGAAACGCCATAAATTCATGACGGTGAACGCATTCAGAATTCTGCGAAACGCCACAATGTTACGACTGCTGCGCAGCCGGTCGCGGGCAGAGCGCGCTCCTACCGGGGTGTACGGGGGTCAGAAGAGCTTGGCCAGGCGCAGGTTGAGCCGGGCTTTTTCCTTGAAGCCTTGTTCCACCTCCAGGTCCTTGCCCAGCACGGCCTGCACCTGCACGGTCTGGGTCAGCATGTGGGTGGCGCTGAAGCGGATGTACTGGGTGCCGAGGGCGTCGTCCTGGTCGACGTTGTCGAGCCGGGTCTTGCCGCCGTCGACATAGCCGCCGCCAAAAGCCAGGTGGGTGCCGGGCGAGAGGTGGTAGCGCAGGTAGGCCTGGTATTCGTAGCGCGGTTTTTGCTTGAGGGTGACGCCGTCCGGGCCGGCATCGGTGTTGCGGCCGAACCACGACACGTCGGCGGCGGTGTCCAGCGCCCAGTCAGCGTTGAAGTGGTGGATATAGGCCGCTTGCAGCAACAGCCGCCAGCGGTTCTCGCCCAGGTTCAGCGGGTCGTTGCGCTCGTAGCTGCCGGTGGGCAGGTACAGGTAAGGCCCCAGGGAAAAGACATCCTTGTGCGCCGTGTCCAGCGTCCACTTGACCGGTGCGCCGAGGATCAGGTCGCCGGTGCCGGTGGTCTGCCCCAGGGCGCGGGCATCACCTCCGGCTTTCAGGCGGCCATAAGGCAGGATGAACTGCGGCTCGAACGAGGCCGTGGGGCTGAGCGGCACCGACTGGATATAACGCAACAGTGCGACATCGGTCTTGAGTTTGAAATCGTCCGAGACCTTATGGCCGTTGCGGTAGAAGTCCGAGCTTTCGCTGTGCTGGGCGTACAGGATCAGCGCGCCCATGCCGGGCGGCAAGGGCTCGTAGTCGCCGGCAGTGATCTCCAGCGCCTGGCTGGCGGTGGCGCAGCACAACAGCGAGGCGCCGGCCAGGGTGTGACGGGTGAGGTACGGCATGGTCGTTCTCCTGGCGGGCTCAGCGGCTGAGCAGGCCGCTGTCGGGATGGCAGTTGAGGTATTCGAAGTACTGCGCGTCCGCGGGAATGACCGCGACCTCGTGGTACAGGCGCAACTGGACCTGGAAATTCAGGGCCTGCACGTACTGCATGAAGCCACCGAAGATCGCCAGGTGCGTCGGGTGGGTCTTGGCCCAGCGCTCCAGGTTGGCCAGGTCGTTGAACCACACCAGGCCAAAGCTCTTTTCCACCGGCGCGCCGGTCTGGCTGTCCAGTGCCTGCATCAGCCGGCAATTCAGGCAACCGATGGCCTGGCCCTCGTCGCGCAGAAAATCCATGCCAGTGCGCAGTACCGGTTGCACATCATGGACGTACATCTCGCGCTCCCGGCCGGTGGTGCCGGTCCAGTCTTGCCCGGAGCGGATCAGGCACAGGTTGTCGCGACCCGGCACCCGCACCCGGCCCGGCCGCAGCTGTTCTGCCACCACTGGCGCCGTACTGCCGGCCAGCGCCTCGACCTGCGCCAGCGGCAGGCGGTCGCGGGCGCTGCCCCAGTAGGCGTGCTCTACAATCGGCGCGCTCATGCCGTGGGCCAGGTGGCTGACACCCTCCGGCGCATCGAGCGCCGAAAACAGTGTCTCGAAGCGGTCGGCCGTCGGGCACACCACCTCCATGAACCAGCCCAGTGGCCCGGCTTCGCGCGCCGGGTCCTGCCACCACGCGGCAAACCCCGAGGCCTGTCGCCATTGCTCGAAGGCCGCCACATCGCTCCAGTAGGCGATGGCGATGCAGGTCGCAAAGCCCTTGGCGTCCACGCAATGGGCGCTGTCCCAGTAGCGGGGGCCGGCGTCGGCTGCGAACAACGTCGTGATCGGCCCCAGCTCGGCCAGGCCGACCGCCTGCCGGGACTGCACGCCGAAGCAGGCCATCACCACCTGGCCCACCAGCGGATCGAAACGCGCCGACCAGGCCGGGTAGGGCGGCTGGTAGCCGGGCGGGGTGCTGCTGGCCTGGCGGCGCGGCTGGCGCAAGTGTTCAGCAATGGAAGAATCCATGTCACACCTCGACGTGGGCAGCGGCTGTGGATTCGTTCGCTTGTACCGCCGCTTCAGCCACCGCGACCGGCAGGCCGGGCAACGGCACCACGCACGGGTTGGCGTTGGTGTTGAGCATCAGGCGGGTGACGTCGGGGCGCGAGTAGTGCCCGGCCGGGTCCGCCGCGACCTTGGCGAAGATCAGCGCCGCCGGGTCCAGTGTGGCGTACAGCAGGCCCTCTTCATGCTCGCCCAGCGGCGTGGCCAGCTCGCTGCCATCCGGGCCAAAGATCCGCGCATGACCACCACCGGCCTGCAACAGGCTGCGCTTGGCGTCGGTGTCGCACAATAGCTCGATCATTTCCGGCGACACCACCGCACACGGCGCGATCACAAAGCACTGGCCCTCGGCGGCATACACGCGCGAGGCGGCGATATTCACCTCCGGCCCCAGCGCCTGGGTGGCGTTGGTGTACAGGCTGAAGCTGGGCCAGGCCGCCACATGGATCTGCTCGTTCTGCGCATACAGCGCGTACTTGGACAGCGGTTGCAGGTGCTCCCAGCAGCACAGCGCGCCGAGCACGCCGATGGGCGTTTCAAAGGTGCGCAGCGACGACCCGTCACTTTCCCCGAACAGCGTGCGCTCGACGTGCGTGGCCTTGAGCTTGCGCCGTATGCCGACGGTTTCGCCGTGGTTGTCGATGATCCACTGGCCGATGTACAGCGAACCCTGGCTGCGCTCGCTGTAGCCCAGCACCACATAGATGCCGGCCTGGCGCGCCGCTGCGCTGATGCGCCGTGCCTGCGGGCTGTCGAGCACCAGTGACTGCTGGTGGTAACGGTGCACCAGCGGCATGTTCCAGGCCGGCGCATCCAGCCACAGAAACCACGGGTAACCCGGAATCCACGTCTCCGGAAAGGCAATCAGGCCCGCGCCCTCGGCAGCAGCCTGCTCGATCAGCGCCACGGTCTTGTCCACCGTGGCCTCCAGGTCCAGAAACACCGGGGCGGCTTGTACACAGGCAACTTTCAGGGGGGCTTGCATCGCGGTCGACTCCAATGGCGGGTAAGTGACCACAGGCTAGGCGCGCCGACACCGTCAGCAGTAGGACCCAAAGGAAGCGCTTATTGACTGCCACGGCGGGGAGGGGCGCAGTGGTGCCGCAATTGCATCTTTATTGGCTCAAGGCTTGAAAACGCAGGTTGAACGCGATGAGCATCTCATTCGATACCCACAGCATTGGCGTGCACGAGCGCGCCGACTTCTGGCAGGACGTGGTCTGCAACACCTTCGTGCCGCTGGCGTGTGCGTTCCCCGACCGGCAGCATTTCTACGGCCGCCTGGAGGCCTACCGCCTCGGTGAACTGGCCGTGGTGGACGTGCAGGCCAACGAGCAAAGCGTTGTGCGAGACGCCTCGCGCATCGCCCGCAGTGATGACGAGTTCGTGCTCGTCAGCCTGGCCATCGAAGGTCGCGCCCGGGTCTGCCAGGAAGGCCGCGAGGCGCACTTGGAGGTCGGCGACTTTGCCATCTATGACACCCGCCGCCCCTACCAACTGCACTTCGACGGTGCGTTTCGCCAGACCGTGGTGCAGATTCCGCGGCACCGCCTGCAACAGCGCTTGTGTAACCTGGAGTACCTGACCGCGTTACCGATGTCACGCAACAACCCCCTCGACCGCCTGGTGTTCGACTTCCTCACCGGCCTCTCGGGCCTGGAAGACCGCATGGCCGAAGCACAACAGACACGCCTGGTCGACCAGGGCCTGGACCTGCTGGCCATGGCGCTGTCCGAACGGGTCAAGGGCGACATCCCGGGCCCACGCCGCAGCGCCTTGCTGCTGCGCCTCAAGGACGACATCCAGACCCGCCTGGGCGACAGCGAGCTGTCCCTGGCCAGCGTCAGCGCCCGGTTCGGCATCAGCGTGCGCTACATCAACAGCCTGTTCCAGGAAGAACAGACCTCGTTCGGCCGCTACCTGCTGGCGTCACGCCTGCAACGCTGCGCCCGCGACCTGCGCGAACCCTTGCTGGGCAAACGGCAGATCAGCGAGATTGCCTACCGCTGGGGGTTCAGCGACATGGCCTATTTCAGCCGCGTATTCCGCAAGGCCCACGGCATGACAGCCCGCGACTACCGTCTGGGCGAAGGGCAAAGAAAAAGCGGCGACTGATCACTCAGCGCCGCTTCAACGAACAAACGTTCCCCGGATCACAATCCCGGGCATCCCCGAGCCCGCTCAGAACTGTGGGAGAGGGCTCTGCCCGCGATGACTGCCTTACAGGCGCAACAGATCGATGCCTGGTCTTGCCCTGAAAGTGCCACTGACACAACCCGATCCCCGAGCCCGCTCAGATAAGAAAGATGGTTTTCCCGCACACCGGTTCGAATCTCGAAAATGGCAGGGATGTCTTCAACCGTGGCGAGCCGTATTGTTTTTTCCATAAGGGTTGCCTGTGTGCTCCATTGATTCGAGGGGTGATCAGTCTCCAGATCATGACTTCATGTAATCGTATAGTGTGCTGACTGAGCACGGTCTGACGCTGGCCCGCCACGACGGCGGCACAGGTGCAGTAATTTACAGGCTTGCGCGCTTCCCAAGCCGCTCCGTAAACGGCGCCCTGATCTCACACCGGAACCCCGCTGGCTCATACGCCAGCACTGCCGCCCCCTCAAAGGCATTGCGCAGGCTGCCATTGATCATCGCCGTGCCATACCCTTTGCGCGCCGGCGGCGCCACACAAGGCCCGTTACTTTCCATCCACGCCATGCCAAACACGGGCTCCGCCCGGCCATCCTCAGGCGCAACAGACCACTGCACCTGCAACACCCCGCCCGGCACCGAAAGCGCGCCGTATTTCGCTGCATTGGTGGCCAGCTCATTGATCACCAGAGCCAGCGCCGAAGCCGCCTCCGGCACCAACTGCACCGCCGGTCCTTGGCACTGGATATCGAAATGGCCGGCATAAGGCCCCAGCACCTCGTGCAGCAGCGTGCCCAGATCCATTTCATCGGCACTCATGGCAATCGCATGCGCACGGTGCATCATCACCAGCCGCTTGCCGAACGCCTCCCTGAACCCCTTCGGCTCCGGGTTGCTTTTCAGCGTCACATCCGCCACACCGCCGATGACGGCAAAGATATTGCGCATCCGGTGCTCCAGCTCACCGATCAGCAACTGATGCGACTCCCGCGTACGGCTGTAGCGACACACCTTGGCGCACAGCGTGGCTGCGGCTTGAATCAACGCGTGCTGATCGGCATCCAGCGGCGTGGCCACCGCATGCAGCACTGCGATGCAGCCCTGCGGCGTACTCTCCACGTCCAGCGCCGGGGTCGACAGGATGGACGTCAGCCCATACTGCTGCAGTAAGGCGGTCCATTGCGGCGCAAAGCGCGCATCGGCGGTGACATCCGGTACATCGATCGGTCGCCCACTCAAGATCGCCAGACCACAGGTGCCACGGTCGGTGACGATAATGTTGTTTTCCAGACGCTCGCTGAAGGCGCGTGGCAGCGCCGGGAAGGTCGAGTGACGGAACGTACGGCCAGGACGGTCGAGCACACTGATGCCGACGGTCGAGCCGGGCAGACGAGACTGCAGGAAAAGGGCGAACTGGCCTAGCCATGGTTCCACAGCCGCACCGCAAGCCATCAGGTCCAGGGCGCTGTCGTGAAAGGTTTCAAGCAGCGACTGCATGGGGAAACAGCCCTCGAATGCCGGAAACCGGTGATTGTACAGGGGCGTCAGCAAGGCGTCCTTAGCAGACCCGCCTACGCATGTCGCCTCGCTATCTCACGGCAAACACAGACAAGGAGCGCGCTCTGTCCGGGTTCGACCGGCTGCGCAGCCGTCGTGAAGTTGCTCACACCTCAAGCCTCGACAACGTCCTTGCGCAGTACCCGCTCCAGCAAAAACTGCCGTGCCTCTCTGGAGGCCTTGCTGATACTGCTTGGATGCTGGATGCGGTAACACTGAATGCTCCCGTTCAGGCAAAACTGCCAGAGTTGGTCCTTGGCAATCCCTTGTTCACGATAATCAGCCAATTGAGTGCATACGCTGTGTTCACCGGTATGCGGAAAATACGTTCGGCGAGCTTTGGCGCTGCTGGCACCATTGGCAAAAATGATGATGTCTGGCTTGAGGAGGTCGACCTGGGTTTTTAATAGCTGCATAGAGATCGCCTCAAGTTCACGGTATTTCGGCCAACGCATCGGCGATTTTCCATCCCAGGCAAAACTGAATAAATTGGCCCAGGCGATACCCTCATTCCCATGATCGGCGGCCAGCGCACGAAGCAGGTTAAAAAAGCTGGCGCCTTTGTCTTTGGGTTTTGACATGTATTGCGTCAAGCAAGCCTGCTGCTTGGCCATGGCTCTTTGAATGTATTCATCCAGGTCAATAAATGGCACTTCATTGTTGGTAATGTTCCAGCGCCGCGTTTCCCGCCCCACGACCATGATGCGTCGGGAGGCTTGTTCGTAGGCCTGCGATGCCCCGGGAAGAAACAGCCCTGAAAGCTTTGCAAACTCGGGTGTGTGGGACTGGCTGCGATCAAGCCAATGCAGCGGCAGGGTAGACAGAATGTGCTTGTAAGCCTGGGTCAAGGCTTGGTGGGTGGCATTCATCAAAGCGCGCTCTTGAAATATGAGTGGCGTGGCCTCGCTACAGCGAATGGCACGAAGTTCTGGTCGATTAACGTATCCACGCGCTTTAGTTAGCGGCAGCGCTATTCAGTGCATCACGGTGATGTCACTGCCTCACCCGTTGATAATCATCGGCAGCTCTGGACGCAAATCGATGGTCTGCGCGCTTGCACCATGATCGATCTCCAATTCAATCAAATGCTCATCACCCTGAACCATCTCAAACCCCTTAAGCTGATTGGCACAGTTGGCAGCGGTAGAAAACACCTGGCGGCTGGGCGTGGTCACGCGCACAAACGTGATGTCGCGAAAGCCATTGGGGTGTTCCAACGGCTGCGCTCGCTCTCTCGGCGCCTCATCGGGCCGCTTGGCAAACGACAGAAAAAACCACATGGGTTCCGATACAGGCGCATGCCCCACATCGACGCTCAGTGCAGCGGGTAGGTAAACAGGCCGATACGCCCAGACAGGAAACATGGGTTTCTCGCCGGCGATGGAGGGCCTGAAGCAAATCCCGAAGGGGGCCGCGGCCCCCTCTGCGCAGGTGAGGCGTTCGAAGAGTCGGGTAGGCGCGGTCAGGTCACTTTGAGCCTCTGACTCATCAGTGAGGTACAACAGCTCGATAAACGCATTGCGCAAGAAAAACCGCCTGTTGGCAGTGCCCTGGCTTGGGTGCACGTTGGGCGTTCCCTCAACAAGCCCGAGGGATTTCAGGGCCTCAGCGCCGTGATTTTCATCCTTCACGCAAACAAAAATATGATCTATTTCCATGGCTAATGCCCTTTAATTCGCTGCGGTGCTCAGGCGCTTGGCAGCAGCACCCATTTAATGAGACAGGGCTTCCAGCTTGCCTGCAACGCTCGTGGAGTATAGGTTCGGCGCTGAACTTCCCGGGGCTGACTACCGTGTATTACTGGAACAAAGATAACTTCGAAGGCCTTCTGGCGCTTGCACAAAGCTTCGATGCCCAGGCCGATCTGAAACCACTGGCGAGCTATTGTCGGTATCGCGAACAAGGGCTACGTCGCGAAGCCTTTGCTGCACTTGAACAGTTTCTCGTCGCATCCCGTTCGTTTGACAGCGCCACCGCACGTCGCGCCGCCATCGAAATCCTCGAAGCCAATTCGCGCACCTCGCAAGCCCATCAGTTTCTGACGCAGCCGCTCACCGCCCGGTTTCTGCTGCCGACGCTGGGGGCATGGATGGAGGAGGATGCAGAAGCAGCCTTGCCCGTGCGATGGCTCGGGCTGCTCAACCGTGACCCCGCGCTGCTTAGAAGGGCACTGTCCATGTGCCCCGACGATCTACCCGTGCGCAAGGTCCTGATCGACTTCGCGCTGGGATGGGCTGACCACGCCACCCATCATCTTGACGAATCGGTCTTCCTGGGCAGCGTTGACGAGGCGACTTCAGCGGTGGAACTTGCCCGAAGCTACATCGCCAAAGCCCCCGATCCCGAAGCGCTGGCTCACCTGACACGTGAAGTGGAGTATTTCGATCGCCTTATCACAGACTGGAAAGCCTATTCGGAAAACCCCACAGGCGACTTCCCCGAATGGTGCGCGGAGCGGGAACGCAACTACAACTATCCCGCCAAGTTCTATTACGAGCGATGAAGGGTCCGGCGTGTTGGCGGTGATGATTCGTGGACGCACAGCAATGACGGCGCCAAGCGACTCTCGGCCGGGAATACAGAGTGACCGGCTTGCCGAGGGGCTACACAACCGTCAGGGCAGGTTTTCCAGTTTCGCCTCTGCCGCGTCATCGAAAATGATGAACAGCGCTTCGGCATCCGCCGGGCGCAGGCGCTTGGTGTTTTGCAGGGCCTGGATCGACTCGATCTGAATGGCGCGCTCGGCTTCAATGTCCTCGCGGGTGCTGGCGGCATTGAGCGCGCGGAGCAGGTCGTTCATCTCGTCGCGGATAGGCTTTTGCAGGCGGAGGAGATCGATTTTTTCCTGGGGCATGGCGTGGGGACTCTGAAAACGGATGGCAGGCGTGCAGGGATGATGCCTGTAAATCAGGCCGCAGGGCGAGCTTTAAGCCAATACAGCCCATAAGGCAACACGGTTTGAAGGTCTGACTTTTTAGGTACAGATCAATATGTGGGAGGGGGCTCTGCCCGCGATGAGGCCAGTAAGAGCTGCCTATTTGTCAGGTCTGTACCACTGCACCGGATGGCCCCCATGTCATGCATAGCACCAAAATCTGTCAGATTTTTCTTGGGCACTACCGGTGATAGCAAGACGCTTCTCTTTCTATTGAAGGAAATTTCCGAGAAAATCCCGACCGCTTGCGCTGGTCAATTTCGGTCACTACCCTCCGAACGTCGCTGTAAATCCAGCGATCAGGTTTGGTAGACCTGAGGTCAATTGGCGCAAGGTGCAACCGTTGACGAGCCTTTTACAGCCTCGGTAATGGGGGCCGTGCGCATGGCGTTTTCGGACGCGCCGGGTTGCCAATTACCGGTTCTACCAACTTGTGCGCGGCCCCCACCCTGCGTTTGGTAGCAAGGGGTGATGGCTCCATAGTCATAATTGGAGTTGTACCCATGAAAAAGATCGTCCCTGACCCACCCACCCTCGAATTTACCCTGAGCCTCCTTGAATGCCGCCTGGCCCATGCCGTGGAGTTGCTGCGCTGCGCGACCGCCACGGTCCATGAGAGCGCCGATAACCTGCAAGGTCCGCCACGCCACCTGGCCATGGCCGGCATGCACTTGATCACCCAGGCGCACCTGACGCTAGACCAGGTGCTGGATCAGTGGCCGGTGATGAGCACGGAAGTAGGGGAGACGTAAGGGCCGTTGGCCTGACGGCGTCAGGCGAGTTGCTTGTGTTGTGTGGACCCCGTTGCCTGGAGAGGTGGCGGGGTTTTTATTGTGCGTGAGTAGCGCGAACTTGCAACGCTTGAACACTGTGCGCGTGCTTTCATGTCGCTGGCGGCGACATGTACGCGCAACGTATTCTTGAAATGGCTTTTTAGCGACATGTTGCTCATGGCCCAGCGCCAGTGAACAGTGTTTGGTTGCGCCTGAATCTGTCAGATTTTTCCTAGGTAATACAGGTGATAGCAAGACGCTTCTCTTTCTATTGAAGGAAATTTCCGAGAAAATCCCGACCGCTTGCGCTCGTCAATTTCAGTCACTACCCTCCGAACGTCGCTGTAAATCCAGCGATCAGGTTTGGTAGGCCTGAGGTTTAGCGGCGCAAGGCGCCACCTTTTGCGAGGCGCTTTTTCTCGGCCTGCAATTATGGGGGCCGTGCGCAGGGCGTCTTCGGGCGCGCCGGGTTCCGCTAACCGGTCCTACCAACTTGTGCACGGCCGCCACCCTGCGTTTGGTAGGCAATGGGTGAACGGCTCCATCTGTATAAGCGGAGTTGTACCCATGAAAAAGATCGTCCCCGATCCACCCACCCTCGAATTTACCCTGAGCCTCCTTGAATGCCGCCTCGCCCATGCCGTGGAGCTGCTGCGCTGCGCGACCGCCACGGTCTATGAGAGCGCCGATAACCTGCAAGGCCCGCCGCGCCACCTGGCCATGGCCGGCATGCATCTGATCACCCAAGCGCACCTGACGCTAGACCAAGTGCTTGATCAGTGGCCGGTGATGAGCACAGAAGTAGGGGAGACGTAAGGGCCGTTGGCCTGACGGGATCAGGCATGTTGCTTGTGTTGTGTGGACCCCGTTGCCTGGAGAGGTGGCGGGGTTTTTGTTGTGCGTGAGAAGCGCGAACTTGCAACGCTTGAACACTACGCGGGTGCTTTCATGTCGCTGGCGACGACATGTATGCACAACGTGTTCTTGAAATGGCTTTTTAGCGACATGTTGCTCATGGCCCAGCGCCAGTGAACAGTGTTTGGGGCGCCTGAATCTGTCAGATTTCTCCTAGGTTCTACAGGTGATAGCAAGACGCTTCTCTTTCTATTGAAGGAAATTTCCGAGAAAATCCCGACCGCTTGCGCTGGTCAATTTCGATCACTACCCTCCGAACGTCGCTGTAAATCCAGCGATCAGGTTTGGTAGGCCTGAAGTTCACTGACGCAAGGCGCCCGCCTAGCGAGGCGCTTTTCTACGGCCTGCGTTTTATGGCGGCCGTGTGCTTGGCGCCTTCGGGCGCGCCGGACGCCAGTGACCGGTCCTACCAACTTGTGCACGGTCGCCACCCAGCGTTTGGTAGGCAATGGGTGACGACTCTTTTGGTCTCACTGGAGTTGTACCCATGAAAAAGATCGTCCCCGATCCACCCACCCTCGAATTTACCCTGAGCCTCCTTGAATGCCGCTTGGCCCATGCCGTGGAGCTGCTGCGCTGCGCCACCGCCACGGTCTATGAGAGCGCCGACAACCTGCAAGGCCCGCCACGCCACCTGGCCATGGCCGGTATGCACTTGATCACCCAGGCGCACCTGACGCTAGACCAGGTGCTTGATCAGTGGCCGGTGATGAGCCAAGCAGTAGAGGAGACGTAAGGGCCGTTGGCCTGACGGCGTCAGGCGTGTTGCTTGTGTCGTGTGGGCCCCGCTGCCTTTTCAGGTGGCGGGGTTTTATTGGGCTGTAGTGCAGGTTGGAATGTTTATGCAGGTTGTATTTCGGGCTGGATGTATTCAGTTATCCGGCTTTTGAAATAGTCCGCCGTCTCTTGATCGGTACAGTACAGGTAACAGCCCTTCATCCCTCGAGTCATAAGGGTTCGATAGGTGTTTTTAATAATCAGGTCGGTTTCTTTTTTCGCCAGCGCCGGCTGTTCTTTCATCAGCTTCTTCCAGCCACGAATGGATTTGTCACGTTTGTCCCGCTCATGCGGTGACGTCACGACCTTACCGTCACGCACGACAAGATCCGGGCCGATGATGACGCCAATGTAATCGACTTCCAGCCCCTGACAGGTATGGATACAGCCGACTTGATCGATGGAATTGTCAGCGATGATCCACAAGCTACCGTCCTGATCCAGGTTCCATTGGCGCTTGTATTGATCGCCAATGATGATGTCTGACGCTTGAGCATCCTTCTTACTGCTCCAGGGCCAGCAATAACCCGCGACAACCCTGGCCTTGTTTTCATGGTTTTTATGTTCGATGGCCGCATGCATCGATTGCGGCGAGTCGAATACCTTGAATTCATATTCGTGGGTGTCGAGCATGGGGTTCGCTGTAGGGCGAATGTCGAGCGTGTCATCCAGCCACGCCAGGTAACCATCAGAGCCGCTGCAGCGAAACTGCGACGAGAGCACAAGCTCTTCAACAGTCGCGCCCTTTTCTTTGGCAAAGGCGCGAATTGCCTGCTTGCTGCCAATGTCGCTCAACGTGACACGCTGGTCTTCATCGATGAAGAAAATCGAGCATTTTGCAGAATCAATCAACTCCTTGATTTGGTTGACGCCCAGGTTGCCGTAAAGCCCGCTTTTCTCATTCAGCCGGTGCGCCTCGTCGACGATAAGGGCGTCGTAGGCATTGGGGTCTGTATCGATAAAGGCACCGGACCCGGAAAAGAAATGAGAGAAATGGCTGCGCTTGACCGTGCCCACCAGCTTGCTTTCGTAAACCTTGCGGGGCGCCGCATTTTTAGAGACGTATTTGCTCAGCAGCTTCAGTTCGGTGAGCTTTACCAATAGGTTGATTGCCAGGACGGTCTTCCCGGTGCCCGGTCCACCTTCGATGATCAACACCTTGGGCGATGCGGCGGACGCTTCGCTTGCCGCCATCAGCGCTGATTCGAAGATCGTTTTTTGATCATCAATCAACACGAACTCAGGCTTGCCTTTCATCAACCCCGCAAGCGCCTCAGCCAGCGCTTTGGAAGGACGAATTTTTCCTTCCGAGAGCTCGTAAAGGACTTCCTTGTTGTCGCCGTAGGTGATGTGCTGCTTGAGGAAACACCTCAACTTCGCCAGTTCTGCCGGGCCCTTGAGAAACAGCGGTGCCTTGCTGGTGTAAGGAGCGTAGTGGGCGGAGTCTATGACGCCGTCACTGACATAGTTATGGAGATAGGCGCAGGGCCGAATCTCAATGCTTTTGTCATAGACCGCTTCGTTGAAGCCTTCCAGCAACGCTGCATAGGACCAGACTTGATAGGACGGATGAATGGTCTCAACCAACCCGCCGCCCAAGGCGGTTTTGACGATCGCGTCCTTGGTGGTCGCGCTGGCCTTGCTCCATTGCTTCAACTCGATCAACACAGCTTTTTTGGCCTGATGCTCATCGCGACCGGTAAGCAAAAAGTCGATTCGCTTTGAAGACTGCGGAATGTGCAATTCAATAGCCAAGCCAGTATCGCTCGGCAACTCTTCGTCCCTGAGCACCTTGGCCATATACATCAACGATCTCTGCCACGACATCATTTCCGAAGCGCCGACGTTCTTGCCTGTGGCCTCTTTGAAGTGCCTGAGAATGACATCTTCGATATCGTCGTTATCGGTGTCTTTGAGGAATTGCTGTTTGGTCGCCGCGTAAACGATCACAGGCAGTCCTTGGCGTTCGAAGGAGCAGATTTGATTGCAGTGATGCTGTTGGCGATATCGACTGAACATTTCGCGGAATTGATATCAGCCACGATCATTGGCAAACCGGCGAAACGTGCAGCAGGTTTCAGGCTTACCCAATGCTCGGATGCGGCATTTAACGTGCTCACGGAATCGCTATCCCTTGCTAAAGAATGTGACCGACAAATGATGTCAGAAATCTAGAGCGGGATTGTAGGACGCTTCCTGATTTGTCGCAGGTTTTTGATGATCATCCCGGTTGCTGCCGGGCGTGAGCATCCAGTCCAACTGTGCGTGTGCGACTATCTTGAAGGGTAGGGCCGGCTATGCGCAGGGGTAGCCTATTTCGGCTGCGAATACTTTGGCCTCGGCAAAACTCAAGTCGGGATTGAGCGACTTAACCAGGCTTTCAGTCAGAACACCCTGTTCATAGATAAGCTCAACAGCCGAGAGCGGAACTTCGATTTCGTAGTACTCACGGGCGAAGTCGACATAGGCGGACGCGGGTTCTATCAGAGGTAACAGGAACTCTGTGGACCCATCGTCAACACCGGTAGCCACCGTGCTGCCGTGCTCCACCTTCTGCCAGATCAAGTCCTCTGCGCCTTTCCAATAGCAGTAACTCAAGGCATCCATGCTGAATGCAGGCTCATTCAGAAATGGGGCGAATGTCTCTGGCACCTGGCTTTTAACGACGGCTGTCAGTGCCGGATCGCCTGCCAAGGACGATTCGTGAGCCAGTCCTTTGATTGCTGCGCCGTACGGTCCCAAGAGCAAAAACCAGTCATCACCCGAACCGTTTCGCATGGAGGCCATTTCCTCGCCTTCATTCCAGCGTGCGTCAAAGCTGTAGTACCGGTATTCCCATTCAGGTGAAAGGATGGCGTCGAGCATTGCCAGGGCTTTCGCTCGTTGGCGCAGCGTCGCGATGTCAGGGAGGCGTGCTGGGTCCAGGCCGGTACTGCGAGGCATGAGGGCTCCGAATTCGGTCGTGTTGAAAGAGGGTTCTGAATATCACCCTGTTCAAAGCAGAGGTTCAGAGATTCTAGCGCGCCGCTATCACTTCACTGCCTCGATCTTTTTTACAAAGATCAGCGTGTCATCCGCAGCAGGCCCGGCGATGCGCTCGTTGTTGGGTTCGCTGGCAACGGTAACCTTGACGTTCTTGTCAATCATGGCCGGCAATAAGCTTGCCTCACCTTCGTCTTCGGCAGAGAACCAGTCTCCGCAGTTGCCATCGCAATAGGCGCTAAATCGTCGACCATCATTGACCAGCACAGTAATGCTGTAGTCATCGATGCCGCCGCCAGTAATCAATGCGCCCTGCACGGTCTCTGGTTTGGTCAGTTTGAAATGGCAGTAGCCCGGCGTGTTCGCGTCATCGCCCAAAAGGCCACAGCCGCGTTCGACTTCGCTGTTGATCAGCGCGCAGCTGTTGGCCACGTTGCACGGCGGGCGAGTGGCGGGGGATACGTTGATGCATTGCTTGACCAGCATCTCGGCGCGCTTCTGGCCGATGGCTTCGGCGCAGGTTTTGTCTGCGGCATTGGCTTGGAGTGCGGCCAGTAGGGTGATGATAAATGAGAGGGCCAGGCTTTTTGTGTGCATGGATTGTCCAGTAGCTGGTAAGGGTGGCGGTATGGCAGTGTCAGGGACGGGAGATTCTAGCGAAGTCTTACAGGCCGCAGCAGGTTTCACATCGGCCAATCCATCTTGCTCAGCCCTTCTTCTTGTTAAGGCTCTTCAACCGCTGACTAGCTCGCTGGACCGCAGCAATGTTCTCCGGCCGGTTCATGCGTCGCCATTTCCGAATGTCTTCCTTGTTGCGTCCGCAGCTGAGACACAGGTCGCCGCTGAGTTGGCAGACTGACGTACAGGGGGTTTCGATGTCTTTGGCCATTGCTCAATGCCTCGTCGCCAGGTGTTCGATGCCACCCTGGCTTTGCTCATGTTCCTAAAATCGCAGGCACAAAAAAAGACGCCCAGAGGCGTCTTCTTTTTGGGATTTGGTGGGCCGGGGTAATTTGAATTTCTCTGGTAACAAATTGATTTATATAGTAAATATCTGTTTTTATTTTTAGGCGGAATACCAATTGGAATACCGCGTCGAGTATTCTTTGCCTCTCGACGAGCAGTTGTGGCGCCGAGCCTGAGCATCGAGGTCAGCTAGAGGTGACGGCAGGCAAAGAGGGCCAAGAGATGAATTGTTGATTACAATTAGGCACAGCTTCCAGAAGCCATTTGAGTTCTGCTTCCGGTTTGCGGATTCCGCACTCCCATAGCTCGAAGACGCGCCAACCCTGTTGTAGCAACGCGCTTCTGTTTATCGTATCTCTCTTCACGTTCTGCTCGAATTTCAAGCGCCAGAAATCTTCGCGAGAACTGGGGTTGGTCGCATATCTGCACCCGGGGTGCCTATGCCAGAAGCAGCCATGAATGAATATGCAGACGCGGTAGCGAGGCAACACCACGTCGGGGCGACCTGGTAGCTCCCGTGGATGCAGACGATACCTGAAGCCATTCCTATGCAGCAGCTTCCGAACCTTCATCTCCGGAGCTGTATTGCTGCTGCGGATGCTGGCCATCATGCGAGACCTGACTTCTTTACTGACGATATCCATCAATCTTTCCCTCAGATGCGCCTACTCTCGCGTAGGGTTACGACTTGGCGCTCGCTAAGTCCATATAAATCACTGTTCTATTTACGGCCTCTAGGGGATTTGGGAATGTTTTTAGTGTGCCAAGGGATGGACCGTGATCTGGAATTGTGTTTCCGCCGCTGCAGGTTGACTTGATGGCCACTTCAAAATGGGCACCGAGTAGATGCAATCGTCGCCAGAGCGGCTGTAGCTGCACTACCGCCCTAATCCTAGTAAAGTAGCGCGGCTCTGCTGCATACGCTGTTGCATTCCTGATATCTAAACCATTGATGCCCATGATTGACTACCAGAACTCCCTTTTCCCGCCAAGCACGACCGCCAAGCCAGCTATTGCGGTTGAGGATGCTATCCAGATCGTCGACCTTTTCGCTGGACCTGGCGGGTTGGGTGAGGGTTTTTCATCCTCAGGAGAAGGCAAGCACTTCGATATCATCGTTTCTGCTGAAATGGATCCTGTTGCCAGGAGGACGCTAAGACTTCGTGCTTACTACCGATTGCTCAAGCGCGAATACCCTGCCGGGCTGCAGGACTATTACCGTTACTGTAATGGAGAGGCAGAAAAGCCTAGCAGCACCCCTGAAACCGCGGCATTCTGGAACCGTGCCGAGCAGGAAGCACGGCAGATAACCTTGGGTTCGGAGGAGGGCGACAAAGAGTTAAATGGACTCATCAAAGCCAGGTTGAATAAGATAGGGCGTCCATGGGTACTCATCGGCGGGCCTCCATGCCAAGCATATTCGATCGTGGGTCGAGCCAGAAACAAAGCCAAGAAGGATTACGTCGCGGAGAATGATAATAGGCATTTTCTGTACAAGGATTATCTACGCATCATCAAAGACTACCGACCTACCGTCTTTGTCATGGAAAACGTCAAAGGTATCTTGTCGTCCAAAGTCGGAGGCAAAGGGATTTTCTCGCAGATTCTGCAAGATCTGGTTGATCCTAGCAAAGCACTAGATAACAAAGAGGGCGGGCAGAAATACAAGATATGTTCACTGGTTTCCGAGGAGGCGTTCAGCTTTTTAGATTGTATCGACAGTGTGAAACCAAAGTCATATATCATCGAAGCTGAAAAGTACGGAATTCCGCAAGCCCGCCATCGCGTCATCCTTCTTGGGATAGCTCTAGATGAGAACGGTAACGTTCCTGAGCATGAGCTTTTGACAAAAACTGACACAGTGTCGGTTCAGCAAGCCATAGGCAAACTTCCTAGGCTGAGAAGCAAGCTATCGCGGCGCTCGGATTGTCAGGAAGAATGGTATCGAACTGTTGCCGATGAAGTAGATGAGTTGCTGCATTATGCCGAGCTTGATAGTGGCGAAATGATCTCCCCACTTCAAGCTACCCGGCGAGCACTCTTCGATGCGCCGCGGAGTTCAGGCGCTGAAAGGGTGCCAAAGGAGAAAGGTCAGGGTAATACAGGGATACCATCGCTGGATGCTTGGTATCACGATGCCAATATCAAATATTGGATGAGTCACGACGCCCGCAGCCATATGCGCTCGGACCTGCGACGATACGTCTTTGCTAGCACCTTCGCTGCGCACAATAAGTATTCGCCCAAGGGCCATCAGCAATTCTCACTTCCTGGCCTTGCGCCCGCTCATAAGAATTGGGAAAGCGGTAAGTTCAGTGACCGCTTCCGGGTGCAGCTTGCAGAATTTCCGGCCACGACTATCACTAGCCATATCTCGAAGGATGGGCACTATTTTATCCATTACGACCCAGCGCAATGCCGTAGTCTGACCGTTCGCGAGGCTGCGCGGCTCCAGACATTCCCGGATAACTACTATTTTGAAGGGAATCGAACTCAGCAGTACCATCAAGTGGGTAATGCGGTACCGCCTCTACTGGCGAACAGAATCGCAAAAATAGTCTATGACGTTGTTTGTCGGCGTATTTCCGAAACTAAAGATGTTATAGGTGAATGACAGGTGAAAACCGCAACTATCTCTCCAGTTATCGAGAGTTGAGCTGCAAGATGTCGCGAAAATTTAAAAATTGGGCGAGCTCCGGACAACGGTCGGTAGCGTATTGATGGTTACTAGATCGTTGGCGATCTTGGCCCACGAAAAGGTGCTACTGAACCAGCCCAAAGGCGCCTCGCAGGCGATAGTAGTTGGTCATTTTGCTCCTTAGCTAATGTACTAACTAGCATTAGGAAACCACGATGTAGTGCAATGGAGCTGTCGCCAGTGATACCTCACTCCACTCGCTCATGCCTAACGGCGAGCTTGTGACAGGCTGCGTTGGCAGCATTGCTGGAGGTGAATTGTGACCACTGCTCAACGAGCGCACAAGATCGGCTTTCTGCTCGGCAGAATACGTTAGTTAGGCCGTCCTACATATCTTCGACGGGCATCCCTTCCTCCGCCATTCTCTTCACAAGCAGCTTGACTGCATTCTTATCTGGCCTTGCTAGGTTGAGATTTCCCGATCCTATCTTCTGAAGGGCCCTGTCAGCCTTTGGCGACAGGAATCTATGCTGCTCGGCAGTCCGACGAATAATTTCGGCCTTGGGTCCGAGCATGTGAAGGAGCACGTCGAAGTCGATTTCACTATCGATCCTTGCAGACGACTTCGCTTCTTTTTTCTCTTGCGTCATCTCATTTTCGTCGAGCACCAAATGATCAGGTACTGCCTGAACGTTGAATTCTGCAGCTCTGATATTTTGCCAGCAAATTTCCAGTTTGCAGTACTCGCCGACGTTCCGAACATTTGCAGAAGTATTTCTGAGAGCGGCAGCAACCTGTGGGGCAAGAGAGGCGATAAGCTCTTGAAGCTCTTCCGGGACGGATTGAGTATTCCAGATTTGTCCCCAGTTTAGGCTTGCCTTGCCTTGGCGATCGATCTCCTCGGCAATCCAAGAAAGCGTATAGGCAACTGTCTGGGATTTATAGCCGCGGTCATCTTTGTACCAGTCGGAGCCAGCAACATGCTTGTCGGTCCAGCGGAATATCAGCCCCATCGCGCAAGCATTTCTATACCAAAGTTCGTTAAATTGGGTAGGAGCGGACTTCCAAGCTTTCGCGGTTTGATCGGCGAACCCCATGAAGGCTTTCTGCGCGCCTCTAGATACAATGTAAGGCTTTCTTTCGAAACTCAGGAGATACTTCGCAAGGTCGGTCTTTTCGATAATCTTTTCCCTAGGATACTCCAACTGATATTTTTTCTTTCCTGCCACGGACGCGTACGCCATGCCGTCGCGGTACTGCCCGCGCGCGCGCTCATAGAACCATTTGTCGCCCGTCATCGCACCGTTCTGAGGTGGTGCTGTCATTATCCGGGAGTAACGCTCCATTTGCAGATGGAACGGATGGCTCGAGAAGAAGTCTGCCTCTGAGATACGATTCTGAGTGTTGGCGTATCGCGAAATTTTTGGTACGACCTGCTCGATATGGGCAGGTGGAACTACTGAGAGTTTCATTTGCACATAGACACGATCGAGCGGTGAGTTTGCGACATCCTTTGCGTATAGGATAGACGCCGTCGTCTGGCCGCCATTCACGATCTGAAGGTTATGAATAGCTGCAATTCCTAGCTGCCCGTCTTCCAGTATCTCGAGCTTAACCGCCGATGCGGTCGCGGTTAGGCCGTTGTTGTAAGCAAAGAACATCTCTGGCGTCTTCTTGATTGTTTCCAGAATACCCTTGTTCACCTTCGTCTTAGCCTGGAGATAGGTCCGGACGTTCTGTTCGAGCAGTCGTGCTCCGTATAGACCGTAGACTTCAGCAAGCACTGGGCCCGGAATGGCGAGGAGGTAGGATTGATGTTCTTCGGTGTTTGTCGAGGCCTTGAGGCAGGCAATAGGCTCTCCGGCAATTTCTGCGATATTGACTTCGATAGACTCAGGAATTTGAAAACTTTTTTGGATTTCGAAATAACGAGTCGCGTCAAGTACGCTATAAACAGTCGGCAATCCGCCTACTTGCTCGCCCAGCTGAGGCGGTCGTTTGGTCGCCAGGCGGGCGTTGGAAAAAAGGATGATGCGAACTCTCTTGATGAGATCACGTGTTGAATAGATGGGATAGGCCGCTGCAAACGCTGGACTTGTTTCTTCAATTGAATTGATGAACACCGATGAACAGGCATTTTCGAAAAAGGCGGTTGCTTGCTTGAATACTGAGGTTAGGCGGTCATTATGTATAGACTCCAGTTCCTTTCCGTCCCGGTAATCGCAGACGGCGAGATAGAGCGTTCCGCGATCGGTATCAAACCCATAGCCGTCGATTCGGTATGGCCTCCGTCCACCTTCCTTGTGACTGTGGGTGTACTCCAAGTCGATGGTGTCGCCGTTGTCTGACGCCGATGCGGCATAGAGCTCGAAAAAAGCCTCTTGCTGGAAGACGCCCCGTACCTCCGCTTCTAGAAGAATATCCTCTCGTAGCACTTCGAATGCTTGCTGCAAATCGCTCATGCTTCGACTCCCTCAAAGGCATCATCATGGCTGATGATGAAGGGAATGCAGTCGCTCACCCGAATGCTGTAGGTAACCCTCTCTACGCCGGGGCGGAGATCACTGCGCTCGATACGAGGAAAGGTAGTGCACACCTCATAGAAAATACGGTCAACGAGAACCCAGCTTTCTTCGTTATATTCCTGCCGCTCCTGATATCTCGCTTCCAGTAGAGCGATCTCAAAAAGTTCCAAGGCGTTTGCTCCAGCCTCGGCAAAAGCTTCTCGAATCTCTGACACAAGAGCATTGAGAGTCCGAGCTGATGGGGCAGTGGATGGCAGCGGTGCGATTCCCTGATTGCAGAGCAGGATGCGCCCTTGGACTGGATCGAGTTGATCTTCGGAGGAAATCCGAATTCGCCGGTCGGCAGTCACCACCTGAGTCTTGACCTCAAAGATGGTGCCGGCGACGACAAAATCCTGCTCATGACCGCTAGGGCCATTCCAGCATTTGATCGCAGCATTCCAACCGATGCGGTCACTAAGAACATCCCGTAGAAACAGCATTTCGCCGACCAGGCCAATCTGCTCGCCTTTTGACAGTATGCGGTCGGTCCTATGGCTCAGCATCTCCTGCCAACGGTGGACCTCCTTGATGGCTTGAATCAGCCCCTTTCCGGACTGTGTCGGTGCAAACTTGTCTGTTGCAAGCATGAGGCTCTTGCACATAAGGGCGAAATTTCTGAGATCGGCAGCATCACCCAGGCTCAGCACTAATCTTGAACGCCCAGCGGCCATCGGATGTACCTCGCAGGTCACTGCCGACATCTTCGGCAGGTCAGGAACTCCAGGCAAAGCGCACTCGCCATCGAGCTGGAAGATAAAACATCCGTGAAAGTCACGGCCGATCCTGAAATCGAGCGGATGGCTGCTGTCAGCAAGTCGAATGTTGTAGCAACCTGGGTCTGTTGGCGGCACGATCGCTTTCCATTCACTAAGCATCTTGAGCCTCCATCATCGCTTCAGAGTCATCGTCTTCCTCAGCGGCAAAGTGCTCAAGTTGCTGCCGATAGACAGCATTCACTTGGTAGGTTCTCTCCTTGGCGGGTTTACCTGTCTCGGGCATGCAGAAAGAAAGCGTGACGATGGGATCGTTAAGTTTGAGATCCTCGTCACGATCGTTTCGATCGTCGCGCAGCTTCGCATTGAAGACATGCACCAACATCATCGGCCGCTCTCGTACAGAACACGCGGCGCGTTCCTTCTTGTATGTTTCAGCACGGTAGGCAGCATCTGCCTTTGCCTTCTGTGGGTCTGACAGGCCGATCTGCGCGTCCCCAGGATCGGCAACGCGATTCTTGCTGCCATAAACTCGATAAGTGCCCTTCTGAACTGTTCCTTGGTCCCGAGACCTCAAATTGATCTTCTGACCAGCAAATGGAGTAGAGTCGCCCGACTGGCGCATGGGAAGTACCACATCCCATTTTTCGAGTTCATCCGTGACGCGGTCCTGAACATAGTCCCCGAGAAGGGATGTATCGGAAATCACTGAGAGATCGGGATGATCCACGAACTGGAATTCGCGCATGAGACTTAGTACGTCTCGCCCGCCCGCGGCCCAGTGAATATAGCCCTTGTGTATTTCAGTGGGGCTTCCGAGCGCGATGAGAAATTTTTCGACCGCATTGCGATGGGCTTTTCCGATGACAGGATCATTTGGAAGCGCGAAACCCTCGATGTGACGCGCGGAATAGTCCTGAGCGATTTTAAGCTTTTCCGCCGTCCGCATCTTGTTTGCCGCAGTTACCCGGATGGCGAGCGGGCTCTGCCGGACTTTGAGGCCGAAATCGCGCGGTGTGCGGCGTGCGGCCTGCATACGCTTGATCTCGCTTCTAAGTTCTTCTGTCGCTTCGTCTACAAATTCGTAATGGTCGAAGGACACCTGCGGCAGATAGAGGCGGCAATATTCCTCATAGCCCGGTCGGTAGCCGAACCAGCGAGCCATCTGCATAAGGGTGTCGCTTGCAGTAGCGTTCCGCAGGAGATAGGAGATTGTGAGGCCTTCGAGCGTGAGGCCGCGTGAAAGCGCCAGCCCGCCGATGGCGATTACATGAAGACCTTCTGATTTGCGCAGTGAATAATCGAGCTTGCCACCCCGCATATTGACGGTGCGGACTTCGATGGATTGGACACCTTCATTAAGAACTTCGAGAAGATCGCGCCAGTTGAGCCCAGAGTTACCGAACTCGACCGTGAAACTGTTTTCGAGATGAGCCATGATCTCATCGTTGATCTCATCAAGCGGCAGCGATGCATGGACCGAGACTGCGTCCTTGATCTCCGTAAGATATTCGTAAACGAGTCCGAGAATCTTGTCTTGGATGGCATTGAATCGGCTGACGTTGATCATCATCGAACAGTGGGCTTTGCCCTTATCTTGGAATACCCTTATTGCCCTCGTTATGCAAAATACACGGATCGCGTGGCGCAGACTTTCCGGGATGTCGGCCACATTGTCTCCGCTTTTGTGTCTCAGCGGCAGCAGCGCTCGATAGTCATCAATGACCTTGACCATGCTCGAGCGTAAGTCACCGCCCTCTCGGAAAATTCGATGTGAACCTGCATAATTGGTAGGCGGATCAAGCGCCTTGATAAAGTTTCCGGGGAAAAGGTCATCCGTCTCCATTTCCGCCGTCGTTTCCGGGTCGATGAAGATGTTGGCGAACGGTGTAGCGGTATAACCGATATATGCCGAGCGCGGAAAACGCGACAAAATCTGTCGGATGATACCGTTGATGGCGGTAGTCCGCTTGGGGTCAGTGGCCGTGTTGATAGACGCATTGTCGGCTTCGTCGTCGATCAGCAGAAGTGGCAGGTCATAGCCGCCCGTCTCTCCCTGTTTCTCTATCCAGTGTGCGAGACGTTCAAGGATGGATTTGTTTTTTTTGGTTATGAAGATCATCGGCTCCTGATGACCTGATAGACCGAAATAGATTCCATCCGTGCCGCTCGAAAAATCGGCTACCCGAGTTGTGCCGTAAGAGGGGATTCGCCGCGTCGCTGCATAATTCTGGATCGGCAGCGACTGCTGTGCAGCCGCGCCAAACATCGAGACCTTGCCGATGAATGTCTCGTCAATTCGTTCCTGCGTCTGGGCGCGCAGCGAGTTGGTTATCCCTGCGAGTAGGATAATTACACGATAGCCCGCGTCGGCTGCCTTGCAGATCAGCGCAGAGTAGTTGGTGGTCTTGCCCGACTGGACATTTCCCATGACCATGCCGCGAACTGCGCCGTAGAGTTCGTCTTTCGGATTGCCGCATTGGTCGAGAATTTCATCCGTGTCGGAGTCGAGGGTGGCAAGCACGGGCGACGGGAGAGTCCCCGTCTCGAGATAGTATTTGCGTAGGCGATTCCAGTAATAGAAGTCCAGAGCTGGCCGCATTGTTGCCAGCCAGGGCCGGTGGCCTTTTGTGATAACCGCCCCCCGCTTCTGGGTAACCGTAAAACTAGCTTCCAATTCGCGGATAATCGCATTGATTGCTGGTTCACCAAGGTGCTGAAACGGCCCGTTGCGAACGATAGAAGTGATCGCACCTTCTGGTAAGCCTTGTCCTTGGGCAATGTCTTCGCCATGTTGCTTGTTGATTATCGAGCGGAAATACGCAAGTTCGCTATCAAACATTTACCACCACCCTTTGTCCTTGAGGTGTTTTACGACGAGGTCGGCTTGACTAGCCCACGGTTCAGTTGATGCAAGAAGTTCACGCAGCGCTTTCATGTCGCCGCCTGAGTGAAGCAGCAGTGAGGGGAGGGCTGTGTCGAATTTGTCGAGAAATCTATCCCTGTCTAGTACGCCCTGATTCATCATTTCCGGGCGAGACGAATAGTCCTCGCCGATGCTTATAATTGGGAAGCAGTCTTCGATGATTCCGAGCGCTGCCGAAAAGGCTTTGGCTCTGTCTCTATCCTCGTCCTCTAGCATACCGGTTATCAGCGGGTGCTCGCGGTTGATGTAATAGCGAACCTCACCGTTGCGCACGTATTTAGCCCAGACTGACGTTTTTCCAGTTCCTTCGCGAATTCGCCCGCCGCGGGACTGAAATACCTTTCCCGATCTGCTCTTGAGTCCGCCGACGATGTCCTTCAAACGGCTTTTGAGCCCCGAAGGCAGCTGTGCGTCTGCCTTGTCGAGCGTGATCTTCCATATCGCATCGAGGGCGTTGGGGATGTTGACGGCGATCCGGACAAGTTGTGACAACTCGCCGTGCCTCACCAGTCGAAACCAGGTCCCGTGTATGATGAGCCGGTGCTGTCGGTAAACATAGAAACCTTGATTGCGAACGAAACCTTCTTCACCGCCGAGCTGATCGTGCTCGCCCGCAGTTAACTTCGAATAGTGCGGTAGGATGAAGGCCTGCACCCCAATAGGCTGGCCATCGAAGTTAAGAACTTCCTTCGGCTGGGCCTGCGTTGCATTATGGTTGCGGAGAAAAGGATCCGTCGGCTTCAGCACGCTACCATTAAAACTGATTCTGAGTTTCCGAAGGCCTTCCTCGCCTCCCAGATAGCGATGGAAAATGAGCGACAGCTTCTTTTGGGCGTGCGCGACTAGATCATTGAAGCCCCTGCCGCCAACTTGACCATATTCGGACAGGCGATCGCACATGCTCCAGATGATCTCTGTCCCGTCGCGCTCAAGCAGGCGCTGATCGACTTGAGCTTCAATCTCATCGGGATCAAGAACTCCCATCTTCCAGTTGGCGATATCATCCAGATTCCAAGACGCGCCGGACAGAGCGCCATTCTGTCTCGTGACAACGGTCAAGTGCCGGCATTGTGAAAGTGATGCCGACTTCATGCCCCATCCGAAACGGCCGAGGTCATCAGGAGCCCGTTCCTCATTGGGGTTAGTGCTGGCGGGTCTCATCGCCCGATGAAGTTCAACCGCTGTCATTCCGGATCCATCATCCAAAATTCTGACCTCGGGCCCATCATCCTTCCTGATGCATTTGATATCGATGCTGTGGGCTCTTGCCTTGATGCTGTTGTCTATTAGATCTGCAAGAGCACTCGACAGGTCGTAATTCCCAAAGCTACGCGCCGAGGCCATCAGCGCGGACGCGTCAGGAGGATTATTTACATGCCTCATATGTCCCCATTCAATTCGCCACATGACGCTGGGGAAGAGCCCCTGCTGAACGTTTTTTGTCTTCCATCAGTCGAGCGTATCTGAAATGCGCTTGTTGTCGATAGCTTTCGAACGCGCCATCTGCCACATATAGTCCGACCATGGTGGCAAATTGACTTTTTCGCTGCTCGAAGACATATCTATGGCCTTTGAAGTCCAGCCGCGGCCCGACTTCTAGGTTTTGCATAAGGGCCACCTCATAGCAAACGGTCCCAACAGTCTCAGAACCGAAAACGTCATCGTCCAGGGGGCTATTAGGAAGCTTTTGAAGCAGGTTTTCTGCTGCGTTTGCAGCAGGCGCTGATCATGCGGCGTGAAGCCCCACTTCCAAATTAACCAGCTTTGATGCCTGAATTTGTAATTGACGTTTGAAACTTTGCCTTTCCCGCCAAACCCTCCGATCCAGCGATCTTTGATCGCGCCGATCGGAGGGTTCACTTGCTTTTCTCGAAGCCACCTCGTTCCACCATTCCATTTCAAATTTGAATAGCGCCACGTCTCCTCTTATCTGAGTAATTGCTATCGAGCGGAACGCAGTCTCAGCGTCAGAGCCGAGCTTGTCGTCGGGCTATGACTAGAGAGGTGGCGACACCGGCGACACCGGCGACATCCCATGCAGAACGGGGCCAGGAGGGTGGCGACAAAAGTGGCGACAGTCGCCACTTTCTGAGCGCATTAGCCGTGACGCTTGACCGCCTTTTCGAGTGGGTATAAAAATTGGCGCACGGATCGCTGTCGTTGACAGCACCTGCCCAGGTAGCCAGAACCTTTAAGGCTACGCCACTTGCGTGGTGGTTCTCCCACAGTGCGATTAGCGTCCGGCGGCTCGCACGATCACTTCCCAGGAGTGATGGATGCCTACTCGACTGATCTGCCCACTGCGGCAGACGATGGACCTACCTCGCTGCGCTGCAGCAACCTCACCTCTCGGCTCAATTCGCTGCGCCAATCTGCGCCCGTCTCTTTCTCCTGGAAAGAGACGGGCGCTCGTACCACTGCTGCAAGCCATGTCTTACATGGCATTGCCGCGACTCTCCTCGTGACAATCGGCCTGACAAAGCCGATTCGTCGCCATCCGCAACGACACAGGCACCGGTGCCGCAGCCAATGGAAAGGCTGCACCTGACTGACAGTCAGGCATGCCCCAGGGTGTCTAGATCTTTGCCTTCTCCCACCGATGATCTCTAGGTGCCGAACTCGTCAGTCGGCACAGCCTCCACCCGCCCGCATCTTCGGATGCGTCTAAGGAGGCCAGATTCATGGGTTCATGCCCTCGCTCCCGGTCGTAAGGAGCCGTGCGTTCCGCGTTAGTGAACACCTCACAGGCCGCAGGGGCCTTTATCCCTGATAACACTCAACAGCCGTGGCGGGACTACGTGAGGACAACCAGCAATTACCGAGGAGAGGGCCCATGCAGCAGTTAGATCCGAAGCTTGAACTACCACGACCGCCTCGACCGCTGATTGAGTCGAATCCCGTGGCCCAGCCTTATCCGGTGCAGGCACTGGGTGGGATTCTTGGGCCTGCAGTCGAACGCATGGCTGAGGTCATCGGGGTGCCCCAGGCATTGGCTGCACAATCGGTGCTGGCTGCTTCGGCGCTGGCCACTCAAGGTCATGCGGGCTTACAGCTCGATGGGAGAAATTATCCGCTGTCGCTGTACCTGATCACCGTGGCCGCATCCGGCGATCGCAAAACGGCGGCAGATCGATTTGCATTGCTGCCCGCACGGCAATGGGAGCGTGAGCAGTGGCAGCGCTATCGCGAACAACTCGCCCGGTACCGTGTCGCGCAGCGACAGGCGCAGCGTATCAACCCTGGCGATCCCAACCCCACAAACGGCGTACCGCTTGAAGCGGAGCCCTCAGCACCTAGGCTGATCACCACGGATCCGACTATCGAGGCCCTGATCAAGGGACTCTGCCATGACTTGCCGAGCATGGGCCTGTTCTGTGACGAGGGGGGACAATTCCTCGGTAGCAGCACCATGAGTCGGGATAACCGTTTGAAAGCGGTTACGACCTTGTCGTCACTCTGGGACGGCAGTCCGATAGATCGCGCGCGGTCCATGGTGGGTGAAAGCTTGCGAGCTTACGATCGACGCTTAAGCCTGCACCTGATGCTGCAACCGTATCTAGCCATGCAGTTACTCAGTGACCCGTTGCTGCAGGGGCAAGGTATTCTCGGTCGCTGCCTCATGACCTGGCCCACCAGCCTGGCCGGACAACGCAGTTACCAGGCTGTCGACTTGTCAAAAGACCCCGCCCTAAAGCGATATCACCACCGTCTTTCGGCCCTGTTTCATCAGCCTTGGTCGCTTTCCGCTGACGGTGCCTTGCGGCTGTCACCGCTGAGCCTCAGTCCATTGGCTCGTCGTCGCTGGATTGATCTGCATGATGCCATCGAGGCCCAGTTGGGTGAGTTTGGCGAGTTGGCAAGCGTACGGCCTAGCGGATCGAAGGCCGCCGACAACCTGCTGCGCGTCGCCGGCAATCTGGCAGTAGTGGAGGAGAGCAGCGTCGTGGAGGTCGATCATATCCAACGGGCCTCGGCCTTAGTCGGCTACTACCTCACCGAGATCCAGCGCCTGACCGAGCAGGAACCGATGTGCAGGGTAAAAGAGGAGGCAGACCGGCTGCTGCGCTGGCTGCAGGTCAAAGATTGGAAGCGCTTTAGTATTCGAGACCTGAACCGCAACGGCCCCCGCTTTGCCCGTAAAAGCAGTCGCCATGCCACCAAGCTGTTAGTCGAGTTGCTTGATCATCAGTGGCTGATCACCGACGGCCACACCTTCGAGGTGCGCCATGTTTAATCTTGATGAAGCACTGCGCAACCACTTAGCTCAACGTCACAATGAGCCGAAAGTGCGATTTGTCGCCGCTAGTGTCGCCACTTTGTCGCCACACTCAAAGTCAGGCAGGGCGGGGGTTGTCGCCGCTGTCGCCAGTGTCGCCACCACCCATAAAGCTATCGCCTCTACGACAGCCATTATTCAATGGTTGAAAGAGGAGGGTGCGCATCTTTACGTCACCGACAACACGCTGTGTTTTCGCCCGACTGATTGGGCTCAGTTCGCGATCGTGAGTGCGCACTGGCGAGCCCTTTTGCATGATCTCGCGGCAGTCGATCAGGAGCAGAAAAATGGCTCGGGTCGGTAAGCGAGCTGGGCGCAATTTCGGCTTCGGTCGCCAGCTTAGCTATGCCGGACCGCAAGCACTGAAAGATCTGTTTGGCGACGGCCATTTTGCTACCGTCAAAGCCCATAGCGATCGGTGGCAGGCATTTGTGCAATGGTGTCGATCCGAGGAAGGGCCGAGGCTGAATGACGCGCGACAGATCGACCGCGAGATCCTCATGCGGTACGCCGCACACATACGAGAGCAGGTTGATCAGGGCAACATTGGCATCGCCACCGCGCAGAACCGACTGTCCAGTGTGAACCGAACGATGGCTGCGCTGCGCGGTGATCAGTACGTCAAAATCCCCAGTCCGAGCAAGGCGCTGGGTTTGCAGCGCTCAAGCGTGCGCGGGGAGGCCCCGCAAGGCCAAGATCGTGCTCAGATTGAGTTGATCGCACGCGCACTGTCAGAGCGGGGTCAGCAACGAGTGGCCGCAATTGTGCACCTGGCCCGGGAGACTGGTATGCGTCTGCGTGAAGCGATCTTGGCGGACCTGCCCCGACTGCAACGTGAGGCCGAGCAACTGGGCAAGATCAACATCCAGGACGGCACCAAAGGCGGTCGATCAGGCGCGTCAGCACCGCGTTGGATCGCGGTCACTGATCAAATCCGTGGCGCCTTGGATAGGGCCTGGGAGGCTTCACCCAGTCGCAGTCGGAACCTGTTGACCCCCAATGAGAGCTACAAAGAGTTTATGCAGTCAGTTGTGCGACCGGCACGGGACATCTTGCACGAGCATGGATTGAAAGGCTTTCATGAGCTGCGGGCGGCTTACGCCTGTGAGCGCTATGAGCAACTGACTGGCTTGAATACACCCATCAATGGCGGTCGTGTTCATCGAGACGATCGAGAGCTTGATCAGCATGCACGACAGCAGATCAGCCACGAGCTGGGACATAACCGCATCGATGTGGTGAGTGCCTACATCGGAGGTCGGCGATGACGTCCGAGTTCGACATAGCGTTGTTTCTGAGCCCTGTGCTCAAAGGTGCGCATGCCACGCGGCAGCGGCACATCAGGCAAGCAGAAAGGATGCACGAGGTGATTCGTGAACGCTGGGGTTGCGCGACGCCCTGGTCCTGGAGAGAAAAGCACGTGAGATGGTTTCTGGAGCACTGTTTGCGGCGCTCAGCTCCAGCTACCATCTACTACTACGAGTTAACAGCAGGGTTGATCCGTCGTAGAAAGGCAAAAGTCGTGGTTGCCTGATAGATCTTTAAGCGTGAGCCCCTGAGTATGGGAATGCGGAGCCTTCCCATACTCAGGGGCTTGGCTGAAAAAGCGCAGGCATACCAGAGATCTGGCAACTGTCGTCAGTCTTCTCGCCCTACTACACGACACGGATCGTAGCCGGTGGCGCACCCCTTTTGGATATTCAGCGAATCGGTACGACGTTGCGATCTCTAGTTTGATTGATGGCCGATGCCGACAGGCTGCCGGTGGCCGCCTTCTGGATATGTTCACTCCACCAAGCCATCATCGGACGCCGGCGTTCGATGTAATCCGTCCGGTTGTAGGCGCTACGAACTTCGTCCTTGTCGACATGCGCCAGTGCGACCTCGATCAGCTCCGGATCCCAGCCATGCTCATTCAGGATGGTGCTCGCCATCGAGCGCAAGCCGTGACTGACTAGACGGTCCTGAAAGCCCATGCGCTTCAACGCCATGTTGGCGGTCTGGCTATTGGCATGGGTGCGGGGATTTCTATCTGAGGGGAATACGTACTCTCTGTTACCACTGAGTTGCTTGAGCGTCTCCAGTAACGACAATGCCTGATCGGTAAGGGGGATTGTGTGCGGGCGACGCTTTTTCATGCGCTCTGGCGGAATGGTCCAAATGCGCTTATCGAAGTCGATATCTGCCCATCGCGCGGTGGCTGCTTCGGCAGGGCGGGTCATCGTGTGCAGTTGCCATTCGATCAGGCAGCGGGTCGTGCGCTTGATGCTGGCGTTCGCGATTTCCATCATGAGCTCGGGAAGCTCCTCAGGTGGTAGCGCAGCCATGTTCTCTTTCTTGGGTTTCTTGAACACCGCCCGAATTCCATTGAGGGGGTTCGCAAATATCAGCCCGGAGTTGACCCCGTAGGTCATGATCTCGTTGAGTCGTTGGCTCAATCGTTTGACGGTTTCGAGGCTCCCTTTGGCCTCGATTGGTCGAAGGATCTTGATAACCATCGGAGCAGTGATTTGAGAGAGCGGCGTTTTTTTCATGCTTGGAAAAACATGGAGCGTCAGCGATCTCCAAATGTCTTCGGCGTAGGCTTTGGTTACGGAGTCTTTCTTCAGTTCAAACCAGGCAGTGGCCACCTTCTCGAAAGTGTGTTCAGTCTCAGCAAGTTTGGCTTGCCTTACCTCATCACGCTGGGTTTTGGGATCAGTGCCCAAAGCAAGCAACTCACGCGCCTCTGCGGCTTTCTTCCGGGCGTTGGCTAGCGAGAGGTCAGGGTATGGACCAAGCGTCATGTTGATACGGCTTCTGGTCAACGGCTCGCGGTAATTGAAATTCCACATCATCGAGCCGCTGGCGCGTACTCGAAGTTGCAAGCCATCGCCGTCGCTGAGGACGAAATCTTTACCAGTTGCCTTGACCGCCTTGAGCTGGCGATCGGAGAGGCGGGTTGCGTTAGTAGGCATGGGGCTACCTCCAGCACCGTTTTGGTATCCTGAAAATAGCATTTGGTAGTCCGGGATACCACCTGGGATACCAAAGCAGCTGGAACTCAGAAAACCTCCAAAGCTCCCATAAACGCTGAAACCCCCCGTATTTACTGGATTTCAGGCACAAAAAAAGACGTCCGTGGACGTCTTTAGTTGATCAAATGGTGGAGCCGGGGGGATTTGAACCCCCGTCCGCCAGTACTCCGCTGTCGGTCCTACATGCTTAGCCGTGTCTATTAAGTTAACCCTCAGCGACCCGACGGGCAGGGTGCTTTGGGCGAGTTGTGTAAGTTTTAGTCACATCGGCCACAACGTCCTAAGTGACGATCCTGTTCTATATGACAATCACTTCGGGTTTACAGGCATCCCCTAGTGATTGCTGGAGCCGAAGCTACCAGAAGAGCTAGTCGCACCGCTTACGCGGCGAGAGCGTAGCCCTCGTAGTTTTCGTCATTGGCAACTATAGAAAGTTGCAACAGTGGATTTACGACTTCTGTTACCAAGTCGGCATGCACCTAGAGTTTCATCACCGGCGTCGAATCCAAATCGGCCCCGTGACTGCTTTGCGGGCAGTCAGTGGGGCGCAGTCTACGCCTTTCGAGGCGTGAAGTCGACCCACTGAAGCGGACTGCCGGCGATTATTTGGCGCCCTGGCTGCCCGAGCCGATCAGCTTGAGCTCGGAAATGCTCTTGGAGGTCAGCTCGATGCATTTCTTTTCGTCACCGGCGGTTTTGGCAGCAGCGGCTTCGTCGTGGGTGGTCTTGAGCGCGGTCTTGTTGTCCATGCTCAGGTTGCTGTTGGTGGAGACCTGGGCGTCCTTGAGGACTTGCAGGTTGGTGTCGCACAGGTCGTCTGCGGCGAAAACGGGGGAGGCCAGCAGGGCAGCGCTGAAGAACAGTCCGGTGAGAGCGGTACGTTTCATGTTGTTTCTCCATAAACCTGTGGACTCGGTGGGGTCCGTCGGTGGGACGGCAATCCGAGATTAAAAAGCCATCTGTTTCATCTGGCTTACAGGATTGACTGTGCCGCTTGGCAGGGGTTCTATTTATTTTTGAGGGTGAAATGAAATGTTGAAAATGGGGTGAATGTGCACTGAAAGGGGGCGATCTGGGTGGTAGCGCTTGGGTAGGGCGATAGGCATGTAGTGCTTGGAAGTCAGTCATCGCCAGCAGAGCTGCCTCCCACGGGCGGAGTGGGCGAGGCATGAGGTTCAGGCGGACATTGATTCTGTTGGGCGCTGCTTGCTGCGGGTGGTGTTCTGAGTATGGGACGGGTATGGGCGATGGGTATGTGGTGCTGGGACGTCAGTCATCGCCGGCAAGCCGCCTCCCACGGTGGTGGGTGGGGCATGAAGTTCGGGGGTGTCAGTGGTTTTGGTGGCGGGGGCTGGGTGAGGGGCATTTCTGCCCCTTTTTTTTCGGTTAGATGCGGCGGGGTTGGGTGACGCGGTCTACCAGGTAGACGAGGCTGTGGTAGTCGATGCCGGAGTGGTGGGACAGGCCGATTTCGCAGGTGCGGCTGGTGGAGATGCCTTCGCTGCAGTGTTGCACGGCGTCTTTGAGCGGGCGCAGGGCGTGGGCGTTGAGTTCGGGGGTGGTGAAGCCTTTGTCGCCGGCAAAGCCGCAGCAGTGGATGCCTTCAGGGATGACGACGTTGACGCTGCAGCGCCGGGCCAGTTCGATCAGGGCCTGGCTTTCGCCCAGGTGCTGGGTGCTGCAGGTGACGTGCACGGCCACCGCTTCTTGTTGCGGGGTGAAGGTCAGTTTGTCCAGCAGGTGGGTGCGGATGAAGCGCACCGGGTCGTAGAGGTCCAGGCGGGTGTCGGCCAGGTCCTGCGCCAGGCGCAGGGTGCAGGGGCTGGTGTCGCAGTAGATGGGGTCGAGGCCGCCGCGGCTGGCCTTGAGCAGGGCGTTGAGCAGTTCGGTGCGCTTGGCGTCGGCCTGTTCGGTGTAGCCCTTGGAGGCAAAGGGCTGGCCGCAGCACAGGGTGTCCTGGTCGTCGGGGAACACCACTTGGTAGCCGGCTTTTTCCAGCAGGTGGCGGGTCTTGTCGAGCAGGGAGGATTGCTCGCGATCGCCGATGGCCGGGCCCATGACCCGCGAGACGCAGGCGGCCAGGTAGACCACGCGGGGGCGGGCGTCGTGGATCGGTGCGCTGAGGCGAATGGCTTGCTCGGGCTGGGGCATGGCCGGTGTCCATTGCGGCACGTGGCCGGCGGAGGCTTTGCTCAGGCTGGCCGACCATTTGGCCAGGCGCGGCGCGCCCAGCAGCATGCGCGCGCCGTTGGCGGCGTGCAGGGTGAAGCGCGCGCCCTGCAGGGCAGTCTTGAAGTGGCTGGCCAGCCAGCCGGCGGCCTTGCCGTGGTGCGCCTGTTGGCTGCGCAGTTTTTTCACCAGTTCGCCGGTGTTGATGCCCACCGGGCAGCGTTGGGCGCACAGGCCGGTGGCGGCGCAGGTGTCGATGCCCTGGTAGTGGTAGTCGCGCTCCAGCGCCGTGGTGTCTTCGCCGTTGCGTTTACGCGCCTGGATGTCACGCCAGATGACGATGCGCTGGCGCGGGCTCAGGGTCAGGCCCTTGGAGGGGCAGACCGGCTCGCAAAAGCCGCACTCGATGCACTTGTCGACGATGTCGTCGGCAGCCGGCAGCGGTTTGAGGTTTTTCAGGTGGATCTGCGGGTCGTCGCTCAGCACCACGTCGGGGTTGAGGATGCCGTTGGGGTCGAGCAGGCGCTTGAGCTGCCACATCAGTTGGTAGGCGTCGGTGCCCCATTCCTTTTCGACAAAAGGCGCCATGTTGCGGCCGGTGCCGTGTTCGGCCTTGAGCGAGCCGCCGAACTCCACCGCCACCAGTTCTGCGACGTCGTCCATGAACGCCTGGTAACGCGCCACTTCGGCCGGGCTGTTAAAGCCCTGGGTGAAGACGAAGTGCAAGTTGCCCTCCAGGGCGTGGCCGAACAGGATCGCTTCGTCGTAGCGGTGTTTGTCGAACAGCTCGATCAGGCGGCGCACGCCGATGGCCAGTTGCTCGACCGGAAAGGTCACGTCTTCGATGATCACTGTGGTGCCGGTCTGGCGCACCGCGCCGACCGCTGGAAAGGTGTCCTTGCGAATCGCCCAGAGGCGGGCGTTTTCCACCGGGTCTTCGCTGAAGTCGACCTGTTTTTCCACCGGGAACGGCGCCAGGGCGGCCATGATCTGCGCCAGTTGTTCATGCAGCAGCGGCTGGCTGGCGGCGCGGGCTTCGATCAGCAGGGCGCAGGCGTTGTCCGACAGTGCGCGCACGAAGGCCGGCATGCCGGGTTTGTCCTGCACCGAGCGCAGGCTGCGGCGGTCGAGCAGTTCGACGGCGGCCACCGGTTGCTGCTTGAGCACGGTGACGGCGTTGCAGCAGGTTTCGACGTCGGGAAAGACGATCAGCGCCGAGGCCTTGTGCGGGTGGTCGTGCACGGTGTCGTAGGTCACCGCGCTGATAAAGCCCAGCGTGCCTTCGGAGCCGACCAGCAGGTGACTGAGGATGTCCAGCGGCTCGTCGAAGTCGACCAGCGCGTTGAGCGACAGGCCGGTGGTGTTTTTCAGCCGATATTTGTGGCGGATGCGGGCGGCCAGTTCGGTGTTGGCGCGGGTCTCGCGGCCCAGCCGGGCCAGGTGTCCCAGCAGGTGGGCGTGGCGGGTGCGAAAGGCGGCGATGCTGGCCGGGTCTTCGGTGTCCAGGCAGGTGCCGTCGGCCAGCACCAGGCGCAGGCCGGCCAGGGTGTGGTAGGTGTTCTGGGCGGTGCCGCAGCACATGCCGCTGGCGTTGTTGGCGACGATGCCGCCGATCTTGCAGGCGTTGATCGAGGCCGGGTCCGGGCCGATCTTGCGCCCGAACGGTGCCAGCCAGGCGTTGGCCTGGGCGCCGATGACCCCCGGCTGCAGGCGGATCTGCGCGCCGTGCTGGCGGATTTCCCGGCCGTTCCAGTTATCGCCGAGCATCAGCAGCACCGAGTCGCTGATGGCCTGGCCCGACAGGCTGGTGCCGGCGGCGCGAAAGGTCACCGGTACGCGCGAGGCCTGGGCCAGCTTGAGCAGGGCGATGACTTCGGCTTCGGATTCGACACGGATCACCAGTTTCGGGATCAGCCGGTAGAAGCTGGCGTCGGTGCCGAAGGCCAGGGTCGAGAGCGGGTCGTCGAAGCGCCGCGCAGGCGGGATGAGCAGCTGCGCCTGGCGCAGAAAGTCAGCGGGCAGGGTCATGCGTCCTCCAGAATCAGCACCACCAGGTCCTTGGGACCGTGGGCGCCATAGGCCAGCACTTGTTCGATGTCGGCGGTCTTGGACGGGCCGGACACCAGCAGGGCGTTGGTCGGCATGCCGCCGGCCCACTGTTGCTCGCGCTGCACCTGGTACAGGTTGTCGTAGATCTGGCTGGCCTTGAGCAGGGCAACGTGCACCGGCGGCACCAGGCTCATCAGGCGCGGTTCTTCACGGGTCGGCCAGAGGATCAGGCTGCCGGTGGCGGCGATGGCGCCCAGGGTCGAGGTAACGCTGGCGGCGGTGTCGTCGAACATTTCCTGTTTCCAGTGCTCGATGGGCCTGTCGTAGGCCTTGAGTGGCGCCAGGCCTGGGTGCTGCGCCCAGTGCGCGGTGATGCGCTGCCCGTGGGGCGTGGTCGGGGCGATCAGCAGGTTGTCCAGTTGCCGCTCGGCGACCAGTGCGGCCAGACGTTGTGGCCAGTTCTGTTCGGTGCACAGGTGGATTTCGGTGTGCACCGCTTCCATCAGTTTGCGCAACTGGGCGATGCGCTGGTCGGCGGGGTAGGACCAGGGCTCGGTCACCAGCGCTTCATTGAAGGTGTCGGCAATCGGTTGGGTGCCGGCCAGGCTGTGGCGCAGTTTGGCGAGGATGTTGTGCCGGGCGTTCATCAACGCTCTCCTGTGGGGCGGGGCTGCGGTTTGCCCTGCTGGTGGTCACGGGCCAGGTCGTGCAGCGAGCGGGCGGCGGGCCTGGGCGCGCTGTGGTTCTGGGTCCAGGGGCCGATGTTGCCCGGCGTCAGGCCGCGCAGGCGGGTGGCCATGAAGCCGAAGGCGCGGTACAGCGCAGGCGAGGTGTTGAGCCGCGCCCAGAGGTTCCAGATCAGGCGTTCCTTGCGTGAGTATTTCTGGCCCTGGTCGCGCATTACCGGGTTGGGGCTGTCGGGCGCCTTGACGTTTTCTTCGCGCAGGCGGCGCAGCAGGGCCGGAATCGGGATTTTCACCGGGCAGACTTCGCCGCACGCACCGCATAAGGAGGAGGCGCTGGGGTGGTCGGGAACCTTGTTCAGGCCGGCCATGTGCGGGGTAATGATCTTGCCGATGGGGCCGGGGTAGACCTCGCCGTAGGTGTGGCCGCCGACCCTTGTGTAGACCGGGCAGTGGTTCATGCAGGCGCCGCAGCGGATGCAGTTGAGGGTCTGGCGCAGTTCGCTGTCGGCAAAGGCCTGGCTGCGGCCGTTGTCGAGCAGCACCAGGTGCACTTCTTGCGGGCCGTCCAACTCGTGGGCCTGGCGCGGGCCGGAGATCATGTTGACGTAGGTGGTGATCGGAATGCCCAGCGACGAGCGGGTCAGCAGCGACAGCAGGGGCACGGTGTCGCGCAGGTTTTCGACGACTTTCTCGATGCCGGTCACGGCGATGTGCACCGGTGGCACGCTGGTGACCATGCGGCCATTGCCTTCGTTTTCGACCAGCAGCAGGGTGCCGGTCTCGGCCACGGCGAAGTTGACGCCGGAGACGCCGATGTCGGCCTCGAAGAATTTCTGCCGCAGCACGCGGCGGCCGATCTGGATCAACTGGTCGACGTCGGTGGTGTATTCGACGCCGAGCTTTTCATTAAACAGTTTGGCGACCTGGGCAGCGTTCTTGTGGATGGCCGGCATGATGATGTGCGAGGGCTTTTCGTGGTCCATCTGCACGATGTATTCGCCCATGTCGGCTTCCAGGCACTCGATGCCGCGCTCGCCAAGAAAATGGTTCATCTCCATTTCTTCGCTGACCATCGACTTGCCCTTGATCAGTTGCCGGGCTTCATGCGCCTCGACGATCGACAGCACGATGGCGTTGGCTTCTTCGACGGTCTCGGCCCAGTGCACCTTGACGCCGTTGCGGATCAGGTTGCGTTCCAGTTGCTCCAGCAGGTCGGGCAGCTTGGACAGGGCGCGGGCGCGGATGGCGTTGCCCAGGTCGCGCAGGTCTTCGCGCTCGTCGGCATCGCTGAAGGCGGCGGCGCGCTTGGTCATCAGCGAGTCCATGGCGCGGCGGAAATTGCCGCGCAATTGGGCGTCGCCCAAGGCCTGGTGGGCGCGCTGGCGAAAGTCGGGTTCTTCTATCTGTACGGCAGGAATGCGCGTGTGGCTGTTCATGAGCGGCCTCCGGTGCGTTGCCATAGAAAGCTGGCCAGGTGCTGGCCGCGCAGGGACTCACGCTGTTTTTCCAGGGCGCCGTTGATGTTCATCAGGCAACCGCAGTCGGCGGTCAGTACCTGGTCGGCGCCGGAGGCTTTCAGCGACCGGGTCTTGTCGGCCACCATGGCGCCGGAGATGTCTGGCATGCGCACGCTGAAGGTGCCGCCGAAGCCGCAGCATTCGCTTTCGTGGTCGTGCTCGACCCGCTCGACGTTGTGCAACTGGCCGAGCAGTTCGCGGGCGTGCAGGTGGGTGTTCATTTCCCGGCGCGCCGAGCACGAGGTGTGCAGGGCGATGCGGGTGGGCTGGCCGTGGTCGGTGAAGCGCACCTGGCACACGTGCAGCAAGAATTCGGTCAGCTCATAGGTGCGTGCGGCCAGCGCCTGAACCTTGGCCAGCATCTCGGGTTCGTCCCTGAACAGGTCGGGGTAGTGCTCGCGGAACATGCCGGCGCAGGAACCTGACGGCAGGATCACCGGCGCGTCGCCGTCGAACAACTGCACCTGGGCACGGGCCACGCTGCGGGCCTGCTCGGTGTAGCCGCTGGTGTAGGCCGGCTGCCCGCAACAGGTTTGTTCGGGCGGGTAGATCACCTCGATGCCTTCGCGTTCGAGCAGGTGGATGGCGTCCATGCCGGCTTCAGGAAAGAACAGGTCGACCACGCAGGTGCCGAACAGGTAGACCTGTTGCGGTTTGTTGGTCGGGTACTGCCGCGGCGCATGGCGCGGGGCCAGGCGGGTGGCATTGACGGGGGCAGTAGAAGCTGCGTTGTAGAACAGGTCGCTCATCAGGTGCTTCTCCGGGTGGGCCCGGTTATCCGTGTGCGGCTGCGTTGTGGGCGACCGCATGCGGGATATCGATGGGTGGCGCCGGCTTCAGGGGCCGGCGCCAGGGTTGGCACTGTCAATGCACCAGCATGCCGGTGAACCAGTACGCCTGGGCGTAGGTGATGCAGCCGACCAGCGTGGCGAAGAACAGGCTGTGCTTGAGGGTGAAGCGGAACAGGTCCGACTCCTTGCCGACCAGGCCGGTGGCGGCGCAGGCCACGGCGATCGACTGCGGCGAGATCATCTTGCCGGTCACGCCGCCGCTGGAGTTGGCCGCGACCATCAGCACGTCGCTGACGCCGACCTGGTGCGCGGTGGTCGCCTGCAACGAGCCGAACAGCGCGTTGGCCGAGGTGTCGGAGCCGGTCAGGAACACGCCCAGCCAGCCCAGGAACGGCGAGAAGAACGGAAAGGCCGCGCCGGTGCCGGCCAGGACCAAGGCCAGGGTCGAGGACATGCCCGAGTAGTTCATGACAAAGGCGAAGGCCAGCACCATGCCGATCGACACGATGGCCCAGCGCAGCTCGATGACCGTCTCTTTAAAAGTGGTAATACCAATTTTTGCGCTGATGCGCAGCACGATCATCGAGACGATGGCCGAGAGCAGGATCGCAGTGCCCGAGGCGGCGATGAGGTCGAGCTTGTACACCGCCGGCATGGCCGTGGCCTTGGCGACGATGGGCGTGCCCTTGATCACCATCTGGTCCAGAAAAGGCACGGCGGTGTTGATGGTCCAGGCCTGCAGCGGGCCGCCGGCGGCGAACAGCGCCTTGAACGGTTTCAAGGTCCAGACGGTGACCATGGCGGTCAGGATCAGGAACGGCGACCAGGCCTTGAAGATCTGCCCTGCGCTGTAGGGCGATGGCGTGCGCGAACCCAGCGGGCTGCTGCCACCGCCGCCACCCAGCATGGCTGCGCCGCCACCGCTGATCACCACATCAGTGGCGCGCTGCGGCTGCCAGACCTTGAGGAACAGGGTGAGGGAGATGATGCTCACCAGGGCCGAGGTGATGTCGGGCAGTTCCGGGCCGATGAAGTTGGAGGTCAGGTATTGGGTGATGGCAAAGCTGGCGCCGGCCACCAGGGCGGCAGGCCAGGTTTCCTTGACCCCGCGCATGCCGTCCATGATGAACATCAGCCAGAACGGCACGAAGATCGACAGGAATGGCAGCTGGCGACCGGTCATGGCGCCGATCTTGAAGGCGTCGATGCCCGAGACCTGGCCGGCGACGATGATCGGGATGCCCAGTGCGCCGAAGGCCACAGGCGCGGTGTTGGCGATCAGGCACAGGCCGGCGGCGTACAGCGGGTTCAGGCCCAGGCCGACCAGCAGGGCGGCGGTGATGGCCACCGGGGCGCCGAAGCCGGCTGCGCCTTCGAGGAAGGCCCCGAAGCAGAAGCCGATCAGCAGCACTTGCAGGCGCTGGTCGTCGGTGATGGTCAGCACCGAGCTGCGGATGATCTCGAACTGGCCGCTCTTGACGGTCAGTTTGTAGAGGAACACCGCCGCGACGATGATCCAGGCGATCGGCCACAGACCATAGGCAAACCCGTAGCCGGCCGCCGCCAGGGCCATGTCGACCGGCATCTGGAAGGCGAAGATCGCCACCAGCACCGACAGCGCCAGGGTAATGCTGCCGGCGATGTGCCCCTTGAGCCGGAAGATCGCCAGCGCCAGGAAGAAGAACACGATGGGGATGAGCGCAGCGGCGGCGGATAAGCCCAGGCTGCCAAGAGGGGTATAGAGTTGTTGCCAGGTCTGCATGGGGTGGCCCCTAGTTGTTTTTGGTTAGGCCCGGTGTGCTGTGACGTGCGCCGCCGATCGGTGTCACGGTGCGTGGTGTCCAGCCCGCCAGTTCTGGCCTTTCCGGTCGGGAAAGGTCCGGCGATGCGATGGTGGTCAACCATCTGACATTGCGCTTGGATAATTGGTAATACCAATTTACAATGCCTGGTCGCTAGGTTAGAGGCCTTGCTTGGGGTGTGTCAATTTGTCCTTTTGGGACTTTGGTCTGATGCGGGGAGGGCAGTTGGCTTGGTGGCCGGCTGCGCAAGCGCTTGCAGCAGGTGCCGACAGCGTCTCAATGGGCCAGAATAGACAGCCCGATAACGGGATCGGGAAGTGGAGTGAGGGTTATGGGCTTTGGTCAGGTGCGGCAGCGCCGTTTGTCGGACGATATTGTCGAGCAGTTGGAAAAAATGATTCTCGAGGGGACGTTGAAGGCCGGTGGTCGCCTGCCGGCCGAGCGTGCCCTGGCCGAGCAGTTTGGCGTGTCGCGTCCGTCGCTGCGTGAGGCCATCCAGAAGTTGACGGCCAAGGGGCTGTTGATCAGCCGCCAGGGCGGCGGCAATTATGTGGCCGAAAACCTGGGGTCGACGTTCAGTGATCCCTTGTTGCACTTGCTGGAAAACAGCCCGGATGCCCAGCGCGACCTGCTGGAGTTTCGTCATACGCTGGAGGCGTCATGCGCCTATTACGCTGCGCTGCGGGCGACGGACCTGGATCGCGAGCGTCTGCGCCAGGCATTCGATGCGCTGCAGGATTGTTATGCACGGGCCGAGGAGGAGGGTGGGACCGAAGAGGCGGCGGCCGATGCCAATTTTCACCTGGCGATTGCCGAGGCCAGCCATAACACGGTGCTGTTGCACACCATTCGCGGGTTGTTCGACCTGGTGCGGCGCAACGTGGTGATCAACATTGGTGGCATGTACAAGCAGCGCAGCGAAACCCGCGACATGCTGATCGAGCAGCACCGGGAGCTGTTTCTGGCGATCATCGAGCGGCGGGCGGAGGATGCGCGTGAAGTGTCCAGCCGGCACCTGATGTATGTGCAGGAGGTGCTGGACGAGGTGCGCCAGCAGGGCGAAAGGGCTGCGCGGGCCGAGCGGCGGCATAATTTGTAGGGTGTGCGGGCAGGCGCCCGTACGTGGGAGCGACCAGCGGTCGCGAAGGCCGCAGTGAGTTGCGGGTCTTTTCGCGACCGTTGGTCGCTCCTACAAGGTGTGGCTGGGATCAGTCGTCCTTGCCCTTGCTGCGCACGGCGCGTTGCAGCTCGCGGTCGGAATCGCGCTCGCGCTCGGTGTGGCGCTTGTCGTATTCCTTCTTGCCCTTGCCGAGTGCGATTTCGCACTTGATCAGGTGCTGCTTCCAGTACAGCGACAAGGCGACGCAGGCGTGGCCCTTTTGCTGCACGGAGGTAAAGAGCTTTTCCAGCTCGCGCTGGTTGAGCAGCAGTTTACGGGTGCGTGTCGGGTCGGCGATAACGTGCGTGCTGGCGGTCTTGAGTGGCGTGATATGGCTGCCCATCAGCCAGGCCTCGCCATCCTTGAGCAACACGTAGCTGTCGACCAGCTGTACCTTGTTGGCACGCAGGCTTTTTACTTCCCAACCGGACAGGACCAGACCGGCCTCGAACTTGTGTTCGATGAAGTAATCGTGACGCGCCTTTTTATTTTGCGCGATGGTCCCTGTAGGGTGCTTTTTGAGTTTGGCCATAGGGGGCGCATTATAGGCAGTTGCTTCGATGTCGGCTATGGGCAAGCGGTGCGCTTGAGCACACTGGATGAATCCCGGACAATGCGGTCTCTTTTTATGCAGGTTTCGATGGGGTGGGTGGCCGATCTGATAGGGCGCACCGAAGTTGTTGACCCTTGTATTTCTACCAGATGCGCTTTGTGGCGCCATTCGGCATTCTTGTGATGTGTGCCGCTCAGTTTTGGAAATGACGCTGACATGACTACGCATATTCAACGCTCGGCCCTGTTGCCGTACCCGGCCCGGTTTCTCTACGACCTGGTCAATGATGTCGCGCGTTACCCGGAGTTTCTGCCCTGGTGCGCGGCTGCGCAGGTGCTGGAGAGCAGCGACACGCACATGCGTGCCAGCCTTGAAATCGCCAAGGGCGGGTTGAGTCAGAAGTTCGTGACACGCAACACCCTGGTGCCTGGCGAGTCGCTGACCATGGATCTGGTCGAGGGGCCGTTCAGCCAGCTGCACGGGGTGTGGACTTTCAAGGCATTGAACGACAAGGCCTGCAAGATCAGCCTGGACTTGTCCTTCGACTATTCGGGTGCCCTGGTGCGGACCACGCTGGGGCCGCTGTTCAACCAGGCGGCCAATACGCTGGTCGACGCCTTCTGTCAGCGCGCCAAGCAATTGCATGGCTGACACCCTGATCGAAATCGAGGTGGTGCATGCCGGCCTTGAACGTCAGGTGCTGCTGGCGGTGCAGGTGCCGGTTGGCAGTACGGTCTACCAGGCTTTGCTGATCAGCGGTATCGGGAAGGCCTTTGCGCAGTTGGACCTGACGACCTGCCCGGTGGGGATCTTCGGCAAGCGGGTCAGTGATCCGCAGGTGCGCATCGTGCAGGCCGGCGAGCGGATCGAGGTTTATCGACCGTTGCTGGCCGACCCCAAGGAGATCCGGCGTTTGCGTGCTGCCAAAACGGCACGGGTGCTGAAAAAGGCGCGTCCTTCATAAGCTTTACAAATGACAGGCACAAAAAAGCCCGGCGAACCGGGCTTTTTTTATGGCGGCGTTACCGTGGCGACGTTTCCAGGGGTTCCTGGACGGGGGTCGGTATGGTTTCGACGCTGTCGACGTCTTTCTGGATCTGGTCAAGCAGCGAACCTGGGCGCGGAGGTTCTTCCGGCTTGGGCTGCGGCTGATGCTCGATCGGTGCCGTGGCAGGCTCGGTGGTGGTGTTGCTGCCCTGGCCCAGGATGGCTTCATCGCGGCTGACGCCGGGCATGAAGTCGCCTGAGAGGCTGACCAGTTGATCGTTGCTGTTGAAGATCAGGCTGACACGTTCCTGCTGACGCTCGCCGCCACCGGGCTGCATGCTGTACAGGTAATCCCAGCGATCGGTGTGGAACGTGTCGGTCAGCAGAGGGTTACCCATGATAAACCGTACTTGCCGTCGGGTCATTCCCGGGCGCAACTGGTCTATCATGTCTTGCGTGACGACATTTCCCTGTTGGATGTCGATTTTATAAACCCCGGGGAACGAACAACCGGCGAGTGCGAGCAGTCCCACGAGTGTGAAACTGGTTAGCAAGAGCTTGGTGTTTTGCATCGGTGGGCGACTTCCACTATCTTGGCTGGGACAACGTAAACTCCGATCATACCTGCATTAAGAGAAGCTGCGAAGCAGCGTCTGCGAGAAAGCTGACCATGGTTGAAAATAGCGAACTACGTAAAGCAGGACTCAAGGTGACCCTTCCACGGGTCAAGATCCTCCAGATGCTCGATTCTGCCGAGCAGCGTCACATGAGCGCCGAGGATGTCTACAAGGCACTGATGGACGCCAGCGAGGACGTCGGCCTGGCCACGGTTTACCGTGTCCTGACTCAGTTCGAGGCGGCAGGTCTCGTCGTGCGCCACAATTTCGACGGCGGTCATGCGGTCTTCGAACTGGCTGACGGCGGCCACCACGACCATATGGTCAACGTGGATTCTGGCGAAGTCATCGAGTTCTTCGACCAGGAAATCGAATCGCTGCAAAAGGCCATTGTCGAGCGGCATGGCTTCGAGCTGGTCGATCACAATCTGGTGCTCTACGTGCGCAGCAAGAAAGACTGAGTCTTTTATTGCGTGCATGAAAAAAGCCCCTTGGCGACTCCGGTCGCCAAGGGGCTTTTTTGTGTGCCTCAGTTTTTCGAGGTGACGATCATCTTCTTGGCGTGAGCCAGCGATTCCTTGGTCAGGTCGATGCCGCCCAGCATGCGGGCGACTTCTTCGATGCGTTCGGTCTTGCCCAGTTTCGACACGGCTGTGCGCGTGGCGTTGTTGTCGCGGACCTTGTGCACGAACAGGTGCTGATGGCCCTGTGCGGCCACTTGCGGCAGGTGGGTCACGGTCATGACCTGGCCGCGATCACCCAGCCGGCGCAGCAACTGGCCGACGATTTCAGCGGTCGGGCCACCAATGCCGACGTCGACTTCGTCGAACACCAGGGTCGGGATGCGCGAGGTCTGGGCGGTGATCACCTGGATAGCCAGGCTGATGCGCGACAGCTCGCCACCGGAGGCCACCTTGGCCAGCGGCTTGAGCGGTTGTCCGGGGTTGGCGCTGACCAGCAGTTCGACCTGCTCCAGGCCATAGGGCAGCAGCTCGCCGCCGGCATGGGGCTTGAGCTCAATGCTGAAGCGTCCGCCCGGCATGCCCAGGCGATGGATTTCCTGTTCGACGGCGTGGGCCAGTTCGCCCGCCGAGCGGTGGCGAAGGTCGCTCAGTTCCCGGGCCTTTTCCTGATAATGCCGGGCAAAGGACGCCAGTTCGTTCTGCAGGCGCTCGATGGACTCGTCATTGGCATTGAGCGTTTCAATCTCGTCCAGCAGCTTCTGGTGCAGCGTGGCCACTTCGTTGGGCTGGATGCGGTGCTTGCGCGCCAGGCTGTAGATCGCGTCGAGGCGTTCTTCGATCTGTTGCAGGCGGGCCGGGTCGGCATCGAAATGATCGAGAAAACGGTTGAGCTCGCCCATGGCCTCTTCGACCTGGATCTGGGCGCTGGACAGCAGTTCGGTGGCCTCGTGGAGGGCGGTCGAGGCATTGCTGACCCCCGACAGGCGGTTGAGGCTGTTGGTCAGGGCGTGCAGGACATTGCCCGAGTCGCTTTCGCTGCACTGCTCGATCACCTGGCGGCAGATGCCCAGCAGGCTTTCGGCGTTGGTCAGGGCCTTGTGGTCCTGCTCAAGGTTCTCCAGTTCGTTTTCGCCCAGGCTCAGGCTTTCGAGTTCTTCGAGCTGGTAGCTGAGCAACTGGTGGCGGGCGCGTTGTTCGTCGCCGGAGTTGGACAGGCGTTCCAGCTCCTGGCGGGTCTGGCGCCAGCGTTGCGAAGCCAGGTGCACCTGGCGGGCGAGGTCGGTGGCGCCGGCGTATTCGTCAAGCAGGCGCCGGTGGGTCTCGGCCTTGAGCAGCGACTGGTGCTCGTGCTGGCTGTGAATGTCGATCATCAGCTCGCCCAGCGCCTTGAGGTCGCCTTGCGGGCAGGGCGTGCCGTTGATGTAGGCGCGCGAGCGGCCTTCGGCGGTGATGACCCGGCGCAGGATGCACGGGCCCTGGTTGTCGAGGTCGCGCTCGGCCAGCCAGGCTTGTGCTTCGGGAATGTCAGCCAGGTCGAAGGTGGCCAGGATATCGGCCTTGTCGGCGCCCGGGCGGACCACGCCACTGTCGGCCCGGTCACCCAGGGTCAGGCCCAGGGCGTCGAGCATGATCGACTTGCCGGCACCGGTTTCGCCCGTGATAACGCTCATGCCGCGATCGAGTTCAAGATCGAGGTGCTCAACGATGGCGTAATTGTGTACGGAAAGATGGACCAGCATGAAGTGGCTCCGAGACAGTTCTTCTGGTTATTTATACAGTGTTTGATTCCGCTCTGACAATGCCTGCCTTTAGTTCGATTTCATCGGTCGACGTACGGCCTTAGTCGTTCCTGTCGTCGGTTTGAGACGCTCGTCCGGGTTTTATGGCGCAATTTTTCATCACAATTGGCAACTTCCTGTAGGCCGGGCCCTTGAAGCCGTAAATTCCGTTCCCATATAGGGGGGCAGAAGCGCGAGTTGGGTTCGCGGACGTTTTTGAAAGGAGAGCTCTATGGCTGACGAACAGAATCTGGATACGCAGGCTCAGGATCAGGCTGCGCAATCGGCGACAGGTGAAGACCTGGCAGTGCGCGTGCAGGTGCTCGAAGAGCAGCTGGCTGCCGCGCAGGACCAATCTCTGCGTGTGGCTGCGGATCTGCAGAATGTCCGCCGCCGTGCCGAGCAGGATGTAGAAAAGGCGCACAAGTTTGCGCTGGAGAAATTTGCCGGTGATCTGTTGCCGATCATCGACAGCCTGGAGCGTGGTCTGGACCTGTCCAGCCCGGACGATCAAAGCATCCGTCCGATGCGCGAAGGCATCGAGCTGACGCTCAAGATGTTTCAGGACACGCTCAAGCGCTATCAGCTGGAGGCGGTCGATCCACACGGCCAGCCCTTCAATGCTGATCAGCACCAGGCCATGGCCATGGAAGAAAGTGCCAACGTCGAGCCCAACACGGTGCTCAAAGTGTTTCAGAAGGGCTACCAGCTCAATGGTCGCCTGCTGCGCCCGGCAATGGTCGTGGTCAGCAAGGCCCCTTCGCCTGCCAAACCGTCGATTGACGAGCAGGCTTGAAATCGGCCGACCAGGCCCCATTTAAAGGTCAAGCGTTCAAGTGCTACCGCAATCTGTGAACCCGGTTGCGGCAACCCTACAAAAGTTTCGGGAGAGTAAAGATGGGCAGAATTATCGGTATCGACCTGGGGACCACCAACTCCTGCGTTTCGATTCTGGAAGGCGGTAATGTCAAGGTCATCGAAAACGCCGAAGGCACCCGCACCACGCCTTCGATCGTGGCCTACGCCAACGACGGCGAAATCCTGGTGGGCCAGTCGGCCAAGCGCCAGGCGGTCACCAACCCGCACAACACCCTGTACGCGGTAAAGCGTCTGATCGGCCGTCGCTTTGACGAAGAAGTCGTTCAGAAAGACATCCAGATGGTGCCTTACAAGATTTCCAAGGCTGACAACGGTGATGCCTGGGTCGAGGTCAATGGCCAGAAGATGGCGCCTCCTCAGATTTCCGCTGAAATCCTGAAGAAAATGAAGAAGACCGCCGAAGACTACCTCGGCGAGCCTGTGACCGAAGCGGTCATCACCGTACCGGCCTACTTCAACGACAGCCAGCGTCAGGCCACCAAGGACGCCGGTCGTATTGCCGGTCTGGACGTCAAGCGCATCATCAACGAGCCGACTGCGGCTGCGCTGGCCTACGGCATGGACAAGGCCAAGGGCGATCACACCGTGATCGTTTATGACCTGGGTGGCGGTACCTTCGACGTGTCGGTGATCGAAATTGCCGAAGTCGACGGCGAGCACCAGTTCGAAGTACTGGCCACCAACGGTGACACGTTCCTGGGCGGTGAAGACTTCGACATCCGTCTGATCGACTACCTCGTCGACGAATTCAAGAAAGAAAGCGGCATCAACCTCAAGGGTGATCCGCTGGCGATGCAGCGCCTGAAAGAAGCCGCTGAAAAAGCCAAGATCGAGCTGTCCTCCAGCCTGCAGACCGACGTCAACCTGCCGTACATCACTGCAGACGCCACCGGTCCGAAGCACTTGAACGTGAAGATTTCGCGTTCGAAGCTCGAATCGCTGGTCGAAGATCTGGTGCAGCGCACCATCGAGCCTTGCCGCGTTGCCCTGAAAGATGCCGGTATCGACATCGGCGCGATCAACGACGTGATCCTGGTCGGCGGTCAGACCCGCATGCCGCTGGTGCAGAAGCTGGTGACCGATTTCTTCGGCAAGGAAGCGCGCAAGGACGTCAACCCTGACGAAGCCGTGGCCATGGGTGCTGCCATCCAGGGTGCGGTACTGGCCGGTGACGTCAAGGACGTCCTGCTGCTGGACGTCAGCCCGCTGACCCTGGGTATCGAAACCATGGGTGGCGTGATGACCGCGCTGATCGAGAAGAACACCACGATTCCGACCAAGAAATCGCAGGTCTTCTCCACCGCCGACGACAACCAGAACGCTGTGACCATTCATGTGCTGCAAGGTGAGCGCAAGCAGGCTGGCCAGAACAAGTCCCTGGGCAAGTTCGACCTGGCCGAGATTCCGCCAGCACCACGCGGTGTGCCGCAAATCGAAGTGACCTTCGACATCGACGCCAACGGCATCCTGCACGTCGGCGCCAAGGACAAGGCCACCGGCAAGCAGCAGTCCATCGTGATCAAGGCCAACTCCGGTCTGTCCGAGGAAGAAATCCAGCAGATGGTGCGTGACGCCGAAGTCAACGCCGAAGAAGATCGCAAGTTCGAAGAGCTGGCCTCTGCCCGTAACCAGGGCGATGCCCTGGTGCACTCGACTCGCAAGATGATCTCTGACGCTGGCGACAAGGTCACCGCCGAAGAGAAGACCGCTGTCGAGGCTGCACTGGTTGCGCTGGAAGCCGCTGTCAAGGGCGACGACAAGGCGCTGATCGAAGCCAAGGTCGAGGAGCTGTCGAAGGTTTCCGCACCCATCGCGCAGAAAATGTACGCCGAGCAGGCTGAAAGCCCTGAGGCCGCTGCCAAGCCGGCCGAAGGCGCAGCCAAGCCTGACGACGTCGTCGACGCCGAGTTCGAAGAAGTCAAGGATAACAAGTAAGCGCAGGCTCACTTGCAAGCCGGTTGACCGCTGTGTTGCGGTCGCTGGTAGGATGTCGCCGCGCGGGAGCTTGCTCCCGCGTTGGCGTGTCTGGAGCAGACGAAATTTCCGGTGGTTGCCGCACGGCGGCAGGCACCTTGCGGCAAGGCTGCGATGCTCCTGCATCAAGGCTTGTTCTGCCGCTTTCTCGGCCATCGGTGGCCGTTGAACGAAGACCAGGATCGTTGAATTGACGTGAGTTGGGTCCGGGCCTTTATTGGGCTCAACGAGTCAGGCCAGGCTCAGGAGAGTCAGGCCGGACGTCCTCAAGAGTGCGGAAGAATATATGGCTAAGCGTGACTATTACGAAGTGTTGGGGGTCGAGCGCGGCGCCGGTGAGGCGGAGCTGAAAAAAGCCTATCGTCGCCTGGCGATGAAGCATCACCCGGACCGTAACCCGGATGACAAGGCCTCGGAAGAGCTGTTCAAGGAGGCCAACGAGGCCTACGAAGTGCTGTCCGATGCCAGCAAGCGTGCGGCCTACGACCAGTATGGCCATGCCGGTGTCGACCCGAGCATGGGTGGCGGCGGTGGCGGCTTCGGTGCGGGCGGTGCGAACTTCTCCGATATTTTCGGTGACGTGTTCAGTGACTTCTTCGGTGGTGGACGTGGCGGCGGTGGTCGTGGTGGTCCGCAGCGCGGCAGCGACCTGCGCTACACGCTGGAGCTGAACCTTGAAGAAGCGGTGCGCGGCACGACCGTGAATATCCGCGTGCCGACGCTGGTCAACTGCAAGCCGTGCGACGGCAGCGGTGCCAAGAAAGGCTCGTCGCCGATCACCTGCCCGACCTGTGGCGGTATCGGTCAGGTGCGCATGCAGCAGGGCTTCTTCTCGGTGCAGCAGACCTGCCCGCGCTGCCATGGCAACGGCAAGATCATTTCCGATCCGTGCGAGTCCTGCAATGGCGAAGGCCGGGTCGAGGAATACAAGACCCTGTCGGTCAAGGTGCCGCCCGGTGTCGACACCGGCGATCGCATCCGCCTGTCGGGCGAAGGCGAGGCCGGCCCGCACAGCGGTCCGAGCGGCGACCTGTACGTGGTCATCAATGTGCGCGAGCACCCGATCTTCCAGCGCGACGGCAAGCACCTGTTCTGCGAAGTGCCGATCAGCTTTACCGATGCGGCGCTGGGCGGCGAGCTGGAAGTGCCGACCCTGGACGGTCGCGTCAAGTTGAAGATCCCCGAAGGCACCCAGACCGGCAAGCAGTTCCGCCTGCGTGGCAAGGGCGTGGCGCCGGTACGCGGTGGCGGCCCTGGCGACCTGATGTGCCGTGTGGCGGTCGAGACGCCGGTGAACCTGGGCAAGCGTCAGCGCGAACTGCTCGAGGAATTCCGTGAGTCGCTCGAAGGTGACCAGTCGCACTCTCCCAAGGCCAGTGGCTGGTTCGAGGGTGTGAAGCGTTTCTTCGGCGATTTGTAAGGTTATCCACAGGAGCAGGGTATGCGACGTATTGCTGTGACAGGCGCCGCCGGGCGCATGGGCAAGATTCTGATCGAAGCGGTCGGCCAGTCGCCGGGCGCCGGGTTGACCGCCGCCATCGACCGTCCCGACAGCACGCTGGTGGGCGCCGATGCCGGCGAACTGGCAGGGCAGGGCCGCATCGGCGTGCCCTTGTCGGGTGACCTGGCCCGGGTGGCCGAAGAGTTCGATGTGTTGATCGACTTCACCCATCCCTCGGTGACGCTGAAGAACCTGGCGTTCTGCCGCAAGGCGGGCAAGGCCATCGTGATCGGCACCACCGGGTTCACGGCCGAAGAAAAGCTGCGCCTGGCCGAGGCGGCCAAGGAGATTCCGGTCGTCTTCGCGGCCAACTACAGCGTTGGCGTGAACCTGTGCCTGAAGCTGCTCGACACGGCCGCGCGGGTGCTGGGTGACGAGGTCGATATCGAGATCAGCGAAGCGCACCACCGGCACAAGGTCGACGCGCCTTCGGGCACGGCCTTGCGCATGGGTGAGGTGGTGGCCAATGCGCTGGGTCGTGACCTGGAAAAGGTCGCCGTCTATGGGCGTGAAGGCCAGACCGGTGCGCGCGAGCGGCAGACCATCGGCTTTGCCACGACCCGCGCCGGCGACATCGTGGGTGACCATACCGTGCTGTTCGCCGCCGATGGCGAGCGCGTCGAAATCACCCACAAGGCGTCGAGCCGCATGACCTTTGCACGCGGTGCCGTGCGTGCAGCGCTGTGGCTGGACGGCAAGGCGCCAGGTTTGTATGACATGCAGGATGTGCTGGAACTGCGCTGATTAACGGTCGAGGTCGGCGAAAATCCTGAATTTTCACGACCTTGGCGATCAGCAGCAGAAATGGCGTGTCCAGACTGGCTGCATTTTCAGTAGACCAAAACAGGCCTTTTCTGTAAGCTACAGCTTTAGTGTGTCCACTAAAAGCGCGCAGATGAATCCATAAGAAAGCGGGGTGACGTATCAAAACGTCATTCCGCTTTTTTACAACCTGCGATCGCCCTTTCAGGCTTTATTTACGGGAGGTCTTCTTGACTAAGCCAGCCATACTCGCCCTTGCTGATGGCAGCATTTTTCGCGGTGAAGCCATTGGAGCCGACGGTCAGACTGTTGGTGAGGTGGTGTTCAACACCGCAATGACCGGCTATCAGGAAATCCTTACCGATCCTTCCTATGCCCAGCAAATCGTCACCCTGACTTACCCGCACATCGGCAACACCGGCATCACCCCGGAAGACGCTGAGTCCGACCGCGTCTGGTCAGCCGGCCTGGTCATTCGCGACCTGCCGCTGGTGGCCAGCAACTGGCGCAGCAAGATGTCTTTGCAGGACTACCTGAAGGCCAACAACGTCGTGGCCATCGCTGGCATCGACACCCGTCGCCTGACCCGCATCCTGCGTGAAAAGGGCGCCCAGAACGGCTGCATCCTGGCCGGTGACAACATCAGCGACGAAGCAGCCATCGAAGCGGCACGCGGCTTTCCGGGCCTCAAGGGCATGGACCTGGCCAAAGTGGTCAGCACCAAAGAGCGCTACGAGTGGCGCTCCAGTGTCTGGGAGCTGAAAACCGACAGCCATCCGGAAATTGCGGCTGCCGACCTGCCTTACCATGTCGTCGCCTTCGACTACGGCGTCAAGGTCAACATCCTGCGCATGCTGGTCGAGCGCGGCTGCCGCGTGACCGTGGTGCCGGCACAGACCCCGGCCAGCGATGTGCTGGCACTCAGCCCGGACGGCGTGTTCCTGTCCAACGGCCCGGGTGACCCGGAGCCGTGCGACTACGCCATCCAGGCGATCAAGGATGTGCTGGAAACCGACATTCCGGTGTTCGGTATCTGCCTGGGTCACCAGTTGCTGGCCCTGGCCTCCGGTGCCAAGACCGTCAAGATGGGTCACGGCCACCACGGTGCCAACCACCCGGTGCAGGACCTGGACAGCGGCGTGGTCATGATCACCAGCCAGAACCACGGCTTTGCGGTCGACGAGGCCACCCTGCCAGGCAACGTCCGCGCCATCCACAAGTCGCTGTTCGACGGCACCCTGCAAGGTATCGAGCGCACCGACAAGAGCGCGTTCAGCTTCCAGGGCCACCCTGAAGCCAGCCCGGGTCCAAACGATGTAGCGCCTTTGTTCGATCGCTTCATCGATGCCATGGCCAAGCGCCGCTGACCGGTTGCCTTGAAAATGAAACAAGCAGGTGCCCGGGTGGCCCCGGACCTTATCGGTCCGGTCGCTGCCACCCGGCATCGCCATGAATATTCAAGACGGCTTGCCGACTGAATTGCGGAGTTGAGTGACAACCCATGCCAAAACGTACAGACATTAAAAGTATCCTGATTCTCGGCGCCGGCCCCATCGTGATCGGCCAGGCCTGTGAATTCGACTACTCCGGCGCCCAGGCCTGCAAGGCCCTGCGCGAAGAGGGTTACCGCGTCATCCTGGTGAACTCCAACCCGGCCACCATCATGACCGACCCGGCCATGGCCGACGCCACCTACATCGAGCCGATCAAGTGGCAGACCGTTGCCAAGATCATCGAGAAAGAGCGTCCTGACGCCGTACTGCCGACCATGGGTGGCCAGACCGCCCTGAACTGCGCCCTGGACCTGGAGCGCGAAGGCATCCTGGAAAAGTTCGGCGTGGAAATGATCGGTGCCAACGCCGACACCATCGACAAGGCCGAAGACCGCTCGCGCTTCGACAAGGCCATGAAGTCCATCGGCCTGGCCTGCCCGCGTTCCGGTATCGCCCACAGCATGGAAGAGGCCTTCACGGTCCTCGAAAAGCTGGGCTTCCCGTGCATCATCCGTCCGTCCTTCACCATGGGCGGCACCGGTGGCGGTATCGCTTACAACCGTGAAGAGTTCGAAGAAATCTGTGCCCGTGGTCTGGACCTGTCGCCGACCAAGGAACTGCTGATCGACGAGTCGCTGATCGGCTGGAAAGAATACGAGATGGAAGTGGTCCGCGACAAAAAGGACAACTGCATCATCGTCTGCTCCATCGAGAACTTCGACCCGATGGGCGTGCACACCGGTGACTCGATCACCGTCGCGCCGGCCCAGACCCTGACCGACAAGGAATACCAGATCCTGCGTAACGCCTCCCTGGCGGTGCTGCGCGAGATCGGCGTCGAGACCGGCGGTTCCAACGTGCAGTTCGGTATCTGCCCGAACACTGGCCGCATGGTCGTGATCGAGATGAACCCGCGTGTCTCGCGTTCTTCGGCACTGGCCTCCAAGGCCACCGGCTTCCCGATCGCCAAGGTCGCGGCCAAGCTGGCGGTCGGCTACACCCTCGACGAACTGCAGAACGACATCACCGGCGGCAAGACCCCGGCGTCCTTCGAGCCGGCCATCGACTACGTCGTGACCAAGCTGCCGCGTTTCGCCTTCGAGAAGTTCGCCAAGGCTGACGCCCGCCTGACCACTCAGATGAAGTCGGTCGGTGAAGTCATGGCCATCGGCCGGACCTTCCAGGAATCCCTGCAAAAGGCCCTGCGTGGCCTGGAAGTGGGCGTGTGCGGCCTGGACCCGAAAGTGGACCTGAGCCACCCGGAAAGCATGAGCACCCTCAAGCGCGAGCTGACCGTGCCGGGTGCCGAGCGTATCTGGTACGTGGCCGATGCCTTCCGTGCCGGCATGACCGTCGAAGAAATCTTCGCCATGAACATGATCGACCCGTGGTTCCTGGTGCAGATCGAAGACTTGGTCAAGGACGAAGAGAAGGTCAAGACCCTGGGCCTGTCGAGCATCGACCGCGACCTGATGCTGCGCCTCAAGCGCAAGGGCTTCTCCGATGCGCGCCTGGCCAAGCTGCTGGGTGTGACCGAGAAGAACCTGCGCACGCACCGTCACAAGCTGGACGTGCTGCCGGTCTACAAGCGCGTCGACACCTGTGCCGCCGAGTTCGCCACCGACACCGCCTACATGTACTCCACGTACGAGGAAGAGTGCGAGGCCAACCCGTCGACCCGCGACAAGATCATGATTCTGGGTGGCGGTCCCAACCGCATTGGCCAGGGTATCGAGTTCGACTACTGCTGTGTGCATGCGGCCCTGGCGCTGCGTGAAGACGGCTATGAAACGATCATGGTCAACTGCAACCCGGAAACCGTCTCCACGGACTACGACACCTCCGATCGCCTGTACTTCGAGCCGGTGACCCTGGAAGACGTACTGGAAATCGTACGGGTCGAGAAGCCCAAGGGCGTCATCGTCCAGTACGGCGGGCAGACCCCGCTGAAACTGGCTCGCGCCCTGGAAGCGGCCGGCGTGCCGATCATCGGCACCAGCCCCGACGCCATCGACCGTGCCGAAGACCGCGAGCGCTTCCAGCAGATGGTCGAGCGCCTGAACCTGCGTCAGCCGCCAAACGCCACCGTGCGCAGCGAAGACGAAGCGATTCGTGCCGCTGCCAAGATCGGCTACCCGCTGGTCGTGCGCCCGTCCTATGTACTGGGCGGCCGGGCGATGGAAATCGTCTATCAGGAAGACGAGCTCAAGCGTTACCTGCGCGAAGCGGTGCAAGTGTCCAACGACAGCCCGGTGCTGCTGGACCACTTCCTCAACTGCGCCATCGAAATGGACGTGGATGCTGTCTGCGACGGCACCGATGTGGTCATCGGCGCCATCATGCAGCATATCGAGCAGGCCGGCGTTCACTCCGGCGACTCGGCGTGCTCGCTGCCGCCTTACTCGCTGCCGGCCCACATCCAGGACGAAATGCGCGAGCAAGTGCGCAAGATGGCCCTGGAGCTGGGCGTGGTCGGCCTGATGAACGTACAGCTGGCGCTGCAAGGCGACGATATCTACGTCATCGAAGTCAACCCGCGCGCCTCGCGTACCGTGCCGTTCGTGTCCAAGTGCATTGGTGTCTCCCTGGCGATGATTGCCGCCCGTGTCATGGCCGGCAAGACCCTCAAGGAGCTGGGTTTCACCAAGGAAATCATTCCTAACTTCTACAGCGTCAAGGAAGCGGTGTTCCCGTTCGCCAAGTTCCCGGGCGTCGACCCGATCCTCGGCCCTGAGATGAAGTCCACCGGTGAAGTGATGGGCGTCGGCGACACCTTCGGCGAAGCGTTCGCCAAGGCCCAGATGGGCGCCAGCGAAACCCTGCCGACCAGCGGCACTGCGTTCATCAGCGTGCGTGACGACGACAAGCCCCTGGTGGCCGGCGTTGCCCGTGACCTGATCAACCTGGGCTTCGAAGTGGTGGCCACCGCCGGCACGGCCAAGCTGATCGAAGCCGCGGGTCTCAAGGTCCGTCGCGTCAACAAGGTGACCGAAGGTCGTCCGCACGTTGTCGACATGATCAAGAATGACGAAGTCACGCTGATTATCAACACCACCGAAGGCCGTCAGTCGATTGCTGACTCCTACTCCATTCGTCGCAATGCGTTGCAGCACAAGATCTACTGCACGACCACCATTGCGGCCGGCGAAGCCGTCTGTGAGGCGCTCAAGTTCGGTCCCGAGAAGACCGTACGCCGCCTGCAGGACCTGCATGCAGGATTGAAAGGATGATTAAATACCCCATGACCGTCCAGGGCGCTCGCGCCCTGGAAGAAGAACACGCCCACCTGACCAAGGTGGTCCGCCCCAAGCTCAGCCAGGACATCGGAACTGCGCGCGAGCTGGGTGACCTCAAGGAAAACGCCGAATACCATGCCGCCCGCGAGCAGCAGGGCATGGTCGAGGCGCGGATCCGCGACATCGAGGGCCGCATGCAGAATGCCGTGGTGATCGACGTCACCACCATCGAGCACACCGGCAAGGTGATTTTCGGCACGACCGTGGAAATCGCCAACGTCGACACCGACGAAAGCGTGACCTACCAGATCGTTGGCGAGGACGAAGCGGACATCAAGCTGGGCAAGATTTCGGTAGGCTCGCCTATCGCCCGTGCGCTGATTGCCAAGCAGGAAGGTGATGTGGTGGCGGTAACGACACCCAAGGGCGTGATCGAGTACGAGATTGTCGAGGTTCGCCACATCTGAGGCGACTTGCCAACCTGCTGCTGAATGAGCTTTGGCCGCCCGCCCGGATATTCCGGGTGGGCGGCCTGCTTTTAAGGGCCAGGCTACGAACGCAGCCTGCTTGAAGCGGTGTCAGCTGGCGCGATGAACGTTTGACAGGTTCTTGTTGACCTTGGGGTTCTTGCGGTAGATCAGTGCCATCTTGCCGATGACCTGCACCAATTCTGCAGACCCTGTCTTGCACAGACCGGCAATGGCTTGCAGACGGCTTTCGCGGTCCAGAACGTTGACCTTGACCTTGATCAGTTCGTGATCGCTCAGTGCGCGCTCCAGTTCGGCGAGCACACCTTCGGTCAATCCGTTGTCTGCCACGATCAAAACCGGTTTCAGATGGTGGCCAATGGATTTGTACTGTTTCTTCTGCTCTTGAGTGAGCGGCATAATGACCCCTGCGTCTGGTCTGGTAAAAACGGCGGCCAGTTTACCCGAGCGAGTCGGGGACCGCCCTATTAATCGTGACCCGTTTATTTTCGAGGTGCCCAGTGAAGCCTTCCAAGTCCAGCCAGAATTGGCTGAAAGAACATTTCGACGACAAATACGTGAAGATGGCGCAAAAGGACGGCTACCGTTCGCGCGCCAGCTACAAGCTTCTGGAAATCCAGGAGAAGGACAAAATCATCCGTCCGGGCATGACCGTGGTCGACCTGGGCGCCGCGCCCGGTGGCTGGTCGCAGGTGACCAGCCGGCTGATCGGCGGGCAGGGCCGGCTGATTGCCTCGGACATTCTGGAGATGGACGCCATCGGTGATGTCACCTTCATTCAGGGCGACTTCACCGAAGACGCCGTGCTGACGCAAATCCTCGAGGCGGTCGGTAATACACAGGTAGACCTTGTGATTTCCGATATGGCCCCCAATATGAGTGGATTGAGTGCGGTCGACATGCCGCGCGCCATGTTTCTCTGCGAACTGGCACTGGACCTGGCAGGTCGTATCTTGCGACCGGGCGGGGATTTTCTGATCAAGATCTTCCAGGGCGAAGGCTTCGACGTCTATCACAAGGACGTTCGCCGCCTGTTCGACAAGGTGCAGATGCGCAAGCCGCTGTCGTCACGCGACAGGTCTCGCGAGCAATATTTGCTGGCCCGTGGTTTCCGCGGCATTGAAGGCTCGGCCAGCATCGAGCGTTTTTGAGGTCTGGCGATAGCTTTTTTCAAATGGCATGAAAGTGCCGCCTGAACGAACATCGCGTAGCTAAAGTTTCACAAAGGGTTACAGACGGCGCCTGCCACAGCTGTGGGTTCTGTAGTAAGTTAGGGCGGTGATTATCATGCGAGGCACGCTTGCGGCGTGGAGCTTGCTTCAGAGGGTAGCTAATTGAACGATATGGCAAAGAATTTGATCTTGTGGTTGATCATCGCGGCTGTCCTGGTGACGGTGATGAACAACTTCTCCAGCCCGAACGAACCGCAGACCCTCAACTATTCCGAATTCATCCAGCAGGTGAAGGACGGCAAGGTCGAGAAGGTCTCCGTGGACGGCTACGTCATCACCGGCAAGCGCAGTGACGGCGACACCTTCAAGACCATCCGTCCGGCAATCCAGGACAACGGCCTGATTGGCGACCTGGTCGACAACAACGTCGTGGTCGAGGGCAAGCAGCCCGAGCAGCAGAGTATCTGGACCCAGTTGCTGGTCGCCAGCTTCCCGATCCTGGTGATCATCGCGGTGTTCATGTTCTTCATGCGCCAGATGCAGGGCGGTGCCGGCGGCAAGGGCGGGCCCATGAGCTTTGGCAAGAGCAAGGCGCGCCTGCTGTCCGAAGACCAGGTCAAGACGACCCTGGCCGACGTGGCCGGGTGCGACGAGGCCAAGGAGGAGGTCGGCGAACTGGTCGAGTTCCTGCGTGATCCGGGCAAGTTCCAGCGCCTGGGTGGCCGTATCCCGCGTGGCGTGCTGATGGTCGGTCCTCCGGGCACCGGCAAGACGCTGCTGGCCAAGGCCATCGCCGGTGAGGCGAAAGTGCCGTTCTTCACCATCTCCGGTTCGGACTTCGTCGAGATGTTCGTCGGTGTCGGTGCCAGCCGTGTGCGCGACATGTTCGAGCAGGCCAAGAAGCACGCGCCGTGCATCATCTTCATCGACGAAATCGATGCCGTGGGTCGCCATCGTGGCGCCGGCATGGGTGGCGGTCACGACGAGCGCGAGCAGACCCTCAACCAGTTGCTGGTCGAGATGGACGGCTTCGAAGTCAACGACGGCATCATTGTCATTGCCGCCACCAACCGTCCCGACGTACTGGACCCTGCGCTGCTGCGTCCTGGTCGCTTCGACCGCCAGGTGGTGGTCGGCCTGCCGGACATCCGTGGTCGCGAGCAGATCCTCAAGGTTCACATGCGCAAGGTGCCGATGGGCGAGGACGTCCAGCCTGCCGTCATTGCACGTGGTACACCGGGCTTCTCCGGTGCCGACCTGGCCAACCTGGTCAACGAGGCCTCGTTGTTTGCGGCCCGCAACGGCAAGCGCCTGGTCGAGATGAAAGAGTTCGAACTGGCCAAAGACAAGATCATGATGGGCGCCGAGCGCAAGACCATGGTCATGTCCGAGAAAGAAAAGCAGAACACGGCCTATCACGAGGCCGGCCATGCCATCGTCGGTCGCCTGGTACCTGAGCACGATCCGGTCTACAAGGTCTCGATCATTCCGCGCGGTCGTGCGCTGGGTGTGACCATGTTCCTGCCCGAAGAAGATCGCTACAGCCTGTCCAAGCGTGCGTTGAACAGCCAGATCTGCTCGCTGTACGGTGGCCGTATCGCCGAAGAGATGACCCTGGGCTTCGATGGCGTCACCACGGGTGCGTCCAACGACATCATGCGTGCCAGCCAGATCGCCCGGAACATGGTGACCAAGTGGGGTCTGTCCGAGAAACTCGGCCCGCTGATGTACACCGAAGACGAAGACTCCGGCTTCCTGGGTCGCGGTTCGAGCCAGAACACCAGCTTCTCCGGTGACACGGCCAAGCTGATCGACTCCGAGGTGCGCAGCATCATCGACCATTGCTACGACACGGCCCGGCAGTTGCTGACCGACAACCGTGACAAGCTCGATGCAATGGCTGAAGCCCTGATGAAGTATGAGACCATCGATGCCGACCAGATCGACGACATCATGTCCGGTCGTCCGCCACGCGAGCCGCGTGACTGGGAAGGCGGTTCGGGCACCAAGGGTACGCCCATTGCGCCTGATTCGCGTCCTGAAGCTCCTATCGGCGGCCCTGCCGCTGACCATTAAGGCCTGACATGACTGTTGCGCCGTACCCGACCCGGTTGCCTTGCGGCAACCGGGTTCTTGATCTGGCCCGGACGCATGTCATGGGCATCCTCAATGCGACCCCTGATTCCTTCTCTGACGGTGGGCGCTACGCCAGGCTCGACGCTGCGATGCAGCATGCCGAGAGCATGGTGCGTGCCGGCGCGACCCTGATCGACATCGGCGGTGAGTCGACCCGCCCCGGCGCTGCCGTGGTGTCCGTCGATCAGGAGCTGGAGCGGGTTGCGCCGCTGGTCGAGCGTATTGCCTGCGAGCTGGACGTCATCATCTCGGTCGACACCTCGACGCCTGAAGTCATTCGCGAGACGGCCAGGCTGGGTGCGGGCCTGATCAATGATGTCCGCTCATTGCGGCGTCCAGGCGCCTTGCAGGCGGCTGCGCAGACGGGCCTGCCTGTCTGCCTGATGCACATGCTCGGTGAGCCTGGCGACATGCAGGACAATCCACGGTATGAAAACCTGCTGGGCGAGGTGGCCGGCTTTCTGGCGTCGCGCATGGCTGAATGTGCGGCAGCCGGAATCGGTGCCGAACGTATCATCCTGGATCCCGGTTTTGGTTTCGCCAAGACCGTCGAGCACAATCTCAGCCTGTTCCGGCATATGGAAGTCCTTCATGCCTTGGGAAGGCCCTTGTTGGTCGGGGTCTCGCGCAAGAGTATGATCGGCGCCGTACTGGAACGTCCCGTGGGCGAGCGCCTGTATGGCGGTCTGGCCCTGGCGGCCCTGGCAATGACCAAGGGCGCAAGAATCCTGCGCGTGCATGATGTTGCTGAAACAGTCGATGTCGTACGCATGATCGCAGCTGTCGAGTCGGCAGAATAAGAACACGGTGGAGCCCCATGAGTAACAGAAAATATTTCGGCACCGACGGCATTCGCGGTCGTGTGGGTCAGTACCCTATTACCCCTGATTTCATGCTCAAGCTGGGCTGGGCGGCCGGTATGGCTTTTCGCCGCCTGGGCGCCTGCCGCATTCTGGTGGGCAAGGACACCCGTATTTCCGGTTACATGTTCGAGTCGGCGCTGGAGGCGGGCCTGTCTGCTGCCGGTGCCGATGTCATGCTGCTCGGACCTATGCCGACCCCGGCCATTGCCTACCTGACCCGGACTTTCCATGCCGAGGCGGGCATCGTGATCAGCGCTTCGCATAACCCGCATTACGACAACGGCATCAAGTTCTTCTCGGGGCAGGGCACCAAGCTGCCCGACGAGATCGAGCTGATGATCGAGGAGTTGCTCGATGCGCCGATGACGGTTGCCGAATCGGACAAGCTCGGCAAGGTGTCGCGCATCAACGACGCGGCGGGTCGCTACATCGAGTTCTGCAAGAGCAGCGTGCCGACCAGCACCAGTTTTGCCGGTCTCAAACTGGTGGTCGATTGCGCGCACGGGGCGACCTACAAGATTGCGCCCAACGTGTTTCGTGAGCTGGGTGCGCAGGTTCATGTGCTGGCGGCACAGCCCAATGGCCTGAACATCAACGAGGCGTGTGGCTCGACCCACCTTGAAGCGGTACAGGCCGCTGTGGTGGCTGAAAAGGCCGATCTGGGCATTGCCTTCGATGGCGATGGCGACCGGGTGCTGATGGTCGATCACACCGGTGCGGTTGTCGACGGTGATGAGCTGATGTACATCATTGCGCGTGACCTGCACGAGCGCGACCGTCTTAATGGCGGCGTAGTCGGGACGCTCATGAGCAACCTGGGGCTGGAGCTGGGGCTTGCCGAGCTGGGTATCCCGTTCGTGCGCGCCAATGTCGGTGACCGCTATGTGATCGCCGAAATGCTTGAGCGTAACTGGCAGCTGGGTGGCGAAAACTCCGGGCATGTCGTGTGCCTGCAGCACACCACCACGGGTGATGCGATCATTGCGGCCTTGCAGGTGCTGATGGCCCTGCGCCGCAGCGGCAAGAGCCTGGCCGAAGCCCGCCAGGCGCTACGCAAATGTCCGCAGGTGCTGATCAACGTGCGCTTTGCCGGTGGTGTCGACCCTGTGGCCCATCCGGCCGTGCAGGAGGCTTGTGCGCGCGTGACCGCTGAAATGGCCGGGCGTGGGCGGGTCCTGCTGCGCAAGTCCGGGACCGAGCCGCTGGTGCGGGTCATGGTCGAAGGCGAAGACGAAAAGCAGGTGCGTGGCTACGCCGAGGCACTGGCAAAACTGGTTAACGAAGTTTGTGCCTGATACGGCTTGCCAGCCTTTGAAGTGTTGGGTAACATCTGCGCCCACTTTGACCGACGAGGTACAGCATGCGTCGCACGATGGTAGCTGGTAACTGGAAAATGCACGGTACCCGCGCCAGCGTCGCTGAGCTGATCGACGGGCTGGCGAAACAGACTCTGCCTGGCAGTGTCGACATCGCTGTGTTTCCCTCGAGTCTGCATGTGGGTCAGGTGGTCAACGGCCTTCAAGGTGCGTCGATTGCCGTAGGTGCGCAGGATGCAGCCGTACAGGCGGATCAAGGTGCGCTGACTGGCGAGATTGCGTCGAGCCAACTGGTTGATGCCGGTTGCAAGCTGGTGCTGGTAGGGCATTCCGAGCGTCGCCTGTTGCTGGGTGAATCGGATGAGGTCCTGAACCGCAAGTTTGCTGCCGTTCAATCTGCAGGCATGACGCCTGTGCTGTGTATCGGGGAAACCCTGGAGCAGCGCGAGGCGAAGCAAACCCTTGAAGTGGTCGGGCAGCAGCTTGGCAGCGTCATCAAGGCATTTGGTATTCAGGCGCTGGTCAATGCGGTTGTTGCCTATGAGCCTGTATGGGCCATCGGTACCGGGTTGACTGCCACGCCTGAGCAGGCGCAGGAAGTGCACGCAGCAATTCGTGCGCAGCTGGCAAAAGAAGATTCCGAAGTCGCGCAAGGTGTGCGGCTTCTATATGGCGGCAGCGTCAAGGCGGCCAATGCGGCCGAGTTGTTCAGCATGCCGGATATCGATGGGGGGCTTGTGGGTGGCGCCTCCCTGAATGCAGATGAATTCGGTGCGATCTGTCGCGCCGCGGGAAACTGAAAAAATGCTGGAAACAGTCGTAGTCGTTTTTCATCTGCTGGGTGCACTGGGTGTTGTTGCCCTGGTTCTGATGCAGCAGGGTAAAGGTGCAGAGGCTGGAGCGTCTTTTGGTGCGGGTGCATCAAATACTGTCTTCGGAGGCCAAGGAAGTGCTACCTTTCTGAGTAAGTTTACTGCTATACTTGCAGCCTGTTTTTTCATAACTAGCTTGGGCTTAGGCTACTTTGCTAAAGAAAAAGCTCAGCAGTTTGATCAGGTCGGTTTGCCAGATCCAGCTGTGATGGAAATCAAGCAGAAGCCAGCATCCGATGATGTGCCAATGCTTGAAGGTCAGAAGCCAGCAGCCACGCCTGCTGATGTTCCTGCCGCTCCAGAGCAGAAGTAAAAAAGAGTTCAGGCGATGTGTGTAGAGGTCGCCAAAGAGTTGTAATGCCGAGGTGGTGGAATTGGTAGACACGCAACCTTGAGGTGGTTGTGCCCGTAGGGTGTAGGGGTTCGAGTCCCCTTCTCGGTACCATTTAGCAAGAGAGCCCGCATCAGCGGGCTTTCTTGCGCTCGGGATGTTCGATTGACCTGTCAAGGTATCGGTCGTATAATCCGGGCCCAGCTTTGTCGCGGGGTGGAGCAGTCTGGTAGCTCGTCGGGCTCATAACCCGAAGGTCGTTGGTTCAAATCCAGCCCCCGCAACCAGTTTTAGCAGAGCCCCTTTTAAGGGGCTTTTTGCTAGCTGTACAGAACATGACACCGGTGTTCAGCGGTGTCTTCAGTGATGGGCTTTTGCCCATTTTTTTATTTCTAAAGCATGCACGAGGGGGTTCAGATGTCGAGCAAGCTGGAACAGTTGCAGGCCATACTGGCCCCAGTGGTTGAAGCGCTTGGCTATCAATGCTGGGGAATCGAGTTCATTTCCCAAGGCCGGCATTCGCTGCTGCGCATTTATATCGACAAAGAAAACGGCGTTCTGGTGGAAGACTGCGAAATCGTCAGTCGTCAGATCAGTGGCGTGTTGGATGTAGAAGATCCAATCAGCTCTGAGTACACCCTGGAAGTGTCGTCGCCCGGCATGGATCGTCCCCTGTTCAGCATTGAGCAGTTTGCGGCACACGCCGGCCAACAGGTAAAAATAAAATTGCGTTCCCCCTTTGACGGGCGGCGCAACTTTCAAGGCGTTCTCCGCGGGGTGGAGGAACAGGATGTCGTGGTTCAGGTCGACAGCAATGAATACCTGCTGCCGATTGACCTGATCGACAAGGCCAACATTATTCCCGCGTTTGACTGAAACGTGCCAGATGCTGCGGATCCCGCGGATCCAATGGCTTGCGAAAGGCGAGGCGTACGATGAGCAAAGAAGTACTGCTGGTAGTTGAGTCGGTATCCAATGAAAAGGGCGTACCGGCCAGTGTCATTTTTGAAGCGCTGGAGCTGGCACTCGCTACAGCGACCAAGAAGCGCTACGAAGATGAAGTGGATGTGCGTGTTGAGATCAACCGCCACACAGGTAATTATGAGACTTTCCGTCGCTGGACCGTGGTCGAAGACGAAGACCTGGACGATCCGGCACACCAATATGCGGTAGACCAGGCCCAGGCGCACAAGCCCGGTGCCGTCGCCGGTGAAGTGATCGAAGAAAAGATCGAGTCCATCGAGTTCGGCCGTATCGCTGCGCAAACGGCCAAGCAGGTCATCGTGCAGAAAGTGCGCGAGGCCGAGCGCGCCCAGGTCGTCGACGCCTACCGCGAGCGACTGGGCGAAATCATTTCCGGTACTGTCAAGAAGGTCACGCGTGACAATGTCATCGTTGACCTGGGCAACAATGCCGAAGCCTTGCTGGCACGCGAAGACATCATCTCCCGTGAGACATTCCGGGTCGGTGTGCGTGTGCGGGCACTGCTGAAAGAAATTCGCACCGAAAACCGCGGCCCGCAGCTGATTCTGTCGCGTACTGCGCCAGAAATGCTGATTGAGCTTTTCCGTATCGAAGTTCCGGAAATCGCAGAAGGTCTGATCGAGGTGATGGCTGCCTCGCGTGACCCGGGCTCGCGTGCAAAAATCGCTGTTCGCTCCAAGGACAAACGCATCGACCCGCAAGGCGCCTGCATTGGCATGCGCGGTTCGCGTGTCCAGGCTGTTTCCGGCGAGCTGGGTGGCGAGCGTGTGGATATTGTGCTGTGGGACGATAACCCGGCACAGTTCGTGATCAATGCAATGTCCCCTGCTGAAGTAGCGGCAATCATCGTCGATGAAGATGCCCATGCAATGGATATCGCTGTTGGTGCGGACAACCTGGCACAAGCGATCGGCCGTGGCGGACAGAACGTTCGCCTAGCCAGTCAGTTGACCGGTTGGACGCTCAACGTGATGACCGAGTCCGATATCCAGGCCAAACAGCAGGCAGAAACCGGTGACATTCTGCGCAACTTTATCGACGAGCTGGAAGTCGATGAAGAACTGGCGCAGGTACTGGTTGATGAAGGCTTCACCAGCCTGGAAGAAATTGCCTACGTACCGTTGGAAGAAATGCTCAACATCGACGGCTTTGACGAAGATATTGTCAATGAGCTTCGCGCTCGTGCCAAGGATCGCTTGTTGACCAAAGCCATCGCTACTGAGGAAAAGCTGGCAGACGCCCATCCGGCCGAAGACCTGCTCTCGCTTGAGGGTATGGACAAGGATTTGGCGATGGAACTGGCGGTGCGCGGCGTAATTACCCGCGAAGACCTGGCCGAGCAGTCTATAGATGACCTGCTCGACATCGACGGCATTGACGATGATCGTGCCGGCAAGTTGATCATGGCCGCCCGAGCCCATTGGTTCGAGTAACAGGCGCGGCCTGAGGAGAGAAGTGCATGACGCAAGTCACGGTGAAACAACTGGCCGATGAGGTCAAAACACCGGTAGAGCGCCTGCTGCAGCAGATGCGTGAGGCAGGTCTGCCGCACACCGCCGCCGAGCAACAAGTGTCCGACAGTGAGAAGCAATCGTTGCTGACTCACTTGAAAAGCAGCCACAAGGCTAAAGTGGAAGAACCGCGCAAGATCACCTTGCAGCGCAAGACCACCAGCACCCTGCGTGTTGCCGGTAGCAAGAGCATCAGCGTTGAAGTGCGCAAGAAGAAAGTCTTCGTGCAGCGCAGCGCCGAAGAAATCGAAGCCGAGCGCAAGCGCGAGCTGGAAGAACGTCGTGCGGCAGAAAACGCAGCGCGTCAAAAAACCGAGGCTGAAGAAGCCAAGCGTCGTGGTGACGACCCAAGCCGCCGCCAGCCTGCTGCTGCCCCGGCCGCTCAGGCTCCGGCCAGCAAGCCTGCCGAAGCGCCAGCACCTCGTGCTGCAACGCCTGAGCCGGCTCGTGAAGCATCTGGCGCGGCCAATGCCAACGGTGCCCCGGCCCCGACGACGATCGAAGTGCGCAAGCGCGAAGAGCGCCGTCCAGACAAAGCCCCTTCTCGTGGTGGCGACGACCGCACCCCGCGTGGCGATGGCGAGCGCAAAGGCGCTCCGAATCGTCCGTCGAGCAAGGACAAGGCCCCTGCAGTCCGTGTTGCTCCGCGTACCACCGATGAAGAAAGCGACGGCTTCCGCCGTGGCGGCCGTGGCAAGTCGAAGCTGAAGAAGCGCAATGCGCATGGCTTCCAGGCGCCGACCGGTCCGGTCATCCGCGACGTGGCCATTGGCGAAACCATCACCGTGGGCGAACTGGCCGCGAAGATGTCCGTCAAGGCAGCCGAAGTCATCAAGTTCATGTTCAAGATGGGCACCCCGGTGACCATCAACCAGGTGCTGGACCAGGAAACTGCCCACCTGATCGCCGAAGAGCTGGGCCACAAGGTCACGCTGGTCAGCGACAACGCCCTGGAAGAGTCCCTGGCCGAGTCCCTGAAGTTCGAAGGCGAGACGTTCTCCCGTGCGCCGGTCGTGACCGTCATGGGTCACGTTGACCACGGCAAGACGTCCCTGCTCGACTACATTCGTCGTGCCAAGGTCGCTGCTGGCGAAGCCGGTGGTATCACCCAGCACATCGGTGCCTACCACGTAGAAACCGAGCGCGGCATGGTCACCTTCCTCGACACCCCGGGTCACGCGGCGTTTACCGCCATGCGTGCTCGTGGTGCCAAGGCGACCGACATCGTGATCCTGGTGGTCGCGGCCGACGACGGCGTGATGCCGCAAACCATCGAAGCTGTTCAGCACGCCGTAGCGGCTGGCGTGCCGCTGGTGGTCGCGGTGAACAAGATCGACAAGCCGGGTGCAGACCTGGATCGCATTCGCAGCGAACTGTCGATCTACGGCGTGACGTCAGAAGAGTGGGGCGGTGATACGCCGTTCGTTCCGGTTTCCGCCAAAATGGGTACCGGTGTCGACGAACTGCTCGAAGCCGTCCTGCTGCAGGCCGAAGTCCTGGAACTCAAGGCCACGCCATCGGCGCCAGGCCGTGGTGTTGTCGTCGAATCGCGCCTGGACAAGGGCCGTGGTCCTGTCGCCACCGTTCTGGTTCAGGACGGTACGCTGCGCCAGGGCGACATGGCCCTGATCGGCTCGAACTTCGGCCGCATCCGCGCCATGCTCGACGAAAACGGCAAGCCTGTGAAGGAAGCCGGTCCGTCGATCCCGGTCGAGATTCTCGGCCTGGACGGCACACCGGAAGCCGGTGACGAGATGACCGTACTGGCTGACGAGAAGAAAGCCCGTGAAGTCGCGCTGTTCCGTCAAGGCAAGTTCCGTGAAGTCAAGCTGGCTCGCGCTCACGCCGGCAAGCTGGAAAACATCTTCGAGAACATGGGTCAGGAAGAGAAGAAGACGCTCAACATCGTCCTCAAATCCGACGTCCGTGGTTCGCTCGAGGCGCTGCAAGGTGCCCTGGGTGGTCTGGGTAACGATGAAGTGCAGGTCCGCGTCATTGGTGGCGGTGTCGGTGGTATCACCGAAAGCGACGCCAACCTGGCACTGGCCTCCAACGCTGTTCTGTTCGGCTTCAACGTGCGTGCCGATGCCGGTGCGCGCAAGATCGTCGAGCAGGAAGGTCTGGACATGCGTTACTACAACGTGATCTATGACATCATCGAAGACGTCAAGAAAGCCCTGACCGGCATGCTGGGCAGCGATGTTCGCGAGAACATCCTGGGCATCGCCGAAGTGCGTGACGTGTTCCGTTCGCCGAAGTTCGGTGCGATCGCAGGCTGCATGGTGGTTGAAGGTACGGTCTACCGTAACCGTCCGATCCGTGTACTGCGTGAAGACATCGTCATCTTCGAAGGTGAGTTGGAATCGCTGCGCCGCTTCAAGGACGACGCTGCTGAAGTGCGTAATGGCATGGAATGCGGTATCGGCGTCAAGAGCTACAACGACGTCAAGGTCGGTGACAAGATCGAAGTCTTCGAGAAGGTCCAGGTGGCTCGTAGCCTCTAAACCGCAGGCTTCGGACACGGTGCCTGGCACCGTGTCGCGAGCTGAACGCAACGCCCGGTCTGACACGCGTCAGGCCGGGCGTTTGCCGCTTTCAGACCGTCAGGGTTTGCGCCCGGGTCAGTAACAGGTATCAAGCATGGCCAAAGAATATAGCCGTACCCAACGCATCGGCGACCAGATCCAGCGCGAGCTGGCTCAACTGATCCGCCGTGAAGTCAAGGACCCGCGTGTCGGTCTGGTCACCGTCACCGCCGTGGATGTCAGCCGCGATGTCGGCCACGCCAAGATCTACGTCACCGTGATGGGCCAGGACGACGCCGAATCCATTGCGCAAAGCCTCAAGGTGCTCAACACCGCCGCCGGTTTCCTGCGCATGCAGCTGGGCCGTGAAATGAAGCTGCGCAGCGTGCCGCAACTGCATTTCCACTACGATGAAAGCGTGGTGCGTGGTGCCCACCTTTCGGCGTTGATCGAGCGTGCCGTGGCCGAAGACAGCCACCATCAGGGCGATGCCGCTTCAGACGATTCCAAGGAGTAACGGGTGGCCCAGGTCAAACGTATCCGTCGTAACGTCAGCGGGATCATCCTGCTCGACAAACCCCTGGGGTTCACCTCCAATGCGGCCTTGCAAAAGGTGCGCTGGTTGCTCAATGCCGAGAAGGCCGGACACACCGGCAGCCTCGACCCGCTGGCCACCGGTGTCTTGCCACTGTGCTTCGGTGAGGCCACCAAGTTCTCGCAATACCTGCTCGATTCGGACAAATCCTACGAAACTGTCATGCAGTTGGGTAAGACTACGACCACCGGCGACGCCGAAGGGGACGTCTTGCAAACCCGGCCCGTGACCGTTGGTCGCGCCGATATCGACGCCGTATTGCCAGGATTTCGTGGGCAAATCAGCCAGATACCGCCGATGTACTCGGCGCTCAAGCGTGATGGCCAGCCCTTGTACAAGCTGGCGCGTGCAGGGGAAGTAGTGGAGCGCGAGGCGCGTTCTGTTACTATTGCGCGCCTGGAATTGCTGGCGAGCGAAGGCGAGACCGCCACACTGTCCGTCGATTGCAGCAAAGGCACCTATATCCGTACCCTGGTGGAAGATATTGGTGAGCAACTGGGCTGCGGTGCCTATGTGGCGCAACTGCGCCGTACCCAGGCCGGCCCGTTCACGCTGGCCCAGACGGTGACGCTCGAAGAACTCGAGCAGGCCCATGCCGAAGGCGGCAACGAAGCGATCGACCGCTTCCTGATGCCCTCCGACAGCGGGTTGCAAGACTGGCCACTGCTGCAGTTTTCCGAACACAGTTCGTTCTACTGGTTGCACGGGCAGCCCGTGAGAGCCCCGGATGCACCGAAATTCGGTATGGTCCGGGTGCAGGATCATGAAGGACGCTTCATCGGAATCGGTGAAGTAAGCGATGATGGGCGCATTGCGCCGCGTCGGCTGATTCGGTCGGAATGACCGAAAACCCGCGCAACGACCGGCTTGTCCGGTCCGAGCGAGGGCGAGGGTGGCTGTCAACAGGCACGGTCACATCTCATTTTTTAATACGAGGCACTGCCCTCGGCCTGTTGGAATCGTCTTGAACAAAGGCGTTTCCTTGACATGAAGGATTGCCCACATGGCACTCAGCGTTGAAGATAAAGCTCAAATCGTAACCGACTACCAGCAAGCTCCAGGTGATACGGGTTCGCCAGAAGTGCAAGTTGCACTGCTGACCGCCAACATCAACAAGCTGCAGGGTCACTTCAAGGCCAACGGTAAAGATCACCACTCCCGTCGTGGTCTGATCCGCATGGTAAACCAGCGTCGCAAGCTGCTGGACTACCTGAAGGGTAAAGATGTCAGCCGTTACAGCGCCCTGATCGGTCGTCTGGGCCTGCGTCGCTAATTGCGATGTGGCACGTCTCCTGTTCCGGCCCGTGTGGTTCTTTTCGATGATGTCGCTTGCCGAGGCTGGCAATCGCAGATGAGATCCGAAACGCATGGGCGGTCAGGAATCTGAGGTTGGTTGTCTGTCAGGCTCACCGGTTTAACCGGTGAACCAGGCAGGCTTCCAGCCTCAAGTTTTATCTGGAGCCTGATCGGGGCCGACTCCCCGCCCGGCCCAAGAATTCGCAAGAAACCAGTTCCCCCAAAGTCAACAAAGAAGGTAGGAAACCGTGAACCCGGTAATCAAGAAGTTTCAATTCGGTCAGTCGACCGTAACCCTGGAGACAGGCCGTATTGCCCGCCAGGCTTCCGGCGCCGTCCTGGTCACCGTTGATGACGACGTCAGCGTGCTGGTCACTGTCGTGGGTGCCAAGCAGGCAGACCCGGGCAAGGGCTTCTTCCCGCTGTCCGTGCACTACCAGGAAAAAACCTACGCCGCCGGCAAGATCCCTGGCGGTTTCTTCAAGCGTGAAGGCCGTCCTTCCGAGAAGGAAACCCTGACTTCGCGACTGATCGACCGTCCGATCCGTCCGCTGTTCCCTGAAGGCTTCATGAACGAAGTCCAGGTTGTCTGCACCGTCGTTTCGACCAGCAAGAAGACCGATCCGGACATCGCGGCGATGATCGGCACCTCGGCCGCCCTGGCCATCTCCGGCATTCCTTTCGACGGTCCTGTCGGCGCCGCCCGTGTCGCGTTTCATGAAAGCACCGGCTACCTGCTGAACCCGACCTACGAGCAACTGCAGGCTTCGAGCCTGGACATGGTCGTGGCCGGTACCTCCGAAGCCGTGCTGATGGTCGAATCCGAAGCCAAAGAGCTGACCGAAGACCAGATGCTGGGCGCCGTCCTGTTCGCCCATGACGAGTTCCAGGTGGTGATCAACGCCATCAAGGAACTGGCCGCCGAAGCCGCCAAGCCGCTGTGGAACTGGCAGCCAAAGCCGGAAGCCACCGAGCTGCTGGGCGCCATCCGTGCCGAGTTCGGCGACGCGATCTCCGACGCCTACACCATCACCGTCAAGGCTGACCGCTATGCACGCCTGGGCGAACTGCGCGAGCAGATCGTGGCCAAGCTGGCTGTGGAAGAGGGCAGCCCGTCTGCCAGCGAAATCAAGGCCGCCTTCGGCGAAATCGAATACCGCACCGTGCGCGAGAACATCGTCAACGGCAAGCCGCGTATCGATGGCCGTGACACCCGCACTGTGCGCCCGCTGAACATCGAAGTCGGCGTGCTACCGAAGACCCACGGTTCGGCCCTGTTCACCCGTGGCGAAACCCAGGCCCTGGTTGTTGCAACCCTGGGCACTGCCCGCGACGCACAGCTGCTCGACACCCTTGAAGGCGAGAAAAAAGACGCCTTCATGCTGCACTACAACTTCCCGCCGTTCTCGGTCGGTGAGTGTGGTCGCATGGGCGGCGCCGGTCGCCGTGAAATCGGTCATGGCCGTCTGGCCCGTCGCAGCGTCCAGGCCATGCTGCCAAGCGCCGACGAATTCCCGTACACCATCCGCGTGGTTTCGGAAATCACCGAGTCCAACGGTTCGAGCTCGATGGCGTCGGTCTGCGGTGCTTCGCTGGCCCTGATGGACGCCGGTGTGCCGGTCAAGGCACCCGTGGCCGGTATCGCCATGGGCCTGGTCAAGGAAGGTGGCAAGTTCGCCGTCCTGACCGACATCCTGGGTGACGAAGACCACCTGGGCGACATGGACTTCAAGGTCGCCGGTACGGCCAAGGGTGTCACTGCGCTGCAGATGGACATCAAGATCAAGGGCATCACCGAAGAAATCATGGAGATCGCCCTGGGCCAGGCCCTGGAAGCTCGCCTGAACATCCTCGGCCAGATGAACCAGATCATCGGTCAGGCCCGCAGCGAGCTGTCGGCCAACGCGCCGACCATGATCGCGATGAAGATCGACACCGACAAGATCCGTGACGTCATCGGCAAGGGCGGCGCCACCATCCGCGCCATCTGCGAAGAAACCAAGGCGTCGATCGACATCGAAGACGACGGCACCATCAAGATCTTCGGTGAAACCAAGGAAGCGGCCGAGGCCGCTCGCCAGCGCGTCCTGGGCATCACCGCAGAGGCCGAGATCGGCAAGATCTACGTCGGCAAGGTCGAGCGCATCGTCGACTTCGGCGCCTTCGTCAACATCCTGCCGGGCAAGGACGGTCTGGTTCACATCTCGATGCTGAGCGACGCTCGGGTCGAGAAAGTGACCGACATCCTGAAAGAAGGCCAGGAAGTCGAAGTGCTGGTACTGGACGTGGACAACCGCGGCCGTATCAAGCTGTCGATCAAGGACGTGGCGGCTGCCAAGGCTTCCGGCGTCTGATGTAACCCTGCCAGCCGGCGTCGTCGTGACGCCGGGCTGTCTGAAAAATCCGCAGGCCGGCAATGGCTGCGGATTTTTTTATGGGTGTTTTTCGGCGGTCTACAAGGTGATCGGTGCCACGGTCTTTGTGATGGCCACGTGCCTTTGGGAAAACTTGCAACTTGCATGCGTGCACGACAGCGAAACGGGCAAACTGCACGATCGGCAGTTTTTAGATATTTATTAACTTATTGATTTATATGGGTTTTATAGGTCGGCCAAAGCTGGCACAGCGCTTGCGATATACCTGTTAACCCTGCGTAGTAATGCTCACGCAGTTTTTGAGAAAAACAGGAGTTATCGTATGAAGAAGTTCGCTATCGCTGCTGCCACTGCCCTGACTCTGACCATGGCCGGTGGCGCATTCGCCCAGACCGCCAACCAGGCTACCCAGGCGCCCATCATGCTGGCCGCCAACGACACCGTTGACAATGCCAAGCAAGAAGGCAGCGACACCTGGATCACCACCAAGGTCAAGGCTGACCTGCTGACCGAAAAAGGCATTCCAGGCTCGGACATCGAAGTTGAAACCAACAAAGGCGTCGTGGCTCTGTCTTCGAAAGTCACCGTGACCGAAGCCCAGAAAAAGCAGGCTGTGATGATCGCCAAGAACATCAAGGGTGTTACCGCTGTTTCGGCTGATGGTCTGAAAGCTGACTAAGCAAGAATCGATGATGACCCTCTGAAATACAGCCGGGTGCCCATAAGGTGCTCGGCTGGTGAGAAGGTTCATGCGACCGGCCACAGGGATGTGGCCATTACAGGCCCCGGCTTTCGAGTCGGGGCCTGTTCTATTGTGGGCGGCAGATAATCAGCCGCGCTTGCTCTCGATACGCACCAGGCGTCCGCCCTCGAAACGCAGGTAGCGGTACATGCCGTGGTCGGGGCCGTAGACCCATTCCTCGATGTCGACCTGCTCGGAGCGACGGTAGGTGCTGTTGTAGCTTTTGCGCGAGCCAAGCGTGGCCTGGCTGGCCGGCTGGCCGCATTTCTTCTGCACCTCGAAGGCGTGGTCGCCCACGCTGACCAGATGGCTGTTGCAGCGCAGGGTCGAGGCCTGTGCCAGGCCCATGCCGGCACCGGTCAATGCCATCAGCAGGGCACAACATACGAGACGGTTATTCAAAACGTGACTACTCACTGTCCAGGTGCAGGGGCGTGATCACGCGGCCATCGGGCTGTGCCTTGCCAAGCTGGGCATCGATGAAATACACCCGCTCGTCCTGCAGTTTGCCCTTGTCGACCAGGTAATCCTTGATGCTGCTGGCCCGATCCTGGCCCAGCTCACGCAACAGTACCTCATTCTTGCCCCAGAACTGCAGCAATGCCTCGCGCAACTGGCTCTGGCGCTGGGCCTTGTCGAGTTGCTCCCACGGCGCCGGTGGCTGCTGCTTGAGCCGTGCCCGGTAGATGCCTTCGAGCATGGGCGCCTTTTCGTCTTCGGGCACCTCCAACAGGCTGGCGCTGGCCGGAACCTTGTCGCCACGGCGCTGCAGGATCTTGTACCAGGTGTACTGGTATTCGCGCTCCAGGCGCTGGCGGGCCAGCAACGGCCCGTCGCTGCCGGCGGCGCTGGTGCCTTCGATTTCCAGGCGCAGGGTCGGCCGTTCGCTCAGTGCCACAGCCAGCTTGTCGAGCGCCTGGCGAGCCTCGGCGGTCAGGGTGCTGGAGCCGGGATCGAACAGGACGGTGCCCAGGTCTTGCGACCCCCCGCCGGCGACCAGGCCGCCAATGAACTTGAAGGGTGACTGTGCGGCGCGCAGCACCAGGTTGCGCAAGGTCTGCCAGACGATGGGCATGACGCTGAACTGTGGGTTGTTCAGATCGCCTTCAAGCGGCAACTCGATGGAAATGCGCCCTTCGGTGTCCTTGAGCAAGGCCACGGCCAGGCGGATCGGCAGGTCCACGGCATCGGGGCTGTCGACCTTTTCGCCCAGTTGCAGCTGCTCGACCAGCACTTTGTTCTGCGCCTTGAGCTGGCCCTGGGTGATCAGGTAATGCAGGTCCAGGTTCAAGCGACCCTTGCGAATGCGGTAGCCGGCGAACTTGCCGGAGTAGGGCGTCAGGGTGGTCAGCTCGACGCGCTTGAAGCTGGTGGCGATGTCGAGGCTGGCCATCGGGTCGAACGGGTTGACGCTGCCCTTGATGGTGACCGGCGCATAGCGGTCGACCTTGCCTTCGATATTGATCGGTGCAGGCTTGGCCAATTCGTTGTCGATGGTGCCAATGCGGCCATTGAGTTGCTGCACGGCGGTGGCAAAGTTCGGCGTCAGGGTAAAGTCAGCGAAGTACGCCGAGCCGTCCTTGATATTGATCTGGTCGACGCGGATGCCCAGTGGCTGTTCGGTGCTGGCCGTGCGTTGTTCACGCGTGGCCGGCCTGGCATCGGCCGGTTGCGGGATCAACAGGTCATCGACGTTGGTGGTGCGGTCCTCGTTGATCATGAAGCGTGCGTAGGGCTGCTGCAGGTCCACACGCCCGATCGACAGGTCCTGGCCATGGCGATAGATAAGGTTGTCGGCGGTCAGGTTTTCCCATTTGACGAAGTCGCGCTGCTTGAGCGTGTCCAGGGTGTGGAGCTGATTGACCTGAGCCTTGCCGGTGATGTCGAACGCCAGCGGTTCGGTACTGTGCAGGTCGACCGTCAGGTCGCTACCGAACATGCCGCTGCGCAGTTCCAGGCGAATCAGCGGGCTGATATAGGCCTGGGCCACACGCAGGTCGATGTCCTGGCTGGTGATCTTCAGGCGGGCCTTGACCGGCGCCAGGTTGACTTCACCGGTGGCCGTCAGCTTGCCTTGCTTGCCCAGCCCGGTGTCCAGCCGCACCTTGAAGGGCGATTTGTTCAGGCTGTCGAAATTCTGCATGTCCACATTCAGCGGCCCGACTTCCAGCATCACGGGCTCGGCGGGCACGCGGTCTGCCAGATGGACCTGATAGTCGCGCAGTTGCACATCGCGCACCAGCACCTGCCAGGGCTTGCTGGCGGCTGCCGGTTGCGCAGCAGGCTTGGCCGTGGGCTCGGCGGCTTTCGCGTCAACTTCGGGCTTGGCGGCAGGTTGGGTGCCTTTGCCGGGCGGGCTGGCGAACAGCTTCTGCCAGTCCAGTTGCCCATCGGCCTCACGCGCCGCCCAGGTTTCCAGTTTCTGGCTGCGGACCTTGCCAATCACCACCTGCTGGCGTGCCAGGTCCAGTGAGCTGTCGCTGATTGCCAGTTGCTGCAGGCGCACCAGTGAGCGGCCATCGGCGGCATTGATGGCCAGGGCTGCGACGCTGGCCTGGGTATTGGTCAGTTGCAACTCGGTGTTTTTGCCCAGGCTCAGCTTGTAGGCCGTGCTCAGGCTCAGGCGACCATCCTGCAAGGCCAGCGGCACGGCGTCACGCACATAGGGCCACCAGAGTTTCATCTTGCTGTCGGTGATTTTCAGCGTGCCTTCGGAGGTGACCGGCACCAGCCCGATACGCCCCTCCCAGTCGATCTGCCCGCCATCGGGACTGATCGCCACCAGCGTGGCATCGGCGGGGTCTTCGGGCAGCGTGCTGAGGTTCTTCAGTTCCAGATTGAGCGTGTCGTAGAGAAATTCGATGGGGTCGCTTGGGCGTTCATCGCGAAAGTGCAGGTAGCCATCGACCAGTTTGATGCGTTCGATGCGCAGTGCGAACGGCTCGCTGGGGGCTGCCTGTTCGGGCGTCGGTTGTGCCTCGGGCAGCTTGAACAGGCGGCTCAGGTTGAACTGGCCTTTTTTGTCGAACAGCAGCTCGGTTTTTGCCTTGACCAGCTCGACGTCGCGCAGATGCAGTGCACCGCTCCACAGACTGTCGAGTTGCAGGTTGGCGTAGAGCTTTTCGAAACCCACCTGCTCCTTGCCCGGCATGCCGATATTCAAGCCCCAGACGGTCAGCTCAAGGCTGTACGGGTTGAGCTCCAGGCGCTCGATCCGGGCCGGCACGGTGGCGTATTCGGCCAGTTTCTGGTTGGCGATGCGCAAGGCAACGCCCGGCAGGATGAAGAACCCCAACAGGCTGTACAGCACCAGGACGGCCACCAGGGCACCAATAATACGCTTCAGACTTCTGGGCATTGGAGACCGCATCTCTCTTGTCGGAGGTGCTTGGAGTATGACATGCCCGTTGGGTTCACAAGCCAACGCCTTCCATGTGCGTAGGAAAATTCCTTATATTTATCGGGTCAGAACTGCAGGACCAGCGTTTTCAGCGGTGGCTGGTGGTCCATGGATGGAAAATCCTCAGCGGGCTGAATCACCTGCCATTCGCGCACGGGCCGGCCGGCCTTGCTTGCACAGCGCAACACCTGCTCGCGCCAGTCGTCCATGCTGACCCGCGCCAGGTTATTGCAGCAGATCAGCACACCGTCTTCGGCGGTGCTCAGCAGCGCAGGTTTCAGCAGGCTCTGGTAGTCGCGCAGCAGGTCGACCGTACCGAACGCGCTCTTGGCCCAGGCGGGCGGGTCGAGCAGCACCAGGTCGAACTGACGCGCTTGCAGGCGCGGGTAGTCGGGCAGTTTCTGTGCGCGTCGGGCGGTGACCGGCAGGCCGGCCATCTGGCGAATGGCCGGAAAATAGTCGGACTGAATGAACTGCATGGGCGGCAACTGCGGGTTGAGCGCCCCGTTCTCGCGACCGACCGCCAGGTTGCCTTCGGCAAAGTCCAGGTTGCAGACCTCGCTGGCGCCCCCGGCGGCGGCACTGAGCCCCACGCCGCAGGTGTAGGCGAACAGGTTCAGCACACGCTTGCCGGCGCTGTGTTGTCGCACCCATTGGCGGGCATTACGCAGGTCCAGAAACAGCAAGGGGTCCTGCCCGGCATGGCGGCCGCGCACCCGATAGTTCAGGCCGCCTTCATGGCCGACCAGATCCTGCAAGGCTGCATCCTCGGCCTGATAGACGCTGTCCTGGCGGTCAATGCGCGAATTGCTGCCGGAGCGGTCGTTGTAGACCAGCAGCAGCGCACGGTCCAGGCGTGCCTGCACCGTGGCCTGCAGATCAAGCAGGGCATCGCGCTCCAGGCGGGTATGAAAGCTTTGCACCAGCAACTGCGGGCCGTAGCGGTCGACGGTGAGGCCGCTGGCGCCTTCCTGACTGCCGTGAAACAGTCGATAGCAGTCCGTGCCCTGGGCATGCAGTTCGGCCAGCAACGACTGACGGCGGTCGAGGGCGACGCTGAGCGCCTGATTCAGGGAAGACATGCAGGGCGCCTCGGGCAGGAATTGAGGCGCGGGAGTTTATCAGCTTGCGGGCGCTTGGCATCAGCCTGCGTGGCGGGAATTCTGCGGCAATGCAACGTTCGTGGCGTCTGCGGGGCGGCCAGGCCAATCCCGCCCCGCAGACAACAACCGGCTTTAGCGAACCACGCCATCGACCCGCTGCGTACGCAGGCGCAGGCGCCGACGGATCGCCAGGGCCACGATCAGCACCAGCACCAACAGCACGGTGAAGAAGACCGTGTTGAAGATCGGGAACGGTTCGTCACGGCTGGTGGTGGATTCGATCGCTGTCACATTGGGGAACATCGACAGGATCTGAATGCGCCAGCCGTAATAGCGGATAATTGCCAACTGTTGCGCGTCACGCGAGTAACCTTGCGCCTTGGCCTGGATATCGGCCGAGTCGAACTTGAAGTACCACGGGAAGCTCCAGCCGGTGTCCTCGTTGCGATAGACCACGACATGCTTGTTGTCCGGGTGCTCGGTGTTGATGAAATACACATCGCGTGTCGGTCCGTCTGCCGGGTTTTCGGCGTTGATCACCCCGTCGGCGTCCATGCGCTTGACCTCTACCCCGGTGATCATCACCACGTCATGACGCGGCAGCAGATAGTGAAGGCTGAGCGCGCCCACTCCGATAACCAGAACCACCACCAGCCAGATCGACCGTTTGAGCCACTTCATGTCATTGTTCCCCTATGAAAAATTGCGTGACTTTGCCCTAATCCGAACATCTTGAAGCAAAACAGTTATTACAAAATTCGACAAGGCCATCTGCATGGCTACAAACGACGGAGAGTTGCATGATTTGGTTCCTTGAAGGGCAATCCAGCCAGCGTGAAGTGATCATGGGTGCACGCGAGGCATTGCCGGCCTCAGTACGCATCATTGCCTCTCACCGACAGGCCCGTCCCGAGATTACCGGACTGGCCGACCTGGCACTGCAGGAGCCGGCGGACAACCTCGAACGCCTTGAATGGATCATCGACACCGCCCTGCAGCAAGACGTCAAGGTTGTGATCGCCGGACGCATTGGCGGTTTCTATGAAAATCATCGCCAGCGCTTCATGGAGGCCGGCCTGGACCTGGTCACCGGCGGGATGACAGCCGAGACCTTTCGCCAGGTCGATGACAAGAGCTGCTTCACCGCAGCGGCCGAGCAGGCCGGGCTACCCTGTGTGCCGGGCATTACCGTGACCGATGCCGACCAGTTGCAACGGGCTTTCGACACCCTTTCGGCCAGCGGCGAGGTGTGCATCAAGCCGACCGTAGGGATCTTTGGCCAGGGTTTCTGGCGCTTCAAGGCGGGTGTGGATGCCTTTCGCTGCTTTGCCAACCCCGATGCCCGGGAAACCAGCTTCGAAGCCTATCTGCACGCTTACCGCCAGCCAGGCGAGCGGGCGCCCATGCTGGTCATGCCTTACATGGCTGGCAGCGAGTGCTCGGTTGACCTGGTGTGCGAACAGGGCAGGGTGGTGGCCGGCGTCGGACGCCGCAAGCAGGGTCTGAACCAGACATTCGAGCGCGACAGCGCCGCGGTGCACCTGGCCATGCGTGCCGCCGAGCATTTCGGCTGCGACGGCCTGGTCAATGTGCAGACCCGTGACGACGACGCAGGCACGCCGCACCTGTTGGAAATCAACCCGCGCTATTCCGGCGGCATTGGCTACACGCGTGAAACCGGGGTCAACCTGCCGGGGATTTTTGCCACACGTCGCCTGGGCCTGAAAGAACCGGAAACATATTGGCAGGAGAATATCCGGGTCAAGGCCATCACCGTCGCTGTACGGGCTTTCGCCTGATCGTGATAATAGATTTTTGCTATCAGTGGTACTGTAACGCCCCATGCGCAGAATCCTGTCAGCGCGCGTAAAAGCAGCGACCGGCAGGGTATGCGTAAAGCGGCCACAGACGCTTGTAACCTCTGTAACCTCTCTTCGGCCTATCAAGGAGGACCGGCATGACCGTTCTTGCACCCGGTGCGAACATTGCGCTTGCCGCTGACCGTTGCTCGTGGAACCTCAAGAGTGGCAAGGCTTCGATCTTTGGCGAGTACGCCGCAGTTGCACTGCTGCCGGTCAATGACAAGCGCCAGCCCACAGGTCCCGCCGCACTGCTGCATGACGAGCAGTCGTGGATGCAATGGAGTGGCGGCCCGCAGGATGTGGGGTGCTCGCTGACGCTCAATGGTCTGCCAGCCGGCAGTGACCGCGTTCTGCTGATGGTCTATGTCTATGCCGCTGCCGGTCCGATCAGCGAAGTGGCCAGCCTGCACCTGCAGATCGACACGGGTATCGAGTACTCGCTTGAACTGCGCGAGTACGGCGAAGCGTCGATCATCATCGGCGAGTTCTACCGCCGCAACGATCAATGGAAGTTCCGCGCCCTGAGCGAGGGCTCGGCCTATGGCCTGGCCGCGTTCGGCCGCAAGATCGGCCTGGAAGTCAGTGACTTCCATCCGCGCCGTGGCAGCCAGGGCGGCGGGCAGGACGCGCACCGTCACCAGTCGGCCACCGGCACCGCCTTTGTAGTGGGCCCTGCGCACCTGATGACCTGCGCGCATGTCATCGAAGATATGAGCGTGCTGTATATCACCTCGCTGGAGGGCCGCTACAAGGTTGAGCCGGTGGTGGTCGACCGGCGCAACGACATCGCCTTGCTGCGTGTGCAGGGCGCCTCGCCGCTGAGTGTTCTGCCGTTTCGCCAGGGGCCGGGCTGCGAAGCCGGCGATAACGTCGTGGCGCTGGGTTACCCGCTGGCCTCGATTTCCGGCGGCAGCCTGCAAGTGACCCAAGGCGGTATCTCCAGCCTGTTTGGCCTGCACAGCGATGCCAGCCTGTTGCAGTTCACCGCGCCCATTCAACCAGGCTCCAGTGGCAGCCCGCTGTTTGACAGTGGCGGGGCGGTGATCGGCATGGTGACGTCCAGTGTGCCGGATGCACAAAACATGAATTTTGCGGTCAAGTCCGCGTTGCTGGTGGCGTTCCTGCAGGCGTGTCGCGTGCCGACGACCCTTTTGCAGCCGGACAAGACCTACACCACCACCGAAATCTCACGTGTCGCCCAGTCGTCCTTATGGCTTGTCGAAGCGTCTCGTAGCTGACAGCCTCGCCCGATGCGTCACCCAGCCTTACCAATCAGGAATTACACGATGGACAGCCGCCAGGCGCTCACCCAATCGACTTCGCTGCATGCCGAGCTGCTTCGCGGACGCCTTGACGTTACCGTCGAGGCGTCGACCATCGCCCCGCAGTCCCTGTTCGGCTTTGCCGAGCGGCGCAACCCCAAGCGCGCCTTTCTGTTCGTTTCCAGGGTCCTGGGGCGGCACATTCCGGTGCGTCCCGCCGTGATGCGCCAGAGCTTTCAGGACCTGGCCGACAAGATCCCGGCCGACCTGCCGGGCCCGGTGCTGGTCATCGGCATGGCCGAGACCGCCGTCGGCCTGGGCGCCGGCGTGCATCGCGCCTACAGCCAGACCCGGCCGGATGCCCTGTACCTGATCAGCACCCGGCACCCGACCGGCACCGAGCTGTTCGCCCGTTTCGAAGAAGAGCACAGTCATGCCAGTGCGCACCTGATCCACCTGCCGGTCGATCCGGAGCTGCGCGAGTCGATGCTGGCTGCTCGTTCGCTGGTGCTGGTCGATGACGAAGCCTCGACCGGCAAGACCTTCATCAATCTGCACCGGGCCCTGGTCGAGGCCGGCCTTGAGCATATCGAGCGGGTCGTGACCTGCGTGCTGACCGACTGGTCGGCCGGTGCCGTCAGCCGCGCCATGGACGTGACCACCGACCAGGTGTCGCTGCTGCAAGGTGCCTACCGCTTTGCCGAAGACCCCGAGGCCCCGCTGCCGGACATGCCCGAGGTCGGCACCGTGCTGGCGGGCGACTGGCCGCTGACGGCCGACAACGACTGGGGCCGCCTGGGTGTACGCTCCGTGGCCGACAGCCTGGCGCCGGGCTTGCAGGTAACGCCTGGCGAGCGCGTGCTGGTGGTGGGCACCAGCGAGTTTGTCTGGCGGCCCTTTCTGCTCGCCGAGCGGCTGGAGCGGGCCGGTGCCGATGTGCATTTCAGCTCCACCAGCCGCTCGCCGATTGCGCTGGGCCATGCCATCGGTCATGCCTTGTCGTTCGGTGACAATTACGGGCTGGGCATTCCCAACTTTTTGTACAACGTGCAGCCGGGGCAGTTCGACCGGGTGCTGATCTGCACCGAAACACCGGCACAGGCCGTCTCGGCCGAGCTGATCGATGCGCTGAATGCCGAGGTTATCTGCGATGAGTAATGAACGCCCGCTGATTCTGGTCGACCTGGACGACACCCTGTTCCAGACCGCGCGCAAGACCGCGCCGGACATCGAGAAGCATGTGGCGACCGTGGACATCACCGGCAATGCCAATGGCTACATGACCAACGTGCAGCGCTCGTTCGTCAACTGGATGCTGGCCAATGCCGACGTGGTGCCGGTCACCGCGCGCAGTGTCGAGGCGTTCAGCCGGGTACGCCTGCCGTTCACGGCCGGTGCCGTCTGCTCCCACGGCGGGGTGATGCTCGATGCTGCCGGCAAGCTCGACCAGGACTGGCACGCGCAGATGCAGGACACCCTGGCACCTTATCAGGCTCGCCTGCACGAGCTGAGCGCCGCCACCCTGGCCATCGGTCAGGAGATGGGCATCTCGTTGCGTGGCTGGGTGGTCGAAGAGGCCCGGCTGTTCCACTACGTGGTGACCAAGCACAACGAAAGCGACGACAGCGTGCTGGACCGGGTGTTGGCCGAAGTGCAGGCCCGCGGGCTGCTGGAGGGGCTGCACATTCATGGCAACGGCAATAACCTGGCCTTTCTGCCTGAAGGCCTGGCCAAGCGCCATGCGGTGCAGGAGTGGCTGCGCCGCGACCGCGCGGTGAATGGCGAGCGCCCGGTGCTGGGCTTTGGCGACAGCATCACCGACCTGGGTTTCATGAACGATTGCCACTGGTGGGCAACCCCTGCGCGCAGCCAGCTGGCGCGCCTGGTCCAGGAGCACGCCGGTGAGTAGCGTGGTGCAGCAGGGCACGGTGCACGGCCTGACCACGGTCGGCAGCGGCAGTTATCGCCCTGATGACGTGCATTTTCTGCTGCGCAGTGTCGAGATCGACGTCACCGATGTCCTGGAAAAGGAACGCTTGATCCAGACGCGGCAAAAGCACTACTCGGAAATGATCAGCCTGGAGCATGCACCTGACCCCGTGCATCAGGACCTGTTCGAACGCGCACTGGCCCAGAACGGCACCCGCATGGCCGGCGACGTGCTGGCGATGGCCCAGGCCCTGGACCGCCAGTGCAACGGCCCCGAGATCGTCCTGGTGTCGTTCGTGCGCGCCGGCCTGCCGCTGGGCGTGTTGCTGCGCCGGGCCCTGCGTGACCTGGGCCGTGAAGCGCATCACTACGGCATCAGTATCGTGCGTGATCGCGGCATCGACCGCACCGCGCTGGAGGCAATCATTCAGGCCCATGGTGCGCAGGCCATCGTGTTTGTCGATGGCTGGACCGGCAAGGGCGCCATCAGTGGCGAAATCAGCCGCAGCCTGGCCGGTGATGCACGCTTTCCCGAGCAGCCGCGGCTGGTGGTGCTGGCCGACCCCTGCGGCCGGGCATGGCTGGCGGCCTCGGCCGAGGACTGGGTGATTCCTTCGGGTATCCTGGGGGCCACGGTTTCAGGCCTGGTCTCGCGTTCCATCTGGCCGGCCGACGGCGGCCTGCATGGATGCGTGGTCTACGACCACCTGCAGCCCTTCGACATGACCCAGGCGTTCATCGAACAGGTCGACGGCCTGCGTCGGCAACTGACCGACGCCTGCGCTGTCGAACCCTGGACCGTTGCGCAACGCCTGGCCTTGCAGGCGGCGGCAGGGCAGGCCATCGACGGGCTGGCGGCGCGGTTCGAGGTCAACAACCCCAACCGCATCAAGCCCGGCATCGCCGAGGCGACCCGCGCGGTGATGCGCCGGGTGCCCGAGCATGTGCTGGTACGCGACATCCGTGACAGCGACGTACAATTGCTTCTGCACCTGACCGAACAAGCGGGCGTGCCCGTTGAACAGGCCGGCGCCGCTCTTGGCCCCTATCGGGCGGCAACCATTATTCGGAGCCTTGGCTGATGGCACTTTTCTCGCCTTACGCATTGGGGGCCACCCTGTACATGCCGGCCACCCGGGATGACATCCTTGAAGTGGTGGTCGCCCAGCGAATTCCCGAACTGCGCTCGCTGGTGGTGTGCCTGGAAGATGCCGTGGCGCCGGTCGATGTCGACACCGCGCTGGCCAATCTGCGCGAGGTGTTGCTGCGCATCGATGCCTATGGCGGGCGCCCCGAGGGTGGCCCGTTGCTATTTGTGCGTCCGCGCGACGAATACATGGCTCAAGTGCTCAATGACTGGCCATTGATGAAACATGTGGACGGTTTCGTCGTGCCCAAGCTGTCACTGGGCAATATCAGGCGCTGGGAGCAGGCGGTCACCAACCCGGCGCTGGCCCTGATGCCGACCCTGGAGACGCCGGAGGTGTTCAATCCGGTGGCGATGGTCGAACTGGGCCAGGCACTCAAGGCCACCCTGGATCAGCGCATCATTGCCTTGCGCATTGGCGGCAACGACCTGATGGGCTGCCTGGGTCTGCGCCGCAACCCGGCCATGACCCTGTATGGCACGCCCATGGGCTACGTGATTCCGATGCTGGCCGGGGTCATGGGGTCGCAGGGATTTGCCCTGACCGCGCCGGTGTTCGAGCAACTGGCCACGCCGCAAATCCTCGATCAGGAGCTGGCGCTGGACATCTCGCACGGGCTGGTGGGCAAGACCGCCATTCATCCGTCGCAGATCACGATCATCCAGAACGCCTTGCGCGTCAGCCTTGACGACATGAATTCTGCACGGATGATATTGAACTCTGCGGCCGCCGCGGTGTTCAAGTACAACGACGCGATGTGCGAGCCGGCCACACACTACAAATGGGCAACCCACATCCTGGAGCGCGCCAAGTGGCATGGCGTACTGCCGGCCTGTGCTCCGATCGTGGATGCCAGCATTCGACTCGCGGAGGCAGTCAGTTAAATGATAGAGCCCGATCTGGAAGTTGAGGTGCAAGAGCGTCTGCTGGCCGTGTTCGATTTCGACGGCACGCTGACCCGGCACGACAGCTTCGTTCCCTTTCTGAAATTTGCCTTCGGCCAGCGCACCTTTTCCCGGCGCATGGCGCGCATGGTCCTGCCCAGCCTGGGCTTCCTGGCCAGGCGCGTCAGCCGTGACGAGCTCAAGGCCCGCCTGATCAAGGCCTTTTTGAGCGGTGTTGAAGTGCAATGGGTGCAAGAACAGGCCGAAGCTTTCTGCGAAGCCTGGTGGGATCGCCTGATGCGTCCGGCCGCGCTGGAGTCGGTGGCCGCCGAGATCGACAAGGGCGCAATTGTGACGCTGTGCTCAGCCTCGCCGGAAATCGTCCTGCAACCCTTTGCCAACCGCTTGAAAGTCGAACTGATCGGCACCAATCTGGAAATCATCGACGGCAGGCTGACCGGCCTGATCGAAGGCAGCAACTGTCGCCGCGACTCCAAGGTGGCCCGTCTTGAAGGCGTCTACGGCCCCTTGAATCAGTTCCGCGTACGCGCCTGGGGCGACACCAGCGGCGACCATGAGTTGCTCGCGGCTGCCCAGGATGCCCACTGGCGACACTTTCATCCGTCCTGGCGACGGGGCCGCTACAAAGGGCCTGTTAACGCCAAGTTACACAATCGTGATGGCGCTGACGAGCCATCGCGGTAACGCTGTCACGCTTTTATCCGATGACCGTACACAGGGAGCGAAAACATGGCACTCACATTGGCAAAGAATCAGACGATCTCGCTGGAAAAAACCGCGGGCACGGGCCTGAAGAAAGTCAGCATGGGCCTGGGCTGGGATCCGGAAAAAGCCAGTGGCTTCTTCGGCAAGCTGCTCGGCGGTGGCGGCGAGATCGACCTGGACGCTTCGTGCATCGTTCTGGATGCCGACAAGAAACCACTGGACCTGGTCTGGTTCCGCCAGTTGCAATCGCGTGACGGCGCCATCCAGCACTCCGGTGACAACCGCACCGGCGAAGGTGCAGGCGACGACGAAAACATCAGCGTCGACCTGGAGCGTCTGCCGGGCACCGTGAAATACCTGGTGTTCACCGTCAACTCGTTCACCGGCCAGACCTTCGAGAAAGTCGCCAACGCCTACTGCCGCATTGTCGACAACGCCACCCGCAACGAGCTGGGCCGCTTCGACCTGTCGGAAAAAGGCCAGCATACCGGCGTCGTCATGTCCTACCTGTCGCGCACAGCCACCGGCTGGGATTTCACCGCAGTCGGTCAGGTCACTAACGGCCGTACCGCTGACGATCTGGTTGACCTGGCGATTGGAGCGATCCGCGCATGACCCAACTTGTCCCAGGTGCCAACGCGCCCGTTGCGGCGGGATCCCTGACGGTCGATGTCGACTATTCACCCCTTGCCGGGGCCGATATCGACGTTTCTGCCTTCCTGCTGACCAGCACCGGCAAGGTGCGTGGCGACCAGGACATGTGTTTCTTCGGGCAGAAAAGCGTCAGCGGCGGGGCGGTGCAACTGATCGACAGCTCGGCCGGCAAGGCGCGTTTCAGCCTTGATCCGGGCCGGCTGGACCCGGCCATCGAGAAGGTCGCCCTGACCGCGACCATCTATGAGAACAAGGCCAGCTTCGACAAGGTCTCGCGGCTGGTGGTCACCATCAGTGGCGGTATCGAAGCGCCGATCGCCACATCCGGCATGCAGGAAACCGCACTGATCCTGGGCGAGTTCTACCTGCGCCAGGGCGCCTGGAAGTTCCGCTGCGTTGCCCAGGGCTTTGCCGGAGGCCTGGAGCCACTGGCGAAGCACTTCGGCGTCGAAGTAGCCGCTGCCGAGCCTGCGCCAACGCCCACACCCACACTATCACCGGCACCCACCGTTGCGCCTGCACCCGTACCGACACCCGCTCCGGCGCCGGCCGTCAAATCGACGGTCAGCCTGAGCAAGATCACGCTGGACAAGACCCGCTCTTCCATCAGCCTGGAAAAGACCGCAGCCGGCTTCGGCGAGATCCGCGTCAACCTGAACTGGAACCGGCGCAGCGACAACAAGGGCGGCGGTTTCTTTTCGATGCGCAAGAACTCTGCAATCGACCTTGATGTAGGCTGCCTGTTCGAGCTACAGGACGGCCATAAGGGTGCGGTTCAGGCGCTGGGCAATGCCTTTGGCAGCCTGCACGCCGAACCCTTCATCAAGCTGATGGGCGATGACCGTACCGGTTCGGTCAACGAGGGCGAGTGGCTGCACATCAACGGCCAGCACTGGGGCCAGATTCGCCGCATCCTGGTCTACGCCTTCATCTACGAGGGCGCGCCCAACTGGAAGGAAACCGACGGCGTGGTGACCATCCACGTGCCGGGGCAGCCGCCCATTGAAGTGCGTCTGAACGAAGAGGGCGGTCGCCAGGGCATGTGTGCCATCGCGCTGCTGGAAAATGACAACGGTGCGGTCAAAGTGAGCCGCCGGGTCGATTTCCACAACGGCCACAGCAACATGGACAAAGCCTATGGCTGGGGCATGCGCTGGGCGGCCGGTTCCAAATAAACATCCATAACGAAGTATCCGGGGCGGCGATGGCTGCCCCTTGGGGGTTCAAATGCTGGGTTGGTTGAAAACGAATGCAACAGCGGCGCGTGAAAAGCTGGGCGCCGAAGTGTCGAAATTCAAGAATCGCGAGTTTCTCGATGCGGTCGTGTCGGGCTGTGCGCTGGTCGCGGCGGCCGATGGTGACATCAGCGCCAACGAGAAGCAGAAGATGGCCGGCTTCATCCAGAACTCTCAGGAACTCAAGGCCTTTGATATCAAGGACGTCATCGCGTCGTTCAACGATATCTGCGGCAAGTTCGAGTTCGATGTGCAGATCGGCCGTGCCGAAGCACTGAAGACCATTGGCAAGATCAAGAAAAAAGAAGACGCTGCACGCCTGCTGGTGCGTGTCTGCTGCGCCATCGGCGGGGCTGATGGCAGCTTCGACGAGAGCGAGCGCCAGGCCTGCCGCCTGATCTGCCAGGAACTGGGTCTGAACCCGTCCGAATTCGATCTGTAATTTTTATCCCCTGAGGAACACAGTTAAATGGAAAGCAGCACTGCTATCGGCTTCCCTCCACTCACAATGGCCGTCTTCATCGGTCTGGCCGTCGGCGCGATGATCATTGACCTGGTCTCGCACCGGGGCAACAAGCCGATCACCCTGACCCAGGCTTCGCTGTGGTCGATCTTCTGGGTGGCCATCTCGCTGGCGTTCGCAGGTTTCCTGTATGTCCAGCATGGCTCGGAAGTGGCCACCCTGTTCGTGACCGGTTACGCGCTGGAAAAAGTCCTCAGCGTCGACAACCTGTTCGTGTTCATGGCCCTGTTCGCCTGGTTCAAGATCCCTGATGGCCTGCGTCACCGCGTGCTGTACTGGGGCATCATGGGCGCCATCGTGTTCCGTGGCATCTTCGTGGCCATCGGCACCGGCCTGCTGGCCCTGGGGCCGTGGGTCGAGGTGGTGTTCGCGCTGATCGTGGCCTGGACGGCGGTGATGATGCTGCGTGCCGGCGACGATGACGACGAAGAAGTCGACTACTCCCAGCACATGGCTTATCGCTTCGCCAAGAAACTGTTCCCGGTCTGGCCCAAGCTGCACGGTCATAACTTCTTCGTGCGCCGCGCGGTGCTGGAAGAGGAAATCAAGAAGCCGGAAAACAGCGGCATGACCCTGGCCGCCAAAGGCACGTTGTTCGCTACCCCGCTGTTCCTGTGCGTGGTCGTGGCCGAAATCTCCGACGTCCTGTTCGCCTTCGACTCGGTCCCGGCGATCATTGCCGTGAGCCGCGAGCCGCTGATCGTCTACTCGGCCATGCTGTTCGCCATCCTGGGCCTGCGTACCCTGTACTTCGTACTTGAAGCCCTCAAGCGTTATCTGGTTCACCTGGAAAAAGCGGTGATCGCGCTGTTGTTCTTCATCGCGATCAAACTGGGCCTCAATGCAACTGATCACATCTTCGAGCACGGCTACAGCATCAGTGCCAACGCCAGCCTGATCGTGGTCATGGTTGTGCTTGCCATCGGTATCGTTGCCAGCCTGCTGTTCCCCGGCAAGGACGATGAGCCGGCCAAACAAGCGTAAAAACTGGAAAAAAGGAGAGTATCCATCATGGCTTTGACCCTGCAAAAAGGTGGCAACCTTTCGCTGTCCAAGACCGACCCGAGCCTGACCAATGTCCTGATCGGACTGGGTTGGGACCCGCGTAGCACCGATGGCCAGGAATTCGACCTGGACGCCAGCGCCTTCCTGCTGAGCGCCAGTGGCAAGGTTCGCAGTGATGCAGACTTCATTTTCTACAATCAGCTCAAGAGTGCTGATGGCTCGGTCGAGCACACCGGTGACAACCGTACCGGTGCCGGCGACGGCGATGACGAAGTCATCAAGGTCGACCTGAGCCGGGTGCCTGCCGATGTCGAAAAAGTCGTTTTTGTGGTCACCATCCACGAAGCCGATGCACGCCGGCAGAGCTTCGGCCAGGTAGGCAATGCCTTCATCCGCGTGGTCAACGAAAAGACCGGTGCGGAAGTCGTGCGCTACGACCTGGCCGAGGATGCTTCGACCGAAACGGCCATGATGTTTGCCGAGCTGTACCGTAACAACGGCGAGTGGAAATTCCGCGCCGTAGGCCAGGGTTATGCTGGTGGTCTGGCTGCTGTTGCCAATTCTTACGGTCTGAACTTCTGATTCATTCCCTTATTGTCCTCAACAAAGGAACACGCAAATGGCTGTAAGTCTGAGTAAAGGCGGTAACGTTTCCCTGTCCAAGGAAGCCCCTGGCCTGACCGAAATCACTGTTGGCCTGGGCTGGGACCCACGTGTCACCGACGGCACCGAATTCGACCTCGACGCCTCGATCTTCATCGTCGGCGAAAGCGGCAAGGTGCTGGACGACAACAGCTTCATTTTCTACAACAACAAGACTTCGGCCGACGGTTCGGTCGAGCACCTGGGCGACAACCGCTCCGGCGCTGGCGAAGGTGACGACGAAGCCGTGCTGGTCAAGCTCACCAGCCTGAACGCTGCCGTGAAGAAGCTGGTGTTCGCTGTGACCATCCACGATGCCGACGCGCGCAAGCAAAGCTTCGGTCAGGTGGGCAACGCCTACATTCGTGTGGTGAACAAGGCCGACGGCAAGGAAATTGCCCGTTACGACCTGTCGGAAGATGCATCAACCGAAACCGCGATGATCTTCGGCGAGCTGTACCGTCATGGCGAAGAGTTCAAGTTCAAGGCCATCGGTGCAGGCTTTGCCGGCGGCCTCAAGCCACTGGCTGAAGCCCACGGTGTGTCGATCGGCTGAGGCTGATTGCGCAACACAAAAAAACCGCCATCACTGATGGCGGTTTTTTTATGCGAAGTACACGCTCGGTCGAGACTTCAGATAATCCCGGCCACTTTGGCTGCCTTGAGCCAGTCGGGAAACTCTTCCATCAGCAGGTCATACAGCTTCTCTTCGGGCACTTCGTTCAGCCGGTCAAGGGCGAAGAAGTTGCAGTTGTCCACCACCCGGCCTTCCATGTCGTCGAGCTTTTCCAGGATCCCGTAGTTACGCCCGCCCAGGCCCACGAACTGCCAGAAGATCGGCAGCCTGGCGGCTTCGACCATCAGCTTGATGATCTGGTTGTTCAGCGATACGCCGCCGTCGCTGATGAACAGGATGTACACCGGCGTGCGATCGCCCGATTGCTTGTAGTAGTCGATGACCTGGCGCATGGCGTGTGGTTCGTTATTGCTGCGCGGGCCCAGGTCCCAGTCGCGCCAGCCGCCGTGGTCGGTGGTGATGTAGTCGCGGTAATTGTTCAGGGTCACCGGGCTCAGTTGCACCGACCGCGAGCCAAAGGCCCAGCAGTCCAGGGCACCGTCATCGTCGAAATGCACAGCCATCGGCAGCAGCCGGTTGACCACTTCCTGCACATGCCCCTGGGAATATTGGTTGTTCATGGAGCCGGAAGCGTCCAGCACCAGACCCACCCGCGCCTGAGTATTGCTCAGGTTGGCCTTTTCCAGGCTGATCTGGGCTTTCTTGGCCAGGTTGACCAACTGTGGCGCCGCCGCTGCGACTTTCTTTTCCAGGGAAATACGTGGCGGTGCAGGTTCCGCTACCGGGGCAGGCGCAGGGGCCGGTGCATCAGCCACCTCGCCGCCAAAGTGCACCACCAGTGCATCCAGGCCGGCGTTGTAGCCTTGCAGGTTGGACGCCAGGCGCCATTCACCGCTCTTGCGATACAGATCGATGACCATGATCGCTTTCTCGGCCGCAAAGCTGGCCCCGGAGAACTCGCCACGGGCCACTTCGCGCCCGGCCTCGGCCAGGCTGAAATGGCTGGCACGGATATCGTGCATGGTGCCGGCACCGTCGATGGACGCGGTGAACACCAGGCGGTCGATGCTGGCCGGCAGTCCCGCCAGATCGATACGGAACTCGCCGCCCTGCACTTGCTGCAAGCTGTTGCAGGGGCTGCTCGGCTGGTTGAAGAAGATCATGTAGCGGTCGTCCGACAGCTTGCCATTGGCATCGACGCCAAAGCACACGTAGTCGATTACGTGCGGGGCGTCGATAGCGATGGCCAGGGTCAATGCCTGGCCGGACATCAGGGTCGAGAGCGGTACGCGTTGACCTTGGGTGATCTGCATGATGCTTCCTTGTAGTGGGCAGTAATATTCAGCGTTCGCTGCGGCCAACGCTGCCGGCCGGCAGGGCCGCGAGCATGCGTCCGGCCAGCCGTGAGAAGGGCAGGCTTTGCAGCCAGACAGTACCGGGGCCGGTCAGCTTGGCGAAGAAGACGCCTTCACCGCCGAACAGCATCGACTTGATGCCGCCGACCATGCGGATGTCGTAGTCGACGGTCTGGGTCATGGCCGCCAGGCAGCCGGTGTCGACATCCAGGGATTCGCCAGCCGCCAGCTCGATCTTGCGTACGGTGCCGCCAGTGTGTACGAACACCCAGCCATCGCCCTCAAGCTTCTGCAGCACGAAGCCTTCACCGCCGAACAGGCCGGTGAGGATCTTTTTCTGGAACTGGATGCCGATCGACACGCCCTTGGCGCCGGCCAGGAAGCTGTCTTTCTGGCACACCAGCTTGCCGCCGAAATCGCGCAGGCGCAGCGGCAGGATGGTGCCAGGGTAGGGCGCGGCAAACGCTACGCGGCCCTTGCCCGTGCCTTGCTGGGAGAACACCGTGGTGAACAGGCTCTCGCCGGTCAGCATGCGCTTGCCGGCGCCGAACAGCGAACCCAGCAGTCCCGAGGACTGGCTGCTGCCGTCGCCGAAGATGGTTTCCATCTGCACATCGCAGGTCTTGTACATCATGGCCCCGGCCTCGGCCACGGCGCTTTCGCCACGGTCCAGCTCCAGCTCGACGAACTGGGTCTCGGTGCCGAACAGCTTGAAGTCCACCCCGTCGGTGGCCGCGGCCGAGCCATAGCCGCCGGAGGCGGGCGGGTCGGGGCTGAACGAGGGGCGTGGCAACGGGTTGTTCGGTACAGGGGGCGCGGCGGCCGGGGCAGCACCGGCCGGCAGCGCGCCGGGGCGCGGCTGAATCATGTCCGGCGTGGGGTCGGGAAAGGGCGTGACACCGTCCTTCTTGACCGCGCGCACCTCGGTGATCTGATAGATCGGCTGCCAGTCGGCCATGCCCTGGCGCCAGCACCAGGCACCCGGCGCCTCGCGGGCGATCAGGCGGGCGGCAGCCGCGTCTATCGGGCCGACCTGCTTGCCGGCGTTGGTTACAAACCATTCTTTCAAGGCATCACTCCTTCGGCACGGTTGGGTGTCAGATCCTCAGAGGCTCAGGCGCATCGAAAGGTCCACGGCCTTCACATCCTTGGTCATCGAACCGATGGAAATGTAATCCACGCCAGTCTCGGCGATGGTGCGCAGTGTCTGTTCGCTGATGCCGCCGCTGGCTTCGAGTTTTGCCCGGCCGTTGTTCAGGCGTACCGCTTCGCGCATGTCGTCCAGGCTCAGTTCATCGAGCATGACGATATCGGCCCCGGCGTCCAGCGCTTGCTGGAGTTCTTCGAGGCTTTCGACTTCCACTTCCACCGGTTTGCCTGGCGCGATGCGATGGGCGGCGACCACGGCCTGGGCAATTCCGCCGCAGGCCGCGATGTGGTTTTCCTTGATCAGGAAGGCGTCATACAGCCCGATGCGGTGGTTGTCGCAGCCGCCACAGGTCACGGCGTATTTCTGTGCCAGGCGCAGGCCGGGCAAGGTCTTGCGGGTGTCGAGCAACCGGACCTGGGTGCCGGCGACCAGGTCGGCAAAAAATTGCGCACGGGTGGCCACGCCCGACAGCAGTTGCAGGAAGTTCAGCGCACTGCGTTCGCCGGTCAGCAAGGAGCGCGCCGGGCCTTCGAGGTGAAACAGCGTCTGGTCAGGCACGACCCGGTCGCCGTCGACCACTTGCCAGTGCACGGCCACGCGCGGGTCGAGCTGGCGGAAAACCGCGTCTACCCAGGCGGTGCCGGCGATCACGGCGGCGTCGCGGGAAATGATCGTGGCCTTGGCCAGGCGCTCTTCGGGAATCAACTGGGCGGTGATATCGCCACTGCCGACGTCTTCGAGCAGTGCGCGGCGCACGTTGGCTTCGATTTCGGCAGTCAGGGCGGCAAGTCGTACGTTTGGCATAGCAAACTCCACTACAAAGTGGGGCGAGTATAAGCCACCTCAATGCCTGCCACCCAGTGGCCGCGCCCAGGCACAGGATTTTGCCGGATGACGGTTGGTCGGTTTCAGCGCTTCATTTGCGACAGATCAATAATGTTGCGGTCTATGTACCCAGGCACGGACTCCTACTGGAATTGCAAACGTGTTTTGCAAGATAATCCGACTTGTAATTGACGTCATGCAGTTGACGCTTAATGGGCAAGGCGGGCTCGTCACAGGTGAGGGGTTGGCCAGACCTGTGGCGGGATAACAGCTGTTTCCTGTCAGGAGGTGCAATGCACAGCGACAATAAGGTGGTGCCGTTGAACCAGGCCGTCCCTTCACCGGCGACGCAAATGCCTCTGGCGCGTCTGCCGGTGGTTTTGCTGCAGGTGCGCGACCAGGCGGCCCGCCAGCTCAGGGATACCCTGCAAGTGCTGTTCGACAACGCTGACGACACCCTCTTCGAGATGGCTGACCGGGCCTGCAACAATGGCGAGCAGAACACCTTTTTCGAAGCCATGCGCGACCTGCGTCTCAAGCGCAAGAGCATCGAGCGCGCCTTCATCGACAAGTTCTGTGAGGCTTTCCTGGTGCTGGATCAGTACCGGGCCGATGAGCCTGTGCTGCCCCATCCGGTTTCGTTCGACAAGCTGGAGCTGGTGCACAACGACGATCTGGAAAAGACCGTGGCGGTCGATGCCATGGTCGCCAAGGTCATGACCCGTGACGGGCTGGCGCTGGGGCAGTTGACCCTGCGCCTGAACGCGTTGGTACCCCACGCCCTGAGCGATCACAACAACCCGCTGGGGCCGACCCTGCTGTGCGACTTTTTCCTGCAGGCCGGGCGCAGCCTGGGCGTGGAGATTCGCGTCAAGCTGATCATTCTCAAACTGTTCGAGAAGTACGTGCTGGCCGAGGCCGATGCGTTGTATGCCGAAGCCAACCGCGTGCTGATGGCCGCTGGCATCCTGCCGGACATGAAGGTGTTGCCCGCCCGCCGGGCCAGCGACCACACGCCGCACGAGCGGGCCGCGCCCCAACTGGACGATCCGGCCCTGGCGCAGGTGACCGAGAAGCTCGACAAGGGCGTACAGGAAGTTTTTACCGCCTTGCAGCAACTGCTTGGGCACTTGCGTGGCAACCTCGTCCCGCGTCATGAAGCCAGTACCGAGGTCCGGCCGATCTCCAGCCAGGACCTGCTGCGCCTGTTATCGCACCTGCAGCAATACGTGCCACCGTCCGACGAGGTCGAGGCGTTCGACCTGCGCGAGCAGCTGGAACAGTTGCTGACCCGGGTGAGCGTCAAGAGCGGCAAGTCACGCATCGTCGGCAGCGGTGACGAAGACGTCATCAATCTGGTCGCGATGCTGTTCGAGTTCATTCTCGACGACCGCAACCTGCCGCCTTCGCTGCGCGCTCTGATCGGCCGTTTGCAGATTCCGATGCTCAAGGTCGCGGTGCTCGACAAGAGCTTTTTCAGCCATGCCAGCCACCCGGCACGACGCCTGCTCAATGAAATCGCCAGCGCCGCACTGGGCTGGGGCGGACGCGACGGTTACCAGCGCGACGCGCTTTACCTGCGCGTCGAGCAGATCGTCCAGCGCCTGCTGAACGATTTCGTCGACGACACGGCCATCTTCGCCGAATTGCTGGCGGATTTCCTGGCGTTCACCCACGACGAGCGGCGCCGCAGCGAGCTGCTGGAGCAGCGCACCCGCCATGCCGAAGAAGGCCGGGCGCGTGCCGAGCTGGCCCGCCAGCGCGTGCAGCAGGAACTGAACCGCCGGCTGGTGGGCAAGACCCTGCCGCAGGTGGTGGTGCGCCTGCTGCAGGAAGCCTGGAGCAAGGTGCTGCTGCTGACCTGCCTCAAGCATGGCGATGCTTCGCCCGAATGGCAGGAGGGCCTGCGTGCGGTCGACGATCTGATCTGGAGTGTCGAATTGCACGAAGCGCCCGAGGCGCGCCAGCGTCTGCTCGAATGTGTGCCCGGGCTGCTCAAGGTCCTGCGTGACGGGCTGTCCAGTGCAGCCTTCGACCCGTTCGCCACCAGCGAATTCTTCAGTCAACTGGAGGTACTGCATGTCCAGGCCTTCCAGCACTTCTCACGCCAGCAGCAAGGCGAGACCCAGGCCTGGCCGGGCATACAGGCCGGTGCAGCGCCGGTCATGGTCAAGGTGGTCGAGGAAATCGTCCTGATCGCGCCCGAAGAGCAGGTTTTCAACGAGCCGGCAACATTGCCCGAAGACGACGGCGGGCTGCAAAAGGTCGACCAGTTGCGTGTCGGGTGCTGGGTCGAGCTACAGGAGGACGAAGAGCACAAGCTGCGTTGCAAGCTGGCGGCCATCGTCGAGGCCAGCGGACGGTACATCTTCGTCAACCGCACCGGCATGAAAGTACTGGAAAAGACCCGCACAGGCCTGGCCATGGAGTTTCGGCGCGGTTCGATCCGCGTGCTCGACGACGCCCTGCTGTTCGACCGCGCCCTGGCATCGGTCATGGTCAACCTGCGCCAGGCCAGCGGCCAGTAGGAGCGCGCTTGCCCGCGACCGGCTGCGTTAGCAGTCGTAAATTTTCAGCGTTTTCGAGATTTCTGCGAGCGCTGCGCACTCGGTCGCGGGCAAGCGCGCTCCTACAAGTGGTGAATTCAATATCCAATAAAATCAGTAAGTTAATTTGTGTTTGACGAGGGCGCGCTTGCCCGTGACTCGACGACGCCCTGCTGTTCGACCGCGCCTTGGCATCGGTCATGGTCAACCTGCGCCAGGCCAGCGGCCAGTAGGAGCGCGCTTGCCCGCGACCGAGTGCGAAGCGCTCGCAGAAATCTGTGAAACGCCACAAATTTACGACTGCTGCGCAGCCGGTCGCGGGCAAGCGCGCTCCTACAAGCGGTGAATTCAATATCCAATAAAATCAGTAAGTTAATTTTTGTTTGACGAGGGCGCGCTTGCCCGTGACTCGACGACGCCCTGCTGTTCGACCGCGCCCTGGCATCGGTCATGGGCAACCTGCGCCAGGCCAGCGGCCAGTAGGAGCGCGCTTGCCCGCGACCGGCTGCGTTAGCAGTCGTAAATTTTCAGCGTTTTCGAGATTTCTGCGAGCGCTTCGCACTCGGTCGCGGGCAAGCGCGCTCCTACAAGCGGGGAATTCAATATCCAATAAAATCAGTAAGTTAATTTGTGTTTGACGAGGGCGCGCTTGCCCGTGACTCGACGACGCCCTGCTGTTCGACCGCGCCTTGGCATCGGTCATTGGCAACCTGCGCCATGCCAGCGGCCAGTAGGAGCGCGCTCTGCCCGCGACCGAGTGCGAAGCGCTCGCAGAAATCTGTGAAACGCCACAAATTTACGACTGCTGCGCAGCCGGTCGCGGGCAAGCGCGCTCCTACGGGGGACGGCGCCCGGGCACAAGTAAAGGGCGTTTTGCCGCTGTTGCGCTGCCTTGCTGCACGGGCATACTGGCGGCCTTTCAAGCGCTCATCGAGGGATGCTCATGCAGCTGGACCCTGCAAGCGGCTGGTGCGCCGGCATCGCGCATTGCCCGTCGCCCAATTTCAATGCACGGCCGGCGGCCGAAATCTCGCTGCTGGTGATCCATAACATCAGCCTGCCACCGGCCTGTTTCAAGACCGGCCAGGTGCAGGCGTTTTTCCAGAACCGCCTGGACATCAGTGCCCACCCCTATTTCGAAGGCATCGCCGAGCTGCGCGTGTCGGCGCATTTTCTCATCGAGCGTGATGGTGAGGTCACCCAGTTCGTCTCTTGTCTGGACCGGGCCTGGCATGCGGGTGTGTCGAGCTTCGAGGGACGTGAAGGCTGCAACGATTTTTCCATTGGCATCGAACTTGAAGGCACTGACGATCAGCCCTTCACCGATGCGCAATACACCGCGCTGGGCGCGCTGGCCTGCCAGTTGCGCAAGGCCTGGCCCCTGATCACCCTGGCGCGTATCTGCGGGCACAGCGACATCGCTCCGCAGCGCAAGACCGATCCGGGTCCCTGCTTTGACTGGGCGCGTTTCCGACTGACTGTGCAGGATGCAAACGGGAGTTGAACCATGAGTTTTCTGGTGTTGTTGCTGGCCATTGTGATCGAGAAATTTTCGGGCTTGCGCCAGCGCGTGCAGCGTGACGGCCCTTGGCTGAAACAACTGGCCCGGCTGGAAGCCTCGCCCCGCACCGCCGCGCGGCCGTGGTTGAGCCTGGCGCTGCTGGTGCTGTTGCCGGTCTTGGTCCTGCATCTGGTGCTGGTGGTCATGGGGTCCGTGGCTTACGGCTGGCTGCTGTTGCCGGTGCACCTGGTGGTGCTGATCTACAGCCTGGGACGCGGTGATGTGATCGCGGCGCTGGGGCCGTTTCGCGATGCCTGCCGGCGTGGCGACACCCAGGCGGCGGTGCATGTGGCCGAGCGCGACATGGGCGTCAAGGCGCATGACAGCGAGCAGTTGCTGGCGGGCGTGCAAGGCCATTTGCTGTGGCAGGCCTACCAGGGCTTTTTTGCCGTGCTCTTCTGGTACGTGCTGCTGGGGCCGGTGGCGGCGCTGGCCTATCGGCTGCTGGCGCTTGCGGTCGAGCACAGCAAGACCCCGGCCATCGGCGAGCGGGCAGGCCAGTTGCGCCATGCCCTGGACTGGCTGCCGGTCCGCTTGCTGGCGGCCAGTTTTGCCCTGGTGGGCAATTTTGCAGCTGTCAGCCGTGAGTTGCTGCATGAGCTGCTGAACTGGAATATCAGCGCCGCGCAACTGATTGCCCGCATCGGCTGCGTGGCCAGTGAAGTGCCGGCGCCGGTCGTGGGCACCCACGCGGTGACCGGCCTGAACCTGATCTGGGAGCTGCTGGTGCGCTCGGCCATCGTCTGGTATGCCGGCTTTGCGCTGTGGACGTTGCTGATCTGACTTTGCTCAGGACCAGCCCAGCACCTGCCGGGCATTGTCGGTGCTGACCTGGGCCAGTTGCTCGGCGCTGATGTTCATCAGGCCCGCCAGTGCCCGGCAGATGGCCGGCAGGTGGTGCGGGCTATTGCGCTGGCCGGGGTACATGGCCGGTGCCATGTCCGGGGCATCGGTTTCCAGCACGACACTGTCCAGCGGCAATTGCGGCAACACCCGATGCATGCGCAGTGCCTGCGGCCAGGTCGCCGCCCCGCCCAGGCCCAGCCTGTAGCCCAGGCGAATGTACTCGCGGGCCTGTTCCAGACTGCCGGCAAAGGCATGCACGATACCGCCGCGCTTGAGTCTGAAGCGCTTGAGGGTGGCGATGACCTCGGCATGGCTGCGTCGTACGTGCAGCAGTACTGGCAAGTCGAGGTCTGCCGCCAGCGCCAGTTGCGACTCGAACAGCGCCTGCTGGCGGACACGATCAAGCTCGGGCAGAAAGTAATCCAGGCCGATCTCGCCCACCGCACACACCTTCGCATGACCCTTCAGGCGCATCAGCCAGTCACCCAGCGCTTGCACATGCTCGGGTCGATGCTCATCGAGGTGCACCGGGTGCAGGCCGAAGGCCGCGTACAGCGGTGCATGCTCCAGGCACAGTTGCCACAGCCGCTGCCAGTTGCGCTCATAGACCCCCAACACCACCATGCGCTGCACCCCCAGGGCCTGGCACTGCTCCAACACCTGTGCCCGGTCGGCATCGAAGTCCGGAAAATCCAGGTGGGTGTGGGTGTCGATCAGGTTCACGTCAGGCCTCGCCGATGCGTTGCTTGAAGGTTCGGGTAATGGCGTGCACGCCGGGCTGGTACTGGTTGTGCTCGATGGCCGCCAGCGCCAGCGACAAGGCGGTGTCGGCGATCAACTGATGCTGCTGGGCCATGGCATTGACCGGCAGCGGCAGAAAATCCAGCAACTGGGTGTCGCCGAAGGTGCCCAGGCGCAAGGCGGCCTGAGGCTGCAAGGCATCGAACACGCCTTGCAGCAGTACGTAGGAGGTGGTCACCAGGGCATCGGGCAGGCCGCCAAGGCGCTGTTGCAGCTCGCTCATCAGCCGCTGCCCGCATACACGGCTGAACGCGTCGCCATGCTCGATGATCACTTCGCCGGCAAAGCCTTGCAGCGCATGCCTGAAACCCTCGGCCCGGGCACGGCTGACGCTCAGCTCCGGGCGGGCGCCGATCAGGGCAATGCGACGCGGGCGGGTCTGCAACAGGCTGCGGGTCAATTGCAGGCTGGCCTGCTGGTCGTCGCTGACCACCGAACAGAACAGGTCAGGGTCCATTTCCCGGTCGATGGCGATGATCGGCAGTCCCTTGGCCTGCAACTGCCGATAGCTGTCGTCACTGGCTGGCAGGCAACTGGCGACCAGCAGTGCATCGCAACGCCTTGCGCGAAACAGCTGCAACAGCTGCAGTTCGCTCAGCGGGTCATCATCGGAGCTGGCGATCAGCAACTGGTAGCCACGCGCCCGCGCGCCTTGTTCGAGCAACTTGGCAATGCGCGCATAACTGGGGTTTTCCAGGTCGGGCAGGATAAAGCCCAGGGTGCGGCTGTGGCGGCTGCGCAGGCCGGCGGCTTGTGGGTTGGGGCGGAAGTCGTGCTGGTCGACCACCGCCCGGACCCGTTCCACGGTCGCGGCACTGATGCGTTGCTGTTCGGCCTTGCCATTGATCACATAGCTGGCAGTGGTTACCGAAACACCCGCCAGGCGGGCTATATCACTGAGTTTCACCGAATGTTCCCTTTTTCGTGGCGCCTCATGGATGCGTGGAGGCCTCATGGCCGCCGGGATTGTCCCCCATGCGGCAGGATCTTTACAGCAGACCATCGGTTCATGTGCTGTGCTCAGCCTGATTTGACCTGCGCAGCCGCAATCGGACGGAGTGAGCTTCTACCGATTTGCAGAATCCAGTAACGTGCCGCACAATTTCAAGATTAAACGATTCAGCAACTGTTTTTCCTGCTGTTATCGTGTGCAGGATGATGTCAGACAAAAACGCGGTTGTGTTTCTACTCTGTCGTGTACCTACAACAAGAATCAGGCGGCGCTTGCAGCGCTGCACAGGAGTCAAGGCATGCTCGAACTCACTCTGGAGCAGATCTCCATGGCCCAGGTGGCGGTGGACAAATCTGCCGCATTGCACCTGCTGGCCGAGCATCTGGTCGCCGATGGACTGGTGGCACCCGGTTACCTCAAGGGCCTGCAGGACCGCGAGCAGCAAGGCTCGACGTTCCTGGGCCAGGGCATTGCCATTCCACATGGCACCCCGGATACCCGTGACCAGGTATTCAGCACCGGCGTGCGCCTGATGCAATTTCCTGACGGTGTCGACTGGGGCGACGGGCAGATCGTCTACCTGGCCATCGGCATCGCAGCCAAATCCGATGAGCACCTGCGCCTGCTGCAATTATTGACCCGCGCGCTGGGCGAAGCTGATCTGGGACCGTCATTGCGTGCCGCCAGAACGCCGCAGGACCTGCTCAAGTTGCTGCAAGGGGCGCCCCAGGAACTGGCGCTGGATGCGCAGATGATCAGCCTGGGCGTGTCGGTCGATGATTTCGAAGAATTGGTATGGCGTGGTGCGCGCCTGCTGCGCAAGGCCGACTGCGTCAATAATGGTTTTGCCGCCGTGCTGCAGCAGGTCGAAGCCCTGTCGCTGGGTGACGGCCTGTGGTGGCTGCACAGCGAGCAGATGGTCAAGCGTCCGGGGCTGGCCTTTGTCACCCCGGACAAACCGCTGCGCCTGCTCGGCCAGCCGCTGACCGGCCTGTTCTGCCTGGCCAGCCTCGGTGAGGCGCACCAGAACCTGCTTGAGCGCCTGTGCGCCTTGCTGATCGAAGGCCGAGGCCAGGAGCTGGGCCAGGCCACCAACAGCCGTGCGGTGCTGCAGGCCCTGGGCGGTGAAGTGCCGGCCGAATGGCCCAGCGCGCAGATCGTGCTGGCCAACGCCCACGGCCTGCACGCCCGCCCGGCCAAGGTCCTGGCGCAACTGGCCAAAAGCTTCGACGGCGAGATCCGCCTGCGCATCGTCGAAAGCGACGACCTGGCGGTGTCGGCCAAGAGCCTGAGCAAACTGCTGAGCCTGGGCGCACGTCGCGGCCAGACGCTGGAATTCGTGGCCGAGCCGACCATTGCTGCCGATGCCTTGCCAGCATTGCTGGCGGCGGTCGAGCAGGGCCTGGGGGAAACCGTCGAGCCGGTGCTGGCCGCGCCCGTACAAGCGGTGGTGCAACCGGTCGCGCCGCGTGCCGTGGTGGCGCCGCAGGCCGGTGCGATCATCAGCGCGGTGCCGGCCTCGCCGGGCGTGGCCATGGGGCCTGCGCATGTGCAGGTGCCGCAGGTTTTCGATTACCCGCAACAGGGTGAGTCGCCCGCCGCCGAGCGCGAGCGTCTGCAAGTCGCATTGCGCCGGGTGCGTGACGAAATCGGCCAGTTGATCGAGCGCAGCCAGGCCAAGGCCATCGGCGAAATTTTCGTCACCCACCAGGAAATGCTCGACGACCCGGAGCTGACCCAGGATGTCGAACAGCATTTGAATCAAGGCAAGAGTGCCGCCGCGGCCTGGGATACCGTCATCGAAACCGCTGCGGCCCGCCAGGAGGCGCTCAATGACGCGCTGCTGGCCGAGCGCGCCGCCGACCTGCGTGACGTCGGTCGCCGTGTACTGGCCCACCTGTGCGGCGTGCAGGCGCTGGCCGAGCCTGAACAACCTTACATCCTGGTCATGGACGAAGTCGGTCCGTCCGACGTGGCGCGCCTGGACCCGGCGCGGGTCGCCGGCATCCTCACTGCACGTGGCGGGGCCACGGCGCACAGCGCCATCGTCGCCCGGGCCCTGGGCATCACCGCGCTGGTGGGGGCTGGCGAGCAGGTGCTGCTGATCGAGCCGGGCACCGTGCTGTTGCTCGACGCCCAGCGCGGCCGCCTGACCGTGGCCCCTGAGGCCGCCGTGCTGGAACGGGCCGCCCAGGAGCGCGATGCCCGTGAGCTGCGCCTGCAAGCGGCGCATGCTGCCCGTATGGAGCCGGCGGTGACCCGTGACGGTCACGCTGTGGAAATCTGCGCCAATATCGGTGACAGCACCGGCACGCCGGCCGCCGTCAAGCAGGGCGCCGAAGGCATCGGCCTGCTGCGCACCGAATTGCTGTTCATGGCCCACAACCAGGCGCCGGACGAAGCGACCCAGGAAGCCGAATACCGCCGTGTCCTTGACGACCTGGACGGGCGTCCGCTGGTGGTGCGCACCCTCGACGTCGGCGGCGACAAGCCGCTGCCGTACTGGCCGATCGACAAGGAAGAGAACCCGTTTCTGGGGGTGCGCGGCATTCGCCTGACCCTGCAGCGCCCTGAAATCATGGAGGCGCAATTGCGTGCCCTGTTGCGCGCCGCCGACAACCGGCCGCTGCGCATCATGTTCCCGATGGTCGGCAGCGTCGACGAATGGCGCCAGGGCCGCGACATGGTCGAGCGCCTGCGCCTGGAAATCCCGGTGAGCGACCTGCAGCTGGGGATCATGGTCGAAGTGCCGTCGGCGGCCTTGCTGGCGCCGGTATTGGCCAGGGAAGTCGACTTTTTCAGCGTCGGCACCAATGACCTGACCCAGTACGCCCTGGCCATCGACCGCGGTCACCCGACCCTGTCGGCCCAGGCCGACGGCCTGCACCCTGCGGTGTTGCAGTTGATCGACATGACTGTGCGCGCCGCCCATGCCAACGGCAAATGGGTGGGCGTGTGCGGCGAGCTGGCGGCCGACCCGCTGGCGGTGCCGGTGCTGGTGGGCCTGGGCGTGGACGAGTTGAGTGTCTCGCCGCGCAGCATCGCCGAGGTCAAGGCCTGTGTACGTGAACTCAGCCTGAGCCGCGCTCAGGCCCTGGCGCATGACGCGCTGACGGTGGGCAGCGCCGCCGAAGTCCGTGCGCTGGTGGAGGCTCTGTAATGGCCAGGATTCTGACCCTGACCCTCAACCCGGCCTTGGACCTGACCGTGCAACTGGGTCAGTTGAGGGTCGGGGAGGTCAATCGCAGCGACGCCATGCTGACCCATGCCGCCGGCAAGGGCCTCAATGTCGCCCAGGTGCTGGCTGACCTGGGGCATGAGCTGACCGTGTCGGGCTTTCTCGGCCTGGATAATCCCCAGGCGTTTGACGCGCTGTTCGCCGCGCGCGGGTTTGTCGATGCGTTTATTCGTGTGCCGGGCGAAACCCGCAGCAATATCAAGCTGGCCGAGGCCGACGGCTGCATTACTGACGTCAATGGCCCGGGCCTGGTGATCAGCGACGCTGACCAGCAGCGCCTGTTCGAACGTCTTGAACACCTGGCGCCCGGCTTCGATGCCGTGGTGGTGGCCGGCAGCCTGCCGCGCGGCGTCAGCCCGCAGTGGTTGCAACGCCTGCTGGCCATGCTCAAGGCCCATGGTCTTCACGTCGCACTGGACAGCAGCGGCCAGGCCTTGCGTGCCGGGCTTGAGGCCGGCCCCTGGCTGGTCAAGCCCAACACCGAGGAATTGACCGACGCGCTGGGCGTGCCGGTCGACTCGGTGGCCGAACAGGCCGATGCCGCCCGCCGCCTGCGGGCCCAGGGCATCGAGCATGTGGTGATTTCCCAGGGTGCCGACGGCGTGAACTGGTTCAGTGCCCAAGGCACCTGGCACGCGCAACCGCCCAAGGTGACGGTTGCCAGCACGGTGGGCGCCGGTGACTCGTTGCTGGCTGGCATGCTGCACGGCTTGCTCAGTGCCCACGCCCCGGCGCAGACCTTGCGCACCGCCACGGCCATCGCGGCCATGGCCGTGACCCAGATCGGTTTCGGCATCACCGATACCGCGCACCTTGAACGACTCGCCAGCGGTGTGACCGTGCGCGACCTGACCGAACAATAAGAGAGGCGACGTTGATGAAATTAGCCATAGTAACGGCCTGCCCCAATGGCAAGGTCAGCAGCGTCCTGAGTGCCCGCCTGTTGGCGGCTGCCGCCCAGCGCCTGGGCTGGGAAACCTGCGTCGAGGTGGTCGACCCGCACAAGCCGGAGCGCCAGTTGTCGGCGCAGGACATCGAGCAGGCCGACCTGATCGTGGCGGTGTACAGCGGTGCGCTGGACCTGAACCGCTTTGTCGGCAAGCGCCTGTTCCAGTCCGCACCGGCGCAAGCGCTGCAGGACGTCGACGCCTTTCTCCAGCGCGCCGCCGAACAGGCGCAGCCCTGGCAAGCCGTGGCCAGCGAGCCGGCAGCGACAGCGGCAGGCCCCGCACGGATCGTGGCGATCACCGCCTGCCCGACCGGCGTGGCGCACACCTTCATGGCCGCCGAAGCCCTGCAACAGTCGGCCAAACGCCTGGGGCATGAGCTGCAGGTGGAAACCCAGGGCTCGGTCGGTGCCCGCACGCCGCTCAGCCCGCAGGCCATCAGTGAGGCTGACGTGGTGCTGCTGGCCACCGACATCGAAGTGGCGACCGAGCGTTTCGCCGGCAAGCGCATCTACCGTTGCGGCACCGGCATTGCCCTCAAGCAGCCGGATGTCACGCTGGGCAAGGCCCTGGCCGAGGCCAGGGTCGAAAGCAGCGCCGACACGGCCAAGGCACCGGCCAAGTCCGAAAGCGCCGGGATCTACAAGCATTTGCTGACCGGTGTGTCGTTCATGCTGCCGATGGTGGTGGCGGGCGGCCTGTTGATTGCCCTGTCGTTCGTATTCGGTATCGAGGCCTTCAAGGAGCAGGGCACGCTGGCCGCCGCGCTGATGCAGATCGGTGGCGAGGCTGCCTTCAAACTGATGGTGCCGTTGCTGGCCGGCTACATCGCCTGGTCGATTGCCGACCGTCCCGGCCTGGCGCCGGGGATGATCGGTGGCCTGCTGGCCAGCACCCTGGGCGCCGGTTTCATTGGCGGCATCGTCGCCGGTTTTCTGGCCGGCTACAGCGCCAAGTGGATCAACCGCTACGCGCGCCTGCCGTCCAGTGTCGAGGCACTCAAGCCGATCCTGATCATTCCGCTGCTGGCCAGCCTGTTCACCGGCCTGATGATGATCTACGTGGTGGGGCGACCGGTGGCCGGCATGCTGGCGGCGCTGACCCAGTTTCTGGAAACCATGGGTACGGCCAATGCGATCCTGCTGGGTGTGGTGCTGGGGGCGATGATGTGCGTCGACCTGGGCGGGCCGATCAACAAGGCCTCCTATGCGTTCTCGGTCGGGCTGCTGGCCTCGCAGAGCTACGCGCCGATGGCCGCGGCGATGGCCGCCGGCATGGTGCCGCCGATCGGCATGGGCATCGCCAGTGTGCTGGCGCGGCGCAAGTTCGCCCAGAGCGAGCGCGAGGCGGGCAAGGCGTCGTTTGTGCTGGGGTTGTGCTTTATCTCCGAAGGCGCCATTCCGTTTGCGGCCAAGGACCCGTTGCGGGTGATCCCGGCCAGCATCGCCGGCGGTGCGCTGACCGGTGCGTTGTCGATGTACTTCGGCTGCAAACTGATGGCGCCGCACGGCGGATTGTTCGTGATGCTGATTCCCAATGCCATCAACCATGCGCTGTTGTACCTGCTGGCCATCGTCGCCGGCAGCCTGGTGACCGGCGTGCTGTACGCCGTGCTCAAGCGCCCGGAAGTGGTCGATCTGGCGGTCGAGCCGCAGGCTTCGTAGTCTGAAGCGGATTGCGGCCCGGCCGCTCTCATCATGCACAAAACAACTGACCGAGTTCACCCACCGTAGGAGCGCGCTTGCCCGCGACCGGCTGCGTTAGCAGTCGTAAATTTTCAGCGTTTCGAAGATCTTGCGAGCGCTTCGCACTCGGTCGCGGGCAAGCGCGCTCCTACACGGGCCCCGTGTTTGCTATGCGACAGCGCTCCGCCTTGGCGCTGTGTCAGCGACACAAGGGGATGTCCTGTGGGCATGGCGTAATATCTGGTAAAACCCTGTCCTGTCTGGCTTATCATTAGCCGCCTAACGATGGGGCAGGGGACGCACGGCATGCTGGCTATTTTTCTGGAAACACTCAATGTCACGGCACCGGTCTTTGCCATGCTGTTCATGGGCGTGTTTCTCAAGCGTATCGGGGCAATCAACGACGGCTTCATCGTCACCGCCTCGTCGCTGGTCTTCAATGTCACCATGCCGGCCCTGTTGTTCATGGGCATCGTGCATGCCGACCTCAAGACCGCCCTGCAAGCCGACCTGCTGATTTTCTTCACCGTCGCGACCCTGCTCAGCTTTGCCCTGCTCTGGGGCTGGGCGATCTGGCGCATTCCTTTTGCCGACCGTGGCATCTATGTCCAGGGCGCGTTTCGGGGCAACAACGGCGTGGTGGGCCTGGCGCTGGCGGCGAGCATGTACGGTGACCACGGGATTTCCGTGGGCGCGATCCTGGCGGCGATGGTCATCCTGTATTACAACGCGCTGTCGACCATGATCCTGGCGGTGTACAGCCCGGTGATCAAATCCGACCCGTGGAGCGTGATCAAGAGCGTATTTTCCAACCCGCTGATCATCAGCGTGATCGTGGCCTCGCCCTTTGCCTACTACGGCGTGCGCATGCCGATGTGGTTCGAGACCTCGGCCAACTACCTGGCGCAGATGACCCTGCCGCTGGCGTTGATCTGCATTGGTGGCACCCTGTCGCTGGCCTCGTTGCGCAAGAGCGGGCAAATGGCGATGGGCGCCAGCCTGATGAAAATGGTCTGGCTGCCGCTGATCTGCACCACGGCCGCCTGGGCCTGTGGCTTCCGTGGCCCGGAACTGGGCATCCTGTTCCTTTACTTCGCCAGCCCCACCGCCGCCTCCAGCTACATCATGGCGCGCAGTGCCAATGGCAACTACGAGCTGGCGGCCGCCATTATCGTACTGACGACACTGGCCGCCGCGGTGACCACCAACATCGGCATCTTCCTGCTGCAATGGGGCGGCTGGATTTGAACCGTCGGCACTACGGTTTGGCGAAGTACTCTTCAATCACCTCCTGGGCGGCGCGGAAGGCGTCGATGGCCGCCGGCATGCCGGCGTAGACCGCGCAGTGCAGGAAGGTCTCGCGGATTTCTTCCGGGGTGCAGCCGTTGTTCAGGGCGCCGCGCACGTGACCCTTGAGTTCCTGCGAGCATTTGAGCGCCGTCAGGGTCGACAGGGTGATCAGGCTGCGGGTCTTGAGGTCCAGGCCTTCGCGGCTCCAGACACTGCCCCAGGCCTGCTCATTGATGAAGTCTTGCAGCGGCAGGCTGAACGCGCTGGCATTGGCACGGGCGCGATCGACATAGGCATCGCCCATCACCTGGCGGCGAATGCTTTCTCCGGCTTGGGTCTTCGGGTCGCTCATGGGGTATTTCCTCGTGCTCTGGAAGGGGAATCAACGATGATGGCGCCACCACGTGCGGACCATGTCCACAATCACCAGGGCGGTCAGCACCGGCAGCACAAGGTGCAGTATCCAGCTTTCCAGGCGTTCGGCCAGCAGCATGCCGGTACTGAAGCCGATGATGTCCAGCCCGTAGGCGGTGTACAGCGCCAGCAGCAGCAGCCCTTCGAGCCTTGTGATGCGATAGCCCGAACAGAACAGCGGCAGGCACAGCACTGCGACGCTGAGCATGATCGGCAGGTCGTAGGCCAGTGAGTTGGGCGACACCGACAGCGGTGCCGGTGCCAGCACCGCGGTCAGCCCCAGCACGCCCAGCAGGTTGAACAGGCTGGTGCCGATCACCGTGCCCACGGCCATGTCGCGCTCACCGCGCAGGGCGGCGACCAGTGAAGTGATCAGCGCTGGCATCGAGGTGGCCACCGCCATCAGCGTCAGGCCCATGATGCGTTCCGACAGGCCCAGGTGAATGGCCAGCGTCACCGTGGCATCCACCAGCAGGTGCCCGCCGCCGATCAACAGCAACAGGCCGCCGGCCAGGCTCAGCAGTTCGAGCAGGGTGCGCGGCGGGCTGTCGCCCTGGGGCGGGCCATGACTGTGGCCGTGACCATGACGGGCCGCGTGGCTGGCCTGGCGCACGATGACCAGCAGGCACAAGGCAAGGCCGGCCAGCAGCACCAGGCCGTCCAGCACGCCGATTTCCCGGTCCCAGGCCAGCGCGGTCAGCAGGGCGCAGGCGCCAATCATCAGCGGAATGTCCACGCGCACCACTTGCAGGGGCACGCGCAACGGAATGATCAGGGCGCACAGCCCCAGGGTCACCAGCACATTGAAGATATGGCTGCCGACCACGCTGCCCACCGCGATGTCGGCATTGGCCGACAAGGCAGCCTGCACCCCGACCGAGAGCTGCGGGGCGCTGTTACCCAGCGCCATGACGGTGAGGCCGATGATCAGCCCTCGCACCTTGAGCCAGGCTGCCAGACGCACAGCGGCCCGCACCGACAGCCCGGCGCCGATCAGCAACAGCAGCAGGCCGCCGGCCAGTTGCAGCAGGGCGGGTGGTGGCAGGGTCGAGAGTTGAAAAATGACCGTGACCCTCAGTCCAGTCCCTGAACGTGCACGCGGGCGATGCCACTGCGTATCATGCCCAGTTGTTCGGCGGCCTTTTTCGACACGTCGATCAGGCGCCCGCGCGTGTTGGGGCCGCGGTCGTTGATGCGCACCACCACGCTGCGCTGGTTGGCCAGGTTGGTGACCCTGACCCGGCTGCCGAACGGCAGCTCACGGTGCGCGGCGGTCAGCGCGTTCTGGTTGAATGCCTCGCCACTGGCGGTGCGCTTGCCATGATGACGCGCGCCATACCAGGACGCCTTGCCGGTTTCGTCATAGCCATGCGGGTCGACCGAATGGCTGGAACAGCCAGCCAGTAGCGAAAGCAAGGTACAGGCCGTGAGCAGTTGGCGCATGGGTGCTTATCCTGTGGGGCTTCACCGGCGCGCTTGCACGCGCCGGTGAAGGGTCAGCCTTCGAGCTTGGCCTTGAGCAGTTCGTTGACCTGCTGCGGGTTGGCCTTGCCTTTGGAGACTTTCATCGCCTGACCGACGAAGAAGCCGAACATCTTGCCGCGCTTGGCCTCGTCGGCGGCACGGTACTGTTCGACCTGGGCGGCATTGGCCGCCAGCATCTCGTCGAGCATGGTCTCGATCGCGCCACTGTCGGTCACCTGCTTGAGGCCGCGCTGCTCGATCACCTCGTCGGCGCTGCCCTCACCATTGGCCATGGCCTCGAACACCATCTTGGCGATCTTGCCGGAAATGGTGTTGTCCTGGATGCGCTTGAGCATGCCGCCCAGTTGCTCGGCGCTGACCGGCGACTGTTCGATTTCCAGGCCCTGCTTGTTGAGCAGGCTGCCCAGCTCGACCATGACCCAGTTGGCGGCCAGCTTGGCGTCGCCGCCGATGCTGACCACCTGCTCGAAGTAGTCGGCCTGCTCGCGGCTGGACGACAGCACGCTGGCGTCATAGGCCGACAGGCCGAACTGGCTCTGGAAGCGCTCGCGCTTTTGCGGCGGCAGTTCCGGCAGGGTGGCGCGGATCTGCTCCAGGAACGAATCCTCGATGATCACCGGCAACAGGTCGGGGTCGGGGAAGTAGCGGTAGTCGTTGGCTTCCTCCTTGCTGCGCATGGCGCGGGTCTCGTTGGTGTTGGGGTCGTACAGGCGCGTTTGCTGGATCACCTTGCCGCCGTCTTCGATCAGGTCGATCTGGCGCTGGATCTCGCTGTTGATGGCCTTCTCGATGAAGCGGAACGAGTTGACGTTCTTGATCTCGCAGCGCGTGCCGAACTCGACCTGGCCCTTGGGCCGGATCGAGACGTTGCAGTCGCAGCGCAGCGAACCCTCGGCCATGTTGCCGTCGCAGATGCCCAGGTAACGGACCATGGCGTGGATGGCCTTGACGTAGGCCACCGCTTCCTTGGCGCTGCGCATGTCCGGCTCGGAGACGATTTCCAGCAGCGGCGTGCCGGCGCGGTTGAGGTCGATGCCGGTCATGCCCTGGAAGTCTTCGTGCAGGCTTTTGCCGGCGTCTTCTTCCAGGTGCGCACGGGTGATGCCGATGCGCTTGACGGTGCCGTCTTCCAGGGTGATGTCCAGGTGGCCCTTGCCGACGATCGGCAGCTCCATCTGGCTGATCTGGTAGCCCTTGGGCAGGTCAGGGTAGAAGTAGTTCTTGCGCGCGAACACGTTGTGCTGGCCGATCTCGGCATCGACCGCCAGGCCGAACTTGACCGCCATGCGCACCGCTTCCTTGTTCAGCACCGGCAGCACGCCGGGCATGCCCAGGTCGACCAGGCTGGCCTGGGTGTTGGGCTCGGAACCGAACGTGGTGGCGCTGGCGGAGAAAATCTTCGATTGGGTCAAGAGCTGGGTATGGATTTCCAGCCCGATGACGACTTCCCATTGCATTTATGATTCTCCTCAGAAGCCGGCAGGCGTGCGCGTATGCCAGTCGGTGACCAACTGGTACTGGTGGGCCACATTCAGCAGACGGCCTTCCTGGAAGTAGGGTGCGAGCAATTGCACGCCCACCGGCAGGCCATCGACGAAACCGGCCGGCATCGACAGGCCGGGCAGGCCGGCGAGGTTGGCGGTGATGGTGTAGACGTCTTCGAGGTAGGCGGCGACCGGGTCGCTGCTCTTGGCGCCGATCTTCCAGGCCGGGTTCGGCGTGGTCGGGCCCAGGATCACGTCGACTTCGGCGAAGGCGTTCATGAAGTCGTTCTTGATCAGGCGACGGATTTTCTGCGCCTTGAGGTAGTAGGCGTCGTAGTAGCCGGCCGACAGCGCATAGGCGCCGACCATGATCCGGCGCTGGACCTCGGCACCGAAGCCTTCACCGCGCGAGCGCTTGTACAGGTCGGTGAGGTCCTTGGGCTGTTCGCAGCGATGGCCGAAGCGCACGCCGTCGAAACGCGACAGGTTCGAGGAAGCCTCGGCCGGGGCGATGACGTAGTAGGCCGGGATGCCGTGCTGCAGGTTCGGCAGGGTGATTTCCTTGACTACCGCGCCGAGCTTTTCCAGGGCCTTGACGCTGTCCTGGACCAATTGCGCAATGCGCGGGTCCAGGCCGGCACCGAAATACTCTTTCGGCAGACCGATGCGCAGGCCCTGCAACGAGCCGTTGAGCGTGGCCGAGTAGTCCGGCACCGGCTCGTCGATGCTGGTGGAGTCCTGCGGGTCGAAGCCGGCCATGCCTTGCAGCAGCAGGGCGCAGTCTTCGGCGGTGCGGGCCAGCGGGCCGCCCTGGTCGAGGCTGGACGCGTAGGCAATCATGCCCCAGCGCGAGACGCGGCCGTAGGTAGGCTTGAGGCCGGTCAGGTTGGTCAGTGCGGCCGGCTGGCGAATCGAACCGCCGGTGTCGGTGCCGGTGGTGGCCGGCAGCAGGCGTGCGGCCACGGCGGCGGCCGAACCACCGGACGAGCCACCCGGTACGTGCTCCAGGTTCCACGGGTTGTTCACTGCGCCGTAGAAACTCGACTCGTTGCCCGAGCCCATGGCGAACTCGTCCATGTTGGTCTTGCCCAGGGTCACGGTGCCGGCGGCGGCCAGTTTCGCAACCACGGTGGCGTCATAGGGCGCCTTGAAGTTGTCGAGCATGCGCGAACCGCAACTGGTGCGGATGCCCTGAGTGCAGAACAGGTCCTTGTGCGCCAGCGGTGCACCGAGCAGCGCGCCGGTCTCACCGGCGGCGCGGCGGGCGTCGGCGGCCTGGGCCTGGGTGATGGCCAGGTCCTGGGTCACGGTGATGAAGCTGTTGAGCTTCGGGTCCAGCTCGGCGATACGTGCCAGCAGGGTACGGGTCAGCTCTTCGGAGGAGAATTTCTTGTCGGCGAGTCCGCGGGCGATCTCGGCCAGGGTCATTTGGTGCATGCAGGCGCTTTCCCTTTACTCGATGACTTTCGGAACCAGATACAGACCTTGCTCGACCGCAGGGGCGATGGCCTGGTATTCGTCACGGTGATTGCTCTCGGCCACGACATCGTCGCGCAGGCGCTGGGACGCTTCCAGGGGGTGAGCCAGGGGCTCGATGCCGTCGGTGTCGACCGCTTGCATCTGGTCGACCAGCCCGAGAATGCTGTTCAGTGCTTCGGTAGTACGTGGCAGATCGTCGTCGTTGAGGCCCAGACGGGCCAGGTGAGCGATCTTTTCCACGTCGCTGCGCTCGAGCGCCATGGGGGTATCTCCAATTGAGTGCATTGAGTGCATCGGACCTGGATCCGGGGCAGTTGCGGAACATGACGGCGTTTCGTGGGTCTGATGGCCGCGAACGTCCAGGGTCTTGCTCGGAAAAGCTGCCAATTTAACATATTGGCTCCTTGCCCAAAATCCCTGTCGTTGTTAGAGTTTGCCGCACTTTTTTACCCACGCGTTCCCTAGGGTCCCTTTCCCATGTTCAAGAAACTGCGTGGCATGTTTTCCAGTGATCTTTCCATCGACCTGGGCACTGCCAACACCCTTATTTACGTGCGTGAGCGCGGTATCGTACTGAATGAGCCTTCCGTCGTCGCCATTCGTACCCACGGTAACCAGAAAAGCGTCGTGGCCGTAGGGACCGAGGCCAAACGCATGCTGGGCCGTACCCCTGGCAACATTGCCGCCATTCGTCCGATGAAAGACGGCGTGATCGCCGACTTCAGCGTCTGTGAAAAGATGCTCCAGTATTTCATCAACAAAGTGCACGAAAACAGCTTCCTGCAACCCAGCCCACGTGTGTTGATCTGCGTTCCATGCAAATCCACCCAGGTTGAGCGCCGTGCCATTCGCGAGTCGGCCCTCGGCGCCGGTGCCCGCGAAGTGTTCCTGATCGAAGAGCCCATGGCTGCCGCCATCGGTGCCGGCCTGCCGGTTGAAGAGGCACGCGGTTCGATGGTCGTCGATATCGGCGGCGGTACCACTGAAATCGCCCTGATCTCGCTCAATGGCGTGGTCTATGCCGAGTCCGTGCGCGTGGGGGGTGACCGTTTCGACGAAGCCATCGTGACCTACGTACGCCGCAACTACGGCAGCCTGATCGGCGAGTCCACCGCCGAGCGCATCAAGCAGGAAATCGGCACCGCCTTCCCGGGCGGCGAGACCCGCGAAGTCGACGTGCGCGGCCGCAACCTGGCCGAAGGCGTCCCGCGTGCCTTTACCCTCAACTCCAATGAAGTGCTCGAAGCGCTGCAGGAGTCGCTGGCGACCATCGTCCAGGCGGTCAAGAGCGCGCTGGAGCAGTCGCCACCGGAGCTGGCCTCGGACATCGCCGAGCGTGGCCTGGTGCTGACCGGTGGTGGCGCACTGTTGCGTGACCTCGACAAGCTGCTGGCCCAGGAAACCGGCCTGCCGGTGATCGTCGCCGAAGACCCGCTGACCTGCGTGGCGCGCGGCGGTGGCCGTGCGCTGGAAATGATGGATAAACACACCATGGACCTGCTCTCCAGCGAGTGATTCGTCGGGAGCGCTTCAAGCAGTCCTTTGTCTGCAGGTGGCCCTTGTGCTACCTGTAGACCTGTGGCTGATCCTTGAACACGCCTTTCAATCCGTCCAGGCAATTTCCCTTGTGCATGAATAACAGCCCGTCAAGGCTCAATCCGTCGAGCCAATGCCCGACAGGAGCCGTCTATTAAACCGCTTTTTGCCAAAGGCCCTTCGCTGGGCGTACGCCTGCTTGTGCTGGCGGTGCTGTCGGTTGCCTTGATGGTGGTCGACGCCCGTTTTACCCTGCTCAAGCCGCTGCGCAGCCAGATGTCGCTCGTGCTGATGCAGTCCTACTGGATCGTCGATCTGCCGCAGCGCCTGTACCAGGGCGTGGCCATGCAGTTTGGCAGCCGTACCGAACTGCTGGCCGAGAACGAAAAGCTCAAGACCGAAGCCCTGCTGTTGCAGGGGCGCCTGCAGAAGCTCGCGGCCCTGACCGAGCAGAACGTGCGCCTGCGCGAGTTGCTCAACTCCTCGGCACTGGTCAACGAGAAGGTCGAGGTGGCCGAGTTGATCGGCATGGACCCCAATCCCTTTACCCATCGCATCATCATCAACAAGGGTGAGCGCGACGGTGTAATGCTCGGCCAGCCGGTGCTCGATGCCCGTGGATTGATGGGGCAGGTGGTCGAGTTGATGCCGTACACCGCCCGTGTACTGTTGCTGACCGACACCACTCACAGCATTCCGGTGCAGGTCAACCGCAATGGCCTGCGCGCCATCGCCAGCGGCACCGGCAACCCCGAAAGCCTGGAGTTGCGCCATGTGGCCGACACGGCCGACATCAAGGAAGGCGACCTGCTGGTCAGCTCCGGCCTGGGCCAGCGCTTTCCGGCCGGCTATCCGGTGGCGACGGTCACGGAGGTGAATCATGACTCCGGCCAGCCATTTGCCGTTATCCGCGCCGAACCGACCGCGGCCCTGAACCGCAGCCGCTACCTGTTGCTGGTGTTCTCCGACGGCCGCTCGGCCGAGGAACGCGCCGCCGAGGCGGGCCAGGCGCAGGAGTTGCTGGGGCGACGCACGGTGCCGACCAGCCTGGCACCCGCGCCTGGCGCCTACGCCCCGGTGTTCCCGGCCATGCCAGGTGCCTTGCTGCCAGTGTTTCCGGTCAATACCACGCCAGGCGGCGCTGTCTTGTCGCACTCGACGCCTGCACGCGGCACATCGACCGGTTCGCATCCAGCCGGGCAGGGCAGCCCTGCGGCTTCGCCGGCACCGGCCAGCCCTCGCCCGGCCTCAAGGCCGACGACGCCACCGGCCTCCGTGCCGTCCAATTCCCGAGAACCCATCGATGGTTAGTCACGTCTCCGGGCGCAATGGCTGGGTGGTCTGGTTGACCTTCGCCATCGGCCTGTTGCTCAGCGTTTCGCCGCTGCCGCAATTCATGGAAATCTTTCGCCCGCTGTGGCTGGCGCTGCTGCTGACCTTCTGGATCCTGGCGCTGCCGCACAAGGTCGGCATGACCACCGCCTGGCTGCTGGGGCTGATGGAGGATGTGCTGTACGGCACCCTGCTGGGCCAGAACGCACTGACCCTCAGCCTGATCGCCTTTCTGGTGATGTCCTTGCAGCACCGCCTGCGGATCTTCCCGACCTGGCAACAGTGTCTGATCCTGCTGGTGGTCTTTGGCCTGGCGCAACTGGCGCAACTGTGGCTGAGCGCCTTGACCGGCAATCGCCAGCCCACCCTGGCGCTGGTGCTGCCGGCGCTGGTCAGTGCCTTGTTATGGCCCTGGATCAGCTATGGACTACGCGGGCTGCGCAAGCACCTGAAAATCAATTGAGCGCACGCAGTGCAGGCGCTCTGAACAGGGCGTTGCCGACATGGAGACGTCCCGATGTCCTTTCTTTACCTGGCTTCCGGTTCGCCGCGACGTCGTGAACTGCTGGCCCAGATCGGCGTGCCGTTCAGCGTGCTGAGTGCGCAGATCGACGAAACGCCGCTGGCCGCCGAAACCCCCGAAGCCTATGTCGAACGCCTGGCACGCAGTAAGGCCCGGGCGGGCCTGGCCTTGCTGCCCGGGACGCAGCAGGCCTGCGTGCTGGGGGCTGATACAGCCGTGGTGCTCGACGGCCGGATTCTCGGCAAGCCCGTTGACCGGGAGGACGCGCTGACCATGCTGGCCGCGTTGTCGGGGCGTGAACATGAGGTGCTGACCGCCGTGGCGGTGCTGGACCGACAGCGTTGCGAAAGCCGGGTGGTCGCCAGTCGCGTGCGTTTTCGCGCCATCCAGGCGCATGAGGCGAGCACCTACTGGGCCAGTGGCGAACCGCTGGACAAGGCCGGCAGCTATGCCATCCAGGGGCTGGCGGCGATCTTCGTCGCGGGCCTGCACGGCAGCTACTCGGCGGTCGTGGGCTTGCCGCTGTGCGAAACCGCAGACCTGCTGGGCCATTTCGGCATACCCTGTTGGCAAGGCCTGGAAGGTGATAAGCCATGAGTGAAGAAATCCTGATCAACATCACCCCCATGGAATCACGGGTGGCGGTGGTGGAAAACGGCGTCCTGCAAGAGGTGCATGTCGAGCGCACCCAGCGCCGCGGTATCGTCGGCAATATCTACAAGGGCAAGGTGGTGCGGGTACTGCCCGGCATGCAGGCGGCCTTTATCGACATCGGCCTGGACCGTGCCGCCTTCATCCACGCATCGGAAATCTCCATGCGCGAAGGCCCAGCCATCGAGCCGATCAGTGCGCTGGTGCATGAAGGCCAGAGCCTGGTGGTGCAGGTCACCAAGGACCCGATCGGCAGCAAGGGCGCACGACTGACCACGCAGTTGTCGATTCCGTCGCGTTACCTGGTGTACATGCCGCGCACGGCGCATGTCGGCATTTCGTTGAAGATCGAAGATGAGGGCGAGCGCGACCGGCTCAAGAAGGTGGTCAGCGACTGCGTGGCCCAGGAGGGCATCAAGGAAGCCGGCGGGTTCATCCTGCGCACGGCCGCCGAAGGCGCTGGCGCCGAAGAAATCCTCATGGACATCCGTTACTTGCGCAGGCTCTGGGACCAGATCGGCGAACAGATCAAGACCGTCAGCCCGCCCACGGTCATCTACGAGGACCTGGGCCTGGCGCTGCGCACCCTGCGCGACCTGGTCAGCCCGCGCATCGAGAAGATCCGCATCGACTCGCGGGAAACCTTCCAGAAGACCCGGCAGTTCGTCGCCGAACTGATGCCCGAGATCGAAGACCGCCTGGAGCACTACCCCGGCGAGCGGCCGATCTTCGACCTGTACGGGGTCGAGGACGAGATCCAGAAGGCGCTGGAGCGCAAGGTGCCGCTCAAGTCCGGCGGTTACCTGGTGGTCGACCCGGCTGAGGCGATGACCACCATCGACGTCAACACCGGTGCCTTCGTCGGCCACCGCAACCTCGAAGAAACCATCTTCAAGACCAACCTGGAAGCGGCCACCGCGATTGCCCGGCAACTGCGCCTGCGCAACCTGGGTGGCATCATCATCATCGACTTCATCGACATGGAAGACAGCGAGCACCAGCGCCAGGTGTTGCGCACCCTGGAAAAACAGCTCGAACGCGACCACGCCAAGACCAATATCATCGGCATCACCGAGCTGGGCCTGGTGCAGATGACCCGCAAGCGCACCCGTGAAAGCCTCGAGCAGATCCTGTGCGAGGCCTGCCTGTGCTGCCAGGGGCGCGGCAAGCTCAAGACGCCGGAAACCATCTGCTACGAGATCTTCCGCGAGATCCTGCGCGAGGCCCGGGCCTACCAGGCGGTGGGTTATCGGGTGCTGGCCAGCCAGCGGGTGGTCGACCGCCTGCTCGATGAAGAGTCGGGCAATGTGGCCGAGCTTGAGGCCTTCATTGGCCGCACCATACGCTTTCAGGTCGAATCGATGTATTCACAGGAACAATACGACGTTGTGCTGCTCTGAGTTGCTCGCACTGCAGATATGACACCCGTTGCAAGGCGGGGCCGCGGCAGGGATGCCCCTTGAGTGAGAGTGATGTGTGATCAATGAGCAAATCCCGGCGTGGGTCCTGTGTAGCGGCCTCTCGTTGCCGTCAGTGATTGCGGTTGCCTGGCGCGGAGGCTGCTGAATGATGAACCTGCCGCGCCTGATGGCGGTGCTGGTCCGCTGGGGCCTGAGCCTGTGTGCCTTGTTGCTGGTACTGGCCGCCTTGTATGTGAGCCTGGGGCGGCAACTGGCGCCCATGCTGGCCGAGTACCGGGTGGACGTCGAAAGCCGCGCCCAGGCTGCCCTGGGCATGCCATTGAGCATCGGTCGCCTGGAGGGGCGCTGGAGCGGCTTTGCTCCGGTGCTGCTGGCCCACGATGTAATGGTCGGCGAAGGTCGCAACGCACTGCGTCTGGACCAGGTGCGGGTAGTGCCGGCGCTGTGGGACAGCCTGGTCCACCGCCAGGTGCACATTGCCGACCTCGAGGTCAGCGGTCTGCAACTGATCGTACGGCAGGACAAGGATGGCCAATGGGCGCTGCAGGGCGTGCCGAAGCGCGACGAGGCGCCCCTGGATCCCGAGCAGGTGCTGACGCGCCTGCAGCAGGTGGCGCAGTTGTCGGTGTTCGACAGCCAGTTGACGGTGCAGCCTTTCGACGAACAACCCCTGACCCTCACCTACATCAATGCCAGCCTGGCCACCGGCCCCGGCCGGCAGCGCCTTGATGCACGCCTGACCCTGCCCGATGGCCAGCCGCTGGCGCTCAATGTGCAGGCCCGTATCCAGCCCGGCCAATGGCGCCAGGCCCAGGCCGATGCCTGGTTGAACCTGCCGCAGAGCGACTGGGCGCAATGGCTGCCGCGCAGCCTGACCCGCGACTGGGAAGTGTCGGCGCTCAAGGCCGGTGGGCAATTCTGGCTGGGCTGGGGCAAGGGCACGTTGCAGCAGGCAACCGTGCAGCTCAATGCACCGCACCTGCAAGGCCACTATGGCGAGCATGCGCCGGCCCGGATTGATGACCTGGCGCTCAATGCCTGGTTCGTACGCAGCGAACAGGGCTTCGAGCTGACGCTGGACTCGCTGGCCATGAACCTGGGCAAGCAGCGCTGGGAAAGCCGCCTGCACTTGCGGCAAAGCCTCGCCACGGCCGAGCGTCAGGAGCTGTGGCATGTCCAGGCCGACCGTCTGGACCTGACGCCGCTCACGGCCCTGCTCGATTCGCTGGCACCGCTGCCTGACACCTTGCGTGAAGTGCTCGATCGCCTGGATGTCACCGGCACGCTGCACAACGTGCTGCTCGACTGGCGCCCGCAGGCGCAGGGTGACGAGCGCCTGAGCTTTGCCGCCAACCTGGACAGGATCGGCTTCAAGGCGTATCACGGCGCGCCGGCGGCCGGCAATGTCAGCGGTGCCATCAGCGGTGACCTGGGCAAGGGCGAACTGCGCCTGGCCAGTGACGACTTCATGCTGCACCTGGACCCGATCTTCAAGAAGCCATGGGGCTACAAGAAGGCCAATGCCCGTCTGACCTGGACCCTGGACCAGGACCGTTTCACCCTGGTGGCGCCGTACATCAAGGTGCTGGGCGACGAAGGCCGGATCGCGGCCGATTTTCTGATTCGCATCCACCTCAAGCACGACCATGAAGACTACATGGACCTGCGCGTCGGCCTGCTCGACGGTGATGGTCGCTACACCGGCAAGTACCTGCCGGCAGTGCTTAGCCCGGCGCTGGATAACTGGCTGCGCACGGCCATTGTCGCCGGCGAGGTCAAGCAGGGTTTTTTCCAGTATCAGGGCTCGTTGCACAAGAACGCCCCTGATCATGCCCGGGTCATCAGCCTGTTCTTCAACGTCAAGAATGCGACCCTGGATTTCCAGCCGGGCTGGCCTGCGCTTACGGGCGTGGACGGCAAGGTGTACGTCGAGAACAACGATGTGCGCATCACGGCCAGCAAGGGTCAGATGCTGGGCACCAAAGTCAGCAACGTACAGGTCAATGTTCCACCCGCTGTCGCCGGACAACCCGTCCACCTGCTGGTCGATGGCGAATTTGCCGGTCGCCTGGGCGATGGCCTGAAAATCCTGCAGGACGCCCCTATCGGCACCGGCAGCACCTTTGCCAAATGGCAAGGCGAGGGTCCACTCAAGGGCCGGCTGAACCTCGACATTCCGTTGGAAAAGGGCCTTGAGCCGAAGATTGTCGTGGACTTTGCCAGTGAGGGTGCGCGCCTGAAGCTGGCCGAGCCGCCGCTGGAGTTGAGTCAACTGAAGGGCGAGTTCCGTTTCGACAGTGATCGGGGGCTCAGTGGCAAGAACATCAGTGCCCAGGCGTTTGATCAGCCGGTCACGGCGCAAATTTCGGCCGAGGGCAAGCCAGGCGCGAATATCACGCGCATCAATGCCAGCGGCCAGATTGCCCTCAAGCGCCTGACTGACTGGCTGAGCTTCAATCAGCCGCTGCCAGCCTCGGGCGATATTCCCTATCAATTGCAATTGCTGCTCGACGGGGCAGACACGCCGCTGTCGATCAGTTCCAGCCTGCAAGGCCTGGCGGTGGACCTGCCGGCACCGTTCGGCAAGTCCCGCGAACAGGCGCGCCCCAGTGAGTTTCGCATGACCCTGCAAGGCCGCGAGCGACGCTACGACGCGGTGTATGGCACGCAGGCCAGCCTGACCTGGGCAGCGCCTGCCAGTGATCCGTTGCAAGGGCGTGGCGAATTGTTTCTGGGGCAGGGCGGCGCCGTTGTGCCCCAGGCCAAGGGCTTGCGCATCAGTGGCAGCCTGCCCGAACTGGATATCGCGCCCTGGCAGGACGTGGCCAAGCGCTACAGCGGTGGCGATACCGGCGGCAGCGCCCGGCAGATGCTCAACCGGGTCGATGTGCAGATCGGCCGGCTGACAGCCATGGGCACTACGCTTGAACAGGTCCGCGTGCAGGTGCAGCGTATTGCCGCTGCCTGGCAGCTGGCGCTGGACAGCGCGAAGGTCAAAGGGACGGCGGCGTTGCCCGATGCCAGAAACGCCCCGATCGATATCGACCTGCAGTACGTGCACCTGCCGGCCGCCGACCCCAATGCGGCGGTGGTCGAAAACGCGCCTGACCCGTTGGCCGGGTTCGATCCGCGTCAGGTGCCGGCGCTGGATCTGCGCATCAACCAGGTGTTCCAGGGCGAGCAGTTGGTCGGTGGCTGGGCCCTGAAAATCCGTCCGACCCCCAGTGGCTTGCGCTTCAACGACCTGAGCCTGGGCCTCAAGGGGCTGCTGCTCGAAGGCAACGGGGGCTGGGACGGCACGCCGGGGGCCGGCAGCAGTTGGATCAAGGGCCATGTGGCGGGCAAGGACCTGAGCGATGTGCTCAAGGCCTGGGGCTTTGCGCCGACCGTGACCAGCGAATCATTCGAGCTGGACATCGACGGCCGCTGGCCGGGCTCGCCGGCCTGGGTGGGCCTGAAGCGTTATTCCGGGAGTCTGGATGCCACGTTGCGCAAGGGCCAGTTCGTCGAAGTCGAAGGCGGTGCCCAGGCGTTACGAGTGTTCGGCCTGCTCAACTTCAACTCCATCGGCCGGCGTTTGCGCCTGGACTTCTCCGACCTGCTGGGCAAGGGGCTCAGCTATGACCGGGTCAAGGGCCTGCTGGTGGCCAGCGAAGGTGTCTACGTGACGCGCAAGCCGATCACCCTGACCGGCCCATCGAGCAACCTGGAGCTGGACGGCACGCTGGACATGGTCAGGGATCAGGTCAACGCCAAGCTGCTGGTGACCCTGCCGGTCACCAACAACCTGCCCATTGCCGCCTTGCTGGTCGGCGCACCGGCCATTGGCGGCGCACTGTTTCTGGCAGACAAGTTGCTGGGCGACCGCGTTGCGCGTTTCGCCAGTGTCCAGTACAAGGTCGAGGGGCCCTGGAAAGAGCCGAAGATTACCTTCGACAAGCCGTTCGAGAAGCCTCAGTAACAGGGTTGCCTGTTTAGTCAGGTTGGCAGGGAGGATCAAATGACGTTTGCCGTGATTCAGATGGTCAGCCAGAGCGACATCGCCGAAAACCTGCGCCATGCCCGGCGCCTGCTGGAGCAGGCTGCCGGGCAGGGCGCGCGGCTGGCGGTGCTGCCGGAAAACTTCCCGGCGCTGGGACGTCGCGACGCGGCCGCCATCGGCCGCGCCGAGGCCCTGGGGCAAGGTCCGATCCTGCCATGGTTGAAACAGGCCGCCCGTGACCTCAGGTTATGGATTGTCGCCGGTACATTGCCGCTGCCACCGCAGGATCAGCCCGAGGGCAAGGCTGCGGCCTGCTCGTTGCTGATCGACGAGCATGGCGAGCAGGCGGCCCGGTACGACAAATTGCATCTGTTCGATGTCGATGTGACTGACAATCGCGGGCGCTACCGTGAATCGGATGACTATGCTTATGGAGGCCATGTAGTCGTTGCCGATACGCCGGTGGGGCGGTTGGGGATGAGCGTATGCTATGACCTGCGCTTCCCGGAGCTGTACACCGCCCTGCGTGAAGCGGGCGCAGAACTGATTACCGCACCTTCGGCGTTCACCGCCGTCACCGGTGCGGCGCACTGGGAGATCCTGATTCGCGCCCGCGCCATCGAGACTCAGTGCTACCTGCTGGCCGCCGCCCAGGGCGGCATCCATCCGGGCCCTCGGGAAACCTGGGGCCAGACGGCAATCATCGACCCCTGGGGACGAATACTGGCCGAGCAGGACAAAGGTGAAGCCGTGCTGCTGGCGCAGCGCGACAGTGAAGAACAGGCGTCCATACGGGCGCGGATGCCGGTGTCCAGTCACCGGCGATTTTCAGTGCAGGACGCGGTGCGGCCTGCTTCGGAGTGAATATGAGTGACGTGTCCTCAGTCAGCGAACATCTTCTGGCGCCTGGCGGCCTGAACCTGGACACCCTGCAATCGGTGCTGGGCGAATTGGCCGGGCCCGGGATCGACGCGGCCGATCTGTATTTCCAGGGCATGATTTCCGAGTCCTGGGCGCTTGAGGACGGCATTGTCAAGGAAGGCAGCTTCAACCTTGACCAGGGGGTCGGGGTGCGTGCGCAATCGGGCGAAAAAACCGGTTTTGCCTACAGCAATGCCATCAACCTCGAGGCCCTGAGCGCAGCGGCGCGTGCGGCCCGTTCCATCTCGCGTGCCGGCCAGAACGGTCGGGTCCAGGCGTTCACCACCCAGGATGTGGCCCAGCTGTATGCGTCGGACAACCCGCTCGAAGTGCTCAGCCGCGCCGAAAAGGTCGAGCTGCTCAAGCGCATTGATGTCGCCACCCGGGCGCTGGACCCACGGATCCAGCAGGTCTCGGTGAGCATGGCCGGGGTCTGGGAGCGTATTCTGGTCGCTGCCGCCGATGGCAGCCTGGCGGCCGATGTACGGCCGCTGGTGCGCTTCAATGTCAGTGTGATCGTCGAACAGAACGGCCGTCGCGAGCGCGGTGGGCACGGTGGCGGTGGCCGTACCGATTACCGTTATTTCCTCAATGAAGACCGGGCCATGGGCTACGCCCGTGAGGCCTTGCGCCAGGCGCTGGTCAACCTCGAGGCGATACCCGCCCCGGCAGGCACCTTGCCGGTGGTGCTGGGTTCGGGCTGGTCGGGCGTGCTGTTGCACGAAGCGGTCGGTCATGGCCTGGAAGGCGACTTCAACCGCAAGGGCAGCTCGGCCTACAGCGGCCGGATGGGCGAAAGGGTTGCCTCCAAGCTGTGCACCATCGTCGATGACGGCACCCTGGCCGGTCGTCGTGGCTCGCTGAGCGTCGATGACGAAGGCACCCCGACCGAATGCACCACGCTGATCGAGAACGGCGTGCTCAAGGGCTACATGCAGGACAAGCTCAATGCCCGCCTGATGGGCGTGGCACGCACGGGCAACGGTCGTCGCGAATCCTATGCGCACCTGCCGATGCCGCGCATGACCAATACCTACATGCTGGGCGGGCAAAGCGACCCACAGGAAATCATTGCTTCGGTAAAGCGCGGGATCTACTGCGCCAACCTGGGCGGCGGGCAGGTGGATATCACCAGCGGCAAGTTCGTGTTCTCCACCAGCGAGGCCTACCTGATCGAAGACGGCAAGATCACCACCCCGGTCAAGGGCGCGACCCTGATCGGTAACGGTCCGGAGGCCATGAGCCGGGTGTCGATGGTGGGCAACGACCTGTCGCTGGACAGTGGTGTGGGCACCTGCGGCAAGGACGGACAATCCGTACCGGTAGGCGTCGGCCAGCCGACCCTGAAGATCGATGCGATCACCGTGGGCGGCACAGGCGGGTGAGGGAAGGGCAGGACTGGTCACTGCTGACCAGTCCTGAGCAGGCGCTAGCGCAGGCCGCGCTGCACTTCGTCCAGATCGCGGATGTACTTGAAGACCTTGCGACTGGAAGCCGGTGGCTTGTTATGCGCCAGTTCATGCTGGGCCTGACGGATCAGGGAGCGCAATTGCTGGCGATCGGCGTCCGGGTATTCGGAAACGAATTTTTCCAGGACGCTGTCATCGCCGCCGATCAGACGGTCGCGCCAGCGTTCCAGCGAGTGGAAGCGTTCGTTGTACTGCCGGGTCGAGCTGTCGAGCTGGTCCAGCAGGGCAAGAATGGCCTCCTGGTCCTGATCGCGCATCAGCCTGCCGATAAACAGGATATGGCGCTTTCGCGCGATATTCGCGGTGTGCTTGGGGGCTTCGGCCAGGGCGCGGCGCAAGCCGTCGGTCAAGGGCAGCTTGTCGAGCACATCCGGTTTGAGGGTAGTCAGGCGCTCGCCCATTTCAACCAGCGCCTGCTGCTCGCGTTTTACCTGGGTTTTGCTTTTCTCCCCGTCGAGGGAGTCGTCGTAAGAATCAACCATGGGGGCCGTCCGCAAATAAACGCCGCCATGATAACCAGTCAGGGGCCGCTTGTCCGGCCCGCTCGGTATGTGAACTGTGCCGAAAGCAGAATTTGATGGAGAAAGTCATGAGTGCAACCCAAAGCGTCGGCCCACAAGCCCTGCCAGCACTTCAGGAGCAGGTCGAGCAGATCATCGCCGAAGCCCGTCGCCAGGGCGCCAGCGCCTGTGAGGTGGCCGTCTCGGTGGACCAGGGACTGTCGACCTCGGTGCGCCAGCGCGAAGTCGAGACCGTAGAGTTCAATCGCGACCAGGGATTTGGCATCACCCTGTACGTCGGCCAGCGCAAGGGCTCGGCCAGCACTTCGGCCAGTGGTCCGGACGCTATCCGCGAAACCGTCGCCGCGGCGCTGGCGATTGCCCAGCACACCTCCGAAGACGAAAGCTCGGGGCTGGCCGATTCGGCCTTGATGGCACGCGAGCTGAAAGACTTCGATCTGTTCCATGCCTGGGACATTACCCCGGAGCAAGCCATCGAGAAGGCGCTGGTCTGCGAAGCGGCGGCGTTCGAGGCCGACAGCCGGATCCGCAATGCCGATGGCACCACCCTCAATACCCACCAGGGCTGCCGGGTGTATGGCAACAGCAATGGCTTCATCGGCGGCTATGCGTCGACCCGGCACAGCCTCAGTTGCGTCATGATCGCCGAAGATGGCGGCCAGATGCAGCGTGACTATTGGTACGACGTCAATCGTCAGGGTGATCTGCTGACCGACGCGCAGGTCATCGGGCGCAAGGCGGCCCAGCGGGCCGCCAGCCGCCTGGGCGCCCGTCCGGTGCCCACCTGCGAAGTGCCGGTGCTGTTTTCTGCCGAATTGGCCGGCGGTCTGTTCGGCAGTTTTCTCGGGGCCATTTCCGGCGGCAACCTGTACCGCAAGTCGTCCTTCCTGGAAGGCACGCTGGGTCAACGCCTGTTCCCTGAGTGGCTGACCATCGATGAGCGTCCGCACCTGATCCATGCATTGGGCAGTGCGTCCTTCGATGGCGATGGCCTGGCCACCTACGCCAAGCCGTTCGTCGAGAATGGCGATCTGGTCTCGTACATGCTGAGCACTTACTCCGGCCGCAAGCTGGGCCTGCCGAGCACGGCCAATGCCGGCGGCGTGCATAACCTGTTCGTCACCCACGGTACTGAAGACCAGGCGGCCCTGGTGCGTCGTATGGGGCGTGGCCTGCTGGTGACCGAACTGATGGGCAGCGGCTTGAACATGGTAACGGGTGACTATTCGCGTGGGGCGGCCGGCTTCTGGGTCGAGAACGGCGAGATCCAGTTCCCGGTCCAGGAAGTGACGATCGCCGGCAATATGCGCGACATGTTCAAGCAGATTGTGGCCATCGGCAGTGATCTTGAACTGCGCAGCAACATCCGCACCGGCTCGGTGCTGATCGAACGCATGACCGTCGCCGGCAGTTGAAACCGCCCGGTGTAGGAGCGCGCTTGCCGGTATGCCGGACCACCGCGACCGGCTGCGTTAGCAGTCGTAAATTTGTGGCGTTTCATAGATTTATAGCCGTAAATTTTCAGCGTTTCGTAGATTTACAGCCGTAAATCTTCAGCGTTTCGCAGATTTACAGCCGTAAATTTTCAGCGTTTCGCAGATTTACAGCTGTAAATCTCAGCGTTTCCGAGATTTTGCGAGCGCTATCGCACTCGGTCGCGGGCAAGCGCGCTCCTACCCGCAATCCCCCATTCCTCCTTCTTTGTCCCTCCCTCTCCAGCACCCCAAAAAACAGATTCACGCCAGAGTCTTGTTTTGATTCTTAATCTCATTCAATAATGAATATCATTTCTTGGCTGAGTCATGGGTCATGGGGTCTGTCCTGCACGAGCTGCCTTACCTGGATAACTGGCGCGAACTGGGTCTGCGGATCCGCTGTGCGCTGGATCCCGATGAGCCGCGCCTGATCGAGCATTACCTCGCTGAAGGGCGTTATCTGGCGCGTTTCACTGCCACGCCCAAGGCCCTGATTGCCCTGACCGCCTTGCGTCTGCTGCTCGACACGGCACGCGATACCGTCCTGCCCTGGCACTGGCGCTGCCTGTGCCTGGATCAAGCCTGGCGCCCGTTGCGCGACGTCAAGGCCCTGGCTGTGACCCCGGCCCGGCATCGCCAGTGGCAAGCCTGTGTCCATGAACTGGCTACATGCGTGCTGCAGCCGTCGATCTCTCTCACTGAACTGGTCCAAGGATATTCCGATGAGTAATACCCGTATCGAACGCGACAGCATGGGCGAACTGCAGGTGCCGGCCGAAGCCCTGTATGGCGCACAGACCCAGCGTGCGGTCGACAATTTCCCGATCAGCCAGCAGCGCATGCCGCGGCAGTTCATCCGCGCGCTGTTGCTGGCCAAGGCCGCCGCCGCCAAGGCCAACCTGGAGCTGGAGCAGATCAGCGAAGGGCAGAGCAAGGCCATCGTCCAGGCGGTCAACGACCTGCTGGCCGGCGATTTCATGGTCCACTTTCCGGTCGATGTCTTCCAGACCGGCTCCGGCACCAGCTCCAACATGAATGCCAACGAAGTGATCGCGACCCTGGCGACCCGCATTCATGGCGAGGCGATCAATGCCAATGACCACGTCAATTGTGGCCAGAGCAGCAACGACATCATCCCGACCACTATCCACGTCAGCGCGGCACTGGCCCTGCATGAGCACTTGCTGCCTGCCTTGCAGCATCTGATCGAGGTCACCGAGCACAAGGCCGCCCAGGTGCATCCGTTCGTCAAGACCGGTCGCACCCACCTCATGGACGCCATGCCGGTGCGTTTGAGCCAGGTGCTCAATGGCTGGGCACAGCAGATTCGCGCCAACCTCGAACATCTCCAGGCCTTGCAGCCAAGCCTGCAATCGCTGGCCCAGGGCGGCACGGCGGTGGGCACCGGGATCAACGCACACCCTGAGTTTGCCGTGCGCTTCAACGCCCAGCTGAGCGCGCTGAGCGGTGTGGCGTTCAAGCCGGGCAAGGACCTGTTTGCCCTGATCGGTTCGCAGGACACTGCCGTCGCGGTCTCCGGCCAGCTCAAGGCCACGGCCGTCTCGTTGATGAAGATTGCCAATGACTTGCGCTGGATGAACTCCGGTCCCTTGGCGGGCCTGGGCGAGATTGAGCTGGAGGCGCTGCAGCCGGGATCATCGATCATGCCTGGCAAGGTCAATCCGGTGATTCCGGAAGCCACGGCAATGGTCGCCGCGCAAGTGATCGGCAATGACATGGCCATTACTGTGGCCGGCCAGTCCGGCAACTTCGAACTGAACGTGATGCTGCCGATCATCGCCCAGAATCTGTTGGCCAGCATCGAATTGTTGGCCAATGCCAGTCGCCTGCTGGCCGACAAGGCCATCAGCAGCTTCAAGGTCAACCAGGAAAAACTCCAGGAAGCGCTGTCGCGCAACCCGATCCTGGTGACCGCATTGAACCCGATCATCGGTTACCAGAAAGCTGCCGAGATCGCCAAGAAGGCCTATCAGCAAGGCCGTCCGATCATCGACGTGGCGCTGGAACATACCGACCTGCAACGCAGCCAGCTGGAAGTGTTGCTCAACCCTGAAAAACTGACCGCTGGCGGTATCTGAACCGCCGCCATGCCTCTGGAGGTAGTCATGCAGCATTGGAAACGGACCATCGAACAGGCCAATCGCTGTTTCAATCTCGGCGAGTGGGTAGAAGCTCGTGAGTTGTACCTCCAGGCGCTGGCGCTGGCGCAGGTGCTGTTCGAGCGCTGGGCGGACCCGGATGAAGCGGTCGCCGCCTGCGTCATTTCACACCATAACCTGGCCGACCTGCATTTGAGCCTGGGACAGCCGGAGGAGAGCGCCGAATACCTGTGTGCGATCCATCAGCGCCTGTTGCAGGCCATGCAGGATTCGCGCTTGCGCGACGCCCTGCGCCAGGCTGCCTTGCGCCATAGCAACAAGACCTATGCCGAGTTGCTGGGCTTTATCAGCGAGCACGGCGAATACCCACGTACCCATCGACTGCTGAACAGCAACAGCGAGCACGCCCGCACGTCGTTGCAAAAGCCTTCAGCTACTCATTACCTGCACGGAGTCCATTGACATGTCTCACACCCTGCCTGAATTGCCGTATGCCTACGAGGCACTGGAGCCGTACGTCGATACGGAAACGATGAAGATTCACCATACCAAGCACCACCAGACCTACATCGACAACCTGAACAAAGCCGTTGCCGGTACTGAATATGAGCAGCTCCCGGTCGAGGAACTGGTCGGCAAGGCCAAGGAACTGCCAGAGAACCTGCGCGCGGTGGTCGTCAATCATGGTGGCGGTCATGCCAACCACTCGCTGTTCTGGACGGTCATGAAGCCCGGCGGTGGTGGCGAGCCGACAGGTGACCTGGCCGCTGGCATTGCTCAGGACCTGGGCGGTTTCGAGGCCTTCAAGGCCGCCTTCACCGACGCGGCCGTCAAACGTTTCGGCAGCGGCTGGGCCTGGTTGAGTGTGACACCCGAGAAGAAACTGGTGGTCGAGCACAGCGCCAACCAGGACAGCCCGTTAATGCACGGCAATACGCCAATTCTGGGCCTCGACGTCTGGGAACATGCCTATTACCTCAAGTACCAGAACCGTCGCGCCGAATACATCGGTGCTTTCTACAATGTCATCAACTGGGATGAAGTCGCTCGCCGCTACCAGGCGACCAAGGGCTGATTCATTCGTCACCATCCAGGGTGCCTCATGCGTTCACTAACACCAATCAACCGCCGTGCACGCAGGCTTCGCCTGATAGTCGGCAGCCTCTTGCTGCTGGCCGGCACCTGTTTGCTGGTGGTCCAGGGGCTGGCCTGGTTCGATCTGGAGCCTTGTGGGCTACGGACCCTGGAGCAGGGGACTGCCTGCACCCTGGGTTAAGACGGTAAACAAAAAAGGGGCGCCTGGTGAACAGGGCCCCTTTTTGCTATCAACAGCGCCGCAGTATTACTCGCCCTCGTCAAACTTGTTGTTGATCAGTTCGACGATGCTTTGCAGTGCCTGTTCCGCATCGTCGCCCTCGGCGGACACGTGCAGTTCGGTGCCCTTGCCGGCCGCAAGCATCATGACGCCCATGATGCTTTTGCCGTCGATAAGCGTTTCAGGTGTGCGACCGATCCTGATCTGGCAGGGAAACTTGCCGGCCACGCCGACAAACTTGGCGGCGGCCCGGGCATGAAGGCCGAGTTTGTTGATGATGGTGATCTGGCAAGCGGGCATCGCAGTGGAAATCCTTCAGCTGAGGTCGCGGTGGCGAACCTGGACGTTCTTGAGTGATTGTTGCAGAACCTGGCCCAGGCGCTCGGTCAGGTAGACCGAACGGTGGTGTCCGCCGGTACAGCCAATGGCAATGGTCACATAGGAGCGGTTGCTGGCGGCGAAGCGCGGCAACCATTTATTGAGGTAGGTGAAGATGTCCTGGAACATTTCCTCGACATCAGGCTGCGCTGCCAGGTACTCGGCCACTATGGGCTCAAGCCCTGAATGGTCGCGCAGTTCAGGCTTCCAGTACGGGTTGGGCAGGCAGCGCACATCGAACACCAGGTCGGCGTCCACGGGCATGCCACGCTTGAAGCCGAACGACTCGATGAGAAAGGCCGTGCCGGGCTCGGGCTTGTTCAACAGGCGCAGCTTCAAGGTGTCACGCAACTGATAGAGGTTCAGGTGCGTCGTGTTGATCTTCAGGTCGGCCAGGTCGATGATCGGCCCCAGCAGTTGGCTCTCGTCGCGGATGGCCTCGGCCAGCGAGCGCTGTGCATTGCTCAACGGGTGACGACGACGGGTCTCGGAAAAGCGCTTGAGCAGCGTGGCATCGTCAGCGTCCAGATACAGCACGTCGCAAGAGATGTGCCGGGCACGGACTTCGTCGAGGATCTGCGGAAATCGGGTCAGGTGGCTGGGCATATTGCGCGCGTCGATCGACACGGCCAGCAGCGGCTCGGCCTGCTCGCTGTTGAGCAGGGCGCGCTCGGCCAGTTCGGGCAACAGGCCGGCCGGCAGGTTATCGACGCAGTAGAAGCCATTGTCTTCCAGTACGTCGAGTGCCGTGCTCTTGCCTGAGCCTGAGCGGCCACTGACGATGATCATGCGCATGCTCAATGGCCTTTGAGTTTTTCCAGTACTAAATCGTAAAGCGCCTGACTGCTTTTCGCGCTGCGCAACTGGTCGCGTACATCGCTGCGATCAAGCATGCCGGCAATCTGGCTCAGCAGCTTGAGATGTTCGTCCGTGGCCGCCTGTGGTACCAGCAGTACGAACAGCAGGTCGACGGGCTCACCGTCGATAGCATCGAACTCCACTGCCTTGTCGAGCAACAGAACCGCACTGACCGGTTCTACGCAGTCATTCAGGCGGCAGTGAGGAATGGCGATGCCATTGCCAAAGCCGGTCGAGCCCAGTTTTTCGCGGGCCAGCAGTTTTTCAAATACGTCTTGTGCGTCCAGGGCGGGTACTTCACGCCCGATGAGGTTGGCGATCTGTTCAAGCACGCGTTTCTTGCTGCCTCCCGGCACGTTCACCAGGGAACGGCCGGGGGTCAGTATGTTTTCAAGTCGAATCATGGGTTGGTATGTCAGCGCGCTGTCGCACCCTTGAGGATGCTTTGCTGCTTTTCCTTGTGCTTGAGCAATTGTCTGTCGAGCTTGTCGGTGAGCAGGTCGATGGCCGCGTACATGTCGTCATGTTCGGCGTTGGCTACGACCTCCCCACCATGAATATGCAAAGTGGCTTCGATTTTCTGCTTCAGCTTCTCGACCGTCATCGTGACCTGGACGTTGGTGATCTTGTCGAAATGCCCTTCGAGCTTCTTGAGTTTGAGCTCCACATACTCACGAAGGGGTTTGGTCACTTCCAGATGTTGTCCACTGATATTGACTTGCATACAGCTTTCTCCCTTTGCCAGTGCATAAGAGACAGGCCGGTGACCTGCCACTGGAACGCTGTGGCCTGCGCCTGCAAGCAGCGGTGAGCTCTGGTACGCCACCTGCAGGTGCTTCGTCCGCTACATCAGCCGCTTACGCTCGCTGGATGGCGCTATCCCGAGGGATTCGCGGTACTTGGCGACTGTGCGACGGGCGACTTGAATGCCTTGTGCCTCCAGTAAACCAGCGATCTTGCTGTCGCTCAATGGCTTTTTCTGATTTTCCGCCGCCACCAGTTTCTTGATGATGGCGCGAATGGCCGTGGACGAGCATTCGCCGCCTTCGGAGGTGCTGACGTGGCTGGAAAAGAAGTATTTCAGTTCGTATATGCCACGCGGCGTGTGCATGAATTTCTGCGTGGTGACCCGGGAAATGGTCGATTCATGCATGCCCACGGCTTCGGCGATGTCATGCAGCACCAGTGGCTTCATGGCCTCGTCGCCGTATTCGAGAAAGCCGCGCTGGTGCTCGACGATCTGGGTGGCCACCTTCATCAGTGTTTCGTTGCGGCTTTGCAGGCTCTTGATGAACCAGCGGGCTTCCTGCAACTGATTGCGCATGAAGGTGTTGTCGGCGCTGGTGTCGGCGCGGCGCACGAAACCGGCGTACTGCGGGTTGACCCGCAAGCGTGGCACCGCTTCCTGGTTCAGTTCGACCAGCCAGCGCTCGCTGTCCTTGCGCACAATGACATCGGGCACGACATATTCCGGCTCGCTGGACTCGATCTGCGAGCCCGGCCGTGGATTGAGGCTCTGGACCAGTTCGATGACCTGGCGCAGGTCATCTTCCTTGAGCTTCATGCGACGCATCAGTTGCGAGTAGTCGCGCCCGCCCAGCAGATCGATGTAGTCGGTGACCAGGCGCTGGGCTTCGCTCAGCCAGGGCGTACTGGCATGCATCTGGCGCAGTTGCAGCAGCAGGCATTCGCTCAGGGTGCGGGCACCGACGCCGGCCGGTTCGAATTGCTGGATGCGATGCAGCACGGCTTCGATTTCATCGCGTTCGATGTCCAGTTCGGGATCGAAGGCTTCCAGCAGCTCTTCCAGCGACTCTTCCAGATACCCCTGATTGTTGATGCAGTCGATCAGGGTGACGGCAATGAGGCGGTCGGTGTCGGACATCGGCGCGACGTTGAGCTGCCACAGCAGATGGCTCTGCAGGCTTTCACCGACAGAGGTGCGGGTGGTGAAGTCCCACTCGTCATCATCATTGCTGGGCAGGCTGCTGGCGCTGGTCTGGTAGATGTCTTCCCAGGCCGTGTCGACCGGCAGTTCGTTAGGGATGCGCTCGTTCCATTCGCCTTCTTCAAGATTGTCCACGGTGGGTGCGGACGATTCCTGATAGGTCGAATCCTGGGGCTCGTGTTCACGCTCGTTGCCCGGCTTGTTTTCGATATTGTCCGCCATCGGGTCGGAATTATCGAAATCGTCGCCTTCTTCCTGGCGTTCCAGCATGGGGTTGGATTCCAGGGCTTCCTGGATTTCCTGCTGCAAGTCCAGGGTCGACAACTGGAGTAAGCGGATAGCCTGTTGCAGCTGCGGTGTCATCGTCAGCTGCTGGCCCATTCTCAAGACTAGCGATGGTTTCATGGCAGTGGCTCAACACCTTACATTCGCCGGCGCGCGTGCGCCATCCACTACAGGGCGCCTGGGCGCCGCCTTTTATAAGCAAGTTATATGCCTGAAATTCAAGCGCTTGCCTAGAGCGCCACGACAAATAATCCGCTGTCAATGGTCATTGTGGTCGGTCTAGAGGCGGAACTCGTGTCCGAGGTAGACCTCTTTGACCAACTGGTTGGCCAGGATGGTCTCGGCATCGCCTTCGGCGATCAACTGTCCATCATTGACGATGTAGGCGGTTTCGCAGATGTCCAGGGTTTCACGGACGTTGTGATCGGTGATCAGTACGCCAATGCCCTTGGCCTTCAGGTGATGAATGATCTGCTTGATATCGCCGACCGAAATCGGGTCGACACCGGCAAAGGGCTCGTCCAGCAGGATGAACTTGGGGGCAGTGGCCAGTGCCCGGGCAATTTCCACGCGGCGCCGCTCGCCACCGGACAGGCTCATGCCCAGGCTGTCGCGGATATGGGTGATGTGAAACTCCTGCAAGAGGTTTTCCAGCTCCTTGCGGCGTGCCGCGCCGTCGAGCTCCTTGCGGGTTTCCAGAATGGCCATGATGTTGTCGGCCACGGTCAGCTTGCGAAAAATAGAGGCTTCCTGGGGCAGGTAGCCAATACCGGCGCGAGCCCGGCCGTGCATCGGCTGGTGGCTGACATCCAGGTCATCGATCAGTACGCGCCCCTGGTCGGCCTGCACCAGGCCGACGATCATGTAGAAACACGTCGTCTTGCCGGCACCGTTCGGGCCCAGCAGGCCGACGATCTGGCCACTGTCGATCGACAGGCTGACATCGCGTACGACCTGGCGGTTCTTGTAACTCTTGGCCAGGTGCTGGGCTTTGAGCGTTGCCATTTACTGGGCCTTCTGCTGCGGTTCGGTTTTCTTTTTCGGCTGGATGACCATGTCGATCCGTGGCCGTGGCGTCGTCACGTTGCTGCCGGTCGCGCGACCTGCACTGACGATCTGGCGCACGGTGTCGTAGACGATCTTTTCGCCTTCGGAGGTGTTGCCATCGTTGATGACCTTGGCCTTGTCGATCAGTGTGATCCGGTCCTGGCCTGCGTTGTACTGGATGGTCACGGCATAGGCCTGGACGATAGGCTTGGTCGCCGAAGGCTTCTGCTCGTAATAGGCCAGGTTGCCGACCGAGGTGAAAACATCGACTTCGCCCTGGGCATTGCGTGTGATGGTCACGGTGTTGCCGGTGATCTTCATCGAGCCCTGGGTGATGATGACATTGCCCTTGTAGGTGGCAACACCCTGCTTGTCGTCGAGCTGCGCATCGTCCGACTGGATATGAATCGGCTGGTCACGGTCTGTGGGCAGGGACCAGGCGCTCGCGCTTCCCAGTGCTGCGCCCAGGCCGAGCAAGAAAGGAAGAGTTTTAACGAGCCTCATACTGTCCTCTTACGTTGGACAGCAGGTCCATCCTGCCGTCGTTCAAATACGCTTTCATCCCTTTGGCCGTAGTGACACCGCCGCCGGCGTCGATTCTAACGGCTTGCTCGGTCTGCGCATATTGCTTCTGTGGGAATACGGTCATTCGAGTGCTGGTAATGACAGTCGAACGTTTCTTTTCATCGGTACGCGATACACGCACATCGTCGATCAGCTCGACCTGCTCGCCGCCGGGTGAGACTTCACCGCGCGCGCTCTGCACGTGCCACGGGAACGCCGTGCCACGGTACATCTGCAGGTCCGGCCGGGTCAGCAGGGTGACATCGGAGGCCTTGACGTGTTCGACCTTGTCGGCCGTCATTTCGTACTGCACCTTGCCGTCGGGCAGGTACTGCACGCTGCGCGCGTTCAGGGCGTAGTAGTCGATGGCGGTTTCGTCAGGCATCACGGCAGGTTGTTCCATGAAGCTCTCGGGGCTGACATTCCAGTAGCCGACCGCCGCCAGCAGGAATGCCAGCACGCCGAGTATCAGGAAGGTCCGAATTTTTTTGCTGAGCATGAGCGAAGTCTACAAGTAGGCGGCGTGGGCCGCTTCAAGGTTGCCCTGGGCGTTCAGGATCAGCTCGCAGAACTCGCGTGCTGCCCCTTCACCGCCCCGGGCGCAAGTGACGCCGTGGGCGTGCTGGCGAACGAAGCCGGCGGCATTGGCCACGGCCATCCCCAGGCCGACGCGGCGAATGACAGGCAAGTCTGGCAGATCATCCCCCAGGTAGGCGACCTGTTCGTAGCCAAGGTTCAGTTCGCCGAGCAACTGGTCAAGCACCACCAGCTTGTCTTCGCGGCCCTGGTACAAATGGGCGATGCCCAGGTTTTTGGCGCGACGCTCGACCACCGGGGTCTTGCGCCCGCTGATGATGGCCGTGCTGACGCCCGAGGCGATCAGCATCTTGATGCCCTGGCCGTCGAGGGTATTGAAGGTCTTGAATTCGCTGCCGTCTTCCAGGAAGTACAGGCGGCCATCGGTCAGCACGCCATCGACATCGAAAATCGCCAGCCTGATCTTGCTGGCGCGTTGCAGCAGTTCGTCGCTCACGGTGCGGGTCTCCATTACATGACTCCTGCGCGCAGAAGATCCTGCAGGTTGAAAGCGCCTGTGGGGCGGTCGTGTTCGTCGACCACGATCAGCGCGCTGATCTTGTGGTCTTCCATGATTTTCAGGGCCTGGGCGGCGAGCATGTCGGCGCGCGCGGTCTTGCCGTGCACGGTCATGACTTCGTCGACGGTGGTCCGGTGGATGTCGATCGGACGGTCCAGGGTGCGGCGCAGGTCGCCGTCGGTAAACACCCCGGCCAGCCGGCCGTCGTCTTCGAGAATGGCCGTCATGCCCAGGCCCTTGCGGGTCATTTCCAGCAAGGCATCACGCAGTGGGGTGCCGCGCTTTACCTGGGGGAGGGCGTCGCCACTGTGCATCACATGCTCGACCTTGAGCAGCAGGCGCCGCCCCAGCGCGCCGCCGGGGTGTGAGAACGCGAAGTCTTCAGCGGTGAAGCCGCGCGCATCGAGCAGGGCCACGGCCAGGGCATCGCCCATGACCAGCGCGGCGGTGGTCGAGGAGGTGGGGGCCAGGTTCAGCGGGCAGGCCTCCTGTTCGACGCGGGCATTGAGGTTGACGTCGGCTGCCTTGGCGAGGGTGGACCCGGGGTTGCCGGTCAGGCTGATCATCCGGATGCCCAGGCGCTTGATCAGCGGCAGCAGAGTGACGATTTCGCTGGTGGTGCCCGAGTTGGACAGGGCCAGGATCACGTCATCGCGGGTGATCATGCCCATGTCGCCATGGCTGGCTTCGGCTGGATGAACGAAGAACGCCGTGGTGCCGGTGCTGGCCAGGGTGGCGGCGATCTTGCGGCCAATGTGCCCTGACTTGCCCATGCCGACCACGACCACGCGGCCCTTGCTGCCCAGAATCAGTTCGCAGGCACGTACGAAATCGGCATCGATCTGGCCCAGCAGGCCGTCGATGGCCTCGATCTCGAGGCGGATGGTGCGCTGTGCGGAATGAATCAGGTCGTGGGTCAGGCTCATGTCTGAAATCGGTCAGCCGGGGAAAAGCCCGGGATTATAGCGGTAATATCGCTGGCGCTCACGCTCTGATCGTTGCGTGCCTGATCAAGATGGGCGTGGCCGCGAAACCGCAGCGCTTGTCGAGGGGTCTGACCTGCATCGTAACAGCATGTGAACACGAGCACGGGACGTCGGTTCTGCGCTTGGGTGACGTGATGCTGCGGTGGTATAGTTCGCGGCTTGTCCGGCCCGACCTTGTCCTCTTTGCCTCCTGCACAGTGGCCACGCGCAGGGACGAGGCCGTATTGCCAGGAGTTTAAATGAGTGCCGATGACGCTTATGCGGTCGAGTTGAAGGGCGTTACCTTCAAGCGCGGTGCCCGCAACATTTTCAGTGATGTCGATATCCGTATTCCCCGGGGCAAGGTCACGGGGATCATGGGGCCTTCAGGGTGTGGCAAGACCACGCTGCTGCGCCTCATGGGTGCCCAGTTGCGTCCCGATGCCGGTCAGGTATGGGTCAATGGCCAGAACCTGCCCGAGCTGTCGCGTGGCGATCTGTTTGATGCCCGCAAGCAGATGGGCGTGCTGTTCCAGAGCGGTGCGCTGTTCACTGACCTGGATGTGTTCGAGAACGTCGCCTTTCCCCTGCGTGTTCATACCGAGCTGCCTGAGGACATGATCCGCGACATCGTCCTGCTGAAGTTGCAGGCCGTTGGCCTGCGCGGTGCAGTCGAGCTGATGCCCGATGAACTGTCCGGCGGGATGAAGCGACGTGTGGCGCTGGCACGGGCCATTGCGCTGGATCCACAGATCCTCATGTACGACGAGCCGTTCGTCGGTCAGGACCCGATCGCCATGGGGGTGCTGGTGCGGCTGATTCGTCTGCTCAACGACGCGCTGGGCATCACCAGTATCGTGGTGTCGCATGACCTGACCGAAACGGCCAGCATTGCCGATTACCTCTATGTCGTCGGAGACGGCCAGGTCCTGGGGCAGGGCACGCCTGAAGCGCTGATGAACTCGGATAACCCGCGCATTCGTCAGTTCATGACCGGCGAGCCGGATGGCCCGGTGCCTTTTCATTATCCCGCGCCGGATTTTCGCGAAGACCTGTTGGGGAAGCGCTGATGCGCAACAAATCAATCATGGAGCGCGTGCGCCTGCTCGGGCGCTCGGCCATCGATATCGTCACGGTGATGGGACGCTCCGGCATTTTCCTGGTCAATGCCCTGCTGGGGCGTGGCAACGTCAGCGGCGGTTTCCAGTTGCTGGTTCGCCAGCTGTATTCGGTCGGCGTGCTGTCGCTGGTGATCATTGTCGTGTCCGGCATGTTCATCGGCATGGTGCTGGCCCTGCAGGGGTTCAGCATTCTGACCAAGTATGGTTCCGAACAGGCGGTGGGGCAGATGGTGGCCCTGACCCTGCTGCGCGAGCTGGCTCCGGTGGTGGCTGCGTTGTTGTTCGCCGGTCGTGCAGGGTCTGCCCTGACCGCCGAGATCGGCAACATGAAGGCCACCGAGCAGTTGTCGAGCCTGGAAATGATCGGTGTCGACCCGCTCAAGTACATCGTGGCGCCCCGCTTGTGGGCCGGCTTTATTTCATTGCCCATACTGACAGTGATCTTCAGTGTGGTCGGTATCTGGGGTGGCTCATGGGTGGCCATCGACTGGCTGGGAGTCTATGAGGGTTCCTTCTGGTCCAACATGCAGAACAGTGTTTCGTTTGTCGACGATGTGCTCAATGGCGTTCTCAAAAGCGTCGTATTTGCCTTGGTAGTGACCTGGATCGCGGTATTCCAGGGTTACGATTGCGACCCCACCTCCGAAGGGATCGGTCGGGCTACGACAAGGACTGTGGTGTACGCCTCGCTGGCTGTGCTTGGCCTGGACTTTATTCTGACCGCCTTGATGTTTGGAGATTTCTGATGCAAAACCGCGCCATCGAAACCGGTGTCGGCCTGTTCCTGCTGGCCGGCATCCTGGCCCTGCTCCTGCTGGCGTTGCGCGTCAGCGGCCTGAGCGCCAGTGCGACCAGTGACACCTATAAACTTTATGCCTACTTCGACAATATTGCCGGTTTGACTGTCAGAGCCAAGGTCAGCATGGCCGGCGTGACCATCGGCCGGGTAACGGCGATCGATCTGGATCGCGACACCTTTACCGGCCGGGTGACCCTGGAAGTCCAGAAGAAGGTGGATAACCTGCCGCTGGATTCCACGGCGTCGATCCTGACGGCGGGCCTGCTGGGCGAGAAGTACATTGGTATCAGCGTAGGCGGCGATGAAGGCCTGCTCAAGGATGGCGGTACGATCCATGACACCCAGTCGTCGCTGGTGCTTGAGGACCTGATCGGAAAATTCCTGCTCAATACAGTGAGTAAAGAAGCCAAATGAGGAGCTTGTCCATGATTTCTACCCTGCGTCGCGGTCTGCTGGTTCTGCTGGCCATGATGCCGCTGCTGGCCAGTGCAGCGGCTGCCCCGTCTGCCCATGATCTTGTGGAGCGCACCACCCGCGAGCTGCTCAGCGATCTGTCTGCCAACAAGGAGCAATACAAGGCCAGCCCCGGAGCGTTCTACGATGCGCTGAACCGTATCGTGGGTCCCGTGGTGGACGCCGATGGCATCTCGCGCAGCATCATGACCGTCAAGTACTCGCGTAACGCCACGCCTGCGCAGATGCAGCGCTTCCAGGAAAACTTCAAGCGCAGCCTGATGCAGTTCTATGGCAATGCGCTGCTGGAATACAACAACCAGGGCATCACCGTGGCACCGGCCAAGGACGAAAGCGGCGACCGCACCAGTGTCGAGATGCAGGTCAAGGGCACTAACGGTGCCGTTTATCCGGTCTCTTACACCCTGGAGAAAATCAAGGGTGAGTGGAAAGTGCGCAACGTCATCATCAATGGCATCAACATCGGCAAGCTGTTCCGTGACCAGTTCGCCGACGCCATGCAGCGCAATGGCAATAACCTGGACAAGACCATCGACGGCTGGGCCGGCGAGGTGGCCAAGGCCAAGCAGGAAACCGACAAAGCGACAGGCCAGGGCGCGCAATGACCGAGACGGCCGTACGTCTGGCCGGTGCCGGTGAGTTGCGCCTGGACGGCGTGCTCGATTACCGGTCCGGCCCGCAGCTGCGCAAGCAGGGCGCTGCCCTGATTCGCTCCAGCTCGCTGGACAGCCTGGTCATCGACTGCTCCGGCGTCGAGAAATCCAGCAGCGTCGGGCTGGCGCTGCTGCTGGCGTTCATGCGCGACGCGCATGAGGCCGGCAAGTCGGTCAGTGTCCATTCGCTGCCTGACGATATGCGCAAGATTGCCGAAGTCTCAGGAGTGAGCGAGCTTTTCGGCACTCAATCGTCAACCGCCTGATCGCAAGCCCCCGGTCGCCACTCTTTGATGAGGGTTCGCATCGCAGGGGCTTTTTTGTATCATGGCCGACCCGCGCGCACCGAGCGCCGAACGAGGTTAAGCATGCAGGCTGTCGAAGTGAAAAGCTTCCTTGAAGGAAAGCTGCCCGATATCAATGTGGAAGTCGAAGGCGAAGGCTGCAACTTCCAGCTGAATATCATCAGTGACGAGCTGGCCGCCCTGAGCCCCGTCAAGCGTCAGCAACAGATCTACACACATTTGAACCCCTGGATCGCCGATGGCAGCATCCATGCGGTCACCATGAAATTCTTCAGCCGCGCGGCCTGGGCCGAGCGCGCCTGACCTTACGGGTGTCGAAACTGCAATGGACAAACTGATTATTACCGGCGGCGTCCGGCTGGACGGCGAAATTCGCATTTCCGGCGCCAAGAACTCGGCCTTGCCGATTCTGGCGGCGACCTTGCTGGCCGATGGGCCGGTCACGGTCCAGAACCTGCCACACCTGCATGACATCACCACCATGATCGAGCTGTTCGGTCGCATGGGCATTGAGCCGGTGATCGACGAGAAACTCAGCGTCGAAATCGACCCGCGCACCATCAAGACCCTGATCGCGCCGTACGAACTGGTGAAAACCATGCGTGCCTCGATCCTGGTGCTGGGCCCGATGGTCGCCCGTTTCGGTGAGGCCGAAGTGGCCCTGCCGGGCGGTTGCGCCATTGGCTCGCGACCGGTCGACCTGCACATCCGTGGCCTGGAAGCCATGGGCGCGATCATCGATGTCGACGGTGGCTACATCAAGGCCAAGGCGCCTGAAGGCGGCCTGCGTGGCGCGCACTTCTTCTTCGATACCGTCAGTGTGACCGGGACCGAGAACATCATGATGGCCGCCAGCCTGGCCCGTGGTCGTTCGGTCCTGCAAAACGCGGCACGCGAGCCTGAAGTGGTCGACCTGGCCAACTTCCTGATCGCCATGGGCGCCAATATCCAGGGTGCGGGCACCGACACCATCACCATCGATGGCGTCGAGCGTCTGCATTCGGCCACCTACCGGGTCATGCCCGACCGTATCGAGACCGGCACCTATCTGGTGGCGGCGGCGGCCACCGGTGGTCGCGTCAAGGTCAAGGACACCGATCCGACTATCCTTGAGGCGGTACTGCTCAAGCTGCAGGAAGCGGGCGCCGAGGTCACCACCGGCGAAGACTGGATCGAGCTGAACATGCACGGTCGTCGTCCCAAGGCCGTCAACATCCGCACCGCGCCGTACCCGGCATTCCCCACCGACATGCAGGCGCAGTTCATCTCGCTCAACGCCATTGCCGAAGGCACCGGTGCCGTGATCGAGACGATCTTCGAAAACCGCTTCATGCACGTGTATGAAATGCACCGCATGGGCGCGCAGATCCAGGTCGAAGGCAATACTGCGATCGTGACCGGAACCGACGTGCTCAAGGGCGCACCGGTCATGGCCACCGACCTGCGGGCTTCTGCCAGCCTGGTGATTTCGGCGCTGGTCGCCGAAGGCGACACGCTGATCGACCGCATCTATCACATAGACCGCGGCTATGAGTGCATCGAAGAAAAACTGCAAATGCTGGGCGCGAAGATCCGTCGCGTTCCGGGCTAGTCGACAACGGCCTCTCTCGAGGCCGTTGCTTTGCGCGCCGGTGTGATTTCTAATGCGTGACCCGGTTTGTTGCGTTTTGCGCGCCTGCAGGCCGGGCAAGCCCTGGGGACACCCGGGCATGAGTTTCCTGATAAGGACTTACGTTTTCCATGTTGACCATCGCATTGTCCAAGGGCCGCATCCTCGATGACACCCTGCCGCTGCTTGCTGCAGCCGGCATCGTGCCCACCGAGAATCCGGACAAGAGCCGCAAGCTCATCATTCCCACGACCCAGGACGATGTCCGCCTGTTGATCGTGCGCGCCACCGACGTGCCGACCTATGTCGAGCACGGCGCGGCCGACCTGGGGGTCGCCGGCAAGGACGTGCTGATGGAATACGGCGGCCAGGGGCTGTACGAGCCGCTGGACCTGAACATTGCCCGTTGCAAGCTGATGACTGCCGGTGCCATCGGTGCCGTCGAGCCCAAGGGGCGCCTGCGGGTGGCCACCAAGTTCGTCAATGTCGCCAAGCGCTATTACGCCGAGCAGGGCCGCCAGGTCGACATCATCAAGCTGTACGGCTCGATGGAGCTGGCGCCGCTGATCGGTCTGGCCGACAAGATCATCGATGTGGTCGACACCGGCAACACCTTGCGCGCCAATGGTCTTGAACCCCAGGAAATGATCGCGCACATCAGTTCGCGCCTGGTGGTCAACAAGGCTTCCATGAAGATGCAGCACGCCCGCATCCAGGCCCTGATCGACACCCTGCGCCAGGCGGTCGAATCCCGACACCACGGCTGACCTTCCTGCGCGGCATTCGCCGCGTCCAGCTATCCGTGTCATAGCCAAATTTCTCAGGTGTCAGCGCGGATAGCTTGGTAGCTTATGGCACCTGAGCATCCGCCAATCACTGAGGCCCTCGCTATGACCACGTCCACTGCAATACGCCGACTCGATGCTGCCGACCCGGATTTCGCTCGACATCTGGATCATCTGCTGAGCTGGGAAAGCGTGTCCGACGACTCGGTCAACCAGCGGGTACTGGACATCATCAAGGCCGTTCGCGAGCGTGGCGATGCTGCGCTGGTGGAATTCACCCAGCGTTTCGACGGACTTGAAGTGGCCTCGATGGCCGACCTGATCCTGCCGCGCGAGCGCCTTGAACTGGCCCTGACCCGCATCAGCGATGCCCAGCGCCAGGCCCTGGAAGTGGCCGCCGAGCGCGTGCGCAGCTACCACGAACGGCAGAAGCAGGACTCCTGGAGCTACACCGAGGCCGATGGCACGGTGCTGGGCCAGAAAGTCACGCCGCTGGACCGTGCCGGCCTGTACGTGCCGGGCGGCAAGGCGTCGTATCCCTCTTCGGTGCTGATGAACGCCATCCCCGCCAAAGTGGCCGGCGTGACTGAAGTGGTCATGGTGGTGCCGACCCCGCGCGGTGAAATCAACGAACTGGTGCTGGCCGCCGCCTGTATCGCCGGCGTCGACCGGGTCTTCACCATCGGGGGCGCCCAGGCCGTCGCAGCCCTGGCCTATGGCACGCAAAGCGTACCCAAGGTCGACAAGGTCGTCGGCCCCGGCAATATCTATGTGGCCACGGCCAAGCGCCATGTCTTTGGCCAGGTCGGCATCGACATGATCGCCGGGCCTTCGGAAATCCTTGTGGTCTGCGATGGCCGGACCGATCCGGACTGGATCGCCATGGACCTGTTTTCCCAGGCCGAACATGACGAAGACGCCCAGGCCATCCTGGTCAGCCCTGATGGCGAGTTTCTCGACCGCGTGGCGGCCAGCATCGCCAGGCTGCTGCCGGGCATGGACCGCGCCACCATCATCGAGACCTCGATCAACGGCCGTGGCGCGCTGATCAAGGTGGCCGACATGCAGCAGGCCATCGACGTGGCCAACCGTATCGCGCCCGAGCACCTGGAATTGTCAGTGGAAGACCCGCAGGCCTGGCTGCCGCAGATCCGCCATGCCGGCGCGATCTTCATGGGCCGTCACACCAGCGAGGCGCTGGGCGACTATTGCGCCGGTCCCAACCACGTATTGCCGACGTCCGGCACTGCGCGCTTTTCTTCGCCACTGGGCGTGTATGACTTCCAGAAGCGCTCTTCGATCATCTTCTGCTCGCCGCAAGGCGCGTCCGAGCTGGGCAAGACCGCCTCGGTACTGGCGCGTGGCGAATCGCTGAGTGGCCATGCCCGCAGCGCCGAATACCGCATCACCGACACCGACTGGCAACCCGTGCGCACCGAGCAAGGCAAATAACATGAGCAGATTCTGGAGTCCCTTCGTCAAGAGCCTGGTGCCCTATGTGCCGGGCGAGCAGCCCAAGCTGACCAAACTGGTCAAGCTCAACACCAATGAAAACCCCTATGGCCCCTCGCCCAGGGCGCTGCAAGCCATGCGCGCCGAACTGGGCGACGACCTGCGTCTGTACCCGGACCCCAACAGCGACCTGCTCAAGCAGGCGGTGGCCCGTTATTACCAGGTGCCGGCCAGCCACGTGTTCCTGGGCAATGGCTCGGATGAGGTGCTGGCGCACATTTTCCACGGCCTGTTCCAGCACGACCTGCCGCTGCTGTTCCCGGACATCAGCTACAGCTTCTATCCGGTGTACTGCGGCCTGTATGGCGTGGCGCATGAAACCGTTGCGCTGGATGAGCAGTTCCAGATCCGGCCGCAGGACTACGCCCGGCCCAACGGCGGGATCATCTTCCCCAACCCGAATGCGCCCACCGGCTGCCTGCTGGCGCTGGAGGCGGTCGAGCAGATTCTCAAGGCCAGCCCGGATTCGGTGGTCGTGGTGGATGAAGCGTACATCGATTTTGGCGGTGAAACGGCCATTGCCCTGGTGCAGCGTTATCCGAACCTGCTGGTCACCCAGACCCTGTCCAAGTCGCGCTCGCTGGCCGGTTTGCGGGTGGGGCTTGCGGTCGGGCATCCCGACCTGATCGAGGCGCTGGAGCGGGTCAAGAACAGCTTCAACTCCTACCCGCTGGACCGTCTGGCCATTGTCGGGGCGACGGCGGCGTTCGAAGACCAGGCGCACTTCGACACCACACGCAATGCGGTGATTGCCAGCCGCGAAATACTGGTCGAGCAGTTACAGGCCAAGGGTTTCGAGGTGTTGCCGTCGGCCGCCAACTTCATCTTTGTTCGCCATCCGCAACACGATGCGGCCGGCCTGGCCGCCACCCTGCGCGAGCAGGGCGTGATCGTGCGTCACTTCAAGCAGGCGCGCATCGCCCAGTTTCTGCGCATCAGCATCGGCACGCCCGAGCAGAACCAGGCGCTGCTGGACGGCTTGAGCGGCCTCTGAGGCGCTGGCCCGTCGATTATTCGGCGGGCTGCGCTGGCGCTGCTGCAGGCGCCGGAGGCGGGCGGATGCCCACTTCGGCGCTCAGGCGGATTTCCTTGTTGTTGCGCATCACGTTGAGGGTGATCTTGTCCTTGGGGCGGGTGCGCGCCACCTGGTTCATCGAGCGCCGCCCGTCGCTGGCCGGCTCGTTATTGATCGCCAGAATCACATCGCCCAATTGCAGGCCGGCTTTCTGTGCCGGACCGTCACGAAAAATCCCCGACACCACGATGCCCGGCCGGTCCTTGAGCCCGAACGATTCGGCCAGCTCTGCCGTCAACGGCTGCACCTCGATCCCCAGCCAGCCACGGATGACCTGGCCGTGCTCGATGATCGACTTCATGACCTCCATGGCCAGCTTGGTCGGGATGGCAAAGCCAATGCCTTGCGAGCCGCCGGACTTGGAAAAGATCGCGGTGTTGATGCCGGTGAGGTTGCCGCTGGCATCGACCAGGGCGCCGCCGGAGTTGCCGGGGTTGATGGCCGCGTCGGTCTGGATGAAGTCCTCGTAGGTGTTCAGGCCCAACTGGTTGCGCCCGGTGGCACTGATGATGCCCATGGTCACGGTCTGGCCGACGCCGAACGGGTTGCCGATGGCCAGGGCGACATCGCCGATGCGGATGCCGTCGGAGCGGGCGATGGTCATCGCCGGCAGGTTCTTAAGGTCGATCTTGAGCACTGCCAGGTCGGTTTCCGGGTCGCTGCCGATGACCCGGCCGATGGTCTCCCGGCCATCCTTGAGGGCCACGATGATCTGGTCGGCGCCGCTGGTCACGTGGTTGTTGGTCAGGATGTAGCCTTCCGGGCTCATCAGCACACCCGAGCCCAGGCTGGACTCCATGCGCTTCTGCTTGGGCTGGTTGTCGCCGAAGAAGCGCCGGAACTGCGGGTCTTCGAACAGCGGGTTGGTCTTGGACATCTTGGTGGTATAGAGATTGACCACCGCAGGGGCCGCCGCACTGACCGCATCGGCGTAAGAGGAGGGGCCTTGCACGACCTGGGTCGTCTGGGGGGCCTGTTGCAGATTGACATCCATGCTCGGCAAGCCGACCCATTGAGGGTAACGCTGGATGATCAGCAGGGCGATCAGTACGCCTGCCAGCAATGGCCAGCCATAAAAGCGCAGTGCCTTGAGCATTGAGTGAGGTCCTGAGGGTGCGGGCGCAGAAATTTTTAGCGGGGGTACGCCATAATGGCGGGCATTATACGAGCACCGCGTGCGCTGTCTCGCACTTCGTGTGCAATAAATGATGTCGCCTTGCCGGCTTGCGTGTCTCTGGTCGACGCCAAGCCACTCACAGAGGAATCCTTGCATGGCCGTAGCCCTCAGTACCCTGGTCGAAGAAGCCGACCGTTACCTCAACAGCGCCCGCATCCAGGATTACTGCCCCAACGGCCTGCAGGTCGAAGGGCGCCCCCAGGTCATGCGCATTGTCAGCGGCGTGACCGCCAGCCAGGCCCTGCTGGACGCTGCCGTCGAGGCCCAGGCAGACCTGATCCTGGTCCACCATGGTTATTTCTGGAAAGGCGAAAACCCGTGTGTGGTCGGCATGAAGCAGCGCCGGCTGAAAACCCTGCTCAAGCACGACATCAGCCTGCTGGCCTATCACCTGCCGCTGGATGTCCACGCGGAGGTCGGCAATAACGTCCAGCTGGCGCGGCAACTGGACATCACCGTCGAAGGCCCGCTGGACCCGGAAAACCCACGCGTGGTCGGGCTGGTCGGCTCACTGGCCGAACCACTCAGTGCGCGTGATTTTGCCCGGCGGGTCGAGGACGTGCTGGGGCGCGAGCCCTTGCTGATCGAGGGCCAGTCGATGATCCGTCGGGTTGGCTGGTGCACCGGGGGCGGTCAGGGCTATATCGATCAGGCGATCCTGGAAGGCGTCGACCTGTTCCTGAGCGGCGAGGCGTCCGAGCAGACCTTTCACAGCGCCCGCGAGAACGGCATCAGCTTCATTGCCGCCGGTCATCATGCGACCGAGCGCTATGGGGTGCAGGCGCTGGGTGATTATCTGGCCCGACGCTTTGCGGTGGAGCACACCTTCATCGACTGCCCCAATCCGATCTGAAGCCTGTGTCCATAGGCGCACGGGTTGGCGATCATGAGGATGCAAAACGAGAAGCTATATCGTTAGATCGTTTCGATCTATCCGCGCCGCTGAAGACCCGCTGCCCGGCATGATAAAGTGCGCGGCTCGAATACGGCCCGCAGGCCGCCGCGGGACTTGGGCCCGCCCCGAATCCCGGTCCACAACGAATGCAATCCGTGAGTAGCCATGGTTGACAAACTGACGCATCTGAAACAGCTGGAGGCGGAAAGCATCCACATCATCCGCGAGGTCGCCGCCGAGTTCGATAACCCGGTGATGCTGTACTCGATCGGCAAGGATTCGGCCGTGATGCTGCATCTGGCACGCAAGGCCTTTTTCCCGGGCAAGCTGCCGTTTCCGGTGATGCACGTCGATACCCGGTGGAAATTCCAGGAGATGTACAGCTTCCGCGACAAGATGGTCGAGGAAATGGGCCTGGAGCTGATCACCCACGTCAACCCCGAGGGTGTGGCGCAGGGCATCAACCCCTTCACCCACGGCAGTGCCAAGCACACCGACATCATGAAGACCCAGGGCCTCAAGCAGGCGCTGGACAAGTACGGCTTCGATGCCGCCTTCGGCGGTGCGCGCCGCGACGAAGAAAAGTCCCGGGCCAAGGAGCGGGTCTACTCGTTCCGCGACAGCAAGCACCGCTGGGACCCGAAGAACCAGCGTCCGGAGTTGTGGAACGTCTACAACGGCAAGGTCAACAAGGGCGAGTCGATCCGCGTCTTCCCGCTGTCGAACTGGACCGAGCTGGACATCTGGCAATACATCTACCTCGAAGGCATCCCGATCGTGCCGCTGTACTTCGCCGCCGAGCGTGAAGTGATCGAGAAGAACGGCACGCTGATCATGATCGACGACGAGCGCATCCTCGAGCACCTGTCCGAGGAAGAAAAAGCCCGCATCGTCAAGAAGAAGGTGCGTTTCCGTACCCTGGGCTGCTACCCGTTGACGGGCGCGGTCGAGTCGCAGGCCGAGACCCTGACCGACATCATCCAGGAAATGCTCCTGACCCGGACGTCCGAGCGCCAGGGCCGCGTCATCGACCACGATGGCGCAGGCTCCATGGAAGACAAGAAACGTCAAGGCTACTTCTAATTTCAGGGTTACCTCATGTCGCACCAATCCGATCTGATCAGCGAGGACATCCTCGCCTACCTGTCCCAGCACGAGCGCAAGGAACTGCTGCGCTTCCTGACCTGTGGCAACGTCGATGACGGCAAGAGCACCCTGATCGGGCGCCTGCTGCATGACTCCAAGATGATCTACGAGGACCACCTCGAAGCCATCACCCGCGATTCGAAAAAGAGCGGCACCACCGGCGAAGACATCGATCTGGCGCTGCTGGTCGACGGCTTGCAGGCCGAGCGCGAGCAGGGCATCACCATCGACGTGGCGTATCGCTACTTCTCGACGGCCAAGCGCAAGTTCATCATTGCCGACACCCCGGGCCACGAGCAGTACACCCGCAACATGGCCACCGGCGCCTCGACGTGCGACCTGGCGATCATCCTGGTCGATGCCCGCTACGGCGTGCAGACCCAGACCCGCCGGCACAGCTACATCGCCTCGTTGCTGGGCATCAAGCACATCGTCGTGGCCATCAACAAGATGGACCTCAAGGGCTTTGACGAGCAGGTCTTCGAGTCGATCAAGGCCGATTACCTGGCGTTTGCCGATGCCATCGAGCTGAACCCGAGCAGCCTGCACTTCGTGCCGATGTCGGCGCTCAAGGGCGACAACGTGGTCAACCGCAGCGAGCGTTCGCCGTGGTACACCGGCCCTGCGTTGATGGAAATCCTCGAAACCGTCGAAGTGGCTGCCGATCGCAACTTCACCGACCTGCGTTTCCCGGTGCAGTACGTCAACCGCCCGAACCTGAACTTCCGTGGTTTTGCCGGCACCCTGGCCAGCGGTATCGTGCACAAGGGCGACGAGGTCGTGGTCCTGCCGTCGGGCAAGAGCAGCCGCGTCAAGTCCATCGTCACCTACGAAGGCGAGCTGGAGCAGGCCGGCCCCGGCCAGGCCGTGACCCTGACCATGGAAGACGAGATCGACATCTCCCGTGGCGACCTGCTGGTGCATGCCGACAACGTGCCGACGGTCTCCGACCAGTTCGATGCGATGCTGGTGTGGATGGCCGAAGAGCCGATGCTGCCGGGCAAGAAGTACGACATCAAGCGCGCCACCAGCTATGTGCCGGGCTCGATTGCCAGCATCACCCACAAGGTCGATGTGAACACCCTGGAGCACGGCACCGCCAGTGCCCTGCAACTCAACGAGATCGGCCGGGTCAAGGTCAGCCTCGATGCCGCCATCGCGCTGGACGGCTATGACAGCAACCGCACCACCGGTGCCTTCATCGTCATTGACCGCCTGACCAACGGCACCGTCGGTGCCGGCATGATCATTGCGCCACCGGTGCTGCCGCATGGCACTCACGGCCAGCACGGTGAGCTGGCGCATGTGTCGACCGAAGAGCGTGCCCTGCGCCTGGGGCAGCAACCGGCTACGGTATTGTTCAGCGGCCTGTCCGGCGCCGGCAAGAGCACCCTGGCCTATGCCGTGGAGCGCAAGCTGTTCGACATGGGCCGCTCGGTCTATGTGCTCGATGGCCAGAACCTGCGTCACGACCTGAACAAGGGCTTGCCACAGGACCGCGCCGGCCGTACCGAGAACTGGCGTCGTGCCGCGCACGTGGCGCGTCAGTTCAACGAAGCCGGCCTGTTGACCCTGGCCGCGTTCGTGGCCCCCGATGGGGAAGGTCGTGAGCAGGCCAAGGCCCTGATCGGCAAGGAGCGCCTGATCACCGTGTATGTCCAGGCTTCTCCGCAGGTCTGCCGCGAACGTGACCCGCAGGGCCTGTATGCCGCCGCTGGCGACAACATCCCGGGCGAGTCCTTTGCCTATGACGTGCCACTCAATGCCGACCTGGTGCTCGACACCCAGAGCCTGAGCGTCGAGGAATGCGTCAAACAGGTGCTGGACCTGCTGCGCAGCCGCGGCGCGATCTGACGCCGCGATCTGCTTTAGCCAGGAGGAATGTAGCGCCCGCTTCCCGGCTAAAGCCGCTCCTGCGGACCAGGCGGAGCGCCATCCGCCCAGTCCGACACAAAAAAGCCCCCGTGCCGCAAGGCCGGGGGCTTTTTCGTATGACCGGTCAACCGATCATTTTTTCAAGCCGTATTGCGCGTCCAGCATGCCGGGGGCATTGGGCGTCTTGGGCGCGTAGTCCTTGGGCGCCTCGGTGTAGCGTGGCGGGGTCAGGCGATCACGCGGCGTCGGGTGAGCCTCCGGGTGCAGCGAGGCCAGCAGGCGCTGACGCGTCAGTTCATCGAGGGCAAGACGGTTGGCGCTCTCGGCGAGATGCTCCTGGACTTCCTGATACTGGTGGTTGAGCTTCTGGATCAGGGTAGCGGTGCTGTTGAAGTGGGTGACCACCTCATTCTGATAGGTATCGAAACGTTCCTGCACGTCATCCAGCTGACGCTGGGTGCTGTTGGGAACGGTATTGGGCAGCAGACGCGCGACCAAAAAACCAATGACGACACCGGCCACCAGGGCAAGAGTCGGCAACAACCAAACTAAGAGCGAGTGTTCCACGAGTCCTTCCTCTATAAACGGCTTTGCTTTACGTTAACGGCTCGAACCTGCGCTGTATAGCCGCGACGCGTCGCCGATATGCCAGCCACAGACATTCAGCTAGACGAGTCGACCCATTTCGGGGTCACGGAGTTCTGTTTACCCATGCGCGAAACCCCAGTCTTCATCGACGGCCCGCAAGGTCCGCTCGAAGCACTTTATCAGGACCTGCCCGATGCCAGGGGCGTGGCGCTGATCTGTCATCCTAACCCGATTCAGGGCGGAACGATGCTCAACAAGGTCGTTTCGACCCTGCAGCGCGCCGCACGCGATGCAGGTCTGATCACCTTGCGCTTCAACTACCGAGGTGTCGGCGCCAGTGCCGGCACCTCGGTGGCAGGTGGTGAAGAAATCGACGACGCCCAGGCCGCCGCGCACTGGTTGCGTGCACAGCAACCTGACTTGCCCATGACGCTGTTCGGTTTTTCGTTTGGCGGCTATGTGGCCGGCAGCCTCAGTGGCCGCCTTGAAGAGCAGGGCCAGGCCCTTGAGCAACTCTTTCTGATCGCACCGGCGGCCGGGCGCTTCAAGGCGCACGCCGACGTGGCCCGACAGGCACCGCTGACCATTATCCAGCCCGATGCCGACGAGGTCATCGAGCCTGAGGTGGTGTATGCATGGTCGGGTGCACTGCAACGCCCCCATGAGCTGCTGAAAGTGGCAGAATGCGGACACTTCTTTCACGGCAAGCTGACCGATCTGAAGGATCTGGTCATGCCCCGCCTTGCGAACCGATCACAGCCCACAGCTTAAGCGACCTGCCATGACCACTCGTATCCTGACCGGCATTACCACGACCGGTACTCCCCATCTGGGTAACTACGCCGGTGCCATTCGCCCGGCCGTGCTTGCCAGCCGCCAGCCCGGCGTCGACTCGTTCTATTTCCTGGCCGACTACCACGCCCTGATCAAATGCGATGACCCGCTGCGCATCCAGCGCTCGCGTCAGGAAATTGCAGCCACCTGGCTGGCGTCCGGCCTGGACGTGGAGCGAGTGACGTTCTATCGGCAGTCCGATATTCCGGAAATCCCCGAGCTGTGCTGGCTGCTGACCTGCGTCGCGGCCAAGGGCCTGCTCAATCGTGCGCACGCCTACAAGGCCTCGGTCGATCGCAACGTCGAAACCGGTGAGGACCCCGATGCCGGCATCAGCATGGGCCTGTACAGCTACCCTGTGCTGATGGCGGCCGACATCTTGATGTTCAACGCCAACAAGGTGCCGGTCGGTCGTGACCAGATCCAGCACGTGGAAATGGCCCGTGACATCGGCCAGCGCTTCAACCACCTGTTCGGCAATGGCAAGGAATTCTTCGCCATGCCCGAAGCGCTGATCGAAGAGAGCGTGGCCACGCTGCCGGGCCTGGATGGCCGCAAGATGTCCAAGAGCTACGACAACACCATCCCGCTGTTCAGCAGCAGCAAGGAACTCAAGGACGCCGTCTCGCGCATCGTCACTGACTCGCGTGCGCCCGGCGAGGCCAAAGACCCGGACAGCGCGCACCTGTTCACGCTTTACCAGGCCTTCGCCACGGCCGAGCAAAGTGCCGCACTGCGCGCCGAGCTGCTTGATGGCCTGGGTTGGGGCGAGGCCAAGGCGCGTCTGGTCAGCCTGCTCGACAGCGAGCTGGGCGAGGCTCGGGAAACCTACCACCGACTGATTGCACGCCCCGCCGACCTCGAAGACATCCTGCTTGCCGGCGCACAGAAGGCCCGGCGCATTGCCACCCCGTTCCTGGAAACCCTGCGTGAAGCGGTAGGCCTGCGCTCGTTCCGCAGCGTGGCGCAAAGCGCTGAAGGCACCGAAAGCGGCAAGAAGAAGGCCGCCAAGGCCGCTCGCTTTGTCAGTTTCCGTGACGAGGACGGCCGCTTCCGTTTCCGCCTGCTGGCCGCTGACGGTGAGCAATTGCTGTTGTCGCGTGCCTTTGCCGATGGCAAGGCGGCAGGCGCTGTCAGCAAGCAACTGCAACAGGGTGGCGAGCTGGACCTGCGCGCACAGGACGACCGCTTCAGCCTGTGGCTCGACGGCGAATGCGTGGCCGACAGCCCGCTGTTCAGCGGCACCGATGCACGTGACAGCGCGATCGAGACCCTCAAACTGGCACTCGCTCCTGCACAGGACTGATTGCCATTCCCCGGGGCCGTCGCTACAGTGACGGCCCGTTTTTCAGCCCCGCCGATGACTATGACCACGCCCCTAGAACGATATCAAGCCGACCTGAAACGCCCGGACTTCTTTCATGATGCCGCTCAGGAAAACGCTGTGCGTCATTTGCAGCGTTTGTATGAAGACCTGATCGCCGCCCAGGACAGCAAGCCTGGCCTGTTTGGCAAGCTGTTCGGCAAGAAAGAGCCGCAAGTGGTCAAGGGCCTGTATTTCTGGGGCGGAGTAGGGCGCGGCAAGACCTATCTGGTCGACACCTTCTTCGATGCGCTGCCGTTCAAGGAGAAAACGCGCACGCACTTTCACCGCTTCATGAAGCGGGTGCACGAAGAGATGAAGACCCTCAAGGGGGAGAAAAACCCGCTCACGATCATTGCCAGGCGGTTTTCCGACGAAGCGCGGGTGATCTGCTTCGACGAGTTCTTCGTCTCCGACATTACCGATGCCATGATCCTGGGCACGCTGATGGAAGAACTGTTCAAGAATGGCGTCTCGCTGGTGGCCACCTCGAACATCGTGCCTGACGGCCTGTACAAGGACGGCCTGCAGCGTGCGCGCTTCCTGCCGGCCATTGCCCTGATCAAGCAGCACACCGAAGTGGTCAACGTCGACAGCGGCGTCGACTATCGTCTGCGCCATCTGGAGCAGGCCGAGCTGTTCCACTTCCCGCTCAACGATGCCGCCCACGAAAGCCTGCGCGCCAGCTTCAAGGCGCTGACCCCCGATTGCGCCGAAACCGTCGAAAACGACGTGCTGATGATCGAGAACCGGGAAATTCGTGCGGTGCGCACCTGTGACGACGTGGCCTGGTTCAATTTCCGCGACCTGTGCGACGGTCCGCGCAGCCAGAACGACTATATCGAGCTGGGCAAGATCTTCCATGCCGTGCTGCTCAGCAATGTGGAGCAGATGAGCGTGACCACCGATGACATCGCCCGCCGGTTCATCAACATGGTTGACGAATTCTACGACCGCAACGTCAAGCTGATCATCTCTGCCGAGGTCGAGCTCAAGGACCTGTACACGGGGGGGCGCCTGAACTTCGAGTTCCAGCGCACCCTCAGCCGCCTGCTGGAAATGCAGTCGCACGAATTCCTGTCTCGTGCGCACAAGCCATAACCACGCGCAGATTGCTCGCAGGACCGGCTTTAGTCGGGAACGATAGCGCATCATTCCCGGCTAAAGCCGGCCCTACGGTTTGCCCTAAGCGGCCTGCTGAAACTGTTGCCGGTACTGGTTAGGTGACAGTTCGGTGTGCTGGCGGAACAGACGGGCAAAGAAACTGGCGTCGTCGTAGCCGACTTCGTAGCTGATGGTCTTGATGCTCTTGCGCGTGGCCGACAGCAGCCCCTTGGCGGTTTCGATACGCAGGCGCTGCAGGTAGTGCAGCGGCTTGTCACCGGTGGCGCTCTGGAAGCGGCGCATGAAATTGCGGATGCTCATGCCGTGTTCGCGCGCCACGTCTTCAAAGCGGAACTTGTCGGCGAAGTGCTCTTCGAGCCAGTGCTGGATCTGCAGGATGGTCATGTCCTGATGCAGTTTCTGTCCGCCAAAGCCGATCCGGCCGGGCGAATAGTTGCGCCGCACTTCGTAAAGAATGTCGCGGGCCACGGCCTGGGCCACGTTTGCCCCGCAGAATCGCTCGATCAGGTAGATATACAGGTCGCACGCCGAGGTGCTGCCGCCGGCGCAGTACAGGTTGTCGGCATCGGTGATGTGCTTGTCCTGATTGAGCTGCACCTTGGGAAAGCGTTCGGCGAACTCATTGAAGAAACGCCAGTAGGTGGTCGCTTCCTTGCCGTCGAGCAGGCCGGTGGCGGCCATCCAGAACACCCCGCTGGCTTCGGCGCACAAGACGGCGCCCCTGGCGTGCTGTTCGCGCAGCCAGGGCAGGATTTGCGGATAGCGCTGGCTCAGGGCGTCGAAATCGTCCCAGAAGGCCGGCAAGACGATGATATCGCTTGATTCCAGGCCGCCGTCGACCGGCAACATGACATCGCTGAAGCTGTTGACGGGCTGGCCGTCGGGGCTGACCAGCCGGATTTCGAAGGACGGCTTGATGCCGTGGCCCAGTTGCTTGCTGTAGCGCAGGCTGGCCAGGTGAAAGAAATCCTTGGCTTGCATCAGGGTCGAGGCGAATACCCGGTCGATAGCCAGGATGCTCACGCGCCGGAGCACGGCGGTTGATTGAGTTGGCATGATCTTTTGTTCTTATAAGGAATAGTGGTCAAACTGCGGCTGAATCGTCTTATGTTTTGCCGGTCCTGTCCAGCCTCGATCCCCGGTGTCGCTCGTGCGTGTCCAGAGGCTTTGGCAAGGCGGTGCTGCATGAGAAATTCAGGTTGAGCTTATCGACGCAGTCTGTATAATTGCGCACCTCTTGGTGGCCGGCGTGATGCCCCGTCCATTGAAGATCCTGCCGTATACGGACGCGCTGACCCGAGCCCCCGATAGCGTCTGTTTCCGGCCGACTTTGGTGAGCCCTGTTGGCTTGTCAAGGAATGCACTGTTCAGTAAGCTCCGCCGTCTCATATTTTCAGGCGGCCCCTGAGGCTATAAAGAATGAAAACTTTTACTGCTAAACCGGAAACAGTTCAGCGCGACTGGTTCGTCGTCGATGCTGCTGGCCAGACCCTGGGTCGTCTGGCCACCGAAATCGCGAGCCGTCTGCGTGGCAAGCACAAGCCTGAGTACACCCCTCACGTTGACACCGGCGACTACATCGTCGTGATCAACGCCGAGCAAGTGCGTGTCACCGGTGCCAAAGCTTCCGACAAGATCTACTATTCTCACTCCGGTTTCCCGGGCGGGATCAAATCGATCACTTTCGAAAAGCTGATCGACAAGGCTCCTGAGCGTGTACTCGAGACCGCGGTCAAAGGCATGCTGCCGAAGAACCCGCTGGGTCGCGACATGTATCGTAAGCTGAAAGTCTATGCGGGCGCTGTTCACCCTCATACTGCTCAGCAGCCCCAAGAACTGAAGTTTTAACGGAATAGTTGATTATGTCGGCGACTCAAAATTACGGCACTGGCCGTCGCAAGACCGCAACCGCTCGCGTTTTCCTGCGTCCGGGTACTGGTAACATCTCGATCAACAACCGTTCGCTGGACGTGTTCTTCGGTCGTGAAACTGCCCGCATGGTAGTTCGTCAGCCGCTGGAGCTGACCGCCACCGTCGAGAAGTTCGACATCTACGTCACCGTTATCGGTGGCGGCGTAAGTGGCCAGGCTGGCGCAATCCGCCACGGCATCACTCGCGCTCTGATGCAGTACGACGAAACCCTGCGCCCTGCACTGCGCAAGGCCGGTTTCGTGACTCGCGATGCCCGTGAAGTTGAACGTAAGAAAGTCGGTCTGCGTAAAGCGCGTAAGCGTCCGCAGTACTCGAAGCGTTAATTCGCTTTCTGCGTTCCGAAAAAACGCCCGCTTCTTACGAAGCCGGGCGTTTTTTTATGCCTGTGATTTGGCGGCCAACTCAAAGGCTGCACGGCTGTAACCCTGTAGTTACAGCCATGCAGCCTTTTCGGCGCGTGTGGTCGTCTTGTAGATGGAAGGGGCTTTTTTTGCCGGCTCAGGCCTCGGCCAGCGACTAGATTATCAAGGGTCGGGCCTTTGCGTTTGCAGGTCTTGCACTGCACGGGAGAGGGTGCAATGAGCAATGACTCCATCCATCCGGATGCGCTCCATCACAATCAGCCTGGGCCAGATCCGCTCGACCCGGGCGCGATCAACCCGCAACGACGCCGCTTTCTGGTTGCCAGTACGTCAGTCGTCGCGGTGGCGGGGCTGGCAGGTGCTGCGGTGCCGTTCGTAGGGTCGTGGTTTCCCGGCGCCAGGGCCAGGGCAGCCGGCGCGCCGGTAAAGGTCAATATCGACAAGCTCGAGCCAGGCCAGCAAATGGTGGCCGAGTGGCGCGGCCAGCCGGTCTTCATCCTGCGCCGCACGCCACAGGTGCTTGACGGCCTGAAGGCGCTTGCCGGCCAGTTGGCAGACCCCGAGTCCGCCGAGTCGGTGCAGCCTGACTATGTCGACCGTCTGACCCGCTCGATCAAGCCGCAGGTCCTGTTGCTGGTCGGCTTGTGCACGCATCTGGGCTGTTCGCCGACCTTTCGTCCCGAAGTGGCCCCGGCCGACCTTGGCAAGGACTGGCCGGGCGGCTATTTCTGTCCGTGTCATGGCTCGCGCTACGACCTGGCCGGACGGGTCTACAAGGCACAGCCCGCGCCGCTTAACCTGCCGGTGCCTCCTCATCACTATGAGTCCGAGACCGTCATTGTCATTGGCGTCGATCAGGAGGGTGCGTCATGAGTCGCTTCATGAAGTGGATCGATGCGCGGTTTCCGGTCACGCGGGTGTTCGAAGAGCACTTGAGCAAGTATTACGTCCCGAAAAATTTCAACATCCTGTACATCTTCGGCTCCCTGGCACTGGTGGTGCTGATCAACCAGTTGCTGACCGGCATCTGGCTGACGATGTATTACACGCCAACGGCCGAGGCGGCCTTTGCCTCGATCGAATACCTCATGCGCGATGTCGATTACGGCGCCATCCTGCGCCAGATGCACTCTACGGGGGCGTCGGCGTTTTTCATCGTGATCTACCTGCACATGTTTCGCGGGTTGCTCTACGGGTCGTACCAGGCGCCGCGCGAGCTGGTGTGGATCTTCGGCATGTTCATCTATCTTGCGTTGATGGCCGAGGCGTTCATGGGCTATCTGTTGCCGTGGGGGCAGATGTCCTACTGGGGTGCGCAGGTCATCACCTCCCTGTTCGGCGCCATCCCGGTGATCGGCGAAGGCCTGACCCAGTGGATTCGCGGTGACTACCTGGTGTCCGGGATCACGTTGAATCGCTTCTTTGCCTTGCATGTCATTGCGCTGCCGCTGGTGATCCTGGGGCTGGTAGTGCTGCACATCCTGGCGTTGCATGAGGTGGGCTCGAACAACCCTGACGGGATCGACATCAAGAAGTACAAGGACAAGAACGGCATTCCGCTCGATGGCATTCCCTTTCATCCTTACTACACCGTGAAGGATATCTTCGGTGTGGCGGTGTTTCTTTTTGTGTTCTGCCTTGTGGTGTTCTTTTTCCCGGAAATGGGCGGCTACTTCCTGGAAAAGCCCAATTTCGAGGTCGCCAATGCCTTCAAGACGCCCGAGCACATTGCGCCGGTGTGGTACTTCACGCCGTTCTACGCCATCTTGCGCGCCATCCCGGACAAGCTCATGGGTGTCATGGCGATGGGGGCGGCCATCGCCGTGCTGTTCGTATTGCCATGGCTGGACCGCAGCCCGGTGCGCTCCATGCGCTACAAGGGCTGGCTGAGCCGTGTGTGGCTGTTGGTGTTTTGCGTGTCTTTCGTCACCCTGGGGGTGCTGGGCATGGAGGTGCCGACGCCAGGACTCACCCTGTTGGCGCGGGTCTGCACGGTCCTGTATTTCGCGTACTTCATACTGATGCCGTTCTACACCCGGCTTGAGCACACCAAGCCGGTTCCTGAGAGGGTGACGGGCTGATGAGCAGGCTATGGGTGGTGTGGGTGCTGGTCCTGGTTCCGGTATTGTCTTTGGCGGCCGTGCCAGGCCCGCAGGCGCTGGCGCCGGTCAGGATCGATGTGTCCGACCAGGCAGCCCTGCAGGATGGCGCGCGTACCTTTGTCAATTACTGCATGGGCTGTCACAGCGCCCGGTACCAGCGCTACGAGCGGGTGGCCGATGACCTGGGGATAGCCCATGAAGTGATGCTCGACAAACTGGTCTTTACCGGCGCCCGGATTGGCGATCACATGAACAGCAGCATGCGCCCGGCCGATGCCAAGGCCTGGTTCGGCGTCGAGCCGCCGGACCTGACCCTGGTGGCGCGCGTGCGCGGGACGGACTGGCTGTACCATTACCTGCGTTCGTTCTATCAGGATCCGGCGCGACCGACAGGGGTCAACAACCTTGTATTGCCCAATGTCAGCATGCCCAATGTGCTGGAGCACCTGCAGGGGCGCCAGGTTCTGGATTGCAAGGTGGCGGATGCCGGCACGCCGCAACAGACCTCATCGCTTGAGGCCTGTAACCGCCTGGTCGTGGTGTCCGGCACCGGTCGTCTGAGCGCCGAGCAGTTCGACGACATGATCAGGCACCTGGTGACCTTTCTGGCTTACTCGGCCGAGCCGCTCAAGCTTGAGCATCGACGCATCGGGACCTGGGTCCTGTTGTACCTGGCGGTTTTCATCATCCTGGCCTGGCTGCTCAAGCGCGAATACTGGAAGGGTATACACTGAATGGTATGCCTGGACGGCCCAAGGGCGCGTGTCCTGCGGTGTTCATATGAAGTAATGATTGCAGCGTCGACAGTCGGCAGCGCAAGATTGCCAAATTCTTTGCTGTAAATAAGCTATCTTGTCGCCCGCGAAGCGATCAACAGCGCAGGCCTCCGAGGAGGTTTTTGCGTGTCTGTTCCATCCATTTTTACAAGCGAGGAGGATCACCATGGGCGTGACCAACCGGTTGGCCTGTTATTCCGACCCCGCCGACCACTATTGTCATCGTGTACGCATCGTGCTCGCCGAGAAAGGTGTCACGGCCGAGATCATCGACGTTGTGGCCGGCCGGGTGCCGTCGCAACTGGCCGAGGTCAATCCCTATGGCACCTTGCCGACCCTGGTCGACCGGGATCTGGCGCTGTATGAGCCTGGTGTGGTGATGGAGTACCTGGAAGAGCGTTACCCGCATCCGCCGTTGATGCCGGTGTATCCGGTGGCCAAGGCCAACACGCGTCTGCTGATGCACCGTATCCAGCGTGACTGGTGCGCACTGGTGGATCTGATTCTGGATCCGCGAAGCAAGGAGAGTGCACGTGTGCAGGCTCGCAAGGAGCTGCGCGAGAGTCTGACCGGGGTGTCGCCGCTGTTCGCGGAGAAACCTTTTTTCCTCAGTGACGAGCAAAGTCTCGTTGATTGCTGTCTATTGCCCATACTCTGGCGTTTGCCGGTGTTAGGCATCGAATTGCCTCGGCCTGCCAAGCCGTTGCTCGACTATATGGAGCGCCAGTTCGTACGTGAGGCATTTCAGGCAAGCCTGTCTGCTGCCGAACGTGAAATGCGCTAAGGCTTAAGGAGCCGTTGATGAACTCCAGTCGCCCTTATCTGATTCGTGCTCTTTATGAGTGGATTGTGGATAACGATTGCACCCCGCATGTGCTGGTCAATGCGGAATACCCCTCCGTGCAGGTCCCCCAGGGATTTGCCAATGATGGCCAGATTGTCCTGAACGTTTCACCCACTGCCGTGCGTCATCTGCATATGGATAACGAGGCGGTCAGTTTCGAAGGCCGCTTTGGCGGTGTGCCGCATACGTTGTACGTCCCGGTTGGCGCGATACTGGGCATTTATGCCCGGGAGAATGGCCAGGGGATGGTCTTTGATCTGGAGCCGTCCCTGGACGAGCACGATGTCGACGAGATCGACATGGAAGACGATGCACCACCGCCGGACAACGAGCCACCGCGCCCAAGCGGCAGGCCCAGTCTGAAAGTGGTGAAATAAAAAAAGGCGATCCAGTGGATCGCCTTTTTTATTGCAGGTGCCTCGATCAGTCGATGTATTCGAACAGCCTGACGATCTTCTGTACGCCCGACACGCCTTGTACCAGGTTGGTCGCGCGGTTGGCTTCGTCCTGGGTCACCAGGCCCAGCAGGTAGACAATGCCGTTCTCGGTCACCACCTTGATGCGTGAGCCAGGAATCGAATTGTCGGTGAGCATCTGCGACTTGATCTTGGTGGTCAGCCAGGCATCGTTATTGCGAGCCAGCAGGGACGACGGCGGCAGGATCTGCAGCTCGTTATTGACCTTCTTGACCCGCTGCACGGAGGCCGCAGCCTGTTCGGCGATGGTCTTGAGTTCGGCGCGCGGGGTCTGGCCGGCCAGCAGCACAATGCCGTTATAGCTGGTCACCACGACATGCGAGCCTTCGGCCAGGTCAGGGTGTGCCTTGGAGATATTCACCGCAGCCTTGGTTTCGATCAGCGAGTCATCGATCTTGCTGCCGATGGTGCGCGTGCCGCGATCATCCTCGATCGGGTTGTCGCGGGTGGCGGTCAGTACCGAGCTGCAACCGCTCAGGCCAAGGCACAGGGCCAGCAAGGCCAGACTGATTCGATTAGGGGTCATTCTTCACTCCCGAACAATTGGCTGTCGATCAGATCGCAAAGGCAATGGATCGCCAGCAGGTGGACTTCTTGAATGCGAGCCGTGACTTTGGCCGGTACGCGGATTTCCACGTCTTCAGGCAGCAGCAGCGAAGCGACATCGCCACCGTCGTGCCCGGTCAATGCTACGACAACCATTTCGCGATCATGTGCGGCCTGGATGGCTTGAATAATGTTCGCCGAGTTGCCGCTGGTGGAAATGGCCAGCAGCACATCCCCTGGCTGGCCAAGGGCGCGGATCTGCTTGGAGAACACTTCGTTGAAGCTGTAGTCGTTGGCAATCGAGGTGATGGTCGAGCTGTCGGTGGTCAGTGCGATGGCCGGCAGGCTGGGCCGTTCACGCTCGAAGCGGTTGAGCAGCTCCGATGAAAAATGCTGGGCGTCGCCTGCCGAGCCGCCGTTGCCGCACGACAGCATCTTGCCCTCGTTGAGGAGGGCGTTGACCATGACCTGGCTGGCCAGCTCGATGTGGGGTGCCAGGACGTCCATCGCCTGTTGCTTGGTGTCGATGCTGGCCTGGAAGAGCCGGCGAATACGCGATTGCATGTCCATCTAAGTAACCTTGGTTAGAGCATCAGGCGGCTATTGGTGCCGCTGTCGCAGGTGCCCGGCAATGCCTTTGTGCGCTCTGTATGGCAGGGCGTGCGGGCCTGGGTGTCGGGGGCGCGGGATAGTCGAGGGTGGTGTCGGCCTGTTCAACTGTCGAAGGCGTTCCTGAGCCAGTTCAGGGGGACTGCCTGGTCAGGTTCACCCTCGATCGCCAGTACATCGAAGCGACAGGGATGTTCGGCCCAGTGCGGCGCCTGTTGCAGGAACAGCTGCGCCGCCATGACGAGCTTTTCCTGCTTGCGTGCATCGACGCTTTGCAGTGCGCCGCCCCAGCCTTTGTAGCGCCGGTAACGAACCTCGACGAATACTACTGTATCGCCGTCGAGCATGACCAGATCAAGCTCGCCGCGTCGACATGACCAGTTCGTCTCGATCAGGGTCAAACCTTGTTGCAGCAGGTACCGCAGGGCCCAGGCTTCCGCCTCGCGCCCTGCAGGGGTGCCGCCTGATTTCAAGGCGCGGTGTCCGGCAGGCGCTGGACCTGGCCATTGACAAACTCGGCCCAGGGCAGTTGGCGCTCGATGCGGCGATTGGGGTTCAGGCTCAGGCTGCCGGACAAGCCCTCCAGGCGGCTGTCAGGCAAGGCCTTGAGCTGGCCCAGGCGTGGGGCCAGGCGATAGGCATCTACACCCATGGCATACAGGCGCCCCAGGCTGCCGGAGGCTTGTGGCCACTGGGCGACGACCTGCTGGCGCAATGGGTCGTTGGCGTTGAGCAGCCAGGGCGTGTCGCAGAAACGCACGCCATTGAGGTCGTTGTACTGGGCCTGGTCGTTGCTGTTGGTGAACAGCTGCGAGGTGGCGTAGACCGGCACGTCGCCAGCGTACTGGAAGACCATGGTCGGCTTGATCTGCTGGGCCTGTTGCGGGGTGGCGACCAGGAACATGAAGTCGATTTCCTGGCTGCGCGACGGCTGTGCGGCCACCTGGGCGCCGGTGGCACTCTGCAGGCGCTGGGCGCGGCCTTCGCTGGAGCGCAACTTGAACATGTCGGCGATCTGGCGGGCCAGGTCGACCGGCTGGTCGATGCGTTCTACGGCCAGCAAGGTGCCGCCCTTGGCGCGCCAGCTGTTATTGAAGGCGGCCAGGACACGGTCGCCCCATTCGCCCTTGGGCACCATGGCCACGGCGGTGCGTTTGCCGTCTGCCCAGGCGCGGCGAGCTACTTCGCGGGCTTCGTCCTCGGCGGCCAGGCCGAACTGGAACAATTCCTGCGGGCCGGAGGTGGCGCTGTCGCTGTAGTTGAGCGCCAGGGTAGTGATCGGCAGGGTCGGGCGGGCGCTGAGCTGCTTGACCAGGTCCTTTTCCAGCGGGCCGACAACCAGTTGGACGCCGGCCGCCTGGGCCTGGCGATAGAACTCATCCATTGAAGTCAGGCGCGAGCTGTCGAAGATCTGAATGGCAGGCGGGTTCTGGCCGGCCTGCTGGGCCTGGTAGTGCGCCGCCAGGAAGCCTTCGCGCAGCGCCTTGGCAACATTGGCCAGTTGACCTTCCTGGGGCAGTAGCAGGGCGATGCGGGTCAGCGGTTCGCTGGTCAGCGAGCGCAATTGTGCCAGCGCTGCCGGCAGTTGTTGGGCGCCGGGGTGCTGAGGGTTCTGGGCTTTCCAGGCGTCGATGGCGGCCTGTTGCTGCTCCAAGGTGCCGGCGCCCTTGAGTGCGCGGGCCAGATTCAGCCAGGCGCCGAAATCATCGTTAGTGGTCGCTTGCAATTGCTCGACCGGCAAGGTGGACAGCATCTTCCAGATGGCGTCGTTGTTGGCGACAAGGTCGTTGCCTTGCAGCAGGGGGCCTGCAAATACGCGCTCGCGCACCGCGGGCAGGATCTGGCCGTCCAGCTCCAGGGCGCGGGCATGAACGGTGTGGGTGCGCACTTGTTGCTCGACCGACAGTTCGCCCAGGCGCTGCAGGCTCGGGTGGGTCAAGGCGGCAAGGGCGGCCTTGGGCTGGTTGCGGCCCAGGGCCAGCTCTGCCGACAGCGTGCTGGCAAACACCTGCAGGCCCGGTGGCAGTTGGTCGAGCTTGACCTGTTCGAGCAGCTGCGCTGCGCGGCCCGGGTTGCCCTGGCGGTTGGCCAGGTCAGCGGCACTCAGGCGCAGGGTAGAGGCTTTTTCGGGGGTGTTGGCCGCCGCCGCCTGTTCCAGCAACTGTTCGATGCTGGCATCGGGAGTGCGAGGCAGCTCTCCGAGGCTGGAGGTGGGTGAGCCAGTGGTACAGGCGGCCAGTAAGGCGACGAGACCGAGGGCAGAGAACAGCCGCAGACAAGCGATCATGGATGTGTTCCTGATACTCAAGCAAATTAACGGGCAATTGTACCCAAGCACTGGCCAGGGTGCGACTTTGAAGGCGTGCAAGGGTCTGACGGGGATGGCGCTCGGGGCGTCACGCGCTTTATAGGAGGTGGGTGTACTGCAATCATGCCTTTACTTCCTTTTGCAGGCTTGCCGGTGTGCGACCCCGTCCAAAGCTTTTGTAGCCTGTACAATGCTTCTTTTTATAGATCGCTTGGAGTCATCATATGAGGTGTGCGCTTTGACTGTTCAGGTCGCTTCGAATTCCGCCGCCGGCTCGCTTTATGTCGTGGCCACGCCCATCGGCAATCTGGACGACATGAGTGTGCGGGCGCTGAAGGTTCTGCGTGAAGTCGCGCTTATTGCCGCTGAGGATACACGCCATTCCATGCGATTGATGCAGCACTTTGGCATAGCAACGCCATTGGCGGCCTGTCATGAGCATAACGAGCGTGCCGAGGGCAGCCGCTTCATCGAGCGCCTGCTGGCGGGCGACAATGTGGCGTTGATTTCCGATGCGGGTACGCCTCTGATCTCGGACCCAGGCTATCACCTGGTGCGCCAGGCGCGTGCGGCCGGTATTGCCGTGGTGCCGGTGCCCGGTGCCTGCGCGCTGATTGCCGCCTTGTCGGCCGCCGGGCTGCCGTCGGACCGTTTCATCTTCGAGGGTTTTCTGCCGGCCAAGGCGACAGGACGCCGGTCGCGCCTGGAGCAGCTCCTTGAAGAGCCGCGCACGCTGATTTTCTACGAGGCCCCGCACCGCATTCTGGAATGCCTGCAGGACATGGAGGCGATTTTTGGTGCCGAGCGCCCGGCCTTGCTGGCGCGCGAGCTGACCAAGACCTTCGAGACGCTCAAGGGGCTGCCACTGGCGCAGTTGCGCGCATTCGTCGAGGCCGACAGCAACCAGCAGCGCGGTGAGTGTGTGGTGCTGGTCGCCGGCTGGAGCGCGCCCGAGGGCGAAGAGGCGGTCAATGCCGAAGCGCGCCGGGTGCTGGACTTGCTGTTGCAGGACCTGCCGGTCAAGCGGGCGGCCGCGCTGGCCGCTGAAATCACCGGGGTGCGTAAAAACCTGCTTTATCAGTTAGCGCTTGATAAGCAAAAGGAAAAATAAAGCACTTTTGTGACTGCCACGCGCCGGTCCAGGCTTTTAAAGCTTGTTCTTGCCGGCGTGTGCCGCTAACCTTGGCGGCGGAGAGTCGATTGGACAGTCGCTGCCTCTTGTTGTTCCGCAACAAGGGGGGGAGGAAAGTCCGGGCTCCATAGGGCGGAGTGCCAGGTAACGCCTGGGAGGCGTGAGCCTACGGAAAGTGCCACAGAAAATAACCGCCTAAGCACTTCGGTGCCGGTAAGGGTGAAAAGGTGCGGTAAGAGCGCACCGCACGTCTGGCAACAGTTCGTGGCAAGGTAAACCCCACTCGGAGCAAGACCAAATAGGGTTCCTAGGCGTGGCCCGCGCTGGAACCGGGTAGGTTGCTAAAGACGTCCAGTGATGGCCGTCGTAGAGGAATGACTGTCCTCGACAGAACCCGGCTTACAGATCGACTCTCCACCTCCTTCCATCTGCTTTTTTGGCAGGCGTGACCGGTTCGCAAATATCAGAAAAATTTTCGAACTTCACAAAACACTTTAACTTCTACTCTCAATTTCCTGATTTCTCGCTGATTAGTCTGCGAGCGGATCGCCTGATACATATCTCCTCATCCAATACCACTCCTAAATCTCCGTTATGTAAGGGTTTTCCTTAGGGGTTCGCCTTGACGGTGTGGTGGGCGCGTTCCTATAGTGTGCGCAAGTGGCAGAAAGTGGCACGAAGTGGGTTTTTCCAGTGCGAGAAGGTAGAATTCGGAGACTTCGCCTGTGTTTCGTGGTGCCAACGCAATCAACCTCGACGCCAAGGGACGTCTCGCCATGCCGAGTCGTTACCGTGACGAGCTCGATTCGCGCAGTGGTGGCCAATTGATCGTGACCATTGATGCTATCGATCCCTGCTTGTGTATTTACCCGCTGTCCGAGTGGGAACTGATTGAGGCGAAGCTGCGTGAGCTCGCCACCTTCCGAGAAGAAAATCGTCGTCTTCAGCGGCTATTGATCGGCAATGCAGTCGATCTGGAGCTTGATGGCAGCGGGCGATTGCTTGTACCGCCACGTTTACGCGTACATGCCAAGTTGGATAAGCGCGTGATGTTAGTTGGCCAGCTAAACAAGTTTCAAGTGTGGGACGAGGACGCCTGGAACGCTCTTGCTGAGGCGGACCTGGCGGCTATTCAACAACCTGGCGCGATGCCTGATGATTTACGTGACCTGATCCTGTGACTATGAATGGCGGTTTTACCCACACCACCGTACTGCTGGAAGAAGCAGTAGAGGCCCTGGCCGTACGTGCCGATGGCTGCTATCTCGATGGCACGTTTGGTCGTGGCGGTCACAGTCGTCTCGTGCTTGGGCATCTGGGTCCGCACGGAAGGCTGCTGGGCTTCGACAAGGACCCGCAAGCGATTGCCACAGGGCAAGCGCTGGCGGCCGAAGACGGCCGCTTTGTCATTGTGCAGCGCAGTTTTGCCGAACTGGGCGCCGAGGTGCGTGCGCGTGACCTGCATGGCAAGGTCAGTGGCGTACTGCTGGACCTGGGCGTTTCCTCGCCACAGCTGGATGACCCCGAGCGCGGTTTCAGCTTCATGAACGACGGCCCTCTGGACATGCGCATGAATCCGGGGCTGGGCATCAGTGCCGCCCAGTTTGTCGCCACTGCACCCTCTGAAGAGCTGGCCCGCGTGTTCAAGGAATATGGCGAAGAGCGGTTTGCCCGGCGCATGGCCAATGCCGTGGTCGAGCGTCGCCAGGTCACGCCCTTTACCCGCACCGCCGACCTGGCCGAAGTACTCAAGGTCGCCAACCCGGCCTGGGAAAAGGGCAAGCACCCCGCCACGCGTGCCTTCCAGGGGCTGCGCATTCACGTCAACAATGAACTGGGTGATCTGGAGGCCGGCCTTGAGGCGGCCCTCGATGCGCTGGAAATCGGCGGTCGGCTGGTGGTGATCAGCTTCCATTCGCTGGAAGACCGCATCGTCAAGCTGTTCATGCGCAAGCTGGTCAAGGGTGAAGCCGACAACCTGCCGCGCAACCTGCCGATCAAGTCCGTGCCCTTCGAGCCGAAAGTCCGCCTGATCGGCAAGGCACAGTTCGCGTCTGAAACCGAAACCCGTGCCAATCCACGCTCGCGCAGCGCCGTCATGCGTGTCGCGGAGAAGTTGCGTTGAGCCGCCTGTTCTTCAAACCGTTGCCAGGCGGCAGCTTTTTCATGCTGCTGCTGTTCATTGCCGTATTGGTATCGGCCATTGGCGTGTCCTACAGCGCCCACTGGAACCGCCAGTTGCTCAACTCGCTGTACGCCGAGATGAGCGTACGTGACAAGGCGCAGGCCGAATGGGGACGCCTGATCCTGGAGCAAAGCACTTGGACCGCCCATAGCCGCATCGAGAACCTGGCCACCGAGCAACTGAAGATGCGCATCCCCAGTGCCGCTGAAGTACGGATGGTCGCCCCATGATGAAACTTGAAGGGGCGCTGTATCCCTGGCGTTTCCGCGTGGTGGTCGGGTTGCTGGTGTTGTTGGTGCTCGCCATCTGCTGGCGCATTGTCGACCTGCAGGTCATCGACCACACCTTCCTGCAGGAGCAGGGCGATGCCCGCAGCCTGCGGCATATTCCGATTCCGGCCCACCGTGGCCTGATCACCGACCGCAATGGCGAGCCGCTGGCCGTCAGTACGCCGGTGACCACCTTGTGGGCCAACCCCAAGGAAATGCTCCAGGACCGTAGCAAGTGGCCGATGCTGGCCCAGGCCCTGGGGCAGGACCCCAAGGCACTCACCGAGCGTCTCGAGTCCCAGGCCACCAAGGAATTCATCTATCTGGTGCGCGGCCTGACGCCCGAGCACGGCCAGGCGGTGCTTGATCTCAAGGTGCCCGGTGTATACGGCATCGAAGAGTTCCGGCGCTTCTATCCGGCCGGGGATGTCACCGCGCACATGGTCGGCTTCACCGATCTGGACGACCATGGTCGCGAAGGCGTCGAGCTGGCCTACGACGACTGGCTGGCCGGCGTGCCCGGCAAGCGACAGGTCATCAAGGACCGGCGCGGGCGACTGATCAAGGACGTGCAGGTCACCAAGAACGCCAAGGCCGGCAAGACCTTGGCGTTGTCTATCGACCTGCGCCTGCAATACCTGGCGACCCGCGAGCTGCGCAACGCGATCATCGAGAACGAAGCCAAGGCCGGCAGCCTGGTGATCATGGACGTCAAGACCGGGGAAATCCTGGCCATGGTCAACAGCCCGACCTACAACCCCAACAACCGTCGCACCATGGTGCCGGCCGCCATGCGCAACCGGGCGATCATCGACGTGTTCGAGCCCGGCTCGACCATGAAACCGATCTCCATGAGCGCAGCGTTGGAAAGCGGCCGCTGGAAGCCGACCGACAAGGTCGAAGTGTATCCCGGCACCCTGCAGATCGGTCGCTACACCATTCGTGACGTGAGCAAGAGCGAAGGGCCGGTACTGGACCTGACCGGTATCCTGATCAACTCCAGTAACGTGGGGATGAGCAAGGTGGCCTTCGATGTCGGCGGTGAAAACCTGTTCCGCACCATGCAGCGCATGGGCTTCGGTCAGTACACTGGCCTGGGCTTCCCGGGCGAGCGGGTCGGCAACCTGCCCAACTACCGTGAATGGCGCAAGGCTGAAACCGCCACGCTGTCCTACGGCTATGGCGTCTCGGTGACGGCCCTGCAACTGGTGCATGCCTACGGCGCCCTGGCCAACGACGGTCGCATCGTGCCACTGAGCATCCTCAAGAGCAGCGCCGAGCCGACCTCGGTGCAGGCGATTCCGCAAGCCACGGCCAAGACCCTGCACACCATGTTGCAGGCAGTGATCGAAGACACCCGCGGCGTCTACCGCGCCCGCGTGCCGTCCTATCACGTCGGTGGCAAGAGCGGTACGGCCCGCAAGACCTCCATTGGCACCAAAGGCTATGCCGAAAACTCTTACCGCTCGCTGTTCGCCGGTTTCGGGCCGATGAGCAACCCGCGTTACGCCGTGGTCGTGGTCATCGATGAGCCCAGCAAGGGTGGCTACTACGGTGGCCTGGTCTCGGCGCCGGTGTTCAGCAAAGTGATGTCCGGCACGTTGCGCCTGATGAATATCCCGCCTGACAACCTGGCGCCGGAGCAGGTCAATACGGCGCCGGTCGCCAAAGGAGGGCGTGGCTGATGGCTTTCAATCTGAGCAAGATCTTCCCGAGCACCGATCGCGATCCGTTCATTCGCGAACTGACCCTGGACAGCCGCAAGGTGCGTCCGGGTGATCTGTTTCTGGCCGTGCCGGGCCTGAAGGTCGACGGTCGCGAGCATATTGCCGATGCCCTGCATCGTGGTGCTGCCGCCGTGGCCTACGAATCCGAAGGCACCAGCGTGCTGCCACTGACCGACGTGCCGCTGATCCCGGTGCGCGGCCTGGCCGGGCAACTCTCGGCCATTGCCGGGCGCTTTTACGGCGAGCCGAGCCGCAGCCTGAACCTGGTTGGCGTTACCGGCACCAATGGCAAGACCAGCGTCACCCAACTGGTGGCCCAGGCGCTGGACCTGTTGGGCCAGCGCTGTGGCATCGTCGGTACGCTGGGCACCGGTTTCTATGGCGCACTCGAAAGCGGCCGGCATACCACGCCTGACCCGATTGCCGTACAAGCCACCCTGGCCGATCTCATGCAGGCGCACGCGCGCGCCGTGGCCATGGAAGTGTCGTCCCACGGGCTGGAGCAAGGCCGGGTCAAGGCCCTGGAATTCGACGTGGCGGTGTTCACCAACCTGTCGCGCGACCATCTTGATTACCACGGCACCATGGAGGCCTATGGTGCGGCCAAGGCCCGGCTGTTTGCCTGGCCGGACCTGCAATGCCGGGTGATCAACCTGGACGACGCCTTCGGTCGCGAGCTGGCCGACGCGCCACACCGCGGGCGTCTGATCACCTATAGCCTGCTGGACAGCAGCGCTTCGCTGTATTGCCGCGAAGCGCAGTTCGACGATCACGGCGTGCGTGCGACCCTGGTGACTTCCCACGGCGAGCATTTCCTGCGCAGCAGCCTGCTGGGCCGCTTCAACCTGAGCAACGTGCTGGCTGCAATCGGTGCCTTGCTGGGCCTGAACTACGCCCTGGACGAAATTCTCAAGGTCCTGCCGAAGCTCGAAGGCCCCGTCGGTCGCATGCAGCGCCTGGGCGGGGGCAGCCAGCCGCTGGTGGTGGTCGATTACGCCCACACCCCCGATGCCCTGGAAAAGGTCCTCGAAGCGCTGCGCCCGCATGCGCGTGGCCGTCTGTTGTGCCTGTTCGGCTGTGGCGGTGACCGTGATCGCGGCAAGCGCCCGCTGATGGCCGAAGTGGCCGAACGCCTGGCCGATGAGGTCCTGGTTACCGACGACAACCCGCGCAGCGAAGCGCCAGCGCAGATCTTCGACGACATCCGCAGTGGCTTTGGCGCTGCCGATCAGGTGCATTTCATCGAAGGCCGTGGCCGGGCCATCGCGCAGTTCATCGCCGCCGCCCAGGCGGACGATGTGGTGCTGCTGGCCGGCAAGGGGCATGAGGACTACCAGGAGATCGATGGTCAGCGCCAGCCGTTCTCCGACCTTGAAGAGGCCACCAGGGCCCTGGCTGCATGGGAGGCCACACATGCTTGAGCCCTTGAGCTTCAGTCAACTGCTCACGCCGCTGGATGCCCGCCGCGTCGGTGACGACTGCCATTTTTCCGGGGTCAGCATCGACAGCCGCAGCCTTGTGCCGGGTCAGTTGTTCGTGGCCCTTACCGGGCCGAATTTCGACGGTCACGATTACCTGCAACAGGTGGCGGCCAAGGGCGCAGTGGGTGCACTGGTCGAGCGCGAAGTCCCGGGCGTGGCCCTGCCGCAACTGGTGGTGCTCGACACCCGCAAGGCCCTGGCGCAACTGGGGGCGCTCAATCGCAATGCTTTCATTGACCGGCCCGTGGCGGCCGTTACCGGCTCCAGCGGCAAGACCACGGTCAAGGAAATGCTCGCCAGCATCCTGCGCACGCGCGGTCCGGTGCTCGCTACCCGTGGCAACCTGAACAACGATTTGGGCGTACCGTTGACCCTGCTGGAACTGGCCGCCGAACACTGCGCAGCGGTCATCGAGCTGGGCGCTTCGCGGGTCGGTGAGATTGCCTACACCGTCAGCCTGGCCAAGCCGCATGTGGCCATCCTGACCAACGCCGGTACCGCCCACGTGGGTGAGTTCGGCGGTCCCGAGCGCATTGTCGAGGCCAAGGGCGAAATCATCGAAGGCCTCGATGCCCTGGGCGTAGCCGTGCTCAACCTGGACGACAAGGCCTTCCCGATCTGGCACAAGCGCGCCGGCGAGCGTCAGGTGCTGAGCTTTGCCCTGAACAACCCGCAAGCCGACTTCCACGCCAGCCACCTGCAGCGCGATGCCCGCGGTTGCCCGGGTTTCACGTTGCACAGCCCGCAGGGTGCAGTTGGCGTGCAATTGAACCTGCTGGGTACGCATAACGTGGCCAACGCCCTGGCAGCGGCCGCTGCCGCGAGTGCCCTGGGCGTCGGCCTGGATGGCATCGTGGCCGGTCTGGCGGCCATGCAGCCGGTCAAGGGCCGCGCCGTGTCGCAGATCGCCGCCAACGGCCAGCGAGTCATCGACGACACCTACAACGCCAACCCGTCCTCGATCAACGCGGCAGTCGATCTGCTTGGCGGCTTCGAGGGGCGCAAGGTGCTGGTACTGGGTGACATCGGCGAGCTGGGCGACTGGGCCGAGCAAGGCCACCGCGAGGTTGGTGCCTACGCCGCCGGCAAGGTTGATGCCCTGTATGCCACCGGCTCCCTGATGCAGCACGCGGTCAATGCCTTCGGCGCGCAGGCGCGCCACTTCGCCAGCCAGGCCGAGCTGATTGCTGCGCTGGCGGACGAACACGATTCAAACACCACTTTACTGATCAAGGGATCGCGCAGTGCCGCCATGGAAAACGTCGTGGCGGCCTTGTGCAGTTCCAGCCTGGAGAAACATTGATGCTGTTGCTGTTGGCTGAATTTCTACAACAGTTCTACAAAGGCTTTGCCGTCTTCCAATACCTGACCTTGCGCGGGATTCTGGGCGTGCTCACCGCCCTGAGCCTGTCGCTGTGCCTGGGCCCCTGGATGATCCGCACCCTGCAGACCCGCCAGATCGGCCAGTCAGTGCGCAATGACGGCCCGCAGTCGCACCTGTCCAAGTCCGGTACGCCGACCATGGGCGGTGCCTTGATCCTGTCGTCGATTGCCGTCAGCACCTTGCTGTGGGCCGACCTCACCAACCGTTATGTCTGGGTCGTGCTGCTGGTCACCCTTTTGTTCGGCGCCATCGGCTGGGTCGACGACTACCGCAAGGTGATCGAAAAGAATTCGCGCGGGCTGCCGAGCCGCTGGAAGTACTTCTGGCAATCGGTGTTCGGCCTGTGTGCGGCCATATTCCTTTACGTCACGGCGCAATCGCCGGTCGAAACCACGCTGATCGTGCCGATGTTCAAGGACATGCACTGGCAGCTGGGCGCGGTCTTCTTTGTGGTGCTGACCTACCTGGTCATCGTCGGCTCCAGCAATGCGGTCAACCTGACCGACGGCCTGGACGGCCTGGCCATCATGCCGACGGTCATGGTCGGCGGCGCGCTGGGCATCTTCTGCTACCTGTCGGGCAACGTGAAGTTTGCCGAATACCTGCTGATTCCCTACGTGCCGGGTGCCGGTGAACTGATCGTATTCTGCAGCGCCCTGATCGGCGCGGGCCTTGGGTTTCTGTGGTTCAACACCTATCCGGCCCAGGTCTTCATGGGCGATGTCGGCGCACTGGCGCTGGGGGCTGCGCTGGGCACCATCGCGGTGATCGTGCGCCAGGAAATCGTGCTGTTCATCATGGGCGGTGTGTTCGTGATGGAAACCCTGTCAGTGGTCATTCAGGTGACGTCCTTCAAGCTGACCGGTCGCCGTGTGTTTCGCATGGCGCCCATCCACCACCACTTTGAACTCAAAGGCTGGCCAGAGCCACGGGTGATCGTCCGCTTCTGGATCATCACGGTGATCCTGGTGCTGTTCGGCCTTGCCACGCTGAAACTGAGGTAGACACGAGTGTCTTTGATCGTTACCGACCAGTTCCGCATCGTTGTCGGCCTCGGCAAGAGCGGCATGTCCCTGGTTCGCTTTCTGGCGAAGCAGGGCGTGGCCTTTGCCGTGGCCGATACCCGGGACAATCCACCGGAGCTGGCGACCTTGCGCCGCGATTATCCGCAGGTGGACGTGCGTTGTGGCGAGCTGGACGTCGAGTTCCTGTGCCGTGCCAGCGAGCTGTATGTCAGCCCCGGCCTGGCCCTGGCCACCGAAGCCTTGCAACAGGCCCAGGCCCGTGGCGTGAAGCTGTCCGGCGACATCGAGCTGTTCGCGCGTCATGCCCGGGCGCCGATCGTGGCCATTACCGGTTCCAACGCCAAGAGCACCGTGACCACACTGGTCGGTGAAATGGCGGTCGCGGCCGGCAAGCGCGTGGCCGTGGGTGGCAACCTGGGCACACCGGCACTGGACCTGCTTGACGACACGGTCGAGCTGTACGTGCTCGAACTGTCCAGCTTCCAGCTGGAAAGCACCGATCAACTGAATGCCGAAGTGGCCACCGTGCTGAACATCAGCGAAGACCACATGGACCGCTACAGCGGTCTGCCGGCCTATCACCTGGCCAAGCACCGGATCTTCCGTGGCGCCCGCCAGGTGGTGGTCAATCGCCAGGATGCCCTGTCGCGGCCGCTGGTTCGCGAAGATGTACCGTACTGGACCTTTGGCCTGAACACGCCGGATCTGCGCGGTTTCGGTCTGCGTGAAGAGCACGGCGAAAAACACCTCGCGTTCCAGTTCGATCTGTTGCTGCCGGTCAGTGAACTCAAGGTCCGTGGCGCACACAATCAGGCCAATGCCTTGGCGGCGCTGGCGCTGGGGCATGCGGCCGGCCTGCCCATGGATGCCATGCTGGCCAGCCTGCGCACCTTCAGCGGCCTTGAACACCGTTGCCAGTGGCTGCGCGAACGCGCCGGGGTGCAGTACTACAACGACTCCAAGGCCACCAATGTCGGTGCCGCCCTGGCGGCCATCGAAGGCCTGGGAACTGACATGCACGGCAAGCTGGTGCTGGTCGCCGGCGGCGATGGCAAGGGCGCCGATTTCAGCGGCCTGCGTGCCGCTGTGGCGGCGCATTGCCGGGCCGTGGTCCTGCTGGGCCGCGATGCCGGGCTGATTGCCCAGGCACTGGGGGATGCCGTACCGCTGGTGCACGTCGCCACCCTTGAAGAAGCGGTGTTGCGCAGTGCGGCGCTGGCGCAAGCGGGCGATGCCGTACTGCTGTCGCCGGCCTGCGCCAGCCTGGACATGTTCAAGAACTATGAAGAGCGCGGGCGCCTGTTCGCCCGGGCCGTGGAGGAGCTGACATGATTTTCGGCATCCTCAAGCCTTATCCGTCGCCGCTGATCAGCGGCCGGGGCATTGACGTCGACTTTCCGATGCTGGCGGGCTGTCTGGCCTTGCTGGGGCTGGGCCTGGTGATGATCACCTCGTCCTCCTCGGAAGTGGCTGCCGCCCAGTCGGGCAATACGCTGTACATGATGACCCGTCACCTGGTCTACCTGATCATCGGCCTGGGGGCGTGTGGCGCCACCATGATGGTGCCGGTCGCGACCTGGCAGCGCATGGGCTGGCTGATGCTGGCTGGCGCGTTCGGCCTGCTGCTGCTGGTACTGGTGCCTGGCATCGGGCGCGAGGTCAACGGCTCGATGCGCTGGATCGGTTTCGGTGCGTTCAACGTCCAGCCTTCGGAGATCGCCAAGGTCTTCGTGGTGCTGTTCCTGGCCGGTTACCTGGTGCGTCGCCAGCAGGAAGTGCGCGAAAGCTGGATGGGCTTTTTCAAGCCCTTCATCGTCTTGCTGCCCATGGCCGGCCTGCTGCTGATGGAACCGGACTTCGGCGCCACCGTGGTGATGATGGGCGCGGCGGCCGCAATGCTGTTTCTGGGCGGGGTCGGGCTGTTCCGCTATTCGCTGATGGTGGTGCTGGCGGTGCTGGCAGTGTTCGTCCTGGTGCAGGCACAGCCCTACCGCATGGCGCGCCTGACCAACTTCACCGACCCGTGGGCCGACCAGTTCGGTTCCGGCTACCAGTTGACCCAGGCGCTGATTGCCTTCGGGCGTGGCGAGTGGCTGGGCGTGGGCCTGGGCAACAGCGTGCAGAAGCAGTTCTACCTGCCTGAAGCGCACACCGACTTTGTCTTCTCGGTGCTGGCCGAGGAGCTGGGCGTGGTGGGCTCGCTGCTCACCGTGGGCCTGTTCCTGTTCGTCAGTATCCGTGGCATGTACATCGGCTACTGGGCCGAGCGCGCCAAGCAGTTCTTCGGCGCCTACACCGCCTATGGCCTGTCGTTTCTGTGGATCGGCCAGTTCCTGATCAACATTGGCGTGAACGTCGGCCTGCTGCCGACCAAGGGCCTGACCCTGCCGTTTCTCAGCTATGGCGGCAGCTCGCTGGTGATCTGCTGCGCCAGCCTCGGGCTGTTGCTGCGCATCGAGTGGGAGTCGCGCAACAACATGGGCAGCGAAGAGGCGGAATTCAACGAAAGCGATTTTGCCGAGGAGTCACCCAATGGACGCTAACGTGCTGATCATGGCCGGTGGCACCGGCGGGCACGTGTTCCCGGCGCTGGCGTGTGCGCGCGAGTTGCAGGCGCGCGGCTACAAGGTGCACTGGCTGGGAACGCCCCGCGGCATCGAGAACGAACTGGTGCCCCAGGCCGGCCTGACCCTGCATCGCATCGATGCCAGCGGTTTGCGTGGCAAGGGCAAGCTGTCGTTGCTCAAGGCGCCCCTGATGCTGCTCAAGGCGTTGTGGCAGGCACGCAAGGTGATGCGCCAGCTCAAGCCGGCCTTCGTCGTCGGTTTCGGTGGCTATGTCACAGGTCCCGGCGGCCTGGCGGCGAAGCTGGCCGGCGTGCCGCTGGTGATCCACGAGCAGAACGCCGTGGCCGGCACGGCCAACCGCAGCCTGGCCTCGTTCGCCAGCCGCATCTGCGAGGCGTTTCCCGACACCTTTGCCGCCTCTGACAAGCGCCGTACCACCGGCAACCCGGTGCGTACCGAGCTGTTCTTCGAAACCCCGCGCCAGCCACTGGCCGGGCGTAAGGCGCGCCTGCTGGTCTTGGGCGGCAGCCTGGGCGCCGAGCCCTTGAACAAGCTGTTGCCCGAGGCCCTGGCCCTGATTGCCGAGGACATCCGCCCCGAGGTGTTTCACCAGACCGGCAAGCAGCACGACCAGGTCACCGCCGAGCGCTACCGCGCCACAGGCGTCGAGGCACAGGTCGCGCCGTTCATCCAGGACATGGCCCAGGCCTATGCCTGGGCCGATCTGGTGGTGTGCCGCGCCGGTGCCCTGACGGTCAGCGAACTGGCGGCCGCCGGCCTGCCGTCGCTGCTGATCCCGCTGCCGCATGCGATCGACGATCACCAGTCGCGCAATGCCGATTATCTGGCTCGCGAAGGCGCCGCCTTCGTGATGCCGCAAGCGACCACTGGCGCCACCGACATGGCCAGCCGCCTGAAAGAGGTTTTGATGCAACCCGAACAATTGAACACCATGGCCCGCACCGCTCGCCGCCTGGCCAGGCCTGATGCCACCCGCACCGTTGTCGATGTCTGTGTGGAGGTGGCCCGTGGTTGAGAATCAGCGCGCCATGCCGCAGCCTGAAATGCGCCGTATCCGTCGTATCCACTTCGTCGGTATCGGCGGTGTCGGCATGTGTGGTATCGCCGAAGTGTTGCTGAACCTGGGCTATGAAGTGTCCGGCTCGGACCTGAAGAACTCGGCGGTCACCGACCGGCTGACGGCCTTCGGTGCCCAGATATTCATCGGTCACCAGGCCGAGAACATGGCCGGTGCCGATGTGCTGGTCGTGTCCAGCGCGATCAATACTTCCAACCCGGAAATCGCCACGGCGCTGGAGCGCCGCATTCCCATCGTTCCGCGTGCCGAGATGCTGGCCGAACTGATGCGCTATCGCCACGGCATTGCCGTGGCCGGTACCCACGGCAAGACCACCACCACCAGCCTGCTGGCCTCGGTGTTCGCCGCCGGTGGCCTGGACCCGACCTTCGTGATCGGTGGCCGGTTGAACGCCGCCGGCACCAATGCGCAACTGGGCACCAGCCGTTACCTGATCGCCGAAGCCGATGAAAGCGACGCCAGCTTCCTGCACCTGCAGCCGCTGGTGGCCGTGGTCACCAATATCGACGCCGATCACATGGCGACCTACGAAGGCGACTTCAACAAGCTGAAGAAGACCTTCGTCGAATTCCTGCATAACCTGCCGTTCTACGGCCTGGCCGTGGTGTGCATCGATGACCCCGTGGTGCGCGAGATCCTGCCGCAGGTCAAGCGCCCGGCGGTCACCTATGGTTTCGACGAGTCTGCTGACGTGCGGGCCATCAATGTCCGCCAGGAGGGCATGCGCACCTTCTTTACCGTCCTGCGTCGCGACCGCGAGCCGCTGGATGTCTCGGTGAACATGCCGGGCAGACACAACGTGCTCAACTCGCTGGCGACCATCGCCATTGCCACCGATGAAGGCATCAGCGACGAGGCCATCGTGCAGGGGCTGTCGGGCTTCCAGGGCGTCGGCAGGCGCTTCCAGGTGTACGGCGAGCTGCCGGTCGAGGGCGGCCATGTGATGCTGGTCGACGATTACGGTCACCACCCGCGCGAAGTGGCGGCGGTCATCAACGCCGTGCGTGGCGGCTGGCCGGAGCGTCGTCTGGTGATGGTCTATCAGCCACACCGTTTCAGCCGTACCCGCGACCTGTATGACGATTTTGTCCAGGTACTGGCCGAGTCCAATGTGCTGTTGCTGATGGAAGTCTACCCGGCCGGCGAAGAGCCGATTCCGGGCGCTGACAGCCGCAACCTGTGCCACAGCATCCGCCAGCGCGGCCAGTTGGACCCGATTTATATCGAGCGCGGCGCCGAGCTGGCGCCGCTGGTCAAGCCGCTGCTGCGTGCCGGTGACATCCTGCTGTGCCAGGGGGCCGGCGACATCGGCGGTCTGGCACCGCAACTGCTGCGCAGCCCGCTGTTTGCCGGTGCTGTGGCCGCGCCCACCGAAGGCAAGCTGAAATGACTGACCTGAACGCCGCCTCGTTGCACTCGACCCTGGCGCCGAAAGACTTCGGCCGGGTCGCTGTGCTGTTCGGTGGCAAAAGCGCCGAGCGTGAGGTTTCGCTGAAGTCCGGCGCGGCTGTGCTGGAGGCCCTGCTGAGCGCCGGCGTGGATGCGTTCGGGATCGATGTGGGCGATGACCTGCTGCAACGGCTGGGCCGTGAGAGGATCGATCGCGCCTTTATCGTGTTGCACGGTCGTGGCGGCGAAGACGGCACCATGCAGGGCTTTCTGGAGTGCCTGGGCATCCCTTATACCGGTAGTGGCGTATTGGCTTCGGCGCTGGCGATGGACAAGCTGCGCACCAAGCAGATCTGGTCTAGCCTCAGCTTGCCGACGCCCTTGCACGCCGTGCTGCGCAGCGAAAATGACTGTATTTGTGCAGCGACGGAACTGGGCTTGCCTTTGATCGTCAAACCGGCCCATGAGGGTTCAAGTATCGGGATGGCGAAGGTGGGTGATGTACAACAACTGATCGCCGCCTGGAAAACCGCCAGCACCTATGATTCGCAGGTGCTGGTCGAGCAATGGATCGAAGGTCCCGAGTTCACCGTGGCGTGTCTGCGTGGTCAGGTTCTGCCACCGATCGGCCTGGGTACACCGCATGCTTTCTACGATTACCAGGCCAAATACCTGGCTGACGATACCCAGTACCGGATTCCGTCAGGGCTCGATGCCGAGCAACAGCAGGCGCTCGAAACGTTGACTGCAAGCGCTTGTGAGGCGCTCGGGGTGACAGGCTGGTCCCGTACCGATGTCATGCAGGACGCTCAGGGCCGGTTCTGGTTGCTGGAGGTCAATACCGTCCCCGGCATGACCGACCACAGCCTGGTGCCCATGGCTGCGCGTGCGGCAGGGCTGGATTTTCAGCAACTGGTGTTGGCGATTCTGGCCGACAGCGTTCAGGCGAGGGGTTAAGGCATGAACGGCGCTTCGGCACGTCAGCAACCACCGGTTCCCGGCCGCAAGCCGGTACCGCGTGGTGCAAGCCGGATGGTGGCCAAGGAACCGCTGTCGGCACGTGTGCCCAGGCCCGGTACGGGGTTCCTGAAGTACCTGCTGTGGCCGGTGCTGCTGGTGGGGTTGGGGTACGGCACCTATGAGGGCGCGCAACGCCTGCTGCCTTACGTGGACCGCCCCATCAGCCGCATCAACGTGCAGGGCGACCTGAGCTACATCAGCCAGCAGGCGGTGCAGCAGCGTATCGCGCCTTATGCGGCTGCGCGCTTCTTCACCATCGACCTGGCCGGCATGCGCACCGAGCTTGAACAGATGCCATGGATTGCCCATGCCGAAGTGCGCAGGGTCTGGCCGGATCAGGTGGTGATCCGCCTCGAGGAGCAATTGCCGGTGGCACGCTGGGGCGATGAAGCACTGCTCAATAACCTGGGCCAGGCCTTTACGCCACGCGAACTGTCCAATTACGAACACCTTCCCCAGTTGTTCGGCCCGCAGCGGGCCCAGCAGCAGGTGATGCAGCAGTACCAGGTGTTGAGTCAGATGTTGCGTCCGATGGGGTTTTCCATCGTACGCCTTGAGTTGCGTGAGCGGGGCAGCTGGTTTTTGACCACGGGCGCAGGCGCCGCAGGCCCTGGCATCGAGTTGTTGCTGGGTCGCGATCATCTGGTCGAGAAGATGCGCCGCTTCATTTCGATCTACGACAAGACACTCAAAGAACAAATAACGAATATTGCACGCGTTGATCTGCGTTATTCCAACGGCCTTGCGGTCGGATGGCGTGAGCAGGCAGCGCCGACGGCGGTGAAGCCCGCTGTCGCGAAGAATTGACTAGAGGCAGAACCATGGCAAATGTGCAAAGCGGCAAAATGATCGTCGGGCTGGATATCGGTACCTCCAAGGTGGTGGCGCTGGTAGGCGAAGTCGCGGCCGATGGTTCGCTGGAAATCGTCGGAATTGGCAGCCACCCTTCGCGAGGCCTGAAAAAAGGCGTCGTGGTCAACATCGAATCCACTGTGCAGTCGATTCAGCGCGCTATCGAAGAAGCACAACTCATGGCGGGCTGCCGTATCCACTCGGCCTTTGTCGGCGTGGCAGGCAGCCACATCCGCAGCCTCAACTCGCATGGCATCGTCGCCATCCGCGACCGCGAAGTCAGCTCGGCCGACCTTGAGCGTGTGCTCGATGCGGCCCAGGCCGTCGCCATTCCTGCCGACCAGCGTGTCCTGCACACCCTGGCGCAGGATTATGTGATCGACAACCAGGAAGGCGTGCGCGAGCCACTGGGCATGTCGGGTGTGCGCCTGGAAGCCAAGGTGCATGTGGTCACCTGTGCGGTGAACGCTGCGCAGAACATCGAGAAGTGCGTACGCCGCTGCGGCCTGGAAGTCGACGACATCATTCTTGAGCAACTGGCATCGGCCTACGCGGTGCTGACCGACGACGAGAAAGAGCTGGGCGTGTGCCTGGTGGACATCGGTGGCGGCACCACCGATATCGCGATCTTCACTGAAGGCGCGATCCGCCACACGGCCGTGATCCCGATTGCCGGCGACCAGGTCACCAACGACATTGCCATGGCGTTGCGTACCCCGACCCAGTATGCCGAGGAAATCAAGATTCGCTACGCCTGTGCTCTGGCCAAGCTGGCCGGTGCCGGCGAAACCATCAAGGTACCGAGCGTGGGCGATCGCCCGCCTCGCGAGCTGTCGCGTCAGGCCCTGGCCGAAGTGGTCGAACCTCGTTACGACGAGCTGTTCACCCTGATCCAGGCCGAGCTGCGCCGCAGCGGTTATGAAGATCTGATCCCGGCGGGCATCGTGCTGACCGGCGGGACCTCGAAAATGGAAGGTGCGGTCGAACTGGCCGAGGAAATCTTCCACATGCCGGTACGCCTGGGCGTGCCGCATAGTGTCAAGGGATTGAGTGACGTCATCCGCAATCCGATTTATTCCACGGGCGTAGGCCTGTTGCAGTACGGTTTGCAGAAACAGTCCGACGGCATTTCGCTGTCCGGCCTGGGCGTGAGCAGCAGCAACTATGGCGATGAACCAAAGGCTCCCGTGCTAGAGCGCTTCAAGCGTTGGGTTCAGGGTAATTTCTAAGTTCAACGCTTCAAAGTGGTAGCGGGCAGCAACAACTAGAGAGCTGAAGGAGAGGGAAAATGTTCGAACTCGTAGACAACGTCCCGCAGAGCCCGGTAATCAAGGTTATCGGTGTAGGTGGTGGTGGTGGCAACGCCGTCAATCACATGGTCAAGAGCAGCATCGAAGGCGTCGAATTCATCTGCGCCAACACCGATGCTCAAGCACTGAAAAACATCGGTGCGCGTACCATTCTGCAACTGGGTGCCGGCGTGACCAAAGGTCTCGGTGCCGGTGCCAACCCTGAAGTGGGCCGTCAGGCCGCACTGGAAGACCGCGAGCGTATCGCGGAAGTCCTGCAGGGCACCAACATGGTCTTCATCACCACGGGCATGGGCGGCGGTACCGGTACCGGTGCGGCGCCAATCATTGCCGAAGTGGCCAAGGAGATGGGCATCCTCACCGTTGCGGTGGTGACGCGTCCATTCCCGTTCGAAGGCCGCAAGCGCATGCAGATCGCCGACGAAGGCATTCGCATGCTGGCTGAAAGCGTCGACTCGTTGATCACCATTCCCAACGAGAAGCTGCTGACCATCCTGGGCAAGGACGCCAGCCTGCTGTCAGCGTTCGCCAAGGCTGACGATGTACTGGCCGGTGCCGTTCGCGGTATCTCCGACATCATCAAGCGTCCCGGCATGATCAACGTCGACTTTGCCGACGTACGTACCGTGATGAGCGAAATGGGCATGGCCATGATGGGTACCGGCTGCGCCAGCGGTCCGAACCGTGCGCGTGAAGCGACCGAAGCGGCCATTCGCAACCCGCTGCTCGAAGACGTCAACCTGCAAGGTGCGCGCGGCATCCTGGTCAACATCACAGCAGGTCCTGACCTGTCGCTGGGTGAGTACTCGGACGTGGGCAGCATCATCGAGGCTTTCGCCTCCGACAGCGCCATGGTCAAGGTCGGTACCGTCATCGATCCGGACATGCGCGACGAACTGCACGTTACCGTCGTGGCCACAGGCCTGGGCGCGCGCATCGAGAAGCCGGTCAAGATCATCGACAACACCCTGCAAAGTGCAGCGCCGCAAGCGCCCGTGCACCAGCAGGCCGTCCGCGAGCCGGCTGCCGTCAACTACCGTGATCTGGACCGTCCGACCGTAATGCGCAATCAGGCGCATGCCGGTGCGACAGCAGCGACTAAGCTGAACCCTAACGATGATCTGGACTATCTCGATATCCCGGCCTTCCTGCGTCGTCAGGCCGATTGATTATGTCTATCAGGGGGATTCGGGTAATTGGTGTTCAGCAAAGGCTGGGTCTGCTATTATCCCCAGCCTTTGTTGATACCCGTTCGCAACTAGCGCTGAAGCGGCCCATGCCATGATCAAACAACGTACCCTGAAAAATATCATCCGTGCCACAGGCGTCGGTCTGCATTCCGGGGAAAAGGTTTACCTGACCCTGAAGCCCGCACCTGTGAACACCGGTATCGTGTTTTGCCGAACCGACCTGGACCCTGTCGTGCAGATCCCTGCGCGTGCGGAAAATGTCGGCGAGACCACTTTGTCGACCACCCTTGTCCAGGGTGATGTCAAGGTCGATACGGTCGAGCACCTGCTGTCGGCCATGGCGGGCCTGGGCATCGACAACGCCTACGTCGAACTGTCCGCCTCCGAAGTGCCGATCATGGACGGCAGTGCCGGACCTTTCGTGTTCCTGATCCAATCGGCCGGCCTGCAAGAGCAGGACGCTCCGAAGCAGTTCATTCGTATCCTGCGTGAAGTCTCGGTCGAGGAGGGCGGCAAACGCGCCACTTTCGTGCCTTTCGAAGGCTTCAAGGTCAGCTTCGAGATCGACTTCGATCACCCGGTATTCCGTGATCGGACTCAAAGCGCCAGCGTGGACTTTTCCAGCACTTCCTTCGTCAAGGAAGTCAGCCGCGCCCGCACCTTCGGCTTCATGAGTGACATAGAGTACCTGCGCAAGCACAACCTGGCGCTCGGCGGCAGTGTCGAAAACGCCATCGTGGTCGACAAGGAAGGCGTATTGAACGAAGACGGCCTGCGTTACGAGGACGAATTCGTCAAGCACAAGATCCTGGACGCCATCGGCGACCTGTACCTGCTGGGCAACAGCCTGATCGGCGAATTCCGTGGCTTCAAGTCTGGCCATGCGCTGAACAACCTTCTGCTGCGCACACTGATCGAACAGAAAGATGCCTGGGAAGTCGTGACTTTCGAGGATGCCAGTACCGCCCCTATTTCCTATATGCGGCCTGTCGCGGCGGCATAAAGGTAAAAAGCTTTACTCTCTTTCCTTTCTTTTGAGGCCGCCTTCGGGCGGTCTTTTTTTGTTGCTTTTTTCTGGTCGCGAAGCTGAAACGGCCTCGGGGCAATCGTTATTGATGCCTAACGCCGTCGGTCAGTGGCTGGCCTTGCCGTGGCTGGCCAGGCGTTCCAGGGCGGCCCGCAGCTTGGGGTCGCTGATGCCTTCGGCGGTGGCCTGGATGTTCTGCGCCGCGTTCATCGAAAGGTCGATGGTATGGGTCGCAGCCCCTTGTTGCACATGCGGTGGCTGCACCTTGAACAGAATGCGCGTCAGGTTGGCGAACTCGTCGAGCAGCACCAGTTGGCGCTGCAGGCGCCGTTGTTGATAACGCAGGCGTGTGGCCCAGTGGCCGTCGGTGACCACCAGCAACAGACAGCCTTCGCGCCAGGAGGCCACATGGCAATGCGCCCGTGCGGCCGGTTGCAGCTGGCTCTCGATCAGGCGCTGCAAATGGCTCAGGCGCTCGGCCTGGCGGATCAATGCCCGCAGTGGCTTGGCATCGCGCAGCAATACGGCGGGTTGTCGGGCATTGATAGGGCGAAAAGCCATTGTCTGCAGGACCAAGGGTTACAAGGCGGCAATCTTAACAGAAAGTGTCATGGTTCCCGCATGGCCGGGGATCGCTTCAGTGGGTTGCCCGGTCCAGGCAAGTTTCACCTTTTGGCAGGGTTGAAGTGGGCCAGAAAGCCCCCATTGAACCTGTGCCCCGTTACAGCGCTGTTGCCAGCATCGTGGAATAACGCCACTTTCCTCACCACCGTTTCCGGGTAGAATGCTCGTTCGCATGCGACCATGAGGGTCGCACGGGCGACTCACGGGGCCGCCCTCCATTCCTATGTGTGGAAGATCCTGTCGATATGTTTGCGCCTTTGTTAAAAAAACTTTTTGGAAGCAAGAACGAGCGTGAAGTCAAGCGCATGCTCAAGACGGTACAGATCGTCAATGCCTTCGAAGAGCAAATGGTGGCCCTTTCGGATGAGCAACTGCGCGCCAAGACCGAAGAGTTCAAGGCCCGCATAGCCAAAGGCGAAACCCTCGATCAACTGCTCCCTGAAGCCTTCGCCGTGGCCCGTGAGGCCGGCAAGCGCGTCATGGGCATGCGTCACTTCGACGTCCAGCTGATTGGCGGCATGACCCTGCACGAAGGGCAGATCGCCGAGATGCGTACTGGTGAGGGCAAGACCCTGGTCGGTACCCTGGGTGTCTACCTCAATGCCCTGTCCGGCAAGGGCGTGCACGTGGTCACGGTCAACGACTACCTGGCCCGTCGTGATGCCAACTGGATGCGGCCGCTGTATGAGTTCCTCGGCCTGACCGTCGGCATCGTCACCCCGTTCCAGCCGCCCGAAGAAAAGCGCGCCGCCTATGCGGCCGACATTACCTACGGCACCAACAACGAGTTCGGTTTCGACTACCTGCGCGACAACATGGCCTTCAGCATGGAGGACAAGTTCCAGCGCGAACTCAACTTCGCGGTGATCGACGAAGTCGACTCGATTCTCATCGACGAAGCCCGTACCCCGCTGATCATCTCCGGCCAGGCCGAAGACAGCTCGCGCCTGTACACCGAGATCAACCGCCTGATTCCGACGCTCAAGCAGCATGTCGAGGAAGTCGAAGGCCAGGTCACGCAGGAAGGCCACTACACCATTGACGAGAAGACCCGCCAGGTCGAACTCAATGAGGCCGGTCACCAGTTCATCGAAGAGATGCTCACCACCGCCGGCCTGCTGGCCGAAGGCGAGAGCCTGTACTCGGCGCACAACCTGGGCCTGCTGACCCATGTGTATGCCGGCCTGCGTGCGCACAAGCTGTTCAACCGCAACGTCGAGTACATCGTCCAGGATGGCCAGGTGCTGCTGGTCGACGAGCACACCGGCCGTACCATGCCGGGTCGTCGCCTGTCCGAGGGCCTGCACCAGGCCATCGAGGCCAAGGAAAACCTCAATATCCAGGCCGAAAGCCAGACCCTGGCCTCGACCACGTTCCAGAACTACTTCCGCCTGTACAACAAGCTGTCGGGCATGACCGGCACCGCCGACACCGAAGCGTTCGAGTTCCACCAGATCTACAACCTGTCGGTCATGGTCATTCCGCCGAACAAGCCGTTGGCGCGCAAGGACTTCAACGACCTGGTGTACCTGACCGCCGAAGAGAAGTACGCGGCCATCGTCGCCGACATCAAGGCGTGCCTGGCTGAAAACCGCCCGGTGCTGGTGGGTACCGCGACCATCGAGACCTCCGAGCACATGTCGGCGCTGCTGCGCAAGGAAGGCATCGACCACAAGGTGCTCAACGCCAAGTTCCACGAGAAGGAAGCCGAGATCATTGCCCAGGCCGGCCGCCCCGGCGCGCTGACCATCGCCACCAACATGGCCGGTCGCGGTACCGACATCCTGCTGGGTGGCAACTGGGAAGTCGAAGTCGCCAACCTGGAAGACCCGACGCCCGAGCAGATCGCGCAGATCAAGGCCGACTGGCAGAAGCGTCACCAGCAAGTGATCGAGGCCGGTGGCCTGCATGTGATCGCTTCCGAGCGCCACGAATCGCGGCGTATCGACAACCAGTTGCGTGGCCGTGCCGGTCGCCAGGGGGACACCGGCTCCAGCCGTTTCTACCTGTCGCTCGAAGACAGCCTGATGCGCATCTTCGCCTCCGACCGGGTGAAGAACTTCATGAAGGCGCTGGGCATGCAGTCCGGCGAAGCGATCGAACACCGGATGGTCACCAACGCCATCGAAAAGGCCCAGCGCAAGGTCGAAGGCCGCAACTTCGATATCCGCAAGCAATTGCTGGAATTCGACGACGTGTCCAACGAGCAGCGCAAGGTGATCTACCACATGCGCAACAGCCTGCTGGCGGCCACCAATATCGGCGACACCATTGCCGACTTCCGCCAGGAAGTGCTGAACAACCTGATCAGCCAGCACATCCCGCCGCAATCGCTGCCCGAGCAGTGGGACGTGGCGGGCCTTGAAGCCTCGCTGAACTCGGACTTCGCCGTGAAGCTGCCGATCCAGCAGTGGCTCGACGAAGACGATCACCTGCACGAAGAGACGCTGCGCGCCAAGCTGCTCGAGGAGCTGCTCAGCGCCTACAACGAGAAGGAAGAGCAGGCCAGTGCCGATGCCCTGCGCACCTTCGAGAAGCAGATCCTCTTGCGTGTGATCGACGACCTGTGGAAAGACCACCTGTCGACCATGGACCACCTGCGCCACGGTATCCACCTGCGCGGCTATGCGCAGAAGAACCCGAAGCAGGAGTACAAGCGCGAGTCGTTCACCCTGTTCCAGGAGCTGCTCGACTCGATCAAGCGCGACACCATTCGTGTGCTGTCTCATGTCCAGGTGCGTCGCGAAGACCCCGAGGAAGAAGAGGCGCGCCTGCGCCGCGAGGCCGAAGAGCTGGCCGAGCGCATGCAGTTCCAGCATGCCGATGCGCCGGGCATCGAGCAGGTAGCGACCGAAGACAGCGAAGAACTCGCCGTTGCCGCCGCCGATCCGGTGCGCAACGACCAGAAGCGCGGCCGTAACGAGCTGTGCTGGTGCGGTTCGGGCAAGAAGTTCAAGCACTGCCACGGTCAGATCGGCTAAGCCGCTGCCCGTTGACACCACGCCGCGACCGGCTCTTGCCGTCGCGGCGTTTTTCCATTGATCGCCGTACCGATACGGCGCAGATAAAGCTCAAGGAGCGCACGCATGGCTGTTGGTCTTGGTCCTTTGCCTACATTGCACCCGGTTGCCGGTTTTGAACTGGGTATCGCCTCGGCCGGTATCAAGCGACCCGGGCGCAAGGACGTGGTCGTGATGCGCTGTGCCGAAGGCTCCAGCGTGGCCGGTGTATTCACCCTTAATGCCTTCTGCGCCGCGCCGGTGATCCTGGCCAGGCAGCGCGTGCAGGGCACCGTTCGCTACCTGCTGACCAACACCGGCAATGCCAACGCCGGCACCGGCGAGCCAGGCCTGGCCGCGGCCCGTCGTACCTGCGAAAAGCTGGCCGGGCTGACCGGCGTGCCGGCCGAGGCCGTGCTGCCATTTTCCACCGGTGTGATCGGTGAACCGCTGCCGGTGGAAAAGATCGAAGGCGCCCTGCAAGCGGCGCTGGATGATCTGTCGGTGAACAACTGGGCGGCTGCCGCCACCGGCATCATGACCACTGACACCCTGCCAAAAGGCGCCAGCCGCCAGTTCCAGCACGACGGCGTGACCGTGACCGTGACCGGTATCAGCAAGGGCGCCGGCATGATCCGGCCGAACATGGCGACCATGCTCGGTTACATCGCCACCGACGCCAAGGTGGCGCAGAACGTCCTCAAGGACCTGATGCTCGACGGCGCCAACAAGTCGTTCAACCGCATCACCATCGATGGCGACACCTCGACCAACGACTGCTGCATGCTGATCGCTACAGGCCAGGCCGACCTGCCGGAAGTGACCGAAGCCAGCGGTCCGCTGTTCGAGGCCTTGAAAAAGGCCGTTTTTGAAGTGTGCATGGAGGTGGCCCAGGCCATCGTGCGCGACGGCGAGGGCGCGACCAAGTTCGTCACCGTCCAGGTCAACGGCGGCGGCAACCACCAGGAGTGCCTGGACGTCGGCTATGCCGTGGCGCATTCGCCGCTGATCAAGACCGCACTGTTTGCCTCGGACCCTAACTGGGGCCGTATCCTGGCCGCTGTCGGTCGCGCTGGCGTACCGGAACTGGACGTCAGCCTGATCGACGTATTTCTGGGCGAAGTGTGTATTGCCAGCCAGGGCTGCCGTTCGGCCAGCTACACCGAGGCCCAGGGCGCCGAGGTCATGGCCCGCGAAGAAATCACCATCCGTATCGAGCTGGGCCGGGGTGATTGCAGCGAAACCATCTGGACCACCGACCTGTCGCACGAATACGTGAAAATCAACGCCGAATACCGTACCTGACCCGCCGCACAGCCGCTCCTGATCTTTTGCAGGAGCGGCTTCAGCCGCGAACCTGCAAAAGAGGAAACCGTGCAATGAAACGTATCCATGTAGTGGCGGCCGTGATTCGCGGCCACGATGGCAGGATTCTCATCGCCCGGCGCGCTGATACCCAGCACCAGGGCGGCCTCTGGGAGTTTCCCGGCGGCAAGGTCGAGGAGGGCGAAGCACCCCGGCTCGCACTGGTCCGGGAGTTGCGCGAAGAGCTGGGCATCGAGGTCGAGGCGGCGCGCCCGCTGATCAAAGTGCAGCACGACTACCCCGACAAGCATGTCTTGCTGGATGTCTGGGAGGTATCAGGTTTCAGCGGCGAACCACACGGCGCCGAAGGCCAGCCCCTGGCCTGGGCCACATCACGCGAATTGCCCGATTACGAATTTCCGGCGGCCAATCAGCCGATCGTTGCGGCGGCCCGTCTGCCCGACCAGTACCTGATCACCCCTGAAGGCCTGGAAAACGGTGAGCTGCTGCGCGGTATCCAGCGCGCCGTGGCCCAGGGCGCAAGGCTGATCCAGCTGCGGGCACCGGGCGGCTATGACCCGGCCTACCGTGACCTGGCGGTGGACGCGGTGGGCCTGTGCGCCGGCAAGGCGCAACTGATGCTCAAGGGTCCTCTTGAATGGCTGGGTGACTTTCCGGCCGCTGGTTGGCACCTGACGGCTGCGCAGTTGCGCAAGTACGCCAGCCGCGGCCGGCCATTCCCGGCCGAGCGCTGGCTGGCGGCGTCATGCCATGACGCTGAAGAGCTGGCGCTGGCTGAACAGATGGGTGTGGATTTCGTCACCCTGTCCCCTGTGCAGCCAACCCAGACCCATCCCGAGGCCCAACCGCTGGGTTGGGAGCAGGCCACGCACCTGATCGCAGGCTTCGGCAAGCCGGTGTTCCTGCTCGGCGGCGTCGGCCCCGACCAGCGCCAGCAGGCCTGGGACAGCGGCGCACAAGGCGTGGCCGGCATCCGCGCCTTCTGGCCGTAGCGCGTCTACTGCGGCTTGGGCGCCGCCTGCCACAGGATTTCATCCACTCCCTGGCGCCTGGCAATCAGCCGGGCTGCCACAAACAGCAGATCCGACAGCCGGTTGATATACGCCAGCCCCACGCCCTGCAGTGGCTCGATGGCATTGAGTTGCTGGCAGCGCCGTTCTGCCGTACGGGCCAGGCTGCGGCAGACATGGGCCTGGGCGATCAGCGCCGAGCCGCCGGGCAGGATGAAGTTCTCCAGCGGGCCCAGTTCATCGTTCCACAGGTCGATCGCCGCTTCCAGGCGCTCGATTTCCTGGGTGTTCAAGGCCTGGTAGGCCGGCATCGCCAATTCGCCGCCCAGATCGAACAGCCGATGCTGGCAGGGCGCAAGCACCTTGATCACCTCGGCCAGCGCCGGGCGTTGCTCCACGGCCTCGTTCAGTCCGGCCAGCAGCAGCCCTAACTGACTGTTAAGCGTGTCCACCTCGCCAATGGCCTCGATGCGCGGATGATCCTTGGGCACCCGACGGCCGTCGCCCAGCCCGGTTTCGCCGCTGTCTCCGGTACGTGTGTAGATTTTCGACAGGCGAAAGCCCATACGTGTCGCTCCTGTTCAAGGCTTGTTGATGACATAGGCCGGCACCGTGACCTGGTTGGCCACCAGCGGCAGGCGCAGGGTAAAGCAGGTGCCCAGGCCAATGGACGATTGCACCTCCATCTGGCCCTTGTGATTGTTGGTGATGATGAAGTACGACACCGACAGGCCGAGACCGGTGCCCTGGCCGATCTCCTTGGTGGTGAAAAACGGCTCGAAGGTGCGCTTGCGCACGCTTTCGGACATGCCGATGCCGTTGTCTTCGACCTGGATTTCCGCCCAGGGCGGATTGAGACGGGTGCGCAGGGTAATACGCCCCGGCTCATCGTCATTGCCACGCTGATGAATCGCCTGGGCAGCGTTCTTGAGCAGGTTGAGCAGCACCTGTTCCAGCTCGTTGGAGATGCATGGCACCGGGCCAAGGTCAGGGTCGAACTGACGAATGATGTGCTGGCCCTTGAAGTCAAAGCCGATGGCCAGGTCGAAATCGTTGCTGGCAATTTCCACTGCCTGATCGATCAGCGCCGGCAGGTCGCACGGCGCCAGTTGCCGGTTGCTCAGGCGACTGAAATTGAGCATGTGGCTGACGATCTTGGCGGCGCGGGCGCCGGCCTGCTGGATGCCGTCGAGCAAGGCCGGTACTTCGCGGGCAGTCAGGTAGCGATTGACCTGCTCAAGGTCCAGGCCCTCGCTTTGCGCCTGCTCCAGGTTTCTGGGCAGCTCCGGCGACAGGCGGCGGCGGATGTTCTGCACATTGTGCAGGATCGCGCCCAGCGGGTTGTTGATCTCATGCGCCATGCCGGCGGCCAGGCCGCCGACCGAGAGCATTTTTTCCGACTGCACCATCATTTCTTCCAGGGAAATGCGCTGGGTAATGTCATCGATACGGATCACCACGCCGCGTCCGGCGTCGCCAGTCAGCGGGTAGAAGGTCAGCGCATAGTGGCGGGGCTCGTCCTGCTTGATCCAGGTGACGCGCTCGATCTTGGTGACGCTGTGCTGCTCGACGGTCTGCTTGAGCTGCGGCATGAACGCGCGCATCGGTTCGAAGGCAATGAAGATCGGCTGGTTGAGCGCCTCGTCCAGCCGCGTGCCGGACAAGGTGGCGGCCTCCTGATTCCACTGGGTCACGTACAGCTGTTCATCCAGGGCAATCATTGCTGACGGCATCGAGTCGATGATGCTGTTGAGGTAATTCTGGAAGCCGGTGAGTTTCTTTTCGATCTTGCCACGCACCTGCACTTCCAGCTCCAGCTTGCGGTTGGTGCGCCGGGTTTCTTCGGCCAGCCCGCGGGCCTGGTCATAGGCGTCCTGTGAGTCGTCGCGGGCGCGCTTGAGCTGCTGCTCGCGAGCCTCGATACGGGCCAGCATGGTATTGAAAGCCGAGGCCAGGCTGCCGATCTCGTCCTTGTTGCCCGGCCCGACCCGCAGGGCGTAGTTCTCTTCGCGGGTCACCTGGCGCGACAGCTCTTCAAGCTGGTAGATCGGCTCGGTGATCAGGCGGCGAATCTGTCGGGCCACCACCATCCACAGCAGAATACTGAACACCAGGATGCCCAGGCTGGCGGTCAGCGTGCCGCTGTAGAACGCGGCAGGCAATTCGCTGCTGGCCACCAGCAACAAGTGCCCCGGTGGCTGATCACCCTTGGGCACCGTGATGACCTGAGTGGTGCGAAACTCGGTCAGCCGCCAGCTCTCGATGCCGCTGTAGCGGCTGGGCAGGTCCAGCGCGTCGCCTTGTTGCAATTGCGCCAGGCGCTGGCCGTCATTGTCATACACCGCCGCTGCCCGCAGCGGGCTGTAGCTTTTGAGCTCGTTCAGCAGGGCCTGGGCGTCGGTACTCGAGTCGAGCGCCCGCTCGTTGAGATTGGCGCTGCTGATCAGTCGGCCGATGGTCTGCATGGCCTGGGGCGCCATGGCTTCCTGGGAGATGTAGTAGGCCGCGCCGATAAAGGTCAGGTTGGCCACCAGCAGCACGGTGGTCAGCAAGACCAGCAGGGCTGCCAGCAGCTTCTGGCCAACCGGCAGGTTATCCAATCGTTGACGCAAGGGCATGGGCAGATCACACGACGACAAAGGGTGCCAGCAGGGTAGCGCGGGCTAGTCGCTACGCAAACCCTTGGCGGCCAGATGCTGGCACAAACGGTGGTGCAATTGCTGTACATGCGGGATCGTGCAGTGATGGCGCCGCGCTGCGGCGCTGACATAGCCCAGCAGGTAGGCGATTTCGGTGCGCCGGCCATGGGCGACATCCTGATACATCGACGAGTAGTTGGCGGCCGTGGCCTGGATGACGCGCAGTACGTCACTGTGCAGGTCGTGTGCGGCAACAGGTTGACCGCAACGCTGCAGCAGTTCAGTCAGCTCCTGGCACAGGGTCGCGACTTCGCACGGGTGCTCCAGCAGGCCGCCATTGCGGCAGTCATGCAATACCGTCAGCGGATTGATCGCGCAATTGAGTGCCAGCTTGCGCCACAGGCGGGTCAGAATGTCCGGTGTCCATTCATGGCTGATGCCTGCGGTATGCAGATCGTCCAGCAGGGCGGTGGGGGCTGCCGGGTCTTGCACATCGCCCAGCCAGGTGAAGCCGTGCCCGGCAAAGCGCACCTGCCAGTCCGCTTCGCGAAACGCGCCCTCGGTGCTGGAGGCAAAGATACAGCGCCGCGGCTGAATCAGCGCCGCAACGGCCTCCTGGCTGCCCAGGCCGTTCTGCAGCAGGATGACGTCGGCCTGGGCACTCAGGCGCGGTCTCAGTGCGGCGACGGCCTGTTCGGCGTCGTAGGCCTTGCACGCCACCAGCAGGCGCTCGATGGGCTCGCTGCCGTCTGCGGTTTCGGCCGGTATCGGCCATTGGACGCAACGATCCTGTTCGATCAGCGTCAGATGACTGCCATGGGCGCGGTAGGCCGCCAGCCGTGCCGCGTCACGCAAGATCAGTCGCACCGGCAGGCCGGCCCGTGCCAGGCGCGTCGCCCATAATCCGCCCAGGCTGCCGGCGCCCAGGATGTGCCAGGCAGTAGCGGGCGATGCAAGCGGGTGCAGCAAATCGCGGTCAGACATCAAGGCTCGCAGTGAAGGCTGGAAAAGTCTCGTTATAATGACCGCTCTTTCAAACCGTCAAGTCATGCGTGCCCGTGAATGATTCGCGCACGCCGTTCAACTGGAGAACCTTAAATGCCCTCGTTCGACGTAGTGTCCGAATTGGATAAACACGAAGTCACTAATGCCGTCGACAACGCGATCAAGGAGCTGGACCGCCGTTACGACCTCAAAGGCAAGGGGACTTTCGAATTCAAGGAAAAGGACCTGGCGATCACGCTCACCGCTGAAGCCGATTTTCAGCTTGAGGCGATGATCGAGATCCTCAAGCTGTCGCTGGTCAAGCGCAAGATCGACGTCAAGTGCCTGGACGTCAAGGAAGCCTACGCCTCGGGCAAGCTGATGAAACAGGAAGCGATCCTGCGCGAAGGGATCGACAAGGAACAGGCCAAGAAGATCGTTGCGCACGTCAAGGACGCCAAGCTCAAGGTCCAGGCAGCCATCCAGGGCGAGCAGGTGCGCATCACCGGCAAGAAGCGTGACGATCTGCAGGAAGCCATTGCCCTGCTGCGCGCCTTCGATGCCGAGCTGCCCTTGCAGTTCAACAACTTCCGCGACTGAGTCCTGCACCTGATCGGGCTGCCGGTGCGCCTGGGCAGCCTCGATGCCTTCTGTTTTCCTGCCTCTGCCGGGTGTCACGCTTGCTTGATTGTGGTGACGCCCAGGCGTTGTCGATTGACCCGTTTCAAGGAGTAAACGATGGATTTGAATGCTGAAGTGGACCACCTGTGGAAGATTTCCCAGTCCTGGGTTCCACTGATCATGCAGTACGGCAGTCGTGTGTTGCTGGCGCTGGTTACGCTGTGCATCGGCTGGTGGCTGATCAACCGCCTGACCAACAAGGTCGGTGCCTTGCTGGCGCTGCGCAATGCCGATCAGGCGCTGCAGGGGTTTGTCAGCAGCCTGGCCAATATCATTCTCAAGATCCTGTTGATCGTCAGCGTGGCGTCGATGATCGGGATCGAGACCACCTCGTTCGTGGCCGCCATCGGTGCGGCGGGCCTGGCCATCGGCCTGGCGCTGCAGGGCAGCCTGTCGAACTTTGCCGGCGGCGTGCTGATTCTGCTGTTCAGGCCGTTTCGCATCGGTGACTGGATCGAGGCGCAGAATGTGTCGGGCACGGTCGATAACATCCAGATTTTCCACACCATCCTGCGCACGGGCGATAACCGTACAGTGATCGTGCCCAATGGCATCTTGTCCAACGGCATCATCACCAACACCAATCGTCAGCCGACCCGCAAGATCGTGTTCGATGTGGGCGTTGACTACGAGGCCGACCTCAAGCAGGCCCAGCAGGTGCTGCTGGACATGGCCGACGATCCCCGGGTGCTCAAGGACCCGGCACCGCAGGCGGTCGTGACAGTGCTCGGCGATAACGCGATTACCCTGCAATTGCGCGTCTGGACCAAGACCGGCGATATGGGCGATCTGGTGTCTAAGTTCAATATCGAGATCCGGGACCGCCTGAAAGCCGCCGGTATCGACATTCCTTACCCACAGCGGGTGATCCGCGTGGTGCAGGATACGCCGAAGGTTTAGACGCACACGGGGCGTTGAGCGACCCGGCGTTCAGGCCGGGGCGCTCGTACGGGCGCAGAGGAGCCGTCTCAGGGTGTATCTTCCAGCGGCTCTTGCGGGCGTAGCTCGCGATTCCACTGCAGGATGATCATCACCAGCGTCGGCACCCCCAGCAGGGCGGTGATCAGAAAGAAGTTGTGGTAGCCGAGTTTTTCCACCATCACCCCCGAATACCCCCCGATCAGGCGCGGCAACAGCAGCATGATCGAGCTCAGTAGCGCGTACTGAGTGGCCGAGAAGCGCAGGTTGGTCAGGCTCGACAGGTAGGCCACGAAGGCCGACGTCGCCAGCCCCGAACTGAAGTTATCCAGCGAGATGGTCAGGATCAGCATCTTCACGTTCGGCCCCATGTCGGCCAGCAACAGGAACAGGATGTTGGTGGCCGCCGAACTCAGGCCACCGATGAACAGGATCGGCATGATGCCGAAACGCACGATCAACAGGCCGCCCGCGCCCGCACCGACCAGGGTCATCACCAGGCCGAACAGCTTGCTGACACTGGCGATCTGCTCCTTGGTAAAGCCCTGGTCGATATAGAAGACGTTGGCCATGACGCCCATCACCGTGTCCGACATGCGGTACGTGGCAATCAGCCCCAGCAACAGCAGCGCCTGCCAGCGGTAGCGCATGATGAAATCATTGACCGGCGTCAGCACCGGCGCCAGCCCCCGGCGGCCCATCGATGACAGGCAGCCCAGCGTGAGCAGGGTATAGAGGATGGCACGCAGGAACGCCCGGTCTTCCAGCAGCAGGTCGGTCCAGCCCGTGGCGCCGAACAGCACGCTGGCAAAGTCGGTATTGTACAACTGGGTGAACATCGCCGGCACCGACACCAGCAGCACGATCAGCACGAACACCGAAGCCAGTTGATGGGTGAAGCCGTAGCGCGCTGCCGACAATTGCGTGCGCAGCGGCACCGGTGGTTCGCGCATGATGAACGTGACCGCCAGTGCCGGCAGCATCAGCAGGCCGAACAGCAGGTAAGTGCCGGTCCAGGCCGAGTGCTTGTAGGCAAAGCCGGTAGAGCCGAAGCCTTCGGCGAAATACAGGGCGCCGGCGGTCGACAGCAGGGCAGCCACCCGATAGCCGGACATGTAGCTGGCTGCCAGTGCGGCTTGCTGGGTGTCCTGGGCGATTTCCAGGCGGTAGGCGTCGATGGCGATGTCTTGCGTGGCCGAGGCAAAGGCCACCACGACGGCAATGGCGATCAGCCAGGACAGATGCTGCTGGGGATCGCAAAAGCCCATGCCGATCAGCCCCAGCATCACCAGGGTCTGCGACAGCACCAGCCAGGAGCGGCGCCGGCCGAGTTTGCCGAGCAACGGCAGGCGCCACTGGTCGAGCAAGGGCGACCAGACCCACTTGAACGCATAGGCCAGGCCGATCAGGCTGGCGTAGCCGATGGTTTCACGCGCGACCCCGGCTTCGCGCAACCAGACCGACAGGGTGGAAAACACCAGCATGTAAGGCAGGCCGGCAGCAAAGCCCAGCAGCAGCAGCACGAACGTTGACGGGCTGGCATAAGCGGCGAGCGCGGCGCGCCAGGTTTTACGGGGCATGAGCTAAGAACGGCCTCGGGTAACGAAAACAAAGGGCGCACTCTAACCGCTGTGCTGCATGGGACGCCAGCCATGGCGCTGCATATCCACACGATTATTGCGGACGGTAATGCCCTCGGCGCGCAATCGGGCGCGCTGCTCGTCGCCTGAGGGCGTGCCGGCCGCCAGGCTGATCCGACCGCCGGCACCCAGCACCCGGTGCCAGGGCAGGGTCGAGCCCTCGGGCAGCTGGCCCAGGGTGCGCCCCACCCAGCGGGCGGCCCGGCCAAGCCCGGCCAGTCGGGCCAGTTCGCCATAGCTGATGACATGACCGGCAGGCACTTGATGCAAGGTCAGGTACAGCGCGGTCTTGCGCATTTCGGCAGGCGACAGGCCAGAGGGTTCGTCGACAGTGGCAGGGTTGGGTTCGTTCATGTTTATTCGATGCGCGGTCCGTGGGAATTTGAACTACAGAACATTCCATGGGTCAGTGCTAATCGCGTCCCGCGGCTGTTCCTGCGAAGTGCTGCCGACGGATAATGCCTGAATTTCTGCCAGAGTCCGGTCGTTGCTTATGTTGTCCAGAACCCTGCTGTGCCTCGCTGTAACCTGCGCCTCCACCCCCTTGCTTGCCGACACTGTCTGGCTGAAGAACGGCGACCGCCTGAGCGGCACGATCAAGCTGTTCGACGGCGGCAAGCTGTTGCTGCAGACCGATTATGGTGGTGCCATCCCGCTGGACTGGAAACAGATCAAGACCCTGGAGAGCAAGGAGCCGCTGCTGGTCAAGCAGGGCGAGTACACCGGCGAAGTCGCCCAGTCCCTGCAAGCCAGTGACGAGGGCAAGGTGGTGCTGTCCGAGGGCGGCGCGCCCAAGACCGTGGAGCTTGCCAGTATCCAGCAGATCATCAAGCCGAAGCCTGTGATCACCGACCTGGTCTGGAAGGGCAATATCGATGCGGCGGTGGACTTCCAGAAAGCCGAGAACGACACCGACGACTACAACCTGGCGTTCAAGACCTCGGCACGCCATGACCGCTGGCGCCACAATGCCAAGGGCGAATATAACCGCGAAAGCCAGGACGACGTGGTCAGCACGGACAACTGGAGTGCCGAATACTCGCTCGATTATTTCCTGACCGACAAATTCTTCTGGGACGGCCGGGTCAATTACAAGCGCGACAAGATCGAAGACCTGAGCCGCGAGCGCACGGTCGGTACCGGTCCCGGCTACCAGCTGTGGGATGACGAACTGGGCGCCTTCAAGGTCGGCGCCTTGCTCAATCGCACCGATTACCAGTTCTCCAACGGACAGAAGGAAAACTTCTATGCCGTGGCCGGCACCTGGGATTACAACCGCTATCTGGTGGGCAAGAAGTTCGAGTTCTTCACCAACGGCGAGTTGGGCAAGCCCCTGAGCGGCGTGGCTGATTATGCCCTGGATGTCGAGGTCGGCCTGCGTTACAAGGTCACCGACTGGGCCTCGCTGAACCTCAAGGCCGAGAAAGACATCATCAGCGGCTCCAATGACGGCGACGTCGACAAGACCCGCTACACCGCAGGCTTCGGCGTGACCTGGTAAGTCTTGCAGGCTGCACGTGGCCTGACGGCAAACCGTCAGGCCATCGTTGTCTTCAGAGGCGCATGGCGCCATCGAGCTCCAGCACCCGGCCGCTGAAATAATCGTTTTCCAGAATGAACGCCACGCCGTGGGCAATTTCCTCGGGCGTGCCCATGCGCTTGAGCGGGATGGCCGAGGTCATCTTTTCCAGCGCTTCGGGTTTCATGCTGCCGGTCATTTCCGTCTCGATAAAACCGGGTGCCACAGCCGCCACGCGAATGCCGTAGCGCGCAAGCTCCCGCGCCCAGGTCACGGTGGCAGCGACCACACCGGCCTTGGATGCGGCGTAGTTGGTCTGGCCGATATTGCCGGCCCGCGAGATTGACGAAATGTTGATGATCGCGCCCTGGCTCTTCTGCTCGACCATGGTGGCGGCCACTTCGCGGGTGCACAGGAACACGCCGGTCAGGTTGACATCGATCACCGACTGCCACTGCGCCAGGCTCATGGTGCTGATCTGCCCATCCTTGACCTTGACCAGCAGGCTGTCGCGCAGGATGCCGGCATTATTGATCAGCCCGTGGATCGCACCGCTGTCGGCGGCAATGCGCGCAACGGTCTCGACCACCTGCGCCTCGTCGGTGACATTGCACAGGTACGCATGGGCCTGGATGCCCAGCGCTGTGCAGGTCGCCACCGCCGCATCAAGCTTGTCCTGATCAAGGTCCAGCAGCGCCAGGTTCGCCCCACGGCCTGCCAGGTGGCGCGCCATCGCCAGGCCCAACCCCTGGCATCCACCGGTAATAATGATTAACTTGCCTTTCAATTCCATACGCGTGCCCATTGAACAAGTCATAGTGATGGCATGGCGGGCATGCCACTGATAGGTATAGCAGTCGAGCCCATGTATCGACCTGCCACTCACCCTGATAAGGAAACACGATGAGCGCCAAAGCCTCTCGATCGGCCCGCGAGCTGTTGCTGCGCGAATACCGTGGCGTACTGTCCACGCACTCCAAGTCGATGCCCGGCTTTCCGTTCGGCTCCGTGGTGCCTTATTGCCTGGACGGGCAGGGCATGCCGCTGATCCTTATCAGCCGTATCGCCCAGCACACCCATAACCTGTTGCAGGATCCCAAGTGTTCGCTGCTGGTGGGCGAACGCGAGGCCGCCAACGTCCAGGCCGTGGGGCGTATCACGATGATGGCCGAAGGGCACAAGCTCACCGATCCCGACAGCATCGCGGCAGCGGCCCGGCGTTACTACCGCTATTTTCCGGAGTCACAGAGCTATCACAGTGCCCACGATTTCGATTTCTGGCGGCTGACCCCGGTGCGCTATCGCTACATCGGTGGCTTCGGTGCCATCCACTGGCTTGATGATGTGACGCTGGCCAACCCGTTCGCCGGCGCCAGCGAGGCCGGGATGATCGAACACATGAATCAGGATCACGCCCAGGCCATCGCTCATTATGTGCAACTGGCCGGTCTGCCGCAGACCGAGCCGGCGCAGATGGTCGGCGTCGACAGCGAAGGCCTGCATTTGCGTATTGGTCAGGCTTTGTTCTGGTTACCCTTTGGCGAAACCTGCAACACTCCGATACAGGTTCGCGAAGCCTTGGTTTATCTGGCCCGCGCCCGCGAATGGCCGACCCCTGACGCATCCGGCACTTGATTTAACGACTTTCCGGCTGCAAATAGGGTCTATTGGAAGACGTTCTTCCTTAGAGGAATCGATTTGATGCGTGTTTTTCTGCTGCTGTTTCTCCTGTTTCCAGTGATCGAGCTGTTCATCCTGGTGAAGGTCGGCATGTCCATCGGCTTTTTGTGGACGTTCCTGCTGGTGCTGGCGACCTCCATGCTCGGTTTGTTCATCATGCGTGTGGCAGGGCTTGCCACCGCCCTGAGCGCCCGTGAAAGCCTGGCGCGTGGCCAGTTGCCCGCCCAGCAGATGCTTGAAGGACTGATGATGGCGGTCGGTGGCGGCCTGTTGCTGTTGCCCGGTTTTCTCAGCGACATCCTGGGCGTGATCTGCCTGCTGCCGTTCACCCGTCGCCTGCTGATCGCCAGGCTGCGCAAGCGCGCCGAAGACCAGGCCATGCGCCAGCGCGCTTTTGCCGACGACCTGCAGGCCTACCCGCACGCCCGGCAACCCCAGGAGCCTCAGTCTTCAGGGGCGATTCATGCGCCGACGCGCAAGCCCGACGTGATCGAAGGCGAGTTCGAACACCGCGACAAATGACCGGCACTTGCACCGCACACGGCACCTTCGGGTGCCGTGTGCGTTTGATGCGGATGTAAAAAATTTCGTGTCCTGCACTTGTAATCACCTTGGGTGCCCTTATGTATGGGTCACCGCAAGGTTTCTGGCTCGATGCCAGACCGTATTCTGCGGTTCGCCCGTCGAACCGTACCCGGCCATGCCGGAATTCAACAAACCGCCGGTGTGCTCACCGGACCTATAAACAAAATCAGGAGATCGACAATGAAGCTTCGTCCTCTGCATGACCGCGTCGTAATCCGTCGCAGCGAAGAAGAAACGAAAACTGCCGGTGGCATCGTGCTGCCAGGTTCGGCTGCCGAGAAGCCTAACCGTGGCGAAATCGTTGCTGTAGGTACCGGCCGTGTTCTGGACAACGGTGAAGTCCGTGCGCTGGCCGTGAAAGTGGGTGACAAAGTGGTATTTGGCCCTTACTCCGGCAGCAACACCGTGAAAGTAGACGGCGAAGACCTGCTGGTGATGAGCGAGAACGAAATCCTCGCCGTCATCGAAGCCTGAGTCCTCCCGCTCAATTTCCCGCGATTACCCAGTATTTAAGGAATAACGATCATGGCTGCTAAAGAAGTTAAATTCGGCGATGCCGGCCGCAAGAAAATGCTCGCAGGCGTCAACGTCCTGGCTGACGCTGTAAAAGCGACCCTGGGCCCTAAAGGCCGTAACGTGATCATCGAGAAGAGCTTCGGTGCTCCTCTGATCACCAAGGACGGCGTTTCGGTTGCCAAAGAGATCGAACTGAAAGACCGTTTCGAAAACATGGGCGCGCAGCTGGTCAAAGACGTTGCCTCCCGTGCCAACGACGACGCCGGTGACGGCACCACCACGGCGACCGTTCTGGCTCAGGCCATCGTCAACGAAGGCCTGAAAGCCGTCGCTGCCGGCATGAACCCGATGGACCTCAAGCGCGGTATCGACAAGGCGACCATCGCCATCGTTGCCCAGCTCAAGTCGCTGTCCAAGCCATGCACCGACACCAAGGCGATTGCCCAGGTCGGCACCATCTCGGCCAACTCCGACACTTCCATCGGCGACATCATTGCCGAAGCCATGGAAAAAGTGACCAAAGACGGTGTTATCACCGTTGAAGAAGGTTCGGGTCTGGAAAATGAACTGTCGGTTGTAGAAGGCATGCAGTTCGACCGTGGCTACCTGTCCCCGTACTTCATCAACAAGCCGGACACTATGGTGGCCGAGCTCGACAGCCCGCTGCTGTTGCTGGTCGACAAGAAAATCTCCAACATCCGCGAAATGCTGCCAGTGCTGGAAGCCGTTGCCAAAGCCGGCCGTCCGCTGCTGATCGTGGCTGAAGACGTCGAAGGCGAAGCGCTGGCGACCCTGGTCGTCAACAACATGCGTGGCATCGTCAAGGTTGCAGCCGTCAAGGCTCCAGGCTTCGGCGACCGTCGCAAGGCCATGCTGCAGGACATCGCTGTCCTGACCGGCGGCACCGTGATTTCCGAAGAAATCGGCCTGAGCCTGGAAAGCACCACCCTGGAGCACCTGGGTAACGCCAAGCGCGTCGTGCTGAACAAGGAAAACACCACCATCATCGACGGTGCTGGCGTTAAAACCGATATCGACTCGCGCATCGCTCAGATCCGCCAGCAGATCGGCGACACCAGCTCCGACTACGACAAAGAGAAACTGCAAGAGCGCCTGGCCAAGCTGTCCGGCGGTGTTGCCGTGATCAAGGTCGGCGCCGGTTCCGAAGTCGAGATGAAAGAGAAGAAAGCCCGCGTTGAAGACGCCCTGCACGCTACCCGCGCAGCCGTCGAAGAAGGCGTGGTACCTGGCGGTGGCGTAGCGCTGGTTCGCTCGCTGCAGGCCATCGAAGGCCTGAAAGGCGACAACGCCGATCAGGACGTGGGTATCGCTCTGCTGCGTCGCGCTGTTGAAGCGCCACTGCGCCAGATCGTGGCCAACTCCGGCGACGAGCCAAGCGTTGTGGTTGACAAGGTCAAGCAAGGCTCGGGTAACTTCGGTTACAACGCAGCGTCCGGCGAATACGGCGACATGATCGAAATGGGCATCCTGGACCCGGCGAAAGTGACCCGTTCTGCTCTGCAGGCCGCGTCCTCGATCGCCAGCCTGATGATCACCACCGAAGCCATGATCGCTGACATCGCCGAAGACAAGCCAGCCGGCGGCGGCATGCCGGACATGGGCGGCATGGGTGGCATGGGCGGCATGATGTAAATCGCTTCACCCTCAAGCGTCACCTGAAGAACCCCGCCTCGTGCGGGGTTCTTTCATTCAGGGGATGAAATGTATGACGCCGGCGATGGTCTGTTGCCATAGCCATTGCTGCGGCTTGCACTGCAACGTCAACAGCCCCTAAGCTGCGCCAGCCCATTGCCTGCGGAGAGCCTCATGCGAATCCTTCTGGTTGAAGACAACCGCGATATTCTGGCGAACCTGGCCGACTATCTGGGGATGAAGGGATACACCGTCGATTGCGCCCAGGACGGCCTTTCCGGCCTGCACCTGGCCGCCACCGAACATTACGATCTGATCGTGCTGGACATCATGCTGCCCGGCATCGACGGCTACACGCTGTGCAAGCGCCTGCGTGAGGATGCCCGGCGCGATACGCCGGTGATCATGCTGACGGCCCGCGACCAGCTCGACGACCGCCTGCAAGGCTTTCGCTCGGGTGCCGACGACTACCTGCTCAAGCCATTTGCCCTTTCGGAACTGGCTGCACGTATCGAGGCGGTGTTGCGTCGTGCCCAGGGCGGCGGGCGTCGGACCCTGCAAGTGGCCGATCTGGTCTACGACCTCGACACCCTGGAGGTCACCCGTGAAGGGCGACTGCTCAAGCTCAACCCGGTCGGCCTCAAGTTATTGGCGGTGCTGATGCAGAAAAGCCCGCATGTGCTGCGCCGCGAGATTCTCGAAGAGGCGCTGTGGGGCGACGACTGCCCGGACAGCGACAGCCTGCGCAGCCATGTGCACCAGTTGCGCCAGGTCATCGACAAACCGTTCCCCAAAGCGCTGCTGCACACCGTGCATGGCGTGGGCTACCGCTTGGCCGAGGGCCGGGATGGAGTTTAAACAGAGCCTTGCCCAACGGATCATCATCGCCTTTGCCCTGATGAGCGCACTGGTGGCCGGGTCCTTCGCCGTCGGCATCATCTCCACAGTGCACCTGGTCGAGGAAAAACTGATTTCGGCCGGCCTGGGTGGCGATCTCAACCGCTTGTTGCTGGCCGACAGCGTCAGCGACTGGAGTCACCGACCCAAGCAGGATCAGTTGTTCTACTTCAGCAACGGTCCTGGCGATTTCGACCTGCCACAGGACATACGCCACCTGGAGCCCGGCTTTCATGAGGTGTTTCGCGGCCCGTTGTCGTACCACGCCATGATCGAGGTGGTCGAAGGCCGCCACTACGCCTTGCTGCAGGACCAGAGCGATTTCGAGGAGCGCGAGCGCGTGTTGTTCGCGGTGGTGCTGGTGGGCTTTGTCATGGCCCTGGCATTGGCCGTGTTTCTCGGCTGGGTGTTGGCGCGCCGGGTCATCGCCCCTGTATCGCGCCTGGCACGCCAGGTGCGGCACCGCGACCAGTTGCTGGGCCTGGCGCCACCGCTGGCGCCTGATTATGCCGCCGATGAGGTCGGTGAACTGGCTGTGGCCTTCGACGCCACCCTGGGACGACTGCGTCAGGCCCTGAGCCGTGAGCGGATGTTCACCAGTGACGTCAGCCATGAGTTGCGCACGCCCTTGATGGTGCTGGCCAGCTCGTGCGAACTGCTACTGGAAAACCCGGCGCTGGACCAGCGTGCCCGGCGTCAGGTCGAGCGTATCGCCCGTGCCTGCGAAGAGATGCGCGATCTGGTCCAGACCTTCCTGATGCTGGCCCGTACCCAGCGCGAAGACCCGACCATGACCCCCAAGGCGACCCTCAACAGCGCTGCAGAGCAATTGGTTGCGCAATGGCGCGGGCCGATTGAAAGCAAGGGCCTGCAATTGATCTACACGCCCAGTGAAAACGATCCGGCGCCCGATATCAGCTACAACGCGACCTTCTTGCTGGCCGTCATGGGCAACTTGCTGCGCAATGCACTGCATTACACCGACAGCGGTTTCATCGCCCTGACGTTGCAGGCTGAAGGTTTTGTGGTCGAAGACAGTGGTGTGGGCATCCCCGAGGAAAAGCGCGAAGCCATGTTCGAGCCATTCGTACGGGGTAACGAACAGCGTGGCGAAGGATTGGGGCTGGGCTTGTCACTGGTGCAGCGCATCTGCGCCAACCAGGGCTGGACCGTGAGCCTGACCCCCAATGAGCCAAACGGGTGCCGGTTCAGGGTCAGTCTGGAAGTGGCCCGCGCTTGAGCGGGCCTTTCATCCGCAAGGTGTGGATGCCGATAAAGTGCCGTACACCTCCACGAACAGACCCGAATAGCCGTAACTTCTTGTAATTTATGGAAACATCCCGTTTCATTGCGTACATTTTTTTCACATTGGCATGACCTGAGCAAGACGCCCGGCTCCTTATCGTGAGCGGCATCTGAATCGGAGACGCCGCCATGAGTGATCGCATCGAACTGGAATTTTCCAGCAAATACGACAATGACCACGCCCAGCAATATTTGCACAAGCACCAGAACGGCCTATGGCGTCAGTTGTCCCATCGGCGTGATGAACAACTGGCCCGCAAGGCCTTGCGCCTGGCAGGCGACCCTGGCCTGGTGCTGGATTTACCTTGCGGGGCAGGGCGTTTCTGGCCATTGCTGGCGGAAAAGCCCAATCGCTTGATCATTGGGGCCGACAATTCGGCCGACATGCTCAGGACCGCTTGCCGGGCACAACCCGCCGAAGTCGTACAACGGGTACAACCCTTGCAGACATCTGCCTTTGACATTGATCTGCCCGACAGTGCAGTAGACAGTATCTTTTGCATGCGCCTGATGCACCATATTGGTCAAGCCGAGCATCGTATCGCTCTATTGCAGGAGTTCCAGCGGGTTACCCGCGACAGTGTCATCGTTTCGTTATGGGTCGATGGCAACTTCAAGGCCTGGAAACGCAAGCGTCTGGAGCGAACTCGCAAGCACTCCGGCGAGCAGGTCGATGGGGAAAACAGTTACCAGAATCGTTTTGTGTTACCAGCCGCTACGGTCGAAGCCGAGTTTGAACAGGCCGGCTTCCGGATCCAGCAGCGGATGGATTTCCTGCCACTGTATGCCATGTGGCGTGTTTATTTGTTGCGCAAGAAGTAATCGGGATGACGCACCATGGGACAGGCAGTACTGACAGAGTCAGAGAATGAGTTCGAGTACTTCTGGGCAACACGCGGTGAGTGGGTCGAACCGCCCAACGTGCGTCGTGGCGGCGAGAGTGGCGTGCAGCGCGTGCAGGCTGACGACGGTCGTTTACTTTACGTAAAGCGCCAGACCGGCCACATCTACCGCAGTGTGTTGCACCCGTTTGGCCGTCCTACGGTACTGCGTGAGCGAGATGCCCTTGAAGGCCTGCATCGCCTGGGTGTTGGCGCACCGCAAACTGTTTTCTGCGGGGCCCAGCGCGATGACAAGTCGCAATGGCGTGCCCTGCTGGTGACCGAAGCGCTGGTGGGCTACGAGCCGATCGAGGACTGGTACGCTGCCGGTGGCCGTGAGCGTCATGGTGAAGCGCTGCACGACCAGTTGCTGCAGACCCTTGCGCAGAACCTGGCGCGGATGCACCGGGGGCGTTGGCAGCACAGTTGCCTGTATATCAAGCATGTGTTCGTCAGGGTCACGGGTGAAGGCGAGCAGGCCGTTGCACAAGTCGCCTTGCTGGACCTGGAAAAAGGCCGGCAACGACTGACCGCCCGGCGCGCAGCGCTGCATGACATCAAACAATTACGCCGCCATTCGTCATTCACCGCCCCCGACTGGGAAAAGTTCATCTACTTTTACCAGACAGCGTTTGGCAGCGCCCTCAAGGGGTTGGAGTGATGAAGCTAGAAATGGCTCGAGGTTTATTCCTGGTGGCAGCCCTGGCAACGACCACGGTCGCCATGGCGGCCTGGCAACAGCCGGCTACCCGGATTCTGAGTACCGTACACGGTGAGGGGCATTGTCCCTTGCCACGTGTCGCCAAGTCGCAACCGGTGGTGCGGCCTGACCATGATCTGCTGCTGTTTCTCTACAGCATGACCCAGGGCACCGGCCAGAGAGGTTGAATCCATGCGTCACCCGACAAGCCTCGAGCGTTTGACGCCCGGGGCTTTTTTACGTCCGGCATAAGTAAGGGGCACCTCTGAAGCCTCAAGTCGTGTGGAAATTTCTTACTTCCTCTATGGGATATTTCCGGCATATCCGCCCCAGTGCTTGTGTCATCGTTTTCCCTTGCTCGCTGTAACGTTCGCTTTCATTCATTTCGCGGCTGCGCAGAAGGAAATTGCCATGGGCCTGATCTGGACAAAAATATTGATCGCCTTGCGGGGGCGCGGCCATGATGTCTCCGATACCGTCATGGCCGACCAGGCGTTACGCCTGCTTGATCGGGCGGTGGGTGAAGCCGAAGAGGAGATCGGCCTTGGGCGTTCGAGCCTTGCCAACCTGATGACCAAGCATATCCTTGCTTCCCGGGAAACCGAACAGACCGCTGCGCGGCTGGCGGAACTGGCCGGAAATGCCGGCAAGGCATTGGCGCTGGGACATGATCACCTTGCACTGGAACTGGCTGCCCACATCGGCAGGCTTGAGCGAGTGCAGGTCGAAGACAAGCGCGTCGCGCAACAATACGGCAGGAATGTCGACACGCTGCGCCTGGCACTCGAAAAAGGTGAAAATGCCCTGCGTGCCCTGAAGCGGCAGATTGACACCTTGCGCATCAACACGACCAGACACGCAGCTTTACCCGCTTGCGATACCATCGCCCGTCTCCAGGCGGCAGCCGATGCGCTCGATATCATCTGCCAGCATCAGAGAGAGGTAGCTGCTCAGCTTGAGGCCCGGAATGATCTCTGCACACGTGATCCGCGTCTGGAAAAGCTGCTCTGCGAGCCCGTGATCATTCCTGACGAGTCCAGTGCCTATGCGGTGCTGGCCCGGATCAAGTCCGCACCGCAGCCGTCGCCGGGCAACAGCCTTGCCGGCGGCAAGGTCATGTAGTCCTGGCTCAGGCCACCTGCAGGTGCAGATGGTTATCCCAGAACGCACTTGGCAGGTCCAGCGGCCTGGCCTGCAAATCGGTCTGGCGACAATCGTAGAAACGGCAGCGTCCCTGGCCGGACGTCACCACGAAACCCTCACTGACTGCACCCACGCCCGCACAGTCGGGCATGGAGGCATCGAGCCGCAAGGCACCACTGTCCAGGTCCCAGATGAACAGACGGTTGGCCCGTGGTGCCGTGAGCGCCACCAGGCGCAGGTCGTCGTGGATGGCGACGCTGGCCGTGTAATGGTTCATGGCCCGCAGCTGCGCCTCGGCCACCGGGAAGGCTTGAAACGGCTGGCCGGGCCGCTTGATCGCCAGCAGCTCGGCTGTCTCCTGGGCATCGCCCATGAATTGCTGGCCGGCGACAATGGTGCCGTCGCGGGCGACAGCAAGATGACGCACGCTGTTCATCGGCTGGGCCAGGGTTTCCTTGCTCAGCAGCGTACCGTCACGCTTCATCAGGACCAGGCTAGGTTGCATGGCATCGAGGTTCATCTCGACCCGGCTCTCGGCTTCGGTGCGGATACCGCCATTGGCCACGATCAGGGTTTCACCGTCAGGCATCCACGAGACCTGATGCGGGCCGATGCCGTGGGTGGAGACTTCACCGTCACGCACCAGCCGCTCGTTGACGAAGCGATAGGCGCCCAGCACGCCGCGACCGGGATCGCGGGTATCGTTTTCGGTGGCGTACAGCCATTCACCCTGCTGATGAATCACGGCATGGCCATAGAAATGACGGCCCGGCGGCGACACGACGGTCTGCAGCAAGCGGCCGTCACGCAGGTCGATCAGGTAGCTTTCCGTGCCTGGGCGCCTGGCGATGAACACCGCCAGTGGCAGCGTGGGGTGATTGATGATGTCATGGCAACGCAGGCGCACTTCGGTGGCAAAGACAGCCTTGCCATCGAGCCGGTAGCCCACGGCATAGTGTTTGCCGTCGGCATCATCGCGTGCCGACAGCAGCAACGGGCTAATTTCCTTCTGCCGAAACAGTGTCCAGCCGCCCAGTGTCACGGCACTGAGCAACAGGCTGCCAAGGGCCAGGGCCTGACGTCGCAACATCATCTGTGTTCTCCCGATCAGTCGCCGTCGTTGGCGTTGAAGCCCAACTGAATGCCCAGCGCCTTGGCCAGTTCGCCTTCCTGCAGGCGATGCACCACGTTGAGGCTGTCATAGAAAGCGTTGAGTTGCTGGCGCCCGGTGTCGCTGGCCAGCAGATCGGCCAGCGGCGGGGTCAGTTGCGAGAGTAGCGTGTGGCTGGCGGCATACGCCGCATCGATCTTGTCGGCCAATGGCTTCTGCTCGCGGCTCAGCAGGCCACGCAAGCCCTTGTTGTCGACACCGGCCCAGACGGTCTCGGCGCTGACCAGGCTGGCCTGCAGGCTGCTCAGCGAGGCCTGACTGCGCCAGGCGTCGGCCTGGAAAGGCTGCGGTACGCCCTTGGACTGGCGACCCAGTGGTGTGCCCAGCTTCTTTTTCAGGGTGTCGAGCGCGGTGACCTGCACACGCAGCAGCTCGGCAATGGCCTCGTGTGAGTCGGCATAGCGCTGGTTGGGGAACTTGCTCAATTGCGCAAGCATGCCGTCGGTGCTGTTCCAGCTGTTGAGGATCTCTTCGGCCAAGGCTTTCTGGCGCGCACCGATAGCGGTCAGCAATGGGCAATAGCGGGCTTTCTGCTCGGCATTGGCCATGTCGATATTGGCATCGAACAGGATGTACTCGTAGGCCGACAGGCCTTGCACCACGACGCTGGCCTTGGTCAGCTCATCGACGCTGATCGCCGGCTGGGCCGTGACCAGTTGCTCGACCTGACGGCCGACCAGGTTTTTCTTGTCGGGCCAGAACTGCACCTGCCAGGCACGATTGCCCTCGGCCAGCGGGCCGATCAGCAAGGGCTGCAACTCGGCCCAGCTTTTCTGCGCCTTGAGAAAGTCGGCTCGCGCGCTTTGCAGGTCGGTCTTGCCCTGACAGAACGCCAGGGCGCTGTTCGCCAGCTGACGGTCAGCTTCGACCCAGCGGCTATAGGTCGGCAGAATCACTTGCTTGGCAATGGCCGCAGAAGTGACCGCCTGCGGGTCGGCAGGTGTACAGGCACCCAGGGCCAGGGCCGCAAGGCCGGTGAACAGCAATTTGGGACGGAACATCTCTGGCTCCTTGGTTAAAGGGACGCAATCATAATGAATTGAGGAAAGCCAGCAAGGCTGCTCTTTGTTGTGCATCAAAAGCCAGCACTTGCCGCTGTGCAGCCTGGGCTTCGCCACCGTGCCAGAGAATCGCTTCGAGCACATTGCGGGCCCGGCCATCGTGCAGCAACTGGGTGTGCCCGCTGACGGTCTGGGTCAGGCCCAGGCCCCATAGCGGTGGTGTACGCCATTCACGGCCGGTGGCCTGGAATTCGCTGCGATTGTCGGCCAGACCTTCGCCCATGTCATGCAATAACAGGTCGGTGTAGGGCCGAATGATCTGGTTGGCCAGCTCAGGCTCTGCGGCATCGGCGTGGGTGGTGAACTGCGGCGTGTGGCATTGCTGGCAGCCAGCCTTGAAAAACAGGTTCTTGCCGGCCAGCACTTGAGGATCATCCACCTGGCGACGGGCCGGAACACCCAGGTTACGGGTATAGAACTCGACCAGGCGCAGGATATTGTCGCTGACCTCAGGTTCACCCTGCGGGCCATTGCCGTTGGGTGCTTGAAGGCAGGCGGTCTGTGCCGGCGTGCAGTCATCGAACGGCAGCAGGCGCGTGGTCAGGCCCAGGTCGCCGGCAAACGCATGGGCATTCTGCTGGTTGAGCGTGGGCTGCCCGGCCTTCCAGCCAAAACGCCCCAGCGCCACCTGTTGGCGCGCTTCGTCCCAGACCCAGTTAGGTCGCCCGGAAATGGCATCGCCATCCTGATTCTCAGGGTCGGCATTGGCCAGGATGGCCGCTTCGGGAATGGCTTCGAGCAGGCCCAGGCCGATCATCGGCGGCGCGATGCGCACCGAAATGTGGGTGTCAGGGTGCAGCGGACCATAACCCAACTGGGTGATGCTCAGTGTGGGCTGGCGCAGTTCGACCTGCATGCCGTCGCGAAAGCGCACGGTCAGTGGGTCATACTCGACCCTTATCTTGCCTTCAGGCGCGACACCAGGCACTGCCATGTCCTGTAGCTGCGTGCCATACACCGGCTCCGGCACCACCCCGACACGCTGCAGCACTTCGGCCGTACCGGCGCTGTCGGGAATCGACAGCCGGACCAGCATCGACACCGCATTGCTGTCGCCAGGTTCTGGCGGGTGACCACGGCCATCGCGAATATGGCAGTTCTGGCAACCATTGGTATTGAACAACGGCCCCAGCCCGTCGCGCGCCGTGGTGGTCGACGGGGCAATGACCCAGGGGTTGCGGAAAAAACTGTTGCCGACGCTGAAGTCCACCCGCTTGACCGGCGGCAGATTGGCCGATGGCAGGGAAAAGGCATGCTTGTCGCTGCGCTGCACGGTCGTGGCACCCCCCGACAACGCCTCCCCCGGCTCGGCCTGGGTGAAACGCGGTGCGTCCTCGCACCCGGTCAGGACCAAGGCCAATAGCAACGCCAGGGATGAACGCAACGGCACAGTCATAGCACTCTGCAAACAGCCAAACCTCAGGGCGGGCAAGCTTAACAGCCCCGGCCGGTTTGAATAAGAGGGATTATCGTTTGCTGAGGGTGATGCAATTTGTTGTTACGAATTGGCCTCCTCGAAAGCGTCGTCCTCCAGACGGACAAACTCCACGCATTCGCGTTGATAGTCCATCAGCGTCTTGCCAGTATTGAGGTACTCAAGTCTTTCCAGGGTGAGCTCACGGAACAACTCATCCGGGCGTTTCCATGATCTGGACGGTATCGCTTGCGACCATTCGCGCATCTCTTTCGAGTGCTCGACCCGGGGCAGTTTCTTGATCCAGCGGGCAATATGAAAGGGGAGCGTCCCGCCTGCGAGCAGGTTGAGCGGGATGAAAACCAACAGGTAACGCAGGTAACTGCCTTGCTTGTATAGATCGCGGAGCATATGAAGATGCTCAAGCGTGCCCCCCATTGCATCATGCGCCACGGAATCGGCGGGCAAGTATTTGCGGCCTCTCTCCATGAAAATCCGGATGCTTTCCCATTCGCCCATGGCCTTCTCCAGGCTTGAGTGTGATGAAAGAAATATGTTCGTTTCAGCATCGTCTTCACTAAAGAGCACCAGGTTGAGCGTATAGATCCTGATAGGCTCCGCGAGCAAAGAGGTATGAGTGTCCGTTCCTCTGACAAACGCACCGATCTTCTCCCAGGCAATGAACCGCGTCCGTTGGTCAGCATCGGCAATGTAGGCCATCTCGCGACGCTGGCGGTTGAAGCGCATCGGATAGGGACGCGTCCATACCCAGATGCTTCGCAGGACCGAGCTGATCAATATGAAGGCGATGAACGCCCCGACGCTGATGAGCCAGCCATCGTCCGCCAGCAAGCCGCGCAACCTTTCAAAGGCCGGGCGTTGCCCTGTGAGGCTGATGATGTCGAGCGCAAGGGTGTAAACCAGATAAATCGCGATCAGGCCGAGCGCAAAGCCCAGATAACGGCGAATCACTCGCTCGGGAAGCCGCACCTTTGGGGTGAAATCAAGATAGACCTCGTTGTCATCTGGCAGGCTGAGCTTCGGTGATCGATAGGCACGAAAACCGGTAGGCAGTGGAAAGGGCGACACGCTGATGCTGTCTTTGCCTATAGCATCCTCTGTTTCCAGGGGAGCAGTGTCTTGCATGGAATCGGGTTCGAAACTGGGCATGCGGTGCGCCTTGAAAATGAGCAAGACGCGATACTCGGCACAGCCGCCGGGACAAACAAGACGTCAACCTGCGTTTCGGAATAGCCCTACAGCCATTGCAGAAAAGTCAGGTCAGGACGTAATGCCGATCAGTTAAAACGTATCTACCAATGTCTGTCTGGAACACAACCTGTGGCAGGGCGCTTGCTCGTGATTGAGTGCGAAGCGCTCACGAAAATTGACAGGGCACCACAATTTTACGAAGGGTCGGCATTAGGGTCTGTTGCCGTTTCATCACGGCTCGTGCTGAAGCGGCAACAGCCCCTAGGTTTGAGCGCAGCTTTTACGGCGAAAACACATGAGGATGCCGGTCGGTGAGCTGATCATTGGCAAGCGTCAGTGCTGCTCACTCTGCAACCTGGCCTCCCTGCGCCGTTTACGCCGTTCCGTAAGCGAGCCGGGTTTAGGGGCGGTCGGCGCGCGGGGCAGTGCTGTGAAATGATCGATCAAGGTAAGTCCCTTGCGCAGTGTCTTTTGTACTGCCTGGCTTTGTTCGATCAACTCGGCGCTCGGTTGCTGCCATTGATCCGGCGGCAGTGGTTTTGACCATTCATGAATCGATTTGGGAAACGCGGTTTTGGGTAGGCGCTGGATCCAGGCTGCAATATGGCAGGGCAACGTCCAGCCGCCCAACGCCTGGAGAAATACGAAGCCGAACAGGTACATCAGGTAACCCTGTTTTTCACGGTAAACACGGCGGCAGAGATGGAAGTGTTCAAGGCTGCCTTCTTCAGCTTCCAGATCACTAACGTCAAAGTATTTGGGACGGGTGTCCGGACCTTCTTCCATGTACACACGAATGGTTTCCCACTCACTGAGGGCGCAGGCCAGGTTGAAGCAGGCAATGTCTAGCCAGACCACCTCGTCTTTTCCAGAGGCGGGCAGACCGATCCTCAGAGTATCGCTAGGCTGATAGCCATATTTTGTAAGGGTTATTGTGCTGCTGATGCAGGCGATAAGGTTTTCCCAAGGAACGATATGCGGTGCCATGCCGCGTCTGGCGACATAGGCGACTTCTCGACGTTGGCGATTGAAGCGGATGGGAGGGGTGCGTATATACAGCAGTATAGAGTGCCCTATAGGTATACCAAAAATGAGTGTAATACTTGAAAGCAGTACTGTGACAAAGGGGCCTTCTAAAAATAAAACTTTCAAGCCTTCAAGGATCGGACGGCCAAAGTACAGGTGTGCATAGAGTCCGGGAAGGAGTCCTATCAGGAAAAGAAGGAGCGTTATCCCGATAAGGGTGGTGAGCGCAACGCGGATAGGGAACTCGAATGAGGCACTGCCTAGCATGAAATCAAAGTAAGATTTGCTGTGAGGAATTATTGGTTTTTGCGAGCTAAAAATAGTCGCACCTGTCGGCAATGGCAAGGGGGCCAGGCAGAATGTTCTCTCGTTATGCGTATTTTGAATGTCGCCAGCGCGCAGCAATTGTGCATGTTCAGTGGTTGTCATTTATAAGGACCCTGTTGATGCAGGTTTTTGGTAGTTGCTTTGAACTGTTGGGAGGGGCTATTGTCGGCCTGGTGGGCTTATTTACGATGTCGAGGCTCAAGGGAATATGATAGTAAAGATAGCCATTTTCAGCGTTCAAAAAATGCTCGGCTAGCAAAGGTTTTACTGCCAGGTGCAGGCTTAGATAGACGTGATGGCCCATGTAGTCAGGGTCCAGTTTTAATTCTAGTGTTAAGGGGGATGCGCTTTTAAGACTGAGTTTTTGTTTGAAGAATTCACTGGCGTCAATTTTTTCGGAGCCGCTCGACCATATAACATTCCAGCGTAATGTGTCTTGGTCGAGCATGGCTGGTGTCAGGCCGGGTAGAATTAGATAAATGCTCCGCACGGCTTCGCCTGTGGCAAAATCCGACACTATGCCGTTGTCAAAGAATGTAGGTAGTAAAGTTGCTTCAGCCAGTGTTTGTCTTTGATCGGCTTCACTCCAACCTTGAGGTTGAACACCCCAGAGACAGCCTGATAGCCAGCGTTGCATTTCATCAAGGTTGTAATAGTTATAGATGGCCTCACCGCCTATCTGGAGGAGGGTTGAGGCCAGTCCCCACAGATTCAGGCGGGCTGCAAAGTTTAAAAATCGCCCCCCTCGCGTAGCCCAAGCCTGGCTGGCAACCAGCTTTTTCTGTGCGGGCTCAGCGTGGAGCACTTGCGTGAATAAAATAGCCATTTCTTTTATGGCGATCCCAGAGCCCAGGGCCGTCGTGCCTACAGCTCCCCAGTCCCCGGTGCGACCTATAAAAGCACCTACTTGCTCGCCTCGAGTACCACTGATCAAAGCGGTTTTCCATTTTTCATGATTGCTTAGAAGAGTCGTGAGAGACAGGCTGAAATTTAATGTTAGTATGCCTCCGCCCAGCCCTAGTCCCAGCTTCCCTATTTTTACTGACGTTAAGCTGCCTGCCATCCTTGCGGTGGTTAGAGTGACGTTTCTCATTACGTTGTCCAGCATTGCGATATGCGCCATTTGATAAGCGGTTAAGCCGCTGCTGAGAACGCTGAAGACTGAGGCGGTAATAAGTAAATATGTCTTGTTGGATATTTGGCCATCTTCCCACTCTTTAAGGCCCATGCTCCAGGCAGTCTGGATATTTGCCACCTGCAGCGCGCCTAATAACAACGGCGCCCAACTGCTTTTGAATGCCGCCCCATATGCCCCGGATGTGGCGTAACCACCACGCATTCCGGCTTGCAAACGCCGGGTCTCTTCCTGTAAGCCTGCGCGTTGAGCATCGCTTATATTCAGCCTTGCCTGTATGTAACCGCTGTCCAATGTGTTGGTTGGTTCAATACTGTCTTCAAGCAGTCGCCGAAGCGCTGTACGTGCATGGCGTGTAGTTAGCAGTTCTTGACTAGCAGCCTGTTTGGCATGGGAGAATTTTAGTTTTTCATCCGCAGACAGTCCACGCTGGCGTACTCGCCTTTTCAGTTTCCCGACCTGCTTTTTGAGTTTGTCTTCGTGGTCAATCAACTGTCCGAAGTGAATCAGGCGATCCCTGAACTGGTCAATATCGGCCGGATGTGCAACTTTTAGCGTCACCCCTTCGACCTGTAGCGCAACCAGCATACCCAGGCGTTGGGCGCGATTGGTGACGCTGTTGAGTTTTTTGAGATGATTGTGGAGATCGCTGTCGTCGAGCCGGCTTTGCAGCTTCGCCAGCCAGTCATCCATACTCAAAGCTACAGAGGGTATGAAACTGGCCAGTACACCCTGATGCAGCGCTTGCTGTTGCGGAGTCAGCTCCAGACTCCTCGACCAGTGATGACTCATGATTTGATCAATTTCATGCACCCGGGCATTCGCATCGACCAGCCCTTGCCCGAAGTTGCGAATGTCATCCAGCCACTTGTTCAGGTCGCCGGCCTTGCTCTTGAGGAAGTTGAAATCCAGCCGGCCCTGGAAGACCGGCAGGATGTAATGCGGGTTTTCATGAAAGAACTCACCGACCTTTCTCAGGCTTTCGTCAGTGCGGCACAGGTCGCGCATGCAGTTCTGTTCGACGATCAGCGCCTGCTCCAGTTGTTCGGCGTTCTCGGGGTCGAAGTACCAGGTGCTGCGGTGGTATTCGCTGCGGCTCAGCAGGTGGGTGCGGTCCTCGGTGATGGCTTCCAGGCGTTGCTGCCAGCGCTTGAGGTGGGCGCGCTCGCGGTGCAGGTAGGCTTGCATGTCTTCGTGGCGCACCAGGTCATGGATGCCGCGTGCACCCAGGCCTATGCCATTCAGGGTGCCCTGGCTGCTGTCCTCCAGGGCTTCGATCTCGCGCTTGAGTTCGTTGTAGCGGACCTCGCCAAGCGCTTCGATCATTTCACGCTTGCGCAGGGTCATGTCCTGCTCGGCCATCCGGGTTTCTATCGGCTCCTGGGGGATCTCATCGAAGCGGTAGGTCGTGTCGCGGTAGTTTGTACGTTTTTCCCAGCGCCACCGATTGCGTGCATTGACCCAGGCGTAGATGGACGCACGCTGGTCGGGGGTGGTTTTCTCGAACAGCGTCGAATCGTTGCCGGCGCTCTGTCGTGCCGTATGCTCGCCCACGGTCATCAGGGTATCGATGTAGCTGGCCGTGACGTAGCGCAGTTCATTGTCATGCGCTTCGCGCCAGTCGCTGATCCAGTCGACAACCCGGTCCTGCTCATCGGCCAGGTCCTCGATAATGCCCAGGCTGTCTTCAAGCACCAGATACAGGTGGTCGTTTTCATAGAGAGGGTTGAGCGCCTGTTTCAATTGGCCGATATGCGCTTCGCGAAACAACGGCGGATCTTCCCAGTGATAATCCTGTTGTTCCTTTTCGGGAATGCCCGGGGCGAAGCAGTGCGCGGCCGGCTGTTCGGCAATTTCAGCCAGCTGCTGCCTGATCTGGCTTTCCACACGCAAGTGCGGGCCACCTTTCTGGCAGTCGGTCTTGGCCAGGTGCACCTGTTGCATGAAGTAATAGCGGTCCAGCGAGCTGTCCAGTACGTGCATGCATTTGGCGGCGGTCCATTGAATAGGGGACCAGGCCACATGCAGCAGGCTGTCGTGGGGGAAAACCATATCCGGGGAGCCGCCCGGCTCCAGGCGGATATCCTGGGTCACTTGCCTGCCCTTCCACAGCAACCCGGCAGGCCGGCCATCGACCAGGCGGTATTCACGCAGCTCGACATCGTTTTCGTCGATCACGTACAGAAAACCGTCACGCACCAGGCGCAGGCCCAATGGGCGCTGGAGGCCCTTGTAGCGATCCCCGTCAGGTTGGCTGCGCAGGCGTTCCACACGGCCATAGCGCACAGGGATCAACTGCACGTTCTTGCCCATCAGCGGGCAGGCGCTGATGCTGTCCTTCACATCTACATGGCTTCTGGCGCGCGATTCCCAGTGGGCTTTTTCGATGGGGGACAGCGTCTTGCGGCTCATGACGAGGCTCCTGCATGGCTTCGTTCCACGGCCAGCCAGTTGGCCTGCTGGACACGCTGCGAGTGGGTCAAGGGGGACGTCGTGGTCAACAGTTGGCGAATGTCGGCATGCGCATCAGTGGGCTGGGTCGAGAGAAAGTGGCTGACGTTGGCGTAGTGGAAGATGTCCATCTCGGTGGTGAAACCTTGCGCATAGGCCTGGCTCGCCAGGCCATGCAGATGCTGATAGCGCTCCGGCAGGCTGGCATACGGCAGGTAGTCGGTGAAGAACTGGCGCATGTGCTTTTCCAGCTCGATCACCATGATGTTCAGGTTGCTCTCGCCCAGGGCTTGCAGCTGCATCGGGTTCAGGCCGTACAGCGGTTGTTTCTGCGCCGGCGGGGGCGGGCCCTGACGCACATGGCGCCGCCAGCAGGCGTGGATGACATCGGCGGCATGCACCTGTTCGATGGGGCCGAACAGGCGATCATCGGTGTGCTGTGGGGGCAAGCCGTACAGGGCGTTGGCCACGATCGGGTCGGAGAGGTTCAGGTAGGTCGGCTTGCGGTCCGGTTCGTCGACGAACAGCAGCCAGCGCAGGTGAGCGAGGATGTCCTGCATGGGGCTTTCGCTGAACAGCAGCAGGCCCCAGTCGTGCCAGACGTGCTTGAGGAACAGCTCGTAGAGTGGATCGAAGCGCCCCTCTATAGCGACCAGCATGGGCGACTTGTCCAGCAGGTCCTTGAAGCGTGTCAGCAGGAACACCGGCTGCGGGTCGATACCGGATTTGCAGCTGTACAGGGTGCGAGCCAGGTGCTCGACATTGACGCCGTTGAACAGCAGCCAGGCGGGTGTGGACCAGGGCAGGTCGACGGGACCGGATTCGAAGTCGGGCATGCAGGTACGCCTTGAGCAGGATCAAGACGCGATAGTCGGCACAGCCGCCAGGACAAACAATACGTCAACCTGCGTTTCGGAATAGCCCTACAGCCATTGCAGAAAAGTCAGGGCGGGGCGCGGCTGTTCATCCGCAAAACCATAAAAAATGCCGGTCAGCGAACTGACCGGCATGTGTGTGTTGCGCGTTACCGGACGGATCAGAACTCGTGATCGGCAGTGTCCGGGTTCAGGTCGGTGATGCCCAGTTTGCCGGCAGCCTGTTCGATGGCGCCGGTCTGCTTGACCAGGGCTGCGATGGCGTCCCGGACCACCTGGTTGCCTTCGGTGTTGCCGGCGGCGATCAGTTGGTCGAAGTGCTCGCCCTTGCCGGCGCGGTCAACCAGCACCTGGAGTTTGGCCTGGGTGTTGTCCAGGTCGCTGCGCAGGGTGGCGTCGGTGGCGGCGTCAGCCTTGGCCACCAGCGACGACAGGCTTGGGCCGCTGACTTTGCTGCCGTCGGTGCGGGTGTATTCGCCCAGGTAGACGTTGCGGATGCCCAGGCCGTTGTAGAAGTGCGAGTTGTGCGTGTTGTCGCTGAAGCAGTCGTGCTCGTCTTCGCTGGAGTTGGCTTCCAGGGCCACTTTCATGCGCTCGCCGGCCAGCTCGCCCAGCGACAGGCTGCCCATGCCGAACAGCATCTTGCGCAGGCCGTTCTCACCGGACTCGGCTTCCAGGGTGGCACGGTAGTTGTCGGCCACACCCGGCTTCCAGTTGTTGACCATTTCCTGCAGGTCGTTTACCAGCAGTTCGGTGACGGCCTTCAGGTACGCACGACGGCGTTCGTTATGGCCACCGGTGGCGCCTTCGCCCTGCAGGTAGTCACTGGCCGGGCGCTCGCCGGCACCTGGACCATTGCCGTGCAGGTCCTGGCCCCAGAGCAGGAATTCAACGGCATGGTAGCCGGTGGCGACGTTGGCTTCCGAACCGCCCAGCTCGTTGAGGCTGGCAAGTTTCTCGGCGGTGATGTCCTTGACGTCGACCTTGTCTTCGCCCACCTGGATCTCGGTGTTGGCGATGATGTTGGCGCTGGCGCCGGGGTTGCCCAGCGCGTGTTGATAGTCCTTGGCGACGTAGTCGATCAGGCCTTCATCCAGCGGCCAGGCGTTAACCTGACCTTCCCAGTCGTCGATGATGGTGTTGCCGAAGCGAAAGACTTCAGTCTGCATGTAAGGCACGCGGGCGGCGACCCAGGCGTCGCGAGCGGCCTTGAGGGTGGTGTCGTTCGGGGCAGCGAGGAATTCGTCGATGGCGACCTGCAGTTTCTTCGCGCTGGCCTCGGCGTCACTGAAGACGGCATGCACGATGTTGGCGTAGTTGGCGACCACGGCCTTGGCGGCTGCATCGTTGGTCTGTGCGGCGGCCGCTGGCGCTGCTGCAGCCGGTGCGGTGGCTGGCGCCGGAGCCGGTGCAGGCGCTGCTGCGGGGGCCGGTGCAGCGGCAGGTGCAGGGGCGGCTGCCTTGTTGTCCTTGCCTTCGCCGCAACCGGCGAGAGAGATAGCGATGGCCAGCAGACTGGCACTGGCCAGAGGCATACGAATCATGACGAAATCCTGCGTTCTAGGAAGAAGAGGTGGCGCGGACGCCCGAAAAAGCTGCGACATAATGCGAAAGATTCACATTCGGTGTAAAGGCATAACGCCGGTAAAGCCGCAGACAGGTTCAGTGCGGATGTAACCAATGATTTCAGGGACGCGGTCGAGGGGGCACGAATCCAGCCAGCCCGATGCTGCAGGCCGTTCGGCAGCGGCTCTACAACGTGGCTGTGCTGCTGCGCCGGGCCTGCTTGAGGTAGGTTAGCAACTCGCGTGCCGGCAAGGGTTTGCTGTACAGATAGCCCTGGCCCTCGTGACAGCCTTCGGAAATGATATAGGCCTCCTGTTCGACCGTTTCCACGCCTTCGGCGATGACCTGCATGCCCAGGCTTTTGCCCAGTTGGATGATGGCGCGCACGATGGTGGCGTCGTCATCGTCATCGATCAGGTCCTGGACGAAGCTTTTGTCGATCTTGATCTTGTCCAGCGGCAGGCTCTTGAGGTAACTCAAGGACGAATAGCCGGTGCCGAAGTCGTCGATGGCAATCAGCGCGCCGGAGCGGCGCAGGCTTAGCAGGTGCTGGGCGGCGGTGCTGATGTCTTCCATCAGGCCGGTTTCGGTTACTTCCAGCTCCAGGCTGCGCGGCGGCAGGCGATAGATCTGCAAGAGGTTGTTGACCACCCGCGGCAGCTCGCTGTGGTGCAGTTGCACGGTCGACAGGTTCACCGCCATGCGCAGTTCGACGAAGCCCTGGTCATGCCATTCGCGCAACTGGCGACAGGCCTGGTCGAGCACCCACTCGCCGATGGCGATGATGGTGCCGTTCTGTTCGGCCAGCGGAATGAACACATCCGGCGGCACCAGGCCATGTTCGGGATGTTGCCAGCGGATCAGGGCCTCGACACCCATGATGCTGTGGTCCTTGTAGCTGACCTGCGGCTGGTAGACCAGGTACAGCTGGTTGCGGGGCAGGGCTTCGCGCAGGTCTTTTTCCAGTTCGCGGCGCCGACGTATTTCACTGTCGACGCTGGCGATATAGAACTGATAGCGATTGCGTGAGCGGGTCTTGGCCAGGGTCATGGTCTGCTCGGCCTTTTGCAGCAGCTTCTCGGTGCTGTCGCCATCCTCCGGAAACAGGGTGATGCCGATGGTCGCGCGCAGGCGGATTTCCTGCTGCTCCAGGGCAAAGGGTGCTTCCAGGCCGTCGAGAATGTTCTGGGCCAGTTCCGCCGCTTCGTAGGGTTGTTCGATGTCGGCCTGTACCAGCGCAAACTGGTCGCCGCCCAGGCGTGCCAGCGCCCCGAGCCGTCCGCTGTGGGTGCGCAGGCGGTCGGCCAGGGCCAACAGTAATTGGTCGCCGGCCTGGTAGCTGAACTGTTCGTTGATGCCCTTGAAGTCGTCCAGCCCTACGCACAGCACCGCCACCCGGCGTTGTTGACGTCCGGCGGCCTCAAGGATCTGGTCCAGTTGCAGCTGCAGTTGTAGGCGATTGGGCAGGCCGGTGAGAAAGTCGTACTGGGCCATGCGTTGCAGGCTGTTCTCGGCTTCGTGGCGCAAGTAGGTATTGCGTTCGATAGAGGCCAGCAACTGGTTGGCGGTATTGATCCACAGGCCCAGCTCGTTCTTTTCGTGACCCCTGAGCAGTGGCAGCTGGTGTTCGCTGGGGCGGTCAGGATTGATATCGGTCAGGTGCTCGATGATCTTCGACAGGGGCTTGGTGAGCATCCAGTGATAAATCAGGTACAGCACCAGCGCTAGGACCAGCGCACGCAAGGTGCCGGAAACGAAGATGATCAGCGCACTGATCAGAAAGCTTTCGCCGTAGTTGGCGGTGTCGAGGGTGATGCGCAGGTCGCCGTAGTACTCGCTGTAGGGACTGCGACCCATCAATTGGGTGGTAAAGCTGCGCTCCTGGCCAAGGATGAGGTCGGTCAGCCAGCGGCTGGAGGACTGGGTGAGGGGGCGTTCCTTTTCGGCCAGCAGGGTTTCATTGGGATGGCCGATCGACGCCTGGCGCACCGAGCTGTCCTGGAACAGACCCTCGATGACCTGCATGCCCATTTCGCGATCCAGGCTGTACACCGCCTGGGTCGAAGGGTCGCGGAACATGTCGAGGATGCGTTCGGCGTCATACGCCAGGGTCTGGCGGGTCTTGTAGGCATCGAAGACGATTTGCGCGCAACTGAGCACGACGCCGACGACCAGCGCTGCCAGCAGCACGACACGCAGTAGCTTCACCGACAGGCTGTGTTTGAATTCCAGCTTCAAATGCTCATTCCTTTAATCGGTTCCGGGAGCCTGCTGATCAACCACGGGTGAACGATGCGCAACACCGGCAAGCGGGCAGGGGGCCGGATGACGCTGCGATTGCCTCCTTGCGCAGGGAGGGGCGTCCATAATGTCGGACGAATAGGCCAAGAACTTGAGCGAAAAGTAGAAAGATACAAAAAAGTGATATTGCTCCGCCATCGCTTTCTGGCTGCACGAACGACTTTGGTCGGGAACCGTGCACCCAGGCTTGCGTGCCTTGCGGCTGGAACGGCTCTGGTGGGTTCGCACACCCGGAACGCAGTTGCGCAGGCAACAAAAAACCCGGACAAGCCGGGTTTTTTGTATGCAACAGGGAATCAGGCCGCGTATTGCTTGGCCACGAAGTCCCAGTTCACCAGGTTCCAGAACGCCTCGACGTACTTGGGACGCAGGTTGCGGTAGTCGATGTAGTAGGCGTGTTCCCAGACATCGCAGGTCAGCAGCGGGGTTTCGCCGCTGGTCAGCGGGTTGCCGGCGCCGATGGTGCTGGCCAGGGCCAGGGAGCCGTCAGCCTTCTTGACCAGCCAGCCCCAGCCGGAACCGAACGTGCCGATGGTGACCTTGCTGAACTCTTCCTTGAATTTCTCGAAGGAGCCAAAGGAAGCGGTGATGGCGTCAGCCAGTGCACCAGTAGGCTCGCCGCCGCCGTTTGGCGACAGGCATTCCCAGTAGAACGTGTGGTTCCAGACCTGGGCGGCGTTGTTGAAGATGCCGCCCGAAGAGGACTTGATGATCTCTTCCAGGGTCTTGCCTTCGAACTCGGTGCCAGGCACCAGGTTGTTCAGGTTCACGACGTAGGTGTTGTGGTGCTTGTCGTGGTGATATTCCAGTGTTTCCGCGGAAATGTGCGGCAACAGCGCGTCTTTTGCGTAAGGCAGTGGCGGCAATTCAAAAGCCATGGTCTATCTCCTTTCAGGACGAGTGCGAATATCGCGGGGCCGCTCACGGTGCGGCCGTCTGCAACAACATGCGCCGGGAGTTTCTACTCTTTTGCGACGCAGACCCCGGATCATAGCACCGGCCCTTGAGCATAACCACGCAACAACTGTGTGGAATAGGGGTTCAAGGATTTTCGTCAATAAAGGTATAAGCGGCACTCAAGCGCTGCGGATCAACTGGATCGCGACGCTGAACATCATCACCGCCACCATCAGGTCCAGCAGCCGCCAGGTCGCCGGGCGTGCCAGCCACGGCGCCAGCCAGGCCGCGCCGATCGCCAGGGCCGAGAACCACAGGAACGACCCGCTGGCGGCCCCCACGACATAAGCGCCCGGCACACTTTGCTGGGCCCCCAGTGAACCGATCAGCAAGACGGTGTCGAGGTACACATGCGGGTTGAGCAAGGTGACCGCCAGGGCACTGAGCAACACGGTGCGCAACGATTTGACGCCCTGTTGTGCGTCATTGGTCAGGCTCTGGCGGGCGCAGGCCCGGCGCAGGGCCTGCAGGCCGTACCAGCTCAGAAACACCACACCGCCCCAGCGTGCGACCGCCAGCAGGGTCGGGTTCTGCACCAGCAGGCTGGCCAGGCCGAATACGCCGACGGCCACCAGCAGGGCGTCGCAGACAATGCATAAAAGCGCCACCGGGATGTGGTGTTCGCGGCGCAGCCCCTGGGCAAGGACAAAGGCGTTTTGCGCACCGATGGCCATGATCAGTCCGAGGGCGACCAGCAGGCCGTTGAGATAGCTTTGCCACATGAGAAGTCATCCAGGTACAAGAAGTCAGGCTGGCGATTCTGCGTGGAAGGCATGTATAAGAAAAATCAATCCTGTTCATCACTCATTAGGAAAACTGATGTTCGATTACAAGCTCTTGGCGGCCTTGGCGGCCGTGGTCGAGCAGGCCGGGTTCGAGCGTGCCGCGCAAGTGCTGGGGTTGTCGCAATCGGCGGTGTCGCAGCGCATCAAGTTGCTGGAGGCACGAGTGGGTCAGCCGGTGCTGGTGCGCGCCACACCGCCGGGGCCGACCGAAATCGGTCGGCGGCTGCTCAACCATGTCCAGCAGGTGCGGTTGCTGGAGCGCGACCTGCAAGGCCAGGTGCCGAGCCTGGACGAAGAAAGCCTGCCCGAGCGCTTGCGCATCGCCCTCAATGCCGACAGCCTGGCGACCTGGTGGGCGACAGCGGTGGGTGATTTCTGCATTCGCCACCGCTTGTTGCTGGAGCTGGTGGTCGAAGACCAGGACGTCGGCCTCAAGCGCATGCGTGCCGGTGAGGTGGCGGCCTGCCTGTGCGCCAGCGAGCGCCCGGTGGCCGGTGCGCGCAGCCTGCCGATCGGGGCGATGCGCTATCTGGCCGTGGCCAGTCCTGCATTCATCGGGCGACATTTTGCCGCCGGCCCCGACCCCGCCGGGCTGGCCCAGGCGCCGGCACTGGTGTTCGGTCCGGACGATACGCTGCAGCATCGTTACCTGGCAGCGCTTGGCCTGCATGGCGGTTTCGCGCATCATCTGTGCCCCTCGTCCGAAGGCTTCGTGCGCATGCTCGAAGCCGGCCTGGGTTGGGGCATGGTGCCCGATCTGCAGGTGCGCGAGCAGTTGCGCAGCGGCACGTTGCGCGATCTGTTTCCGGGGCGTTGCATCGAAGTGCCATTGTACTGGCATCATTGGCGCAATGGCGGGCAACTCCTGACCTTGCTGACGGCGCACCTGGCCCGGCAGTCCGGTCAATGGCTGGTGCCGTGCAAGCCTGATGGCGCGTCATTGCCCACGGATTAATGTGTGTGTCGCTTAGGGAGCGGTGAATGAAGATTCTGGTCACAGGTGCAAGCGGCTTCATCGGCGGGCGCTTTGCGCAGCACGCTCTGGAGCAAGGCCTGAGCGTCAGGATCAATGCCCGGCGTGAAGAGGCTCTGCAACACCTGATTCTACAGGGCGCCGAGTTCGTTCCTGGCGACCTGGGCGATGCCGAACAGGTGCGGGTCATGTGTCGCGAGGTCGATGCCGTCGTGCATTGCGCCGGTTCAGTCAGCACCTGGGGGCGGCGTCAGGAACTGGTCCAGGCCAACGTGCAACTGACCGAGAACGTGGTCGAAGCCTGCCTGAAACAGAAAGTCCGGCGGCTGGTGCATCTGTCGTCGCCGTCGATCTATTTCGATGGTCGCTCGCACCTTGGGCTCAAGGAAGACCAGGTGCTCAAGCACCCGGGCAATGCCTATGCCGCCAGCAAACGGCTGGCCGAGCAAAAGGTCTTCGGGGCACAGGAGTTCGGTCTGCAGGTCATCGCCTTGCGGCCGCGGCTGGTGACGGGTGCCGGCGATCATCGCTTCTTCCCGCGGCTGTTGCGCCTGCAACGCAGCAAGCGCCTGGCGATTGTAGGCAACGGGCTCAACAAGGTGGATTTCACCAGCATGGCCAACCTCAATCAGGCGCTGTTGAGCAGCCTGCTGGCCGGGTCGGCCGCCCTGGGCAAGGCCTACAACATCAGTAACGGCCAGCCGGTACCCTTGTGGGACGCCATCAACTACGTCATGCGTCGCCTGCAACTGGCCCAGGTCACCCGTTACCGCGGTTATGGCCCGACCTGCATGCTGGCCGCGCTCAACGAAGGTGCCTGCCTGCTCTGGCCCGGGCGACCGGAGCCTGCGCTGTCGCGCCTGGACACCCGGATCATGCATAAGGATTTCACCCTGGATATCAGCCGTGCCCGGCATTATCTGGGTTACGAACCCCAGGTCAGCCTGTGGGCGGCGCTGGACGAGTTCTGTGCCTGGTGGCAAGCCGGGCCGGGCATTGATCGGCACGCTGCACGATGAGCCCTGTTCGCCAGGCTGGAGCGTTTATACTGCCCGGCCTGCTTCTAACCGTTCCTGAAAGGGTTGCTTATGCGTAAAGATCCCCACGACGACATCGATGATATCCCCAGCCTCAGCGCCCGGGATGGCGACGATGACGACTTCGTGCAAACCCGTGGTGCACGCGAGCGCACCACGGTGTATTCGCGCACAACACCGGTGGTCAAGGTCAAGGGCCCGAGCACCGGCCCCCTGTGGGCACTGATCGGTGCGTTGATCATCGCCTTCTGCGGATTGGGCTGGTGGAGCTTCCAGCAGATCTCGCTGATGGAACAGCAACTGGTAGCGACCCAGGAAAGCTTCGCGCGCATCAGTGAAGAAGCGGCAGGCCGGTTGCAGGATCTCTCCGGCAAGATGGTCACGCCCGAAACCCTGAGCCGCGACAGTGAGGCCCTCAAGCAGCGCCTCGGCCAGCTTGATGCACAATTGCAGGAGCAGAACGCCGCACGTGAAAATGCCCAGGGGCAGCAAGGCAGCCTGGACAAGCGTCTGGAGCTGATCGGCACGCAGGCCACGCGCCAGCAGGAAGAACTGGCGCAGGTGCAGGAACAACTCAAGGGGCTGGTCACTGAACTGACCACCCTCAAGGAGGCCCTGCCGGAGCAGATCAAAGGGGCACAGGGCGATCAGGGCAAGCTCGAAGCACAGATCAAGAGCCTGGGCGCCGACGTTGCCAGCCTCAAGAAACAAGACAACCCGGCCGCCGCCATCGAGCGCCTGGAGCAGGAGCTGCTGGTGATCAGGAGCGAGCAGGACAGCCGTGTTGCCGCCGCCGCTCCAGCCGCTTCGGGTGGCCCGAGCAATGCCGAGTACGATGCCTTTCGGGCTCAGGTCACGCGCAATATCAACGCCTTGAGCAGCCAGCTGCAAAGCCTTTCGCAGCGCGTCAATACCAGGCCGTGACGGCGCGGGTATCTGGTCAGGATAAAATTCCCTGCAATACATATGTAGGGAATTGTTGCGGCGGGGTTGTCATACAGTAAGCCCATTGTCAAACCCAATGGAGCTTTACCATGAATGGAATCAAGGGAATTCAGGACAATCCCGGTGCCCTGGCCGAAGCCTGGCAAGACGTCGAGTACATTGACGATACGGCTGTCGAGCACGATAAAAGCGCGGATATGCGCCTGGCGTCCGCTGCGCCGGCCATCAAGCCGCCTGTGAACAAAGGGGGATCTTTCAAGCCTCCGGTCGACAAGGGCGGATCGAAAAAGCCGCCGGTCAATAAAGGCGGCGCAATCAAACCGCCCGTCGACAAGGGAGGGATAAAGCCGCCGGTCGACAAGGGTGGCGTGAACCCACCCGTCACCAAGGTTGGGTCAGGCAAGTCGCCTGCCAATCAGCCCAAGAGACCGCCGGTCAAGCGCTCGGCCAGCGGACAGCCGCTCAAGACTTTGAGTCGCGACAGCGCACCTGAAGTCCCGACCCCGGTATCGACGTTTGAAAGGGTCACCACGACGGTCAATACGGTGGTTGGCGTCTTGAGTCTTATCCCGCAATTGCACAGCGTGTTCAACGCCAACGGCGAAGCGGTCCTGCCCAATGGCACGGTGCTGGATGCTCAGGGCGAGACAGCGACTTACCCGGACGGCACCGTGCAGCATGTCGATGGCCGGATCGTGCACACCGACGGCACGATCGAGCATGCCGATGGCAGTTTCGAATACAAGGACGGCACCTGGAAGATGGCCGATGGGGCGGTGCAGTACCCCAATGGCAACTGGCTGCTGGCCGATGGCACGTTGATCGATGCCGAAGGCAACGAACTGGGCAAGGTCGCGCCTGCGTAAGTCATTCCCTGGCGGACAAGACCCTGGCGTGCCAGGGTCTTGTCGCATCAATCAAAGCCGCGGGTAATCGATATAGCCCACCGGGCCGTTGCTGTAGAAGGTTTTGGCATCAGCGTCATTCAGCGGCGCATCCTGGGCCAGGCGCTCGGGCAGGTCCGGGTTGGCAATGAACGGCACGCCGAACGCCACGGCATCGGCTTTGCCGCTCTGCAGCCAGGCATTGGCGCTGTCTTTGGTGAACGCCTCGTTGGCGATGTACACGCCGCCAAAAGCCTGCTTGAGTTGCGGGCCAATGCTGTCTGCGGCCTCGTGCTCGCGGGCGCAGATAAACGCAATGTTGCGCTGGCCCAGGGCTGTGGCCACGTAGCCGAAGGTCGCGGCCAGATTGTCGTCGCCCATGTCATATAAATCGGCACGTGGCGACAGGTGCACGCCGACCCGGCCGGCGCCCCAGATCTCGCTGACCGCATCGGTCACCTCCAGCAACAGGCGCGCGCGGTTTTCCAGCGAACCGCCATAGGCATCGGTGCGCCGGTTGGTGCTGCTTTGCAGGAACTGATCAAGCAGGTAGCCATTGGCGGCATGGATTTCCACCCCGTCGAACCCGGCCGCCTTGGCATTCTCTGCGCCGACACGAAAAGCCTCGACGACATCGTCGATTTCGGCCAGCTCCAGCGCGCGCGGTGTCGGGAAGTCTGCCTTCGGGCGCATCAGGCTGACATGTCCTGCGGGCTTGACGGCACTCGGTGCGACCGGTGCTTCACCGTTCAGGTAAGCGGGGTGCGAGATACGCCCCACATGCCAGAGCTGCAACACGATACGTCCACCGGCGCCATGCACGGCCTTGGTGATATTGCTCCAGCCGCGCACCTGATCGGCGGACCAGATGCCGGGTGTATCGGGATAACCCACGCCCATTGGCGTCACCGAGGTGGCTTCGCTGATGATCAGCCCGGCCGAAGCACGCTGTACGTAGTACTCGGCCATCATGGCATTGGGGATCCGGCCTTCGTCGGCGCGGCAGCGGGTCAGCGGCGCCATGATGATGCGGTTGGGCAAGTGCAGGTTACCCACGGTAATCGGGTCAAACAGCGTTGTCATGAGCATTCCCTCAGGGTTGAGTGGCAGGCGCCAGGTTCGGCTTGGCAGTCTGGTGGAAAGTGATCAGGGTCACCGGCAGCGCCGCGGCGGTCAGCGGTACGCAGGTCAGCGCGGGGTGTCGAGTTCGGTCACCAGCGCTTGAACGAAGGCCTGCAGGGTTTCTTCATGGCGTTTGAAGAAATGCCATTGGCCGACTTTCTTGCAGGTGATCAGGCCCGCGCGTTGCAAGGTGGCAAGGTGGGCGGACACCGTCGATTGAGAAAGCCCGGCCCGCTGATCGATCTGGCCGGCGCAAACGCCATGCTCCAGCGAGTGTTCCTGCCCTGGAAAGCACGCGTGCGGGTCCTTGAGCCAGACCAGGATTTCACGGCGAACCGGGTGGGCCAGGGCTTTCATGATTTCGTCGAGGTCGATAGGCATGCCGTTCTCAATGGGGGGTGTAGCGGTATATCGCGATACGGCGAACTTTATATCGTGGTAAAGCGATATACAAATACCTAAAAGATTGAGCGCTGAAAAAATCGGTATATCGCGTTATAACGATGCAGTGGCCGTTTCCCGGTCATCCAGCGTAGGCTTGTGGCATGAACTATCTCGCGCACCTTCATCTTGGCGGCCAGCGGCCCGCCCAATTGCTCGGCAGCCTGTATGGCGATTTTATCAAAGGGCCGCTGGCCGGGCGCTTTGCCCCGGAACTTGAAGCCTCGATCCGCCTGCATCGGCGTATCGACGTGTTTACCGACCAGCATCCTGTGGTCCGCCACGCCTTGCAACGCTTCGCCCCCGGGCAGCGGCGTTATGCCGGCATCGTGCTGGATGTGTTTTTCGATCATTGCCTGGCCCGTGACTGGCCTCGGCATGCCGCCATGCCGCTGCCGGTCTTTACTGATCAGGTGTACCGTGTGCTGGCCGCCGAGCCCGACCTGCCGGAGCGCCTGGCGCTGATTGCACCGCGCATGGCGGCGCAGGACTGGCTGGGCTCGTACCGGGATTACGCCGTGGTAGAAATGGCGCTACAGGGCATCGCCCGGCGCCTGAGTCGCCCGGCCGGGTTGTTCGAGGCCATGCAGCAATTGCCTGGCCTCTACGAGCCCTTGAGTGCCGACTTCGAGGCGTTCTACCCGCTGTTGCGGGCGTTCGCTCAGGCGGCCCTGGCCGATGACGGCGAGACGGGCGTCATCACCGGCGCCTCGACCGGCTCGGCGCCGAATAACGCCAGTTGAACCGCCTGCCGGGCCTGCAAGGCCAGCACGGCACGATCCTGGCCTGCGCTGGCAATGGGTTTGAGCAGGTGGACATGCACCTCACCCTGTTCGTGGCTCAGTAACCTGCGGATATGCGAGAGCAGGTCGTCATCGCCAATGAATGGCGCGAGGGTATCGGGTTGGCCGTTGCGCAGGTACTGGATAGCCACCGGTTGCAGGTCGACACCGGCCTCGATGGCGCTGCCCAGCAGGCGGCCATGAAAGGTGCGCAGGCTGCGTCCGTCGGTGGTGGTGCCTTCCGGAAAGATCAGCAGCGGTCTGCCTTGTTGCAGGTGCTGGGTCATCTGGCGCTGCACCAGGCGGCTGTCGCCGGCACCCCGACGGATGAACAGCGTGCCTGCCTTGTGCGCCAGCCAGCCGGCGATCGGCCAGGTGCGCACCTCGGCCTTGGACAGGAATGACAGCGGCATCAGCCGGCCCAGCAACGGAATGTCGGTCCACGACACGTGGTTGCACACCCATAGCATCGGTCGGTCTGGTCGTTCGCCGATAACCGTGATGCGAAACGGCAGGGCATTGCTCAGGCGCGCCATGAACCAGCGGCTGCAACGTTGGCGCATGGCCATCGAACCGCCCAGTTTGAGCCGCTCCAGGGCCGCCACCGCGCTGGCCATCAGCAACCCGGCCAGCACCACCAGCAGCACCCGGGTCACACGCGCCAGGCGACGCACCCGGATCATCACACGGCGGCCTTGAAGTGCTTGGCGTAGCGCGGGCACAAGTCATCGCGCTTGAGCAGGATGAACACGTCGGCCACCTGGAATTCCGGGTCCCAGCACGGTTCGCCACAAATCTTGGCGCCCAGGCGCATGTAGGCCTTGAGCAGCGGCGGCATTTCGCAGATCACATTGTTCGGCACGTCGAGGCTGGGCAGTGGAGTCTTGGGTTCGGCGCGCAGGTGTTCATTGCACAGGTAGCGTTCGCGCAGGCGCTGCATGATGGCGTGGGCCTGGATGCCACCGTCCTGCATCGGAATGCTGGCGCAGCCCATCAGGTAGCTGTAGCGGCCCTCATTGAGCACTTCGGCCAGCTCGCTCCAGAGCACGGCAATGGTGCCGCCGTTGCGGTAGGCCGGGTCGACGCAGGTGCGGCCCAGCTCCAGGATCGGGCCCTGCAAGTGGCTGAGGCCGTGGAGGCTGAATTCTTCTTCGCTGTAGAAGCGCCCCAGGGTGTCGGCGGCTTTATGGTCGAGCAGGCGGGTGGTCGCTACCAGGCGCCCGGTGCTGAGGTCGCGTACGCCGATGTGCATGCAGTGAACGTCGTAGTCGTCGATGTCCAGGCCCAGTTCGGCGCCCTTCAGACGGGCATTGAATTCCTGGCTGAAGACACTGAAGCGCAGGGCCTGGGCTTCCTGAAGGGCACGCTGCCCGGTCAGGCGTTCGGCCTGGAGACGACGTTCGGGGCGGGTGTCACGAATGCGAGCGATCTGGGTCATGCGAACTCTCCGGGAGCCAGCCCTGCAAGGGCTGTTCGACTGAATGTGTCCAAGCGCTTTGCTGTAGATGCAGGCTAGGGAGGCGCCGTGTCATGCCCGTGAAGCTTTGGTGATGGTTGTGTTACGAGGGGTTTGCGGGTGCTTGACTGTTCTCGGGTTGTTTGTGAACAGACTGGTAAAACCGACCCGCTTGCAGTGGATGTGTCGCCGACAGCCAGCTGGTTCTGATCAAAATAAAAATAACTTACTGATTTTACTGGCGATTAAATTCACCTTTGTAGGAGCGCGCTCTGCCCGCGACCGGCTGCGTAGCAGTCGTAAATTTTCAGCGTCTATACAATTTTGCGAGCGTTGCGCACTCGGTCGCGGTGGTCCGGCATTCCGGCAGAGCGCGCTCCTACACCAGCCCCTCGTTCTGTCATCAACCGTTGTTAGGGTCTTTGCACTGTCATGCCGGTAGACCTTCGATGATTCAGCGTCTGGCCCTCTTTTTGTTGATGAGCCTGAGTGCGACCGCCAGCCAGGCTGAATACTGGCCGCAGTCGCAATGGCATGCGGCGCCGGCCACCTCAAGCACGGCCTTGCAGGCGCTCGAAGGCTATGCCTTTGCGCCTCGTGACGAGGCCACCCGCGAAGGCGTGCGCACCGATGCCTTGCTGGTGGTGCGCGACGGACAACTCGTCTACGAGCGCTATGCCGGCGTGACCACGGCCAATACGCCGCACCTGACCTGGTCGGTGAGCAAGAGCGTGCTGGCCACGCTGCTGGGGGTGGCCTTCGGCGAAGGACGCTTCGACCTGCAGGACCCGGTGGCGCAGTTCTACCCGCCGTTCAAGGCCCATCCGCAGGTCAGGCTTGAAGACCTGTTGCACTGGGCCTCCGGGCTCGACTGGCAGGAAAGCTACGAATACGCCCCGCTCAATTCCTCGGTGGTGGCCATGCTTTATACCCGTGGGCGCCAGGACATGGCGCGGTTTGCTGCCGATCATGGCACGGCCTGGGCGCCCGGTACGGCCTGGCGCTATTCCAGCGGCGACAGCACGGTGTTGGCGGCGGCGCTGAAAACCATGGTCGGCGCCCAGGCTTATGCTGACTATCCCTGGACGGCCCTGTTCGAGCCGCTGGGCATCGACAGCGCCGTCTGGGAAACCGACGCCAGCGGCACGTTCGTCGGTTCGTCGTACCTGTACATGAGTGCGCGCGACCTGGCCCGTGTCGGCCTGTTGATGCAGCGTTCTGGGCGCTGGCAAGACAGGCAGCTGGTGCCGCGCGCGTGGGTCGACTTTTTGCTCACGCCCTTTGCCGGGCGCAATGCCGATGCCGGCAACGAGGTCATTGGCGGTCACTGGTGGCTCAATCGCACGGTCACCGGCGCACCCGGTCCCTGGCCGCAGGCGCCGGCCGACACCTTCGCCGGCCTCGGGCACTGGGGGCAGGGCGTGTATGTGATTCCCAGCGCAGGGCTGGTGATCGTGCGTTACGGGGACGATCGCGACGGCGGCTTCAGCCATGACCGCCTGCTGCAACTGACGCTGGCCGCTTTCGCTGCGCAGGCCCGGCCATGAGCGCGCCTGGCGGGTTTGTCCGGCGTCACCCGTGGATGACCTTGCTGCTGCTGGCCATGGCGGCCCTGATCGTCTGGCTGTGGCAACAGCGCGTTGCCTTGCAGGCCTTTCCCGACATCATCAGTGCCTACACCGCCAAGGAGTATTGCTCGTGCCGCTATGTCACGCGCAACCCCGCCGAGTACTGCCGTGGCTACGTCAAGCAGTACGTACCGGGCACGCTGAGCGATGATGCGGCCACCCGCACCGTTACCGCCAGCGGCATGGGGCGCAGTAACCGGGCGATGTGGCTGGGCGAGCACCAGGGGTGTCGGTTATTGTCGACACCCTGATTGCAGGCGGCGAACCACGCTGTTTGCCAGCGGTCTGACAGCCCGACGGTTGTCGTCCCTTGTGCTCGGAGTGTGCATGCTCAATTTCCTTCGTCTGCTGCCGGTGATAGTCGCCACCCTGGCGCTGCCGGCTCAGGCTGGCTGGTCACTGGATAACGATTCTTCGCGGTTGTCGTTCACCACCTCCAGCAACGCCGGGCGCGCCGAGGTGCATCGCTTCGTGGTGCTCAAGGGCAAGGTCGATGACCAGGGCCAGGCGCAGGTGGACGTCGAGCTGGACTCGGTCAGCACCGGTATTGCCCGGCGCGACGAACAACTGCGCGAGCACCTGTTCGACATCAAGCGTACGCCCGGCGCGCGCCTCCAGGCCCGACTGACCCTGGCGCCACTGCTGGCCCTGGCGCCCGGCGCACAGATGGAAATGCGCCTGCCCGTTACCGTGACGTTGCGTGGCAGGCAGCACACCTACAAGGCCGACTTGCTGGTGACCCGGCTCGACCCGCGGCGTTTTCAGGTGGTGACCCTGGAACCGCTGGTGGTGCAGGCCGACGACTTCGGCCTGGCGCAAGGTTTTGAAACCCTGCGCAAGCACGGCGCCCTGGCGGCGCTCAACCTGGCGGTGCCGGTCGGTGCCGTCCTGATCTTCGCGGCGAACTGAGCCATGGCCGGAGCGATCTTTCCGTGGCGCAAAGACAACCGGTTCGAACTGTTGATCGACGGACCGAGCTTTTTCCCGCGCATGCTGGCGGCCATCGACCAGGCGCAGCAACAGGTCGACCTGGAGCTGTACCTGGTCGAGGCCGGCAGTTGCGCGGACGCGGTGGTCGACGCGCTGGTCGCGGCTGCGCGGCGCGGGGTGATCGTGCGGTGTCTGTTCGATGGCTACGGCGCCCAGGCCTTCGGCTCGCGGCTGCGCCAGCGGCTGGCCGATGCCGGCGTGATCCTGCGCTTGTATAACCCGGTCGGCCTGCGCCGCGGCCTGCGTAACCTGTACCGCGATCATCGCAAGCTGCTATTGGTTGACAAGCGCCTGGCGGTGGTCGGCGGCACCGGGGTGACCGATGAGTTCTGGGAGCCTGGCAAGCCGGTCAGCCAGTGGCATGAGGTGATGGTGGAAATCACCGGCCCGCTGGTGATCGACTGGCAGGCGCTGTTCGACCGGCAGTTCCATGCCAATGACAAACCCACGGCCTGGCGCCCCCAGGAAAACTTCGGCCTGACCCATTTGCCCAAGGTGCCGGTCTCGGGCCAGGGGCTGGGGCGGGTGGCGTATGCCGACTCGCGTCAGCACCGCGACATTCTGCAGTCGCTGGTGCGGGCCCTGAACAGCGGGCAGCGGCGGATCTGGCTGGCGACGCCGTATTTCCTGCCCACCTGGCGGGTACGCCGTTCATTGCGCAAGGCGGCAATGAACGGGGTGGATGTGCGCCTGTTGCTCACCGGCCCCCGCACCGATCACCCTTCGGTGCGCTATGCCGGGCATCGCTACTACCCACGCCTGCTGCGCGCCGGGGTCAAGATCTTCGAATACCAACCATGTTTTCTGCACCTGAAAATGGTGTTGATCGACGACTGGACCAGCATCGGCTCGTGTAACTTCGATCACTGGAACCTGCATTTCAATCTGGAGGCGAACCTGGAGGCCATCGACCCTGCGCTGACGGCCCAGGTCGTGGCCAGCTTCGACACCGACTTTGCCCGCAGCAGCCCGGTGACCCTGGAAGACTGGAAAGCCCGGCCGCTCTGGCGCCGGATCAAGCAACGGGTATGGGGCTGGCTGGACCGGCTGGTGGTCAACCTGCTGGATCGGGGGCGAAGAGGCTAGCGGGTCAAGAACGTATCCGCCAGCAACTGGCTGCGCGGCAGGCCACTCAGGTACAGGCGCTTGGCAAACGTCTCGACGCTCGCCGGGCTGCCGCACACCAGCGCCATCGCCCGGCGCGACACCAGGCGTAGCTCATCCAGAGCGGCAGGCAGCTCGTCCGGCGTAACCTGGCGCACGGTCAGCGACGGGTGCTGCGCCACCAGCGCTGCCAGTTCATTGGCCAGGTAGTGTCCGGCAGGTTCAGACGCCAGATGCAGCAGGCGTATCGGTCCCTGATGCTCCTGCTGCAAGGCGTCGCGCAGCACGCCCCACAGCGGCCCCAGGCCGGTGCCGGCCGCCAGCAGCAGCAAGGGCCGCTCCTGCCAGTCCGGATCATAGTGCAAGGCGCCGCCGCTCAACTCACCCAGGCGCAGCGCATCGCCCACCTGCCACTGGCGCGCCACATCGCAGAACGCGCCTGGCTGGCGGCAATCAAGGTGGTACTCAAGAAAGCGGTCTTCGCCGGGCAGGCTGGCCAGCGAGTAGGGGCGGGCAATGCCGCAGGCGGTCCACAGCACCTGATGCTGGCCGGCGCGGTAACGCAGCGGGCGCTGCGGCTCGACGCGCAGGCGCAGTACGTGCGGCCCCAGCCAGTCGTGCCCTGCAACGTGCGCGGGCAAACCGTCGCGCACCGGGTCGAACACTTCGACCCGCACATCGTCGACCACCCGGCACTGACAGGCCAGGCGCCAGCCTTGCTGGCGCTGGCCGGCGGTCAGTGCCAGGGGCAAGGCATCGAGTGGCTCGCCCTGCACGCAGCGCACCAGGCAGGCGTGGCAACTGCCGGCCCGGCAACTGTAGGGAACGGCTACGCCGGCCTGGTTCAAGGCATCGAGCAGATTGCTGGCCGACGCCACTGACCACTGCCGGTCACCGACATACACCTGGGGCATTGGCTGCCATCCGTAGAAAATAACCGCGATTGTACAGGTAGGCCTTGCGGGCAGGTTATACTGCCGCGCCTTTTTGCGCCCGCTACGGCTACTCTGACACCTCAGCCTGTGCCAGAGGTGTGCCGATAGCGTCATCAATGTTCCCGTCCAGATAGAGGAGCGCGCCGCATGACCGTGATCAAGCAAGACGACCTGATTCAGAGCGTTGCCGACGCCCTGCAATTCATTTCCTACTACCATCCCGTGGATTTCATCCAGGCGATGCACGAAGCCTATCTGCGCGAGGAGTCGCCGGCTGCCCGCGATTCCATCGCCCAGATCCTGATCAACTCGCGCATGTGCGCCACCGGCCACCGGCCGATCTGCCAGGACACCGGCATCGTCACCGTGTTCGTACGCGTCGGCATGGACGTGCGCTGGGATGGCGCGACCCTGAGCCTGGACGACATGATCAACGAAGGCGTGCGCCGCGCCTACAACCTGCCGGAAAACGTCCTGCGTGCCTCGATCCTGGCCGACCCGGCCGGTGCCCGCAAGAACACCAAGGACAACACCCCGGCGGTGATCCACTACTCCATCGTGCCGGGTAACACCGTCGAAGTGGACGTCGCGGCCAAGGGCGGCGGCTCGGAAAACAAGTCGAAGATGGCGATGCTCAACCCGTCCGACTCGATCGTCGACTGGGTCCTGAAAACCGTGCCGACCATGGGTGCCGGCTGGTGCCCACCGGGCATGCTCGGCATCGGCATCGGCGGCACCGCCGAAAAGGCAGCGGTCATGGCCAAGGAAGTGTTGATGGAGTCCATCGACATCCACGAGCTCAAGGCCCGTGGCCCGCAGAACCGCATCGAAGAGATCCGCCTGGAACTGTTCGACAAGGTCAACCAGCTGGGCATCGGCGCCCAGGGCCTGGGCGGCCTGACCACCGTGCTCGACGTCAAGATCATGGATTACCCGACCCACGCCGCGTCCCTGCCGGTGTGCATGATCCCCAACTGCGCCGCCACCCGTCACGCGCACTTCGTGCTCGACGGTTCCGGCCCTGCCGAGCTTGAGGCGCCATCGCTGGACGCCTACCCGGAAATCGTCTGGGAAGCCGGTCCTTCGGCCCGCCGTGTCGACCTCGACACCCTGACGCCTGAAGAAGTGCAAAGCTGGAAGCCGGGCGAAACCGTCCTGCTCAACGGCAAGATGCTCACCGGTCGCGACGCCGCGCACAAGCGCATGGTCGAGATGCTCAACAAGGGTGAAACCCTGCCGGTGGACCTCAAGGGCCGCTTCATCTATTACGTCGGCCCGGTCGATCCGGTGCGCGAAGAAGTGGTGGGCCCGGCCGGCCCGACCACCGCGACGCGCATGGACAAGTTCACCCGCCAGATCCTCGATCAGACCGGCCTGCTGGGCATGATCGGCAAGTCCGAGCGCGGCCCGACCGCCATCGAGGCGATCAAGGACCACAAGGCCGTGTACCTGATGGCCGTCGGCGGTGCTGCGTACCTGGTGGCACAGGCGATCCGCAAGTCGAAAGTCGTGGCCTTCGCCGAGCTGGGCATGGAAGCGATCTACGAGTTCGAGGTCAAGGACATGCCGGTCACCGTGGCGGTGGACAGCAACGGTGAGTCGGTGCACATCACAGGTCCCGCGATCTGGCAGAAGAAGATCAGCGACAGCCTGGCGGTCGAGGTGCAGTAAGCGCTTCGATAGCCTCAAGGCCCGGCCCGCAAAGGCCGGGCTTTTTTATTGGGCGCATGTTATTGGATCGGTAACCGCCCGGCGTGCACTGTCAAATCTGTCAGTAGACGCGTGTGGACCGTCCTTGCACACTGTCCCGGCAGCTGCAAAAAACGTCATGGATGACACGTTCTTCTCCCTTGTGGCCAGGCCCGTCAGGATGTCGGGTATGACCGAGCAACAGGATAGTGCTGGCGACACTGATGGTGTTGCCGCCGTGAACGATCAGGCCGATCGCATGCCGGCCTGCAGTGATCGGTAAACTGGTGGCCATCGGCAATGCCGAGAGGGAGAAGGCCACGAGCGAATCTGATTGCAGGCGCCACCCGGTCCGGAGGGCGCAGCGTTGATCATGGCTCATCAGGGTTATGATGGTTCGACGATATGAAGACCGTTCTGGATGCACGGGCTGTGGTGGCCTTCGAGCGCGCTTCAGGCCCTCATATGAAAAAGCCCCGGCGTCTTCACGCCAGGGCTTTTTTCGTTACTGCCTTCGCATTACACCAATGGGTCGCCCACGTGCAGGATCTTCATGCCGTTGGTGCCACCGATGGTGTGGTAGCTGTCGCCCTTGGTCAGGATCACCCAGTCGCCTTGCTCGACCAGTCCGCGCTTGAGCAGCTCGTCCACCGCCGCCTGGCTGACCTGGCCTGGTGGCAGGGCAGCTGGGTCGAACGGCACGGTATAGACACCCCGGAACATGGCCGCCCGCGCCTGCGTCCCGCGGTGCGGGGAGAAGGCGTAGATCGGCATCGAGGAGCGGATGCGCGACATGATCAGCGGCGTGTAGCCGCTCTCGGTCAGGGCAATGATCGCCTTCACACCCGGAAAGTGGTTGGCGGTGTACATGGCCGCCAGGGCAATGCTCTCGTCGCAGCGGGTGAAGTTTTCACCGATGCGATGCTTGGAGGTCTTGCCCGTCGGATGACGTTCGGCGCCCAGGCAGATACGGGCCATGGCCTGCACCGCTTCGACCGGGTAGGAGCCGGCGGCGCTTTCTGCCGAGAGCATCACCGCGTCGGTGTAGTCGAGCACGGCGTTGGCCACGTCGGACACTTCGGCGCGGGTCGGCATGGGGCTGGTGATCATCGACTCCATCATCTGCGTGGCGACGATCACCGCCTTGTTGTGCGTGCGGGCGTGGGCAATGATTTTCTTCTGCACGCCCACCAGCTCGGCGTCGCCGATTTCAACGCCCAGGTCACCACGGGCGACCATGACCGCGTCGCTGGCCCGGATCAGTGCGTCGAGCACCTCGTCATTGGCCACCGCTTCCGCGCGTTCGATCTTGGCCACCAGCCAGGCCGTACCGCCGGACTCGTCGCGCAGTTGACGGGCGTATTCCATGTCGGCGGCATCGCGCGGGAAGGAGACGGCCAGGTAGTCCAGGTCCATCTCGGCGGCCAGCTTGATGTCGCGCTTGTCTTTCTCGGTCAGCGCCGGTGCGGTCAGGCCACCGCCACGGCGGTTGATGCCCTTGTGGTCCGACAGCGGGCCACCGACCACGACGGTGCAGTGCAGCGCATCGGCGGTCTGGGTGTTGACTTCCATGACCACGCGGCCGTCGTCGAGCAGCAATACATCGCCGACACCGCAATCTTTGACCAGGTCGGGGTAGTCGATGCCCACGATTTCCTGATTGCCATCGGTCAGCGGGTGAGCGGTGGAGAAGGTGAACTTGTCACCGACCTTCAGCTCTATTCGCTTGTTGGTGAATTTGGCGATGCGGATCTTTGGCCCTTGCAGGTCGCCCAACAGGGCAACGAAGCGGCCATGCTTGGCGGCAATTTCACGGATCAGCACGGCGCGAGCCTTGTGCTCGTCCGGCGTGCCGTGGGAGAAGTTGAGGCGGGCAACGTCCAGACCCGAAAGGATCAGTTGCTCGATGACTTCTGGCGAGTTACTGGCAGGGCCCAGTGTGGCGACGATTTTGGTGCGGCGAACGGTCATGCACAAACTCCTAGATTGAAGCGCAGCGAAAGGCTACTCCTGTCTGGACCTGTAGTCATTGTTCCTTTGCACTACCTGCCGGGCGTTCGACAGGGCAACCGGCTGACGATTGGTGCTGAAGAAATCCGCAGTGCAGCCGATAGGTGGCTCAGTACAGGAGATTTTGACCCATGCGTATCGTGATGCTTGTCGTATTGCTGGCTGCTGCCAGCGGTTGCACCCGTTGGGCCATGAATTCCAACCTCGACGACGCCTACGTCGCCTACGAGCGCGGCGACTGCGAACGGGTCATGCTGTTGCTTTCAAGGGTCGACCGGCAAAGCCGTTCGCGCCGCTATGTACAGCCGGAAGTGACGATGCTGCGCGGCCAGTGCCTGGAACGGCAGAAGCTGTTCGTCGATGCGGCACAGACCTATATGTTCCTGGTCAATCAGTTCCCCGGCCATGAATATGCGTACCGGGCGCGGGCGCGTCTTGATACGCTGGCGCAACTGGGCCACTACCCGCCGCGGCCACCGGCAACGACTTTTCCTGCTTCACGCTAGTTACACCCGATTGGATGATTGGTAATGTAGTCGGGTGGATGTTCGCAAATATTGCGCTAGTCTGAGTGTTAACGGAATGAAAGGGCTGAAAAGCCCTGCATCCAGGGATTTTCGTGCGGCGGGCAGGTTTGCGTCTGCAGTGTTCCAGAATGTTGACGTGACGACTTCCCGTGGTCATTGAAGGGGCTGCCAGGCTTATGGAAAGAAGAATAGAGCGACACCAATTGCAGTATTACCTTCAGGTCTTCAATCGGTACACCGACCGCCCCATGGGCTGCCTGGGCAATGTATCCGAAGACGGGTTGATGCTGATCAGCGATCTGCCGATGCTGGTGGGCGGACGCTTCGACCTGCGCCTCAAGGTGCCTCACGGCAATGACGGGTTTCGCGTGGTGGATGTCAGCGCCACCTGCCAGTGGTGCCATGAAGACGAAACACCGGGCTGCTACGATTCAGGGTTCCATGTGCAGGAAGCACCGGTCGAATACCTTGAGCTGATGCACAGCCTGCAGCATTACTTCAGCTTCTACCCGCTCGAAGCTTCGGCTTGAGCCGCAGGCAGGCCTGACACCAGGCCGGTGCACACCAGACCCTATGGTCTGTACGAAAAGTCGGTGAGCGAAGGTCAGGCAAGGCAAAAAGCGGCGAGCAAGCGCAGTTGACACGTGTCAATGAGCATTGCGAGTCGCTTTTTAACGCAGCATGGCCGAGCGCAGCCACTTTACGTACAGACCCTAAAGTGCGCCGGCCTTCTTCATGTCCAGATAGCGACCTGTCAGACGTGCGCCAAGTTCTTGAGAGCGTGCATCGATCGCCGTGATACCGAGTGCTGCCAAGCGTTCGTGAAGGTTATTGCGGGCCTCAATAAAATCCACCGCGCCACAATAGGCCAGCGCCTGTTCATGGCGTTGCACCGGGCTGTGGCGCAGCCGGTCGAGCACGTCCTCACGCAGGCTGGCCACCAGCACCCGATGGCGCAGGCTCAACTGCCGTGCCGCACTCAACAATTGCTCATCGTCTTCGTCGCGCAGGCTGGTCACCAGCACCACCAGGGCGCGGCGTTTCTGATGGGCCATCACGTATTGTGCGGCGGCGCTGTAGTCGGCCGGTTGTTGCGTGCTCTGCAGATCGAAGACCGTGCCGAGCAACCGGTTCAATTGCCGATTGCCCTTTTGCGGCGGCAGGTAACGGTTCTGGTCGCCGGCAAAGGTCGACAGGCCCACGGCGTCGCCCTGGCGCAAGGCCACATGGCTCAGCAGCAGGCAGGCATTGAGGGCATGGTCGAAGTGCGCCAGCTCATCATCCTGGCTGCGCATGTGCCGGCCACAATCGAGCATCAACAGCAGTTGCTGGTCGCGTTCGTCCTGGTACTCCCGGGCAATCGGTGTGCGAAGCCGGGCCGTGGTCTTCCAGTCGATCTGGCGCAGGCTGTCGCCCTCGCGAAACTCACGCAACTGATGAAATTCCAGCCCCGGTCCACGACGCTGGTGCTGGCGCACACCGATCCGGCTCAGCCAGTGATCGATACCCAGCAGAGGCTCGTCGTGCAGACGAGCGAAGTCCGGGTAGACGCGCACACTGTCGTTCAGCGCCAAAACGCGCCGGGTTTCCCAAAGGCGCAAGGGGCTGCACAGCATCACCTCACAGTGCTCGAACACAGCGTGCCCGCGTTGCAGGGCGCGCAGCGGATAACTCAGGCGTGCCTGGGTGCCGGTCTCAAGCACCAGGCGTTGCGGCAGTTGCTCGAACGACAGCCCGGGCGGTGGATGATCGAAGACGCGCAGGTGCAGGGCGCGTGCAGCCTTGTGCTCCAGTGTCAACTGCACCTCGCTCCAGCGGCCCAGTGCCAGGCTGGCGGGCAGGTGCCGCTGCAGGCGCGGTGAGGGCAAGCGCAGCACCAGCAGGGCATCGATCAGTGCCAGCCCGACAAGCGCCAGCAAGGCGCCCCAGGACAGTGGGGTGACCCAGGCCGGGATGTCGATCACCAGCGCCTCGAGCACGCCCGGTATCAGCGCGCTGACGGTCAGCAATGCTGTCCAGCCCAATAGCGCACCCGCAGGGCGCAAGTGCTGTTTCACAGGCGCGGCGCCGGAACCTGGTCGAACAGTTGCCTGAGCACCTGGTCCACCGACAGCCCTTCGATGTCCAGCTCCGGCGTCAGGCGTACACGGTGACGCAGCACGGCCAGGGCGCACTGCCTGATGTCGTCGGGGGTGACGAACTCTGCGCCGCGCAGCAGTGCCCGCGCCCGTCCGCCACGCACCAGCGCAATCGAGGCCCGGGGGCCTGCGCCCAGTGCCAGCCCAGGCCAGCTGCGGGTTGCCCGCGCCAGGCGCACGGCGTATTCCAGCACCTGCTCGTCGATGGGCAGTTCGCTGGCGATGCGTTGCAGCGCCTGTACCTCGCGCGGCTGCATCACCACGCGCAAGGGCTGCACGTCGAGCATGTCGGCGCGGGTCGAGCGCGTCACCTGGCGCACCATCAGCAATTCTTCGTGGGCGGCCGGATAATCGATGTGCAGCTTGAGCATGAAGCGGTCCAGCTCGGCTTCCGGCAATGGATAGGTGCCTTCCTGCTCGATGGGGTTCTGGGTGGCCAGGACCATGAACGGCTGGGCGATGGGCAGTGTGCGGCCCTCAAGGGTAACCTGGCGCTCCTGCATGGCTTCGAGCAGGGCCGCCTGGGTCTTGGCCGGTGCGCGGTTGATTTCGTCGGCCAGCAGCAGGTGAGTGAACACCGGGCCCTTGCGCAGCTTGAACTGTTCGCTTTGCTGGTCGTAGACGGCATGCCCGGTCACGTCGCTGGGCATCAGGTCGGGCGTGAACTGGATGCGCGCAAACTCACCGCCGAAACAGCGCGCCAGGGCACGCACCAGTAACGTCTTGCCCAGCCCCGGCACGCCTTCGATCAACACATGCCCGGCACCGATCAGGGCGGTGAGCACATCATCGATGACTGCTTGCTGGCCGATCACGGCCTTTTGCAATTCCTGGCGCAGGCCTTGTGCCAACTGGCTGGCGCGCTGGCGCTGGCGTGCCTGGTTATCGTCGGTCGATGCCAACTCTGGCGTGGCTGAAGGGACATCGGGAAACAGCGGTTCGCTGTACTCGCTCATAGGGCATTCCTGAGGGTTTGCAGGCGGGCGACCTGGCGGGTGAAGTCGGCACTGGACAGGCGCTGCACCGGACGCGGATGCAGAGCCTCACCGATGACGCTGGTGGGTTGGCGGGTCAGGCGCGCCAGGACTTGCCATTGGTCGGCAACGCCCAGCGCTTCGAAACCGGGATGGCGCAGGCGCGCACGGCGCAGGATGTCCTGTTGCAGGTGCTTCAATAGGGCCTGATGGCCATGGTGCCTGAACAGGAAGTCGGCACTGGCGCGCAAGTGTTCGGCCAGCTGTCGGCGGGCCAGCGGGGGCGGCGCCTGCAACGGGCCTTCGCGTCGCGCGACCCGCCAGAGCGCCAGCACCAGCAAGAGCGCCAGGCAGGTCAAGGCCAGGGGGAAGTGGCGCAGCAACAGCGTTATCAGGTTGTCATGCCCGGTGCCGCGCACCAGCGTGACCTGGCTGTCCTGGGTCAGGTACCACAGCAACCAGGCATTGTCGTGCCCGGCGATGGTGCTGTTCTGCCAGAGCCCGGCATCGGTCACGACCGTCACCAGGCCCTGGCCGTGCGCCAGTTGCAGCAGGTGGGTGGCCGATGCGCTGTTGGCCCAGTAGCGGGCATGGTCTTCAGGGTCTTCCAGGTGCCAGGTCGTATCGAACTCCAGATAGGCCGGCGCCTGCTCGTTCTCAAGGTACAGGCGGGTCAGCTCCGGCCAGCGCGGGCTGACAGGTTCTGGCGCGGCCAGGGGAATCGCGGGCACTGGCTGATCGGGCTCTGGCAGGTCGTGGGTCGACAGCCGGCGAATCTGCAGGCGGTCCAGCAGCAGGTCGCCGCTGCGTTGGGTCTGCTCGTTCCAGGTCTGCTCGGCGACCAGCACCAGATGCCCGCCTTTGTCTACCCAATCCAGCAGTTGTTCGACCTCGGCGGGCCGCATGTAGGTGCGCTTGTCGAGCAGCATCAGGGTCTGGCGCTGCGGGCCCGGGTCGGGCAAGTCATTCCAGGTTGTGACCGTATGTACAGGGATCGAGCGCTCGCGCAGAAAGTACTCGGCGGCCAGCCAGGGATTTTGCCGGGCCTCGGGCGAAGGGCCTTGTTCGACCATTTCTTCGTAGCGCTCAAGCGGCGGCATCAACAGCACGATCAGCCCGGCCAGAAGGGCCATCAGCAAAAGGCCGAGCAACGGGTAGCGCCACTTCATGGGCGTGACCTGTGGTCGAACAGTTGCCGCCAGGTGTCACACAGGCGTTGCTGAACATCCGTGCCAGGCAGGCGATGACCGTAGGCGAGGTTTTGCCAATGGCCGGTCAGTTCCTGGCTGAATGCGCTCAAGGCCGGGTGATCGAGCCGGTTGATACGTTCAAGCACCTGTTCTTCGGTGTCGGCACCGCTGATGGGCAATTGGTAATCGCGGGCCACCCGACTGATGAGGGCCCGGTACAACAGGCCGAGGGCTTCACGCGGCTGGCTGGCCCACAAGGCCTGAACCTGGGTAGCAATGTCCTCGGGCAAGCACTCGGCTACCGGTGGCGTATCGAATGATGCAGGCGCTGTCGGGCGCACCGGGCGTTTGCGCATGCCGATTGGCACGATAAACAGCTGCATCCATTGGCGGTAGCGCCAGAGCACCAGCACCGACAGACTGATGGCCAGCCCCCAGAGCAGCACTTCAATCAGGCGGGCAATCAGGCTGGCCCCTTTGAGCAGCCCGTTCAGCCAGTCAGGGCCGGAGCCGGAAGGGGGCTGAGCGGGCTCGGCTTCAGCCTGCGGTGATTCGGCCACGCGCCAGCCCGAGACGGTTTCAGGATTGCTGAAAGGCGGCGCTTGCAGAATCTGCTCGATCGTTTCACGCGATTGCTCGCTGGTCAGCGGCTGGTGGGTCAGGCGCGGGCTGTCAGGCGTTGCTTCGGGCTCGACACTGGCGGCCCAGCCCGTGGCCGGCAGGCCGCACAGGATCAGGCTGGCGCCCAGTAGCAGGGCGCTGGCGCTACCGGCCAGGCGCTGGCGCAGGCGCCTGAACACCAGCTCGATGTCCCAGGCCTCCAGGCGCGTGCGCCGGTTAAGGTAAAGCGTGAAGCCGCAGGTGACATACACCGGTTCCCAGGCGATCAGCGCCAGCGCATAGAGCCCGTTGAGCAGGTGATCGAGCCATAGCGGCTGCCCGAAGCCCTGCAGCAGGCCGGTCCAGTCCACGTCATCCGTGAGCGGTGCCGGGATCAGGGCGTACAGCAGCAGGATCAGGCCGATATACAAAACCATTTCCAGGTGCATGCCCACCAGGGTCAGGCAGCGTGCGGCGCGCATGTCGGCCTGACAGAGTACGCCCAGGCGCTGGCGACGTTCATCACCGGCCAGACCTTCGAGCTGCTGCACCGGCAGGGTGAAACTGCGCACCAGGCTCAGGCGCCGCCAGGTCAGGCTGGGTAGCCATTGGCGTCTGAGGGTCGCCGGCCAGGCCTTGAGGGCTTGTCCGAGGGTCGGTGTCGCCCCGAACAGCGCCTGGGACACAATCAGCAGTGGCAGACGTTCATAGAGTGGCTTGAGCCACCAGAACATCACCATGACCGCGCCGGGATAGTCCCACAGCAGCGCACTGAGCAGCGCCAGCAATGGCAGGGTGACCAGCGCCCAGGAGGCCATGAGCAGGCCACGGTGCTCACGGGCCAGCAGGATGCCCAGGTCCAGGGCTTCCCAGGCAGGGCGGGGGCGCACCTCGATACTGGCGTCAGTCAGGCGCATGTGCAGTGCGTCCTGCCAGCAGCAGCCAGGCAGCCACCAGTGTCCATAAAAGCCCGCCCACCAGGTATTTGATCCACGGCGCCGGCCAGGCCATCGATGACCAGTAGGCCTCGATGAACGCAGCAATCAGCAGCATGGCAATCACCCCGCCCAGCAACTGCATGCTGGTCCGGCCGGCTTCGCGCAGGGCGTGGCTGCGGGTCAGCCTGCCCGGTGCCAGGATCGCCCAGCCCAGTTTCAGCCCGGCCGCGCCGGCCAGCGCGATGGCGGTCAGTTCAAAGGCACCATGGCCGACCACGAAGGTCCAGAACGTCTGGCCATAGCCCAGTTGCGTCAGGTAGCCGGCCACCGCACCCATCATCAGTCCGTTGTAAAGCAGGATGAACAGGCTGCCCAGCCCCAGTAGTACGCCGGTGGCATAGGTCTGAAAGGCAATGCCGATGTTGTTCATGATGTAGTAGCCGAACATCTCCCAGTCTGCGCTGGCGGAGCGCTCGGGCGCTCTGCCGATGTGCTCGGCATCAGGTGCGTACATGGCCTGCAAGCTGCTGACCTGGCCGGGACTGACGACGCTGTACACCAGCTCGGGCACTGCATGCACCAGCAGGCCCATGCCCAGCAGGCTGCCGAACAGCAGCAGGCCCGACACGGCCACAAAACGCCATTGGGCCCGGACCTGCCTTGGAAAACCGGCCAGCATGAAGACCAGCAATTGGGTCACGGCCGTGCCTTGATGGCGATACAGTTGCTGATGGCCGCGCATGGCCAGTTGTTGCAGCGAGTCGACCAGGAACGTGCTGTAGCCCCGGGCCTGGGCCAGCGCCAGGTGCTGGCAGACGCGCCGGTAGTCGCGGCTGAAGGTTTCGTGATTCAGCCTGTGCCGAGGGCGCGCTTCAGGCCACAGTGCCTTGCGTTTGCCGGGCGTGCGGCGACGGTGCTCAAGCCGGTCCAGTTGTTCGGCAAAGGCGTTCCAGTCGGCCTGGTAGCGGGATTCGAACTGGCGCTGTTTCATGCCGGGCCTACCAGGGTGCGTGCAATGCCGTAAAGCTGGGCCACGGCCTGGTCGGGATGCACACGCAACGGCCCGGCCAGGTGGGCGGCCAGTTCATGGATGCGGGCAGCGGACAGCTCGCCCTGGCGCTCGGCCAGTTCGAGAATGGCGCGCTGCTCTGGCAGGGTCAGGGCAAAGGGGGCCACCGCCGGCATGGCTTCAGGCAGCACCGGTCGCGACCGTGGCCGTTCGCGATAGATCACTTGTGTGCCGGCGGCGAGGTCGCCCAGGCGTTTGAACGAGGCGTGGTTGAGGCTGGCGACAGCGCCAAGGGCATAGCCGAACGGCAGCATGTCGACGGCCCGCAGCAAATTGCGGATCAGTGAGGATGACCAGCCCACCGGCGTGCCGTCGTCATGCACCACGCGCAGCCCCATCCACTGTTTGCCGGGCGTACGGCCCTGGTTGAGCACCTCGAACAGCACCGGGTACCACCAGTTGAGCATGAACAGGGCGATGGCGATCAGCCCCGCACCCAGTTGGTCAAGCAGCGAAAACCCGCCATAGATGCCCAGCAACAAGAGGCCGCGCAGGCCCAGGTCGAGGCTGAAGGCCAGCGCGCGCACCACCAGGCCGGCAGGGCGCAGGATCAGGTCGATGCCCTCGGGGGTCTCGATCCTGAGTCGGGTGTCCAGAGGAAGGGCCGGCCTTGTCGAATCTGCAAGCATGGTCATGGCACTTGGGGAGCGATAAGGGATGTTAGCACTGTGTATCCGTCAAGCGGGCTGCACAGACAGACCTTGCCCGATCCATGCAGCAACCACGCGCCAATTGGCTATTTGAAGCCGTCAGGTTCTACACTTCTCAGGTCTTCAGTTCAGGAACAGCCCGTGACTTCCAGCATCTTCTGGTACGACTACGAAACCACCGGCATCAATCCGCGCTGCGATCGTCCGTTGCAAATGGCCGGTATCCGTACCGACGCCGACCTCAATGAGATTGCCGCGCCCGTCAACCTCTATTGCCAGCCCGGCGACGATATCCTGCCGCATCCGATGGCGTGCCTGATCACCGGTATCACACCGGTACGGCTGGCGGAGCAGGGTATGTGCGAGGCTGACTTCATGCGTCTGGTGCATGCGCAACTGGCTGCGCCTGGCACCTGCGGCGCGGGCTATAACACGCTGCGTTTCGACGACGAAGTGACCCGGTATAGCCTGTATCGCAATTTCTACGACCCTTACGGCCGTGAATGGCAGGGCGGCAACAGCCGTTGGGACCTGATCGATGTGGTGCGTGCCGCGTATGCATTGCGCCCCGATGGCATTGTCTGGCCCGAAGAGCAAGGGCGGGTCAGCCTCAAGCTTGAGCGCCTGACGGCCGCCAATGGTATCGATCATGGCCAGGCCCATGATGCATTGTCCGACGTGCGCGCCACCATCGCACTGGCACGCTTGATTCGTGACCGGCAACCCAGGCTCTACAATTACCTGTTCAACCTGCGTAACAAGCGCAAGGTGCAAGAGCAGATCACCTTGTTAGAGCCGCTGGTGCACATCTCCGGGCGCTTTTCGGCGGCCCGGCACTATCTGGGCGTGGTCCTGCCGCTGGCCTGGCACCCGCATAACCGTAATGCCCTGATTGTCTGCGATCTGCACGCAGACCCTGGACCGTTGCTTGAGGAAGAGGCCGAGACCTTGCGCCAACGGTTATACACCCGGCATGAGGACCTGGCCGAGGGGACGCGGCCGGTGCCGCTGAAACTTGTGCATATCAATCGCTGCCCGGTGCTGGCGCCACTGAATGTTTTACGGCCGCAAGATCAACAGCGTTTGCAACTGGACATGACCACCGTGCACGCGCGCGCCGCGTCATTGCAGCACAATCCGCAACTTTGGCAGGACCGTGTGCAGGCGGTGTATGGCAAGGAAGACTTCAGTGGGCATGAAGATCCCGAGCAACAGTTGTATGACGGTTTTATAGGCGAGCGCGACAGGCGCTTGTGCGAGCAAGTGCGCATGGCCGAACCCGAGCAACTGGCGCAACCGGTGTGGCCATTCGATGACGGGCGCTTGCCTGAATTGCTGTTCCGCTATCGGGCGCGTAATTTTGCCGACACCTTGAATACGGCTGAACAACAACGCTGGCTGGATTTTTGTCGGGCCAGGCTGAGTCACGCGGAGTACGGCGCGCCGAATACTTTGCAAAGTTTTACCGCCGCCGTGGCCGAAGTATCGCCAAGTGCCAGTCCCGAGCAGCTCAAGGTCATTGGCCAGTGGCAGGATTATGTGCAGCAATTGCGTAATCGACTGGGGCTCTAGGGAGGGGGGCGCAGCGTTACATCGGTTGAGCCCGGGCGCGTGTTGAGGGTGCAATAACAAGGTCGGGGTTATCGTTCAATTTCATGCAAATAAAAAACGCCAGCAAGCTGGCGTTTTGAGGTGGACGGTGGGGATCAGCCCAGCAGCGTCGACCAGCTTTCAACTTCATCGCCACCCCAGCGGGCTTTCCACTCTTTCAGGGTCTTGTGATTGCCACCCTTGGTTTCGATGACTTCGCCGTTGTGCGGGTTCTTGTATTGCTTGACCTTGCGCGCGCGCTTGGTCGTGGTGGTTTTTACAGCGCCACGCGGTGCCTTGTTGATCTTGGCTTCCGGGTCGAGCAGGGCAATGATGTCGCGCAGCGACTTCTGGTACTCACCCATCAGGGCGCGCAGTTTGCCTTCGAACTCGAGCTCGGCTTGCAATTTGTCATCTTGGGACAGATTTTTCAAACGCGCCTGCAGCTCTTTGATAGCTTCTTCAGTGGCGCGATATTCGATGATCAGGGACATGAGTCATACCTAGGATGTGAGGGTTGCAGGGGACAGTGGGGGCAATAATAGTCAGGGTATTTGAGCAAGTAAACAGTATTTAAAGTTTTCTTTGAAGTGAGTCATGGATATACAGCGTTCGTACAGCATGACGGAACTAGCCGAGCGCTGCAATCGTACCTAATTATGTTGGTTGTGGCTGTACGAAATGCCGTTGCAATGGCCGTGCACGCCGGCATGAAAACCGCGTGTGACGACCGGTGCAATCGTTCTTAGTCTGCTTTATGTCGAATCACAAGATCCTGTTTAAGGATGTCCCTGAAATAGCCATATGTCGGAATTTAATGCGCGAAAATTCCTCATTGAGTGTCAGGCTTTTCCTTTTAGCTCTATGCGGCAAGCGCATTGACAAGATGAAATCCGAGAGATGAGGCCTTGTGCCATGTTTGAGTGGCTAAAAGGCATGACCGTACTACTGCAGTTTTGCAGCGCAGCAGCTAGAATGGCCGCCTTTATGGAGCTCTGGAGTTTTACCCATGCGCACTTTTCGCCTGGTGATCGCTTGCCCGGACCGGGTCGGCATCGTTGCCAAGGTCAGTAACTTTCTGGCGTCCTACAATGGGTGGATTACAGAATCGAGTCATCACTCTGACAACCTCAGTGGCTGGTTCTTCATGCGCCACGAAATTCGCGCCGATACGCTGCCCTTCGACCTGGACGGTTTTCGCCAGGCATTTGCGCCGATTGCCGAAGAATTCTCGATGGACTGGCGCATTACCGATTCCAGCCAGAAAAAGCGCGTGGTCCTGATGGCCAGTCGCGAATCGCACTGCCTGGCCGACCTGCTGCACCGCTGGCACAGTGAAGAACTGGACTGTGAGATCGCCTGCGTGATTTCCAATCACCAGGACCTGCGCAGCATGGTCGAGTGGCACAACATTCCCTACTACCATGTACCGGTCGACCCCAAGGACAAGCAGCCCGCGTTCGCCGAAGTGTCGCGCCTGGTAGGCGAGCACCAGGCCGATGTCGTGGTCCTGGCGCGCTACATGCAGATTCTGCCGCCGCAGTTGTGCCAGGACTATGCGCACCGGGTCATCAATATCCACCACAGCTTCCTGCCCTCGTTCGTGGGCGCCAAGCCTTACCATCAGGCTGCCCTGCGGGGTGTGAAACTGATCGGCGCCACGTGTCACTACGTCACCGAAGAGCTCGATGCCGGCCCCATCATCGAGCAGGACGTGGCCCGCATCAGCCATCGCGACAGCATCGAGACCACCGTTCGCCTGGGACGTGACGTCGAGAAGCTGGTGCTGGCCCGTGGCCTGCGTGCGCATCTGGAAGACCGGGTCATGGTCCACGACAACAAGACCGTGGTCTTCGACTGATCCGGGCTGGCCCACCGCCGCGCGCTGCGCTACGGTGGGCCCTGTCGTCGCATCGGGAGACCGTCCATGAACGATCCGCTGGATAAAGCCACTTCCAAAGCCCCACCGGTGATCGGTGAAGGCTGCCTGAGCCGTTATGACCCGGACGCCCTGGGGCCGGAAGATGGCACCGACTTTCCGGACGCGGCCCGATTGTGGCGCCAGACTCAGGATTCGCAGCGCGACGACGGCGACCAACAGCCCTGAGTGGCCAGCCAGTCATGCTTGGTCAGCGGCTGGCGTCCTTCATCAAGCAGGCGTTCCAGTACCGTCAACCAGTACGTGCGCGCCAACGCATGCTGCATGTCCACCGGGTGCAGGCCCAGGCGGATGACGGGCGCCTGGCGCCATTGCCATTCATGACACCGCCCCACCAGCCATGACGCGCCTCGGCGCAATGAACTGCGCGCGCTCCAGACCAGGCCCGGTGCTGCAAAGCGCTTGAAATCAGGCAGCCGGTATAAGGCGCGCAGGTCGCTGGTGTACTGCAGCGGTCGCTGGGCCAGCGCCTGGCGGGTGCCGTCGCTCATCAGCCAGGCCGGGGCGACAAAACCGTAAAGAGGCCAGGCATACCGTTCGAACACGTCGATACCGGCATCCAGGCGCGCCAGCGCCTGTTGCCGGGTAAGGGGATAGAACTCGCCTTCATGGGTGTATAGCCGGCGCATGAAGCCGTCCACAGGGTGGCGTGGGGCAGGTGCATCATCGCAATGGTAGTAGCCGTGCAGCGCCAGTTCATCACCCAGCTCCAGGCGCTGGTGCAGCAGGTTCAGCAAGTGTGGATCGCGACCGAGCGCGTGGCGTTTGTGAAAGTCCGGCACCACCAGCCAGGTCACCGGCACCGGCCCGAGTGCATCGACGGCTGCGATGAAATCCCGGTAGAACTGCCAGCTGCAAGGGGCCACATCATGCAGGACCAGCAGCACGGCAGGCCGGGCCAGGGAGGCCGGTTCAGTCATGGGGCCTGGCCGGCAGGTGACCCAGGACGGTGCGGTAGTGGCCCAGCAGTCCGGCGACCACATTGTCCCAGCTGTAGCACTGTTCGACATGGCGCCGGCCGGCCTGTCCCACGGCCCGGACATCCCGGCTGAACAGCTCACGCACTGCGCAGGCCATGGCGTGTGGCTGGTTGGCCTCGCACAGGACGCCGCAACTGGAAGGAATGATCTCGCTGAACGCCCCGGCGTCGACGGCCACCACGGCCGTGCCACAGGCCATGGCTTCGAGTACGACCAGGCCAAAGGTCTCCTGGTCGCCGGCGTGCAGCAAGGCATCGGCACTGGCCAGCAGGCGCGCCACTTCGCCGGGCGGGCGGAAATGCCCGATCACCGAGACATTGTCCGGTCGATGGCTGGGCATGTGCGACCCCACCAGCAACAGGTGATAACCGGGTCCCAGGTGCTGCATGCAGTGCAGCAATACGTGGAGGTTTTTTTCCCTGGAGCCGCGTCCGGCAAAGATCAGCAGCCGTGTATCGGGTCTCAGCCCCAGCACCTGTTTCAGGCACGGGTCGCAATGACGAGGATGAAAGGCGTGCAGGTCGACACCCAGCGGCTGTACATGCACCTGCTCCACGCCCATCGCCAGGAGCTTGTCGGCCATTGCCTGGCTGGGCGCCAGGACCCGGTCGAAGTGGCCATACAGCTTGCTGATATACGCCTGGGCGCTGCTGCCCATCCACTGCCCGATACGGTTGCTGACCAGCAAGGGCAGGTCGGAATGATAAAAACCGATGACCGGTACATCCAGTTGCCGGCGTGCATCCAGCGCCGCCCAGGCGGTCAGGTACGGGTCACCCACTTCGATAAGGTCTGGCTTGAGACCTTGCAAGGTGATGCGCCAGGGGCTGACCCGCCAGGGAAAACGGTAGCCGTTGCCGAACGGCAGTGGCGGGGCAGGCACCTGGTAGATGCCGTTGTGATGGCTGCTGCGTGCGCCCGGGATCAACAGGCTGTGACGCACCTCCGGATAACGCATCAGGCGACGATGCTTGGCGTCCAGGTAGGTGCGCACCCCGCCGCTGGCCGGGGCGTAGAACATGGTCATGTCGGCGATGTGCACGCGGCATGCTCCTGCGATGAGTGGCTCTCTAAAGAGGGATCACTGACAGCGTAGTTGTTCGTATCACCTTGCGACCGTCCGCCGGGTGGAAGGTCATGAGTCGGGTTTCGGGTGGAAACTGAGAAGTCCGATGCCAACCTGAAGAGGATTGACTCAATGGCGGACTCTCAAACAATTGTCCTGGGTGCAGACCCGGCGGCTCAACCGGTGGCCCAGGCGCTGCGGCTGGCCAACCGCCATGGCCTGGTCGCCGGTGCTACCGGGACGGGCAAGACGGTGACTTTGCAACGCCTGGCCGAAGCGTTCAGTGAGGCCGGAGTGGCAGTATTTGCCGCCGATATCAAGGGCGATCTCTGTGGCCTGGGCGCGGCTGGCGCCGTGCAGGGCAAGATTGCCGAGCGGCTGGCCGGCATGCCCTGGCTGAATCATCGACCCCAGGCTTATCCGGTCATCCTGTGGGACGTCGATGGCGTGTCCGGTCATCCACTGCGCACCACACTGAGTGAAATGGGCCCCTTGTTGCTGGGCAACCTGCTGGCGCTGACTGACAGCCAGCAGGCCGCGCTCTATGCGGCGTTCAAGGTGGCCGACCGTGAAGGCCTGTTGCTGTTGGACCTCAAGGACCTCAAGGCCCTGCTCGTTCATCTGCGCGATCATCCGCAACAGTTGGGCGAAGATGCGGCCCTGATGACCACCGGCTCCAGCCAGGCTTTGCAGCGTCGCCTGGCCGGGCTGGAGCAGCAGGGCGCGGCAGCACTGTTCGGTGAGCCTGCGGTGCAACTGCAGGACCTGTTGCAGCCGGCCAGCGACGGGCGAGGACGTATTCATCTGCTGGACGCACGCCGTCTGGTGCACGAGGCGCCCAAGGTCTATGCCACCTTCCTGTTGTGGCTGCTGGCGGAGTTGTTCGAGCAGTTGCCCGAGCGTGGCGATGCCGACAAACCGTTACTGGCCTTGTTCTTCGATGAGGCGCACCTGCTGTTTGCCGATACGCCCAGGGCCTTGCAGGAACGGCTTGAACAGGTCGTGCGGCTGGTCCGGTCCAAGGGCGTGGGGGTGTATTTCGTGACCCAGTCGCCAAGCGACTTGCCCGATGACATCCTGGCGCAGTTGGGTTTGCGTATCCAGCATGGCCTGCGGGCCTTTACCGCACGCGAGCAGAAGGCGCTGCGCGCCGTGGCCGAAGGCTTCAGGGCCAACCCTGACTTCGATGCACGAGCGGTGTTGACCGAGCTGGGCATTGGCGAGGCGCTGGTCGGCACCCTGCAGGACAAAGGCACCCCGGCCAGGGTGCAGCGCGTGGTGATCGCCCCGCCGCAATCGCGCATCGGGCCGCTGAGCGAGGCCGAGCGTCGGGCATTGATCGCGGTGTCGCCGTTGGCAGGGCGTTATGACCAGCCTGTCGACCGCGAATCGGCCTACGAGATCCTGGCGGCGCGCACGCTTGCTGAGCCTGGCCCCCATCAGCCGCCCGGCCCGGCCGGGCCGCCGGAGGCCAGCCTGAGCGACAAGGCCGGTGACTTTCTCGGTGGCCTGGCCGGGCAGGCCATGAAAGGCGTCATGCGTCAGGCCGCCAGTCAGCTTGGACGGCAACTGGTGCGGGGATTGATGGGGTCGTTGCTGGGCAGCAAGACACGCCGCCGATGAACAGAGTCCTAGGGTCTGCTGCCGTTTCAGCACGAGGCGCGTTGCTGGGCCAAGTCTCGCCAGGCCAGGCGGAGGACGCAGAAAAGGGGAACGCCCTTTTCAAGTCCTCCAACACCGCATGGCGAGATTGGGCACGCAACCCGAAGGGCCGGGCCTGTTTTGCCGCGAGACTGCGTTACTCGCCACTCATCTGGAATGGCCAGACTTCGCGGCGCCTGCCTTGCCTCGCGGCAAAACGGGCGCCGGCGCGGCCGTGATGAAACGGCAACAGACCCCAGGCACCGGCCCGGGGCTCATGCGCTCAGGACAGCGCCATGGATGCCAGCCAGAACAGGCCGGCTGACAGCGTGACCGTGGCCGGCAGGGTCAGTACCCAGGCCAGCAGGATGGTGCGGACCGTGCCGCCCTGCAGGCCGCTGCGGTTGGCGACCATGGTGCCCGCCACGCCTGAAGACAGGATATGCGTGGTCGACACCGGCAGGCTGAACACATTGGCCAGGCCAATGGCCGTGGCTGTGGTGATCTGCGCCGACATGCCCTGGGCGTAGGTCATGCCCTGGCGGCCGATTTTCTCACCGATGGTCAGCACTACGCGTTTCCAGCCGACCATGGTACCGATGCCCAGGGCCAGGGCCACCGCGAGAATCACCCAGAACGGTGCGTACTCGGTGGTGGCGGTCAGGTCCTTGCGCAGCTTGTTCAGGTCGGATTTTTCGCGCGCGGCCAGGTCGGGCAGCTTGCTGACCTTGCGCGCCGTGTCGTCCAGGCACAGCAGGTAGCGGCGCACTTCAATGCGGTCTTCGGCGCTCAGGCCCTTGTAGTCGGTCACGCCTTGCAGTCTGGCGAGCAGGGCGTCGATGGTCGGCATGGTCTGCTTGGGATCGCACGCTGCAGTGGATGGCAGGTCGCCTGGCGCGGCCTTGCCCATGGCCAGGTATTCACCCAGCGTAGCGTTATTACGCTGGTAGAACTGGCTCAGGTGCAAGGTGGCATCGCGGGTGCGCTCGATCTGGTAGGTGGTGCTGTTCAGGTCGAGAACGAACTGGGCCGGCACGATACCGATCAGCACCAGCATGATCAGGCCGATGCCTTTCTGGCCATCGTTGGAGCCATGCACGAAGCTGACGGCCATTGCGGAAATGACCAGCACCAGGCGATTCCAGAACGGCGGGTGCTTCTTGTCGTCGAGTGTGCGGCGCTGCTCCGGGGTCTTGTGCATCTTCGACAGCGGGCGCCACCACTTCAGCAACAGCAACAGCAGGCCGGCAATCAGGAAACCGCCCAGGGGCGAGAACACCAGCGAGGCCCCGATATCGATTGCTTTCTGCCAGTTCACGCCTTCACTGACCGGAATGCCGTTGATCAGGGCGTTGGCCAGGCCCACGCCCAGGATCGAGCCGATCAACGTGTGCGAACTGGAGGCCGGAATACCGAAGTACCAGGTGCCCAGGTTCCAGGCGATGGCGGCCGTCAGCAATGAGAAGACCATGGCCAGCCCATGACCGGTATTGACGTTGATCAGCAGCTCGACCGGCAGCAGGTGCACGATCGCATAGGCCACGCCCACACCGCCGAGCAGCACCCCGAGGAAGTTGAAGACCCCCGAGGCAAACACCGCAAGATGCGGTGGCATGGCTTTGGTATAGATGACCGTCGCCACCGCGTTGGCCGTGTCGTGGAAGCCATTGATGAACTCGAACGATAGGACGAATGCCAGGGCGAGCAACAGGCTGACCAGCACCCATGCATCAAGCCCGCTGAATAAATCGATCATGTAGAATTTCTGACCCGTTCTTAAGGGGGCGGGATTATGACAGAAAAAATACACTTCCATATATCGACCGCTGATCGGTATCGATAATCAGTGGTTCGCAGGCATGGCACAGCCGCCCCGAAAAGGGGAAGAAAACAACGTCAGGGGCGGTCGGGGGCTGCTGAAGTCGACGGTCACTCGTCGTCTTTAAGCTCTTTTTCCATTCGTTGCAGCTCTTGCTTGAACGCCTGGTCCTGCACCGTGGCACGCTTGCGCCAGGGTTTGCGCTCGGGCTCGGGCTGCGCGGCATAGGTGGTCACTTCGCCGCCGTAAACTTCTTTGTAGCGTTGTTCGTGGCGCTCAAGTTCCGCGCGCAGTTCATCTTTAGTCACGGGTGTTACCTGATCATATCCAAATGAGTTCCAGTGATAACGCCAGGCACTCCATGCGCGCACATTCACCTGATTGGCCGGGGAGCAGGGCAGACAATTCAGTCAGGCCCTGCGGATCATCCGGTACTTCAAGGTAATGCAAACACCTGCAGTGGCTCGCGGCTACGGGCACTGGAAAAAAACAGCTGTCGTAGCGACATTCGTATGGGGCAGCCGCAATGCTGGACATTGCGGACGTTGACCAGACCTTGCATCGAGGTGAACGCAACAGGGCGTTGCGTGACGCATCGAAAAATGGCGATAGGCCCTGGCATGGCACGAAGGGCACAATCAGGACGCAAGGTATAACCGGCCAAGTGACCGCTACTATCTCCAAGAAGTACCGGGACGTCAACTACAGGAAACGCCCAATGTGCAGGGTATTGCCCTGACAGTTGCACGAGAAGTTTCAGCCATGAACAAATATGAAACATCTTTTTCCGGGCACAGCACGTTGAGCCCGCTAAGACATCGGGGCGATGCCGGGCTGTAGCAGTGAACAGGCAGACAGGCGTTGAACCACCCGGCAGGAAAAGCACGGCGGGCGTTGAAACGGCGACCGGTACTGACGGAAAAGCGGCAATAATAAAAACGGCCTTGCTTCGTGGACAAGGCCGTTGCCTTGGACTTCTCAGTGGGTACCTGACCAGGATTTCCAAGAAGCCACTTCATGGCAGGGGTAAAGGTATAAGTATATTTGTCAGGGGTCAATTGCGATTATCGGCCACTTGTTCGATAATCGCACGACCGGGCCGCCTCCATTGCGTCGCATACGGCCTGAACCTTTGAAATACAAGGTCTGCAAGGATAATGCTGAGGTGTGGTCATGAATGAAGAACTGCGTAATTCTTTTGTCTCGCTGGCGCCGCCCATCGTGGCGTCACCGGCCAAACGCATTCAAGCGCTGACCGGCGACCCGGACTTCATGACGTCACTGGCGCGTGGCCTGGCGGTCATTCATGCCTTTCAGGAACGCAAGCGGCATCTGACCATTGCCCAGATCAGCCATCGCACAGAAATTCCTCGCGCGGCCGTTCGCCGCTGCCTGCACACCCTGATCAAGCTCGGTTATGCGACCACCGACGGTCGTACCTATTCGCTGCTGCCCAAGGTCCTGACCCTGGGCCATGCCTATCTGTCGTCCACACCGCTGGCGATGTCATCGCAGCCCTATCTGGACCGCATGAGCGACCAGTTGCATGAAGCCTGCAACATGGCCACGCTCGAAGGCGAGGACATCCTTTATATCGCCCGTTCCGCCACGACCCAGCGGCTGATCTCGGTCGACCTCTCGGTGGGCGGGCGCCTGCCTGCCTATTGCACCTCCATGGGGCGCATCCTGCTGGCGGCGCTGGACGACGTCACCCTGCGTGAATACCTCGACCATGTCGACATGCAGCCCAAGACCAGCCGCACCCTGCGCACCCCTGAAGCCCTGTTCGAATGCCTGCAACAAGTGCGTCAGCAAGGCTGGTGCATCGTCGATCAGGAGCTGGAGCAAGGCCTGCGCTCGATTGCCGTGCCGGTGTATGACGCCTCGGGGCAAGTGCTGGCGGCGCTCAACGTCAGCACCAGTGCCGCCCGTGTGGCCCGCAATGAACTGGAGCAGCGTTTTTTACCGATCATGCTCGAAGCCAGCCGCGAACTGAGTGCACAGATCTTTACCTGAATGCCTTGAAAACAGCCATTTGCACGCGCGGCGATCTTGTTCGATTATCGAACGAATAATCGATTATCGGATTGTTTGCTGCCCGGCTCGCGCATAACCTCATGTTCATCGCGGCGCCAATCCAGTGCGTCGCTCATTTAACGTGACGTTGGGTTCGGGAGCACCTCATGGCTGAAATCATGTCTTTACGTGATGCGGTGAAACAACTGGTCAACGATGGCGACACCGTTGCGCTGGAAGGTTTCACGCATTTGATCCCCTCGGCCGCCGGCCATGAAATCATCCGTCAGGGCAAACGCGACCTGACCCTGGTGCGCATGACCCCGGACCTGATCTATGACCAGTTGATCGGCGCCGGCTGCGTCAAGCGCCTGATCTTTTCCTGGGGCGGCAACCCGGGTGTCGGTTCCCTGCACCGCCTGCGCGATGCCGTCGAGAAAAAATGGCCACGCCCTCTGGAGCTGGAAGAACACAGCCACGCCGACCTGGCCAACGCCTATGTGGCCGGTGCCTCGGGCCTGCCGTTCGCGGTGCTGCGTGCCTATGCCGGCTCCGACCTGCCCAAGGTCAACCCGCTGATCAAGACCGTCACCTGCCCGTTTACCGGTGAAGTACTGGCGGCGGTACCGGCGGTACGCCCTGATGTGACCGTGATTCACGCCCAGAAGGCCGACCGCAAGGGCAACGTGCTGATCTGGGGCATCCTCGGCTCGCAGAAGGAAGCGGCCCTGGCGGCCAAGCGTTGCATCGTCACGGTCGAGGAAATCGTCGACGACCTGCAGGCACCAATGAACTCTTGCGTATTGCCGACCTGGGCCCTGAGCGCTGTGTGCGTGGTGCCTGGCGGCGCGCATCCCTCGTATGCCCATGGCTACTACGAGCGCGACAACCGCTTCTATCAGGACTGGGACCCGATTGCCCGTGATCGCGAGGGCTTCCAGGCCTGGATCAAGGAGTACATCGAGGACACGGCGGATTTCGCTGAATTCAAGAACAAGCTGGCCAGCGCTGCGGAGGCAAAGTAATGACTTACACCACCAGTGAAATGATGACCATCGCCGCCGCACGTCGTCTGCACAACGGCACGGTCTGCTTTGTGGGCATCGGCCTGCCGTCCAAGGCCGCCAACCTCGCCCGCCTGACCTCGGCGCCGGACGTGGTACTGATTTACGAATCGGGCCCGATCGGCGCCAAGCCGACCGTATTGCCGCTGTCGATCGGCGACGGTGAACTGGCCGAAACCGCCGACACCGTGGTGTCGACCAGCGAAATCTTCCGCTACTGGCTGCAAGGCGGCCGCGTTGACCTGGGCTTCCTGGGGGCCGCGCAGGTCGACCGCTTCGGCAACATCAACACCACCGTGGTCGGCGATTACCACAACCCCAAGGTGCGCCTGCCGGGTGCCGGTGGCGCACCGGAGATTGCCGGCTCTGCCAAGTCAGTGCTGATCATCCTCAAGCAGTCGCCACGTTCGTTCGTCGAGCGCCTGGACTTCATCACGTCGGTGGGCCATGGCGAAGGCGGCGACTCGCGCAAGCGTCTCGGCCTGCCGGGTGCCGGTCCTGTGGGCATTATCACCGACCTGTGCATCATGGAGCCGGAGGAGGGTAGCAACGAGTTCGTGGTCACCACGCTGCACCCTGGCGTCACCCGTGAACAAGTCACCGCCGCCACCGGCTGGCCAGTGCGCTTTGCCGAAAACGTAACCTGTTCCGCCGATCCGACCGAGGTTGAACTGACCGCTCTGCGTGATCTGGAAGCGCGTACTGCCGCCGCCCACGGTCAGGCACCAGGAGAAGCATGATGCGTGACGTCTTTATCTGCGATGCCATCCGCACCCCGATCGGCCGCTTCGGCGGTGGTTTGTCCGGCGTACGCGCCGATGACCTGGCCGCTGTGCCGATCAAGGCGCTGATCGAGCGCAACCCTTCGGTCAACTGGGCCGAAGTGGACGAAGTCTTCTACGGCTGCGCCAACCAGGCCGGCGAAGACAACCGCAACGTGGCGCGCATGGCCGCACTGCTGGCCGGCCTGCCGGCGAGCATTCCGGGTGTGACCCTCAACCGCCTGTGCGCCTCGGGCATGGACGCCATCGGCACGGCATTTCGTGCCATTGCTTCGGGCGAAATGGAGCTGGCCATTGCCGGCGGCGTCGAGTCGATGTCGCGTGCACCGTTCGTGATGGGCAAGGCTGATGCCGCGTTCTCGCGCAACATGAAACTGGAAGACACCACCATTGGCTGGCGCTTCATCAATCCGCTGATGAAAGCCCAGTATGGCGTCGATGCCATGCCGGAAACCGCTGACAACGTGGCCGATGACTACAAGGTGTCGCGCGCCGACCAGGATGCGTTTGCCCTGCGCAGCCAGCAGCGCACCGCCGCCGCCCAGGCTGCCGGTTTCTTTGCCGAAGAAATCGTGCCGGTGCGCGTGGCGCACAAGAAGGGTGAAACCATCGTCGACAAGGACGAACATCCGCGTGCCGACACCAGCCTGGAAACCCTGAGCAAGCTCAAGCCGGTCAACGGTGCGAACAAGACCGTGACCGCCGGCAACGCCTCGGGTGTCAACGACGGTGCCGCCGCGCTGGTTCTGGCTTCGGCTGAAGCGGTCAAGAAACACGGCCTGACCCCGCGTGCACGGATTCTCGGCATGGCCAGCGCCGGTGTCGACCCGCGGGTCATGGGCATCGGTCCGGTGCCTGCTGTACGCAAGCTGGTCGAGCGCCTGGGTGTGGCCGTGACTGATTTCGATGTGATCGAACTCAACGAAGCTTTTGCCAGCCAGGGGCTTGCCGTGCTGCGCGAACTGGGCCTGGCCGACGACGCGCCTCAGGTCAACCCGAACGGCGGCGCCATCGCCCTGGGCCATCCCTTGGGCATGAGCGGCGCACGGCTGGTGCTGACGGCCTTGCACCAACTGGAAAAAACCGGGGGCCGCAAGGGCCTGGCCACCATGTGCGTAGGCGTAGGCCAGGGCCTGGCGCTGGCCATCGAGCGTACCTGAGGGTTGTTCTGTCACTGTCCGGACCTGTCTCCACAAAAGGGCAGGCCGGGCGGTTGCTTATCCGCTTTACCTCCTCTTCGCAGGCTTTGGCCTGCGTCTTTTTACCCGCGAAATGCCCCTCGTAAAGCGTCTACGTGGAACTTTCATTCCGGCAGATGTGACCAATTGTTTCGCGACAGGGTTATCCTTGCAGGGCAATCGTGTCGATATCACACCAGGATGGGGGAGCAACAATGGCAACGACCACGCAGCCGCACTACACCGGTGAGGAGCGCCGCAAACGCATCTTCGCCATCGTCGGGGCCTCGTCAGGCAACCTTGTCGAGTGGTTCGACTTCTACATCTATGCCTTTTGCGCGATTTATTTTGCGCCTGCGTTCTTTCCCTCCGACGACCCTACCGTGCAGTTGCTCAACACCGCAGGCGTGTTCGCTGCCGGCTTTCTGATGCGCCCCATCGGCGGCTGGCTGTTTGGCCGGGTCGCCGACAAGCACGGGCGCAAGAGTTCGATGCTGATCTCGGTAAGCATGATGTGCTTCGGTTCGCTGGTGATCGCCTGCCTGCCCACCTACGCCAGCATCGGCGCCTGGGCGCCGGCACTGCTGCTGGTGGCGCGCCTGATCCAGGGGCTGTCGGTGGGCGGCGAGTACGGCACCACCGCCACCTACATGAGTGAGGTGGCGTTGCGTGGCCAGCGTGGTTTTTTTGCTTCGTTCCAGTACGTGACCCTGATCGGCGGCCAGTTGCTGGCGGTGCTGACCGTGGTGATCCTGCAGCAGTTTCTGACCACCGAAGAGCTGCGTGACTATGGCTGGCGCATTCCGTTCGTGATCGGCGCCTGTGCGGCGATCATTGCCTTGTTCCTGCGTCGCAGCCTGGATGAGACCACCACCGCCGAAAGCCGCAAGGATAAGGACGCCGGCAGCGTGTCAGCCCTGTTCAAGCATCACAAGGCAGCGTTTATCACGGTACTGGGCTACACCGCGGGTGGCTCGCTGATTTTCTATACCTTTACCACTTACATGCAGAAGTATCTGGTCAATACCGGCGGCATGCCGCCCAAGACGGCCAGCTACATCATGACCGGCGCGTTGTTTGTGTACATGTGCATGCAGCCGTTGTTCGGCATGCTGGCCGACCGTATCGGGCGGCGTAATTCGATGCTGTGGTTCGGCGCGCTGGGCACCTTGTGCACGTTTCCGATCCTGATGGCGCTCAAGACCGTGAGCAGTCCGTGGATGGCCTTTGTGCTGATCACGCTGGCGCTGGCGATCGTCAGCTTCTACACCTCGATCAGCGGCCTGGTAAAAGCCGAGATGTTCCCGCCGCAGGTGCGTGCGCTGGGTGTGGGCCTGGCGTATGCGGTGGCCAACGCGATGTTTGGTGGCTCGGCTGAATATGTGGCACTGAACCTGAAGAACATGGGGATGGAGAGCAATTTCTACTGGTACGTGACGGTGATGATGGCCGTGGCGTTCCTGTTCAGCCTGCGGCTGCCCAAGGAACCGGCTTACCTGCATCATGATCATTGATTGAGGTTGGTGGCTGAGGTTGTGTCGGGGTGAGCGGATTTCATGCCTGGCTCCAGACGGTGGGAGGCGGCTTGCCGCTGTTGAGTTTTGTACGGTGTTGTCCGTGCTTGTTGTGGCTAGCCCTTAGAGCAGTTCCGACCCTCTTCGGGCCGGGTTACTTTGTCTTGGCAAAGTAACCAAACCGCTGGCTCCTGGCTGGGCCCCTGCGGGGTTCCCTCCTTGCGGCGCCACTCTATCGGGCCGCGCCGATGGGCCGTCCCTGGCCCAGCGGCGCTGGCTCGGCATCCCTGCCTCGCTCCCCGATTCCGCGACACCTCCACTCGGCCTGCGCCCAAGTCGCGATCTGTGTCGTCTGTGATATTTGCGTAGAAGAGCAACAGCAACAGCAACAGCTTTTGCTCTTGCTCTGCTTTTCATGCGCGAGGGTGCAGGCGACGCAGAACGCGACTTGTGCAGGCCGAGTGGAGGCGTTGCGCAGGGGGGAAAAGGGCCAGGACGGCCCGTTAGCCGCTTGGGCCAGGGACGGCCCATAAGCGGCGACCCCCGGAGCGACGCCGGAGGGAGGGGACCCCGAAGGGGCCGGAACCAGGAGCAAACGGTTTGCTTACTTTGCCAAGACAAAGTAAGCCGGCCCGGAGAGGGCCGGAACCTTTCTAAAGACCATCACAATAATTCCATCCACTCCAAAGACAACAAACCCGCCATCAGGCGGGTTTGTTGTCTTTCAAACATGAATCAAAACAACTGCACCGAAGGCTTTTCCTTGGCAATCGGCTGGTTCTGCGCGCTGTTCTCGTACCAGCCACCCCCCAACGACTTGTACAGATTGACCTCGCTGGTCAACTGCGCCAGGCGGTCGGTGATCAGCGTCTGCTGGGCACTGAACAGCGAGCGCTGTGCATCGAGGAAGGTCAGGTTACTGTCGATCCCGATCCGATAGCGACGCTCGGCCAGGCGGTAGTAATCCTGGTTGGCCGTGACGAAATCACGCTGCGCCTGCAACTGCTCGTCGTAGGTCTTGCGCGCCGCCAGGCCATCGGACACTTCCTGGAAGGCCGTCTGAATCGCCTTTTCATAGTTGGCGACGCTGATTTCCTTCTGGATCTTCGAATAATCCAGGCTGGCACGCAGGCTGCCGGCGTTGAAGATCGGCAGGTTGATGCTCGGCTGGAACAACCACGTCCCCGAGCCGCCGCCGAACAACCCGGACAGGTCCGGACTGATGCTGCCGGCATTGGCCGTCAGGCTGATGCTGGGGAAAAACGCTGCACGGGCCGCGCCGATATTGGCGTTGGCCGCCTTCAGGTTGTACTCGGCCTGGAGAATGTCAGGGCGACGCTGCAACAGGTCCGACGGCATGCCGGCCGGCATTTCGCTGAACAGATCAGCACTCAAGGGCTGGGCCTGTGGCAGGTTGGCCGGCAGGCCGGTGCCCAGCAGCAGGGTCAGGTTGTTCTGATCCTGCGCCACCAGGCGCTGGTACTGGGCCAGCCGGGCCTTGGCGCTTTCCACCGAGGTGCGTGCCTGGCTCAGGTCCAGGGCCGAGGCCACGCCTACTTCGTTACTGCGGCTGGTCAGGCGCAGGCTTTCGTTGTAGGTCTTGAGCGTGTCCTCGGTCAGCTTGAGCAGCTCCTTGTCGGCCTGCCAGGTCAGGTAGGCATTGGCCACGCTGGCCACCAGGCTGATCTGCGTGCTGCGCCGGGCTTCTTCGGTGGCGAAGTAGTTCTGCAAGGCTTGCTCGCTCAGGCTGCGCACCCGGCCGAACAGGTCCAGCTCATAGGCGCTGACGCCCAGGGTCGCCGAGTAGGTGCTGCTGATGCTGCTTTGCCCGGTGGTCGACATGTCGGCCGGCAGGCGCTGGCGATTGCCGCTGCCGGTGGCCGAGACCGCCGGAAACAGGTCAGCCCGCTGGATACGGTACTGGGCGCGGTAGGCATCGATGTTCAATGCCGCCACGCGCAGGTCGCGGTTGTTGACCAGCGCGGTCTGGATCAGTTGCTGCAAGGCCGGGTCACGGAAAAACTGCCGCCAGCCTTGTTCGGCTGCCGCCACGTTGGCCGCCTGGGCCGGCTCGTAGGCCGGTCCTTGCGGGTACTGGGCGGCCACCGGGGCGGCCGGTTGCTGGTACTCGGGTATCAGGGAGCAGCCGCCGAGGATGAACGCGGTGACTGCCAGGGAGATCAGGGACTTGCTCATTGGCCAGCCTCGTGGTGTGGAGTGTTTTTCTGTTTGCTCTTGAACAGCCCGGAGATCGAGACAAAGAACAGCGGCACCCAGAAGATCGCCAGAACGACGGCGGTAATCATACCGCCAATCACGCCGGTACCGATCGAGTGCTGGCTGCCGGAGCCGGCGCCGGTCGAAATCACCAGTGGCACGACACCCAGGATGAACGCCATGGAGGTCATGATGATCGGGCGCAGACGCATCCGGCAGGCTTCGACCGTGGCTTCCACCAGGCCCTTGCCCTGTTCATGCAACTCCTTGGCAAACTCGACGATCAGAATGGCGTTTTTCGCCGCCAGACCCACCGTTACGAGCAGGCCGACCTGGAAGAACACGTCGTTGGACAGGCCACGCAGGCTGGTCGCCATCAAGGCACCGATCACCCCCAGCGGTACGACCAGCATGACCGCGATCGGGATCGACCAGCTTTCATACAGGGCCGCCAGGCAGAGGAACACCACCAGCAGCGACAGCGCATACAGGGCCGGTGCCTGCGAGCCCGACAGGCGCTCTTCGTACGACAGGCCGGTCCAGGAGATACCAATGCCGGCCGGCAGGTCCTTGGCCATGCGCTCGATCTCGGCCATGGCTTGTCCGGTACTGTAGCCCGGTGCCGGGGTACCCAGTACTTCCATGGCCGGTACGCCGTTGTAGCGGGTCAGCTTCGGTGCACCGTAGACCCACTCGCCGCTGGCGAAGGCCGACAGCGGTACCATTTGCCCCTGGTTGTTGCGCACGTACCACTTTTTCAGGTCTTCAGGGTTCATCCGCGCACCGGCGTCGCCCTGCAGGTAGACCTTCTTGACCCGACCGCGGTCGATGAAGTCGTTGACGTAGCTGCCACCCAGCGCAATCGACAGGGTGTCGTTGATGTCCGACAGCGTCACGCCCAGGGCGCTGGCATGCTCGTCGTCGATGATCAACTGGTATTGCGGCTCATCGTTCAGGCCGTTGGGGCGCACACCGGCCAGGATCTTGCTCTGGGCGGCGGCACCGAGCAACTGGTTGCGCGCAGCCAGGAGTTTCTCATGGCCGACACCGCCCTGGTCCTGCAGGTAGACGTCAAAACCGGTGGCGTTACCCAGTTCCAGTACCGAAGGTGGCACCACGGCAAACACCATCGCATCGCGCAGGCTGAAGAAGTAGCCCTGGGCACGCTTGGCCAGTTCGAACACGCTGTTTTCGGCGGTACGCTCATCCCATGGCTTGAGCAGGACGAAGGCAATCGCCGAGCTCTGGCCGCGACCGGCGAAGTTGAAGCCGTTGACCGTGAACACCGACTTCACCGCACCGGCTTCCTTGGTCAGCAGGTGTTCACGCATGGTGTCGAGCACCTGCTGGGTGCGTTCGGAGGTGGAGCCCGCCGGGGTCTGGACCTGGACGAACATCACGCCCTGGTCTTCCTCGGGCAGGAAGGCGGCCGGGATGCGGTTGAACATCCATACCATGCCTACGCAGATCAGCGCATAGGCGATATAGGCCGGCCACTTGTGCTTGAGCATGCCGTTCACGCCGCGCTCGTAACCATGCACGCCACGGTCGAAGGTGCGGTTGAACCAGCCGAAGAAGCCGCGCTTTTCCAGGTCATGGGAGTGGTCGATCGGCTTGAGCATGGTGGCGCACAAGGCCGGGGTGAAGATCAGTGCCACGACCACCGACAAGGCCATGGCCGAGACAATGGTGATGGAGAACTGTTTGTAGATCACACCCGTCGAGCCGCCGAAGAACGCCATGGGCAGCAATACTGCCGAGAGCACCAGGGCGATACCGACCAGTGCACCCTGGATCTGGGTCATCGAGCGAATGGTCGCGTCACGCGGTGACAGCTTGTCTTCGATCATCACCCGTTCGACGTTTTCCACCACGACGATGGCATCGTCCACCAGCAAGCCGATGGCCAGCACCATGCCGAACATGGTCAGGGTGTTGATGGTAAAGCCGAAGGCCGCCAGGATGCCGAATGTCCCCAGCAGCACCACCGGCACCGTCAGGGTGGTAATCACCGTGGCGCGGAAGTTCTGCAGGAACAGGTACATGACCAGGAACACCAGCGCGACCGCTTCGATCAGGGTGTGGACCACCCCGGAAATCGATTCGCTGACCACTGGCGTGGTGTCATACGGGAAAGCGACCTGCATGCCAGGCGGGAAGAACGGTTCCAGCGAGGCGATGGTCGCCCGGATCGCCTTGGCGGTGTCCAGTGCGTTGGCGCCGGGGGCCAGCTTGATCGCCAGGCCCGAGGCCGGCTTGCCGTTGAATTGCGAGTCGACGCTGTAGTTCTGTGCACCCAGGCCGACCGTGGCGACATCCTTGACACGCACTTGCGAGCCGTCGGTGTTGACCTTGAGCAGAATGTTCTCGAACTGTTCGGCAGTCTGCAGGCGGGTCTTGCCGATGATCGTGGCATTGAGCTGCTGGCCGCTGATCGACGGCAGGCCGCCAAGCTGACCGGTGGCCACCTGGACGTTCTGCGCGCTGATGGCGGTTCTGACATCGCCCGGGGTCAGCTGGAAGTTGTTCAGCTTGGCCGGGTCGAGCCAGATACGCATGGCGTACTGGGCACCGAAGACCTGGAAGTCACCCACGCCCGAGGTCCGGGAGATCGGGTCCTGCATGTTGGAGACGATGTAGTTGGCCAGGTCTTCCTTGGTCAGGCTGCCGTCCTCGGACACCAGCGCGATTACCATCAGGAAGTTTTTCACCGCCTTGGTCACGCGGATACCCTGCTGCTGCACTTCTTGCGGCAGCAGCGGGGTGGCCAGGTTCAGCTTGTTCTGCACCTGGACCTGCGCGGTGTCAGGGTTGGTGCCCTGCTCGAAGGTCACGGTGATGGTCATGCTGCCGTCGGAGTTGCTCTCCGAACCGACATAGCGCAAGCGGTCGATACCGTTGAGCTGTTGCTCGATGACCTGCACCACGGTGTCCTGCACGGTCTGCGCCGAAGCGCCCGGGTAGCTGACCTGGATGTCGATGGCCGGTGGCGCGATGCTGGGGTACTGGTTGATCGGCAGCTTGAGGATCGACAAACCGCCGACCAGCATGATCACCAGGGCGATTACCCAGGCGAAGATGGGGCGGTCAATGAAAAATTTCGACATGGGTTACTCCCCTTTGCTGCCGGCGGCTTTATCGGTGGCCGCAGCAGGTGCCGGGTTGGCGCCTTTCACGTTGGTGGCTTCGCTGGCTTTCACTTCGGCACCCGGCTTCACGTACTGCAGGCCTTCGGTGATGATGCGGTCGCCCTCGTTCAGGCCTTTCTCGACCAGCCATTTGTCGCCGACGGTGCGGTCAGCCACCAGGGTGCGCTGCTCGACCTTGTTGTCCTGGTTGACCACCAGGGCGGTCGGGATGCCTTTCTGATCGCGGGTGATGCCCTGTTGCGGCGCCAGGATGGCCTTGGCATTCACACCGGCTTGTAGCTGCGCGTGGACGAACATGCCGGGCAGCAGACGGTGCTCGGGGTTGGGGAACACAGCGCGCAGGGTGACCGAGCCACTGGTCTGGTCCACCGACACTTCCGAGAATTCCAGGGTGCCTTCCTGCGGGTAGGCGCTGTTGTCTTCCAGGGTCAGCTGGACCTTGGCGGAGTTGGCGCCGGTTTTCTGCAACTTGCCGCTTTCGAGGTCGGCGCGCAGCTTGAGCATTTCGGCCGAGGATTGCACCACGTCGACATAGATCGGATCGAGCTGCTGGATGGTGGCCAGGGCGCTGGTCTGGCCGCTGGTAACCAATGCGCCTTCGGTGACGACCGAGCGGCCGATGCGGCCGGAAATCGGGGCCAGCACCTTGGTGTAGCGCAGGTTGATCTGTGCGGTCTGCAAGGCGGCCTGGGCTTCCAGGCTGGTGGCCAAGGCCTGGTCGTATTCCTGACGGCTCACTGCCTGCTCGCTGACCAGTTGCTTGTAGCGGTCGGCCAGGGACTTGGCCGATTGCAGCGTGGCCTTGGCGCTGTTGGCGGTGGCTTCATACAGTGCCGGGTCGATCTGGTAGAGCTGCTGACCGACCTTGACGTCGGCGCCTTCAGTGTACAGCCGCTTGAGAATGATGCCGTCGACCTGTGGCCTCACTTCGGCCACCCGGTAGGCGGTGGTGCGCCCCGGAAGCTCGGTGGTCAGGGTATAAGGCTGGGCTTTGAGGGTCACCACGCCGACCTGAGGAGTCTGAGCGGGCGGGGCCGCTTCTTCCTTCTTGCTACAACCGCTGAGCAGTGTTGCCAGGGCGACGGCAGTGACCAGAACGGGAACAGCTGGCTTGAATTGCATGAAGATCCTCGGAAGGTCAGAACCCTTGATTGCTCAAGAATGTGGAGATGTAAAAAACTTTGCCGCTAGATAAGTAGCATGCTAATGAATATACTTACATTCACGGCTGTTTGTAAACAGTCGATTATGAGACTTTAAGTCGCAGCCAGCGGGTCGGGACCCAGAAAACAACGCTCACCCGACCGTGCCTCCAGCACCTGTGCAAACAGGCTGGAGCATTTTTATTGAGGTTTTACTGCCATGGTTCGTCGCACCAAAGAGGAAGCACAAGCCACCCGTAGCCAGATTCTGGAAGCTGCCGAGCAGGCGTTCTATGAGCGCGGCGTCGCGCGGACCACGCTCGCCGACATCGCGACGCTCGCCGGTGTGACCCGTGGTGCCATTTATTGGCATTTCACCAACAAGGCCGAACTGGTGCAGGCGATGCTCGACAGCCTGCACGAACCCCTCGAAGAAATGTCCCTGGCCACCCAGAGCGAGGCTGAACACGACCCCCTGGGGTGCATCAAGAAGCTGCTGATTCATTTGTTTCATCAGGTTTCCAAGGACCCTAAAACCCGACGCATCAATGAGATCCTTTTTCATAAATGCGAGTTCACTGACGAGATGTGCGATTTTCGCCGGCAGCGCCGGGCCAACGCACTCTTTTGTAACGAACGGATCGGGCTTGCATTAAGCAACGCCGTGCGCAAGGGGCAACTGCCGGCCACGCTGGATATCTTTAGGGCCTCTGTCTGCATGCATGCCTACATCGATGGTGTGCTCGGGCAGTGGTTGCTGGTGCCTGACAGTTTCTGCCTGCACGAACAGGCCGAGCCATTGGTCGACACCTGCCTGGATATGCTCAGGTTCAGCCCGGCGCTGTGCAAGGCGTCCTGACCTGCGACCGTGCGGATTGATCGTGCAGTCGGAAATCATACGCCGGCAAGGTGTACATATCGCTATTACCGGTAGGAAATTGTCCCGTCTGTCAGACCGCAAGTCAGATATTTCCAGATATGTGTAGCTGATTTCCCAAACTTCTCCGGCCATATTGCTCATTGCCATATCTGTCTTCACTCTGCGGCCCTTCACCGTGCCGCTTGGGAGGGCAGACATGTTGCAAACAGCACCGGAACCTGAGTGTTCGCTGGCAGACCTGACGCGTCAGGCCCAAGCGCTGACCATCGATAATGCTCGATGCATGGCCATCGTCCGGCTGGGGCTGATTACCACGCTGTATTTCAGGAATGGCCATACGCAAGCCGTGCGCGAGCGTCTTGAGGCGTGTTTCCTGCGCTTCTACCAAGCGTTCAGGGCTGAGCTCAAATGTCAGTTTTTCCAGCATCGACGCTCGCTTTCGCCTTCAGGTTTTGCCGCCTGCCGACGTCAGGCCCGTGAACGCTCGCCGGACCTGCCACTGCTATGGTCGTTGTCCAGCAGCGGTGCCGAGCAGGCCGCGGCCTACAGCCTGTTTGTCGTGGCCGCTTCCCGGATGCAGGGTGAGAACGACCTTTCATGCCTGAAAATGGTCTTGCCGTGGTCTTTCCTGACTGAACCTGACGGCCTGCGGGCCTACGATGACTGGATACGCTATCTGTGCAATGCCGTGCAGGCCGAGCACGGGTTTGGCGGGCTGGCCTGCGTGCTGCCCGCCGAGGGGCATCGCTACCTGCCGCTGGAATACCAGCTCGCCCGGCAGTACAGCGGGCTGATGGTCGACCCGCGCCCGCATATCGACAGCCTGCGTCTGCTCAGGCATATCAAGGGCGTGAGCTGGTACACGGTGCTGGGCCATGCATTCGTCAAGCGTCTGGGGGGCAGCGATGCCCTGCGTGCACGTGCAAGCCTCTGGAGCGATGTGCAATTTCAGGCGTACGACGGCGGGCTGTTGATTCGTGCCGGTCGAGTGCCGGAACTGGGCGATGTGAGGGGGGCGGCGCCACAGGCGTATGCCCGGGTCAACCGGCTGATCCGCCCGGTGCGTCTGCAGGACACCGGCTGCCTGCATCCGTATCTGCCCAGCGACAAGGGATTTACTCCTCAGAGCACGGCCCGTTGGTATGCGCGCTTTGACGACAAACCGGTGCCGCCGGTCAGTGCCGGGCAAGCCTGCCCGCAAGCCGGCTATTGGTTCAGCAACGCCCGTGCCGGTTCACGTCGCCTGTTTCGCGAGGGCGAGATCATGCCCGGCTTTGCCGGCATCAAGGTCGAGCGTACGCAGTGGTTTCTGGACAAGCAGCAAGGCTAGCGCCCGCGCAAGACGGTATTGGGCATTGCCAGCGCGACCCCGAGGCCCAGCAGGGCGATGCCGGCGCTGACCAGCAACAGATGGCGGAACGTCTGCGCCAGTTCTGCCCGCAATGCCTCAAGCGCCGGTCCGCGGGTGGCCTCGAGGCTGGCGAGCAAGGCGTTGCCTGAATGACCTTCGCTGCCCAGTGCTCCTGCGCCCAGCGCTCCAAGGCCAGTGCCTTGCAGCATGGCCAGCAACAACGCCGACATCAGCGCCACGCCCATGGCCCCACCCAGCGAGCGAAACAGGTTGCTGGTGCTGGTCGCCACGCCCATGTCGCGCGCCTGCACAGCGTTCTGTCCTCCCACCAGCGAGGTCGGAAACAGCATCCCGGTGCCAATGCCGGTCAAGACCATGAACGCCCCCGTCAGCCACACCTGCTGCGGGGCCGTAAAGGCCAGACCCAGAATCGCCAGGGGCAGTAGCAACGTACCGCCCAGAATCAGGGGTTTGTAACGCCCCGTCATCGATGCGCGCCGGCCGGCGCAATACGCCCCCAATGGCATGCCCATCGCCAACGGTAACAGGTGCAGGGCCGCGCTATCGGCGCCTGCGCCGGTCAGCGTCTGATAACGCAGCGGCATCAATACCGTCAGCGAAATGGACTGGAAACTGGCGAAAAACACGGTCAGCCAGCACAGCACCGCACTGCGGCTGGCAAACAGGTGCATCGGCAGCACCGGCTCGGCGGCCCGACGCTCATAAGCAATGAAGGCCACCAGCGCCAGCACGGCAACGCCCAGCAGGGCCTGCACATGCCGGTCGGCCAGGCCATGGCCCTGGCCGATTTCCGTGATGCCCAGCAACAAGGCGCCTAGGCCGAGGATCATCAACATCGTGCCCAGGTAATCGATCACCGGTTTGCGTTGCGGAACCGGCAGGCCCTTGAGCGTGCGGTGGGCAACGACCAGGGCGACGACGCCCAGCGGCAGATTGATCAGAAATACCCAGCGCCAAGACCAGTACTCGGTCAACACGCCACCCAGCACCGGGCCGGCGACACTGGCCAGGGCGTACATGCTGCTGAAATAGCCCTGGTAACGTCCGCGTTCGCGAGGCGGGATAATGTCGCCAATGATCGCCTGGCTGACCGAAACCATGCCACCGGCACCCACTCCCTGGAGCACGCGCGCCATTACCAGTTGTTCCATGCTCTGGGCCATGCCGCACAACAACGAGGCCACGGTGAACAGCGACAGGCCGATCAGCATCAGGCGCCGTCGTCCGTACAGGTCGCCCAGCTTGCCGTAGATCGGCACAGCGACGGTCATGGCCACCATATAACCGGAAATCACCCAGGCCAGCAGGTCGACGTCCTTGAGTTGGGCAGAAATGGCCGGCAGCGACACCGCAACGATGGTCTGGTCCAAGGCGCTGAGAAAAGTCGCCATCATCAGGGCGAACAGAATACTGCCGATGGCAGGCGAAGTCGGATCGGGGCGGGTCACGGCAAAACCTGAAGGTGGTTACCCCGCGTGCAAGCGGGTCGGTCATGCCGGCCAGTCTAGTCCGTTAGCTTGCTAATCGATAGCCTTGCACAGCCTCATCGCAAGGCGGCAAGTGAGGCATTGGTGGGGGAGCAGTGGCCAAAGGCACACGCGACGGCAGCGGGCGCTTGCCGGATCTGCTCGATACGATAGGCGCCAGCGGCATACAACGCAAAGACGCCAACCAGACCCATTACAGCCAGGCATTTTCTTGTAGTGACTCTCATGACGCACCCCCTGGATCGACCTGTGGAGTATTTGAAGAGTTACTTCAAGTGTAGGACAACACTGCGGTTTGCAAGAAAAATTGGCCAGAGGCCAGCGCCTGTCCCGTCCTGGGGAGGTTAGAATCGCCGATCTTTTTACCAGAGGAGCATCTTCACATGGCCCGTAGGGAATTCGAGCATTTCGAAGCGGTGTCGGCGGCGATTCCAGCGCAAGGCGCCTATCAGGCGGCCATTGCCGTCAAGGCACTGCAGAGTGGCGGCGCGCCGCGTTTTCATGCCGTGCTCGACGGCCAGGCGTTCAAGACCGCCGATGAGGCCGACCAGGCGGCCGTCGGCGAGCTTGAGCGTCTGCTGGGCGTCGATGCCGACGCTGAACTGGTCTGGCGCCCGGCCTCGTAGACAGCCTCAGGTCCTGGGGCGGTGCATCTTGAACAGCGCTTCGGGGCCCAGCTGGAAATAATCGGCAGGGCCACCGCCACGCAGGATCGGCTCGGCGGCAGCGGTGTCATAGATGCCGTCCTTGAGCAGCCAACTGGCGATATGCACCGCCACCACCTCACCCAGAATCAGCCAGCTCGGCACCAGTGCCTGATCTGCCCGTTGCAGTTGCACGATCTGGGTCACCTTGCATTCGAACGCCACCGGCGTTTCCTTGACCCTCGGCACCGCCACCCGTTGTGAAGCCTGCGGTGTCAGCCCGGCCAGTTGAAACTCGTCAATGTCGGCCGGTACGGCCGCGCAGCTCTGGTTCATGGCCTCGGCGAGCGAGCGGGTGGCCAGGTTCCAGACGAACTCGCCGGTCTGCTCGATGTTATTGAGGCTGTCCTTGCGGCCGACGCTGCAAAAACCAATGATCGGCGGCACATAGTTGAAGGCATTGAAAAAGCTGTAGGGCGCCAGGTTCAGAACGCCCTGGGCATCCTGGGAAGAAATCCAGCCGATCGGACGCGGACCGACAATGGCATTGAACGGGTCATGCGGCAGGCCGTGGCCCTTGGACGGTTCATAGGAGTAGATGTCATCTGACATGTCGTGCTTCCTGGCAGCGGGGTGTTGTTGAGGCCTTAATAGTGCTGGCGCAGGCAATCTGTGGCAATCAGTGCCGCGACATGAACGGACAAGCCATAAAAAAATGCCAGTCAGGGGGCTGACTGGCATTAAACAGGAGCATCGAGGAAAGCTGGAGCAGAACGTTGAGCACCGATCAGGTCAGGCGGTTGGCACCGACACGGTCGGCACCGTCAGCGGCCAGGCGGTTGGCGCCTACACGGTCGGCACCGTCGGAAGTCAGACGGTTGGCACCGACACGGTCAGCACCGTCAGCGGCCAGGCGATTGGCACCTACACGGTCGGCACCGTCGGAAGTCAGACGGTTGGCACCGACACGGTCAGCACCGTCAGCGGCCAGGCGGTTGGCACCTACACGGTCGGCACCGTCGGAAGTCAGACGGTTGGCACCGACACGGTCAGCACCGTCAGCGGCCAGGCGGTTGGCGCCTACACGGTCGGCACCGTCGGAAGTCAGGCGGTTGGCACCGACGCGATCGGCACCGTCAGCGGCCAGGCTCTGGTCGGCACCCTTGATGTCGATCAGGGGCTGGCGGTTAGGGCCGACGTTGTCGGAACCATCGGCGGCCAGATAGTCGGCGCTGATGGCTTGATGAGCGGTGTCAGTGGCTGGCAGGGCGAAGGCGCTGGAAGCCAGAACAGAGAAAACGAGGCCGGCGAATACAGTGGTCTTTTTCATGGTGGTGTCTCCAAGTTCGGGAAGTCTGTTCGGGTGAGTTGTTGTCCCGGTATGGAGGCCATGCTACGCCGCGCATGATTATTAAGAAGTTAATAGGGTTGCTAGCGAACATTGCTGAAAATGATAGTTGGCCGCAGCGCCCGGTTTTCGGGCCGCGCAGACCGGAATGGGCATTGACGGTGCACTTTCTGAAATATCGCGAAATAAGCCCTCTTGACAAATCTGAAAATGGCTTTTTAGACGCCCGAATGAGCGCCGGGCAGGGCAGCGTCGTGCACTGTCGTGAGCCGGCTTGATCAAGCGCTGGCCATGAAAAAAGGGACAGCCCACAGATGCGGACTGTCCCTTCTCATCAACGCAACGCGAGATCAGTCGGTTTCGATCCGCGAATGCTTGCGTGTGTCCTTCATGAACACGTACACCAGCAGCGAGCAGGCGATGCACGCGGTGACGTACCAGTAATAGCCGGTTTCCATGCCGACGCTCTTGAACCACAGCGCGATGTATTCAGCGGTGCCACCGAACAGCGAAACGGTCAGCGCATACGGCAGGCCCACGCCCAGGGCACGAATCTCGGTCGGGAACAGCTCGGCCTTGACCACCGCGTTGATCGAGGTGTAGCCGCTGACGATGATCAGCGCCCCCATGATCAGGAAGAACGCGCCCCACCAGCTCTGGATGGTATGCAGGGTGGTCAGGATCGGCACCGTGAACAGCGTACCCAGGACACCGAAGGCGATCAGGATCGGACGCCTGCCGATCTTGTCCGACAGCGCACCGATGACCGGTTGCAGCAGCATGAACAGGAACAGTGTCGCCGCCGAGATCGAGGTCGAGTCAGTGATGCTCATGCCCACCGTGTTGACCAGGTACTTCTGCATGTAGGTGGTGTAGGTGTAGAACGCCAGGGTACCGCCCATGGTCAGGCCGACCACCGTCAACAGCTCCTTGGGATGGCGCATCAGGGTGCGCATCAGGCTTTCCTTGGCCTTTTCCTTTTTCTTCTTGGTGAACGACTCGGTTTCTTCCATGCCACGACGCAGGTACAGCGCCACTACCGCACACAACGCGCCGATCACGAACGGAACGCGCCAGCCCCAGGCGTACAGCTCTTCGGTGGTCAGGACCCGTTGCAGTACGATCAGCACGCCCAGGGCGATGAGCTGGCCGGAAATCAGCGTCACATACTGGAAGCTGGAAAAGAAGCCACGGCGTTCCTTGGTCGCCATCTCACTGAGGTAGGTGGCCGAGGTGCCGTATTCGCCACCGACCGACAGGCCTTGCAGCAGGCGGGCGAAGATCAGCAGGATCGGTGCGCCGATACCGATGGTTTCATAGCCCGGTGTCAGGGCAATGACCAGCGAGCCGAAGCACATCAGGATCACCGACGCCATCAATGCAGCCTTGCGGCCTTTGTAGTCGGCATACAGGCCCATCAGCCAGCCGCCGATCGGGCGCATCAGAAAGCCGACGGCGAAGATGGCAGCGGTATTGAGCAGTTGTGCGGTGGTGTCGCCCTTGGGGAAGAACGCCTTGGCGAAATACAGCGAGAACGCTGCGTAGACATACCAGTCGTACCACTCGACCATGTTGCCGACCGAGCCGCTGAAGATCGACTTGAGGCGCGAGGAAGTGGTTTTTGGCGCGGCGGTAGTGCCCGCCGACTCGGTGGAGGAGTTGGGAATAGCCATCGTGATCCTTTGCCAGGTCATTGTTTTTAGTAAGGGCCGCGTGACTGCGGTCCATGGACAAGACATAGCAGGACTTGTGCCACCCCCTGAAGGCCCGTAATAGAGCGATTCAGGGGCGGTGGGTAAGCAATAATCCGCCTATTGGCCCGATGGCATGAGCGGATTTTTGCCGATCAGGACGACTCGGATCGGGTGGGGCGGGCACTGGCGTACAGCCGTGCGCACAAGTCTTCGATCCGGTAGGGCTTTTGCAACAGCTCGAAGCGCTGTGAAGGTTCTCGATTGAGGTCGGCAAATGCAATGCTGTAGCCACTGGTAAGGATTACCGGCATGCCGGGCCAGGCCTGCTGGATGTTGGCGTACAGTTCGACGCCGCTCATGCCGGGCATGGCGATGTCCGAAAACACCACATCGAAGGGCTCTGGATCCGTGCGCAACACCTCCAGCGCCTGTTCGGCCGCCGCAGCCCATACGACGTTGAAGCCGCTCTGTTCCAGCATGGCCGAGGTGTAGGTGCCGATCTGCGGATTGTCTTCGACCATCAGCACCCTCAGGCCGCTATCGGCCAGCACCGGCCGGCTGTGCTGCATGGGCGCTTGCTCGGGATGGGTGGCGCTGGGCAGATAAAGGGTAAAGCGACTGCCGCTGCCCAGTTCGCTGTGCACCGCCACTTCACCGCCGGACTGTTTGACAAAGCCGAAGACCTGCGACAGCCCGAGCCCTGTGCCCTGGCCGACGCCTTTGGTGGTGTAGAACGGTTCGAAAATCAGACCCAGCTTGTCTGCTGCGATGCCAGAACCGGTATCGGTCAGGGTGATGGCCACATAAGCGCCCGGTGCCAGGCTAGTCACGGGCGCCAGGGCAGAAGCCTCCACGCGCTCGACCCGGATCGTCAACTGGCCGACACCGTCCATGGCATCGCGCGCATTGACCACCATGTTGATCAGGGCCGTGTCGAACTGGCTGCCATCGGCGTAGATGTAGCAGGGCTCCCCGGGGAGTTCGATACCGACCTGAATGCGTGAGCCGGTCAGGCTGTCCATCATCTCGCCGATGCGCGATACGCTTTCGTTGAGGTCGAACACTTGCGGTTGCAAGGCCTGGCGCCGGGCAAACGCCAGTAACTGGCCGGTCAGGCGGGCGGCGCGGTCAACGGTGCTGGAAATGGCCTCGACATAGCGCATGCGCTTGGCTTCGGGAAGGTGTTCAGGCTTGAGCAGGTCGGTACAGGACTTGATCACCGTCAGCAGGTTGTTGAAGTCATGGGCCACGCCACCGGTCAACTGGCCGATGGCTTCCAGCTTTTGTGCCTGGCGCAAGGATTCTTCGGTGATCCGCAAGGCTTCGCTGGCCTCGACCTGCGCCTGGATGTCCCGGCCTACGGCATGAATGAACTGCTGATCGGGTACGGCGGCCCAAGCGATGGTCCGGTACGAGCCGTCAGCATGCCGATAACGGTTCTTGAAGTCGGCAATCCTCAGGCCGTGCGCCAGATTGGCCATGGCCGCCAGGGTCGGTTCGACATCATCCGGGTGCACCAGGTGCATGAAATCGCCACCCGGCAACGACGCCTCATCCCAGCCAAGCACGCTGTTCCAGGCCGGATTGAGCGCATGAATGGTGCCGTCAAAGCGCGCCACCAGCATCAGGTCGGTCGACAACTGCCAGATCCGGTCGCGGTCAAGGGTGCGTTCCTGCACTCGTTGTTCGAGCGAGTCGTTCAGTGCGCGCAGGGCCTCTTCGGCATCGTAGAGCGCGGTCATGTCGCGTGATACGCAGAGGATCTTTTCCGGTTGACCGTTTTTGCCCAGCACCGGGCTGACGTGTACGTGCCACCATTTGCGCTTGCCACCCAGCGTCTCGGCCATGCCGGTAAAGCTTCTGCTCTGGCCGGCCTTGGCGGCGGCAACGGCAGCCCGGGCTTCCAGGTTGCCCTGGCCTTCCCAGAAGTCCGGCCAGGGACAGCCATGCACGGCATTGAAGTCGCTGACTTCCATTATTTTCTGACCGCCTTCGTTCATGAAGGTCAGCCGTGCTTCCAGGTCCAGCACCTTGATGCAGTCGTTGATACTGGCCAGCACGCGCTGGCTGAAGGCATGCTCCTGTTGTTGAACTGCCTGGGCGTTGACCTGCGCGGTCAGGTCGTGCACCACGCAGAGCGCGCCGGCCACGGGGCTGTCTTCTTCGGCCAGCAATGAGTCCGACAGCGGTGAGCACGACAGCGTCCACCAACGGGTCTGTGGCGGCTCAAGATGTGTGCAGGACACGGGCATGGATTCGCATTGCGTGCTGTGCCCTGCCAGCGCTTGCATGATGTACGGACCCAGGCTGTGCCAGGGCAGGCCTGCCACCGAGGCTGCCGGCTTGCCCAGCAACAGGTGCGGCGCAAGACCCAGCGCCGTGCAGCCGGCGTCATTGGCAAACAACAGGTGTTGCGGGCCCCAGACCAGCAGCATGCAGGTCGGTGAGGCGAACATCAGGTTCAGGGCGCCCAGCAGAGGGGCGGGCCAGTGCTCACGCACGCCCAGGGTGCTGCTCGACCAGTCATGCTCGCGTACGAAGCGGGCCGCTTCTGCACGGCTGACAGGCTGTTTCGGGGAAATGGTCACGGTAGGTTCAGCTCCAGGTCTGGTTCCATGAAGCGCAAATTTCGCGGCCAGATGATGTCATTGTGCCTTAGTCCTGGCGAGCGCCAGAGGTTCAGGCACATCGCTCAGGTCAGGAAGTGTTCGCGTACCAGTCCGTGGCGTTGCATTTTCTCGTTCAAGGTTCGACGCGGCAGCTGCAACTCGTTGAGCACCGCCTTGATGTCGCCTCTGTGCCGGGTTAGCGCGGCGCGCAGGCATTGAGCTTCAAATGCTTCCTGTTGATCGACCAGCGATTGTCCGGAAGGTTCGCTTGGCGTCTGGTTCAGGCCCAGGACTTCGCGCTCGGCGGCATTGGCCAGCTCGCGGACATTGCCAGGCCAGTCATGACTGAGCAGCCGGCCCAGCCGGGCGCCGTCCGGGATCGGTGCCGATCGGCCCAGGCGTGCGGCCGCCGCCTGGATGAAATGCTGGTAGAGCAGGGCGATGTCCTCACGGCGTTCACGCAAGGCCGGCAGGCGCAGTTCGGCCACATTCAGCCGGTAGGCCAGGTCTTCGCGGAAACGCCCGGCGCGGGCTTCGTCGAGCAGGTCGGGCTTGGTGGCGGCAATGATGCGCACATCGACACTGATGCTATGGTTCGAGCCCAGGCGCTGCAGCTGTCGATCCTGCAGCACGCGCAGCAGTTTGGCTTGCTGGGCGAGGGGCATGCTTTCGATTTCGTCGAGAAACACCGTGCCGCCGTTGGCGAACTCCAGCCGGCCGATGCGCTTGCCCTGGGCACCGGTAAACGCGCCGTTTTCATGCCCGAACAGCTCGGCTTCGAACAACTGCTCGGGAATCGCGGCGCAGTTCAAGGCCACAAATGGCTTGTCGGCGCGCGGGCCGAAGTCATGCAGGCAGCGCGCAACCAGTTCCTTGCCGCTGCCGGTTTCACCGCGAATCAACACGTTCACCGGCAGGCCGGCCAGTTCCAGCACCTGGCGGCGTAAGGTCTGCAGGCTGGGCGATACCCCCAGCAGCGCGGCTTCAAGCCGGCTGCGCGCGTCGGCCTGTTCATGCAGGCGACGGTTTTCCAGGATCAACTGGCGCTTTTCCAGAGCGCGGCGCAGGGTGTCGAGCAGCGCCTGCGGACTGAAGGGTTTTTCCAGAAAGTCATAGGCGCCTTCGCGCATCGCTTCCACGGCCATCGGCACGTCACCGTGGCCGGTCAGCAGAATCACCGGCAGGTCCTTGTCCTGGGCCTGCAAGCGGGCCAGCAGCGCCAGGCCGCCCATGCCGGGCATGCGCACGTCGCTGATGATCACGCCGGGAAAGTGCTCGGGCAACTGCGCCAGGCACTCTTCGGCACGGCTGTGCAACTGCACCTCGAAGCCTGCCAGGGTCAGCCAGGGCTCGATGGCCTGGCGAATGGCGGTTTCGTCATCGACCACGATGACCGAATTGAGGGTCATGGTTCGGACTCCAGGAAATCATTGGCCAGGCTGAAACTGAACACCGCGCCGTCACCGCCATTACGGGCCGTCAATTGCCCGCCCAGGCTGTGGATGATCGCATATGACACCGCCAGCCCCAGGCCCAGCCCGTCACCCACAGGCTTTGTGGTAAAGAACGGATCGAACAGGCAGGGCAGGTGCTCGGCTGCAATGCCGGTGCCGCTGTCGATCACGCTCAGTTGCCACTGATCATCCCGGGCTTCGATACGCACTTCCAGGCGCTTGTGCGGCTGATCGCGCAGGGCATCCAGAGCGTTGCGCAACAGGTTGATCAGCACCTGTTCCAGGCGGATGGCGTCGCCGCGCACCCAGGCCGGCCGCGCCAGGTGCAACACGCATTCGACCTGTTCCTCGCGCAGGCGGGTGTCAAGCAGCAGCAGGGCCTGGTCGACCACATTGGCCAGGTCCAGGCGCTCGCGCAGCCCGTCGGGGCTCTTGCGGGCAAAGGTCTTGAGGTGACCGGTCAAGGCGGCCATGCGGGTCAGTTGCTGGTCGAGCAAGGCCAGCGCCTGGCAGGCATCTTCGATACGGCCCTGATCGAGCAGCAGGCGCAGGGTTGCCAGTTGCATACGCTGCGCGGTCAGTGGCTGATTGATCTCATGGGCCAGGGCCGCCGACATCTGCCCCAGCGCCGCCAGCTTGGTCGATTGCACCAGGCCTTCCTGAGCGGTGCGCAGGTCACGGGTGCGTTCCTCGACCAGGCGTTCCAGCTCGTTGCGGCTGCGTTCGCGCAAGCGCGCCATGCGCCAGCGCTGCGACAGGAACAGCCCGAGAAACACCAGCATCAGCCAGAGACTGGCGGCGGCAAGGCCTGCATTGCGAATGTCTTCATTGACCGACACAGGCTTGCGCAACAGGTGCAGGGTCCAGTTCTCATCGGGCATCGCTTGCGATTGCCAGAGATACTCGGCGCTGCCTTCGGGGGCTTCCACGCGACTCAAGTGGCTGCCGGGACCAAAGCGTTGCAACACCCGGCTGCGCAAGGGCGACAGGGGTTTCTTGTCATATTGGCGGGTGCTCAGCAGGTCGGCGCGGTCTTCGACGGAAATCGATTGCAGCTCGCGATAACGCCAGTCAGTGCGGTTGGCCAGAAACACAATGCCCTTGGCATCGCTGGCCATCAGCAGGTCGTCGTCCTGGGCCCATTCGCGCTCAAGGGTGGGGAATTCCAGCTTGACCACCATGGCGCCCATGAACTCGCCATCGTCATCGAGCACGGCATTGGACAAGAAGTAACCGGGAATGCCGGTGGTCACCCCCACGGCATAGAAACGCCCCGTCCCTTTGGCGCGGGCCTGCAGGAAATAGGGGCGAAAACCGTAGTTATTGCCGACATAGCTCTTGGGGTTGCGCCAGTTGCTGGCGCCCACCGCCACCCCATGCCGATCCATCAGCTCCAGCGAGGAGGAGTGCGCTGCTCCGTTGATGCTTTCAAGCTTGCGATTGAGCGACGCCTGCGCCTGTTCGCCCAGAGGCGCACGCACTGCATTGCGGATCTCGGTGTCCAGCGCCAGTACCGCCGGCAGGGCGCGGTAACGCTCGATCAGCGTATGCAGGGTGTTGGCATACAAGGCCAGCCGGTCGCTGGCGCGCCTGGCTTCTTCACTGAGCACATGCTGCTGGGTCTGACGCATGGCCAGCGCGGCACAAATCGCCGCGCCGGTCACAATGACCAGCACATAGACGAACAGGCGCAGCGTGCGTTGGGTAAGCGTCATCGGGGAGCCTGCAGTTTTCAAACGGTTGCCCGGGCAGGCGTGTGCCTGCCCGGTGCCGCCAACAACCTTAAAGCAGGTTGAAACGGGTTTCCTTCACGTTCGCCGAGTCCAGGCCGATCATCACCTTGAACTCGCCGGCTTCGGCCGCGTACTTGAGTGCCTGGTTGTAGAACTTCAGGTCGTTCTCGCTCAGGGTGAAGGTCACGACCCGTTCCTGGCCAGGCTCAAGCATGACGTTCTGGAAGCCCTTGAGCTCCTTGACCGGGCGGCTGATCGAGGCGGCCACGTCGCGCAGGTACAACTGCACCACGGTGGCGCCGGCGACCTTGCCGGTGTTCTTGACCGTGACGCTGGCGGTCAGCGTGCCCTGGCGTGGCAGCGTATCGGCAGACAGGGTGATGTCCGAGACATCGAAGTTCGTGTAGCTCAGGCCATAGCCGAACGGGAACAGCGGGCCGTTGGTTTCCTCGAAGTATTGCGAGGTGTAGTTGCCAGGCTTGCCCGGTGTATAGGGACGACCGGTGTTCAGGTGGGCATAGTAGCTGGGCAACTGGCCAACCGAGCGTGGGAAGGTCATGGGCAGCTTGCCCGACGGGTTGTAGTCGCCGAACAGCACATCGGCAATCGCGTTGCCGCCTTCGGTGCCGGCAAACCAGGTTTCCAGTACGGCGTCGGCCTGCTCCAGCTCCTCGCCCAGCGCCAGCGGCCGGCCATTCATCAGCACCAGCACCAGCGGCTTGCCGGTGGCCTTGAGGGCCTTGATCAGGTCGCGCTGCCGGCCGGGAATGTACAGAGTGCTGCGGCTGGCCGACTCGTGGGACATGCCACGCGACTCACCGACCACCGCCACGACCACGTCGGCCTGCTGGGCGACCTGGACCGCCTCGTCGATCATTTCCTGGGCCGGACGCGGGTCGACATCCACTTCCTTCTCGATGAAGTTCAGGTAGTTGAGTACGTTTTCCTTGTCACTGACGTTGGCGCCGCGCGCATAGACCAGTTTGGCCTTGTCTCCAACGGCCTTTGCCAGTCCGTCATAGACAGTGACCGACTGGTTGGGGCGTCCGGCGGCCGACCAGCTGCCGAGCATGTCCAGCTGGCTCTGCGCCAGGCCGCCGATCACGGCGATGGTGCCTTGCTTGTTCAGCGGCAGGGCGTTGTTGTCGTTTTTCAGCAGCACCAGAGTCTTGCGTGCCACCTCACGGGCTTCGGCACGGTGCAGGCGATCTTCGGAATACGTGTCGGCCGGATCGTCACCGGCCACGCCGATGCGCTTGTACGGGTCGGCAAACAGCCCCATGTCGTATTTGGCGCCCAGCACTTCGCGTACGGCGTTATCGATTTCCTTGACCGATACCTCACCGGACTTGACCAGCTCGGGCAGGTATTTGCCGTAGGCGGCGTCGTTCATGCTCAGGTCGATGCCGGCCTTGATCGACAGCTTGGCCGCCTCGCGGTTGTCCTTGGCCACGCCATGCTGGATCAGTTCGCCAATGGCGCCGTGGTCGCTGATGGTCACGCCCTTGAAGCCCCAGTCCTTGCGCAGCAGGTCCTGCATCAGCCAGGTGTTGGAGGTCGCCGGGACGCCATTGATCGAGTTGAGCGCGACCATGACCGCACCGGCCCCCGCATCCAGGCCAGCCCGGTAAGGCGGCAGGTAGTCCTGGTGCATGCGCGTCGGGCTCATGTCGACGGTGTTGTAGTCGCGACCGCCCTCGACCGCGCCATACAGGGCGAAGTGCTTGACGGCAGCCATGATGCTGGCCTGCTCGGCCGGGCTGTTGCCCTGGAAAGCCTTGACCATGGTTTCGGAAATGCGCGAGACCAGGTAGGTGTCCTCGCCAAAGCCCTCGGAGCTGCGACCCCAGCGTGGGTCACGCGAGATGTCGACCATCGGCGCGAAGGTCATGTCGATACCATCGGCGGCGGCCTCTTTGGCCGAGATGCGACCGCTCAGGGCGATGGCCTCAAGGTCCCAGCTCGCCGCCATGCCCAGGCTGATCGGGAAAATCGTCCGATGACCATGCACCACGTCATAGGCGAAGAACATCGGAATCTTCAGACGGCTTTTGGCGACAGCGGCCTCTTGCAGAGGACGGTTTTCTGCCCGTGTAATGGAGTTGAAGGTGCTGCCAATCCGACCGGCGGCAATTTCCTTGAGAATCATGGGCTGCGGCACTTCACTGCTGATGCTGATCAGGCGCAGCTGGCCGATCTTTTCATCGAGCGTCATCTGTTTCATCAGGCCGGCGATGAAGGCATTCTTGGCTTGCAGAGGCGTTTGCTGCGCAGCCCCGGTCGGGGTGGCGGCCAGCGTCGAATGGCTGGCCAGGACGGCCAGCAAACCTGTTAAGCACAACTTGTTCATGAATGATTTCTCAAGGCTTATGCCAGTAACCTGCGTCAAATACCGGCTGCCAGATTTTAGGGTTTGAACCTTTGGCGGTATTGTTAAGCCAGAGCACAGAGGTCGTCGCTGGATGTTTTGTTGCATCATAGGGCGCTGATGCAGCCAGTTTTGACCGATACTCCGGCATTGGCGCCGGATTATGCCGGGGAACTTGCGATTTGGCTAAGGCAGCGATTTTTCCGGCGACTCGAAACGTACGACAGGAGACACTTCAGGATGCATGCACAGGGTTGCAGTCATGCCCCAGGCCTGCGGCATAGAGCGCCAGGGCGTCAATGGGTTACCCTCTGCGGGTTACGGATTGGCAAGGCCGGGCAGGTGAAGCTTTGAAGGCTGTTCTAAACATGATGATGCTGTCTGTGCTGTTGCTGTGCAGCGCCACCCAGATGGCCCGGGCCGACGAGCCTGCTTTATTGTTCCCGCCCATGACGGGCAGCGTGGTCGATGCCGCCCAGATGCTCGACAACCCGACCACGGCGCGCCTGTCGACCATGCTCGGCGAGCATGAACAGGCGACCGGCGAGCGGGTCGTGGTGGTTACGCTGGTCGACCTGCAGGGCACGACCATCGAGGATTACGGCACGCGCCTGGGCAAGGCCTGGGGCATGGGCAGCAAGGGCAAGGGCAATGGCGCCCTGCTGATCGTCTCGCGCGACAACCGCAAGGTGCGTATCGAGGTCGGTACCGGCTTGCAGGGCCGCCTCAACGAGGCCCAGTCATCGATGATCATCAACATGCTGGTCACCCCGGAGTTTCGCGAAGGCAATTTCGCCACCGGCATCGAGCGTGGCGCCCAGGCCATGATCGCAGCGCTGGGTGGGCATGTGCCGGATGACCCTGACCCGTCCCCGGACAGCACCTACGTGGGGCAGTCGGGCAGCGTGCTGTGGTCCGTGCTGCTGCTGGTACTGGCCGGCGTGGCGCTGTTCATGGCCGTGCTGGCGATGACCAACCTGGGCCGACGCCTGCGCAGCAAGGCCGACGGCGGCCGGGGCAAGCTCGACCCCTCGGGCAGCCGCGTCATTCGTGGCAGTGGCAAGGGCTTTGGCGGTGGCGGCGCTTCCGGCAACTGGTAAAACAGGAATTGAACATGAGGCATGCATGGCTTTACTGAGTCAGGATGAACAGCAACTGGTCGCCGAAGCGATCAGCCGTGTCGAACGCCGCACCGATGCCGAACTGGTCACGGTCCTGACCGCAAGGTCGGACGATTACGCCTACGTGCCGCTGGTCTGGGCTGGGGTCATGGGCCTGCTGCTGCCAGGCATCGTCAGTTACACCACCGAGGCGCTCACGGCCAACCAGTTGCTGCTGGCGCAACTGACCACCTTCGTACTGGTCGCACTGCTGTGCCGCATCACCCGGGTCACCAGCCAGTTGGTGCCTTCTTCGGTGCGTCGCTGGCGCGCCGGCAACCTGGCCCGTCGACAGTTTCTCGAACAGAACCTGCATGCTACGCCCGGCAGCACCGGCATCCTGCTGTTTGTCAGCGAGGCCGAGCGTTATGTCGAGATCCTGGTCGACCAGGGCATTTCCAGCCGCCTGCACGACGAGACCTTCAAGGCGATGGTCGATGTGTTTACCCAGCAACTGCGCAACGGTCAAAACCTGCAAGGCTTCCTGGGCTGCATTCATGCCTGTGGCGAGCTACTGGCCGACCATGTGCCGGTGACCCGCACGCGCAATGAACTGCCAAACCGGTTGGTGGTGCTGGGTTAGTCGACGGCGACAGACACACAAAGCGGACTTCTGGCAGCGCTGGCGCTAAAATGCCCCGCTTCCTGATCTGCCCAGCCGCCCGAGGCGTTTTCGATGTCTGCCACTTCCACACCTTCTTCTGCCACCGACCCGCGTGACCGGTTTCTCGGCCTGCTGGACGACTGCCTGACGCAAAATGCCCTGGTCAAGCTGGTCCTGGCCCGTCATGTGGGCACCGAGGCCGACCTGCAGCGCATCATCATCACCCCGGTGACGATCAAGGAGCAGGCCTGCCTGTCGTTCGTCTACCGCTACAAGACCCGCGACATCACCAAGAACCACGCGCTGGTCGAGGCGCAGGCGTTGATCGGCGACTTGCTGCCCGGTGCCTTTCGCAATGCCCATCTGCTGACCCTCAGCGACGAGGCGCAGCTGGAGTTCAGCAAAAAGGGCAAGCCCAGCCTGGCGCGTCATGCCGCGCAACAGTCGCGCGAAGCGCCGTCCGCCGGGCATGACCGCGAGAAAAAACGCTACCTGGAACTGACCCGGCCGTTTCTCACCGATCTGGGCGTGACCAACCGCCAGCACGAACTGATCCCGGCCATGTCGCGCAAGTGGAAGCAGATCAACAAGTTCATCGAGGTGTTTTCCCATGCCCTGGCCACCTCACCACTGAGCCTGGACAAGCCCGTGCGCGTGGCCGACTTCGGCTCGGGCAAGGGCTACCTGACTTTTGCCATTCACGACTACCTGCGCAACACCTTGCAGGCCGAGGGTGAAGTCACGGGTGTGGAGCTGCGTGAAGACATGGTGACCCTGTGCAACACTGCTGCCGCGCGCCTGGAGCATCCCGGCCTGGTGTTTCGCTGTGGCGACGTGCGCAGCGTGGCGCCCAGCGAGCTGGACGTAATGATCGCCCTGCATGCCTGCGACATTGCCACCGATTACGCGATCCACACCGGCATCCGCTCGGGCGCGGCCATCATCATGTGCTCGCCGTGCTGCCACAAACAGATCCGCCAGCAGATCCAGAGCCCGGGCCTGTTGCAACCGATGCTGCAATACGGCCTGCACATGGGCCAGCAGGCCGAAATGGTCACCGACAGCCTGCGCGCCCTGTTGCTCGAAGCCTGCGGCTACGAGACCAAGGTGTTCGAGTTCATCTCGCTGGAACACACCAACAAGAACAAGATGATCCTGGCAGTCAAACGCGCAGAACCGGTCGACCCGGCCCGCCTGCTGGCGCGCATCGCCGAGCTCAAGGCGTTCTACGCCATCACCGAGCAGTGCCTGGAAACCCTGCTGCGCGCCGACGGCTTTCTCAACTGACGACGGGCTTGGGGGCTACGACCGTGGTCTTGCGCCCCAGGACCACTGTGCCGATCACGGCAACCGCAAAGAGCCAGGTGATCGGTTCGACCTGCTCGCCAAACAGCAGTGCCGACAAGGCGATGGTGAAGAAAATCTGCAGCAGCTGGATCTGGCTGACCCGCGAGATCCCGCCCATCGCCAGGCCCGAGTACCAGGCAAAGAAGCCCAAAAACTGCGAAAACAGCGTCACATAGCCAAACGCCCACCAGGCCGATGCCGAGACCGGTCCCTGATGCTGGCTGGCCAGCCAGAGCACCGGCCCCAACAGCAGCGGAAACGCCAACACCAGCGCCCAGCAGATCACCTGCCAGCCGCCCATTTCCCTGGCCAGTCGTCCGCCTTCGGCGTAGCCCAGGGCGCCGACGGCAATCGCGCCGAGCATCCACAGATCGCCGACCTGAATGCTGCCGGCGCCATTGATCAGCGCATACCCGAGCACCAGCGCGCTGCCCAGCGCTGCGCAGGCCCAGAAGGCCCGCGAAGGGCGCTCGTGCGAGAGCCAGGCGGCATAAATGGCCACGAACAGCGGCTGGATACCGTTGACCAGCGCGCCGTGCGAGGCCGGCAGGCTTTGCATGGCCCAGGCCGACAGCACCGGAAAACCGACGATCACCCCCAGCACCACCAGCGCCAGGCCCTTGAGTTGCTGGCGGGTCGGCCACTTCTCCCGGCGCCAGAGCAACAGCAGCGCGGCGGGAATCGCCGCCAGCAGGGCGCGGCCCATGCCGTTGAGCAGGGGGTGGATTTCCTGGACCACGATGCGTGTCATCGGCAGGGTCAGGCTGAAGATGATCACGCCCAGCAGGCCCAGGGCCATGCCGGTATTTTCACGAGAGGACATAAGTGACGCCAGCGTTGTGCAGTGGAGGGCAAAGCCGGCATCTAGCCATAGACGGCCGGGTTTTTCCTTCACAGCTGGGCAGTGATTGAGCCGTACAGTTGGTCGGGTCAAGGCCATGCAGGCGCGTTTTCATTGCGCCAGGTCAATACCGCTGCCCTGTGCTGCGCCGATGCTGGGCCCCTGTCTACACACCCATGCCCCGCGCCGGCCCGGACGGCGTATCAAGAGGATCCGCCATGAGCAGCACCTTTTTCATTCCCGCCGTGAACATGATCGGCAGCGGTTGCCTGCAAGAGGCCATGCAGGCCATTCGCAAATACGGCTTTCTCAAGGCGCTGATCGTCACCGACGCCGGCCTGGCCAAGGCCGGCGTGGCCACGCAAGTGGCCGGGCTGTTGGTCGAGCAGGGCATCGACTCGGTGATCTATGACGGTGCCCGGCCCAACCCGACCATCGCCAACGTCGAGCAAGGGCTTGAGCTGCTGCAGGCGCACCAGTGTGATTTCGTGATTTCGCTGGGCGGCGGCTCGCCCCATGACTGCGCCAAGGGCATTGCCTTGTGCGCCAGCAACGGCGGCCACATCAGCGACTACGAAGGCGTCGACCGCTCGCAGCAGCCGCAACTGCCACTGGTGGCTATCAACACCACGGCCGGCACCGCCAGTGAGATGACCCGCTTCTGCATCATCACCGACACGGCACGGCACGTGAAAATGGCGATCATCGACCGCAACGTCACCCCGATCCTGTCGGTCAACGACCCGCAAATGATGGCCGGCATGCCGCGTTCGCTGACCGCTGCGACCGGCATGGATGCCTTGACCCATGCCGTCGAAGCGTACGTGTCCACTGCCGCCACACCGATCACCGACGCCTGCGCACTCAAGGCCATTGGTTTGATCGCCGGCAACCTGCAGCGGGCTGTCGAGCAGGGCGACGACTTGCAGGCCCGGGAAAACATGGCCTATGCGCAGTTTCTGGCCGGCATGGCGTTCAACAACGCCTCGCTCGGCTATGTGCATGCCATGGCGCACCAACTGGGCGGTTTCTACGACTTGCCGCACGGTGTATGCAATGCGGTGCTGCTGCCCCATGTCCAGCGCTTCAATGCCAGTGTCAGCGCCGCGCGGCTGACCGATGTGGCCCACGCCATGGGTGCCAATATTCGTGGCATGAGCCCCGAGGCCGGCGCCCAGGCCGCCATCGATGCCATCAGCCAACTGGCGGCCAGCGTCGAGATTCCGGCCGGGCTGACTCAGTTGGGGGTCAAGCAAAGCGACATCCCGACCCTGGCCGCCAACGCCCTGAAAGACGCCTGCGGCCTGACCAACCCGCGTCCGGCCGATCAGCAACAGATCGAAAGTATTTTCCAGGCGGCGCTGTAACCCGCAAACACGGCCCCCTGCACCGAATTCAACACCCGGTAATCAATGATTCATTAATGTTTGATGCGAGCGCAAACAGCCCACTACGCCCATTACCAGCAACACAATGGCGGCATATTCCACCGGTTGCGGCCAGCGGCCTTCCCAGAGAAAGCCCAGTAGCAAGGCCGCCAGGGTTTCGATGACCAGCACCTGGCCGCTGAGCGCCAGCGGCAGCAGGCGACTGGCCTGGTTCCACAAGGCGCCGCCGAGCACCGAAGCCAGCAGGGCCACGCCACCGGCCACCAGCATGAAGTGCAGCCAGGTGTACGGGGTGTGTGCACTGAATGCCGGTCCCAGCAACGGCACCGCGAGCACCAGTGACTGGGCACCGGTCATGACCCCGGCCAGCAATGCCCAGTCATTGGCCGACACGCCGGTCATGGTGCTCAGGCGCCGGGTATTGCTGACCGCAAACCAGCTCCAGCTCAACAGTGCGCCGACGGCACACAGCAGGCCCCAGCCGATATCGGCTGTGTTTTCAGCGTGGCCGCCGATGGACAGGGCGTGCAGGCTGATCAGCAGGACGCCGGCGATGGCGCAGCACAATGAAGGCGCCAGCCTGGGCAGCGAAACGGCATTGGCATCCTTGCGCCCGGCCAGCGTCATCAGTACCGGGATCAGGCCGACAATCAACGAGATGGTGGCGACGCCAGCCAGTTGTACACCACTGCCGACCAGCGAGTAATACAGCAGGTTGCCGATCAGGCAGAGCCAGAACAGCGACACCCAGTCCTCACGGCGCAGGCTGGCACAGGCGCGGCGCCAGCGCGGGGCCAGCAGCAAGACCGAAATCAGCCCGTAACAGAGAAAACGCAGCACGGCGAACTGAGCGCCCGACAGACCGGGCGTCAGTTTCGGCCCGAGAAAAATCACGCCCCAGCACATCCCTGCACCCACGCCAAAACCGATGCCCCTGAGCAGTACCCGATCAGCCACCATCACCACCACCGCCGTGCAGATTCAAAGCGGCCAGTCTGAAAGGTGGCGATCAGGTTTTATTGTCTGAACGTCCCGGGTTTTTTACCCAGGCTCTTGCGATAGGCTGCCGGTGTGACGCCACACAGGCGGTGCATGGCGCGGGTCAGCGCGGCCTGGTCGGAAAAGCCGCAGCGAAGGGCGATTTCGGCAATCGGCAGACGGCTGTCGGTCAGCCATTGTCGGGCTTTATGCAGGCGTACATCGGCCAGCCAGGCTTGCGGGGTTTGATCAAACAGCGCTCGAAAGCGCAGGTGCAGCTGGCTCAGGCTCATGCCGGCCAGACGGGCCATGGCGTCATTGGTCCACGCCGCGGCGGGGTTGGCCTGCAATTGCGCCAACAATGCCTGGATGCCGCTGGGCGCCGACAGCGGGCTGCAGGCCAGGGACGACAGCAGCAAGGGCGCCAGTTGTCCGGCACTGTTGCCAAGCGTTCGAGCGTCGACCAGTTCGGCGAACTCGATCAAGCGTCGCGTGGCTGGCGAAATGGGGACATAAATGCGCTGCGCCAGGCTGTCCAGCACCTGTTCCTGCCAATCGCCTGGCGGGCAGTCGAGCACCAGAAAGCGGCTGCCGGCCTCGGCCACCTGCGCATGCCGGGCGCCTGGTGCGACCAGCGCAGCGGTGCCAGCGTCCAGGCGTGCGCCATGACCTTCCACGTCGATTTCCATGCGTCCACTGATAGGCAGCACCAGTTGGGTGAAATCGTGCTGATGGTGGGGATGCTCGCCGTGATAGCGGCGGATGTCGAGCGTTGGGGCCACGGGAGATTCCGGTGCAAGGGGCCGAGGCCATGAATCTATCACAGCCATCGACTGCCGTAGGGTGGCCCTTGCGTGGGGTGTGCCATCCTCCTTCAAAAATAAAATAAATTATTGATTTAATTAAATATTAAATGCACCACCTGTAGGAGCGCGCTTGCCCGCGACCGGCTGCATTAGCAGTCGTAAATTTTTAGCGTCTGTACAATTTTTGCGAGCGCTAACGCACTCGGTCGCGGGCAAGCGCGCTCCTACACCCTGTGTTTGCTGCGCGACAGCGTGCCGCCTTGGCTATCGGGTCTGGTCGCGGATCGCTTTCCACTCCAGCCCGAATCGCGCCAGGTATTTACGCAGCCGGTCGGCATCGTTGGGGTTGGCCTTGCCCAGGCGTGACACGCCGAACAGCGTGCGCCCGGCAGCGGACAGGCTGTCGGCCTGACGACACACCTCAATCACAGCCTTCAGTTGCAGGCGGTCGAACAGGTCCAGCTCCAGGCCGTCTTCGAGCAGGGGTTGCAGAGTGTCCTGTTCCTGCTCCTGCTCGAGCCCCCAGGCAAAGCGCAGGCGCTGGATCTCTTCTTCGACCTGGCTTTCATCGATGCGTCCGCTGTCGGCCAGGGTGGCCATGCGTGTGATCGAGGCCGACAGTTCACGGAAGTTGCCCAGCCAGGCGGCTTCGCCGGCGCAGGCAAAATCCAGATAACGCCGGCGTGCTTCCAGGTTGAAACGCACCAGCCGGCCTTGCTCACGGGCGTAACGTTCCAGTTCGAAGTCGATATTGGGCTCGATGTCTTCACGCCGGCCATTGAGCCCCGGCAGGCTGAAGGTCCACAGGTTGATGCGCGCATACAGGTCTTCGCGAAACTGCCCCTGCAGCACCCGCTCGCGCAGGTCGCGGTGGGTGCCGGCGATGATCAGGAAATCGCTGGCCACTTCCTTGTCCGAGCCCATGGGGAAGAAGCGTTTCTCTTCGATGGCCTTGAGCAGCATGGCCTGCTCGTCGGCGCCCAGTTCACCGATCTCGTCGAGAAACAGCATGCCGCCATCGGCCGCCCGCAACAGGCCGTCGCGGGCGTTCTGCGCGCCGGTAAAGGCGCCCTTGAGATGGCCGAACAGGGCCGACATGGCACCGTCGCCGCGCAGGGTGGCGCAGTTGACCTCGACAAAGCGGCCTGGCACCTGGTGCCGGCTGCGCTTGAGTTCGTAGATGCGCCGGGCCAGGAACGACTTGCCGGCCCCGGTCGGGCCGATCAGCAGCATCGGCGCGGTGGAGCGCAGGGCGACCCGTTCGATCTGTTCGATGGAGCGATTGAAGGCCGGGTTGCGCGTGGCAATGCCGGCCTTCAGAAACGCCAGGCCTTGCAGGCGCTTGTCGGCAAAGCGCGAAGCAATATGATCATAGCGCGACAGGTCCAGGTCGATGATGCTGTGGGTGCCGGTGGCGAGCGCTTCCGGGTCCAGGCGCCGGGCCGGCGAGGTCTGGATCAGCCGCGCCGGCAGGTAGCGCGCCTCGGTCAGCAGGAACCAGCAGATCTGCGCGACGTGGGTGCCGGTGGTGATGTGCACCAGGTAATCCTCGTGTTCCACATCGAACGGGTAGGCGCTGGCAAAGTCGTGCAGCGCGCCATACACCTCCTGGAAGTCCCAGGGGTTTTTCAGGTCCATCGGATGCAGGCGGACCTCGGTTTCCGGCGACACCTGACGGATGTCCTCGACCACCCGCTGGGCCAGGCTGACGTCGCGGGCGTCGATACCGTGGATCAGCTCCAGACGGTGAATCAGTACATCCGGCTGCTGGCACAGGCCAATGCTTGGCCGCCAGTGGCTCCAGCGTGCCGCGCCCTTGCCGACTCGGTCAAGGGTGGCGCCGAGAAAACCGATGGCAACGGTATGCTTGGTGGACATGTTGATACTCTGGGATAAGTGGCGATAAAGAAGGATAGATTTTCAGCGATTGAATTGCCACGCAAAAACCATAGGCGAGAATTGATAAAATATTAATTCCTTATTAATCAATTAGTTGAAAATTTATTGGCATTGAAAAACAAACCTGGCACGTCGGCTGCAATATCTCTCGTAACAACAGGACAACAGAGTGAGATGCCACGATGGCCAACGTCAAACTGTTCAACAGTCACCCGGCAACCTTGCCAGCCAGCGATACGCACAATGCGGCCAAGGCCCCGGCCTATGCCTACAGCGCCCGGCACCAGCTGGCACAACTGACCGTGACCGGCTGCCTGAACCAGACGTTCTACGCCGCTCCCGAAGCGCAGCTCGACAGCGTGCTGCAACGGGTGGGCGAGCTGGACAGCCGCTACGTGGCCAAGGCCGCTCTGTATGCCCGTCGCAAAGGCCATATGAAAGACATGCCCGCCTTGTTGCTGGCTGCCCTGGTGGCGCAGCGCTCGGCCCTGGTGCCAGCCCTGTTCGGTGAGGTCATCGACAGCGGCAAGATGTTGCGTACCTTCGTGCAGATTCTGCGCAGCGGCGTGACCGGGCGCAAATCGCTCGGTTCGCAGCCCAAGCGCCTGGTGCAACAGTGGTTGAACAACGCCACCGAGTACCAATTGTTACAGGCCTCGGTGGGCAACCAGCCATCGCTGGCCGATGTGCTGAAGATGGTGCATCCCAAGCCTGCTGAAACCTGGCGCGAAGCGTTTTTCGCCTGGGTGATCGGCAAGCCGGTGGATGTCCAGGCCTTGCCTGAACTGACCCGCGCGCTGTTGGCGTTTCGCAGCGGTGCCTCTACAGAAGTACCCGGCGTACCCTTCCAGTTGCTGGGCAACGAAACCCTGAGCGCCGAGCAATGGGCGCACCTGGCCGGCACGATGGGCTGGCAGGCCCTGCGTATGAACCTCAACACCCTGGCGCGTCACGGCGCGTTTGAGGTGCCCGGTTGTGCCGAGCGTGTGGCGGCCCGCCTGGCGGATCCGGCGGCAGTGGCCAAGGCACGGGTGTACCCGTACCAGTTGCTGGCGGCGTACCGCATGACCGGCGACGATGTTCCGGCCAGCGTGCGCAATGCCTTGCAGGATGCACTGGAATTGTCCCTGGGCAACGTGCCGGTATTGCCGGGCAACGTGGTGGTCTGTCCGGATGTGTCGGGGTCGATGCACACCCCGGTCACCGGTTACCGGCAGGGGGCGAGCACGGCGGTGCGCTGCATCGATGTGGCGGCCCTGGTGGCGGCGGCGGTGTTGCGCAAGCAGCCCAATGCCCGGGTGATGCCGTTCGAGGTCGATGTGGTGGACGTGCAGCTCAATGCCCGCGACAGCGTGATGAGCAATGCGCAGAAACTGGCCGCCATCGGCGGTGGCGGCACCAACTGCTCGGCACCGCTGGCGCGGCTGGCCAATGCCGGCTGCAAGGTCGACACCCTGATCCTGGTCTCGGACAACGAGTCGTGGATCGATGCACGGCGCCACGGCGCCACCGAGACGATGCGCCAATGGGAGCGCATCAAGAAGATTAACCCGCAGGCACGGCTGGTGTGCATCGATATGCAGCCTGGCGCGACCACCCAGGCGGCAGACCGCGAGGACATCCTCAACGTCGGGGGCTTCAGTGATGCGGTGTTCGATGTGATTGAGCAGTTCATCAGCGGTCGCTACGGCGCCCGGCAGTGGGTACAGGCCATCGAGGCCATGGAGTTTTGAATGACGGGCATCCATTGGGTGCCCTGCGAAAAGTGTTTTTCACCGGCGCTGAATGCCGACGGGACTACATCCAAGACGTCTCGTCAGACCCTTGTCAGCGCCAGTGAACGGTGCGAATGCCGATGGCTGTACATCTTAATGTGCTTATCAGTCATCTCTGTTGTCGCACCACCCTGTTTGAGTTCGCTTTGCGAGCGATGTTTTCACCGGCGCTGAATGCCGACGGGACTACATTCCAAGACGTCTCGTCAGCCCCTTGTCAGCGCCAGTGAACGGTGCGAATGCCGGTGGCTGTACATCTAATGTACTTAATCAGCCACCTCTGTTGTCGCACCACCTTTTTGAATTTGCCCGGCGAATGCCGGTGGAACTACAGGATGCTGGGGTCGCGGGTTCAAGTCCCGCCAGCCGTAAGGCTGTAGCTCAGTCGGTAGAGCGCAGCAAATGTTTCACCTCGATTTGTCGCCCAAGGGCCCGGAACACAGGCCGCACGATCGGCCAGAAGGAATGATCATGAAAGAGCAGGAAACCAAGAGCACCTGGCAGTTGCTGGAAGTGGCCAACGGCAAGCCCATCAAGCTGTGGACCGAAGGCGTGCCGGTCGAAAACGAAGCCCGCAAGCAGTTGATGAACACCGCGAAGATGCCGTTCATCTTCAAGCATCTGGCCGTGATGCCCGATGTGCACCTGGGCAAGGGGTCGACCATCGGCAGCGTGATTCCCACGGTGGGCGCCATCATCCCGGCTGCGGTCGGGGTCGATATCGGTTGCGGCATGATTGCCGCCCGTACCTCGCTGACCGCCAGTGACCTGCCGGACAACCTGGCCGGGCTGCGCAGCGCCATCGAAAAGGCCGTGCCGCATGGCCGTACCGTGACCCGTGGTGGCCGCGACAAAGGCTCATGGCAGGACGTCCCGCAGCAGGCCGATAACGCCTGGGGCGCGCTGGCTCCACGTTTCAAGGCCATCACTGACAAGTACCCGAAGCTGAGCAAGACCAACAACCGCCAGCACCTGGGTACCCTGGGTGGCGGCAACCACTTCGTCGAGGTCTGCCTGGACGAAGCCAACCGGGTCTGGTTCATGCTGCACAGCGGTTCGCGCGGGGTCGGCAATGCCATCGGCAACCTGTTCATTCATATGGCCCAGGACGATATGCGTCAGCACATCGCGAATCTGCCGGACCGGGACCTGGCGTACTTCGAAGAAGGCAGCGAGCACTTCGATGACTATGTCGAAGCGGTCGGCTGGGCCCAGGATTTTGCCCGGCAGAACCGTGAGCTGATGATGCAGGCGGTGATCAAGGCCACCCGTCAGGTCATCACCAAGCCGTTCGAGGTCGCGCTGGAGGCAGTGAACTGCCACCACAACTATGTGCAGAAAGAGCGGCATTTTGGTGAAGACGTGCTGATCACCCGCAAAGGCGCGGTGTCGGCCAAGAAGGGCGAGTTGGGCATCATTCCCGGCTCCATGGGCGCCAAGAGCTTTATCGTGCGCGGGCTGGGTAACGAAGAGGCGTTCAGTTCGTGCAGCCACGGTGCCGGACGGACCATGAGCCGTACCCAGGCCAAGAAGCAGTTCACCGTCGAGGACCAGATTCGCGCCACCGCCCATGTGGAGTGCCGCAAGGACGCCGATGTGATCGACGAAATCCCGATGGCCTACAAGGACATCGATCAGGTCATGCATGCCCAGCGCGAACTGGTGGAAGTGCTGCACACCCTGCGTCAGGTGGTGTGCGTGAAAGGCTGAACAGACAGGAGAAGGACCATGGACCGCACAGAGGTTCATCCACTGAGCAGCGCCATGCGCGAGCGGGTGCTGCAGGCGTTGCAACGCATAGAGCGCGAGCACAACGTCACGGTGCTGTATGCCTGCGAGTCGGGCAGCCGCGCCTGGGGTTTTGCCTCGACCGACAGCGACTACGACGTGCGTTTTGTCTATGTCGAGAAACCCGACTGGTTCGTGCAGGTCGACACGCCGCGTGACGTGATCGAGCGACCGCTGGACGACGAGCTGGATGTCAGCGGCTGGGAGCTGCGCAAGACCCTGGGGTTGCTGCGCAAGTCCAACCCGACGCTACTGGAGTGGCTGGATTCGCCCCTGGTGTACCGCCATGAAGCGGCCGCCACGGCCGGGCTGCGTGCCCTGGCCGAGACGTTCTACAGCCCGCCGGCAGCGCGCAACCATTACCTGTCGATGGCGCGCAAGAATTTTCGCGGTTACCTGCAAGGCGACACGGTGCGGTTCAAGAAGTACTTCTATGTGCTGCGTCCCTTGCTGGCGGTGCGCTGGATCGACCAGGACCGGGGCCGTCCGCCGATGACCTTCGAGGCCTTGCTGGGCACGCTGGACGACCCGCTGTTGCTGGCGGAAATCGACGAGCTGCTGGCGCTCAAGCGCAATGCCGACGAAGCCAGCTACGGCCCGCGTCGCCCGCGACTGCATGCGTTCATCAACGCCGAGTTGCAACGCGAGGTCCCGGCGCTGCCACGCACACGCCAGGACAGCGGGCTGCTGGACATGTACCTGCGCGACACCGTGGCGCGGTATGCCTGAACGGCTGACACCGGACTGATGCACTTATCGGCAAACCTATTCGATTCCAAGGAACACCATGAAAAAGGACGTTATTGAACTGGACGGCAGCATCGGTGGCGGGCAGGTGCTGCGCAGTGCCTTGAGCCTGTCGATGATCACCGGCCAGCCGCTGCGCATCGACAACATCCGCGCCCGGCGCGTCCGGCCCGGCCTGTTGCGCCAGCACCTGACTGCCGTACTGGCCGCCGCCGAAGTGTGCGGCGCCACGGTCGAGGGCGCGCAGATGCATTCGCAGCAGCTGTATTTCGAGCCTGGCGCCATTCGCGGCGGCGACTACCGCTTCAGCATCGGTACCGCCGGCAGTTGCAGCCTGGTATTGCAGACCCTGTTGCCAGCCTTGCTGCATGCCCCGCAAGCGAGTCGCGTGCACATCAGCGGTGGCACGCACAACCCGCTGGCACCGCCGGCCGATTTCCTGCAGCGCGGGTTCTTGCCGCTGATGCAGCGCATGGGCGCCAGGATCGAGCTGCAACTGCTGCGTCATGGCTTTGTCCCGGCCGGCGGTGGCGAGCTGCTGGCCTTTGTCCAGCCCTCGACCTTGCAACCCTTGCACCTGTGCGAGCGCGGTGCGCTGTTGAGCCGGCGTGCCACGGCAGTCATCGCCGGTGTGCCGGGGCATGTGGCCGAGCGTGAGTTGAGCCGTCTCGCCAAACGCTTGAACCTGGCCCCTGAAGCGTTGCACTGGCAGGTCCTCGACCCTGAGCATGGCCCCGGCAACGTGCTGATGCTTGAAGTGGTCTGCGAACACCTGAGCGAGCTGTTTTTCGCCTTCGGCCAGTCCGGGCTGCGCGCCGAGAAAGTGGCCGATTACCTGGTCGATGCCGCCCGGCCGTGGCTGGGCAGCGAGGCGGCGGTGGCCGAGCACCTGGCCGACCAGCTGTTGTTGCCCATGGCCCTGGCCGGCGCCGGCAGCTTTACCACCACGCACGTCAGTGAGCACCTGCGCAGCAACATCAGCGTGATCGAACGCTTCTTGCCGGTGTTGATCGATTGCCAGCAGCAAGGTGAAAACCTGTGCAAGGTCGAGATTGAGGCCTGTTGAGGTGCGGCGTGACGACGCATTGTGAATAAAAAATATTCACAAATGACATTCAATCCTATCTAATGTCGCCGCGCCTTGACGCTGCCGACAGTCCTGAGATGCACAGGGACCGCTTCTGGTACGGGCACGTCCAGCCACACCCGTCCTGTCTCTGCTCATCAAGGAATCGTCATGCGGCCTCTTTCCCGCCCTTTCTTCATCGCTGTCCGGGGTACGGCCCTGGGCTTGCTGGTCACCAGCCCGGCCGTGCTGGCCGACACCACCGGCACGCCTGCCGGCAGCGCCGTGCAATTGCCGGACATCAATGTCGAATCCAGCCGCGAGCAGACCCCGGTCACGGCGCCGTTCACCGGCTACAAGGCCGAGCGGGCGCAGAGTGCGACCAAGACCAACACGGCCATCAATGAAACCCCGCAATCGATCACGGTGATCGGCAGCGAACAACTGCGTGACCAGAACGTCCAGTCGCTGGCCGAAAGCCTGCGCTATACCGCCGGTGTCAATGCCGGCCAGCGCGGCCGGCGCGGGCTGGATGACTTCATCGTGCGCGGTTTCGTGCAGAGCGCCTACAAGTTCGTCGATGGCATGCGCATGGACTCGGACATGTGGATCCAGAGCGATCCGTTTGCCTTCGAGCGCATTGAAGTGCTCAAGGGGCCGGCGTCGATCCTCTATGGCCAGATCGCCCCGGGCGGGGTCATCAACCAGGTCAGCAAGCGGCCCACCGATGAGCCCTTGGCCGAGGTCGGCCTGGGCCTGGGCAACTATGGCCAGCGCAAGTACACCGCCGACCTGTCCGACCGCCTCAATGCCGACGGCAGCCTGCGTTACCGGCTGGTGGCGCTGTATTCCGAAAGCGATGACATCGTCGATTACGTCGACCGCGACCGTACCTATCTCGCGCCTTCGCTGACCTGGGACATCAGTGACGACACAAGCCTGACCCTGCTGGCCAGCTATCAGAAAAGTCACTATGTGCCCATTCGGGGCCTGCCGGCCGAAGGCACGGTGCTGGGCAACCCCAACGGCAGCATTGCCCGCGACCGTTTTGTCGGCGTGCCGGGTATCGACCGCTACACCACCGAGCAGCAGATGCTGGGCTACGAGCTGGAGCACCGCTTCGCGCCCAACGTCACTTTCCGCCAGAAGCTGCGCTACAACGAATACGACCTGGACGGTGCCTTCTCCAGCCCGACCTCGCTGGCCGCCAACAAGCGCAGCTACAACCGCCAGGTGCAATGGCGTGACGTGCAGGGCGAAGTGTTCACCATGGATAACCAGTTGAACGTGCAGTTCGACACCGGCCCCTTCGGCCACGATGTGCTGGTGGGCCTGGACTGGTTCGACTTCCACACCGACGACACCCGCCACACTTCGACCCTGGCAGCCATCGACCTGTACAACCCGTCCTACAGCGTGGTGCCGGGGCCCAAGACCTTCCAGGCCACTACCAGCGGCACTGAAGACATGCTGCAGCGCGGCCTGTACCTGCAAGACCAGATCACGTTCGGTGATGGCTGGAACCTGTTGCTGGGCCTGCGCCACGACGACTCCGAACTCAAGTCGCATCGTGGCAGTACGCGCACGACCACCAACGAGAACGCCACCACCGGCCGCGTCGGCCTGCTGTACGCCTTCGACAACGGCTGGTCGCCGTACATCAGCTACAGCGAGTCGTTCGTGCCGGTCACCGGCAGCGACATCAGCGGCAAGGCCTTCGAGCCGGAAACCGGCGAGCAGACCGAAATCGGCCTGAAGTACGAGTCGCCCGGCAAGGCGCTGGACGTGACCTTTGCGCTGTACGACCTCAAGCGCCAGAACGTCACCACCACCGACCCGAGCAACAGCGGCTTCAGCGTGCAGGTCGGCGAGCAGCGTCACCAGGGCGCGGAAATCGAACTGCATGGCCGGCTGACCGAGCAACTCGACCTGGTGGCCACCTACAGCTACATCGACGCCGAAGTCACCAAGAGCAATGACGGCTTCCAGGGCAACCGGCCGATCCAGGTGCCCGAGCACATGGCCAATGCCTGGCTGCGCTATGACCTGTCCAGCCTGCTGCCGGGCCTGGGTATGGGCGCCGGAGTGCGCTATATCGGCGAACAGGCGGGCGATCAGGCCAACACCTTCGACTCGCCCGACTACACGCTCTACGACATGATGGTCGACTACAAGACCGGCCCGTGGCGCTTTGCGGTCAACGGCAGCAACCTGACCAACAAGGACTACATCGCCAGCTGCGCCAGCACCTCGGCCTGCTTCCCCGGGGATCCACGGATGCTGATGTTCAGCGCCAACTATAAATTCAAATAAACTCAGCACACCTGCAGGCACAGACAAGGCTGCGCCTGCCCACTGACAAGGACGCGACAATGCAGAAGGGATTTCTGAACATGGGCCGGGTGATCCCGGTGTGGCTGTTTTTCGGCGTGTGGCTGACCGCACTGGGTTATCCGGGCTACAGCCATGTCGACCAGGCGATGAGCCAGCTTGGCGCCGTTGGTGCGCCCACCCACGGTTATTCGGCCTGGGTCAATAACGTGCCGCTCGGCATCCTGTTCATCCTGTTTGCTTGTGGCGCCAGCCTGCACTTTCGCACCTCGCGCCTGGCGTTGTTGAGCGCCGCCCTGATCGGTGTGCATGGCCTGGCCAGTTTCGCCACCGGCTACTTTGCCTGCGATGCCGGTTGCGCCCCGGCGCAGCCGTCAGCCTCCCAGAACCTGCATAACCTGGCCGGGCTGGTGATGTTCCTGTCGCTGACCCTGGCGAGCGCTCTGTGGGTCTGGCTGGGCAAGCGCTTGCTGGGATCGACCGGCTTTACCGTCTGGTCGGCGCTGTGCACGGTGCTGGCGCTGGTCACGGTGGCGCTGATGGGGCAGGCACTGGAAGCCGGGCAGGGCTTCGGCCTGTACCAGCGGCTCAACTATGGTGTTTCAGTGCTTTGGGTGGCGACCCTGGCGCAGCTATCCTTGCGGGCATGAACACACACGATTGGGTCCTGCACGGCGAGTCACCCTCGCGCATCGAGCGTATCGAGGCGTATTTCAGTGGCCACGGCTACACGCCGCACCGGCACGACACTTACGCCATCGGCCGCACCCTGGCCGGCGTGCAGAGCTTTCAGTACCAGAAGGTGCTGCGCCACAGCCTGCCGGGCGGCACGCTGGTGCTGCACCCCGATGAGCTGCACGATGGCATGGCTGGCACCGAGGCGGGCTTTCGTTATCGCATGGTCTACGTCGAGCCGGTGCTGGTCCAGCAGGTGCTTGGTGGGCGGCCGTTGCCATTCATCAAGGGCGCATTGAGCGCGGACACACGTCTGTACCAGGCCTGCGAGGTGTTCATGCAGGCCATGGACTGCCCGCTGGAAGTGTTGCAGGAGCAGGACGCGCTGTTTGACCTGGCGCAGGCGCTGCAGGCCGTGGCCGGCAAGCCCAGGACGCGGCGGTGCTTCGATTATCGCGCCGCCGAGCGTGCCCGCGACTACATCGACAGCCGGCAGGGCGCCGGGGTGACCCTTGATGAGCTGGAGCGGGTCAGCGGTCGCGAGCGCTGGAGCCTGTCGCGCGATTTTCGGGTGCTGTACGGCACCAGCCCTTATCGCTACGTGATCTTGCGCCGCCTGGACCTGTGCCGTCGCCTGCTGCGCTCGGGCTTTGCCCTAGTCGATGCAGCACTGGCCGCAGGTTTCTTCGATCAGAGCCACATGACCCGACACTTCATCGCCTGCCATGGTGTGTCCCCGGCGCGCTGGTTGCGCATGCAGGCACGCTGAAGCTGCACGATCGTACAAGAACGGCCACGGCGGGCCCGCTAGGCTGGCGATACTTCATTCATCAGGAGTTTCGCTGTGAGCCAATCGATCAACCTCATGCACAAACTGTCGCTGTTCAACGACCAGTGGTCGCCCCGGGTCATCGCCGAAATGAACGACTACCAGTTCAAGGTGGTGCGTATCCAGGGCGATTTCATCTGGCATGCGCATGCTGAAACCGACGAAGCCTTTCTGGTGCTCGACGGCACGTTGCGCATCGATTTTCGCGACGGCCACGTGCTGTTGAATCCCGGCGAACTGTATGTGGTGCCCAAGGGCGTGGAACACAAGCCGTACGCCGGGCACGAGGTGCAGATGATGCTGATCGAGCCCCGTGGCGTGCTCAATACCGGCGAGCAGGGCGGCGAGCGCACAGCCATAAACGATCTGTGGATCTAATGCCGATCAGTTAAACCTGTGGGAGGCGGCTTGCCGGCGATGGCTATGTGATAGACGCAGCAGGTGTATGGGCTTTGCCGGCCTCATCGTCGGATCGCCGCCCGCAGCAGAGTGCCCTTCCACCTGTTAGGCATTCGACGAATTCCGCCTGACTGATCGGCATTAATCTGTGGAACTGAGCCAGCCTGGCCTCAGCGCGCCGCCAGCGGCCCGAGCAATTGCGCCAACGCCTCAGGCCGGGGGGCGCCTTGCTGTTGTTGCAGGCGGCCCTGGTCGTCCAGGTAGAAGATCGCCGGAGTGGCCTGGGTGCCCAGTTCCTTCATCAACCCGGTGTGTTCGGCCAGTTGTTTCTGGATGCTCTCCGGGATGGTCGCCAGCGGCTTGAGGGTGCTGGCCTTGCCGGCCGACTCATGGGCGTGCAGCGCCGCCTTTGGGTCCCTGGCACTGAGCAGGGCGGCGGACTTGCCGCTGCTGTCGGCGCGGATCAGGCCGACCATGACATGGCGCAATTGCACTTTGCCTGCGTCGACCCAGGGCCGGGCCTGGTTCCAGAACAGGTTGCAGTAGGGGCAGTTGGGGTCGCTGAACACATACAGGATGCGCGGCGCCTTGGGGTCGCCGTCGGCGATCCAGGTGGTGGCTTGCAAGCGTGACCACATCTGCTGGGCAAGCGGTTCGTACACCAGCCGGTCCAGCGGAGCCTGGCTCAGGTCCTGGCCCTTGGCATCGAACAGGCTGCCGGCCAGCACATGCTCGCCGTCCGGGGTCAGGTACAGGGCCACGCCCTGACCTTGATAGCGGGCGGCATAGCCCTTGAGCCCGCCCGGTGCGTCGAAGCTGCCGACCACGGTGGCGCCACGGGCTTCTAGCGCAGCAAGGGCGGCGGGGTGTTCGCTGGCGTGCAGGCTGGCGAGCGGCAACAGGCCGGCCAGCAGCCAGGTAAATGGCTGGGTGGATTTCATCGCAGATTTCCTTACTTATTGATTCAAGGCTTAAAGGCTTCAAGGGTCTGGGCCAGGCTGGCGCTGGACAGTTCGCCCAAATGACTGGCGACCCGCCGCCCCTGGGCGTCATAGAACAACGTGGTCGGCAGGGCAGTGGAGCCGACCGTGCGGCCGAACTGGCTGTCGGCATCGAACAGCACATTGCGCAGGGCTAGGTTCTGGCTGCGCAGAAAGCGTGTGACCGTGTCGGGTGTCTCGCCCTGGTTGACGAACACAAACTCGATGTCGGGATGGTCGGCCTGGGCGTCCATGAGCACCGGCATTTCGCGTCGGCACGGTGGGCACCAGGTGGCCCAGAGGTTGACCACGCGGGGTTTGCCCGCCGTGGCCTGCCAGTCGACCGGCTGGCCGTATTGATCGTGGAGGGTGACGGCCGGTAATGCGCTGTCGCGTTCCAGGCCCTGCCAGACCAGATTGGCCGCGCCCCAGCCCAGGACGCCGACCGCCAGCGCCGCGCCCAGGGGCTTGCGCAACGGCTGGGTGCGCCATGTCAGCCAGCCGCCCACGGCCAATGCCACGCCGACACCCGGCCAGGCGCTGAAGCCGCCATCGCGAATATCGATGATGCGCCACAGCGCACCCTGGTAATGCTCGAAATAGCGGGCCACGAACACCAGCCGGGCCACCAGCAGCGCGATGATCAGCAGCCAGAACAACTGGCGCTCGGGGTTGCAGCCCTGGCGCCGGCCGAGCCACCCGCCGGTCAGGGTGGCCGCCATCAGGCTGGCCAGCACCAGGGCATGGTGCATGCCCAGGGCAAAGGGGCCCAGGTTCAACGTCAGCATCAACCGCGCTCCCGCAAGGTAATCCAGTGATCGACAAAGGTCTTGGCGTCCACCTCGCCAATGATCCGCGCCTCACGCCGCTCCTGGCCGTCCGGGCCGATCCACAGCAGGGTCGGCGGGCCGGGGACGTCGAAGCGCTGCAGCAGCGCCCGGCTCGCCTCATCGTTACGCGTGACGTCGGGCTTGAGGATACGCACCCCGGCCAGGCTGGACTGGACCTCCGGCCTGGCGAAGACCTGTTTGTCCATGACCTTGCAGCTCACGCACCAGTCAGCGTAGTAGTCGACCAGCACCCATTGGCGTGCGTCTCTTGCCTGTGCCAGTGCCGCTTCCAGGGCTTGCACCGAGTCGAGCTTGCGCGCCGGGTCGATGTCGACGGTGGCCACCGGCGCGCGCGAGGTGTAGACCGCCAGCGGTTGCCACGGATCACTCGCACCCCCGGCGGCGCCCACCAGCAGCAGGCCACCCCACAACCCGACCAGCCACGCCGCACCCCGGTACAGCGGCTGCCGGGTCGGCAACTGGCCGGCCAAATGCAGCAAGGTAGCGCCCAGCATCAGTAACAGCACGCCCCACAGGCCCAGCCACAGCCAGTCGGCCAGCAGCACGCGGACCATCAACAGGGCGGCGATCAGGAACATGAAACCGAACAGGTTCTTGAGCCGGTCCATCCAGGCCCCGGGCTTGGGCAGAAAGCGATTGCCGACCGTCACCAGCAGCAGCAGCGGCACGCCCATGCCCAGGCCGAGCGCAAACAGCACCAGGGCGCCGTGCAGCGCATTGCCGCTCTGGGCGATGAACAGCAGCGCGGCGGCCAGCGGGGCGGTCATGCACGGACCGATCAACAAACCCGACAGCACACCAAGCGTCGCCGCCCCGAACAGGCTGCCACCGCGCTGGCGGCGGCTGGCGCTGTCGAGCCGATGACGGATAAAGGCCGGCAGTTGCAGCTCGAACACCCCGAACATCGGCAACGCCAGCAGCACGAACAATGCGGCAAAGCTGCCCAGCAACCACGGCTGTTGCAAGGCCGCCTGCAGGTTGGCCCCCAGCAGGGCAGCCAGCACGCCGAGACCGGCATACACCATCGCCATGCTCAGCACATAAGTGCCGGCCAGCAGCACACCGCGCCGGGCCGACACGCCTTTGCCGACCACGATGCCGGCCAGGATCGGCAGCATCGGCAGCGAGCAGGGCGTGAAGGCCAGCAGCAGGCCGAAGCCGAAAAACATCACCAGGCTCCAGGCCAGTGCACGCTCCTGAAGCTGACCGGACAGCGCCTGGTCCGGGGCTTGCGCCGTGGCCGGCGGCGACTCGTCCGGCGCCGCGCCGTCCAGCACCAGGTCGCGGCTTTGCGGCGGGTAGCACAGGCCGGCGTCGGCACAGCCTTGCCAGCTCACCTTGACGTGCTGGCCGGCCCCGGCACCCAGTGTGAGGGTCAGGCTGTGGCGATAGATCTCGGTGTCGCCGAAATATTCGTCGCGGTGCGCCTCGCCGTCCGGCAGCTCAGGCATCGCACCGGGTGCCAGTCCGGTCAGGTGCAGGCGGTGCTTGTAAAGGTAGTAGCCTGGGGCAATCTTCCAGTGCAACTGCGTGGTGCCGTTTTCCAGCGGCAGCACGCTCAGGTCGAAGGCCTGCTCGGCGGCCAGGAAACGGTTGTCCAGGCTGCGTGTGAACAGCCCGCTGCTGGCCGTGGCCAGGCCGGACATGAGCAACAGGATGAGGAAAATGAGGGGGCGCATGAGGCTCCTTGCAAGACGCTTGAGTGACCAGTGCCGCGCAGCTTGCCGTGCCGTGATTAACGGTCGGTTAACGTTCGGAAAAGGTTGGGATAATGCCGCCTTAACCGAACCCCCGGATGATGAGCGTTTTTGCGCAGGAGCTTTGCATGCACGTTTTGCTGGTCGAGGACGATGCCCTGATTGCCAGTGGCATCGTCGCCGGGCTGAATGCCCGGCGCCTGACAGTCGATCATGTGGCCAGCGCCAGTGCGGCCGAGGCCATGCTGCGAACCGGCCACTTCGAGGTGCTGGTCCTCGACCTGGGCCTGCCCGATGAAGACGGTGTCAGCCTGTTACGGCGCCTGCGCCAGCAGGGCATGGCACTGCCGGTGCTGGTCCTGACCGCCCGCGATGCCGTCACCGACCGGGTCATCGGCCTGCAGGCCGGCGCTGACGATTACCTGCTCAAGCCCTTCGACCTGCGTGAGCTGACCGCCCGGCTGCACACTCTGGTCAGGCGTTCGGCCGGGCGCTGTGTCAACACGGTCGAGCACGGGCGCCTGAGCTATGACCCGAGCCGCTGCCAGGCCTGGCTCGACGGCACCGAGGTGGAGCTGTCACGCCGGGAGCTGGGGTTGTTGCAAGTGCTGTTGAACAACCCGGAGCGGGTGCTGAGCAGCGATCAGCTCAAGGATGCGATCTACGGCTTTGGCGAGGATGTCGAGAGCAATGCCCTGAGCGTGCACATTCATCATTTGCGCCGCAAACTGGGCAACGGCATCGTCGAGACGGTGCGCGGGCTGGGTTATCGCCTGGGTACTGCCGGTCATGAGCCATGCGCCTCATGAGCCTGCGCCTGCGCCTGACCCTGATGCTCGGCTCGGCCTTCGTGCTGCTCTGGTTGCTGGCCGCCGCCTGGATGCTGCACGACCTGCGCACGCAGATGATGCGCTCGCTGGACGAACGCCTGGCCGCCTCGGCGCACATGGTGGCCGGCTTGCTGGCGCAGTTGCCGCAACCGTTGAGCCCGGACGGCACGCGGCGCAGCATCAGCGCCGAACAACTGGGCATCGCCAATGGCCTGGTGTGCCAGGTCAGCTCGCTGCGCGGCGAAGTGCTGGCGCGCAGCCCGTCGGCGCCGGGGCAGGCGCTGCAGGCCGAGGACGGCGGCTTTCAGCAACAGATGATCGAGGGCGTGGCCTGGCGCAGTTTCACCCTGGCGCAGGGCGAACTGCGCATCACCACCGCCGACCGGCTGGATGAGCGCGATGCCCTCAGCCATTCGGTGTTGTTGGCGGCCGCATTGCCAGTGGCCGTGGCCTTGCTGGGCAGCCTGGGGTTGCTCTGGCTGTGCCTGGGCCGCGGGCTGGCGCCCTTGCGGCAGATTCGCCAGGCGCTGCAGCAACGCAGCCCCGACTCGCTGCAACCCTTGCAACTGGACGCCTTGCCGACGGAATTGCAGCCATTGGTACATACCCAGAACCAGCTGTTCCAGCGCATTGCCCAGGCCATCGAGCGTGAACGACGCTTCACCGGTGACGCCGCCCATGAACTTCGCAGTCCGCTGACGGCCATCAAGACCCACCTGCAGGTTGCCCGTTTGATCCATGGCGAAAGCGACTCTTCGCTGGCCAATGCCGAGGCTGGCGCCGATCGCCTGCAGCGCACGCTGGAACAATTGCTGTTGCTGGCGCGGGTCGAGGGTCGCCAGGCGTTCGACGATGGCCTGCACTGCTCGGCGCGCGAGATCGCGCACCTGGCCATGGTCGACCTTGACGCCGCCCAGCGCCCGCGCATCGACCTGCACCTGGCCGCCGGACTGACCGACGCGCCCGTGACGGTGCCGGTGACCCTGCTGGTCTCGGCCCTGCGCAACCTGCTGGAAAATGCCCTGCGCCATACGCCCGCCGGCAGCCCGGTACAACTGAGCATCAGCGCCTCGATCGACGGCCTGCACCTGAGCGTGCGTGATCATGGTCCGGGCATCCCCGACGAACATTTGCCTTGCATGACCCGGCGTTTCTGGCGCAGCGCCGGCAGCCAGGGCAGCGGCCTGGGCCTGTCGATCGTGCAGGCGATTGCCGAACGGTGCGGCGGTCGACTGCAATGGATCAATCATGCCGACGGGCTTGAGGTCACGCTGTGGGTGCCTTGAAGGCCCGAGCGGCGCTGCACCGGATCAGAACAACGGCAAGGTATAGCCGACGATCACCCGGTTTTCGTCGATGTCGCTGGTCAAGCCACCGCTTGAGCGAAAGGTGGCGTTGCGCAGGCGGACATTCAACCCCTTGAGCGTGCCGTTCTGGAAGGTGTAGACCAGGTCGGTGTCGCGCTCCCATTCCTTGCCACCGCTGACCCGTGCGGTCTCGATGTGCTTACCGTTCACGTAGCGGCTCATGAAGCTCAGGCCGGGAATGCCCAGGGCGGCGAAGTCATAGTCGTAGCGGGCTTGCCAGGCATCGGTCCCGGCCTTGGTGAACACGTTGACCGTGACCAGGTTGACCGAATACGGGTCCAGCCCCGGATAGGCGAAGTCGCCGTCGCCGGACAGGTTCTGGTACCCGGCGCCGAACTTGTGTGCCCCCAGGCCCAGGGTGAGCATGCCGTTGAAAAAACGGTTGTCGATGCGCCCGCCGTCGACCCGGGCGCTGCTGCGATAGCGGTGCTCGCCGTCTTCGCCGGTGTCGAAAAAGCGCAGGTCGGTCTTGAGGCTGACGCCTTCAGCCAGCGCCGTGGTGTGGGTGAGCCCGGCGAAATGCTGGCGGTAGAGGTTGTCCATCTGCGCGTAGTAGTAGCTCAGGGTCAGGTTCGGGTTCAGCGCGTAGCTGCCGCCGAACAGGTCCAGATGAGCGCTTTGCACACCGCCATAGTTCATCTCGTCGTTGCTCGACGAGTCGCGCAGGTTGATCTTTTCCAGGCGCCCGGCGTTCAGGGTCAGGCCGTCGATTTCCCGGCTGGTCAGCAGGCCGCCCGAATAGGTCGAGGACAACAGGCGCACATCATTGTAGGCCGCCACCGGCAGCGACGGTTGCAGGGTGCCCAGCTTGAGTACGCTCTTGGACAGCCTGATCTTGGCGGTCAGGCCCAGCTCGCTGTAGTCATCCACCGGCTCCAGGCTGCTGGCGCCATAGGGCAACAGGCCGGTGCCACGGCGGTCGCGGCTGGAATCGAGCTTGATGCCCAACTGACCGATGGCGTCGAGGCCAAACCCTACCGTGCCCTCGGTAAAGCCCGACTCCAGGCGGGCGGTGAACCCCTGCGCCCATTCCTCGGCCTTGGCCTGGGCGGCCCCGCTTTGGCGAAAGTCGCGGCTCAGGTACATGTTGCGCGCTTCAAGGCTGGCCTTGCTGTCGGCAAAAAAGTCGGCCTGAGCGGCGCCGCTGAAGCTGCAAGCGCTGCCCAGCAGGCAGGCGAGTGCCGGCAGGGGGTGTCGATTCCTGATCATTGTTTTTATCTCCAGGACATGGGTGATGAACCGCCACGGCTGAAATCCCCATGCCGTGGCGGCGCTTATCAAGCCATATGGTTAATCTGTTAACAATAGTTTTTCTGACCGCTAAGAAAAGAAAACGATGATCAAATAGCGTCAAAAAATGATTCAATTGTTTGTTTTTATTGATTTTATTTTATTTTCTATAGGGCTTTTGAAGATTTTTTGGTCAGCCCCTACTTTCGTGGATATTGACAATTTTCTATAAAAACTTAATTTATTAATGTATTGCGCTTCCTGCCGCCACTGCACCTGCATGGCTACAAAAACAAAAACGGAGCTACCTGCATGACATCCATCAAGATTGCCGCCCTGTGCCTGGTCATGGCGGGCGCTGCATCGGCACACGCCGCCGAGACCGTCACCCTCAAGGTGGCCCACTTCCTGCCTTCGACCTCCAATGCCCAGGCCAACATCATCGAGCCGTGGTGCGAGCAACTGCGCCAGGAGTCGGCCGGGCGCATCCAGTGCCAGCTGTATCCTTCGATGCAACTGGGCGGTACGCCGGCCAAGCTGGCCGACATGGCGCGCAATGGCGTGGCCGACATCGTCTGGACCGCGCCGGCCTACTCGCCGGGCAAGTTTCCCCGGGTCGAAGCGCTGGAGCTGCCGTTCGTGCTGCCGTACGGCGGCAAGGCCGGCAATGACATCATCTGGCAGTTCTACGAGCAGTACGCCAAAGAGGACTTCAAGGGCTACAAGGTGCTGGTGGTGCACGGCGATGGCGGCATGAACCTGCACACCCGGGGCAAGGCGGTGCACACCCTGGCCGACCTGAAAGGCCTGAAGCTGCGTGCCTCCAGCCGCACCGCCGCCAAGACGGTCGAAAGCCTGGGCGCCACGCCGGTCAGCATGCCGCCGGCGCAGATGACCGAGGCCATCTCCAAGGGCGTGGTCGACGGCGCACTGGCGGCCTGGGAAGTGGTGCCGGCGACCAAGCTCGATGAGGTGACCCAGTATCACAGCGTCACCCCGGCCGGGCAGCCGGCGCTGGGCTACACCGTGCTGGCCATGCTCATGAACCAGAAAAAATTCGACAGCCTGCCGGCCGACCTGCAGGCGATCATCGAACGCAACAGCGGCAAGGTGTTGTCCGAGCGCTTCGCCACCGCCTGGGACAAGGCCACCGATGCCGCCCATGACGCCACCCCGGCCCAGGGCCTGGTGAATATCGAGGCGGGTGCCTACGAAGACATGCACAAGGCGTCGGCCAGCGCGGTCGAGCAGTGGATCAGCGAAGCCGATGCCAAGGGCCTGGAGGGCAAGGTGCTGGTGCAGCAGGTGCGCAGCCTGTCCGGCGTGGCGCAGTAACCGCCATGCAGGAATCCTTGAGTGTCGAATTGGTCGTCGAGCCCCATCACGGTCGGGCGCGCCGGTTGCTGGGCCAGGTGACCCAGGCGTTTGCCCTGGGAGGCGGCCTGTTGTTGATGGCGCTGATCGGCATGTCGCTGGTGTCGATCATCGGCCGCAAGCTGTTCTCCATGCCGGTGCGTGGCGACATGGAGCTGGTCGAGGTCGGCGCCTCGATCGCGATTGCCGCCTTTCTGCCGCTGTGCGAGCTGCGTGGCACGCACATCAAGGTCGATGCGCTGACCTCGTGGCTGCCTGCCGCAGTGCGCGCCAGCCTCGACGGTGTGGCGCACCTGCTGTGCTGCGCGGTGGCGTGGCTGCTGGCCTGGCGCACCGGGCTGCAAATGCTCGACAACCATGAAAATGGCGACACCACGACGCTGTTGTCATTTCCACTGTGGGTGGCGCTGCTGTTTATCGTCCCCAGCCTGGTGCTGCTGGGCATCTGCGCGCTGGCGCGGGTTCACGATGTCTGGTGCAAGGCAAGGGGGCGTTCATGAGCGGTCTGGGATTGGGGCTGGTGGCGCTGGGCATCACCATGCTGCTGTTGCTGTTGCGCGTGCACATCGGCATCACCATGCTGATCGGCGGTGCGGCGTGTTTCTGGGCGGTCAATGACGGCGACCTGTCGAGCCTGATGTTCACCCTCAACGACCTGGCGTACTCGCGGCTGTCCAACTACGACCTGGCGGTGATCCCGCTGTTCGTGATGATGGGCCAGTTCGCCACGCATGGCGGCCTGTCGCGCTCGATCTTTCGCTGCGCCGCCGCGTTCATCGGGCACTGGAAGGGCGGCATGGGCCTGTCGGCGATTGGCGCCTGTGCAGGGTTCGGTGCGATCTGCGGTTCGTCGCTTGCCACCGCCGCGACCATGAGCCATGTGGCCTTGCCCGAGCTGCGCCGGCATAACTACTCCGGGCGCCTGGCCACCGCCACGGTGGCGGCGGGCGGGACGCTGGGCATCCTGATTCCACCGTCGGTGCCGCTGATTATCTATGCAGTGCTGACCCAGGAGTCCATCGCCAAGCTGTTCATGGCCGCCATCGTGCCGGGGGTGATTGCGATCATCGGCTACATGCTGGTGCTGCGCATCATGGTCGGCCGCGATGGCAGTCAGACGACCCTGTCGCCCAAGGCGTCGGCGGCCGAACGATTCAAGGCGCTGATCAATGTCTCGCCGGTGATCGGCGTTTTCCTGGTGGTCATCGTCGGGATTTATGGCGGCTGGGCCAACCCTACGGAGGCGGCGTCCATTGGCGCGGCGGCCTGCGCAATTCTGGCCATCTGGCAAGGCGGCATGCGCTGGATCGGCATTCGCGCCAGCCTGTTGGGCACGGCGGAAACCTCGGCGATGATCTTTCTGGTGCTGCTGGGCGCCGACCTGCTCAACTCCGGACTGGCCCTGACCCAGATGCCCGGCGAACTGGCGGCCTGGGTCATCGCCAGCGGCCTGGCCCCGATGCTGGTGCTGATCATCATCCTGGGGCTGTACCTGGTCCTGGGCTGCGTGATGGATTCGCTGGCGATGATCCTGCTGACCATCCCGATTTTCTACCCGATGATCATGGGCCTGGATTTCTTTGGCCTGAGCGAGTCGGACAAGTCGATCTGGTTCGGCATCCTGGCTCTGATGGTGGTGGAAATCGGCCTGATCCATCCGCCCCTGGGCATGAACCTGTTCATCGTCCAGCGCACCGCCGGTGACGTGCCCTACGGCGAGACGGCCAAGGGCATCGTGCCGTTCCTGTGCTCGGACCTGCTGCGCATCGTATTGCTGGTGGCCTTTCCGGGACTGTGCCTGTGGTTGCTGACAGTGTAATGCCGCTATCTCCCCCCGTAGGAGCGCGCTCTGCCGGAATGCCGGACCACCGCGACCGGCTGCGTTAGCAGTCGTAAAATTGTGGCGTTTCGCAGATTTTGAATGTGTTACCAGCTGTAGATTTTCAGCGCTTGATCAATTTTGCGAGCGCTGCGTACTCGGTCGTGGTGGTCCGGCATTCCGGCAGAGCGCGCTCCTACCGAGCCCTATGTCCGCTGGCCAATCCTGCGGCTAGTACACCTGTGCTATTGAAGAAAACGGCCGTAAGCATTTACTGTGCCCTCAACTGCACAAGGACTGCTGCAATGAAGAAAACGATGTCGGCCCTGCTGTGTTCATCTGTATTGCTGGTGGGCTGCGGCCCTGACGCCGTGGTCCGGGAGCTGCCTTCGCCAGGCGGGAAATACCATGCCCAGGTGCGTCACTGCCCTGAAAGCGGGGCCATCAACTGGAGCGAGCAACTGGAAATCTACGTGCTTGATGCTGGCGTCGAGTCGAGGTGCCATTCCTATGTAGAGCCTCTGGTGGGATTCAAGGTCAGGCCGCCGGAGATGCCACTTGACCAGGTGCAAGTGCAATGGCTGACCGACACTCGATTAAGGGTCTGGTATCCAGGCCTGAAGCCGGATGTCTCGCCCGATTCGATGTATCGCAAATCCGACTCACCGATCGAAATGGTCTTCCAGCCCAGGCCATGACCTCAGGCTGGCCTGGCAGCGCCGTGGTGCCTGCAAGGGCCTCAGTTCGAGGACAATGCCGCTGGCACAGGGTAGTGTTTGCCGTCGTATTCCAGCGTGAACCGGGAGACAACCGGTGTGCGTTCGACGTCTTCGCAGTCGTCACCCTTGGCCACGCTTTTGATATGGATGACCTTCTGCTCGACCTGCAGGCTGGCCAGGCCGTTCTTGCTCTTGTCAGCGATCGAGATCGTACGCTCTGCCTGGGTGAAATCACCGTTGCAGGTGCCGTCCCAGTCAGCGCTGCTGCTGCTCACTTGCAGCGTGTCCATGACCGGGCGCAATGTCTGGCCCTCCAGGACATAGAGATTGAGCTGCTTGCTGCTGGAAGGATTGACCCGCGAAGACCCCAGGTGACTGATGCGTACGCCAAACGCCCGCAGCCCGGGGGCAAGCTGGTAGCGGGCGGTGTCCAGGACCAGGCTGTCAAAGTAGACGGCGTCTGACACGATCGCGCTGCGCTCGTAGTGCCGGGCAATGATCTTGCCGGTGGCCGTGTCGGCAACGACCACGCCCAGGCCATACTCACCCTGGCCATCGGCGTCGACATTCTCGGCCAAGGGCAGGGCGGCCAGGGTTTGGCGCGGGTTGCCCGGATTGATCTTGCACACCGCATGTTCGCTGTCGAGCTTCAGGTCGGGCTGCAGGCTCCTGGCCCAGGTGGGCAGATGCTCGGTGCAGTCGGCCGACGCAAACAGAGGGATGAACAGCAGCGCCAGCGCGGAAAGTGTACGCATCGAACAAATCTTCCTTTGAGTGTGTGGGCTGGAGGGTATCAAGGCTTGAAGGCTTCGACACCCAGCAGCACGACCAGCAGCAGTGCCACCAGCGCGATCATCGATGTTCGGGTCAACATTGATCGCACCTTTCTGCGGCGATGGCCCGGGCGCGGGACCTGAGGCGTTGTGGCCGGCGTGCGGTAACGCAGGGCCTGTGTACGTTCTGGCGATAGCATGCGGTTGTTGATGCCGGGTTCGATCCTGCCGGCAAAACGCGGCACCGGCACATTCATCAGTTCGCCAAAGGTGCGGTAGGCGGAGTTGCTGTTGACGGTGCCCCGCCACAGGCTGAAGCCGTAGTTGGGGTAGTTCAGGTCTTGCGCATTGCAGGCCGATACGGCGTTTACCGCGGTGTTCCAGCGCGCCAGGATTTCCTCCCGGCCACCGATGGCGACCGTGCAGGCGTGCTGATCATCGCGAATGAAGCTGGTGCGGTTGACCGGCGCGCCGATCAAGTCGGCGTAACCGGCATCGTGCGGGTAATGCCAGGCCCGCAGTGAATGCCGGGCTTCATTGAAACCGATCGCAATGGCCTTGCCGGTCCGGCGCTCGGTGGCCAGGCCATGCAACTGAGCCAAGGCATGACCGTGCTCGTCGCGCAGCACCCAATAGTTGTGTGCGGCGACCCCGAGGATATTGAGTGATCGTGCTTCGATCGAGTAGCCGGGCATGGTTGTCTTCTGGGGTGTGGGTGATCGCAAGGGTCCGGCTCGACGTTTTGAGGTCATTCTAGCTGGTATGGGGCCATTTTTAATGCAGGAGGCACCCCGGGGTCATGGGCCAACGGTGCCTGGCCAATGCCGATCAGTTAAAGTGAATTTCGTCGAATGCCGGACATGGGGGGAGGGGGCCCCGGTGGCGGATGGAGAGACGCCCGTCAGGCGCCTCTTGCTGACTCGCCCTGCAGTAACGCCAGGGCTCGGTCAAAGTCAAACAACTCAACCTGTCGGGCTGCCAGCGCAAGCCGCTTGGCCAGGTGCTGATCAAGCCGCTGTCGGCGTAGATCTTCAAGTACCTTTATTGCAGCAGTGTCACTCTCGCCCAGCAACCGTATGAGTAAGTTCAGTTGCGCTTCTACCTCTGTGTTGTTGCACAGAGCGCCGCTCTGCGGGCTCGCACAGCCGTCCCCAAGAAGGGTCAAGGCTGCCAGGACTGGCGCCAGGCAGCGCTGTACCTCCGTCACTGAATGGCTTACGGCGAGCGCCTGATCGCCGGCCTTGCAGGCTCCCTCAAGCGCGCCTGCAGCCTGAGCCACAGCCTTGGCGCCGATATTGCCAGCGGTGCCCCGCAGGCTATGGGCGAGTCGGCTGGCAGCGCTCGCGTCCGGATCGGCCAAAGCCGCCTGGAACTGCTCAGGGAAGCCCGTTTGAGTGTCACGGAATTTGCGCAACAGGCGCAGGTAAAGATCGCGACGCCCCATGCATGTGCTCAGGCCTGCCGCGATATCGATGCCTTCGATGCGCTCCGGCAGGTCGGCCAGGGCCGGTGCCAGCGATGAAGGCGCAGGTTTATGGCGAGAGGGCTTGGGATGGATCCACTTGGCCAGGGTGGCGAACATGCCGTCGACGTTCAACGGTTTGGATATATGGTCGTTCATGCCACAGGCCTGTGCACGCTCGCGATCACCCTCCATCGCGTTGGCGGTCATGGCGAGTATCGGTAATTCCGAGAAATGTGCCTGCTCACGGATCCTGCGAGTGGCGGTATAACCGTCCATGACCGGCATTTGGCAATCCATCAGCACACCGTCAAAGTCGGTATCGCCAATCAGGATGTCCAGCGCTTCCTGGCCATGCCGTGCAAGGCGCAACTGTATCCCGGCGCTCTCCAGCAGCTCACAGGCAAGCTCCTGATTCAGCTCGTTGTCCTCCACGAGCAGCAAGCGCGCGCCGCGTAGGCCGGCAACAAGATAGGCACTCTGCTTGGAACGCTCGCTCGTCCGGGTCTCGCCTTGCGGTGCCCGATACAAGACCGCGCCGATGGCTTCGAGCAATGACGATGAGGTCACCGGCTTGGTCAGCACAATTGGCAGTTGGATGCCATGCCGCTCGGCCTCATCGCGAGCATCGTCACGGCCGAAGGCGGTAACCATGATCACCGATGGCGTGGGGCGCGGGTTGCCAGAGCGCATCCGGCTCACCGTTTCCATGCCGTCCATACCAGGCATCCGCCAGTCCATCAGCACCAGGTCGTAAGGCAGCTCGCGCGCTTCGGCATCGCCCAGCAGGCGAAGTGCCCTGCCGCCGTTCTCGGCGACGTCCACCTCCAGGCCGAAGCTGCGCGCCATGCCCGAGAGGATTTCCCGGGCGCTGGCGTTGTCGTCCACCACCAGAATACGCATGCCCGGCAATTCGTCGGCCCTGAACATGCGCCGTGGCGGTACACCCTGTTGCAGGCCCAGGCGCACCTGGAAATGGAAGGTAGAACCGTGTCCCGGCACGCTTTCCACCCAGATTCGTCCCTCCATCAGCTCCACCAGCTTCTTCGAAATGGAAAGACCCAACCCGGTGCCCCCATACTTGCGTGTGGTTGAACTGTCGGCCTGGCTGAACGACATGAACATGCGCTCGCACTGTTCTAAGGTCATGCCGATACCGGTGTCACGCACCCAGAAATGCAGCTCGACCTGCTCGCCGTTCGTACCTGTCTGTTCTGCGCCGACCACAATCTCACCGCGCTCGGTGAACTTGGCGGCATTGTTGCCCAGATTGATAAGCACCTGCCCCAATCGCAGGGGATCGCCAACCAGAGCGGTGCTCAATTGCGGTTGCATGTTGAACAGCAACTCCAGTTCCTTGTCCTGGGCCTTCAGACCGACCATGTTTGCAAAGCTGTCGAGTACGTCTTCCAGGCGGAAAGGAATATGCTCAAGGCTCATCCTGCCTGCCTCGATCTTGGAGAAATCGAGAATGTCATTGATGATGCCCAGCAGATTCTCCGCTGAGCGATTGACTTTCTCGATGTAGTTGCGCTGCCTGCTGTCCAGTTCGGTGCGCAACGCCAGGTGGCTCATGCCGATGATGGCGTTCATCGGTGTGCGGATTTCATGGCTCATATTGGCGAGGAACTCGCTCTTGGCTCGAGTCGCCTCTTCAGCCACCGCCCGCGCCTCCACCAGTTCGGTGATGTCGATCTTGACACCCGTGGCACGCAGTGGCTTGCCATCCGCAGCCCGCGTGAAACGGCTGAGCGATTTGAAGGTGCGCACCGCGCCGTCGTTGCGCCTTACGATGCGAAAATCCAGTTCAAAACGATCTACACCGCTTAAAATCGCCTTTGCGTAAGCAGCCTCGGCAGCCTGCGCGTCATCGGGATGCAGCAGTGCATTCCAATGCGCCATGGTCCCGCCAAACGCTCCCGTTTCGAGCCCGAACATGTGCTCCAGCTGCGGCGTCCAGTAGTCTTGACCTGTCACCAGGTCAACGTCGAACAGGCCAATATCACCCGCCTCCTGAGCCAGGCTCAAGCGGTCGCTTGCTGTGCGCAGCCTGGTTTCCATCGCCCGTCGCTCACTGACGTCACGCACCGATGCGCAGACGCAGATACCACGCCCCTCGAGGCTAGGCAGATGAGAAAGGCCAATTTCCACCGAAAACTGGCTGCTGTCCTTGCGCACGCCGCGCAGGTCATCCAGGTTACCGCCCATCTGGCGCGTGGTGCCGTTGGCGATGAAACCGTCGCGTAAACCAACATGCCGTTCGCGAGCGGCTTTCGGCACCAACCGCTCGACAAAAGCCCCGATCAGTTCACCCTGTTCATAGCCAAATAGAATGTCGAGTTGCGGGTTGGTCATCATGATGCGACCGTCGGCACCTATTACCAAAATGCCGTCAGGTGACGCTTCGATGATGCCGCGATACCAGGCTTCGGTCGCGCGCAGTGCACCCTGCTGGGCCTCCAGCTCCTGAGCCTGGCGCTCCAGTTGCTGCGCCTGACTGCCCATCTCGTCTGCTTGACGACGCGTCTCCTGCAGCAATGCCTGAGCGGCTTCGCTTCGCTCCATGATCGCCAAGGCACCAGCCAGCCTGGGAAGCACCTCCTGCAGTAGCAGTTCCTCGTCCTCATCCAGAGGATGGAACCCGGCTAGCTCCAGCACCCCGAGCAAGCGCTCGCCACGCATGATCGGCTGTACCAGCAAATGGCTGACTTGCGCCTCGCCCAAGTGGGAGCGCACATGCCAAAAGGATTCTGGAAGCTCGTTAAACTGACGCGGTTTGTGATCGCGGGCACACTGGCCTACAAGGCCTTCACCCATCTCCACCTCTGCGTATGGCTGGCTTTGCCCATCCAGCGCGTAGCCGCCCAGCAATCGCAGCTGTGAGGCTCCCTGATAGAGGGCATACAGCGCCCCTTGGCACATGGCCAACTGCGGGACCATGCGGCTGAAGAAGGCCTGGGCCAAATCCTGCGGCGTTTCCGCTTGCTGCAGGTCTATCTGCAGCAAGGAGGCGTGCCCTTTGATCCAGCGCTGGCGCTCAAGCTGACGCGACTCAAGCTGGAGCTTGGCGATAGCACGCGCCAGGTCGCCGGTCTCGTTCTGCAGGTCTGTATGGGGAATCTGCTGATCAAGCTTGCCGGATGCCAGCTCATCCACCGCCACGCGTACCCGGTTGAGAGGCAGGCGAATCGATCGGCTGACCAGCCATGCAAGTATCAGTGCCAGCGTCGAGCCACACAGCAACAGGGCGTAAGTCACATTGCTGCTGCGCACTGCATAATCGGCGAGATACTTCGCCGTATCGTGAATATCGGCTTTCTTGTTTTCCGCCACACGATTCAACAGCGCATCGCTTTCCATTTCCAGATCGATGAACGCCTGACTTGTGAGCACGGCCATGGCCTGGCCCGAATAGCCACGCCCTATCAGTGCGAGCGCCTCATCACCGCTGCTCAACAGACGTTGCAGGGAAACCTCGAATTCGGCCAGCCCCTTCTGGCTGGCAGGTCGGCGCAAGGTCGGGCGCGCCTGAGCTATGGCCTCTTGCAAGTGCTTCTGCGCTTCTTGCATGTGAGTCAATGCTGCGATGCGCACGTCCGCATTATTGGTACCGACCGCTCTTTGCAGGGCCTGCATCACATGGGGCAACTGCACCCGGGCCTCTTGCACCAGTTCTATGCCGACCAGGTCTTGCTGATACAACTGCTGCATCTCGTGCTTGAGTGCGCTCTGAGAACGCAGGCTCTGCACACCAAGCAGCAGGATCATCGCGAGCAGAGCGCTGAAGCCGATCAGCAGCTTGCGCCCAAGAGGGAGACGCTCCAGCAGGTCGAATAATAGGGTCATGTATCTTCTCTTGAGAGGGTGCACCGAATTCAAGGTTGCCGGGCAATGTGCGCTAACGTTGCCAGTTGCCTGGCCATGTCTTGATCGGTGTCAGAGAAGCGCTCGGATATTTCACGAAAGCGCTCTGCGTTAGCCACAAAGACGTCGCAGATATCGGGATCGAAATGCGAGCCGCGTCCCGCGCGAATGATGCCGACCGCCTGCTCATGAGGCATGCCCGGCTTGTACACGCGTCGGCTGATCAAGGCGTCGTAGACGTCCGCTACTGCCATCAGGCGGGCGCTGATGGGAATGTCATCAGCAGCCAGCCCCTGCGGGTAGCCACTGCCGTCCCATTTTTCCTGATGGCTGTAAGCGATTTCCTTGGCGAGACGTAAAAAATCAACCTTCACACCCAACTGATTCTCGGCATGCTGAATGGCATCGCGTCCCAGTGTGGTGTGAGTCTTCATAATCTCGAACTCTTCGGGGGTGAAGCGCCCCGGCTTGAGCAAGATATGGTCGGGAATGCCGATCTTGCCGATGTCATGCAACGGCGCGGACTTGAACAGCAGCCTGATAGTGTCCTCATCAAGAAAGTGCCGAAACCGTGAATGCTCACGCAGTAGATTTGCCAATAACCGAATGTAATGCTGGGTTCGACGGATATGGTTGCCGGTCTCGTTGTCACGGGTCTCGGCAAGAGAGGCCATCGCATGGATGGTGACATCCTGAATCGCCGTCACCTCGCGGGTGCGCCGCTGCACCTCCTGCTCAAGAAAGTCGTTCTTGTCTCGCAGGAAGTCGGCAGCCGCTTTGACCTTGAGTTGAGTATCGACTCTTGCCAGCACCAACGGTGGGCTGATCGGTTTGGTTATATAGTCCACAGCCCCCATTTCGAGGCCGATGATCTCGTCTTCGATGGTGGCCATGGCGGTAAGGAAGATGATTGGGATATCACATGTTCGCGGCGCCTGTTTCAAGCGCTTGGCCACTTCGTAGCCGGACAGTTCAGGCATCATGATGTCCAGCAGAATCAGATCCGGTAACGGGTCGCGCTCAAGGATACGCAACGCCTTCTCGCCGCTGTTGGCGGCTTTGATCCGATAACGATCCTTGAGCAGGTCAACCATTAACATCAGATTGTCGGGGGTGTCGTCGACCACGAGAACGGTAGTGGGCTGAGGAACATTGTGCTCGCTATTCATGGGATATCAGCTCCCTTGCTAATCGAGGACAGCCAGGAAAGCCGCTCCGTTTTGGGGAGCGTAGCCGAGAAATATGCAGCCGTTATCAAGCTTTGGCTGTTCTGGAGAACTTTAGTGGCCGATGGCTGTCACCAGGGCGCCGCATGCTGGTCAAGGTGAATGCAGCCGCGTGGTTGGCACACCTTGCACCGATCAGGCAGGCATCCACTGAGGCGGCAGCAGTCGCTCGATCTTACTGGCCCGCTGCGTCGGTAGCCGCATGAGCACATCCCGCAGATAAGCATGCATACGGGGCGGTGGTCTAACGAAGAACACCGTGCAACGAGTGACACTGTCTACCCTATGGATGGCACGCCGACACTTGGCAATACGATCGATGTGCGCCTGTAAGGTGGGAAATGGCTGCCGCGATGTGCTCGTGGCAGTTAAAACACAGAAATGAGCGGGTGACCTGATCGTTTTTGATCGATTTGCCGCTTCCAGGATCGGCGGGGGCTGAAGCCCGCCAGAAATACATGGCTACTTCAGGCCCTCCTCAAGGGGAAAAGAACCAGGAGCAGGAAAATGAAATCCGCATTGGCCATTACGCTTTGGGTGCTAATGCCTGTAGGCGTTATTACGTTCATCGCGTCTCACTATCCGTCAATGATTGAGCGCAGAGCAATGGCAAACAAAGCACATGGCCAGGCTAGTCAGCTTCAGCCAAAACCTGTCGGCACTGAACTTGAAATCATCCTGCCTAACGGCCAACGGCTCAAGGCTAAGGAGTTTTCGTCTGACGCTCAGGCCAGTAAGCTCGAATAGCGATAGCTTGAAAATCCTTGAGAGTGAGTAGTCGGCAATGTCTCGCGAAGCGGGCGCGGATGAGCCCATTCGAGTCGATAGGCGTCGGCAGGGCTGCCGGCTCGGAATGTTGCATTGGCACGGAGAGGTGTGGGTCAATCTTCGCGATCTGCCCGAGCGGGTTCAGGTGCAGCAGGAAGCGCAGGTGTCACGATGAGAGACGCTGAGGCGATTTTTTCGAAGTGAAAAAAGAGTATGGAGCCGGGAGGAGGGCGGTATCGCGAATAGCCAAAGCCAGTTACTGCATGGCTTTGTGGCTATCGGTGCGGTAACCGGAGGTTACGCGGAAGGGGCTGGAGCGGGTGAAGGGAATCGAACCCTCGTTATCAGCTTGGGAAGCTGGAGTAATGCCATTATACGACACCCGCGCAAAGCGACTGACGTTGTACCAGATAGTGGCATTCAATTGAAGCCCTGATTTCAATCGGTTGGCCTGGATCATTCGCCGAGAGGCATCGGATTGGCGTCGGCGAATGGATCCGCAGGTCGGGTACGTCGGCTTCAGAAAGCAAATGCATGGTGGCTCGAAGTCGGGTGGATGGAATAACGGGGGCTGCTGGAGGCCGAGGGTTCGGGCTTCAGGAACTCCGTCAGTGCACGTTTCGAATCGCGGCAGGCGGCCTTGTTTTCCATGTCCAGAAAGTGGCCGGCATCCTGGAGGATGCTGAAACGGCTGTGCTCGACATAGTTGGCGAACAGCGGCGCGTCGCAGGCGCTGGTGTATTCATCGAGCGCGCCGTTGAGGAACAGCACCGGTACGTTGATGTTCTGCGCGGCCGTCAGGTAGTTCTGCGGGTCGATTTCCAGTACCTGGCTGATGTGGTAGTGCATCTGGTCGTATTCATGCAGGTCCAGGCTGCTGACGTGCCGGTAGTTGAAGCGCTTGAACAGCGACGGCAGGTGCTTGCCGATGGTGCCGTTGATCAGTTGCCCGACTTCATGACGGTCGTGCGCACCCAGGTGCGTGATGCCGCGCAACAGGTAGTCGCGCATGGCGTCGTTGATGCGTGGCGAGAACGAGCTGATCACGGCTTTTTCGATGCGCCGTGGCCGGTGCGCCAGGGCCACCAGCGTGGCCGCGCCGCCCCATGAAAAGGACATCACGTGTTCAGCCTGGAAATGGTCGATCAGCTCCAGCAGGATCTGGCCTTCCATTTCGCGGGTCAGCGGTTTTTCATGCCGGTTGTGAGGTTTGGATTTGCCGGCATAGGGTTGGTCGTAGAGCACGATATTGAATTGTGGGTACAGGTTGCGAACGGTCTGGGCAAAGGATGCCGTGGTGGCCAGTGAGCCGTTGACCATCACGATGGTCTTTTCTGCGGTGTCCGAGCGGTAGAACTCGGTGTACACCCTGAACAATCCTTGTATATCAAGCACAGCGGTTTCTGGCCTCATATGTCTTCTCCTGGCGTAGACAAGTGTGCGCGCAAATTAATTTGCACGAGTTTCGTGACAGGTAGGCATACGCCTGAAAGGCCCATGTCGATCCGAACGATCTGTCCGACAGGTGTTGTTATTAGGCGGGCGTTTTGTCGTGGGGCCGGGGCCCGGTACGGCAAAAGGTTTCTTAGAATGCGGGTATGACTTGTCGGTCACATGCAGACCGACGATTGGATTCAAGCAGTCGATCCCGGAACCCGCAAGTGCCGTTCGTACGTTGTTACACGCCTGGAGGGAGGCGTCCGACTGACGGTCAGACGGCGAGGATTTCCGTGGCGCTCAGGGGGCGGTACTGGCCCGGTGACAGGTCCGCGTCCAGCAAGAGCGGGCCCATGCTTTCTCTGTGCAGAATCAATACCTTGTTGTCGAAATGGCCGAACATGCGCTTCACCTGGTGATAGCGGCCTTCGACAATGCTCAGGCGCGCCTGGCGCGAGCCGAGCAGGGTCAGGCGGGCGGGCTGGGTGGTGATGTTTTCGAAGGCGAAGTAAAAGCCTTCGGCAAAACGAGCCACATACCGTTCGTCGATCAGTTGCTCGGTTTCGACGTAATACACTTTTGGTTGCTTGGTCTGCGGCTGGGTCAGGCGCCTGGACCATTGCCCGTCGTTGGTCAGCAACATTAACCCTGTGGTGTTGAAATCCAGGCGCCCGGCAATGTGCAGTTCATGCTTGTCGGGGACGTCCAGCAGGTCGAGCACGGTACGATGCCGCGGGTCGGTCGTGGCGCTGACGCAGCCGGCGGGCTTGTGCAGCATGAAGTAGCGCGCCGGCTTGCCGGCCTGCAGTACCTCACCGTCAACCTGCACGCAACTGAACTCACGCACCTCATGCAGCGGATCACGCACCACCTGTCCGTCGACCTGAACGCGGCCGGCGACCAGCGCCAGACGCACTTGCTGGCGGTTGAAACGTGGCAGGTTGCCAAGAAAGCGGTCCAGGCGCATGGCGTCAGTCGTCTTGTACGGGGGTGGCAAGTTCGATGCCGGCGCAGCGAGGGCACAGGCAGGTCTTGTCACGCAGTTCGGGCGCCAGGGCGTCGAGGCGCTCAGGCGCGATGCTGACACTGAAGCACCAGCACGGCCGGGTGGCAGTGCGCGGGTCGGCCAGGGTACAGCGATTGCTCTGCCCGCAGGCCGGGCACAGGGTCGGGTCGGGTGTGTTCATGCCGGCACCGCCTGCTCGATGCACACCTGATTGCGACCGCTCAGCTTGGCCCGGTACAGCGCCCGGTCGGCACGGGCGATCAGGTCTTGCAGGTTGTCGGCGCCCTGGCGCTCGGTCAGGCCCACGCTGACGGTGACCTGCAAGGTGACACCCGAGAATGAATAGTCGTGGCCTTCGGCAAGCAGGCGGATCTGTTCGGCGACTCGCTGGGCGCCGGCCAGGTCGCTGTCGCGCAGCAGGATGATGAACTCTTCGCCGCCCCAGCGGCAGATGACATCCGACTGGCGCAGGCAACTGCGGAGGTCTTCGGCAAAGCCGGCCAGCACCGTGTCACCGGCCAGGTGGCCGTGGGTGTCGTTGAGGTGCTTGAAGTGGTCCAGGTCCAGCAGCAGCACCGTCAACGGGCCCTGACTGTCGAGGGTATTGCCGGCCAGCAGGTTGAAGCCGCGGCGGTTGGGCAGGCCGGTCAGGCTGTCGAGGGTGGCCTGGGTTTCCAGGCGCTGCTGGTAGCGCCGCAGGATCCTGTGCAGCAGCAACATCACGACCAGGGTGACCACCAGGCAAATCGCCAGGTTGATGTAGAGCGACTGACGCACATCGCTCAGGGCGCTGTCCTCCTGCTTGTCGACGAACAGGTACCAGTTCAGCTCGGGAATGAAGCGCACGTTGAGAAAGTGGCCTTCGCCTTCGGCCTTGTACTCATAAGTGCCGCTGTGCGGCTTGGGCAGTTTGTCCTGCAGGTCGCGCAGGTTCGGCAGGTCCTTGAGCGACTGGCCGATTTTCGCACCCTGTGGTCCGCCACCGGCCCCGGTCAGCACGATGCGCCCGGTGGTGTCGACGAAGTACACGCTGCGGTCATAGCGCTGTTGGTAGCGGTCGATCAGCTTGATCACCGCATCGACCGTCAGGCCTACGCCGGCGGCGCCGATAAAGCGGTTCTCGTAGTCGAAGACCTTGTAGTTGATGAAAAACGTCATGCTGTCCTGGTTGGCCATGTCCGGGTCGACGCTGATCTCGTAGGGCTCGCTCATGTCGCGCACGCGGTAATACCAGGCGTCGCGCGCTTCACCCGGCCTGATCTTTTTCAGCACGCCCTTGGCCTGGTAGTAGGTCAGCGTGGCATCGGAAATGAAAAATGCCGTGTAGGCCCCGTAGTGGTCCATGACTTCGCGCAGGTAGCGGGTCATCTGCCCGGTGTTACGCTCGCCGCCCACCACCCAGTCACGCATGAAGGTGTCACGCGACATCATCGAGGAAATCAGCACCGGCCGGACCAGGTCTTTCTGGATTTCCGAATACACCGTGTCGGACGTCAGCGGCAGTTCGGTGTTGATGATGCTGTCGCGGATCGAAGTCCGCGACGCGTAATAGCTCAGCAGTGAAGTGGCCAGGAACCCGCTTGCAAGCAGCACCACCAGGGTCAGTAACAAGGGGCGCTGCGAGGTAACGGTGTTGGGAAAAGGCATGACAAGTCCGGACGGCTGGATAAACCTGAGGGCTGGCATAGTAGACGAAACACCCTGCGGCACTCTATTGGACGATCATTTTGCATTTATCGCGCCATAGGGTCAGGGCGTGATCGGTACGTCCTGGCCCAGCCCTGGCGCACTCCACACCGGCGCCCGGCGCAACAGCCCGGCAAGGGCGGCGCAGCGGCAATGCAGCAGCAGGATCCGGTCGTAATGAATGCCTTGGGCGGCCAGGGTATCGAACAGGTCTTCCAGCGTCGGTGGCAGGCGGCCGAAGCGGTTGCGTACGGTCAGGACATCCATGGGTGCAGGCGGCTGTTGATTGCCGAACGGCCGGGCATTGCTGTTGCGCACGACCTGGGTGATTTCCTGATAGCTCTCGCCGCCCTGGCCCTGGTACTTGGACAGTGTGTAGTTTTTCAGACGGCCGGTCTGCGCTGTGCCAGCCATGAGTTTATCGGTCAGGGTCAGCGGCGGCAGCGACGCGCCAGGTGGCACCACAGTGTTGCCGGCTGCACTGGAAATGCCGAACGGACTGGCGCGCTGATTGACCACACGGTGCAGCGCCGGGTCGATCAGTACATACCCGTGCGGGGCATAGGTATGGATGTGGGTGCCATTGGGGATCGCAATGGTCTTGCTCCAGGGCAGGTGATAGCCGTGGGTGCTGACCACCAGCGTCCTGGCCTGGCCTCGGTCGCAGGTCCATAGCAGAAACTTGCGCCCCACTTTCCAGGCGTGCACAGCCATGCCGCCGAAATGCGGGTGGGGTGCAATCGTCCAGCGCTTGAGCAGGCTGTCGGTGTGGAAGAACTTCTCCAGCCGTGTCTGGCGCCGGCCCGGCGAGCGCCCCAGCCAGGTGCCAAGCGTGTGCAAGGAGCGCGCCGGTGCCTTGGCTGCGTGCACCCCCGCCTTGCCGACAGTGCCAAGCCTGTTCAGCGCGCCGTACAGGCGAGGCGTCAGGGGGGCCAGGCCGAGCAGCCCCAGGGTCAGCGTCGACAGCAGCGCCTGGCGTTTTTCGGCCTGGCGCTGGCCGGGCAGGTTGGCCTGGGCGATATCTACGCCCACCAGCCCGGCTTGCGTGGCCAGTGAGGCGAGCATGGCCGGAGTCAGCAGCAGCGACATCGGCGCCAGCAGCCATTGCAGATGCTGCAGGCGTGCGCGCCAGTATTGCAGCGAGGCCTGGCGCGACGTCACGATCAACTGACGGGCGTCCTCCAGTGCATTGGCCTTGAGCGTCTGGCGCATGAAGGGCATGGGCGGGCCGGCTGGCAAGGCATGTTCATGCAAGGCATCGGCGAGGGTGCGGTGCACATCGGGGTTGTAGATCAGGTCGGTCCAGGGCCGCAGTAACGAGGCTGGCGAGGCCTGTTCAAGCCCGCTCCAGTACTTGAACAGGTAGGCAAGCCGTTCGCGATGACGGGCCGGAACATAATTCAGCACCGCATGGCGCCAGCGCTCGTCAGCACTGGCCTTGCCCAGGTAGGCGCTCAGGGCGGTGGCATCGGCAAACTCGATGAACGCCTTGTGCTGCCCGGCCTGGTACAGCACGCGCCGCGATGTATTGTCCGGACACAGGACCAGCAGGCTGGCACAGGGCTGGCGTGACAGGCCTTCGAGCGGGTCGCTCTGCACGTCAAAACCCAGGGCCTTCCAGCAGGGCGCCGGGCTGTGAAAACTGGCGACGATGGCGGCAAAGCCGCTGCGTTGCAATGTGCCGGTCTTGAGGCTGATCACCGCCTGAGTGACCAGCAGCGCGCACAAGGCGCGTTCGATGCTGTCTTGCTGGCCATCCCAGAACACAACGATGCGCCGGGTCATGACGGCCAGGAAATCGGTCTGTTCGATGTACGCACACACGGCAGCGGCCTCGATGGACAGTACCCGGTCCCGGGCCCATTCGCCCTTGCCGCCGGGGTCGTGGTAGACCACGGTCCGGGCGCCATGATCGATATAGCCGCTGGGCGACTCTATCTGGTAATGGCCGATCAGGGCCTTGGCCAGGTTCAGCGGCGTCTCGTCGGGCACGTGGAACCAGGTGTTGGCCTGGCTGACATGGCCCAGCAATGTCCGGAATTCGCCAGGACGGTAGGCGATGAATACCTGGCGTGGGTCAAGGTCCAGGCCATGGTGTTCATGCAGCCAGCTTTTCATCAGTTCGTTTGCGACCTGGTCGGGCCTGGGCAAGGCGTCAAGGATGGCCGGTTGTGCCTGCCAGAGATCGACAGCACAGGCGAGGCTCATGCTGCGGGCGATAAAACGGTGCAACAGGTCGTCGTTGTGCGGGCTGGGCGAGTCCTCGGCACACTCGCGGGCAACCTGTAGCAGCGTGCGAAAGACATCGCCTTGCAGGGGGCGCGATTCAAGGCGTGGCGGCTTGTCGTGTGCGGCCGGCTGCTGCTCCAGCCACTGGCGATGCCAGTTCGAGGCGTTCAGGGCCCCGAGCAGGCGAGCAGTCATGACTTCGGGGTCGTCGCTGATGTATTCGATGGGCGCTTGCGCGGTGCCGGGCCGGTGAATGAAACAATGTGCATTGAGCCTGGAGCGGACCTGGAACAGGCCGGGCACCGGCTCATCGTCGATATACAGCAGGCGCACCTCGGCCTTGCCGCCGAGACGTCCAGCGGCCAGGGTCTGGCTGTCGGTGGGAAATGAGGCGTAGCCCAGAGCGTCCAGGGTCAGGTAGTAGCCGGCCTGGCTCAACGTGCCACGCTTGCGCTGGTGTGCCAGCTCATCGATGAACGCCAGTCGGGCCAGACTCAGCCAGGTATTGGCATGGCGCTGCCAGAAGGTGTCGAGGCCTTGCAGATAATCATCAAACCAGCGTTGATCGATCACACGACGCAGCACGTCACTGGCGCTCATGTGTTCCAGCCCTGGCAGCGGACGGTCATCGACTGGCGTGGTACGGGCCAGCGCTGCCAGCTGTTGCAGGTCGGCACTGGCGACGGCCAGTTCGGTCAGGCTGCAATCGAGCAGGTGGTGTTCATCACCATGCTCATCGACCCAGCCCTGGGCATGGCTCAAGCGCAGCCGCAGGTGGTCGGGATCAAGTGGCTGGCCAGCCATGACTTGCAAATGCCCGCTCAGGCGCTCGCGTGCATAGACAGGCCAGGGCACGGGGTAGTCCAGGTCCAGTTGCACCGCTTGCAGCAGCAGCGGCGAGTCGCCGATCAAGGCAAAGCCCGGGCTTTTGCGCAAGCGGCTCAGCTGTTTGAGGGTGAGTGGGTCGGCCAGGGGGGAGGGCGTTTCCAGACCGTGCAGGCGCTGATTGACGGTCGAATAATAGAAAGGTGACAGGGCGAAGGCATTGCCGGCCGGCAGTTGGTCGGCGCGCTCCTGGTCCTGGCCGGGCAAGAGGGCCGGTTCCGGAAATACCGGGGCATTGCTGAAGGTGTCGTGCATGGTGAGGTTCGCAAGTGGAGGGCGACTCACTATGTCGCGACCTGGCCAATGCCTGGGGCTAACTATGTAGCGCGCATCGCTGCGGCTGTTGAAGGGTCGCACTTTGCTATGAAATGTCTTGTTGCATATTCGTAAAGGGCTGGTCTTGACCTTGAAACCCTTATGTAACGTGGCTTTCAGCCTGAAAGACGACAGGTTTCGCTGAAAATGACGCACCAGCGTCGTCGCACTTGCGGCTCGTTTTCCAGTCTGATCTATCGTCCCCCAGTGTATGGACGGACACCGGCCAGCGTCGCTGGTTGGACCACCTGCGGTCCAGGAGGCCGCCATGTATCGACAATCCTTGTTTGTCTTGCTGCTGTCTCTGTTCATCGCCGGCTGTTACGCAGGCCCTGGCTACTATGAATCGGATGTGTACTCCCGACCCGACACCGAGGTAAGGCGTTACTACGACACCGGTTACAGCCCCACTTATTATCAGGAGCGCCGTATCTACGTCGCTCCCCAGCCACGTTATTACAACCCGCCACCGAGGGTTTACTACCGCGCGCCGCCATCACCGCGTTACTACGCACCGGGCCGTCCGCCCGGTCATGGCTGGGATAACAGGTGGCGTGGAGGGGATCGCGACCGGTATGACCGTCGCGATGATCGTCGCCATGACCGGGGTGATCGCGGTGACTACCGGCGTGGGGACCGTGACCAGCGGTCCGGTCACTGGGACCGTCGTTGACCGGGATGTTCAACCTTCACACACGGCGCTCATCGTAGCGCCGTTTTTCATGCAGCCGTGTGCCCGACGCAGAGCATTTGACTTTGTCGCCCGGCTTTCCTAGTGTCCGCCCATTGTTTTAATGGGTACTGCCATGACGAGTGAAGACCGGATCAAACTCGAACCAAGCTGGAAAGAGGCGTTGCGCGCCGAGTTCGAGAAACCCTACATGAGTGAACTGCGCGAGTTCCTGCGCCAGGAGCATGCCGCCGGCAAGGAGATCTACCCGCCAGGGCCCTTGATCTTCAATGCCTTGAATTCCACGCCACTGGATAACGTGAAAGTGGTGATCATCGGCCAGGACCCTTACCACGGGCCCGGTCAGGCGCATGGCCTGTGCTTTTCGGTGCAGCCCGGCGTGCCGACGCCGCCGTCGCTGGTGAACATTTATAAAGAGCTGCACCGCGACCTGAATATCGATATTCCCAACCACGGCTACCTGCAATCCTGGGCCGATCAGGGCGTACTCTTGCTTAATACCACCCTTACAGTGGAGCGCGCCAACGCTGCCTCACACGCCGGGAAAGGTTGGCAGCATTTTACCGACAAGGTCATCGAGGCGGTCAGCGCCCATCAGCCGCACCTGGTGTTCCTGCTCTGGGGCGCCCATGCGCAAAGCAAACGCAAGCTGATCGATGCCACCAAGCACCTGGTGCTGACCTCGGTGCACCCGTCGCCGCTGTCGGCTTACAAGGGCTTCCTGGGCAACGGGCACTTCAGCCGGGCCAACAAGTACCTGGAGCAGAACGGCCTGACACCGATCGACTGGCGCCTGCCCGAAACGGTCTAGGTTCGATACAGATTGATCGCCGTCGCGCAGCAAGGAAGCTGCTCTGCCGGCGAAAGGGCCTGCAGGGCCAACACACCTGCTACGCCTGTCACGCAGCTATCGCCAGCAGAGCTTGCCTCCCACAGCCTGATGTCAGGCCCGAGACCTTGGGCGACATCAATCCTGTGGGAGGCGGCTTGCTGCGGGCGGCGATCCGACGATGAGGCCAGGACAGTCGACAGACAGGCAGCGCTTGTAAACCCGTCATTGCCAGACAGTTGCTGCCTCCCACGGGAACAGGATGGGGTTCAATGGCGAAGCTCAGGCCGCCTTGCGCGCCCAGAGGCGGTACAGCGGTTCGGCCAGAAACAGCACGAACAGCAGGCGCATGACCTGCATGGCCGTGACCAGGGGCACGGACAATTGCAGCACCTCGGCAGTCAGGCTCATCTCGGCGATGCCGCCGGGCATCATGCCCAGGGTCAGCGAGCGCACATCCAGGTGCGTGAGGGCGCCCAGACCCAGGGCGGCCAGCGCCGCAACCAGCATCATCAGCGAGGTGCCCAGCAGGGTGCGTGCCAGAAACGACGGTGCACGCCGAAAGAACGCCCGGTTGAAGTGACAGCCCAGCCCGCTGCCGATCAGCAACTGGCCCAACTGGCTGGCGCCGTTGGGCAGGCCCAGGTTCAGGTCACAGCCGATGCTCAGCACCGAGGTCAACAGCAGCGGGCCGAACAGCCAGGGGTTGGGTTGCCTGAGGCGTTGCCAGAGCACGGCCACCATCGCCCCGCCCAGGCTCAGGCCGACCAGCCAGCGCCAATCGACGCTGACGGCATGCATCACGGCTGCGCCATCGCCCAGCAGGTACTTGAAGATCGCCGGAATGCACAACACCACCGCCAGCACCCGCAGGCTCTGGGCGGCAGCAACGTTGCTGAGCATGGCACCGTTGCGACCCCCCAGGTTGACCATCTCTTGCGAGCCGCCCGGCATGCTGGAGAAAAACGCCGTGGGGCGGTCTTCACCGGTGCGCAGCATCAGCCAGACGCCGATCAGGCTGGACAGCCCGGTGATCAGTGCGCCGAAGAAGATCAGGCCGAAATGCGCCATGACCTGTTCGATGATTTCGGTGTTGAAGTGCAGGCCGATGCCCACGCCGATGATCAGTTGCCCGACCTTGCGCCCGCCCGGAATCGGCTGTACCTGCCAGGGCGTAAGGCAGCGCACCAGGATGATCGCCAGCAACGAGCCGACCATCCAGGGCAATGGCCAGCCCACCAGGCTGGCCAGGAAGCCGCCCAGCAGGCCGATCAGGGGTGTTGGCCACCAGGTGCGCCAGGTGCTGTCAGGCATCGGCCAGGGCATTGCGTTGCTTGGCGCGCTTGCGCCAGATGCGGTACATCGGGAACAGCAGCATGAACACGGTCAATACCCAGGCACCCAGGGTGATCGGGCTGTTCCACAGAATGCCCAGGTCACCGTTGGAGATCGACAGCGCGCGGCGCAGGTTCTGCTCCATCAGACCGCCCAGGATGAAACCGAGCAGGATCGGCGACAGCGGGAAGTCCATCTTGCGCAGGATGTAGCCGAAGATGCCGATACCGACCATCAGGAACAGGTCGAATGTAGTGGCATGCACGGCATAGACGCCAATCGCGGTAATGATCGCGATCACCGGTACCAGCGCCCAGTTCGGTACGGCCAGAATACGGGTGAAGATGCGGATCATCGGGATGTTCAGGATCACCAGCATGACGTTGGCGATGAACAACGAGGCGATCAGGCCCCAGACCAGGTCCGGCTGTTGCTGGAACAGCAGCGGGCCGGGGGTGATGTTGTACAGCGACAGGGCGCCGATCATCACGGCCGTGGTGCCCGAGCCCGGTACGCCCAGGGTCAGCATTGGTACCAGGGCGCCACAGGCTGCACCGCCAATGGCGGTTTCCGGTGCGGCCAGGCCGCGCATGTCGCCCTGGCCGAACGTGCCGGTGTTGCCGGCGATGCGTTTTTCGGTCATGTAGGCCACGGCACTGGCCAGGGTGGCGCCGGCACCCGGCAGTACACCAAGAATGAAGCCCATCAGTCCGCAGCGCACGTTCACAGCGAACACAGCGGCGGCTTCCTTGACGTTGAACATCATGCGCCCGGTCGCCTTGACCGCTTCCTGGCCACGGTGGGTCTTTTCCAGCAGCAGCAGGATTTCGCTGATCGAGAACAGGCCCAGCACCAGCACCACGAACTGGATGCCGTCGGTAAGGTGGATGTTGTCACCGGTAAAACGGTACACGCCGCTGTTGGCGTCGATACCGACCGCCGACAGAAACAGGCCGATCAGCGCGGCAATGAAGGTCTTCACCGGCCGGTCACCCGCCATGCCGCCCAGGCAGACAATGGCAAAAACCATCAACACGAAGTATTCGGCCGGTCCAAAGGCAATCGCCCATTTGGCCAGCAGCGGGGCGAACAGCACCATGCCGCAGGTGGCGATGAACGCACCGATGAACGAACTCCAGGCCGACAGCGACAGGGCCACGCCCGCCAGGCCCTTGCGTGCCATCGGGTAGCCGTCCAGCGTGGTCATGACTGTGGAGGCTTCGCCGGGGATGTTCAGCAGGATGGAGCTGATGCGCCCGCCGTATTCGCAGCCCAGGTACACCGCGGCCAGCAGGATCAGCGCCGATTCCGGCGGCAGGCCCAGGGCGAAGGCGATCGGGATCAGCAGGGCCACGCCGTTGATCGGTCCCAGGCCCGGCAGCAGGCCGACGATGGTGCCGATCAGGGTGCCGGACAGTGCCGTGATCAGGTTGTAAGGGGTGAGGGCCACGCCAAAGCCATGACCCAGGTAGCTGAAAGTATCCACATTAATTCTCCAGAACGCTGAGCAGGCCCAAAGGCAGGGGAACGTCCATGGCTTTATCGAACAGCAGGTAAAGGCCGACGCTCATCAAGGTCACCACCACGATACTGGGCACCCAGCGACCGCCGTACAGGCGCGCCATGGGGATGCCGATCAGGATGCTGGCGAGGATGAAGCCCAGCGGTTCGAACAGGCCGGCAAACACCAGCAGCAAAACGACGCAAAGACCGATCTTGACCAGGGTCTCGCGGTCCAGGGGCGGATCTTCTTCAGTGTGCACCACCGGTGTCGGGCGAAAGGCCATGTACAAAAGGGCCGCACCCATCAACCCCAGCATCAGCAGGGGGAAGGCGCGGGGGCCGACCGGTTCATAGGAAAACGGTGCCTGATAAGGCCAGGCCATGACGGCCAGTGCGGCGCATACCAACAGCAGTACGACCGCGAAAATACGTTGCAGGACCATAGGGATCTCCTGAGCCACACCTGCCGGGCAGGTGTGGCCGTCAATGGCAGGTGATTACTGGATCAGGCCGAATTCCTTGGCCAGCACTTTGTAATCGGCAACCTGTTTCTTGACGTAGGTGTCCAGTTCGGCACCGGTCATGGCGAACGGGAACAGCTCGCGCTGGTCACGCAGCTTGGCGAAGTCTTCCGAGGCCAGCACCTTGTCGAACGAAGCTTTCCACCAGTTGTAGTCTTCGTCGCTGACCTTTGGCCCCAGGTAGAAGCCGCGCACCACCGGCCAGACGATGTCGTAGCCTTGTTCCTTGGCGGTCGGGATGTCTTTCATTTCTGGCTCGTCGATGCGCTTGTCAGCGAATACGGCCAGCAGGCGCATGTCGCCGCTGAGGATGTGCGGCATGGAGTCGGAAATGTCGGTACTGCCGACCTGGATGTGCCCGCCGAGCAGGGCGGTGGCGATTTCGCCGCCGCCTTCGAGGGCGACATAGCGCAGGTCGCGCGGGTTGATACCGGCGGCCTTGGCGATCAGCGCGGTCTGCATCCAGTCCTGGCTGCCCACGGTGCCGCCGGAGCCGATCACCACCTTGCTCGGGTCGGCCTTCAGGGCCTTGACCAGATCGTCGAGGTTCTTGTACGGCGAGTCGCTTTTCACCGCGATGGCGCCATAGCTGGTGCCAACCGCTGCAAGCCAGCGCACGGCGTTTTCATCGAACCGACCGAACTTGCCTTGCGCCAGGTTGAGCAGCGAACCGCTGGACCAGGCCACGAGGGTGCCGGCATCGGCCGGCCGCTGGGCCACCACCGCGTTATAGGCCACCGCACCCACGCCGCCTGGCATGTAGGTCACGCGCATCGGCGAGGTCAGGATCTTCTCGTTGATCAGTGCGCTCTGCACCAGCTTGCAGGTCAGGTCGAAGCCACCGCCGGGCGAGGCCGGGGCGATGCATTCGGGGCGCTTGGGCTCGGCGGCGAACAGTTGGCTGGCAACCAGCAGGCTGCCGGCGGCGAGGGCCAGATGACGAAGGGACAGGTTCATGGTCAGTCTCCTGAAGCGTTTCTTGTTTTTGGAGGGGGAAACGGTTGGCGGCGGCCTGGATTTCAGGCAGCGAGCAGCATCAACGCAGTGGGCTGCATCGAAGTATTGGAAACAGGGGGATGTGAAGCGATTGCTGCGCAACGGCAGCGCAAGGGTAAACAAGACGTCCGGCCGCAATAGGCTTGGTCATGGTCAACTCCGTGTACTTATTGTTGTTATTGTTTCAGGTGCACCCTGGCATCCTGACCGACCTCGGTGCCGGGCCTCTGGTGGGCGCGGTATCCGGACGTTTTGCGGATGCTAAACGACCAACCTTTCACAAACCTTTCAACTACCTTTCTGGCAAGCGTTCAATGGCTTCGATTTGTTTCGATGCTTCACAGGCCCCGGCGCGCCTGTAAACTCTGTGTCCACAAGCCATCATGGCAAGCCCCCTCATTCTGGAGACATTGATGCGCGTTCTTCTTGTCGAAGACCATCTGCAACTGGCTGAAAGTGTCGCCCAGGCGCTCAAGGGCGCCGGTCTGACCGTCGATGTGCTGCATGACGGCGTTGCAGCCGACCTCGCCTTGAGCAGCGAGGAGTACGCCATGGCCATTCTCGATGTGGGCCTGCCACGCATGGACGGCTTCGAAGTGCTGGGCCGGCTGCGGGCGCGGGGCAAGAACCTGCCGGTGCTGATGCTGACCGCGCGCAGTGACGTCAAGGACCGGGTGCTGGGCCTCAACCTGGGCGCCGACGATTACCTGGCCAAGCCGTTCGAGCTGTCGGAGCTTGAAGCACGGGTCAAGGCCTTGCTGCGTCGCAGTGTGCTGGGCGGCGAGCGTCAGCAACAATGCGGTGCACTGACCTATGATCTCGATACCCGGCGTTTCAGCCTGGCCGGCGAGCTGCTCAACCTGACCTCGCGCGAGCAGGCCGTGCTCGAGGTGCTGATTGCCCGCCCCGGGCGGGTGATGAGCAAGGAGCAACTGGCCTCGCAGGTCTTTGGCCTGGACGAGGAGGCCAGCCCCGACGCCATCGAGATCTACATCCATCGCCTGCGCAAGAAGCTCGACGGGCAGTCGGTGGCCATCGTCACCTTCCGTGGCCTGGGCTACCTGCTGGAAAGCCGCGATGCGTAACAACAGCCTGCGCTGGCGGCTGCTGTGGAACCTGGCCTTGCTGTTGATCGTACTGATGTTGGCCAGCGTCATGAGCGCCTACTGGAACGGCCGTGAAGTGGCCGACACCGCCTATGACCGTACCCTGCTGGCCTCGGCCCGGACCATCGCGGCCGGCCTGACCCAGCGCGACGGCACCCTGAGTGCCGAAATTCCCTACGTGGCGCTCGACACCTTCGCCTACGACAGCGAGGGCCGTATCTACTATCAGGTCAACGACATCAACAAGAAGCTGATTTCCGGCTTCGAGAACTTGCCCTCGCCGCCGCCGGGCACCTTGCGCACCGATGACTACCCGGCACTGGCCAGTTTCTATAATGGCGTGTACCTGGGGCAGGACGTGCGCGTGGTCAGCCTGCTCAAGCCGGTCAGCGAGCCGGGCATGAACGGCATCGCGGAAATCCGTGTGGCCGAGACCCAGGAAGCCCGGGTCGGCATGGCCCGCAGCCTGATGGCCGATACCTTGTTGCGCCTGGGGATGCTCGGCGGTGGTGCGCTGCTGCTGGTGTGGTTCACGGTCAGTGCTGCGTTGCGCCCGCTGGAGCGTCTGCGCAGCGCCGTGGAGGAGCGCCAGCCCGACGACCTGCGGCCCTTGCCGATGGTCGAGGTGCAGCACGAATTGCGCCCGCTGGTCGGTGCGTTGAATCACTTTACCGAGCGCTTGCGCCGGCAGTTCGAACGGCAAGGGCAGTTCATTGCCGATGCCGCCCATGAACTGCGCACCCCGCTGGCCGCGCTCAAGGCCCGGGTCGAGCTGGGGCTGCGCGAGCAGGACCCGGTGCAGTGGCGCAATACGCTGGAGCTGGCCGCGCAAAGTACTGATCGGCTGACGCACCTGGCCAACCAGCTGTTGTCGCTGGCGCGCATCGAAAATGGCGCCCAGGCGATTGCCGAAGGCGGTGCCCAGCGGCTCGACCTCAGCCAGCTGGCGCGGGAATTGGGCCTGGCCATGGCGCCCCTGGCGCACGCTCGTGGCGTGGCCCTGGCTCTTGAGGCCGATGAGCCGGTCTGGCTGAATGGCGAGCCAACGCTGCTCAACGAGTTGCTCAGCAACCTGATCGACAATGCTCTGGCGCATACGCCGTCAGGCGGCAATGTAGTGCTGCGCGTGCACGCACCAGGCATCCTTGAGGTCGAGGATGATGGTTCGGGCATTCCCGAGGCGGAGCGGGAGCGGGTCTTCGAGCGCTTCTACCGGCGCAGCCAGCAGGGTTCCGGCACGGGGCTGGGCCTGGCAATCGTCGGCGAAATCTGCCGCGCCCACCTGGCCCAGATCTCCTTGCACGACGGCGCCGAGCGCGGGCTCAAGGTGCGGGTGAGTTTTGGCTAGCGCTATCCCTGTCGGCTATGCCCTGTAGGAGCGCTGTGCTCAGTAAAGCATCCTGCTGGCCTCGTCCATCTCGACGCTCAACTGCCCGCCGGCCGGGTCGAGCCCGAGCCGGTGAAACGCCGGCAGGTCGGGCAGGTCGACCTGGCCGAACGGGTGATTGCTGCCTTTGTACAGATGCACGCTCGCCACTTGCACCAGGTCGATGTAGTCAGCCTTGGCAGAGACGCGTGTCAGGTCCTGGAACTGGCCGGGCAGGCTGGCCAGCGGCTCGGGGAAATCCCATGAGCGCAGCAGCCGTTCGCCGATGGTGGGGTGAATGTTGTCGATCACATGATTGAGGCTGACAGGGTCGGCCAGCAGTTCGAAGTGGTCCTCGGCATAGGTCAGGATCGGCAGGACGCCGATCAGGTGCACCAGGCCTGCAAGGGTCGCCTGGTCGGGCTTGAGCCCGGTATAGCGCTGGCACAAGGTGTAGCCGATGCCGGCGACCTGCAGGCTCCGTTGCCAGATTTCGCGCATCTTGTGTTCGATTACCGGCGATTTGGCATGGAACATCTGTTCAACCACCAGGCCGATCGCCAGGTTGCTGGTGTAATTCACGCCCAGGCGCAGGATGGCAGTGTTCACGTCGCTGACTTCGACGCTGCCGCGCAGCATCGGGCTGTTGGCCACCTTGATCAGGCGCGCCGACAAGGCCGTATCGCTGCCGATCACCCGGCTCAGCGCGACGACGCTGATTTCGGTGTTTTCGGCAGCCTGGCGGATTTTCAGGGCAACTTCGGGCAAGGTCGGCAGGAACAAGGCATCGCGGTCGATGGCCTTGATCAGATCTTTCTGTACCTCATCAGCCATCTTGCTCATGCTAAGTCTCGTAGCTGTGGGTTTCTTGTATAGCCGACAGACGCGTTGCCTGCCGGTTCAGTTCAGCGTTGGGTTTCCAGCTTGCTGTCCAGGGTGTAAGGCAGGTCGTGCAGGAGCAGAACAGGGCCTTCGGCGGTGCCCAGGTGAATCTCGCCGGCCTCGGCTGCATCGTTCTGCAGCACCGCCAGCAGTTCGCTGCCGTTGGTCGTGCGGGCCGCCAGCACCACATTGCCCACGGCACTCTTGTGCGTGGGTGAAAACAGCGGTGTGTTGGGCTCGGGCGCCTCGGCGCTGTCCAGGCTCAGGCGGTACAGATGGCGCTTGAGCTTGCCCAGGTACTGCATGCGCGCCACGATCTCCTGGCCGGTGTAGCAGCCTTTCTTGAAGCTCACGCCCCCTACGGCCTGCAGGTTGATCATCTGCGGGATGAATTCTTCGCGGGTCGCTGGCATGACCTGGCCGATGCCGGCGCGGATCTGGCCCAGCAGCCAGTCATTGAGCGAGCCCTCGGGCAGCAGGGCGACCAGGCGGGCCTTGATGGCTTCAGCGTCGCCAGCACGTACCCAGAGTTCGGCCCTGTTCGGGCTGACGCGGGTGGCAATCAACTGTTCGTTGCGCACCAGGCTGTCGGTCTCGCCGGGCAGTTCCAGGCCCAGGCCGGCCAGTGCGGCGTCGCCGTCCTGCAGGCCGAAACGTACCCAGGCGGCGCTTTCATCGGTGAGTTTCGACTTGGAAAACACCGCGTACTTGCGCAGGTCGAGCAATTGCGGCTCGATCAGTTCGCCGGCCATGGCCAACAGGCAGCCATCGGCCTCGAACAGGATGCGGAAGCTCGACTGCATGCGGCCTTTTTGCGTGCAGCGCGCGCCCAGGCCCGAGCGGTTTTCATTCAAGTAGTTGATATTGCAGGTCAATTGACCCTGCAGGAATTTGCCGGCGTCCACGCCGCGAACGGCCAGGACACCTTCGTGAGACAACGTGCAGAAGAAAGCTGATTCGGCCATGGTCATCGCAAAGTCTGAAAAAGAATGACGCACATCATAGTGGTGCAACCTCAATAAGGGTATACGCAAACCGCCCTGTGCCTTGTGCGATTCGCGCCCGGGCCGTGGGGCTGTATACTCAGCGGCTACTTTGAGGAGCGATCCATGGTCGAAGATGTAGAACTCAACCGTCTTTTCTGGCACAGCCGTCGCGGCATGCTGGAGCTGGACGTGCTGCTGGTGCCGTTTGTGCGGGAGGTGTATGCCCACCTCAACGAGGTCGACCGGGCGCTGTATCGTCGCCTGCTCGAATGTGAAGACCAGGATATGTTCGGCTGGTTCATGCAGCGCGGTGAGTCCGAGGACCCCGAGTTGCAGCGTATGGTTCGCATGATTCTGGACCGTGTCCAGCCCAAGTGAGTCGTTCGAATGCCGCTGGCAGGCCTCCAGGGGCCTGCTGGCAGCGTATGGGCTGACGCAGGCGCTGGCGTGGCTGGCCCTGTGGCTGCTGGCTATTCCCTCATGGGTCAGTCTGGGTGGCCTGCTGCTGTGCCTGGTCCATGCCGCCTGCGTGCTGCCGCGCGCCATCCTGCTCAGCCATCCGCGAGCGTTCAAGGCGCTGCGTCACGGGCGTGAAGGCTGGCAAGTGTGGAGCGGGCAGGGAGGGTGGCAGGCGGTCGAGGTCGCCCCTGACAGCCTGGTGCTGCCATTGATGGTGGTGTTACGTGTACATCTGTTGCACGGCGAGCGGCCCGACTGGCGGACGCGCTCGGTGTGCATCGCCCGTGATGCGCTGGCGCCGGATGTTCATCGTCGCCTGCGCGTGCGGCTCAGGTTTGCCCGGCGCGGCTGATTCAGGCCTTGAAGTTGTTCGGCACCAGCACGGTGTCCAGGGCCTCTGCCAGCATGTCAGGGTAGTCCAGCGTGTAGTGCAGGCCGCGGGATTCCTTGCGTTCCATGGCTGAGCGGATCATCAGCTCCGCCACTTGGGCCAGGTTGCGCAGCTCTATCAGGTCGCGGCTGACCTTGTAGTTGCTGTAGAACTCGTCGATCTCATCCAGCAACAGGCGCACCCGGTGCTGGGCGCGCTGCAGGCGCTTGCTGGTGCGCACGATGCCCACGTAGTCCCACATGAAGCGCCGCAGCTCGTCCCAGTTGTGCGCGATGATCACGTCTTCGTCCGAATCGGTGACCTGGCTGGCGTCCCAGCCGGGCAGGGCGCTGGGCATGCCGATCTCGGTCAGTTGCTCGACGATGTCGGCGGCTGCCGAGCGGGCATAGACAAAGCATTCGAGCAGCGAATTGCTGGCCATGCGGTTGGCGCCGTGCAGGCCGGTGCAACTGGTTTCGCCGATCGCGTACAGGCCCGGCACGTCGGTGCGCCCCTGGCTGTCGACCACGACGCCGCCGCAGGTGTAGTGCGCGGCGGGCACCACCGGGATGGGTTCGCGGGTGATGTCGATGGAAAACGCCAGGCAGCGTTCGTAAACGGTCGGAAAGTGCGACTTGATGAAGGCTTCGGGCTTGTGGCTGATGTCCAGGTAGACGCAGTCGATGCCCAGGCGTTTCATTTCATGATCGATGGCCCGGGCCACGATGTCGCGTGGCGCCAGTTCGGCGCGTTCATCGAAGCGCGGCATGAAGCGATCGCCGTTGGGCAGCTTGAGGTACGCACCTTCCCCGCGCAGGGCTTCTGTCACCAGGAAGCTCTTGGCCTGCGGGTGGTACAGGCATGTGGGGTGGAACTGGTTGAACTCCAGGTTGGCGACCCGGCAGCCCGAGCGCCAGGCCATGGCAATGCCGTCGCCCGAAGCGCTGTCCGGGTTGCTGGTATAGAGGTAGACCTTGGCCGCGCCACCGCAGGCCAGGATTGTGAAGCGCGCGGCGTGGGTGTCGACTTCGCCGGTGTTGCGATCCAGCACGTAGGCACCCAGGCAACGCTGGCCGGGCAGGCCCAGGCGAGGTTCGGTGATCAGGTCCACCGCAACGCGCTGCTCCAGCAATTCGATGTTGTCGCGCTTGCGTGCCTGCTCCAGCAGGGTCCTGAAGATCGCCGCACCCGTGGCATCGGCCGCATGAATGATGCGCCGGTGGCTGTGACCACCCTCGCGGGTCAGGTGGAATTCGAAACTGTGCGCCTGCTCGTTGCCTTCATCGTCACGGGTAAAGGGCACGCCTTGCCCGATCAGCCACTCGATGGCCTCGCGGCTGTGCTCGACGGTGAAGCGCACGGCCTCTTCGTTGCACAGGCCGCCGCCGGCATTGAGCGTGTCCTCGACATGCGACTCGACGGTGTCGGTGTCGTCCAGTACGGCAGCCACGCCGCCCTGGGCCCAGAATGTCGAGCCGTCGGCCAGGTCACCCTTGCTCAGGATGGCAATGCGCAGATGGGCGGGCAGGGTCAGGGCCAGGCTCAACCCCGCCGCACCACTGCCGATAACCAGAACGTCATGCTGAAAATGTTGGCTCATCTATCAACTCCGCGTCGAGCGGCCACTAGTATAAGTATAGGGGGACCGGCACAATAGCCTCGCTTTACATGGCAATGTGAGACCACAGGCGGGGGGCGGATTGTGCGCCAGTCGCCGACGCCATGCCTACCGTTTTCGATGCAATCGTTTGTTGAGGTCCGACAGCGGCAGTACGAGGCAGCGATCAGGGTGGGCAGGGTGGGGCTTGAGCCTGCAATTACGGGGTGCGGGAACTTTTCAGCCCGCGCCACGCTCAATAGCAGGTTGCCTGTATAAGGAACAGCGTCGGCTATGCCGAAAAGGATCATCGGCAGCGAAATCGACGACAAGACTATTCACGCAGCCGGGCCTTGCCCGCGCTGCGTTTTTCGTGCGGGCCAGTTCGGTGCCGGCAGGAAACTTGCCTGAAGGGGGAGAACTTTTGTCAAAAGCCCGAGTCTATGTTTGCAAGCCTGAACGATGGCTGATGCAACACTCCTTCAGGCTCAATGAGGAGTGTTCATGCTAACCCAGGAAGAGGATCAGCAGCTGGTCGAGCGCGTTCAGCGTGGCGATCGGCGAGCATTTGATCTGTTGGTGCTGAAATACCAGCACAAGATTCTCGGGTTGATCGTGCGATTCGTGCACGACACCCATGAAGCTCAAGACGTGGCGCAAGAAGCCTTTATCAAGGCGTACCGCGCACTCGGCAATTTCCGCGGCGACAGTGCTTTTTATACCTGGCTGTACCGCATCGCTATCAACACAGCGAAAAACTACCTGGTGTCGCGCGGTCGGCGACCACCGGACAGCGATGTCAAGTCCGAAGACGCAGAATTCTACGACGGCGATCATGGCCTCAAGGATATCGAGTCACCGGAGCGGTCATTGTTGAGGGATGAGATCGAAAGCACTGTGCATCGAACCATCCAGCTTCTCCCTGAAGATTTGCGTACAGCCCTAACTTTGCGCGAATTCGATGGTCTGAGTTATGAGGACATTGCGAGCGTCATGCAGTGTCCGGTGGGTACCGTGCGCTCTCGGATCTTCCGCGCTCGGGAAGCCATCGACAAAGCCCTGCAGCCGTTGTTGCAGGAATCCTGAGACAGCGGCGATAGCCAAGAGAGGAACCGCCATGAGTCGTGAAGCCCTGCAGGAATCGCTGTCCGCAGTGATGGATAACGAAGCGGACGAACTGGAATTACGTCGTGTGCTGAGTGCCATCGACGATGCGGATACACGTGCCACCTGGTCGCGTTATCAGGTTGCCCGTGCAGCGATGCACAAGGAACTGCTCGTACCCCACCTGGACATCTCGGCCGCTGTATCGGCTGCGATTGCCGACGAAGCTTCGCCGTTGAAGCCGGGTCGCGGTCCATGGCGGACCCTGGGTCGTCTGGCGGTAGCCGCCTCGGTGACCGTTGCGGTACTGGCAGGCGTACGCCTGTACAACCAGGACGAAATCACCGGTGCACAGCTGGCGCAACAGAACCAGCAACCTGCCAACCTGTCGGTCGCTCAGCCCCAGGGGCCTGCGGTACTGGCCGGTTATACCGAAGAAGCTACCGGCCCTGCCAACGGTGCTGTACAGGCCCAGGCCGGTGCAGACGACCAGCGTGTGCCAGGCTACCTGCGTCAGCATGCCCAGCAGGCGGCCCTGAAGGAGACTGAAAGCGCTCTGCCTTACGCACGCGCTGCCAGCCTGGAAAACCGCTAAGGAAGAGTATGCGAGCCACTCCTCTATTGCCTTTGTTGTTCAGTGGATGGCTAGCCGCTCCTGCGTATGCCGATGATGCGCAAGACCTCTTGAAGCGTCTTGCGCAAGCCGAGCAGCAACAAAGCTTTCAAGGGACTTTTGTCTACGAGCGTAACGGTGGTTTTTCCACCCATCGCATCTGGCACAGCGTCGAGCAGGGCAAGGTGCGTGAGCGTCTTCTGCAACTCGACGGCTCGGCTCAGGAGATCCTGCGTGTCGATGGCCTGACGCAATGCGTCAGCGGCACGCTGGTGACGGGGCTGGCCAATCTGCCCGATCCTTCCGGGCGCGTCCTGGATGTCAGAAAGCTGTCCGCCTGGTATGACATGCAAGTGGCTGGCAAGTCCCGCGTGGCGGGTCGTGCCGCGACCATTCTGGTCATGTCGCCCAAGGACCAGCACCGATACGGTGTCGAGCTGCACCTGGACGATGAGACCGGCATGACCCTCAAGTCGCTGTTGCTCAGCGAAAAGGGCCAGTTGCTCGAAAGGTTCCAGTTCACCGAATACGATCCTTCGCAGTCTCTCGATGAGCGATCACTGCAAGCCAGTGCCGACTGCAAGTCGTTGCCGTCTCCCAGAAACAAGCCTGCTACCCAGGTGCCGTCCAAGCCCGTTGCCTGGCATGCAGAATGGTTGCCGCCGGGGTTCGAGCTGGGGAATGAGTCCGTACGCAAGGATACCGGGTCCAGTGGTCAGGTCATCAGCCTGCTGTATGGCGACGGTCTGACACGCTTTTCGGTCTTCATTGAGCCGGTCGCAGCCAAGGTGGCACCCGATATCCGTACCCAGTTCGGGCCCACGGCTGTGGTGTCGCGTCACCTGAGTTCAGCCCAGGGCGACAACATGGTGACTGTGGTCGGCGAGATACCGGTCGGCACGGCCGAGCGGATTGCCCTGTCCATGCGCCATGGCGATGCGGCGGGTGCCCGTTAGTCGGTGAACGCCGCTGACGGTGCATCGATGGCAGATGTAAAAGGTTTCACTTCGGCTGCTGCGGGCATACAGCCTATAGTCTGTCGGGTCTGGAGCGGTTCGACGGAAATATCTGGTGAGCTTTGCACGTTGCAAAAAGCCTGAATTTTTTCTATAGGTCACAGCCTCACAGCTGTGACCTTTGTCGTTATGAGGCCTGAAAACGCTGACCACCGTGCAGCCTGCTGCCAGGGTCGCAAGGCCCGGGCTGATGGATCAGTCGCTCTGTCGCTTAATTTTGCTCGTATCCACGGGAGCCGTATGTCGATACCACGTTTGAAGTCTTGTTTCTCATTGATGGCTGCAGTGCTGATGCTCGGCCAGATCGCTGCGGTCCAGGCAGAAGACCTGCCGGATTTCACGGGGTTGGTCGAACAGGCCTCGCCTGCCGTTGTAAACATCAGCACCCGCCAGAAAATGCCCGAGCGTGCCCTGGCCGGCCAGGGCGCGGACCTTGAAGGCCTGCCGCCGATGCTGCGCGAGTTTCTCGAGCGCAGCGTGCCGCCGGGCTCACGCTCGCCCGGTCGCGGGGATCGCCAGCGCGAGGCCCAGTCGCTGGGCTCGGGTTTCATCATTTCCGATGACGGCTATGTCCTGACCAACAACCATGTGGTCGATGGCGCTGACGAAATCCTCGTTCGTCTGTCCGATCGCAGCGAGCTCAAGGCCAAGCTGGTCGGCACTGACCCGCGCACTGATGTCGCAGTCCTGAAAATCGAAGGCAAGAACCTGCCAACGGCCAAACTGGGTAACTCCAATACCCTCAAGGTGGGGGAGTGGGTACTGGCCATCGGCTCGCCGTTCGGCTTCGACCATTCGGTGACCAAGGGCATTGTCAGTGCCAAGGGCCGCAGCCTGCCGAATGACACCTATGTGCCGTTCATCCAGACCGACGTGGCGATCAACCCGGGTAACTCCGGTGGTCCGCTGTTCAACATGAAAGGCGAGGTGGTGGGTATCAACTCGCAGATTTTCACCCGCTCCGGTGGCTTCATGGGTCTGTCGTTCGCCATCCCGATCGATGTGGCGATGGACGTGGCCAACCAGCTCAAGTCCAGCGGCAAGGTCAATCGTGGCTGGCTGGGCGTGGTCATCCAGGAAGTGAACAAGGACCTGGCTGAGTCCTTCGGCCTGGAGCGTCCGGCCGGTGCCCTGGTGGCGCAGGTGCTCGAAGACAGCCCGGCGGCCAAGGGTGGCCTGCGTGTCGGTGATGTGATCCTCACCGCCAACGGCCAGCCGATTGTCATGTCCGCCGATCTGCCGCACCTGATCGGCAACCTCAAGGATGGCAGCAAGGCCGAGCTGGAAGTGATCCGCGACGGCAAGCGCCAGACGGTCAACGTTACCGTCGGCGCCCTGCCGGACGAAGGCCAGGAGATGGGGGTGCCGGGCGCCGGTGTCGAGCGCAGCAGCAATCGCCTGGGCGTTTCGGTGATCGAGCTGACCGCTGAACAGAAGAAGAGCCTGGAGCTCAAGGGTGGCGTGGTCATCAAGGAAGTCCAGGGCGGCCCGGCGGCGCTGATCGGCCTGCAGAGTGGTGATGTGATCACCCATCTGAACAATCAGGAGATCGTGTCGGCCAAGCAGTTTGCCGAAGTGGCCAAGAGCTTGCCCAAGAACCGCTCGGTGTCCATGCGCGTACTGCGCCAGGGCCGCGCCAGCTTCATCACCTTCAAGCTGGCCGAATAGTCAGCGTGACAGGCACACCAGAAGGGCGGCGCGAGCCGCCCTTCTGCATCACGGTGCAGGCTTGCCTTGCAGCAAGCGTGACGCCCCGGCGTTCCTTCAGGTACAATTCCCGGCTATTTTTCAGCGGGCGATTTGCCTGTGCCCCTTTTTGAGTGTTGATCCGTGAGTGATTTGAGCCACATTCGTAATTTCTCCATCATCGCCCACATCGACCATGGCAAGTCGACCCTGGCCGACCGCTTCATTCAAATGTGCGGTGGCCTGTCCGAGCGCGAAATGGAAGCGCAGGTCCTCGATTCCATGGACCTCGAGCGTGAGCGCGGCATCACCATCAAGGCCCACAGCGTTACCCTGTACTACAAGGCCCGCGACGGCATCACCTACCAGCTGAACTTCATTGACACCCCGGGCCACGTCGACTTCACCTATGAAGTCAGCCGGTCACTGGCGGCCTGTGAAGGCGCCTTGCTGGTGGTCGATGCCGGGCAGGGCGTCGAAGCCCAGTCGGTCGCCAACTGCTACACCGCCATCGAGCAGGGCCTGGAAGTCATGCCGGTCCTGAACAAGATGGACCTGCCGCAGGCCGACCCGGACCGGGTCAAGGACGAGATCGAGAAGATCATCGGTATCGACGCCACTGACGCGGTGGCGTGCAGCGCCAAGAGCGGCATGGGCGTCGACGAGGTCCTCGAGCGCCTGGTCGCGACCATCCCGCCACCGGTAGGTGAAATCGACGCACCCCTGCAGGCGCTGATCATCGACTCCTGGTTCGACAACTACCTGGGCGTCGTCTCCCTGGTGCGCGTGCGCCAGGGCCGGGTCAAGAAAGGCGACAAGATCCTCGTCAAGTCCACCGGCAAGGTGCACCTGGTCGACAGCGTTGGCGTGTTCAACCCCAAGCACTCCGCCACCGTCGACCTCAAGGCCGGTGAAGTGGGCTTCATCATCGCCGGCATCAAGGAGATCCTTGGCGCCCCGGTGGGTGACACCCTGACCCTCAACACGACACCTGATGTCGAGATGCTGCCAGGTTTCAAGCGTATCCAGCCTCAGGTGTATGCCGGCCTGTTCCCGGTCAGCTCCGATGACTTCGAAGACTTCCGCGATGCCTTGCAGAAGCTGACCCTCAACGACTCGTCGCTGCAGTACATGCCGGAAAGCTCCGACGCCCTGGGCTTCGGTTTCCGCTGTGGCTTCCTGGGCATGCTGCACATGGAGATCATCCAGGAGCGCCTGGAGCGCGAGTACGACCTGGACCTGATCACCACCGCCCCGAGCGTGATCTACGAGATCAAGCTCAAGACTGGCGAAACCGTCTACGTCGACAACCCGTCGCGCCTGCCGGATGCCTCGGCCGTGGAAGACTTCCGCGAGCCGATCGTGCAGGCCACCATCCTGGTGCCGCAAGAGCACCTGGGCAACGTCATCACTCTGTGTATCGAGAAGCGTGGCGTGCAGCGCGACATGCAGTTCCTCGGCACCCAGGTGCAGGTGCGCTACGACCTGCCGATGAACGAAGTGGTGCTGGACTTCTTTGACCGCCTGAAGTCGACCAGCCGCGGTTACGCGTCGCTGGACTACCATTTCGACCGCTATCAGTCGGCCAACCTGGTCAAGCTCGACGTGCTGATCAACGGCGACAAGGTCGATGCCCTGGCGCTGATCGTGCACCGCGATAACGCGAACTATAAAGGCCGCGCGCTGACTGAGAAGATGAAGGAACTGATTCCAAGGCAGATGTTCGACGTTGCCATCCAGGCCGCCATTGGCGGGCAGGTGATCGCGCGGACCACTGTCAAGGCGCTCAGAAAGAACGTATTGGCCAAATGTTATGGCGGTGACGTCAGCCGTAAGCGCAAGCTGCTCGAGAAGCAAAAGGCCGGTAAGAAACGCATGAAGCAGGTCGGCAATGTGGAAATTCCACAAGAAGCCTTCCTTGCAGTGCTCAGGTTGGAATAGCAGGTCATATGTCACTAAATTTCCCGCTGTTGTTGGTCATCGCTGTATTCGTCTGCGGCCTGCTGGCCTTGATCGACCTGGTTTTCCTGGCGCCCAGGCGCCGTGCGGCCATTTCGAATTATCAGGTCAGTGTCGGGCAGCCGGACATGGCGGTCGTCGAGCGCCTGAGCAAGGAACCGATCCTGGTCGAATACGGCAAGTCGTTCTTTCCGGTGCTGTTCATCGTGCTGGTGCTGCGCTCGTTTCTGGTCGAACCGTTCCAGATTCCGTCAGGCTCGATGAAGCCGACTCTCGACGTGGGCGATTTCATTCTGGTCAACAAGTTCTCGTATGGCATCCGCCTGCCGGTGCTGGACCAGAAGGTGATCCAGATCGGTGATCCCAAGCGCGGCGATGTCATGGTGTTCCGCTACCCGAGCGACCCGAGCGTCAACTACATCAAGCGTGTAGTGGGCCTGCCGGGCGACCGGATCCGCTACACCAGCGACAAGCGGCTGTTCATCAATGACCAGCTGGTGGCCAAGACCCTGATCGGCAGCGAACCGGGTACGCTGGGCAGTGCCGAGCTGTATTCGGAGAAGCTGGGCGAGGTCGAGCACCAGATCCGCCAGGAAATGACCCGCTACCGCGCGCCGCCGGATACCCAGTGGACCGTGCCGGCCGAGCACTATTTCATGATGGGCGACAACCGCGACAACTCCAACGACAGCCGTTACTGGGATGACCCCAATATTCCCAAGGACGAGCTGGGCATGGTCCCGGATCGCAACATCGTGGGCAAGGCCTTCGCGGTCTGGATGAGCTGGCCCGAGCCCAAGCTCAGTCACTTCCCGACCTTTTCACGGGTCGGGCTGATCAAGTAATCGATGCGGCGCTGTTCGAACAGCGCCGTATGTCATTTGGAACGCTCGAAACCCTGACTTGAACACCCCAGGTCGAAAAGCAGGCGGGTCGAGCTACGCTTGGACATGAACATGACGTTCGCTGGTAAGCAAAGGGGATTGTCGCTGATCGGGCTGCTATTGCTGCTGGGGTTCATCGCATTTGCGCTGAGCACAGCCTTCAAAGTGGTGCCGCACTACATCGACTACTTTTCCCTGCGCAAGGTCATCGAAACGGCCGTAGACAACCCGTCACTGGGCATCGAGTCGGTCGACGACTTTTACAGTTACGTCGGTAAGAACATGCAGGTCAACACTATCCGGGATGTAGATTTGAAACAGGCTTTAAGACTGAAGGTGGAGAACAACAGGTTCGTGGCCCACCTCGATTATGAACAACGTGAACCCCTGATCTTCAATGTCGACCTGGTCATGAAGTTCGACAAGCAATTCAGCGTGGCCAAACCGTGAGTGCATCTCTGAGTCGTCTCGAGCGTCAGCTCGGCTATACCTTCCGTGACCAGGAACTGATGATCCTGGCACTGACCCATCGCAGCTTTGCCGGTCGCAACAACGAACGCCTTGAGTTCCTGGGCGACGCGATCCTCAACTTCGTGGCCGGCGAGGCGCTGTTCGAGCGTTTCCCGCAGGCCCGTGAAGGGCAGCTGTCGCGGCTGCGTGCCCGCCTGGTCAAGGGTGAAACCCTGGCGCTGCTGGCCCGTGGCTTTGCGCTGGGCGAGTACCTGCGCCTGGGCTCGGGTGAATTGAAAAGCGGCGGTTTCCGTCGCGAGTCGATTCTGGCCGATGCCCTGGAAGCCCTGATCGGTGCGATCTACCTGGATTCTGACATGGCCACTGCGCGCGAACGCGTGCTGGCCTGGCTGACCAATGAGTTCGACAGCCTGACCCTGGTCGACACCAACAAGGACCCGAAAACCCGCCTGCAGGAGTTTCTGCAGTCGCGCGCGTGCGATCTGCCGCGCTACGAGGTGGTGGACATCCAGGGCGAGCCGCACTGCCGGACTTTCTTTGTCGAGTGCGAAATCAGCCTGTTGAACGAAAAAAGCCGCGGCCAGGGTGTCAGCCGGCGTATTGCAGAGCAGGTCGCCGCTGCCGCGGCCCTTATCGCCCTGGGCGTGGAGAATGGCAATGACTGATACAAACGTAACCCGCTGCGGCTATGTCGCGATTGTCGGCAGGCCCAACGTGGGCAAGTCCACGCTGCTCAACCACATCCTCGGCCAGAAGCTGGCGATCACCTCGCGCAAGCCGCAGACCACCCGGCACAACATGCTGGGGATCAAGACCGAGGGCGATGTGCAGGCGATCTACGTCGACACCCCGGGCATGCACAAGAACAGCGACAAGGCCCTGAACCGCTACATGAACAAGACCGCCTCGGCGGCGTTGAAAGACGTCGACGTGGTGATCTTCGTGGTGGACCGCACCCGCTGGACCGACGAAGACCAGATGGTCCTCGAACGCATCCAGTACGTCGAGGGCCCGGTGATCCTGGCGATCAACAAGACCGACCGCCTCGAAGACAAGGGCGAGCTGATGCCGCACCTGGAGTGGCTGCAGGGTCAGTTGCCGAAGGCCTCGATCGTGCCGATTTCGGCGCAGCACGGGCACAACCTGGAAGCGCTCGAAGGGCTGATCGCCTCGCACCTGCCCGAGAACGACCACTTCTTCCCGGAAGACCAGATCACCGACCGCAGCAGCCGTTTCCTGGCTGCTGAACTGGTGCGCGAGAAGATCATGCGTCAGCTGGGCGCCGAGCTGCCGTACCAGATCACCGTCGAGATCGAAGAGTTCAAGCAGCAGGGGCGTGTGTTGCACATCCATGCGCTGATCCTGGTCGAGCGCGACGGGCAGAAGAAAATCATCATTGGCGACAAGGGCGAGCGCATCAAGCGCATCGGCAGCGATGCACGCCGCGACATGGAAGTGCTGTTCGACTCCAAGGTCATGCTCAACCTGTGGGTCAAGGTCAAGGGCGGCTGGTCCGACGATGAACGCGCCCTGCGTTCGCTGGGCTACAACGACCTGTAAGCCCCCTGGTGACAGGGCCACGCCACGTGCGTGGCCGGTCGCCGTTTTCCCTTCTGCGAGTCCTGCCCGATGAGCACGCCCATCGCTCAACCTGCCTTCGTGTTGCACAGCCGGGCGTATCGCGAAAACAGTGCGCTGGTCGATTTCCTGACGCCCCAGGGCCGGCTGCGTGCCGTGCTGCGCAATGCGCGTGGCAAGGCCGGTACGCTGGCACGGCCGTTCGTGCCCCTGGAGGCCGAGTTTCGCGGCCGCGGCGAGCTCAAGAACGTCGGGCGCATGGAAGGCGCCGGCATTGCCCGCTGGCTGGTGGGCGAAGCGCTGTTCAGTGGCATGTACCTCAATGAACTGCTGATTCGCCTGTTGCCCACCGAAGACCCGCACCCGGCGGTCTTCGATCATTACGCCGCCACCCTGGTGGCGCTGGCCGAAGGCCGGCCCCTGGAGCCGTTGCTGCGCTCGTTCGAATGGCGGCTGCTCGATGATCTGGGCTATGGCTTTGCGCTGGACACCGATGTCGAAGGCCAGCCGCTGGACGCCACGGGCCTGTATCGCCTGCGGGTCGATGCCGGGCTGGAGCGGGTGTGGCTGTTGCAACCGGGGCTGTTCCAGGGCGTCGAGCTGCTGGCCATGGCCGAAGCCGACTGGAGCGTGCCTGGCGCCCTGGCGGCCGCCAAGCGCCTGATGCGCCAGGCGCTGGCGGTGCACCTGGGCGGGCGGCCACTGGTCAGTCGCGAACTGTTTCGCAAGCCGTGAACAGGCTTTATGCTCTGCGGCCTGTCTTCCATAGATAACCCCTGACTTGCAGGAGATCCTCGTGACCCATAGCTCTCGTATCCTTCTTGGCGTGAACATCGACCACGTCGCCACCCTGCGCCAGGCTCGCGGCACCCGCTACCCGGACCCGATCAAGGCGGCGCTGGATGCCGAAGAGGCGGGGGCCGACGGCATTACCGTGCACTTGCGTGAAGATCGCCGGCACATCCAGGACCGCGACATCCTGTTGCTCAAGGACGTGCTGCAGACCCGCATGAACTTCGAAATGGGCGTGACCGAAGAGATGCTCGCGTTCGCCGAACGCCTGCGTCCCGCCCACGTATGCCTGGTGCCCGAAACCCGCCAGGAACTGACCACCGAAGGCGGGCTGGACGTGGCCGGCCAGGAAGAGCGCATCAGAGCGGCGGTCGAGCGCCTGACGAAGGTCGGCAGCGAGGTGTCATTGTTCATCGACGCCGACCCTCGACAGATCGAAGCCGCCAAACGCGTCGGCGCGCCGGCCATCGAACTGCACACCGGCCGCTACGCCGATGCCGAGACACCGGCCGAGGTGGCCGTTGAGTTGCAGCGCATCGCCGACGGTGTGGCGCTGGGCGTGGCTCAGGGACTGATCGTCAATGCCGGTCATGGCCTGCATTACCACAACGTCGAAGCCGTGGCGGCGATCAAGGGCATCAACGAACTGAACATCGGCCACGCCCTGGTGGCGCATGCACTGTTTGTCGGCTTCAAGGCGGCGGTGGCAGAGATGAAAGCGCTGATTACCGCCGCTGCCCGATGACAGGGTTATAGCAATGATTGTCTCGTAGGAGCCCGCTTGCCGGCGACCGAGTGCGCAGCGCTCGCAAAATTGTCGAAACGCTGAAAATCTGCAGCGAATGACTGAAAAATTTATGAAACGCTGCAAATTTACGACTGCTAACGCAGCCGGTCGCGGGCAAGCGCGCTCCTACCACGGCAGCGCGGCGGATTATCGGTTACCGCCCAGGCGCACCTGAACGCCGCCTTCGAAACACCTGGTGCGCTACCTGCAAATGATCTTCAACAAGGTGACCGTCAGCTGAATCGGCCTTGTAGGAGCGACCAACGGTCGCGAAAAGGCCGGCACCTCCAGCGCCTGACCGTCAGCATTCGCGACCGTTAGTCGCTCCTGCCTGCCATTCAGTGACATGTCAGGGCTTGCGGCCGATCACCACGGCGCGCATCGGGGCCGGCAGGCCTTCGACGGTGCGGCTGTGGTCATCGGGGTCGAGGAAGTCGCCCAGCGACTGATAGCGCATCCAGTCGGTGCTGCGCTGCTCCTGGACGCTGGTGATGCTGACGTCTACGCAACGCACGTCGACGAAGCCTGCCCGGCGCATCCACAGTTCCAGCGCCGCCACCGAGGGCAGGAACCAGACGTTGCGCATCTGCGCGTAGCGGTCTTCCGGCACCAGCACCTGCTGGACATCGCCCGGTACCACCAGGGTTTCCAGTACCAGTTCGCCACCCTTGAGCAGGCAGTCCTTCAGGGCCAGCAAATGGTCGATGGGCGATTTGCGGTGGTAGAGCACGCCCATGGAAAACACGGTGTCGAAGCCTTCCAGCCCCGCCGGCAGATCTTCCAGGGCAAAGGGCAAGTGCCAGGCCGGCAGATCCGGCAGGTAGCGCTGCATGGCCTGAAACTGGCAGAAGAACAGCCAGTTGGGGTCGATGCCGATCACGCTGTCAGCCCCGGCACCCAGCATGCGCCATTGGTAATAGCCATTGCCGCAGCCAACATCCAGCACGCGCTTGCCGGCCAGGTTCAGGTGGGGCGCCACGCGCGACCACTTCCAGTCCGAGCGCCATTCGGTGTCGATGTGCACACCGAACACATCGAACGGTCCCTTGCGCCATGGCGACAGCCCCATCAAGGCGCTGTGCACCTGGGCGCGGGTCTGTTCATCGCAGTCCACGTCCAGGGTAAAGCCGTCGCGCAGGTCGACATGGCTGGGCATCAGCGCCGGCAGCGCCTGCAAGGCTGCACTCCAGCGCTCAAGGTCGCCATGCCCCTTGGCCATCTTGGTGTCGAGCTGGACTTGCAGGCTGTCGGCCCATGTGGCCAGGGGAGTGTTCGCCAGGCGGCGAACCAGTGGAGCGAGATCGATCATGGCAGGGCTATCAACGAGGCAAAGTTAATGCATTGGAACCACAGCACCACGCGTGAAAAACCGGCTTCGCGCAGGCGCTGGCGGTGTTCTTCGAGGCTGTCGGGTTTCATGACGTTTTCGATGGCACTGCGCTTCTGGGCAATTTCCAGTTCGCTGTAGCCGTTGGCGCGCTTGAAGTCCAGGTGCAGCTCGGTCAACAGCGCCTGCTCGTCGGGGTCGTTGAAACGCAGCTTTTCCGACAGGATCAGCGCGCCACCGGGCACCAGGGTCTGGCGGATGCGGCTCAGCAGCGCCAGGCGCTGCTCGGGGGCGATGAACTGCAAGGTGAAGTTGAGCGCTACCACTGAGGCCGGCTGCCAAGGCAACTGAAGAATATCGGCTTCGATGACCTCGACCGGCAGCAGCTCCTGGAACATCGAATTCTGGGCATTCAGGTACTCGCGGCAACGCCCGACCATCGCCGAAGAGTTGTCCACGGCAATCACCCGGCAGCCATCCTGGCGTACATGACGGCGCAAGGCCTGGGTCACGGCCCCCAGCGAACAGCCCAGGTCGTAGAGCACGCTGTCGGGGCGGGCGAAATGCGCGGCGATCACGCCAAGGTTTTCAACGATGGCCGGATAGCCGGGCACCGAGCGTTTGATCATGTCCGGGAAGACCCGCACCACGTCTTCGTTGAAGGCGAAGTCGGGCACCTGGGGCAGGGGCTGGGAAAAGAGGCGATCGGGTGGCTGGTTCACGGCGATTCCGGCGCAAGGTGTGCAAAGGCCGGCATTCTAGCCAAGTTGCGGGCCGGATGCATGGGCCTGTGCCATCAGGCTGACCAGTCGCCTGCCTGGGCTCTGTACGAAAAGTCGGTGAGCGAAGGTCAGGCAAGGCAAAAAGCGGCGAGTAAGCGCAGTTGACACGTGTCAATCAGCATTGCGAATCGATTTTTAACGCCGCATGGCCGAGCGCAGCCACTTTACGTACAGAGCCTATATCACCCTGACCAGGCATTCGAAGGTGCCCTGGGGCGCCGCTTCAGGCTCCCAGGGTTGCTTGTACTCAAGCCGCAGGCGCGCGGTGCCGGCCTCTGTCGCCTTGTAGCGCCACACCGACTGACCGCCGCTGCCGACCACCACCTCTGCACCCTTGTCGGCGTTGTACACCTCCGGCCCCAGGCTGCGCAGGATACCGGCTGCCGGTTCGCGCACCTGCCAGCGAAAGCCGGTGCTGGGGTTGCTGGGCAACGACAGGATCAGCGTCTGCCCGCGGGTCAGCGCCAGCGGGCAGTCGCCTTGATCGTCCAGCGAGACGATGGCGTCCGGGGTGTGTGCACACGCGGTCAACAAGACAAGGCTGATGGGCGCGAGCAGTCGGGCTGAGGTCATGGCAAGGTCCGTTTTGGGCAAGACAAGGCGGCAGGATAACCGATCTTGCCCGCACGGATCAGAACAACACTTTGGCTACATCACTGAAGCGCTTGGCGAAGTGCACGGTCAGGCCCTCCTTGAGGTATTCCGGCAGTTCCTCGAAATTGCCCCGGTTCGGTTCCGGCAGGATCAGTTCGTTGATTTTCTGCCGGCGCGCGGCAATGACCTTTTCCCGTACCCCGCCAATGGGCAGGACATGCCCGGTCAGGGTCAGTTCGCCGGTCATGGCCACGCCCTTTTTCGGCGCCTGGTTACGCGCCAGCGACAACAGGGCGCTGGCCATGGTGATGCCGGCGCTCGGGCCGTCCTTGGGCGTGGCGCCTTCAGGCACATGCAGGTGCACGAAGGCCTCATCGAAGAAACTGGCATCGCCGCCAAACTTCGACAGGTTGGAGCTGACATAGCTGTAGGCGATTTCAGCTGATTCCTTCATGACCTCACCCAACTGGCCGGTGAGCTTGAAGCCGCGGTTCTGGGTATGGATACGCGTGGCCTCGATCGGCAGGGTCGCACCGCCCATGCTGGTCCAGGCCAGGCCGGTGATGACACCGGTGCCAGACAGCACCTGCTCGCTGCGAAACACCGGCATGCCGAGCAAGGCCTCCAGGTCCTTGGGACCGATCTTGATGACCGCGTCCGGCGTCTCCAGCAACTTGACCACCGATTTGCGCACCACCTTGCCCAGTTGCTTTTCCAGTTGCCGTACGCCGGACTCACGGGCATACCCTTCGATCACCGCGCGCAGGGCGGCATCGCTGATCGAAAGGCTGCTCTTGGCCACGCCGGCCTTCTGCAGCTGCTTGGGCCACAGGTGACGCTTGGCGATGGCCAGTTTTTCTTCGGTGATGTAGCCGGCCAGGCGGATCACTTCCATCCGGTCGATCAACGGGCCCGGGATCGAGTCCAGGGTGTTGGCCGTGCAGATGAACAACACCTTGGACAGGTCCAGGCGCAGGTCCAGGTAGTGGTCGAGAAATTCGACGTTCTGTTCCGGGTCCAGGGTTTCCAGCAGCGCCGAGGCCGGGTCGCCCTGGTAGCTCTGGCCCATCTTGTCGATCTCGTCGAGCATGATCACCGGGTTCATCACCTCGACGTCCTTGAGCGCCTGCACCAGCTTGCCTGGCTGGGCGCCGATGTAGGTGCGGCGGTGACCCTTGATCTCGGCTTCATCGCGCATGCCACCGACACTGAAGCGATAGAACGGCCGGCCCAGCGATTCGGCGATGGAGCGGCCGATGCTGGTCTTGCCCACGCCCGGCGGGCCGACCAGCAGCACGATGGAACCGGCGATCTCGCCCTTGTAGGCGCCGATGGCGAGGAATTCGAGGATGCGCGACTTGATGTCGTCAAGCCCGGCGTGATGCTGGTCGAGCACCTTGCGGGCATGCTTGAGGTCAAGCTTGTCGGCGCCAGTGACGCCCCACGGGATCGAGCTGGCCCAGTCCAGGTAATTGCGGGTCACGGCGTACTCGGGTGAGCCGGTTTCCAGGATCTTGAGCTTGTTCAGTTCTTCATCGATTTTCTTTTGTGCCTGGGCGGGCAGGGTCTTGCCTTCCAGGCGCTGCTCGAACTGCTCGATGTCGGCGCTGCGATCATCCTTGCTCAGGCCCAGCTCCTGCTGAATGACCTTGAGCTGTTCCTTGAGAAAGAACTGGCGCTGGTGCTCGCCGATCTTGCGGTTGACCTCGGCCGAAATCTCTTTCTGCAAGCGCGCGACTTCAACTTCCTTGCGCAGCATGGGCAGGACTTTTTCCATGCGTCGCAGGATCGGCACGCAATCGAGCACGCCTTGCAGGTCCACGCCGCTGGCCGAGGTCAGTGCGGCGGCAAAGTCGGTCAGGGGGGAGGGGTCGTTGGGGCTGAAGCGGTTGAGGTAGTTTTTCAGCTCTTCGGTGTACAGCGGGTTGAGCGGCAGCAGCTCCTTGATCGCATTGATCAGGGCCATGCCGTAGGCCTTGACCTCGTCGGTCGGGTCATTGGAGGTCTGCGGATACTCGACTTCGACCATGTAAGGCGGGCGGTGATGCTTGAGCCAGGTCTTGATCCGCACCCGCGACAAGCCTTGGGCCACGAACTGCAAGCGCCCGTTTTCACGGCTGGCGTGGTGGACTTTTACCAGCGTGCCATACTCCGGCAGGGCCTTGGTATTGAAGTGGCGCGGGTCTTCCTGCGGGGTGTCCATGAAAAACAGCGCCAGCGAATGATGGTCCGACTTGCTGACCAGCTCCAGGGTCTCGGCCCAGGGCTCTTCATTGACGATGACCGGCAGCACTTGCGCCGGAAAAAACGGGCGATTGTGAATCGGGATGATGTAGACCTTGTCCGGCAGGTTCTGTCCGGGCAGTGTCAGCGAGGTGCCTGAGCCGAGGTTGACTTCGTATTCGGTGGCGTCGTCGTGTGAATCGTTCGGCTGGTCGCTCATGGTGCACCTGGGAGATTGAACATGCAGCTTAGATGGGGCAAGCGCGCTCAGGTTTCAATGGCCGCAGTCGATAGCGTGTCATAGGGATGAAACAGGCCGGCTGCGCCGCACAGGCAAATGCCATTCGTCGGTCAGGATCAAATGATGGCAAAATGCCTTATCTGACGCATTCCCTTGCCCAGGTTGCAGCGTTAACCTGCAGGCCAGACACATCGTGCCAGGGTTGGCTTAACTTTCCGGCATTGGCCGTTGTGGATACGTTCAGTATGACCAACGTTTTTTCTCGTGCGCTCCTGGCGGGGCTGTACGCTTTGTTTACGGCAAGCGCAGGTGCTGCGAGCCTGAATGCCCAACTGTTCGATCAACAGGGCCAGCCACTGGCCAATGCCGTGCTGACCCTCAAGGGCGGCGGGGCAGTGCCGGCCGGCACGCTCAAGGCCGACATGGACCAGCGCAACCAGGAATTCGTGCCACGGGTACTGGCCGTGCGCACCGGCACGCAGGTGTCTTTCCCCAACAGCGATGACATTCGCCATCAGGTCTATTCCTTTTCGCAGCCCAAGCGTTTCGAGTTGCGGCTTTATGAAAAGACGCCGTCGGAGCCGGTGCAGTTCGACAAGCCGGGCCTGGTGGTGCTGGGGTGCAACATCCATGACTGGATGGTGGGCTATATCTATGTCACCGACGACCCCTGGTTCGGCGTGACCGACGCCAACGGTCAGCTCAAGCTCGATCAACTGCCGCCCGGGCGCTACACCGCCACCCTCTGGTCCCCGCAAAGCGAAGACATGCAACCGGTCGCCGGTGGCGATCTCGAGATTGCGGCCGGCGGCCTGAGCAAGCGTTTCGACCTGGCCGTCGAGGCCAGGCCTGAAGACCCGCCCTCACGCCCGGCCCCGAGTGCCTTTGGCGATGCCTTTCACAAGGCTGCTCATTGATGAAACTTCGACTGAGCTTTCAGTCCCGGATTGCCGGCGTGCTGATCGCCTTGCTGGTGGTGGTGATCAGTGCTGTGTTTATTGCGGTCAAGTTCGCTACCAGCGACGCGGTGCGCAGCCAGGCCCAGGCCCAGCTTGAGGTCGGCAGCCGGGTGTTCGAACGCCTGATCGACCTGCGCGGCCGGCGGCTGCGTGATGCGGTGCAATTGTTGTCAGCCGACTTCGGCTTTCGCGATGCGGTGGCCAGTGCCGAAGCTTCGACCATCCGCTCGGTGCTGCTCAACCATGGCGGGCGTATCAATGCCAGCGACATGTTTCTGCTGGGCATGGATGGCAAGGTGATCGCCAGCACCGAGCCCGAAGTGCCCGAAGGCTCGCGTTTCATCTACGATCAGGCGCTGCGCAACGCCAAGCGCAATAACCAGTCAATGCTGATCGTGCCCGGTGGCGGGATTCCGCACCTGCTGGTCGAAAGCACGGTGCTGGCACCCCTGCCGCTGGCACGGGTGGTGATGGGCTTCACCATCGACAGTGACATCGCCGAAGAGCTGCACGCGCTCAGCGGCCTGGAAGTGTCGTTCCTGACCATCGAGAACGGCCGCCCCGGCAAGCTCATCAGCACCCAGCCCGAGGCCATGCATGCCGGGTTGGTGGCCTTGATGCAGGACTCTGCCGGCGGCCAGATGAACATGACCGAACATGCCGACCTCAAGTTTCTCAGCCAGACCCTGACGTTGGCCAATGCCGGCGAAGGGCAGGTACTGGCGCTGTTGCAAAGCCCGCTGGACAAAGCGCTGCAAGCCTTCGTACCGCTCGACCAGAAGATTTTCTGGATCTCGCTGGCCGCCTTGCTGGCTTCGCTGATCGGCACCCTGGCCCTGGCACGCAGCGTGTCGCTGCCGGTGCGGGCGCTGGCGCTGGCGGCCAAGCGTATTGGCGATGGTGATTACCAGACCCCGGTGAGCATGGCGCGCAAGGATGAACTGGGCATGCTGGCCGATGCGATCAACAGCATGCAGCACGGCATTGCCGTACGTGAGGAGCAACTGGCGCACAATGCCTTGCACGACACGGTCACCGGCCTGCCCAACCGGGCACTGGTCATGGAGCGCCTGGGCAGCTCGATCGCTGCGCAGCGGCCAGTGGCGCTGATGTACCTGGGCATCGACAACTTCAGGTCCATCCACGACAGCGTGGGTGTCGAAGCGGTGGACCTGCTGCTGCGCGAGTTGGGCCAGCGCCTGCAGTCGGGTCTGAATGCCGGTGACACCGTGGCACGCCTGACCGCCAACGAATTTCTGCTGTTGCTGGACCACACCGGCAGCGACAGTGCCGTGGGTCGTGGCGATCAATTGCAGCGGCTGCTCAGCGAGCCGCAACATGTCGAGGGTCATGACATTACCCTGGAAAGCTGCATCGGCATTGCCGTCTATCCCGACCACGGTGATGCTGCGCAAGAGCTGCTCAACCGTGCGCAGATTGCGCGCAAGGACGCGGCTGATCAGCCGGGACGCCTGCACATCTATCAAGACGGCCGCGACCTGGCCCACCAGCGCCAGATCAGCCTGATCCGCGACTTGCGCAAGGCGCCAGGCAACGGCGAACTGCACCTGCATTACCAGCCCAAGCTGGACATTCGCCAAGGGCATGTGCGCCAGGCCGAAGCCTTGCTGCGCTGGAACCATCCGCAATTTGGCAACGTCTCGCCGGCTGAATTCATTGTCCTGGCCGAGCGCACCGGCAGCATCCAGTTGCTGACCACCTGGGTGATCGGTGAAGCGGTGCGCCAGTTGGCTGAGTGGCGCCAGCGCAGCCTGCTGGTGCAAGTGTCGGTCAACGTCTCGGCCGATGACCTGCTCGGCGGCGACCTGGTCGGGCACGTCACCCGGATGCTGCGCCTGCATCAGGTGCCGGCCGAGCAATTGATTTTCGAAATCACCGAAAGCGCAATCATGAGCGAGCCTGCGCGCGCGCTGGTGGTGCTCAACCGGCTGCGCGAATGCGGCATCAGCCTGTCGGTGGACGATTTCGGCACCGGGTATTCCTCACTGGCGCACCTCAAGCGCTTGCCGGTGCAGGAGTTGAAGATCGACCAGTCATTCGTGCGCAACCTGGATGAAACCAGCGAGGACGCGGTGATTGTCCGTTCGACCATCGAGATGAGCCACAACCTGGGACTCAAGGTGGTCGCCGAAGGCGTCGAGTACGAACACAGCCTGCGACTGCTCGAACGCTGGCACTGCGATACGGCTCAAGGCTACCTCATCAGCCGCCCGCTCGCCGCGGCCGCGTTCGAGGCCTGGATGACCCGCAGTCCTACCTCCACCGGCCAGATGGTTCATTGATATGCGCTACCCGATTGCCTGTTTTTCAAGTTGTCTGCTGGGTTGCCTGCTCGGGACCGTCGCGCCTCAGGTCGTGGCCGATAATGGTCGTCTGGTCGCCACGGGCGGGGCCGGCAGCATCGAGGGCAGTGCCGGCGGCGGGATCATCCCGTGGGCGGTCATCAGTGGCTATGGCGAGGAGGGCGAGTGGGGCGCGACGGCCTCGGCCACCCACGTCACCTTGCCCGACTACACCCTTGATGTCGCCGGGGTGACGGTGTCGTATGGCAACCGCGTCGAGTTTTCCTACGCGCACCAGCGCCTTGACCTCGGCACCTTGCAGCGCGACCTGAGCCTGCCCGAAGACAACCTGACCCAGGACATCTTCGGCGTGAAGGTGCGATTGTTCGGCGACCTGATCTTCGACGACCTGCCGCAGGTTTCGCTGGGGGTGCAATACAAGCACCAGAACGATTTTCTGATTCCCGGCCTTGTCGGCGCCAAACGTGATGCCGATGTCGAAGGCTACCTGACGGCCAGCCGCTTGTTCATGGGCGCGGCGTTTGGCTACAACCTGCTGCTCAACGGCGGGGTGCGTTACAGCCGGGCCAACGAAACCGGCCTGCTGGGCTTCGGTGGCGACCGCCGTGACCGTCGCAGCCTGCTCAAGGAGGGCTCGGTGGCCGTGCTGCTCAATCCGAACTGGGCGGTGGGCGTGGAGTACCGTGAAAAGCCCGACAACCTGTCATTTGCCGGTGAAAGCGACTGGGCGGATGTGTTTGTCGGCTGGTTCCCCAACAAGCATTTCTCCGTGGTCGCGGCCTACGCGCGCCTGGGCGATATCGCGACGCTGAAAGACCAGAACGGCGTCTATCTGTCTCTGCAGGGAGGCTTCTGATGAAGCGTCTGCTCGGGTGCCTGATGTTCCTGCTGCTGGTCGGGTGCGCCCAGCCCCACAAGCCCGCCAGTGACGACAGCCTGTACCAGGACCTGGGCCAGCGCGCCGGGATCCAGCGCATTGTCGAAGGCATGCTGCTCAATGCCGCGCAGGACGAACGCATCGTCGATCGCTTTCGGCGGGTGCATATCGAGTTGCTGCGTGACCGGTTGGTGGAATATTTCTGCGTCGAGGCCGGTGGGCCGTGCACCTATGGCGGTGACAGCCTGCCTGAGTCGCACAAGGGCCAGAACCTGACGCGCAGCGACTTCAATGCACTGGTGGAAAGCCTGATCAAGTCGATGGACACCCAGCACGTTCCGGTGCCGGTGCAGAACCGCCTGATCAGCCGCCTGGCGGTGCTGCGTGGCGAGGTAATCGGCAAGTAACTGCACCATGATCAACGTGGTCAATCACAAACCCCCGACAGGTAGGGGCGCGCTTGCCCGCGACCGGCTGCGTTAGCAGTCGTAAAATCTGCGAAACGCCACAGATTTACGGCTGTGAACACTTTCAAAATCTGCGAAACGCCACAATTTTACGACTGCTAACGCAGCCGGTCGCGGTGGTCCGGCATTCCGGCAAGCGCGCTCCTACAAGGGGCGTACGGTATCGGGTGTCTGGTCGTGTGACCGGACGCACAGCCGCCAACTGGCCGGCCACGGGCCGCGCGCGTATGATCAAGCCTTCATTTCAAGCTGGACCCGGCCGCCATGAGCGCAACAGAGTTTTCCAGCGACATCGGGGCTGTCAACCGCATTGATGCGGTGCCGATCATCCTGCGCATGGTGAAGCAGATGACCGGCATGCGCTTCGCCGCCGTCGCCCGGGTCACCGACCGTCACTGGGTCGCCTGCGCTGTCGACGACGCACTCGATTTCGGTCTCAAGCCCGGCGGGCAACTGGTGGTCGATTCCACCATCTGCCACGAAATACGCCAGCACCGTCAGCCGGTGGTGTTCGGCCACGCCAGCCAGCATCCTGTCTACTCCAGGCACCCCACGCCACATGGCTACAAGCTGGAGAGCTACATCTCGATCCCCATCATCCAGGCCGACGGGCATTTCTTTGGCACACTGTGCGCCATCGACCCGGCCCCGGCCGAGATCGAGGACCCCGGTTTGCTCGACACCCTGAACCTGTTCGCTCAACTGATCGCCACCAACCTGGACCTGCAGCGCAGTCTTGATCTCAAGACCCACGCCCTGTCGGATGCCGAAGAGGCCGGGCGTTTACGCGAGCAGTTCATTGCCGTGCTTGGCCATGACCTGCGCACGCCCTTGAGTGCCATCCGCATGAGCGCCGACCTGCTGCAGACCCAGGTGGTCGGGCAGCGTCAGCAGCGGCTGGTGCATGCCATTGGCCAGAGTTCACAGCGCATGAGCGCGCTGATCGAAGATGTGCTGGATTTCGCCCGTGGGCGCCTGGGCGATGGCATCACCGTGCGACGTGTCTGGGTCGAGGACCTGCAGGGCTATCTCAGGACCGTGGTCGACGAGGTGCTGGCCTCGCATCCGGGCTGCCGCATCAATGTCGACCTGCAATTGGGGACGGGCATTTATTGCGACCCCGCTCGCATGGGGCAGTTGCTGTCCAACCTGTTGGGCAATGCGGTGACCCACGGCGCACAGCAAGCGCCTGTCGAACTGGTCGTGCGGATCGAGGAGGGGGACGTCATGCTGGCGGTCGCCAACCAGGGCGAACCGATTCCGGAGTCTCTGCTGCCCTTGCTGTTCCAGCCGTTTACCCGGTGCGAGGCCGGTGCTCGTGGTGAAGGGCTGGGGTTGGGGCTGTATATCGCAGCGCAAATCATGCAGGGCCATGAAGGGACACTGAGTGTCAGCTCCGATGCCCGGCATGGCACCTGCTTTGTAGCGCGCTTTCCGGTCAGGCAGACCCCGGCAGCGATCATGTGAACCCGCACAAGGTGGCCGACCGGCCACCTTGTGCCCAAGGTCATTTGGGCAGCTTGTAGGCCACCACGTAATCCCCTTGTTTTGTACCCAGCGACCCATGCCCCCCGGCCATGACCAGCACGTACTGCTGGCCGTCCTTGCCGGTGTAGGTCATGGGCGTGGTCTGTGCACCGGCCGGCAGGCGGCCTTCCCACAGCTGCTTGCCGTTACGCAGGTCGTAGGCGCGCAGGTACTGGTCCAGCGTCCCGCTCAGAAAACCCAGGCCGCTGGCCGTGGTGATGGTGCCACCCAGGCTGGGCACGCCCATGGTCAGCGGGATTGGCACCGGCGAGCTGTCGCGCACCGTGCCGTTCTTGTGCTTCCACAGGGTCTTGTGGGTGGTCAGGTCCACGGCGGCCACGTAACCCCAGGCCGGTGCCTGGCAAGGCAGGCCCATGGGCGACAGCAAGGCTTCGAGGATCACCCCGTACGGCGCGCCCTTGTTGGGCTGCACGCCCTCTGTTTCGCTCTTGCGACCAGGACCGGCCTCGACTTCGGCGGCCGGCACCAGCTTGGACCGGAACGCCATGTAGCTGGGGTTGACGAAGGCGATCTGGCGCACCGGATCGACCGAAATACCGCCCCAGTCGAACACGCCGAAGTTGCCAGGGTACACCAGCGTGCCTTGCAGCGACGGCGGGGTGAACGGACCCTCGTAGCGCAAAGACTTGAAGTCGATGCGGCACAGCAACTGATCGAACGGCGTCACACCCCACATGTCGCGCTCGCGCAGCGGCGGCGGCATGAAGTTCAGCTCCGACTTGGGCTGGGTCGGTGAGGTGCGATCACCTTCGACCGCGCCTTGCGGCACCGGCACTTCATGGATCGGCACGATGGGCTGACCGTTGCGGCGGTCCAGCACGTAGATGCTGCCCTGCTTGGTCGAGGCCAGCACCGCAGGCTTGAGACCGTCAGCGGTCTTCATGTCCATCAGCGTCGGCTGGCCACCGACGTCCATGTCCCAGAGGTCATGGTGGGTGAACTGGTAATGCCAGCGTACCTTGCCGCTGGCGATGTCCAGCGCGACCAGGCCGGCGCTGTATTTCTCGGAGTCCTCGGTGCGGTTGCCGCCCCACTGGTCCGGCATCTGGTTGCCCATCGGCAGATACAGCAGGCCGAGGTTCTCGTCGACGCTGAACATCGACCACATGTTCGGCGAGTTGCGGGTGTAGGTCTGGCCGGGCGCAATAGGCTCGGTCTGTTCCGGGTTGCCGCTGTCCCAGTTCCACACCAGGCGTCCGGTGCGCACGTCATAGGCCCGGATGACGCCGGAAGGCTCGTCGACCGAGACGTTGTCGGTGACATGCCCGCCGATCACCACCAGGTCCCTGGTCACGGCCGGCGGCGAGGTGGAGTAGTAACCGCCCGGTGCGAAGCTGCCGATGTGGGTGGTCAGGTCCACGGCGCCCTGATTGCCGAAGCCTTCGCAGACCTTGCCGGTGTCGGCGTTGAGCGCGATCAGGCGGGTGTCGGCGGTGGGCAGAAAGATCCGTCGCGGGCAGGCATTGGCACTGGCGCTTGTGGTATCTGTGGTGTCCGGTGTCGCCGGGCTGGTGCTGTAGGCGGCTTCATCATGGTAGGCCACGCCACGGCAGGTCATGTGCGCCCAGCCCTTGAAGTCCTTGGCACTCTGGGTGCTGATCTTCGGGTCGTAGCGCCAGATTTCCTTGCCGCTGTCCGGGTCCAGGGCAATCACCTGGCTGTGCGGGGTGCAGACATAAAGCATGCCGTTGACCTTCAGCGGCGTGTTTTCCGCTGTGGTCTCGCCGGGATCGCCCGGGCCCGGAATATCGCCGGTGCGGAAGGTCCAGGCCGGTTCGAGCTTGTGCACGTTTTCTGGCGTGATCTGCGTCAGGGGCGAATAACGGTCGCCATAGGCGGTGCGGCCATAGGACTGCCAGTCACCGTCGGGCATGGCCGGGGCGGTGTTGGTGGTGCCGGCGGTCTCGCGGTCGAGCTGGCCTTCGATGCGCCCCGGATGGGTGAACTGGCTGGCAATCGCCGCAAGGCCCGCCAGTGCCACGGCGATGCCCAGGCCACCGGTGTGCAGGCGCGCCGGTCCGTTGACCAGCAGCGGGCGTCGCACCCAAGGCAGCAGCATGACCAGGCCCAGGGCAAACCACAGGGCCAGGCGTGGCACCAGTTGCCACCAGTCCAGGCCCACCTCCCATAACGACCAGACCGTGCTGGCAAACAGGATCAAGGCATACAGACCCAGCGCTGCGCGATGGCCCTTGAACAGCAGGATCGCGGTCACCACCAGGCCCAGGCCGGTCAGAATGTAATAGGTCGAGCCGCCCAGTTGCAGCAGCCGGACCCCGTAGGCCAGCAGGAACAGCCCCATCAGCAGGACAACCACCCCGAGCAGCCTCGGCAGCAGGCGGTGGCTGCGAACAGCACCTTCAGTGCTCATATTGCGAATCTCCGTGAAGGTTAAGTGAACGACGCCGTCTTCATCATTGTTGAACCGTCTGGCGTCATGCCCTTGAACGCTAGCTGCCCAAGCGCGTGACTGACTGCCATTGGTCAGGCAGTCCGCCCGGTGCGAGCGTCCAGAGGGCGTGCCGGCGCCACTCTTGGCCCGCAGGCCGGCGCGTGCACACTGTGCAGACGTCGCCAGTAACAAAACGTTTCGGCGGGGCGGAAAAAACAGGATGGATGGCCGATTCAGATGCCTTAGGGGCCGGCTTTGCGTTCTACACTCAGGACCGCTACGGCCGGATGTGCGTCTGGCACAGGGCAATACGGGCTTCACGCCGCGCACCGGCTCAGCTAAGGTGCGCTCCTTTTGCGGCCGTCTTTCCAGGGCTGCCCCACGCCAAGGTGAGACATGACGACACCCTCCAACGACCCGCTGCACGGCGTCACGCTGCAAGGCATCCTCGAAGCGCTGGTGGCGCACTATGAATGGTCGGGCCTGGCCGAGCGCATCGATATCCGCTGCTTCAAGAGCGACCCCAGCATCAAGTCGAGCCTGACCTTCCTGCGCAAGACCCCCTGGGCCCGTGAAAAGGTCGAAGCCTTGTACATCAAGCTGCAGCGCAGCAAGCGCCCGGCCTAGGCCGGATTTCGGGTCATGAACCTTACGCTTTCGTCGCCGCCTCCTGTGGCGCGTCGCCTGATAGTGCTTGCGGCCTGCCTGGGCTGGTTTGGCCTGGCCGTGCAGCAGTACCTGATCTTTTATGGCCGCTGGGCCGATCACGCCAGCCTGCTGGGCGGACTGGTGCGGTTCTTCAGCTTCTTTACGGTCTGGACCAATACGCTGGTGGCCGTGGCCTTGACGTGCGCCCTGAGTCGGCGTGACGGGCCGGGCTGGCGCTTCTTTCGTCATCCGGTGGTGTGCAGCGGCATTGCCGTCAGCATCGCGCTGGTGGGCATCGCCTATAACCTGCTGCTGCGGCATTTATGGCAGCCGCAGGGCTGGCAGTGGATTGCCGACGAACTGTTGCACGACATCATGCCGCTGGCGTTCGTGATCTATTGGGGGCTGTGCGTGCCCAGGGCGAAGCTGGACCTGCGCCATGTGCTCTTGTGGATGCTGTACCCCATCGGCTACTTCGGCTATGTGTTGTGGCGCGGCCATGTCGTCGGCGACTACCTGTACCCCTTCATCGATGTCGGCACGATCGGTTTCATGCCAGCGTTGATCAATGCCGGTGGGGTACTGGCCGGTTTTGTGCTGATCGCGCTGCTGGTGCTGGCGGCAGACCGGCTGTTGAAGCACGCCTGAACAGCCCGGCGATCACGCGATCCTGCTCAATGCGCTTCGGCTTCTGACTCATCCAGGCGCCAGTAGCCGGCGGCCTTGACGAATTCGTCGTCCAGCCCCAGTTCGTCAAGCAGCACGCGCCGTGCCTTGCGCGACAGTGCAGCTTCTGTAGCCACCCAGGCGTAGAGCTTGCCGGTGGGCACCTGCACGTTGCGGATGGCATCGAGCAGGTCCTGCTCACCGCGCACCACCCAACTGACCTCTACCTGCGCCTGGCTGGCCAGCGGTTGTTGTTCCTGCAGGCTGGCGACCTCGATCAGCACCCGTGCGCTGCGACCGGCCGGCAGTTCTTCCAGGCGCCGGGCAATGGCCGGGATGGCGGTTTCGTCGCCGATCAGCAGATAGCTGTCGAACATGTCCGGCACCACCAGCGAGCCCCGGGGGCCGGCAATGTACAGCCACTGTCCCGGCTCGACCTGGGCCGCCCAACTGGCCGCCGGGCCATCGCCGTGCAGCACAAAGTCGATGTCCAGTTCGTTGCTGTGCGCATCGAAGCGCCGCGGGGTGTAGTCGCGCATGGCCGGACGCGGGCCTTCGCTGTCGCGGCCCAGTCCCGGATTGTCCAGCGCGGCCTGTTCTTCAGCCGTGCGCGGGAACAGCAGCTTGACGTGATCGTCGGTGCCCAGGCTGATAAAACCGGCCAGGTCTTCGCCGTGCAGGGTGACGCGGCGCATCAGCGGGGTCAGGTCGGTCACTCGCAGCACTTCAAGCTTGCGGCGTTTGATTTCATGCATGACGCGATGGATCGATTGCGGTGAATTCATCAAGGTTTCTCCGAGAGGGAAAAGGAGCCGTCGACAATGGCTTTGGCGGTGTCATTGAGCAGGTTGCGCACCCGCAGGATTTCCTCGGGGGTCCAGCGGCCGTGATGCATGTGCATGGCATGGCGCAGGTTATGCACCGCCTCGTGGATTTCCGGGGGCCGGTCATGGCCGCGCAGCGAGCGCTTGCTGACTTCGATGCGCATGCGCACTCCGTCAATGGCCACCGCCTGTTCGGCCAGCCAGGTGCGGCCGGTGTCGGTCAGGGCATAGCGCTTCTTGCCGGCGGCGGCATCGCCCTGGATCAGCTCGCTTTCTTCGAGAAAGGTCAGGGTCGGGTAGATCACACCAGGGCTTGGGGTGTAGGCGCCGTCGAACATGCTTTCGATCTGGCGGATCAGGTCATAGCCGTGGCAGGGCTGCCCGGCGATCAGGTCCAGCAACAGCAGTTTCAGATCGCCCGGCGCAAACACCCGGGGGCCGCGCCCGCCGCGTTCACGGCCACCGCGTTTGTCGGCAAAAGGTTCGGAAGTGGGACATTCATCGCCCATCAGGAGCTTCTCTTGGTTACGTTTAGATATACCTTAAGATATATCTTTACGTATTCGCAAGCGTTTTGTTGCAAGCTGTTCTCGTTTGAGAATAACGCCTTGATTCGTTTGCAGATTTAAATGGTCGCCGGCGAGCCGCACATGGCCTGCCCATTATTCTCCAGGTACGGCGTCAGGATCGGTGCCATGCCCTTGAGCACTTGCACGGGCAAGGCGGAGGTAAAGCGGTAGCCTTCGGCGGCACGCCCGGGGACGTAGGCGGTGAGGGTGCCGAAGTGATGGTCGCCCAGATAGAACACGAAGGTGGCCGTGCGGTTGATGGCTCGTGACTGCAGGATGCGTCCGCCGGTGCCGACGCTCTGGATGCGGTTATCGCCTGTACCGGTCTTGCCGCCCATGGCCAGGACACTGCCGTCCTCCAGCTTGAAGGTGCCTTGCACGCGTTTGGCGGTGCCGCCATCGACCACTTCCGACAAGGCCTCGCGCATGGCGCTTGCCACTTCCGAGGGCAGCACGCGCTTGCCCAGGTCGGGGTTGATGATCAGGCGGGTCTCATACGGTGTATCGGCGGCAAAGTGCAGGTTGTCGATGCGCACCGTGGGCAGGCGGATGCCGTCGTTCTGGATGATCCCGATCAGTTCGGCCAGCGCCGCCGGGCGGTCGCCGGAGCTGCCGATGGCCGTGGCCAGCGATGGCACCAGATGGTCGAACGGATACCCCAGGCGTTGCCAGCGCTGTTCGATGTCCAGGAACGCCTCGACTTCCATCATGCTGCGGATACGGCTGTCGCGGGCGCCCTTGTGCCGGCTCTTGAACAGCCAGCTGTAGACTTCCTGGCGCTCGTGGACACTGGCCGCCACCGCGTCCTTGAACTGCGCCTGTGGGTTGTTCAGCAAAAAGCCGATCAGCCACAGGTCCAGCGGGTGGACCCGGGCAATGTAGCCCTGGTCCGGCAGGTCGTAGGCACCGGGGCCGTAGTTCTTGTACAGCTCGGCCAGGCGCTTGCTCGTGACCTTGGCCGCTTCGCCATCGGCCAGGTGGTTGCGCACAAAGGTATTGAACGTGGCCTGGTCGGCATTGGGCATCAGGTAGCGATGCACCGCCGCCAGGCGTGAGGCGGTGGGGCGCATGCCGTCCAGGAAGGTCTCCAGGCGCGCCTGGGAAGGCTTGTCCTTGTAGCGTTTCCAGAATCGCAGCAGGAACACCCGGCCCTCACGGTCGGCAAACTCGCTCAGGTATTGCTGGCGGCGCGGGTCGCTGTCGTCCTTGAGCAGTTCGGCACTGTTGCCAGGCGCCTGGTAGGTGCTGTAGCGCACCACATCGCGCATCAGGCGAATGAATGGCAGGTTGATCGACTCGCGCAGCGATTCACGCAGGGTCGGCAGCCGACCGTTGTCCTGGCTGCGAAAGTTGTTGAAGCGGTGCAGGCCGCCACCGGTGAAGAAACTTTCGCCGGGGCTGGCCGAGTAACGCCGGTCCAGGGCGGCGGCGAGCATGGCCGACAGGTTGCGATCCTGATGCTGGAGCAGGTAATCGACCGCCCAGCGGGTCAGCCGGTCGGGCTCTTCGACCGGCACCTTGCGCAGTTCGCTGGCACTCATGTCGCCATAGCGCTGGTGCAGTTCGGCAATCATTTCCAGGTAGGTGGTCAGCACCCGCAGCTTGGCGGTGGAGCCCAGTTCCAGTTTGCTGCCTTCGTTGATGTCGAAGGGCTGGTCGGTACTGTCGGTCTGTACCCGCACGCGAAAGCCGTCCGGGGTGCCTTCGAACAGCGTGAAGCTGTAGCGCACCTGGGCGGTGCTGGCCGGGCTCAGCAGGCGGTCGCCGATCAGCCCGATACTGGCCGCGAAGGCCGGATCCGCCAGGTCGTGCAGGTAGCGGGTGACCTTGTCCTGCAGTTCGCCCTGCAACGTGGTGCTGGCCGACAGATCAAGACGGTCCAGGTCATAGAACGGACGATCAAGCATGTTCGACAACCGGCTGCGGGCCACACTGATGCCCTTGTTGCCTTCGATAGGCTGCCAGGTGGGTTGCTGCTCCCAGTCGCGGTAGGTCAGTTGCCGGGCCAGGGCGGCATCGGCCAGTGGCTGTTCAAGAATGCCGGCACCGGCCAGCACGCGGATATGGCTGTCGATCAGGTCGGCCAGTTCGGCACGGCCCTTGGCCAGGTAGTGCGAGGGCCGGCGCTGAGCGATCACCAGCGCCAGCACTTCTCGCAGGGCCAGGGCTTTTTCGTCGAGGGCCTGGGGCGTGTCGGCGCTGCCCGACAGCACCTGGTTGGTGCGAGCGAAGTCGGCGCCGAACCAGACCCGCAAGCCTTCGGCCAGGCCGTGCACTTCGCCGTGGCCGGGCACCGCCGACAGCGGCACGCTGTTGAGGTAGTCACGCACCACCCGCTGGCGCGCCGGCAGTGTCTGCTCGCCGTTCTGGTAGACCCGCACACTGGCGGAAAACATCTGCCGCAGTTTCTCGGCGCCAGTCTGGGTCAGGCCGTCGGGCGAATGCCGGTACTTTTCCAGTTGCGTGGCCAAGGTACTGCCGCCCGCCGACTGGCCGGGCAAGGACAAACGCTTGGCCACCTGCGACCAGGCCGCCTTGACAAAGCGTGGCCAGTCCACGGCCGGGTTGGCCAGCGGTTGTTCGGGGTCGAGCAGGTTGCGGTTCTCGATGAACAACAGGCTTTGCACCACCAACGGGGGAATGCCGGCAAAGTCGGCATAGAACTGTTGCGGGTAGCTGAACTGGTAGAGCGGCGCGGCGCGGCAGTCCGTGATGGTCAGCCCGGTCTGGATCTTTTCCTGGTAGGGCACGAAAAAACCCATGCGGCCGTAGCGCATCAACCCGGGCGAAAAACGTGTCTGTTCCTTGATCAGGTAGTCGCGCTTGAGCAACCGCTGGGTAAAGGTTTCAAGGGCCGAATACCCCAGGCGTTTGTCGAACGGGCCTTCGCCTGGATAAATGAGCCGGTCGCTGGGCCCTGGTTGCAGTGTCCAGGTCAGGTCGGCCGCCAGGCGCGAAATCTCTTGCGCCTGCAGGCGCGAACTGCGGGCCTCCATGGCGATGGCCACACCCAGTCCCACGCCGCCCATGACCACCAGCACCCAGAACACCCGCCAGCCATAGTGCTTGCCTGGCGGCGGTTGTCGAGGAGGTTGCTGATGATCGGCAAGCGCCACCGCTTGCCCGGTTTCTGAATGCCGTAATACGCCCATAGTCGATTGGCCCCGGTCATCCTGTTGAACCCACTTCAGACAAGCGTAGACCCTGACCGGGGAGGGCAGTGGAAATTGTCAGGCAATCTGCCGCTACGCCAGTTGATGCAGGTTGTAGACCAGCCCTGCCACGGCAATCAGCAGCAACGCCACGCCCGAGCAGCGGCTTATCCAGCGGCTGCCCGCGCGCCTGGCCAGCAGGCCGGCGAACAGGATCCAGATGCCCAGCACCCACAGATCAATGACCACCCACATCAGCGACAACACCGCCAGGCTGGTCTGCAGGGATGAAGTGATGTGCAGAAACTGCGGGAAAAACGCCACGAAGAACACGATGTCCTTGGGGTTGCACACCCCGACCATGAAGCCGCGCCGCCAGCCGCCACGGCCTGTGCCCCGAGCGGGCGCGACGGATGCATGCTCGAGCAACAGCACCCACGCCATCCAGGCAATGTACAGGCAGCCGAGCAGGCTGAGTGCCGTCAGCAGGCGCGGATCCAGAGTGACACTGCCGACGATCAGCCAGGCCGCCACGCCGATCAGCACCAGCGAGCCGGCATTACTGCCCAGTGCGGTGGCTGCGGCCTGGCGGTTGCCGGCGCGGCTGGCGGTATTGACCACCAGCGCCACCACCGGCCCGGGCGTGGCGATCAGCAGCAATACGGTGATGGCATAGGTCAGGGTCAGGGCGGTATTCAAGGCGCAGCGTCCGTGATCAAGGTCGGTGGGGGCGCTGATTCTTGCCTTGGGCCGGTGCATTGTAAAACGGGTTAAGTTCTGCCCTACTATGAGCTTTACTCATCATTGGCAGGCTCATGACTGAACGGATCCCTGCGCTGTATTCATTGCGCGCCTTTGAAGTGGCAGCCCGGCACAGCTCATTCAGCAAGGCGGCGCAGGAGTTGTCGGTGACGCAAAGTGCGGTCAGCCATCACATCAAGAACCTTGAATCGCTGTTTGATTGCGCGCTGTTCGAGCGTCATGGCCCGCGCTTGAGCCTGACCGTGCCGGGTCGGCACCTGGCCGCCGAGCTCAAGACCGGCTTCAAGATCATCGAAAACGCCTGCGCCTTGCTCAAGACCGATCGCCACAGCCTGCGCCTGAAAGCACCCTCGACCCTGACCATGCGCTGGCTGCTCAAGGCCCTCGACCGTTTTCGCCAGATCGATCCTCATTGCCATGTGCAGCTTTCCAGTGTGTGGATGGACATCGACAGCGTCGATCTTTATACCGAGCCCTATGACTGCGCCATCCTGCTGGGCCCCGGTCATTTCGGGTCAGACCTCGACAGCTGCAAGCTCTTCGATGAATTGCTGATCCCGGTCTGCCACCCGCAGTACCTGTCCGACGCCCCGGACCTGTCTGCCCTCAATGACGTCGAGCTGCTGCACCCCAGTGCCGACCGGCGTGACTGGCGCCGCTGGCTGGCAGGCGTACGCGGCCGTCATGAAGTCAACCTGGAGCGTGGCCAGTTGTTCGATACCCTTGACCAAGGCATTGGCGCCGCTCTGCAAGGTCTGGGTGTGTCGGTGGCCGACCGGCTGCTGGTGAGTGCCGAGTTGCGCAACGGTCAATTGCGCCTGCCGTTCAAGCAGGCCGTGGCCACGGGCGATGGGTATTATCTGGTCTGGCTCAAGAGCAGCCTGAAGACAAGGCAGATAGGCACGTTACGTGATTATCTGCTGGGGGCGGTGCCGGCAGTCGAGTAGGGAGAAACGATGAAATCAGGCCAGGTTCGTTAAAGCCTGGCCTGTGGTTGTCCTCACTATTGCGAAGCCGGCCTCAACGTCGTGGACTCGACCACCCCCTTGCCGGCGCCCAGTCGTTTGTTGAGTTCCAGCCCGTTGGCCATCAGCATCATCAGCCCGAGACCGGCGAGGGCCGTGGAGACCTGCATCGGCCAGGTGTCGCCGGCCAGGGCGTTGGCGGCGTCGGCCAGCGGGGCCAGCAGCACGCCCAGGCAGAAGATTTCCAGCGAGTAGCGGCCCATCAGGCACGCCTGGCGGGCTGGCCAGTTGTCCAGCCAGCGGGCGTGAACGGGCAGCAGCCTGGCGGTGACGTACACCAGCGCCACAAAGTGCAGCAGGCGCACCGGTGCCAGGTCGGTCTTGCTGATCGGGTAGAGCGGTTCCAGATGCAGGCTGGCCACCAGCGCAGCGTGCAGGGACGGCCATTTTTCGCTGAAGGTCAGGATGCCGGCGATCAAGACATAGACGGCCGCCAGGGCGAACAGTGGCTGCTGGCTCAAGGGCCGGGTATCGGCCACCCGCGGGCGCTCGTTGTACAGGGCGCAGGCGCCGCCCAAAATGAACACCAGCTGCCAGGCCACCGGATTGAAGTACCAGACGCCGCCCCCTTCGTACGCGCGCAGGTTCCAGCCGTACAGCGGCACCATCATGTACAGCGCGATCGACAGGGCCACGGCCAGCTCGACCTTGCGCAGCATCAACGGCAGGATCAGCGGCAGGGCCAGCAGCAACAGGATGTACAGCGGCAGCGGATCGGTGAGGTTGGGCTTGAAGCGCAACAGCAGCTCATCGGCCAGGGCCTGCTGCGGATTGCCGACAAAATGCTCCAGGCCCATCTGCTGGATCATGTCGCGGGTCTCGACGTAGTTGTTGGCGACAAACACGATGCCCATCAGCAGGGTCAGCAGGAAAATGTGCACCACGTACAGCACCCAGGTGCGCCTGAGGATGCGCACGCTGGCGACCAGCCAGCCGTCACGACGAGAGATGCGACCATAGGCCAGGATCGAGGCGTAGCCGGCCAGGAAGACGAAGATTTCCGCCGCGTCGCTGAAGCCGAAGTTGCGCACGGTCGATTGCGCCAGGGGGTTGTCCGGCACGTGATCCCAGAAAATGAAGATCAGCGCCAGGCCTCGAAAGAAGTCGATTCGATAATCGCGGCCGTTAGTCATAACGGTGGGCTCTTGAAGTAAGTCGGTGAAATAAAGACCGGCGCGTGATGGCCTTGGTTGCCTACCGTCAGTCAGTGTCGCTGCGGCGCGGCAGGGTGGCCGGATTCTACGGCAAATGCAAAAAATGCCCTATTACAGAATGTCTCTGCGCAGGCGTCTGGCCCGGCCTCCAGGCCCTGTGCAAGCGATCGATCCCGCTCAGTTCTCCCTGACCCAGGGTTTGATCTGGCGAATGCGCTCGACCATGCTGTAGACATCCTCGCGCCCCTGCGGGCTGGTCCAGCGCAGGTGCTGGATCAGCTCACGCTCCTTGGGGTTCAGGGCGGCGAAACCGGGCTCGTCGGCCTTGCGCGTGAAGCCCTCTGACGGCTCGGCCGGGGTGCTGGCCGCAATGACCTCCCGCAGCGCGCTTTGCAGCATGGCCACGTAGCCCACCAGCATCGACGGGTTGCACAGCACATCGGTCTTGTTCACGTAGCTGTCGAGCAGGCGCAGCGAGTCGCGCGCCTCGATCAGACGGGCATAGGCGTGCTGGGGAAGGTCATAGTGGCTAGGGGTGTCGGGCATGAACAATCCTGATGATGAAGGTGATGTTGCGCGCCGCGACCCGATACCCCCGGGTGAGCGCAGCCAGATGGCTGGCCGCTATCTGATAGCAGGCGAAACCTTAGCGGCAAGTGTCGGCTCGATCAAGCCGCGTCATGACAGGTGAAGGCAGATTGATAATAGGCTGGAATAACTGATATGTTACTGTATAACATGTCAAATCATCTTCTATCCGGAGCCATCATGAGACCCGACATTCACCCCGCCTACCGCACCGTGCTGTTTCACGACACGGCCGCCGACGTGTTCTTCCTGATCGGCTCGACGGTCGATACGACGCGTACACACGCACACAGCGACGGCCAGACTTATCCGTATGTGGCGCTCGATGTGTCCAGCGCCTCGCACCCGATCTACACCGGCCAGCAGCGCAAGACCACCACCGAAGGTCGCATTGCGGGCTTCAACAAGCGTTTTGCCGGTTTTGGTTCGGCCGTGCTCAAGGATACCCCAGTGGCGCAGTAATCACCGCGCCTCGCTCGTGCGGTCATGCTTGAACCAGGTGACCGCCCGGCATCTTTTTTCCGGCATTTGCCGGCTGCGACAGCCCGCCCTCTGGACTCCCTTCGGTATTGCTCTTATCTTCGCGGCCTGAAAAACAGGAGTACCGCGCTTTGAAAAAATCAGTCGCCATCGTCTTCGGCGGGCAATCGAGCGAGCACGAAGTGTCGCTGCAGTCGGCACGCAACGTCATCAATGCCATCGACCGTGCCCGCTACGAGTTGACCCTGATCGGTGTCGACAAGCTGGGGCGCTGGCTGCGCTTCGATGAACGCGATTATCTGCTCAATGCCAGCGACCCTGCGCGCATCAGCCTGAGCGGCTCGGGACGTCAACTGGCGTTGTTGCCGGGCAGTACCGGCGGGCAGTTCATCGAAGTCGAGTCCGGCCAGACCCTGCCGCGCATCGAAGTGGTCTTTCCATTGATCCATGGTGCCTTCGGGGAAGACGGCGCCTTGCAGGGCCTGCTGCGCTTGCTGGCCATTCCTTTTGTGGGCCCGGATGTACTGGGTTCTGCCGCCTGCATGGACAAGGACGTGACCAAGCGCCTGTTGCGCGATGCCGGTATCGCCGTGGCGCCGTTCGTGGTGCTCGAGCGCGGCCAGACCCTGGACTTTGACCAGGCGGCGGCACAATTGGGCGTGCCGATGTTCGTCAAGCCCGCCAGCCAGGGGTCTTCGGTCGGGGTCAGCAAGGTCGCCGACCTGGCCGGCTGGCAGGCCGCGCTGGCGCTGGCGTTCGAATACGATCACAAAGTGTTGATCGAGCAGGGCATGGTCGGCCGTGAGGTGGAATGCGCGGTGCTGGGCAATCGCCAGCCGCAGGCCAGTGTGTGTGGCGAGGTGATCGCCAACGACGATTTCTATGCCTACGACACCAAGTACCTCAACGATGGCCAGGCACGCACCGTGATCCCGGCCGAACTGTCGCCCGAGCGTGCCTTGCAGGTGCGCGAGGTGGCCTTGCAGGCCTATCGGGTGCTGGGCTGTGCAGGCCTGTCACGGGTGGATTTCTTTGTCAGCGAGCAGTCGATCGTCATCAACGAGATCAACACCATTCCCGGTTTCACCTCCATCAGCATGTACCCCAAGCTCTGGCAGGCCGACGGCCTGACCTACGCCGGGCTGATCGACCGCTTGATCGAACTGGCCCTGGAGCGCGGTGAAGAAGCCCTGCTGCTGAAACGAGAAGTCACGCTGTGAAGGTGATCGACATCGCCGCCGCCTTGTTGGTGGGTGCAGACGACAAGACATTGCTGGTGCGCAAGCGCGGTACGCGGGCCTTCATGCAACCGGGCGGCAAGATCGAAGCCGGTGAGCCTGCCGTGCAGGCGCTGGCGCGGGAGCTGGAAGAGGAGCTGGGTTTGCGCATTGATCCGGCCCAGGCAGTGTTTATGGGCGAGTTCAAGGCGCCGGCAGCCAACGAGCCGGGCTTTGAGGTGCGCTGCCAGCTGTTCCGCGTCGCCTGTCATGACCCGGTGCAGCCGGCCGCCGAGATTGAAGAGGCGGTCTGGGTCGACGCCCGGGCCTGCAGGGCACTGGAGTTGGCGCCGTTGACCGGCGATGTGATCCTGCCGGCCTACTGGCAGAGCCTGCCTAGCGCACCGCGCTGACCCCGTCCAGGGTGGCAAAGGAGGTGTCCTTGGCGGTCAGCAGAAAATCACGCATGTACGGCGCATCGAGCATATCGGTGCGCACGGCCGCGTGCAGGGTCGCAAACAGGCCTTTTTCGCCCAGGCGCTTGCCTTTCACGTACCCGCGCGAGCTGTATTCGTGCAAGGCCCAGTGCGGCAGGCCACACACACCGCGACCGCTGGCCACCAGTTGCATCATCATCACCGTCAGCTCGGAGGTGCGCACCTGCGCCGGCTCTACATCGGCCGGTTCCAGGAAGCGGGTAAACACGTCCAGGCGATCTCGTTCCACCGGGTAGGTGATCAGCGTTTCGGTCAGCAGGTCTTCCGGCACGATGTAGGGCCGGCTGGCCAGCGCATGCTGGTTGGCCACCGCCAGCATGGCCTCGTAGGTGAACAGCGGCACGTAGGTGATCCCCGGCAGGTCCAGCGGGTCTGAAGTCACCACCAGGTCGAGGTCGCCACGGGCCAGGGCCGGCAGCGGCGCGAAGGAAAACCCCGAGGACAGGTCCAGTTCGACTTCCGGCCAGGCATCGCGGAACTGGTCGATGGTTGGCATCAACCACTGAAAACAACTGTGGCACTCGATTGCCATGTGCAGGCGTCCGGCCGTGCCGCCGGCCAGGCGCGCCATGTCACGCTCGGCACTGCGCAACTGCGGCAGCAGCGAGTCGGCCAGTTGCAGCAGGCGCAGGCCGGCACTGGTGAAGCGTACCGGCTTGGTCTTGCGCACGAACAGCGTCATGCCCAGGCGTTCTTCCAGTTCCTTGAACTGATGCGACAGCGCCGACTGGGTCAGATGCAGCCGCTCGGCAGCCTCCACCAGGCTGTCGGCCTCGCGCAAGGCATGCAAAGTCTTGAGATGACGTATTTCCAGCACGGCAAAGGCTCCATGAGCAGAACTTGTGATTTATCCAATGCAGGTGAGTCTGTCTCATGTTCGAGTGGCTGTCGACTTCTACGCAGAACCGAAGTGCACCTCACGCCTGCTTGCTGCTGCCTTACCGCCGATCCCGATTCATCAAAACGTCACGAAAGTGTGGCAGCGCGAACGGCAAAACATCATCAGACTGGGCGCCAACTGGGGATCTGTTTTTTGGTGTTTCTGCAATGCGTGTCTTTCTCTTTCTGGCTGCACTTTTATGCGGCCTGCCGTCTTTCGCTGCCGAAAAATGCGCTGTCGATGTGCCCGTGCAGACGGCTGCACTCGATGACGTACGGATTGCCTATCAGGCCGTAGGCGACGCCTCGGACCCTGCCTTGCTGCTGGTCATGGGCCTGGGTGGGCAATTGATCCACTGGCCCGATGAGGTGGTGGTTGCGCTGTGCAGGCAGGGCTTCCAGGTGATTCGCTATGACAATCGCGATGTCGGCCTGTCCAGCTGGGTACAGCCAGTGGCCGAGGTCAACCTGACGTTCGAAGTGCTGCGCTTCAAGCTTGGCCTGCCGGTGTCGGCGCCGTACTCGCTCAGCGACATGGCCGATGATGCGCTGGGGCTGATGGATCATCTCGGTATTCGCCGTTTTCATGTCCTGGGCGCGAGCATGGGCGGCATGATTGCCCAGCACCTGGCCGACCAGGCGCCCCAGCGGGTCGAGAGTCTGACCCTGATCATGAGCAGTTCCGGCGCCGAAGGGTTGCCGATGCCCAATGCCGCCTTGCTGCAATTGCTCGCCCGGCGCGGTGCGCCCAACCGTGAGCAGGCCCTGGAGCAGCAGGCTGACCTGTTGGCCGCGTTGGGCAGCCCGCGGGTCGAGGATGACCGGCAAGCCTTGTTGCAGCAGGCGGCGATTGCCTATGACCGGGCGTTCAACCCTGAAGGCGTCAAGCGCCAGATCACCGCGATCCTGGCCGAGTCCAGCCGCGTCGAACTGCTCAACCGCCTGCGCGTGCCGACGCTGGTGGTGCATGGCACCGCCGACCCCTTGCTGCCGGTGATGCATGGTGTGCACCTGGCCGCGCATATACGTGGCAGCCAGCTGCGGCTGATCCCGGGATTCGCCCACCGCTTTCAGGAGGCTTTCAAGGCGCCGTTGCTGGCGGCCGTACTGCCTTATCTGAAAGCCCACCATGACGATGAAAAACGGCAGATGGCGCAGTTGTAAAAACACCGGCAGGGAGACTGCCGCCCCATCAAGGGCAGCCATCACCTCGTAGGAGCGCGCTTGCCGGAATGCCGGACCACCGCGACCGGCTGCGTTAGCAGTCGTAAATTTGTGGCGTTTCATAAATCCCGGATGGGATAGCAGTCGTAAATTTGTGGCGTTTCATCAATTTTGTGGCCGCTTCGCGCCCGGTCGCGGGCAAGACGGATGGCCGCCCCGCGCTCCTACTGCCCTGATTGCAGCCCGTATTTCTTGACCTTGTCGAACAGCGTGGTCTTGGCCATGCCCAGTTCCTGGCTGGCCTGGCTGAGGTTGCCGCCACTGCGCTGCAAGGCTTCGTTGAGCAGGTTTCTTTCAAAGGCTTCCACGGCCTCGGCAAAGCTCAGTGCGGGGCTTTCCACGCCACCGGTGACACCCTTGAAGGCTGGCAGGCCCAGGGCGTAGCGCTCGGCGACATTGCGCAGTTCGCGCACATTGCCCGGCCAGTCATGGCTGTTGAGGCTGGCCAGGGTCTGGCGGTCGATGCTGCGCGGCTCGCGGTCGAAGCGCAGCGCCGACAACTGCAGGAAGTGCTCGAACAGTTGCAGGATGTCTTCACGGCGTTCGCGCAGCGGCGGCAGTTCCAGGGTTACCACATTGAGCCGGTAATACAGGTCGCTGCGAAACTGCCCGGCCTTGCTCTCGGCATTCAGGTCCGACTTGGTGGCGGCGATCACCCGGCAATCGACCTCGACGTGCTGATTGGAGCCCAGTCGTTCCAGGGTGCGCTCCTGCAACACACGCAGCAGTTTGATCTGCAAGGGGATGGGCATGCTTTCGACTTCGTCGAGAAACAGCGTGCCCTTGTGCGCATGCTCGATCTTGCCGATCCGGCGTTTGCCGGCGCCGGTAAAGGCATTGGCTTCATGGCCGAAGATTTCCGACTCGAACAGGCTTTCGGCCAGGCCACCACAGTTCAGCGCCACGAACGGGTGGGTGCTGCGCCGGCTGAAGTCATGCAGGCAACGAGCGACCAGTTCCTTGCCGGTGCCGGTTTCGCCTTCGATCAGGACGTTGGCCGAAGTGTCGGCCACGTTGGCAATCAGCTCGCGCAGGTTCTGCATGGCCGGGGAGCGGCCGATGATCTTGCCTTCCAGGCTGTCACGCTCGGCCAGTTGCCGGCGCAAGGCCCAGACCTCGCGAGCCAGGCCGCGTTGCTCCAGGGCCCGGCGGGTCACGTCCACCAGCTTCTCGGGCGAGAAGGGCTTTTCCATGAAGTCGTAGGCGCCGTCGCGCATGGCGTTGACCGCCATGGAAATATCACCGTGGCCGGTGATCAGCACCACCGGCAGGCTGGCATCACGGGCCTTGAGGCGGCTGAGCAGCTCCAGGCCGTCGATGCCCGGCAGGCGGATATCGCTGATGACAATGCCGGCGAACTGCTCGCCCACCCGCTTGAGCGCTTCTTCGGCACTGCCCACGCCTTCGCTGACGATGTCTTCCAGCGCCAGCGCCTGCTGGCAGCCGAGCAAAACGTGGGGGTCGTCTTCGACGATCAGGACCGTCAGGTCATGGTTGATGTTCATGGCGTTGGCCTCATGCAGGCGTGTCCGTACCGGGTGGGTGAGCGCCGACCAGCGGCAGGCTGAGCACAAAGACCGTGCCTGTCCCTTCGGGCTGCTCGGCGCTCAGGCTGCCACCGGCGGCGGCTGCGAGGCTGGCCGACAGAGTCAGCCCCAGCCCCAGGCCCTGTTCGCCCGGCTTGGTGGTGAAGAAAGGTTCGAACAGGTGCTTGCGCGCCTGGTCGTCGAGACCGTGGCCATTGTCGCGCACCCGCAGTTGGTAGCGGTCTTCGCTGTAGTCGCCCACCAGCCACAGCTCCGGCAGCGGTTGCGCCTGCATGGCGTCCAGGGCGTTGCCGATCAGGTTGACCAGGATCTGCTCCAGGCGCGTCTGGTCGATGCCCAGCAAGGTGTCGGTGTACTCATGGTGCAAGGTCAGCGCGCTGCTTTCGACGCGCCCGGCCAGCAATTGCAACGCGGCCTCGACGGCCTTGCCCAGTTGTGCCTGGCCACGGTCGTCGCCGCGCCTGGCGAACGCGCGCAGGCTGGCGGTGATACGGCCCATGCGATCGACCAGGTCATTGATGGTGCGCAGGTTGGTGGTGGCAATGTCCAGCGAGCCACGTTCGATAAACCGAACGGTATTGCCCGACAGCGTGCGCAGCGCTGCCAGCGGCTGGTTCAGCTCATGCGCGATGCTGGTCGACATCTGGCCGATGGCTGCCAGCTTGCCGGCCTGCACCAGTTCGTCCTGGGCCTTGCGCAGGGTTTCTTCGGCCTGGCGCCGCTCGCGAATCTGCGCCTTGAGCCGTTCGTTGCTGGCGCGCAGGTGTTCGGTGCGCTCGGCGATCTTGCGTTCCAGTTCGTCGTTGGCCGCCTGCAAGGCCTCGCGGGCGGCCAGCCGGGTCGAGATCACCTTGCGCCGCTCGTTCCAGGCAATCAGCAGGAAAGTCACCAGCGCACAGACCACGGCCACCAGCATGCCCTGATTGGCCGCTTCACGGCGCAGGTCTTCCAGCGGGGTCAGCAGGGTCAGGTGCCAGGGCGTGTCGTTCAGGGGCCGGGTCTGCGCCAGGTAACTGACCTGGGTGTGCTCCTGATCGACGCTGGCATTGGCCGGGAAGGTCAGTTCCTCGGCGCCCTCGGTCAGGCTCTGGCGCTCGAGCGGTACCAGCTCATTGAGCGGCCACCAGTAGTATTGCAGGCTGCGCGCCAGACGTTCCTTGATGGTCGGGGTCAGCGGACGTACCGATTTCAGCCGCCGGGCCGGGTCGCTGGACAAAATGATGATGCCATTCTCGTCGCTGACAAAGGCTTCCAGGCGCGCGCGTTGCCAGCGCGCCTCCAGGGTGTCCAGGCGCACCTTGACCACGGCTACGCCGATGATCCGGCCTTTTTCTTCCAGGCCATGGGCCAGGTAATAGCCCGACTCGCCCGTGGTGGTGCCGATGCCGTAGAAGCGGCCGGGGGTGCCGCGCACGGCGTCCTGGAAATAGGCGCGGAATGAAAGGTCCTCGCCCTGGTAACTGTCGGTATCGCGCCAGTTGCTGGTGGCCATGACCCGGCCGGTGGTGTCCAGCACATAGATGACCCGGCTCAGGCTGCGCCGGTTGAGGCCTTCCAGATAGCGATTGACCTGCTGCTGGAGTTCGGGATTCGGGCTGTTGAGCAGTTGCCCGACGCTGTCTTCCAGCTCCAGGATGCTCGGCAGGTAGGTGTATTTGCTGATTTCGCTTTCGACGGTGCGGGCGTGCAGCTCAAGCTGGCGTGCGCCGCTCTCGCTCAAGTCGCGAATGCCGTAGTGTTCGCTGATGCGATAGGCACCAAAGCCCAGCGCGATCACCAGGATCAGGAGCAGGGGAGGCAGGAACAGGTGGCGGATCAGGCGAGGTTTCACGGCAAGTGATGGCGGTGCGGCGCGAGACAGGGTGGGGTCGCATTTCATCACAGTCTTTCCGGAGCGAACAGCTGCCCGTGCGCTGGCACGGGCAGCCGGTCGACTTAGTGCTGCAGGATCTTGGCGAGGAACTGCTGGGCGCGTTCGGAGCGCGCCGTGACGTCGTCGAAGAACTCTTCCTTGGCGCAGTCTTCGATGATCTGCCCCTTGTCCATGAAGATGACGCGGTTGGCCACTTTGCGTGCAAAGCCCATTTCGTGGGTCACGCACATCATGGTCATGCCTTCATGGGCCAGTTGCACCATGACGTCGAGCACTTCGTTGACCATCTCCGGGTCCAGTGCCGAGGTCGGTTCGTCGAACAGCATGACGATCGGGTCCATGGCCAGGGCGCGGGCGATGGCCACGCGTTGCTGCTGACCGCCGGAAAGCTGGCCGGGATGCTTGTTGGCATGTGCCGACAGGCCGACACGTTCCAGCAGTTGCAGGCCCTTTTCGGTGGCTTCGGCCTTGCTGCGGCCCAGCACCTTGATCTGGGCGATGGTCAGGTTCTCGACGATCGACAGGTGCGGGAACAGCTCGAAGTGCTGGAACACCATGCCCACGCGCGAACGCAGCTTGGGCAGGTTGGTCTTGGGGTCGGAGATCGAGGTGCCGTCGACGACGATGTCGCCTTTCTGGAACGGCTCCAGGGCGTTGACGCACTTGATCAGTGTCGACTTGCCCGAGCCGGACGGACCGCAGACCACGACCACTTCGCCCTTGCTGACCTCGGTGGTGCAATCGGTCAGTACCTGGAAGTCCCCATACCACTTGTTGACGTTTTTAATGGAAATCATACGGCGAACCTTTTTTGCAGGTGCTTCACCAGGCGCGAGGCGGCAAAGCTGATCGTGAAGTACACAAGACCGGCGAAGATCAGGAATTCATTGGAACGGCCAATGATGTCGCCGCTGGCACGCGAGGCATTGAGGAAGTCGACCAGGCCCACGGTGTAGACCAGCGAAGTGTCCTGGAACAGGATGATGCTTTGCTGCAACAGCAGGGGCGTCATCTTGCGAAAGGCCTGGGGCAGGATGATCAGGCGCATCATCTGACCGTAAGTCATGCCCAGTGCCTTGGCAGCGCCCATCTGGCCCTTGGAAATCGACTGCACACCGGCACGGACGATTTCACAGAAGTACGCCGCCTCGAACATCATGAACGCCACGACGCAGGAGGTGAACGCCCCGATCGGCGTGTCTTCGCCAGTGATCCAGCGCAGCACGAACGGCACCGCCAGGTAGAACCAGGTGATCACCAGCAGCAGCGGGATGGAGCGGAAGTAGTTGACGTAGGCACCGGCGATGTTGGCCAGCAGCTTGCTCGGCGACAGGCGCATCAGCGCCAGCAATGTGCCTAGCACGATACCGCCGACCACGCCCATGACCATCAGCTTCAGGGTCATGACCATGCCGTTCCACAGCCCCGGCAGGGCAGGGATGATTCCAGTAAAGTCGAAGTCCATCATTTACCCCCTACGGAGATCAGGCCGGGCACCGCCACCTTCTTCTCGATGACACGCATGAGCAGCATCAGGCCCATGTTCAGGGTGAAGTAGATCAGTGTTGCCAGGGTAAAAGCCTCGAACAGGTTCGCCGAGAACTCGGCTGTCTGCTTGGTCTGCGCCAGCAGCTCCATCAGGCCGATCAGGGACGCCACCGAGGAGTTCTTGAACACGTTCAGAAATTCCGAGGTCAGCGGCGGAATGATGATTCGGTAGGCTTGTGGCAGCAGCACGTTCCAGTAGATCTGCGACAGGCTGAAACCCATGGCGCGGGCCGCCGATTCCTGGCCGCGTGGCAAGGCTTCGATACCGGTACGCACTTGCTCGCAGACTCGCGCCGCGGTGAACAGGCCCAGGCATACCACCACGCTGAGAAACGCCGAGGTGGTCGGGTTCAGGTCCTGCTTGTACCATTCCTGCAGGCCTTCGGGCAGCAGGTCGGGCACCAGGAAGTACCAGAGGAACAATTGCACCAGCAGCGGCACGTTACGGAAGATTTCCACGTAGGCGGTGGCGATGCCCGACACCACACGGTTGGGCACCGTGCGCATGATGCCCAGCAGCGAGCCCAGCACCAGTGCCACCAGCCAGGCCACCAGGGCGATGGCGATGGTCCAGCCCAGCCCGGAAATGTACCAGTCCAGGTAGGTCTCGTCGCCGACACCGGTGGACTTGAAGAACACAGTCCAGTCCCAGTTGTAATTCATCAGGGTCTACCCCTCTTGTTCGGTATCGATCGAAATGCACGCCTGCGCATGGCTCGAATCCTTTCAGGCTTGCGTCTACGTCAAACCCGCCAGGGGCTCCGCCCGGGCGTTGGATCGTTTGCCAGACGCTTTACGAAAAGTGACATCGCCACTTTTCGTAAAGCATCTGTTGCGTGTGGGTCAAATGCGCCCGGGGCACCGTGCAGGCACCCCGGGCAGACCGTTGCGGATCAGCCCTGCTTGGCTTCAGCCGGCTTGTCGGTCGGTTCTGCGATCAGCTTTTTCAGCTCGTCGCTCATCGGGAAGTTCAGGTTCAGGTCTTTAGGCGGGATCGGCGACTGGAACCACTTGTTGTAGATCTTGTTGATCTCGCCGGACTTGTACACCGCGACGATGGCGTCATCGACGGCTTTCTTGAAGGACTCATCGCCCTTGCGCACCATGCAGCCGTAGATTTCATAGGACTGTGGTGTGCCGGTCACGACCCAGTCGGCAGGCTTCTTGGCCTTGGCCATTTCACCGGCCAGCAGGGCGTCGTCCATCATGAACGCAACGGCACGACCCGATTCGAGCATCTGGAAGGACTCGCCGTGGTCCTTGGCCGAGATGATGTTCATGCCCATCTGCTTGTCGGCGTTCATGGCCTTCAGGATGCGCTCGGAGGTGGTGCCGGCGGTGGTCACCACGTTCTTGCCCTTGAGGTCTTCAAAGTCCTTGTAGGCTGGCTGGCCATCCTTGACCTTGGTCAGCAGGCGCGTACCGATCTCGAAGATACCCACCGAGAAATCGACCTGTTGGCCGCGTTCGGCGTTGTTGGTGGTCGAGCCGCACTCCAGGTCCACGGTGCCATTCTGCACCAGCGGGATACGGGTCTGGGAGGTGACCAGGTTGTAGCGAGCGGTCAGGCCCGGCGCGTCCAGTTGCTTCTTGAGCGCCTCGACGACGGCCACCTGGATGTCATGGGAATAGCCGACCGGCTTGCCGGAAGCGTCAGCAATGTACGAGAACGGAATCGACGCGTCACGGTGGCCGAGGGTAATGGTGCCGGAGTCCTTGATTTTCTTCAGTGTGCCGGTCAGTTCGGCAGCGAAGGCCGGAGTGCTGATCAGAGCGGCAGCGATGGCTGCGCCTAACAACTTGGGAACGATACGCATCGGTGAATCCTCGACTTCATTTTTATTCGGGTGGCCAATCTGTTGTCAGCCCACAAGTGACGAATGCTTCAACGGCGCCTTTGCCAGACACACGCCTTGGGTGTTGAAGCGGTCGGTCATGAGTGTAGAGCATGACTCGTGCCACATCGGTCGTTATGGTTATGTTGTTGATTTAAAAGGGATTAAATTATTATTTCAGCGTCGGGACGCGGACCTGGCGTCCGGTAAGCCGAATCTGGAGCGCACAGGCGTTCGGAAATCCGAATGCTTCAGCCTGCGCGTGAAGGGGCCAAGGGCGTGAGGAGGTCCACAGGGGGGTCAGGCTTTTGCAAGCGCCGGGCGCGGGCGCATGACGTTTTCGATTACACCCTGTGCGCGTGCGCTGCGATCCCGCAGCCAGGCCTGCAATGCCTCCTGTTGCTCAGTGCTGGTAAACAGCCCCAGCTTGGTCCGCCGCCAGAGAATGTCCTGGGCTTGTACGGCCCATTCGTGCTCGCACAGGTACTCGACTTCTCGCGCATAAAGGCCGGCGCCGAAATGCATGCCAAGATCTGCCAGGCTCTGGGCGCCATCGAGCAATTGCCAGCTACGTGTGCCGTAGGTGCGCACCCAGCGGCCGGCCACCTGGGCAGGCAGCCAGTTGTAGCGGGCGATCAGTTCGTGGGCCTCTACAGTGCTTTCGCCACCAGGTAACGGCGCAAGGGCCGTCCAGGCCGGTTTCATGGCTGGAAACTGCACGGCCAGCAAGTCCATCGCGGACTCGGCCAGTTTGCGATAGGTCGTCAGCTTGCCGCCGAACACCGAGAGAATCGGCGCCTCATCACGTTCGCCATTGAGTGACAACGTGTAGTCGCGGGTGATGGCCGAAGGGTTGTCAGACTCGTCATTGCACAGCGGACGCACGCCCGAATAGGTGTGCAGGATGTCGTCAGGCGTCAGTTGCCGGTTGAAGTGGTCATTGGCCACCTTGAGGATGTAGTCCCGCTCGCGTTCCGTGATCTTCACGTCAGCGCGGTCGCCCTGGTACTCCTGATCGGTGGTGCCGACCAGGGTGAACTGTTCCAGGTAGGGAATGGTAAAGACGATGCGTTTGTCTTCGTTCTGCAGGATAAAGGCGTTATCGCCTTCGTAGAGTTTCGGCACGATCAAATGGCTGCCCTGGATCAGGCGAATGCCGTAGGGCGAAGTCTGCTTGAAGTCATCGCGCAGCAAGGTGGCCACCCATGGCCCTGCGGCATTGACCAGTGCCCTGGTGCGAACCGAGAACACCTGGCCGTTGGGACCTTGCAGGTCGACTTGCCACAGACCTTCGATCCGCCTGGCATTCAGGCACCGCGTACGGGTATGGATATGCGCGCCGTTGTCCCGGGCCGCCATGGCGTTGAGCACGACCAGCCGGGCGTCATCGACCCAGCAGTCCGAGTATTCGAAACCTTCGGTGATGGCCGGCTTGAGCGGGCTGCCTGCACCGAAGCGGACCCGGCGCGAGGCTGGCAGTTTTTCGCGTTTGCCCAGATGATCGTAAAGAAACATTCCGGCGCGGATCATCCATGCCGGTCGCAGGTGAGGACGGTGAGGCAGCACAAAGCGCATCGGTTTGACGATGTGCGGCGCCTTGGCCAGCAACACTTCACGCTCGGCCAGCGCTTCGCGCACCAGGCGGAACTCGTAATGCTCCAGATAGCGCAAGCCGCCGTGGATCAGCTTGCTGCTGGCCGAGGAGGTATGGCTGGCCAGGTCGTCCTGCTCGCACAGCAACACCGACAAGCCACGGCCACTGGCGTCGGCGGCAATCCCGGTGCCGTTGATGCCACCACCGATGACTACCAGATCGTAGATGCCGGATGAAACCGGTGCATGCGTCGTCGACATCGAAGAATCCCCTGCTCAAGCCCGCAGCGTGCCATGAATGTTCATATGAACATTAAATGTTCACTTTCGAAAATAATAGACCACAGTCTGATGGAAAACCAATGACGGTTGTATGAACCGCCAGACGGGGCAGATCAATGGCGGCTGTCATGTGTTGTATGCATGAAGTGTGAACGGCGGGCAGGTCTCTGTTCAGGCGATTTCGAGGCGGATTTTCTTCTGGGCCAGCAAGTGTTGCAGCGCAGGCAAAGGCACCTGGTCGGTGACCAGGCAGTCGATCAGGCTGATCGGTCCCAGGCGAACCATGGCATTGCGTCCGAACTTGCTGGAGTCAGCCGCGAGGATGACCTGGCGTGCGTTGCTGATGATGGCCTGTGAGGCACGCACTTCCTGGTAGTCGAAATCGAGCAGGCTGCCGTCTTCGTCGATGCCGCTGATGCCGACCAGGGCAAAGTCGACCTTGAACTGGCTGATGAAGTCCACACAGGCCTGGCCCACCACGCCCCCGTCGCGGCGTACGTTGCCGCCGGCCAGCAGTACGTCGAAGTCGTCCCTGGTACTGAGCGTTGACGCCACATGCAGGTTGTTGGTGATGATCTTCAGGTTGCTGTGCCCCAGCAAGGCATGCGCGATGGCCTCCGTGGTGGTGCCGATATTGATGAACAGCGAGGCGTTGTCCGGTACCTGTGCGGCGACCATGGCGGCGATACGCTGCTTTTCTTCGCGCATCTGGTCGGCGCGCATCGTGTAGGCGGTGTTCTCGACACTTGAATCATGGGCGGCGCCACCGTGATAGCGGCGCAGCAGGTTCATCTGTGCCAGCTGATTGATGTCGCGGCGGATCGTCTGGGGCGTTACGTCAAACCAGATGGCCATTTCCTCGATGCTGACATAGCCGCGTTCACGGACCCGCTCCAGGAGCTGTTTCTGACGAGGTGGCAGGTTCATGGGGTTCCTTGGGACGCCTGTGATAAATGGCGTCCATCATGACCTAGCCCTGCCTCGCCTGTCATGCCACGGTTCAGGGCACCTCGTCGTGGGGTGCCCAGTCGCGGGTACGTTCTACGGCCTTTTGCCAGCCGGCGTAGTGATGTTCCCTTTGCGCCGTGTCCAGGTGTGGCTCGAACACCCGCTCGATACCGCTCTTGTCGCGCAACTCGTCCAGGCTGCTCCAGAAACCGGTGGCCAGGCCGGCCAGGAATGCAGCGCCCAGCGCGGTGGTTTCACGCATGTGTGGGCGTTCGACGCGTGTGCCGAGAATGTCAGCCTGGAACTGCATGAGAAAATTGTTGGCCACAGCACCGCCGTCGACTCGCAGTGAGGTCAGGCGATGGCCGGCATCCTTTTGCATGGCGTCGAGCACGTCGCGGGTCTGGAAGGCGATCGATTCCAGGGTCGCGCGGATGATGTGATCGATCTTCACGCCGCGGGTCAGGCCGAACAGCGCGCCCCTGGCATACGGGTCCCAATAGGGGGCGCCCAGGCCGGTGAAGGCGGGGACCAGATACACCCCGTTGCTGTCCTTCACCTTGCTGGCGAAGTACTCGGTGTCCAGTGCGTCATTGACCACTTTCAGTTCGTCGCGCAGCCACTGCACCGTGGCGCCACCATTGAACACCGCGCCCTCCAGGGCATAGGCCACCTCGCCCCGGGGGCCGCAGGCGAGGGTGGTCAGCAGGCCGTGGACTGACTGGACAGGCTGGCTGCCGGTGTTCATCAGCAAAAAACAGCCGGTGCCGTAGGTGTTCTTGGCCTGGCCCGGTTCGACGCACATCTGGCCGAACAGCGCCGCCTGCTGGTCGCCGGCGATACCGGCAATCGGGATACCGCTTTCGCTGTGGCCATACACTTCGCTGGAGCTTCTGACCTCGGGCAGCATCTGGCGCGGAATGTCCAGCACCTCAAGCATGCGCGCGTCCCACTGCAGGTCATGAATATTGAACAGCAGGGTGCGCGAGGCATTGGTGTAGTCGGTGACATGCACACGGCCTGCGGTGAGTTTCCAGATCAGCCAGGTGTCGACGGTGCCGAACAGCAGTTCGCCCTTTTGTGCGCGCTCGCGGCTGCCTGGCACATTGTCCAGGATCCACTTGAGCTTGGTACCGGAAAAGTAAGGGTCGATGACCAGCCCGGTGGTCTGCCGGATGTAATCTTCCAGGCCTTGCTGCTTGAGTTGCTGGCAGATGGGCGTACTGCGCCGGCATTGCCAGACGATGGCGTTGTGAATGGGGCGGCCGCTGCTCTTTTCCCAGACCAGCGTCGTTTCGCGCTGGTTGGTGATCCCGATCGCGGCAATCTGGTCGTGGTGCAGGTTGGCCTGGGCCAGGGCCTGGGTCATGCAGGCACTCTGGGTGGCAAAGATTTCCATGGGGTCATGTTCGACCCAGCCGGCTTGCGGGTAATGCTGGGTGAATTCGCTCTGGGCGGTACTGATCACATTGGCATCACGGTCGAAAACGATGGCGCGTGAGCTGGTCGTGCCCTGGTCCAGGGCAAGGATGTAGTGCTTGTCGTGTACGTCGGTCATGTCGAGGGGCCTGGAGGTCGGATGTCAGGAACAGGACTGGGTGTTGCTGCCCGGTTTTTCACGGCCTGCCGGTGCGTGGCCGCCGGGCAGGTGACGGGCAATGAGCAGACGATACCCGGCAGCGCCCAGGCAGGCACCGAGAATCGGTGCGAGCAGCGGTACCAGGAAGTACGGCAGGTCACGTCCGCCGCTGAAGACGCCATTGCCCCAGCCAGCCAGAAACGTCATCAGGCGCGGCCCGAAATCACGTGCCGGGTTCATGGCAAAGCCGGTCAGCGGTCCCATGGCGCTGCCGATCACTGCAATCAGTACGCCGATCAGCAGGGGGGCCAGGGCTCCGCGTGGCAGGCCATTGCGGTCGTCGATCAGGGCCATGATCACGCCCATCAATACGGCGGTGATGATCACCTCGACCATGAACGCCTGTTCAACCGAGATCGAGGCATGCGGGTAGGTGGCAAATATCGCCGCCAGTTCCAGGCTCTCAGGGCTGCCGCGCAGCATCAGGCGAGCCTGTTCGAAGTCGACGATCAGACCGTGATACAGCAGATAGACCAGGCTGGCGCCGCACAGTGCGCCGCCCGTTTGGGCCACGATGTAAAAAGGCAGTTTCCGGCGCTCGAAGCCGGCAAACAGGCAAAGGGCAATGCTGACGGCGGGGTTCAGGTGCGCGCCCGAAATGCCGGCGCTCAGGTAGATGGCCAGGCTTACGGCCATGCCCCAGATCAGGCTGATTTCCCACAGCCCGAGGCTGGCGCCTCCCACCTTGAGTGCGGCCACGCAACCGGTGCCGAAGAAGATCATCAGGGCCGTGCCGAGAAATTCGGCCGTGCATTGGCCGGTGAGGGTGGGCGTGTCGAGCGGGAGTTTCATGCAAACCTCGTTTTATTGTTATGGCCTCTTTGTTGAAGAGGCAAAAGGCTGGATACCGCCTATGTCCGGGCGTGTTCGAAAACGAGCACTTGCTGCTCGAACCTGAACCATAGTCCGTGTCAGGCCGGGCCGCGCTTCATGGCGGTCTACTTTTGATGTGGGAAATTTCTGGTTACAGAGTGGCAGCAGCGGCCCGGTTTTTCGCTTAAAGTGGCGACCGCCCTGTCCGCCATGGAGTGCCCGCATGACACCTGCCCTGGATCTGTTGAAGAAAAACCGTATCGAGCATCGCGTCCACAGCTACGAACATGACCCCAAGGCGGCCTCCTATGGTCTTGAAGCCGTCGAGAAGCTGGGGCTGGAAGCGGCGCGGGTGTTCAAGACCTTGCTGGCCAGCAGCGAGAAGGGCGAGTTGCTGGTCGCGGTGGTGCCGGTGACCGGCACGCTGGACCTCAAGGCCCTGGCTCAGGCAGCCGGGGTGAAAAAGGCCGAGATGGCCGATCCTGCCGCGGCGCAACGCAGCACCGGGTATCTGTTGGGTGGCATCAGTCCGCTAGGTCAGAAGAAGCGTTTGCGCACTTTTATCGACCAGAGCGCCGAGCCGTTCGCAACGATTTTCGTCAGTGCCGGACGGCGCGGGCTGGAAGTGGAGTTGCCTGCCGCTGCGCTGGCGCAACAGACCGCCGCCCGCTTTGCCGCGATTGGCCGCGGCTAGCCGGGCAGGGTCTTACCGCTTGGCACTGTGGGTCGCCACGCTGCCGGCCGTGGCGAAGGCCACCAGGTGTTCGGCCTCCACGCGAATACCGACTTCATCGCCGGGCATACGATCGATGTGGCTGGGGAACAAGGCTTCAAGCGGGCTGCCGGTGGCCAGTTGCAGGCTGTAAAGGGTGGAGGCGCCCTGGAAGGTGCGGCCGGTCACTCGCGCCTTGAGCGGACTGCCTGGGGCATGGACGATGTCATCCGGGCGTAGCAGGACATCCACCGCACTGCCTGGCGCGCCGGGGTAGGCACGATTGCCGCGCAGTACCCCCAGTTCGGTGCTGATTGATTCATGGTCGAGCAACTGGCCGCGAATGAAATAACCCTGTCCTATGAAGCTGGCGACATAAGGCGTCAGGGGTTCGTGATAGAGGCTGTAGGGCGTATCCCACTGCTCCAGCCGTCCTTCCTTGAACACACCGATGTGGTCACTGACAGCAAAGGCTTCTTCCTGGTCATGAGTGACCAGGATCGCGCTGGTGCCACGGGCCTTGAGAATGCTGCGCACCTCATGGCTCAGGCGTTTGCGCAGCTCCACATCCAGGTTGGAAAACGGCTCGTCGAGCAGCAGCAGTTGGGGTTCAGGTGCCAGGGCGCGGGCCAGGGCCACGCGCTGCTGCTGGCCACCGGACAGTTCATGCGGGTAGCGTTTGCCCAGGCCGGACAGGTTGACCAGCTCCAGCAGTTCATCGACCACCGTGGCCTGGCGCGGGTGACGGCGAATACCAAAGCCGATGTTCTGCGCCACGGTCAGGTGCGGGAACAGTGCATAGTCCTGAAAAACCATGCCGATTCGGCGCTTTTCCGGTGCCAGGGTAAAGCCCGGGCGCGAGATCACTTCGCCGCCCAGGCGGATCTCGCCGGCGTGCACCGGTTCGAAGCCTGCAATGGCGCGCAAGGTGGTGGTCTTGCCGCACCCCGAGGAGCCCAGCAGGCAACCGATGTCGCCCACGTTCAGGTGCAGGTGCAGATCCTGCACCACGCGCTGGTTCTGATAGCCACACGCGAGGTTGTGCAGCTTCAGCAATAACGGCTGGCTCATGCTGGCACGGACGGCGCGACCAGAAATTCCAGCAGGGCCTTCTGCGCGTGCAAGCGGTTTTCCGCCTGGTCCCAGGCCACGGCGCGCGGGTCGTCGAGCACGTCTTCACTGATTTCTTCGCCGCGGTGAGCCGGCAGGCAATGCATGAACAGGACGTCATCGGCCGCCAGGTCGAGCAGTTCGCGGTTGACCTGGTAAGGCGCGAACAGGGCCATGCGCCGTGCGGTTTCGTCTTCCTGGCCCATGGACGTCCAGACGTCGGTGCTGACCAGATGGGCGCCGGCCACGGCTGCCTTGGGGTCGCGCGTGACGATGACCCGGTCGCCGGCCAGTGCCAGGAACTCAGGGTTGGGCTCGTAGCCGGAAGGGCAGGCAACGCGCAACTGGAAATCGAACTGGATGGCGGCTTCTATATAGCTGTTGCACATGTTGTTGCCGTCACCGACCCAGGCCACGGTCTTGCCCTTGATCGAGCCACGGTGCTCAAGAAAGGTCTGCATGTCGGCCAGCAACTGGCAGGGATGCAGGTCGTCCGACAGGCCGTTGATGACGGGCACCCTGGAATTGGCAGCAAACTCGACCAGGTTGCTGTGGGCGTAGGTGCGGATCATGACCGCATCGAGCATGCGTGACATGACCTTGGCACTGTCGGCAATGGGTTCGCCGCGACCCAGTTGCGTATCGCGATGGGACAGGAAAATGGCCTGGCCACCCAGCTGGATCATGCCGGCCTCGAAAGAAAGACGGGTACGTGTCGAGGACTTCTCGAAAATCATGCCCAGCACACGGTTTTTCAAGGGTTCGAAAAGCACGCCGCGATTTCGCAGGTCTTTGAGCTCTACGCCACGACGGATCAGGCCCAGCAGTTCGTCCGGGGTGTAATCCATCATCGAGAGAAAGTGCCTGGCGCTCATCATTGATTACCTTTTTTGCAACAGACCGCAGGTGCCGGGACCGGTTTTATATCGAGAAAACAGTCATGACCTGCAGCGAAAGCCGATTGAACGACGAATTAGGGAAGGCGCGATGGTATAAAAAAATGTCGCAGCAACACAACGGCGCCGTTGATTTATAAGGGGTTTGGCTTGTTTCAAATGATGCCTGGGCCGGGCCTGGACCAAAAGCCCGACAGGCCTGTGTCTCCGGCCCGGCCCGATCGGACAAGGCGTTGAACAACTTCACCTGGGTCGAAGGCAGCATTTGTACACTGCGCCCCGATTGTTTTGCAATATTTGCAACAACGCTGCAGTGCCCGCCGGCCGCGGCCGACAGCGTTGGGCATGGCGGATGCGATGTGTATCACGCGGCGGCGAAGTCGTTTGTATCTTTAGTATCAACCCTGAGTTATAAAGCATACAGATCTACAGGAGGTTTTTCGGCATGAACTCAAAAGAGCGCCAATTGACGGAGCTTCTAGGACTTACTGCCCGCACCCTCACGCATTTGACGGCCTCGATGACCTCCATGTCTTTTGAGTTGCTGCGCAGTGAGGATGAGGTCACCCGGGCTTCGGGGCGCAGGATGATCGATCGCATGGCAACCATCAGTGCGGGCCTGGACGAGCACTGGCGTCTGATCGGCGAGTTGACCGGTGTGCCGGTGGCTCAGGAGCAGATCGAAACCGTGACCGAGATCCAGATGAAGCGCAAGGTCACGCCTATCGGTACGATTTCCGACATCAGTTGACCCGATGTGCATCACGGTTGCTCGCCGTGGGCATCGGAGCGTGCGGCAGTTCGCCTGGATGAAAGAGCGACAGGCGCAGGCCTTTGGCACGGTACAAGACCGAGCGTCATGCTCGGCTTTCCGTTACAATGCGCCACCGTGCCGACAACAGCGTCGGAAAGTTCAGCCGAGGTGCTTCATGGATATCATCGAAACGATCAAAGAGCAGATTGCCAACAACACGATCCTGCTTTACATGAAAGGTGCTCCCAACGCGCCACAGTGCGGTTTTTCTGCCAAGGCTTCCCAGGCATTGATGGCATGCGGTGAAAAATTCGCCTATGTCGACATTCTGCAGAACCCGGAAATCCGCGCCAACCTGCCCAAGTACGCCAACTGGCCGACCTTCCCGCAACTGTGGGTCGGTGGCGAGCTGGTCGGCGGCAGCGATATCATTGCCGAGATGCATGCGAACGGCGAGCTGCAACCTCTGGTCAAGCAGGCTGTAGAAAAAGCGCAGGAAGCCAGCGCTTCCTGATGCAGGCGGCCTGCAGGATCTGAATCCCGCAGGCGCAGCAGCCAAAAGAAAGCCCCGTCTCTGGTAACAGAGCGGGGCTTTCTGCAGTGTGCTGCGGGTGTGACGGCGTTATCAGCTGTCCATCTGCGACTGCAGGTAGTTCTCCAGGCTGACCTTGCCGATCAGGCCCAGCTGGGTTTCCAGCCAGTCGATGGTTTCTTCCTGGGATTCCAGGATGTCCTCGAGCAGTTCACGGCTGCCGAAATCGCCCACGGTTTCGAAATGGGCAATGGCCGCTTTCAGGTCGGCCAGGCCCTTGTTCTCGATCTTCAGGTCGCACTCCAGCATTTCCTTGGTGTGCTCGCCGATCAGGATCTTGCCCAGGTCCTGCAGGTTGGGCAGGCCTTCAAGGAACAGGATGCGCTTGATGATCTTGTCGGCATCTTTCATGGCCTGGATCGACTCGCGGTACTCGTGCGCGCCGATTTTGGTCAGGCCCCAGTCGTCGTACATACGCGCATGCAGGAAGTACTGGTTGATGGCGACCAGCTCGTTGCCGAGGATCTTGTTGAGGTGCTGGATGACTGTAATGTCGCCTTTCATGTCGTGTTCCTGCCGCAGGCTAATGTCTATAAGCCGCGAGTTTGAGCCGGCACTAAACTGCTGTCAAACCTAAGTTATTGAATAATAAGTGAATTTAAATCTGAATAAGAATGTTTGAGTTCTGCATCTTGACGCTAAGTGGTTGAATTAAAGGCATAAAAAAACCGGACGTTGGGTCCGGTCTCATTAAACAGGGGCTTTTAGGGTATCTCTAAAAACTACCTGCGTTGTCATCGCTGCGTTGAAAACAGGCTCAATGCTCATTTACAACCCGTAAAGTCGGCCGCGACTCCGACCGTTTTTCACCTGTTTTTGTGGGGCCGCCGTCGGTATTGCGCTGACTGCCTCGCCTACGTTTTTAGAGGCCCCCCTTTACGCTGCTGAAAATTCTGCAGGGTAAGCCAGCGACGCCTGTGTCGTTTGCAGTTCGGTCAGGGTTTCACGTACGACCTGCTTGGCAAGGCAGGCGCATTTGCCGCATTGCGTCGCAACACCGAGGGTCTGGCGAACATCCCGATAGCTGCAGCAGCCTTCGAGAATCGACTCGCGGATTTGACCGTCAGTAACACCTAGGCAGAGACAAACGTACATAAGCTTGAACCGTCGCTGTGTATTGCAAGTTGCGAACGAGACTAATGCTAATGAGAATGCTTGTCAAAATTGTTTTGAGCCGGATTCAGCCAGCCCGATGAGTGGTGCGTCGATCAGGAATCGGCGCACTTGCGCGGGGCAAGTGCGCCGGCCGGATCAGTCGTAGTCGCGCCAGCCGCCCATGTCTTTCCAGCGGTTGACGATGCCGCAGAACAGCTCGGCGGTCTTTTCCGTGTCGTAGCGGGCCGAGTGGGCTTCACGGCCGTCAAAGTCCATGCCGGCGGCCTGGCAGGCCTTGGCCAGCACCGTCTGGCCGTAGGCCAGGCCGGCCAGGGTCGCGGTGTCGAAGCTGGAGAAGGGATGAAACGGGTTGCGTTTCATGTCCAGGCGCGCCACGGCGGCGTTGAGAAAGCCCAGGTCGAAGCTGGCGTTGTGGCCGACCAGCACGGCGCGCTTGCAGCCATTGGCCTTGATGGCCTTGCGTACGCCACGAAAGATATCGGTCAGCGCGGTTTCTTCGCTGACCGCCATGCGCAGCGGATGGTCGAGCTTGATTCCGGTGAACTCCAGGGCAGCCGCCTCGATGTTGGCGCCTTCAAAGGGTTCTACCCGAAAGAAATAGGTGTGCTCGGGGTACACAAAACCTTTTTCGTCCATGCCGATGGTCACGGCTGCGATTTCCAGCAGGGCATCGGTGGCCGAGTTGAAGCCGCCTGTTTCGACATCGATCACAACCGGCAGATAGCCGCGAAAGCGCGCGGCCATCGGATGGCGCGAGCCACCGCCATGGTGAATGTCCAGATCGTCGTCGAGATGATCGTCGCTCACGCCTTTTCCTCCAGCACACGCCAGCGCAGTTTTTCACCAGCGCGCAGCGGGATAACGTTCAGTTCGCCAAACGGCAGGCTGGCAGGCGCCGTCCATTCGTCGCGAATCAGAGTGATGGTGTCCTGGTTGGCAGGCAAACCGTAGAAAGCCGGACCGTGCAGGCTGGCAAAACCTTCGAGCCTGTCCAGGGCGTTACGCTGTTCGAACGCCTCGGCATACAGCTCGATGGCAGCATAGGCGGTGTAGCAGCCGGCGCAGCCGCAGGCCGCTTCCTTGGCATGCTGGGCATGGGGTGCCGAGTCGGTGCCCAGGAAGAACTTGCTGCTGGCGCCGGTGGCGGCGTCAAGCAGCGCCACCTGGTGCGTGTTGCGCTTGAGGATCGGCAGGCAATAGAAATGAGGGCGAATGCCACCGACCAGCATGTGGTTGCGGTTGTACAGCAAGTGATGCGCGGTGATGGTCGCCGCCACATTGCCTGATGCCTCGTTGACGAACTGCACGGCGTCAGCGGTGGTGATGTGCTCGAAGACCACCTTGAGGGTCGGGAAGCGCTCCACGACGCGGCGCAGGTGCTCGTCGATGAACAGCTTCTCGCGGTCGAACACGTCGACTTCGCCACGGGTGACTTCGCCATGCACCAGCAGCAGCAGGCCGACGTCGGCCATGGCTTCAAGGGCCGGGTAGATCTTGTCCAGGCTGGTGACGCCGGAGTCGGAGTTGGTGGTCGCGCCGGCCGGGTACAGCTTGGCCGCATGCACAAAGCCACTGGCCTTGGCGTCGCGGATGTCTTCGGCTGTGGTCTGGTCGGTGAGGTACAGCACCATCAAGGGTTCGAAGCGGCTGCCGGCAGGTCGTGCCGCCAGGATACGCTGGCGGTAGGCATCGGCTTGTTGCGCGTTGCGCACCGGAGGCACCAGGTTGGGCATGATGATTGCGCGGCCAAAGGTGCGCGCAGCGTCGGCAACGGTATGAGGCAACACAGCTCCGTCACGGAGATGGATGTGCCAGTCGTCGGGACGCAATAGGGTCAGGCGGTCGGACATTGGGGATTCCAGGCGGTTCGAACTCGCGGAATGCTACCGGAAAAGACAGTCTCAGGCACTCGCTATCAAGTTTTGTGGGAAGTTACCGATAGCAAGCCATCAGGTCGGCATTTTTCTGTTTTGCCGCCAATTTTTCAGGTGGAGCCTCCCGTGCGCCAGCGATATCTAGCCCTGCTCAGCCTCGTCGTCAGCCTGCCGGCAGCGGCGATCAATTTCCAGACACGCCTGGAAAGCATCGAGTGGAAAGTCGAGGGCGATCAGTTCGAATGTCGCCTGAGCCAGCCCATTACCGATCTGGGCGCGGGTGAGTTCGTGCGCCGTGCGGGCGAGCAGGCGATCTTTCGCCTGAAGGCTTCCTACAACACGCTGGGCAACGGCTCGGCCACTCTGCTGGCGGCTGCATCGCCCTGGCAGCCTGGGCGCGGCGATATCAACCTGGGGTCGGTGCGGGTCAGTAACGGCGAAATCCCCTTCAATACCACGCAGGCGCAAGCCGGTCGTCTGATCACAGGCTTGCTCGAAGGCCGCAGCCCGGTGATACGTCACTATGCCCGTGACGGCGGCGGCAATATGGAAGTGCGTCTGTTGCCGGCCAGGTTTCGTGAGGCCTTTGGCGAGTACCAGGCCTGCACGGCCAGGCTGCTGCCAATGAACTTCGACCAGATCAAGCAGGCCGAGGTCGGTTTCCCAGGGGGCGGCATCGAGCTCGATACCAAGGCCAGGGCGCGCCTGGACAATATGCTGGCTTATCTGAAGGCCGATCCGACGGTCAACCATATCGAGCTGGACGGTCACTCCGACAACAGCGGCAACCGTCTGACCAATCGCGACCTGTCACGACGTCGGGCCCTGGCGGTCATGGACTACCTCAAGGCCAATGGTGTGCCTGAAGAGCAGATCACCCTGCGCTTTCACGGTGAGCGCTATCCGCTGGCGGCCAATACCAACAATGCCAACCGCGCCCGCAACCGGCGGGTGAATGTGCATCTGGAGCGTGTGGCGCCCCAGGAACTTCCCGCCCCTGTCGCGCCTGCTGTAGCACCACCGGTCGCTCCGGCGGCTGGTATGCCGGCACCGGCACCGTCCACCACAGGGGCGCCTGCCAAGGCCTCCTGACCCCTGCGAAGGGTACGAGCGCTGTCGCCTGAGGGTCACAAGCTGTCGCGCCACTGTAAATCTGCGGGTTTGAACGGTAGACTCGACGGTTTTCCGTACAACCCGGTGGAGTGATGGCATGGCGGACGTAAACAAGGTCGTTCTGGCGTATTCTGGTGGCCTGGATACTTCAGTGATCCTGAAGTGGCTGCAAGATACCTATAACTGCGAAGTGGTGACGTTCACCGCTGACCTGGGGCAGGGCGAGGAGGTCGAGCCTGCACGCGCCAAGGCACAGGCCATGGGCGTGAAAGAGATCTACATCGACGATCTGCGCGAAGAGTTCGTGCGCGATTTCGTCTACCCGATGTTCCGTGCCAACACTGTCTATGAAGGCGAGTACCTGCTGGGTACGTCCATCGCACGTCCTCTGATCGCCAAGCGCCTGATCGAAATCGCCAACGAGACCGGCGCTGACGCCATCTCCCACGGTGCGACCGGCAAGGGTAATGACCAGGTGCGCTTCGAACTGGGCGCCTATGCGCTCAAGCCTGGCGTCAAGGTCATCGCCCCATGGCGCGAGTGGGACCTGCTGTCGCGCGAGAAACTGATGGACTACGCTGAAAAGCATGCCATCCCGATCGAGCGTCATGGCAAGAAAAAGTCGCCGTACTCCATGGACGCCAACCTGTTGCACATCTCGTATGAAGGCGGTGTGCTGGAAGACACCTGGACCGAACACGAAGAAGACATGTGGCGCTGGACCCGGTCGCCTGAAGATGCCCCCAATACCCCGACCTACCTTGAGCTGACCTACCGCGCCGGCGACATCGTGGCGATCGATGGCAAGGACCTGAGTCCGGCCCAGGTGCTGGCCGAACTGAACCGCATTGGCGGCGAGAACGGTATCGGTCGCCTCGACATCGTCGAGAACCGCTACGTGGGCATGAAGTCGCGCGGCTGCTACGAGACCCCGGGAGGCACCATCATGTTGCGTGCCCACCGTGCCATCGAATCGATCACCCTGGACCGCGAAGTGGCTCACCTCAAGGATGAGCTCATGCCGCGCTACGCCAGCCTGATCTACACCGGCTACTGGTGGAGTCCTGAGCGCCTGATGCTGCAACAGATGATCGATGCTTCCCAGGCACACGTGAATGGCGTGGTGCGCCTGAAGCTGTACAAGGGCAACGTGATTGTCGTAGGGCGCAAGTCCGATGACTCGTTGTTCGATGCCAATATCGCAACCTTCGAAGAAGACGGCGGTGCCTACAACCAGGCCGACGCAGCGGGCTTCATCAAGCTCAACGCGCTGCGCATGCGCATTGCCGCGAACAAGAACCGCAAGCTGTTCTGAGCGGCTTCCTGACCGTGTCCTGCAGCCCCGGCCGGGGCTGCAGGACACGATTCGATGATCCGCCTCACGGTTGGGTGCGTGGTTTGCGGGACTTGCCAGCCTTATAGACGACTGATGGCTCGCACAGGTTGGGCGGTGGCTGTTGCAATGAGCGGGGAATGAAACCCAGCAGTTGTTCGAGGCCCATATTGTGGCGTTTCAACAGCGTCAGCAGTTTTTGCTCAAAAGCCAGTTCCCTGGAAAGTTGTTCATTGTGCTTAAGTGATTCAAGCCTGTCCTGTTGCGTTTGCAAGGCCTGCTCCAATGCTCGGAATTCGTTCAGTATTGACATGATAGTTCCATGGGTATGATCGTATTGGGTGGATTCGGTACATCCCGAATCGATGCGGTGCGCAAGTATTCATGTGTCCTCTCGCGGGTGTGTTTGCAATAGTTTAGTCCTGCCCGTGCGTGAAAACCTCGGGCTGCCGGATGCTGGCAACACGCACGGCGTCGTGTGTAACCCATTATCCAATAATGACTTTCTTAAAGAGCTTACTTCTCAAACAGGTCAATTCAATGTGTTGTGTAGATGATTCCTACATTAACTAAGGTCATTGTCCTGCTCGTGAGGGGCTGCTGAGCATGCCGGGATCAGAGTGTCAGGCTCGGGTTCACAAAGGCTATCGTCCGGCTTGTATTGCTTGAACTCGAACCGATAGGCCTTGCCGATGTTCCATACCTGACGAATGCTCAGGCCCAGGACCTGCGCAATTTCGGGTACGGTGTACCCCAGTGTCGAGTAATGCATGGCATGGCCGGCCAGCACGTCGTCGACGTCGAGCGCCTCGTGCCGGGCGGTGCAGCGTCCTTCCCTGACGGGGCGGCTGAAGGTGATCTTGATGCCATGCGCCAGGGCCAGCTGACGAATCTCCTTCTTGTTCATGCGCAGTGAGTATTGCAGCGACGATACCCCGGCGCCTTTGTCGACCAGCCCCTTGAGCAATTCAAGTTTGGCCTGCTGTTCAAGTTCCGGTTCGCGGTTTTTTTGTTGGGGTTCGGGTGTCGGGGCCGGGCGGGATGAGGAAGTGCCATCGGCAATGACGGCAATGACGCCGCCCTGGGCAACAAAGTCTTCGACGGCCGCCTTCAGGTCCAGCGCAGTGGCGGGGTCGAGCGTCGAGAGTGAGGGTTTGTTATTCATGATCTATTCCTTTTTGAACAGGGTTATACACACGGCCATTCAAAAAGAACCGTCAGGCCGTCGAGGCCGTGACCAAGAGGGATATAGTTGATTGGCCATGTTTATGTTGATCGGGTCCGTTCGACTCCGAAGAGTCCATTAAGAAACACAGTTGTCAGGGCACCATTATCAATGGCGGGCCGCGCCCGGTTGTGCGGCGTGCGCAAACAGGTTTTATCGGTGTTTGGTAAAGGGACGTTGTTAAAAAAGTAACGACTGGTAATAGGTTTTGCAAGTAAAAATTAAAGGGCTACATAAAAGCACTTATTCGTGTGGTAAGTGTCTTACATGTTTCATTGCAACGTCTGTTACTCATGTAGTCCCTTTCCTCTTTCGCCTATTGGGGCTGGATTCGGCGTCGGAGATGGTATTAGCTTCTCGTCGGATGAGCCTGTCATGTCTGTCAGACATATCCGCAGGTTGCCGGTTGCTGGACGATATGTCGACTCGTCCGACCTGAAGCCTGTAAGGTATTTCTGAACATTTTGTGGTCTGACTCCTGAAGTAGATATATGTACGAAAAGAGTGTCAGCTTGCGTGTAGTTTTAAACGGCGCGCTGGCACTTGGCCTTGCGTGGGCTGGCATGAGGGTATTTGCCTGCCGGGAAATACCCGGGCGCGAATGTGCCATCTGTCAGTGTCGAGCCGGGCAGCCAGAGTGTGAGCGACGTGCATGGGTCATAGCGGCAGGGCGCATTCCCGGGGTTTACAGGAGTGGCACTTTGCTAAAGGAGAACTCACTCGTTGCCGCCTGTCCGGTCAGTAACAACAGGAATGTCATGAAATATTCATGTTCATGACGGCCTCGTCTGAAGTCGGGCTTTAGCGCATGTTCGCGCAGCAAGGCGTGCCCCGGATGAAGCAGGCGGCTCTACCACGGCGTTCCGGAAAACAATCACTCCACCGGATTTTGAAGGGATAACTTGTGACGATCATCGATGGCTCGTCAGTTATGGCGAGATTTGTAGGAAAGTTCTCCTCTAAGTGTGGGAATGGTCTTTGGCTGTCGGTCTTAAGGGGGGCGCGCCATGCAAAGCACTAAACGACTAGGCTATTGTGCTGACTCTGAAAATTCGAATAGCAAAAATTGGACTGCCCATGAATAAAGTGCTGATCGTGGATGATCATCCTGTCATTCGCCTTGCCGTACGCATGCTGATGGAGCGCCATGGTTACGAAGTCATCGCGGAGACAGACAATGGCGTGGACGCACTGCAACTGGCGCGTGAGCACTTGCCCGATATCGTGATCCTTGATATCGGCATTCCCAAGCTTGATGGCCTGGAAGTGATTGCCCGGCTTTCGGCCATGTCCCTGCCGTTCAAGGTGCTGATCCTTACCTCCCAGGCGCCCGGGCATTTCTCCATGCGGTGCATGCAGGCAGGCGCGTCAGGGTATGTGTGCAAGCAGCAGGATCTCACGGAGTTACTGAGCGCGATCAAGGCAGTCCTGTCGGGATACAGCTACTTCCCCAACCAGGCTTTGCACACGGTGCGCTCGAGCATGGGCAATGCCAGTGAGGCCGACATGGTCGATCGTCTGTCGGGGCGGGAAATGATGGTGTTGCAGCAACTTGCCCGAGGCAAGACCAACAAGGAAATAGCCGACAGCATGTTCCTGAGCAACAAGACCGTCAGCACCTACAAGACACGCCTGCTGCTCAAGCTCAACGCCCATTCGCTGGTCGACCTTATCGAGCTGGCGCAGCGCAACGGCCTGGTCTGAAAAAGGCGGGAGGGTTTTCAGATATCGAAGTCGTAGTCAGCCAGCTCCCTTTGCAGGCGCCGTTCTTCAAGCATGTTGTCAATGGTGCGGCGTTTGCTCAGATTGGTCTTGGCGGGCTCGACAGGAGGAGGGTCGCTGTCGTCCGCATCCATCACAAAGTCATCTTCAACGTCCAGTTGCTCTTTGCCGGTACTCATGCAATTTGACTCCAGGCTTGGGCTGTCATTGGCGCCCCTTATAGCGCCAATCCCCTGGCGGGTAAAAAAGATTTTTTCAATCGCCCGGGCCTGGATGACTCTATTACTCAATCGTCGCTCGTCTTTTCCTTGTAGTCGCACAGGTCTTCGATACGGCAGCTGCCGCAACGCGGCTTGCGCGCCTGGCAGACGTAGCGCCCGTGCAGGATCAACCAGTGGTGGGCATCGAGCAGGTAGTTTCTGGGCACGAACTTCATCAGTTGCTTTTCCACCTCGACCACATTCTTGCCCGGCGCCAGACCGGTGCGGTTGCTGACGCGAAAAATATGCGTATCCACGGCCATGGCAACCTGTCGAAACGCCGTATTGAGCACCACGTTGGCGGTCTTGCGTCCTACGCCGGGCAGCGCTTCGAGGGCTTCGCGGGTCTGGGGCACTTCGCTGTTGTGCCGCTCGATAAGCAGTCGGCAGGTCTCGATGACATTGCGGGCCTTACTGTTGTACAAACCGATGGTCTTGATGTAGCCGGACAACCCTTCCACGCCCAGGGCATAGATGGCTTCAGGTGTATTGGCCACCGGAAACAGGCGGGCGGTGGCCTTGTTGACGCTGACATCGGTGGCCTGGGCGGACAGGGTGACGGCGACCAGCAATTCGAACGGCGTGGTGTAGGCCAGTTCGGTTTTCGGGTCCGGATTGTCTTCGTGGAGCCTGCGAAAGATCTCCTGGCGTTTGGCGGCGTTCATGGTCGGTCTTGATCCTCATCGGGCCTTCGGATGGGCCCTCATGGCGAGCTGGGGTGTTCGGCGGCGTGCAAGGCCTGTTCGGCTTCCTGTACCTGAGCGTGCAGCGTGCTCAACTGATCCGCCGGGGCACCTGCGACCTGTGCCTTGTTAAGGCTGGCACGGGCCATGGCCAGCTGGATCTTGGCACGCTTGAGCGCCGCTATCGAGGCCTTCGGTTGGGGTTGTGCCGGCGTGTCGGACAGGGCCTGCTGCGTCGGCGCCAGGCCTTGCAGCACCTGTTCGGCGGCATCGACCTGCTGCTGCAGCTGCAGCAGGCGCATGGCCTGTTCCCGGACAGGAGGATGACCGAAGGCCCTAAGCGATTTGTTCAACTGCGCCTGGCACATGTTCAGGGCGATCCTGGCCTGTTTGAGCGCCTGATCTTCAGGTTCCGGGCGCGGTTTCCCTGGCGTGGCGAGCCCGGGCATGGGCGATGCCTGCACCGGCTGTGCAGTTGCTGCAACAGGCGGGCGTGGCGTGCGTGCCAGGCGCTGCTCGCGCTCGCGCTGCAAGCGCTCGTTGCGGCGCTGATAGCGCTGCCTGGCAAGGTCGCGCTTGCCGGTGCGTGCCAGGTGCCGAGCGGTATCCGGCCGTGCGTCGCCCACCATGGCGACACGGGTCGCAGGCAGGGGCAGCATGTCGATGCAATCGACCGGGCAGGGCGCTACGCACAGGTCGCAACCGGTGCATTCATCCACCAGCACGGTGTGCATCAATTTGGCGGCGCCGACGATGGCATCGACCGGACAGGCCTGGATGCACTTGGTGCAGCCGATGCATTCGGCTTCACGAATAAAGGCCACTTGGGCAGGCGCTGCACCTCGCGCAGTGTCCAGGGGAGGCGCCTGGACCTGCAGCAGCCGGGCAAGGGCGTCCAGGGTTTCCTCGCCGCCTGGCGGGCATTTATTGATGGCCTCGCCCCTGGCGATGCCTTCGGCATAAGGCATGCAGCCGGGATGGCCGCATTTGCCGCACTGGGTCTGTGGCAACAAGGCGTCGATGCGTTGAATCAGGTTCATGGCGGGTATCCACAGGCCGCAGCGGCCTGGCGGGGCACAGAAAAGGCCCGATAATCGCCAAGGGCAGTTATCGGACCTTTTATGCGTTGTTACTTGATGCGTTGACCTGGCTTGGCGCCACTGTCGGGGCTGAGCAGGTAGATTTCTTCACCGCCGGGGCCGGCGGCCATGACCATTCCTTCGGATACACCAAAGCGCATTTTGCGCGCCTTCAGGTTGGCGATCATCATGGTCAGCCGGCCTTCGAGCTGGCTCGGGTCCGGGTACGCGCTCTTGATGCCCGAGAACACATTACGCTGTTGGTCGCCGATATCCAGCGTCAGGCGCAGCAGCTTGTCGGCGCCCTCGACGTGCTCGGCCTTGACGATCAGCGCTACGCGCAGGTCGACGGCGGCAAAGGCGTCGAACTCGATTTCCGGCGACAGCGGGTCCTTTTCCAGTTCGCCATTGCCCTTGGGGGCGTCCTGGGTGGCGCTGGCAGCCAGGTCTTCCCTGGACGCCGCTACCATAGCCTCGATCCGGGCCGGGTCGATGCGGGTCATCAGGGCCGAGAACGGATTGAGCTGATGGTTACCCAGCAGGGTCTGGTGATCGTTCCAGGTCAACGGCGCGACATTGAGGAACTGTTCGGCGTCGGCCGCCAGGTTCGGCAGCACCGGCTTGAGGAAAATCACCAGTTGGCGGAACAGGTTGATGCCCAGCGCGCAGACGGCCTGGACTTCATCCTGTTTGCCTTCCTGCTTGGCCAGTGCCCACGGCGCTTTTTCAGCGATAAAGGCGTTGGCGCGGTCGGCCAGGCCCATGATTTCACGCATGGCACGGGAGAAGTCGCGGGCCTCATAGGCTTCGGCGATGCTCGGTGCTGCGTTCTGGAAGGCGTCGGTCAGTTCCGGTGCGGCATTGGCCTGCACCAGTACCCCGGCATTGCCCTTGTGAATGAAGCCGGCGCAGCGGCTGGCGATGTTCACCAGCTTGCCGATCAGGTCGGAGTTGACCTTCTGCACGAAGTCTTCGAGGTTCAGGTCGAGGTCGTCGACGCCGCGGCCCAGCTTGGACGCATAGTAGTAGCGCAGGTATTCCGGCGACAGGTGGTCCAGGTAGGTGCGCGCCTTGATGAAGGTGCCGCGCGACTTGGACATCTTCTGGCCGTTGACGGTCAGGTAGCCGTGCACGTTGATCGCGGTCGGCTTGCGCAGGCCCGCGCCTTCAAGCATGGCCGGCCAGAACAGGGCGTGGAAGTTGACGATGTCCTTGCCGATGAAGTGATACAACTCGGTACTGGAATCCTTGTTCCAGTAGGCATCGAAGTCCAGCTCCGGGCGACGGGCGCAGAGGTTCTTGAAGCTGGCCATGTAGCCAATCGGTGCGTCCAGCCATACGTAGAAGTATTTGCCGGGCTCGTCCGGGATCTCGAAGCCGAAATACGGCGCATCGCGCGAGATATCCCACTGCTGCAGGCCGCTGTCGAGCCATTCGGCCAGCTTGTTGGCCACCGCTTCCTGCAGGGTGCCGCTGCGGGTCCACTGCTGAAGCATGTCCTGGAAGGCTGGCAGGTCGAAAAAGAAATGCTTGGAGTCCTTGAGCACGGGCGTGGCCCCGGAAATCGCCGATTTCGGGTCCTTGAGTTCGGTGGGCGCGTAGGTGGCGCCGCACTTTTCGCAGTTGTCGCCGTACTGGTCCTCGGCGCTGCATTTCGGGCAGGTGCCCTTGATGAAGCGGTCGGCCAGGAACATTTTCTTGTCCGGGTCGAAATACTGGGTCACCGAACGGGTGGCGATATGACCGGCATCGCGCAGGCGCTTATAGATCAGGCTCGACAGCTCGCGGTTTTCATCGCAGTGCGTCGAGTGGAAATTGTCGAAGTCCACCAGGAAGTCGGCAAAGTCGGCGCTGTGCTCGGCCTTGACGTTGTCGATCAGTTGTTCCGGGGTGATGCCTTCCTTTTCGGCGCGCAGCATGATGGCCGAGCCGTGGGCGTCGTCCGCACAGACATAGGTGCACTGGTTGCCGCGGTGCTTCTGGTAACGCACCCACATGTCGGTCTGGATGTACTCGAGCATGTGACCCAGGTGAATGGATCCATTGGCATAGGGCAGGGCGCTGGTAACGAGAATCTTGCGTGGCTCGGACATGGGGCTCGGCTACTTGAAGTCAAACGAAGACCGGCCACTATAAAGGTGTGGGGATTTTTTTTCACCCCGCGCGCACCCGACAAGGTGCCGGGATTTGCAGTGAAAGCATGGCGCGGCCTGCCATAAGGGGTAGGATAGCCGCCTGTTTTACTCAGTTTCTATTTGGAGCCCGTTCATGAGCGCAGTGAGCCGCGCAGCGGTGGAGACCATTCTTCGCCAGTACACCGACCCTTATCTCAACCAGGACCCGGTCAGCGCCGGTTGCGTGCAGGCCATCGATATCGAGGCCGGCAGCGTCAGCGTGCAGATCGAACTGGGGTATGCCGCCGACCTGTTCAGCAAGGGCTGGGCCCAGGTGCTGCAGACCGCCATCGAAGGCCTGGAGGGCGTGACGGCCGCCCGGGTGCAGGTCACCAGCCGGATCCAGCCGCACAAGGCGCAAAGTCAGATTCCGGGGCTGGCCAATGTCAAGAACATCATCGCTGTGGCCTCCGGCAAGGGCGGTGTCGGCAAATCGACCACCGCCGCCAACCTGGCCCTGGCCCTGGCCCGCGAAGGTGCCCGGGTCGGTATTCTCGATGCCGACATCTATGGTCCGAGCCAGGGCATCATGTTCGGCATTGCCGAGGGCACCCGGCCGAGGATCAAGGACCAGAAGTGGTTCGTGCCGATCGAGGCGCACGGAGTCGAGGTGATGTCGATGGCCTTTCTGACCGATGACAACACACCAATGGTCTGGCGCGGCCCGATGGTGTCCGGTGCCTTGCTGCAACTGGTGACCCAGACCGCCTGGAACGACCTGGATTACCTGGTCATCGACATGCCGCCGGGCACGGGTGACATCCAGTTGACCCTGGCGCAGAAAGTACCGGTAGCCGGTTCGGTCATCGTCACCACCCCGCAGGACCTGGCCTTGCTGGATGCCAGAAAGGGCGTTGAGATGTTCCGCAAGGTGAACATTCCGGTGCTGGGCGTGGTGGAAAACATGGCCGTGCACATCTGCTCCAACTGCGGGCATGCCGAGCATCTGTTCGGTGAGGGGGGGGGCGAGAAACTGGCCAGCCAGTACGACGTCGAGCTGCTGGCTTCGTTGCCGCTGTCGATGCTGATTCGCGAGCAGGCCGACGGCGGCAAGCCCACGGTCATCGCCGAGCCGCAAAGCCAGATTGCCATGGTGTATCAGGAGCTGGCCCGCCAGGTGGGCGCGCGCATCGTGTTGCAGGCCGCGGCCAGCCCGGCCATGCCAACCATTTCGGTCAGCGACGACTGATCCAGCCTTTGCAGGCGCTCTTCTTGTGGCGCCTGCAAATAAGGCACTTTTCTACAGGCAATAAAAAACCCCGCTCAAGAGCGGGGTTTTTCGAAGCGAATTAGCGCAAAATCAAGCGATTTGCACTTCTTCAGCCTGCATGCCTTTCTGGCCGCGGGTAGCGACGAAAGAAACTTGCTGGCCTTCTTTCAGGGTTTTGAAGCCGTCGATCTGGATGGCTTTGAAGTGCACGAACAGATCTTCGCCAGATTGTGGGGTGATGAAGCCGAAGCCTTTTTCATCGTTGAACCACTTGACGGTACCGGTTTGGCGATTGGACATGATGCATCTCCTTGGACAAAGTTAACTGCGGATCAGGAAACACCCCGACCGAGACTGAGTGCAAAGAGCTGGAAATTCATGGTGATGGTGATCGGATTCAACATCTTGTAGAGATTCTCAGTGACACAAGCAACACAGTGACGCCACCTTAACCGTTTTTCCCTGAAGTGCCAATGGGCAGGTGAGGATTATTTGCATTACCTTGTCTGACAGTGGCTCACGAAGGCGTTGCCTTTGTAGGAGAGGCCCCGGCCCGGTAAGATGTGCGTATCTTTTTTACCTCGCTATTTCAGGACACCGCCATGAGCATCAAATCGGACAAGTGGATTCGCCGCATGGCGCAAGAGCACGGCATGATCGAACCCTTCGTCGAGCGCCAGGTGCGCGGCGAAGGCGCCGAGCGCCTGATCTCCTACGGTGTGTCGAGCTATGGCTACGATGTGCGCTGCGCCGATGAATTCAAGATCTTCACCAACATCAACTCGGCCACCGTCGACCCGAAGAATTTCGATGCCAACAGCTTTGTCGACGTCAAGAGCGACGTCTGCATCATTCCTCCCAACTCCTTTGCCCTGGCCCGCACCGTCGAGTATTTCCGCATTCCGCGCAACGTGCTGACCATCTGCCTGGGCAAGAGCACCTACGCGCGCTGCGGCATCATCGTCAATGTCACGCCGCTGGAACCGGAGTGGGAAGGCCATGTGACCCTGGAGTTTTCCAACACCACCACATTGCCGGCCAAGATCTACGCCAACGAAGGCGTGGCGCAGATGCTGTTTCTCGAATCCGACGAGGAGTGTGAAGTGTCGTACAAGGACCGTGGCGGTAAATACCAAGGCCAGCGTGGCGTCACCTTGCCACGTGCCTGAAGGGCAACCTGAAATCTATTTCATGCAGGGGCGATTGAATTTATCGCCCGTTTGGCACTCTATTGGTTGACTGTTCTTCCTCACAAGCGACGTGGGTGACCAACGTTCAGGAGTGCCCCATGAAGATCGATTCCAAACACGCCGGACAGCAAGCCGCACCGCTCAACGAGATCGGCCTGCTGGCCTGGTCGCTGATGGCAGACCAGCAATTGAACATGGTCGGCGGTGGCATTCCCGGCCAGCCTGACCCGGATACGCCCCAGCCCAGCGAACCCGGCGTGCCTACAGTACCCGACGAGCCGCCGCCAGCGCCCGTAGCCTGATATAAGCTGCGCATTACCCATTCAAGGCCCAGACCGCACCGTCGCCTGTCACATACAGGCGGCGGCGCGGTCGGGCCTGAATCTTGTAGCCCCCGGTAAACTCGCCGAACGCCGGTAGCAGGCTCACCGCTTCGTCCAGCACGAAGCAGGGCAGGCGCAGGCTTTGGCGTCCGCGTCCATGCAGGGTGAACACCGGGTGCACATGGCCGGCCAGCACATGGTGGGTCGGGTGCGGGTCCGGTTCGTGCTGCAAGGCAAAAGGCCCCAGCAGCAACGGCGCATCCACCACCTCGATATTCAGGTTACCCGGCGGGTCACCGGCGCGGGTGTCGTGGTTGCCGCGAATCAGTACGACTTCAAGCGATGCATGCCGTGTGCGCCACCCGGCCAATGCCGCCAGGGTGGCAGGCGCATGCGATTGCGGCGCATGCAGAAAGTCGCCCAGGAAGATCAGCCGTTGCGTAGGGTAGCGCGCCAGCAGCCGGTCGATGCGCTCAAGGTTCACCTGCGTGGTGCCATGCGGCACCGGTTGGCCCAGCCGACGATAAGCGGCCGCCTTGCCAAAATGCGCATCGGCAATCAACAGGGCCTGTTCGGCGGGGTGGTAGACCGCCTTGTCGGCCAGCAGCCATAGCGTATCGCCAGCCAGTTGCACCGTCAGTTCAGGACTCATGCGCCAGCTTCCGGTCCGGCGGCCTTTTCGAGGTCACGCACCATGCGTGCTATCCGGTCAGCCAGTTTTTCACTGCTCATGCTCTCGCGCAGGCGTTCGACCAGCAGCGGAAACGCCAGCGGCGTGGCACGCTTGAGCGCGTGCAGGTCCAACGGCAGGCCGGCCAGGCGTTGCAAGGTCGTCTGCAGGCGCTGGTAATCCAGCTCCAGGCTCAACACTTCGTCATGGGCCTGGCAGAGCAGCCGGTTCTCGGGATCGTACTGCTTGAACACTTCGAAGAACAGGCCGCTTGAGGCTTGCAGTTGGCGCAGGCTTTTCCCGGCACCGGGGTAGCCGGCAAACACCAGCCCGCCGATCCGGGCGATTTCGCGAAAGCGCCGCTGCGCCAGTTCGCCGGCATTGAGGCTGGCCAGGATGTCTTCGGCCAGGTGCTCGTCACTGAACAGGTCGCCACAGTGGAGCAGGTCGTGCCAGTCCAGCTCGGTGCTGCTGAGCAGCTCCAGGCCGTAATCGTTGACGGCCATGGAGAACGTCAGTGGCTGTTGCCGGCTCAGGCGCCAGGCCAGAAGGCTGGCCAGCCCCAGGTGCACATGGCGTCCGGCAAACGGATAGAGAAACAGGTGCCAGCCTTCGCGTGACTTGAGGGTTTCCGCCAGCAGCCGGTCGCGTTGTGGCAGCGCCGACCACTGCTGTTGCACCTCCAGCAAGGGCCTGACCGCCTGCATGGCGGGGCTTGCGAACACGCCGTGCGCAGCGGCATCGAATTGCGCCACCACCGCCTCCGCCAACTCGTCAGAGAGCGGCAAACGTCCGCCATTCCAGCGTGGCACGGCGGCTTTCTTGCCAGTGGCGCGCTTGACGTAGGCGGTCATGTCCTCGACCCGCACCAGTTCCAGCAGGCGCCCGCCAAACAGAAAGTTGTCGCCAGGGCGCAGGCGCGCGATAAAACCTTCTTCGACGCTGCCCAGCGAGCCGCCGCCCTTTTTCCAGTACTTCACGGTAATACTGGCGTCGCTGACGATGGTGCCGATGCTCATGCGATGCCGCCGCGCCACACGTGCATCCGGCACCCGCCAGACGCCCTGCTCGTCGGGCTCGACGCGGCGATAGTCGGGGTAGGCGGTCAGCGAGTGACCGCCGCTGCGCACAAAGGCCAGCGCCCATTGCCACTGCGACTCGTCCAGGTCGCGGTAGGCCCAGGCACCGCGTACTTCGGCCAACAGCTCATCGGGGATGAAGCCGCCGCCCAGTGCCATGCTCACCAGATGCTGCACCAGTACATCCAGCGGCTGGTACGGCGAGTGACGCGGTTCGATCATGCGCGCCGCCACGGCCACCTGCGCAGCGGCGGCCTCGACCAGCTCCAGGCTGTGGGTCGGCACCAGCGTTACCCGCGAAGTGCGTCCCGGCGCATGGCCGGAGCGTCCCGCACGTTGCATCAGCCGGGCAATGCCCTTGGGCGAGCCAATCTGCAACACCCGTTCGACCGGCAGAAAATCCACGCCCAGGTCCAGGCTGGAGGTGCACACCACTGCCTTGAGCTGGCCGTCCTTCAAGGCGCGCTCCACCCAGTCACGCACCTCGCGTGACAGCGAGCCGTGGTGCAGGGCAATCAACCCGGCCCAGTCCGGCCGGGCGCCGAGCAGAGCCTGGTACCACAGCTCCGATTGCGCCCGGGTATTGGTGAACAGCAAACAGCTGCGGCTGCCGTCGACTTCGGCCACCACCTGCTTGAGCATGCTCAGGCCCATGTGTCCGGACCACGGAAAGCGCTCCAGCGTCGCTGGCAGCAGGGTGTCGACCTGCAAGTCCTTGATGACCTTGCCTTGCACCGTGATGCCGGCATCGCCCAGCAGCACCTGGCGGGCGTGTTCCTGGTTGCCCAGGGTGGCCGAGATGCCCCACACGATCAGGTGCGGATGCCAGCGCCGCAATCGGGCCAGTGCCAATTGCAGTTGTACGCCGCGCTTGTTGCCGATCAGTTCATGCCACTCATCGACCACCACCATCTGCAGGTTGCCCATGGCGGCCTGGGCATCGGCGCGAGCCAGCAACAGGGTCAGGCTTTCAGGGGTGGTGACCAGGGTCGTGGGCAGGCGCCGGCCCTGGCGCGCACGCTCGCTGCTGGAGGTGTCGCCGGTGCGCAGGCCCACTGACCAGGCAATCGCTTGATCGGCCAGCGGCGCCAGTAACGAGCGCTGGGTGTCGGCTGCCAGGGCGCGCATGGGCGTGATCCAGATCAGCGTCAGCGGTGCGCTCTTGTCCTTGCCTTTGGGCGGCGTTTTCGGGGTACGGACAAACGCATTGAGGGCCGCCAGCCACACGGCATAGGTCTTGCCCGAGCCGGTGCTGGCATGCAGCAGCCCCGACTCGCCACGCTTGACCGCTGACCACACCTGCTTCTGGAACGGGAACGGTGTCCAGCCCAGAGAGGCGAACCATGACGTTGCAATGTCGGGCTGTTTGCTCATGCGCGGTGGCAGGTTCCTGAAGGGGTCAGGATACGGACCACAGGCCCGGGCCATTGGTGCGATCCGGCCCGGAGACGCTCTGCCAAATATTTTCACCCTGGCGCAGGAGCGACCAACCGTCGCGAAAGGGCCGGTACAGACACAGCATTTTTCAGCGTCTGTCCCTCGGTCTTCGCGACCGTTGGTCGCTCCTACTTCAGATTGCCGCTCAGAAACTGCTTCAGGCGCTCGCTCTGCGGGTTGTTCAACACCTCGTCCGGGTGCCCCGATTCCTCGATTCGGCCCTGATGCAAAAACACCACCTGGGTCGCGACCTTGCGCGCAAAGCCCATCTCGTGGGTGACCAGGATCATGGTCCGGCCTTCCTCGGCCAGGCCCTGGATCACCTTGAGCACTTCGCCCACCAGCTCAGGGTCCAGTGCCGAGGTCGGTTCGTCGAACAGCATGATGTCCGGCTCCATCGCCAAGGCCCGGGCGATGGCCACGCGTTGTTGCTGACCGCCGGACAGGAACGCCGGGTACTGATCGGCCACTCGCTCGGGCAGGCCGACCTTTTCCAGGTACTTGCGCGCCCGCGCCTCGGCTTCGGCCTTGGGCACGCCCAATACCCGGCGCGGGGCCATGGTCACGTTTTCCAGCACCGTCATGTGCGCCCACAGGTTGAAATGCTGGAACACCATGGCCAGGCGCGTGCGCAGGCGTTGCAGTTCGTCGGCGTCGGCCACGCGCATGCCACCGCTGTCCTGGACCATGCGCACCGGCTTGTCGTCCAGGCTCATGGCGCCGTCGTTGGGCTGTTCGAGAAAGTTGATGCAGCGCAGGAAGGTGCTCTTGCCCGAGCCGCTGGCGCCGATCAGGCAGATCACGTCGCCACTCTTGGCCTTGAGCGACACGCCCTTGAGCACTTCGTTGTCGCCGTAGCGCTTGTGCAGGCCTTCGATGGTCAGTTTGTACATAAAGTCCTCAAGGAGAAAGCAGGTAGCCGCTGCGGTGGGCCTGGGTGCCGGCGACGTGGGCGATGACCATCCCGGCGGTGGTCATGCGGCGCAGCGAGCGGGCATACAGCAGGCCGGCCTGCGGGGCGCGGACCTGGGTCACGGTGTCGTTGAGCGGGTCGATGATATCGGCCAGCAGTTGTCCGGCCTCGACGTATTCACCGGGCATGGCGCAGAACACCAGCAGCCCGCCGAACGGCGTGGTCACCGGGTCCACGGCCGCCAGGGGCGTGGCCGGGTAGAGCAGTTCGGGCGGCTCGATCCGCTCGCCGTCGATGGCACCGAAATCGGTCAGGTAAAGAATGATGGCCTGGCAGTCGCGGCTGGCCACGGCATGGCTGACATCGGTCTGGCCACGCAGCTCCACCGTCACCGAAAAGCTGCCCATCGGCACTTGCGTGCCAAAGCGTTGCTGCAACTGCCACCAGACCAGGGTGAAGCACTCATCGAACGACTGGCCGCCCGAGTCGGTGGCCAGCAGATTGGCCTGCGAGCCCAGATAGCGCGCCAGGGGTTCGACCTGTGGCCAGGCTTCGGGCGTGGTGTACAGGTGCTCGACCGCCTCGAAGTCGCAGTGCAGGTCCAGCACCATGTCGGCATCGCAGGCCAGGCGCTGCAACACCAAGCGCTGCGATTGCAACTGTGTGCTGGCGCCGTGCTCAAGCAGGGCCTGGCGCAAGTGCGTGCGGATCAGCCGGGCATTGGCCTGCACATCGGCTGTCAGCAGGTCCTGCACGGCATTGCCGACCTGTTGCGCCAGGTCGACGAAATGGCGATTGAAGTTCTGCCCGCTTTCCAGCTCGTAGCGGCCCAGCGGCGTGTCCATCAGCACCTGTTCCAGGCCGGCCGGGTTGGCCACCGGCACCACGACGATCTCGCCCTTGAGCTTGCCGGCGCGCTCCAGTTCGTCCAGGCGCTGCCTGAGGTACCAGGCCACCAGCATGCCTGGCAGCTCGTCGGCGTGCAGCGCCGCCTGGATATACACCTTGCAGGTGCCGTTGTCCGGGCCGTAGTGAAAACTGTGAATCTGCCGCGCGGTGCCCGGCACCGGCGACAGCAGGTCATGAGTAAGTTGGCGCATGAGAGGCGGTCCTAGTGAGCGGGGCCGAGAAAGGCCAGCCAGCGCCGTTCGGCCAGGCGAAACAGCCCGACCAGGATGAACGTGACACTCAGGTACAGCAGGGCGGCGATGCCGAACGACTGAAAGGTCATGAAGGTCGCCGAGTTGGCATCCCGCGCCACCTTGAGAATGTCCGGCACGGTGGCGGTGAAAGCCACCGTGGTGGAGTGCAGCATCAGGATCACTTCATTGCTGTAGTACGGCAGCGAGCGGCGCAGCACCGACGGCATGATCACATGCGCATACAGCTTCCAGCCGCTCAGGCCGTAGGCCTTGGCCGCCTCGATTTCGCCGTGCGCCATGCTGCGAATGGCCCCGGCAAAGATCTCGGTGGTGTAGGCGCAGGTATTGAGCGTGAAGGCCAGCAACGTGCAGTTCATGGCGTCGCGGAAAAAACTGTCGAGCAGCGGCTGTTCGCGCACCGCGGCAATGCTGTAGATGCCCGTGTAGCAGATCAGCAACTGGATATACAGCGGCGTGCCGCGAAATACATAGGTGTAGAACTGCACCGGCCAGCGCAGCCAGAAGCTGTCCGAGACGCGGGCGATGGACAGCGGGATCGACAGGCAGAAGCCGATGGCAATCGAGGCGCTGAGCAGCCACAGGGTCATGGCCAGGCCGGTGATGTGCACCCCGTCGCTGTACAGGAAGGGGCGCCAGTACTCCTGGAGCAATTCGATCATCGTCTGGCCTCCCGGCTGCCGGCGGCGTAACGCCGTTCGGCCCAACGCAGGGCCAGGTTGGAGGCGCTGGTGATCATCAGGTAGATGAAGCCGGCCACCACCAGGAAATAGAACAGTTGATAGGTGCTCTTGCCGGCATCCTGGGACGCCTTGACCAGATCGGCCAGGCCGATGATCGACACCAGTGCGGTGGCCTTGAGCAGCACTTGCCAGTTATTGCCGATGCCCGGCAGGGCGAAGCGCATCATCTGCGGGAACACCACATGGCGAAAGCGCTGGCCGCGCTTGAGGCCATAGGCGACGGCGGCCTCGACCTGCCCGCGCGGCACCGACAGGATCGCGCCCCTGAAGGTTTCGGTGAAATACGCCCCGTAGATGAACCCCAGGGTAATCACCCCGGCGCTGAACGGGTCGATCTCGATGTATTCCCAGCCCATGGCGTCGGTGAACAGGCTCAGCCAGGTCTGCAGGCTGTAGAAGATCAACAGCATCAGCACCAGGTCCGGCACGCCGCGGATCAGGGTGGTGTAGATCTGTGCCGGCACGCGCAACACTGCACTGCCTGACAGTTTGGCGCTGGCGCCCAGCAGCCCGAGCACAATGCTCAGCAGCAGCGACAGCACCGAAAGTTTGAGGGTCATCCAGGTGCCTTCGAGCAACAGCGGGCCGAAGCCCCTGAGGCTGAACGCCGAGAGTCCCAGGTGATTGAGCAAGGTGTCGAGCATGGATAAAGACTTCCAGCGGTCAGCAACGAGAACGCCCGGCGAGCGCAGTGGCTCACCGGGCGTCGGGCTTTTTTATTTGCCGCTGTACAGGTTCAGGTCACCGAAGTGTTTTTTCTGGATTTCGGCGTAGGTGCCGTCAGCGTGTAACGCTTTGATACCTTTGTTCAGGAGTTCCTTGAGCTCAGTGTTACCTTTGGCGATACCGATGGCGGTCTTGGACGGCAGCAGCGGGTTGTCGACCGGTTCGCTGACTTCATAGTCGGCGCCCTTGGGCGACTTCAGAAAGCCCAGTTCGGCTTGCAACATGTCCTGGATCGAGGCGTCCAGACGGCCCGAGGTCAGGTCGGCGTAGACCTGGTCCTGGTTGGCGTAGGCCTTGGTGGTCACCCCGGCCTTGTCCAGTACGGCCTTGGCGTAGGCTTCCTGGATGGTGCCTTGCTCGTAGCCGACGGTCTTGCCCTTGAGGGTGGCCAGATCGGTGCTCAGGCCTGCCCCCTTTTTGAACACCAGCGAGGTCGGGCCGGAGAACAGCTCATCGGAGAAATCGATGGCCTTTTCGCGTGCCGGGGTCACGGTCATCGACGAGATCACACCGTCGAACTTGCGGGCCTTAAGGCCCGGAATCATGCCGTCGAAATCGCTCTCGACCCATTTGCAGGTGACTTTCAGTTCCTTGCAGATGGCATTGCCCAAGTCAATGTCAAAGCCTTGCAGGCTGCCGTCGGCGGCCTTGGACTCGAACGGTGCATAGGATGGATCGACACCAAAACGCAGTTCCTTGTATTCCTTGGCCATCGCGCTACCGGCGGCGACGCACAGAGCCAGTGCGGACAGGGTCAACCATGCTTTTTTCATGCTCAGTTCCTAAAACCAGAAGAGGGCGCAACAGCCTTCAAGACTGCTACCGGCGGATGCCAGACAGTCATCAGGTAGCAATTTCTGAACCAACGGACAAAACATGTGTTTGAAATATAAGGAGGTGTCGCAATTGTGTCTTTTTGCTACATCTGGAGATCAACGCTTCTGTAGGCGCGGCTTCAGCCGCGAAAGACCGAGCACGTTCGCGGCTGAAGCCGCTCCTACGGATCCGTGAGGCCCCAAAAAAGAGCATTATTGCTTGCTTGCACTTGTTTGGCGCATCAGCCCAGCAGGTCCTGCAACGTCGCCAGGCTGTCGGCTTCCTCCACCGGCTTGTCATGGCGCCAGCGCAACATCCGCGGGAAGCGTACGGCGATGCCGCTCTTGTGCCGCTTCGACAGGGCGATGCCTTCAAAGCCCAGCTCGAATACCAGGGTCGGGGTCACGCTGCGCACCGGGCCGAATTTCTCTACCGTGGTCTTGCGGATGATGGCGTCCACCTTGCGCATTTCTTCATCGGTCAGTCCTGAATACGCCTTGGCAAACGGCACCAGCGTGCGTTCGCGGGCGTCGGGTGGGCCGTCCCACACGGCGAAGGTGTAGTCGCTGTAGAGGCTGGCACGCCGGCCATGGCCGCGCTGGGCATAGATCAGCACCGCATCGACACTGAACGGGTCGAGCTTCCATTTCCACCACACGCCCATGTCCTTGGTGCGCCCCACGCCGTAGAGCGATTCCCGCGCCTTGAGCATCATGCCTTCGACGCCCAGGCTGCGCGCGGCTTCGCGTTGGCGCGCCAGATCGTCCCAGTCATGCCCGGTGATGACGGGCGAGGGCAGCAGCACCGGGCTCTGGCTGGTCTGGATCACCTGTTCCAGTTGCGCGCGCCGTTCATGCTGCGGGCGGCTGCGCCAGTCGTGGCCTTGCCACTCCAGCAGGTCGTAGCCGAGCACCACCACCGGTGCATCGCCGAGAATCTTCTTGCCCAGGGTCTTGCGGCCGATGCGTTGCTGCAACAAGGCAAACGGCTGTACCCAGGGCTCAGGCGCCTCGGCGTCACTGTCCAGCGCAAACTCGCCCTCGACCGCAGGCGCAGTGTCCGGCGCCTTCCAGACCACGATCTCGCCATCGATCACGGTGCCATCGGGCAGGCACTGCGCCAGGCTGTGCAGCTCTGGAAAGCGCTCGGTGACCAGCTCTTCGCCCCGCGACCAGACCCACAAGCGGCCCTCGCGCTTGACCACCTGCGCCCGAATGCCGTCCCACTTCCATTCCACCTGCCAGTCCTCGGCAGGCCCCAGCAGCGCCTCGAACTGCTCCACCGGTTGCTGCAGCGCGTGGGCCAGGAAAAACGGGTAGGGCTGGCCGCCGCGCTGGGCATGCTCATCGTCCGACTCCGGGGCGATCAGCTTCAGATAAGACGGCGCCGTGGGGCGGTGCGACAGGTCGGTATAGCCCACCAGGCGCTGGGCCACGCGCTTGCTGTCCAGGCCGGCCATGGTCGCCAGGGCGCGGGTCACCAACAGTTTGGAAACGCCAACGCGAAAGCTGCCGGTGATCAGCTTGATGCACACCATCAGGCTGCTGCGATCCAGTTGCGCCCACAACGCCGGCAACCGTTCGGCCAGCACCTCGGGCGCCAGGCCGCGCAGGGGCAGCAGCTTTTCTTCCAGCCACACCGCCAGGCCTTCGTCATTGTCATGGTCGGCGTGCGGCAACAGCAGCGACAGGGTTTCAGCCAGGTCGCCCACGGCCTGGTAGCTTTCCTCGAACAACCACGGCGCCAGCCCGCTCAGTTCGGTGGCCTGCTCGCGCAGCACACGGCTGGGCACCAGTTGGCGCGGACGCCCGCCGGCCAGGAAGAACACCGCCCAGGCCGCGTCGTCCGGGGCGGCCTGGGTAAAGTAATCGTGCAGGGCGGCCAGCTTGGCATTGCTGGACGTGGTGGCGTCCAGGCGCGTGTACAGCTCGGCAAAGGCTTTCATGTCGATTGCCCGGTGGCTGGTGTGGTGGCCGCTGCGGCGTCGTCTTCCTCGTCACCGTATTCGGTGTCGAAGCCCTGGGCGTCCAGGCCCAGCTCGCGCAGGTAGCGCACCAGGATCGGCACCGATCCGTGGGTGACCATCACCCGTTCGGCGCCGGTCTGCTCGATGGCCCACAGCAGGCCGGGCCAGTCGGCGTGGTCGGACAAGACAAAGCCGCGGTCCACGCCGCGCCGCCGGCGCGTGCCGCGCAGCATCATCCAGCCGCTGGCAAAGGCATCGCTGTACTCGCCGAAGCGCTTCATCCAGGTGCTGCCGCCGGCCGACGGCGGGGCGATGATCAGCGCCTGGCGCAGAATGGGATCGGTTTTCTTGAAGTCGCCGGCGTACCGGGTCTCGGGAATGCGGATGCCGCCGGCGCGATACACCCGGTTCAGCGGCTCCACCGAGCCGTGCGCCAGGATCGGGCCGATGTCGGAGTCGATGCCATGCAGGATGCGTTGTGCCTTGCCGAAGGCATAGGCGAACAGCACGCTGGCCTTGCCTTGCGCCGCATTGCTGCGCCACCAGTCATTGATGCCGGCAAAGATCTGCGCCTGCGGGGTCCAGCGGTAGATCGGCAGGCCGAAGGTCGACTCGGTGATGAACGTGTGGCAACGCACCGGCTCGAAGGTCTCGCAGGTGCCGTCGGGCTCGACCTTGTAGTCACCGGACGCCACCCAGACCTCGCCCTGGTATTCCAGGCGCACCTGCGCCGAGCCCAGCACATGCCCGGCCGGGTGCAGGCTGATGGTCACGCCGTGATGGGTCACGGTTTCGCCGTAGGCCAGGGTCTGCAGGTTGATGTCCTGACCCAGGCGCCAGCGCAGGATGCCCTCGCCACTGGCCGTGGCCAGGTAATGCCCGCTGCCGGTGCGCGCATGGTCACCATGGCCGTGAGTGATGACGGCGCGGTCCACCGGCCGCCACGGATCGATATAAAAGTCTCCGGGCGGGCAATACAGACCTTCGGGACGGGCAACGACAAGATCCATGGGGCAACCAGTGCAATGGGCGTGTCAGTTATGAGCCGCCGCGCCCCGCGCAAGTTCAGCGCTCTAAACCACCGCCTTTGCACCTCGATCTGTAGGAGCGGTCGCGAATGTGCAGATCCGAGCGCCGACCGGCCCCTCCCACCCGTGCGGCTCATCGCGGGGTGCGCGGTTTATTGTCCGAGGGGGCGGGCGCTGCCACACATTGATGCAGTGTCACAGTTGCCATTGGCGGCGTTTTGTAAACAATAGCGGCCCTGATGTTTCTGCTGCCGAGACCTGCATGTCCGTTTCTCTTGTTTATATAGACGCCACGTCGCGACCCAAGGCCCTTTCATGACTGAACTCACCATCGAACTGATTCCGGCCGGACCCGATGATATCGATATGATCAGCAACCTGTACCAGTTCTACGCCTACGAGTCTTCGGACTGGGAGTCTCAGGACGTCGAAGAGGATGGTCGCTTCTATGTGCATGAAGGTCACCTGATCCGTTATTGGGAAGAGCAGGACTGGAGCGCCAACCTGTTGTGGGTCAACGGCCAACTGGCGGGGTTCGTGCTGATCGAACGCAGCGAAGTGCCGGGTATCGATGCGCTGGAACTGGCCGACCTGTTCATCCTCAAGCGCTACCGACGCAAGGGCATCGGCAGCGCCATGATGGAGCAGGTGCTGATGGGCGGCCATGAAAACTGGCTGGTGCGTTACTTCCCGCAGGACGAAGTCGCTCATGCCTTCTGGACCAAGGTCCTTGAAGCGCTGCCCCGCCCGACCCGCGCCATCGACCTGGACGACGATCCCAACCTGGTCAATTACCTGGTGACCCGGGTCATGCATTGAGCCATACAGGGTGGCGGACCTCATGACTTGCCGGGCAACTCGGACAACGACCCGCTGGATCATGACCGGGCAAACCGCCTCGCCCCGACCACGCAGCCGATCACCGCGACGGTCACTGCCAGCATGCCCGGGCTGACCGGCTCGCCGAGCAGGGTCGCCGCCAGCGCCAGGCCAAAGAACGGTTGCAGCAACTGCAACTGGCCCACGGCCGCCACGCCGCCCTGGGCCAGCCCGCGATACCAGAACACGAAGCCCACCAGCATGCTGAACACCGAGACATAGCCCAGGCTGAGCCAGGCTGGCAGGGTAATGGCGTCCAGGGTTGCCGGCAGTGTCCACAGGCTCAGCACCAGCATGAACGGCAAGGCCAGCACCAGCGCCCAGCAGATCACCTGCCAGCCGCCGAGCGTCCTGGACAACTGTGCGCCTTCGGCATAGCCCAGGCCGCAGGCCAGGATCGCCAGCAGCATCAGCCCGTCGCCCAGCAGGTTGGCGGCCACGCCCTGGCTGAAGGCAAAGCCGGCGACCATCAAGCTGCCCAGCCCCGAGAACAGCCAGAACACCGGGCGGGGACGCTCGCCGCACCGCAGCACGCCAAACAGCGCGGTGGCCAGTGGCAGCAGGCCGACAAACACGATGCTGTGTGCCGAGGTCACCTGTTGCAGGGCCAGGGCCGTCAGCAAGGGAAAGCCCACTACCACGCCGGCGGCGACGATACCCAGTGACAGCCACTGTGAGCGGGCCGGGCGTGGCTGGCGAAACAGCCACAACACGCTCAGCGCCAACACTCCGGCAATGCTGGCTCTGGCAAAGGTCAGAAACAGCGGCTCGAACTGCGCCACCGCCAGACGCGTCGCGGGCAGCGAGCCACTGAAGATGATTACGCCGATCAGGCCATTGAGCCAGCCGGCCAGTGCAGGCGTCGGTTGCAGGGCAAGAGTAGGGGGCATCGGGGCTGACTCATGGCGGTTGCGAGAACCCCATGCTAGGCACCACTATCAGCACAATCAAAAAATTGTCATGGATACATTGCCCATGCCCCGTGCACGTTACAAATCCCTGGTCGACAGTCTGGCGGCAGACATTCGGGCCGGTCGCCTGCTGCCCGGATCACGTCTACCGACTCACCGTCAACTGGCCAGCGAGCAAGGGCTGGCGCTGGTCACCGCCTCGCGGGTCTATGCCCAGTTGCAGACCATGGGCCTGGTCAGCGGCGAGACCGGGCGTGGGACCTTCGTGCGCGACCCTTCGCTGTCAACCGGACTGGGCATTGACCAGAAGCAGGTGGCGGTCGGCATGGCGGATCTGAATTTCAATTACCCGGCGTTGCCGGAGCAGGCCGACTTGTTGCGCAGTGCCTTGCGCCATCTGGCAGCGAGCGGTGACCTGGACGCGCTGCTGCGCTACCAGCCTCATGCCGGGCGCGCGCATGAGCGTGCCTGTGTGGCGCGACACCTGGCGGCGCGCGGGCTGATGGTGAGCGCCGCGCAGGTGCTGATCGTCAATGGCGCGCAGCAAGGACTGGCCGTGACGCTGATGGCGCTGTTGAAGCCGGGGGATGTGATTGCCGCCGATGCCTTGACCTATTCGGGCTTCAAGGTGCTGGCCGAGGCCCTGCATCTGGAAATCGTCGCCATCCCGGTGCTGGCGCACGGCCCGGACCTGATGGCACTCGCCAAGCTCTGTGAACGGCGGCGGGTGAGGGCGGTGTACAGCATGCCGACGCTGCACAATCCGCTGGGCTGGGTCATGGATACCGCGCAACGGGCGCAGCTGGTGGACATCGCTCGCCGCCACGACCTGCTGCTCATCGAAGACGCCGCCTATGCCTTTCTGGTCGAAGACGCACCGCCACCACTGGCCAGCCTGGCGCCGGAGCGCACGGTGCATGTCTGCGGGCTGTCCAAAAGCGTGGCCACCGGATTGCGCGTCGGCTTTATCAGCGCGCCGCTGGACCAGGTGCCGGCGCTGGAGCGCATCATTCGGGCGACCACCTGGAACACGCCGGGCGTGTTGACCGCCATCGCCTGCCAGTGGCTGGCGGACGGCACGGTGATGCAGCTTGAAGAACAAAAACGCCAGGACGCACAGACCCGCCAAGGCATTGCCGCCCAAGTGCTGCAAGGGCTGGGCGTGTGCAGCCATCCGGCTTCGTATTTTCTCTGGTTGCCCCTGGTCGAAGACGCCCGTGCCGAGCCGATTGTCGCCGCGTTGCAGCGCGAGCAGGTGGCCGTGTCCAGCGCCGAACCCTTTGCCATCACCCGCCACGTCCCGCAGGCTTTGCGCCTGGCGCTGGGTTCGGTGGACCTGACCACGCTGCGTACGGCGCTGGAAAAGGTGAAGTGGGTGGTGGAGGCGCATACCTGATTGCCGCGCGTGACGCGGGAGCGACCCACGGTCGCGAAAGGGCCGGCGCAGGCCCACCATTTCTGGCGCCTGGCGATCAGTTTTCGCGACCGCAGGTCGCGCTTACCTGCGCCAGCTCTGCCTTGAGCGTGGTAGCCCGTTCCGGCGCCCGGGCCAGGCCGATCTGCACCAGGTCATGGGCACGCTCGCTCTGGCCCAGGTGCATGGCAATGCGCGCCAGGTGCAGGGCGGTGCGGCCGTGGATCGTGTCCGGGTCTATTTCGCGCTGCAGCAAGGCCTCATAACTTTGCGGGTAACGGGCATGTTGGGCAAAGAACGCTCGCCCCACGCGTGCCCATTCGCTGAGGATGAACGCGATGGTTTCTTCGGCCTCGGCTGCATCGGCGCTGTAGGCCCAACCGAAGGCCGGCCCGGTGGGAGGATCGATGCGGTCACGGAAGATGCAGTGCGACTCGGTCATGGCTTGTGCAGTAACCGGCAAACCACCCTCGGGCGGGATAAAGTCCAGGTGTGCCCCCAGGTTCAGGTAGCACTGGTCGCCACCGCGCGCACCCTGCACGTTGAACACATGAATCAGCGGCCCGTCGAGTCGGCGCAAGGTCTGGCCCGAGCCCTTGAAGCCTTCGGCGCGCAGCACCGGATACAGCCTTTGCGCCAGAAGCTTGAAAAAATCATTGCGGTTCATGGGGCATGGCCTCAAGGAGTTGAACCATGGCCGTGTCAGACCAGGGCAGACGCGAATCCAGCCAGACATGCCGGCTCTTGCCTGGCACCCACGGCGTATCCAGCGTGGCCACGGCCAGTGAAATCCAGTCGGCAAACTGCCCGCTGGTATCGTGCCAGAACAGCGACGACCCGCAGTGCGCACAGAACTGCCGGGTGACGCCGGGCGAGGATTGATAACCCTTTAGCGCCTCAAGGCCGCTGACGATCGACAGCGCTGTGCGCGGCACGCTGGCATAGGAGGCGAAGGCGGCGCCGTGGGCTTTCTGGCATTGCGTGCAGTGGCAATGGCTCAGCGCCTTGAGTTTATTGAACAGTTGATAGCGAATGGCGCCGCACAGGCAACTACCGTGGTGAAGTGCTTGCATGCAATGAAAGCCCCTGGGGTTCATGAGGGATCACCCTGTGTTGCTGACACAGCGCTTTCGTGCAGCAAACATGGAATCGGTGTAGGAGCGCGCTTGCCCGCGACTGGGCGCGAAGCGGCCACAAAATTGATGAAACGCTGCAATTTTACGACTGCTAACGCAGCCGGTCGCGGGCAAGCGCGCTCCTACACCGGCTCCATGTCTGCTGCGCGAAGGCGCTCTCACCAAACATAAAATAACTTATTGATTTTATTGGCTATAAAATTCACACCTGTAGGAGCGCGCTTGCCCGCGACCGAGTGCGAAGCGCTCGCAGAAATCTGTGAAACGCTGCAATTTTACGACTGCTGCGCAGCCGGTCGCGGGACAAGCGCGCTCCTACACCGGGTCCATGTCTGCTGCGCGCAAGCGCTCTCACCAAACATAAAATAACTTATTGATTTTATTGGCTATAAAATTCACACCTGTAGGAGCGCGCTTGCCCGCGACTGGGCGCGAAGCGGCCACAAAATTGATGAAACACTGCAAATTTACGACTGCTAACGCAGCCGGTCGCGGGACAAGCGCGCTCCTACAGTATTGAATTTAATATCTAATAAAATCAGTAAGTTATTTTTTCTGATGAAAGCCCACAGGCTATCCGGTTTTCAAGCCCATGACACCTTGCGGCTAAAGCGATGGCCCATCGACCCTGGCCGGCAGCACCAGCTCCACCACCGTGCCATTGTCGTTGCGCCAGACTGGCGTCGCACCCAGCTGCGCAGCAAAGCTGCCAATGATCTTCAGGCCCAGGCTGTGCCGTCCGGCCGAGGGTTCGGGGCCGGCAAAGCCACGGCCATCGTCGGCCACGCGCAGACGCAGGGTGTCGAGCGGCAGGCGTTCCAGTGACACACGAATGGTGCCCGGCTGGTTGGGCGCAAAGGCGTGCTTGAGGGCATTGGTCACCAGCTCTGCGACCAGCATCGACAAGGTGGTCAGGCGGGTCAGGTCCAGGCGCACATCGCCGGGCTCGACAATGCACCGGACAGCGTTCTGGCCGCTGACGCTGAGCAGGTCCTGGCACAGTTCGGCCAGGCACGCCGAGGCCGGCAGGTCGGCGCGGCTGGGGTCGTACAGGCGGCGGTGGATGCGCGAAATGATCTGCAGGCGCTCTTGCGCATCGCCCAGCACCGCAAGGGCGTCGGCACCACGTTGCACCTTCTGGCGGCCGACATACAGGATGCTGGAAATGAACTGCATGTTATTGGCCACCCGGTGCTGCAGCTCGGTAAACATGAAGTTCTGTTGCTCATAAAGCTGGCCAATGACCTGTTTGTCGCGGCGCAGGCGCGTGCTGCTGCGCTGCATGTAGTGGATCAGGGCAATGTCCACGGCCACGATAAAGGCATAAAACGCCAGCGCCAGCAGGTCGCTGCCACTGGTGGAGAATGGCTTGCCCGGTGAGATGAACCAGGCCCATGAGGCAACCCCCGACAACACCGCGCACAGAATGCCCGGGCGGGTGCCGCAGAAGAAGGCAGTGAGAATGACCGCCGGAAAAAATGTCAGGAAAGGAAAGCCGACCGGCAGGTCGTCCATCAGGTGCAGGCGTGCATACAGGCTGGCGCCGAAGATCCCCAGGCTGGCGGTGTAGGCGAGCCATACGCAGTTGCGCAGCAAGGCCGCAAACGCGAAGACGCGTTGCAGGAGTGGCCGTTTTTCAGACAAGCAATTCCCCCAGGGGCGGCGGATCAGTGAGCGGGCGATGCGGATGGCCCGGCATCCTATCCCAGCCGCCTGGCCTGTGGGGAGGTATTTTCAGCCTGGCAGCGGCCTGACGGTCATCGCTGCCAGGCCGCTGTCAGCCCGCTCGCGCACCTGCTCATCTTCATCGGCCTGTGCGGCCCGCAAACCCTGCACGGCGCGCTGCCAATCCGCCTCTTCAAGGTCACGATGATTCAAGGCCTCCACCGCATGCCGACGGATCGCAACCTGCGACACGCCCAGGCCACGCAGCGCTTCGCTGACATCGGCAGGAGTGCCGTCCATGCCGCCGTTTTGTTCGCCCAGAGTGTCTTCGATCATTGCCGTCCATTCCGGGCGCTGTTCCAGCAAGCGCTGCAGCGGCGCGTAATCAAGCACCGGGCGGCGGGCGCCCTTGCGGCGAAAGCTGTCGAAAGGGGCGCAGAAGCCGCTGACGGCAACCTCCTGGGCCTGCTCGATCAGCCAGTCGAAATCACCCAGGTAACCCAGGGCGCTGGCGCACCAGTTACGCAGGGGCGCCTGCCGGGTGCGCAAGGCCTGCTGGCGCAAAGCGTCAATCACGACCGGGTCGGCACGTCCCGCCAGGCCCAGAATGCGGGCGGCAGGCGTGGCGTCCTTGCGATGCATCAATTGCTCGATCAGGCCCTGCTGCGCGGCGGCGCCGTGGGCGATCAGCCAGGGTTCGGCGACTTCGCCGGACACGCCATCAACGCGGTGCAGGCGCCCAAGGTAAAATGCCGCCTGCTCGGCCTCCGATTGTGTGGCCACGGCTTTCAAGGTGGTCTCGATGGCCAGCTCTACCGGAAACAGGGATTCGAACTGCTGGCGACTGATGCTGCGCCGGGCCAATCCGATATCGCCGTCGAAATCGTGAAAGATCACCACGAAATCGGCCGTCACCCCGGGATGTCCGGCAAAGTGCGCCCCCAGCGCCCGGGCGGCCCGCGCCACACTGACCATAAAGCGGCGCTCGGCGTGGCGCCACTGGCGCGGGCCGGCGCGATTGGCAAAGGCTTGCAGGGTCTCATCCAGCGCCAGCAGCGCCGGTGTGGCGTATTCGGTGTCCAGGTCGTGGCGCCAGTCCGCCGGGTTCCATTTCACCGAGCTGAAGCTTTGATCCGTCTCGTCGGCAAAGTCTTCGTCCAGGGCCTGCAGGCTGTTGAAGGCCAGGGAGGGCAGCGACAGCACCGCTTCCTCTTCACGGTAACTGCCATGAAAAGCGGCCGCATACAACGGTGCCCCGGCCTGGTCGAGGTGCGCGTGCAGTGCCTGGCGGGCCGAGTCGAACATGTGCTGCTCAAAGGCTTGCCAGTTCATGGCCCGGTCGTGATAGGTGCTCATGGAAGGTCCTTGTCGATGATCGCAGCGCAGGATCATAGCAACACCGGGGCCGTACTGAACCTTGGGCGCATGCGTCGATCAATCAGTCATGCCTGAGCCTCAGGCCAACCGATCAATACGGATGCAAGGACAGTCGAACATGGTGGCACGCTGGCAGTGGCTGTTGACGCAATCGACCAAGCGGCTGTGGTTCCGGGCCAGCCTGTTCTCCTTGCTGGGCGTAGTCACCGCGCTGATGGCCATGATCCTGAAGGATTATGTGCCGATCACCCTGTCGGCAAAGATCGGTGCCGACGCGGTCGACAAGATTCTGGGCATCATTGCGTCGAGCATGCTGGCGGTCACCACGTTTTCGCTGAGCACCATGGTCGCCGCCTACAGCGCGGCCAGCAGCAGTGTTACCCCGCGTGCCACGACGCTGCTGATGGAGGACAGCACGACCCAGAATGCGCTGGCCACCTTCATTGGTTCGTTCCTGTTCAGCCTGGTGGGCATCATCGCCCTGAGCACCGGCGCCTATGGCTCGCAAGGCCGGGTCGTGCTGTTTGCCGTGACCCTGGTGGTGGTGATCCTGATCGTCTACACACTGCTGCGCTGGATCGATCATCTGTCGCGGCTGGGGCGGGTAGGAGAGACGATCGACCGGGTCGAAGCGGCCACCCTCAAGGCGGTCCGCGATCGCGCCGAACGCCCTTGCCTGGGCGCCTGTGCCTACCCGGCCGGGCTGGCCAGGGCCGATACGCAGGTCATTGGCAGCCAGGCGATTGGCTATGTGCAACACATCGACGTGCAGGCGCTGGAAGGGCTGGCCGACACATATTGCCTGCAGATTTTCCTGGAGGTCGTGCCCGGCGACTTCGTGCATGAAGGCACCGCGATCGCACAGCTCGCGTTTCAGGAGCCCGCTTCAGCGCAGCAGACTGATCGGCTCATCGAGGCCCTCCTGGCGTCGCTGACCATCGGCCTGCGCCGCACCTTCGAGCACGACCCGCGCTTTGGCGTGTCGGTGCTGTCGGAGATTGCCTCGCGGGCCTTGTCACCGGCCGTCAATGACCCCGGCACCGCCATTGATGTGATCACCCGTGGCGTGCGGGTCTTTGCCGCACTGGGCAAGCCTGCGGCCGCAACACAGGCCCCTCCGGCATGCACCCGGGTGTACCTGCGCTGCCTGCAAGCCAGTGATTATTTCGAGGACTTTTTCTCACCCATTGCCCGTGACGGTGCCAGCCTGATCGAGATCAACCTGCGGCTGGTCAAGGCGCTGGCCAGCCTGCGCCAGATGCAGCCCGGCTGTTTCAAGGCGCTGTGTGACCAGCACATCGAACTGATCTGCGCGCGGGCCGAATCAGCCATGACCCTGGCGCACGACAAGCAACGCCTGCGCGAGTGTGTGGCCCGGCTGGCCGAGTGACCGGACCTGGCTTGACTTGACGCATGCCCGAACCGGACCGGACTTGACGCATGCCTGGTGGGCGCGCGCTTGCCGGTATGCCGGACCACCGCGACCGAGTGCGAAGCGCTCGCAGAAATCTGTGAAACACTGCAATTTTACGACTGCTGCGCAGCCGGTCGCGGGACAAGCGCGCTCCTACACCGGGTCCATGTCTGCTGCGCGAAAGCGCTCTCATCGAACATAAAATAACTTATTGATTTTATTGGCTATAAAATTCACACCTGTAGGAGCGCGCTTGCCCGCGACTGGGCGCGAAGCGGCCACAAAATTGATGAAACGCTGCAATTTTACGACTGCTGCGCAGCCGGTCGCGGGCAAGACGGATGGCCGCCCCCGCGTTCCTGCGGGGGACGTCGGACTCATGCCATCACCAGTTGTAGGTGACGTCCGCTGTCAACGTGCGGTTCTGGCCGTAATAACAGTCCAGGTCGCTGCCGCAGCTGCTGACGTATTTCTTGTCCGTCAGGTTTTCCAGGTTGAGCTTGAGCGCCACACCCTTGACGTGCAGTGGGGATTTTTCCAGGTCGTAGGACAGCATCGCGTCATACACGGTGTAGGACGGAATCTGGAAGGCGTCGTCATAGTCGGAACCGTAGTTGCCACGCACATAACGCACGCCCAGTCCGGCGCCCAGCCCGGCCAGGGGGCTGGCATCGAAACGGTAGTCGACCCAGGCCGAGGCGGTCAGCGGCGGACGCGAGGCCACGGTCCGGCCTTCACGGCCGTCGTTGCTGCTGTGCCATTTGTTCTGGTTGCGCGACACGGCCGCCATCAGGCGCAGGTTCTGCGTGACATTGAGCTTGCCTTCCAGCTCTACGCCGCGTGAGCGTACGGCACCGCTCTGGGTGCTGAACATCGGGTTGGCCAGGTCGGTGGTGAGCATGTTTTCCTGGTCGATCTGGTACACCGACAGCTGGATAAACCCGTCGATGGCCTGGGGCTCGTACTTGATGCCCGCTTCGTACTGTTTGCCGCTGGTAGGCTCGAACGGGCTGCCACTGGCGTCAGTGCCGGTCTGCGGCAAGAACGATTCGGCGTAGCTGATGTACGGCGTCAGGCCATTGTCGAACTGATAACCCAGGCCGGCGCGGCCCGTGAACTGCTCATCCTTGACGTTACTGTGGGTGCCGGCCAGCGGCGCCTTGTTATCGGTCTCGGCAAAATCATAACGACCGCCCAGGTTCAGGAACCAGTTGTTCCAGCGCAGTTGTTCCTGGGCATAGAGGCCGGTCTGGCGGATGGTGTTGTCCCAGCGATAGGGCGCGGTGAAGTTGAACGCACTGCCATACACCGGGTTGTACAGGTCGATGCCTGCGCCGCTGCGGTCGTAGCGACCCAGAAACTGCGAGTTGAAGTGGTAGTAATCCAGGCCCAGCAACACGGTGTGGTCCAGCGCGCCGGTGGTGAATTTCGCCTGGGCGATGTTATCGATGCCGTAGACCTTGTTGGTCTGCGCCCAATCCACTCCGTAGCGGGTCTGGTAGCTGCGGTCGTTCAGGCCGGTGACCGGGTTGGCGGGAAAGGCATAGCCGTGCAGCGGTGCCACATAGCGGTCGTCGACGTAGGCGTAGCGGGCGTTCTGCCTGAGGGTCCAGACGTCGTTGAGTTCGAAGGCCGCTTCATAGCCGACCACGAACTGCTCGCGATCGTAGCGGTTCACCCCCGGCTCGCCGATGAACAGCGAGCGGCTGATGCGTCCGTTGGGCGTGCTGTACAGCGTGCCGTAGGCCGGCAGGCCCTGGGCTTCGGGGGTGTCGCGGTCTTTCTGGTACTGGGCGAACAGGGTGATGCGGGTGCGTTCGTTGGCAAGCCAGGTCAGGCTTGGCGCCAGCAGCAGGCGATTCTGGTCGGCATAGTCGATGGACGAGCCGCTGTCGTTGACCACGCCGTTCAGGCGATACAACCACTGGCCCTGATCGTCGAGCGGGCCGGCCACATCGAAGGCGCCGTACTTGCGGTCAAAGCTGCCACCGCCCAGCTTGATTTCATGCAGCGGTGTGGCGGTCGGGCGCTTGCTGACCATATTGACGATACCGCCGGGCTGGTTCTGGCCGTACAGCACCGAGGCCGGGCCCTTGAGCACCTCGATGCGTTCCAGGGTGTACGGGTCGATCTGCAGGGCGCCGCCGGTGCTGCCGCCGCCGTAGGGCAGGTGCAGGCCATCGAGGTACAGCGGGGTGGGCGAGAAGCCGCGCGAGGTGGGCTCGTCGAACACCTTGACCCGGTCCGAGAAACCGCCATCGGTCATGCCCGGGGTGTAGCGCAGGGCTTCGGTCACGGTCCTGGCGCCGCGCAGCGTGATTTCGTCGCGGGTGACCACGTTGATGGTCTGCGGGATTTCGCTCAGCGCGCTGTCGGTCTTGCTGCCGCTGGCGCTGCGTCTGGCCACGATGCCCTCGACCGGTCCCCACGCCGACTCAAGGGCTGTGCCGGAAACCGTCGTGGCGCCCAGGGTCAGCGCATCGCCTGCGCTTGCGTCGGCCCGCCTGGCCAGCCCATACACGCCCTCGCTCAAACGCACGGCTTCAAGCCCGGAGCCGGCCAGTAACGTGGCCAGGCCTTGTTCCACGCTGAACGGGCCGTTGAGTCCTTTCGAGGACAGGCCACGGGTCAGCTCCGGGGCGAACTGCACCGTCACCTGCGCCTGGGCGGCGAACTGCGCCAGTGCCTGCGACAGGCGGGTGGCCTGGATGCTGTAAGGATGCGTACCGCTGGCCGGCGCCGCCCAGCCGGCAGCAGGCAGGCCATTGAGCGCGGCGGCGAACACACACAGTGCCAGCAGGCGGCGCTTGCCGGGTACGAGGGGCGATGGAGGCGAGCGGTGACTCATGAAGTGTGTCCTTCGATTAGAGTTGGCAGATTCATATCAAAGGACTGATGACCCGAAAAAAGGGGCCAGTTTATTTTTGCTGCTCCGCCATCGCAGGCGCGGCCGGATGGCACTCATGGCCCGGCCGATTTCACCGTGACCCAGTAGCGCGTCCGGGCCAGGACCTGCACCGGGAGGGTGGTCGGTAGCGCCGCGAGAATGGCGTCGGTGTTGTCCAGTTGAAAGCCGCCGCTGATGTGCAATCCGCGTATCGAGGGATCGCAGCGCAACAGGCCGGGACGGTAGCGCCCCAGCTCCCGTATAAAATCCTCCAGCGGCATGTCGTCGGCGATCAACCGGCCCTTGCTCCATAGCGTGTCCTGCTCGATGGCGGTCTGCGTCGGTCCGATGCCGGTTGCATTGAAGCGGACCTGTTCGCCGGCGCTGACCACCCTGGGCACGCCTTGCTTCGGGCTGGCGCGCACCTGACCTTCGAACACCGCCAACTGCGTTTGCGCCTCACGCTGGCGTACGCTGAAACGGGTGCCCAAGGCCTGCATCCGGCCGTCCCGGCTTTCGACACTCAAGGGTCGATGCACCGGGCTGTCACGGTCGGCGCCGCTCTTGATCAGCAACTCGCCACGCAGCAAGCGGATCAAGCGCTGTTGCGCGCTGAAATGCACATCCACGGCGGTGTCGGTATTGAGGTCGAGCAGGCTGCCGTCAGCCAGTTCGATCTGCCGGCGCTCGCCCACGGCGGTGCGGTAGTCAGCGGTCCATTCGCGCCACGGCGCAGAGCGATAGCCCAGGTAGCCGGCCGGCAATACCGCGGCCAGCACCAGCAAGGTCTTGAGTGCCTGGCGTCGCTGGCGATTCAGGGTGCCCATGGCCATGGGCGGCGGCAGCAGCCCCAGTTGCTGCTGGACCCGCTGGACCCGCTGCCAGGCGCGTTCATGTTCCGGCTCGGCGCAGCGCCAGCGATCGCAGGCCTGCTGCTGGCTGGCACTGAGCGGGCCGTCGTGCATCAGCATCAGCCAGTGCGCGGCTTGCCGGGCGACGTCGCGGCTGATCGGCGCCTCCATCATTGATCCCACTCGAACAGGATGCAGGCCTCGAAGGCCTGGGCCATGTGCCGCTTGACCGTACGCTCGCCAATCTCCAGTTGGCGGGCGATCTGCGCGTAGTTCAGCCCTTCCAGCTGGGCGAGCAGAAACACCGTGCGCACGACGGGCTTGAAGGTGTCGAGCAGCGCGTCCAGCGCCGACAGGGTCTCGCGCATCTGCCACAGGTCCTGCGGCGACAGCGCCAGGGTCTCGGGCATCAGTGCGAGCATGTCCAGGTACGCCTGCTCCAGCGATTGACGGCGCAGGTGGTCATACACCAGGCGCCGGCCGACGGTCGCCAGATAGGCGCGTGGGCGTGTAAGGTTCAGGGGGTGCGCGGCTTTGCGCTGTGCTTGCAGCAGCCGCATGAAGGTGTCTTGCGCCAGGTCCGCGGCCTGGCTGCAGCAGCCCAGCCGGCGATACAGCCAGCCCTTGAGCCAACTGTTGTGCTCTGCGTACAAAAGCCCGAGATGATCGTTGCCCACGGCGCACTCTCCCTGAAGAAGCGCGCAAGATAAATGGTAATGATTCTCAAATCAATAAGGCTTGCCTTGTGCATCCCGGCAACAAACGCACCGCTGCGGTCATTGATACGGTAAAACAGGAAACTTTTGCACGTTCATTGCCTCTGACCGTGCGACGAAATGAATCAGGTGAGCCATGACAAGGGACGATGCGATTTATCAGGAGTTGGGCGAGATCTTGCTGGCCATTGTGCCCAAGCGCGCCTGTGTGGCGTATCTGGATGCCTGGGTTTCCCGCGAGGCCGACCATGCCAGGCTGCAGTTCAACTACCTGGACGAGCAGGGTGAGTTGCAGGCATTCATGTCGCCCAATGCCCGTACCGATCACGACATCCTGATGCTGCTGGCCCGGTTGCGCGAGTTCTTCGTGGTCAACGGCCTGTATGCCGGTGGCCAGCCCTGGAGCGGCTGCCAGGTCACCCTGCCACTCGACAGTGCCAGGGTCAGTGTGGATTTCACCTACGATTAACGGCCGGGGTCGTAGGCCGACAGGGCGACGTCCCACTCGATCACATGGTCCTCGACCGCCACGCGCCACTCACAGGCCGGCAACGCGTTGCGCAACTGGCTCAAACACAGGCACCAGTGCTGCACGCCGATCCAGGTGGCCTCATCGGTGTTGTCGGGCAACGTGCTTGAACCGCTCAGGACCGTGTATTTGTCGTGCACGGCGTCGTAGGTGGCATTGACATCCAGATCAAACGACGACCAGTTCAGGCCCTCGCCGCTGGCCAGATAATCCTCAATGGATCGATCCTTGCTGAAACGCCCGGCGATGGCCGTGGCTTCGGCTTGCTGATCAGGTGTCAGCGGGGTATCGCTCATGGCGGTGCAGTAGATGGCAATGGCCATGGAACCTCTTGAGCCGCACGCGGTGTCGAGCGGCCAATGGAAGGGGAAGGGCGACTACACCGAACGCTCGATCAACTGCGCCACCCGTGCCGCAATATCGTCACGGCGAAACGGCTTGGCCAGCACTTCAAATGCCTGCAACTGCGCAGGCTTGAGGTTGGCATAGCCGGTGATGATCAACACCGGCAGGTCCGGTATCGACTGGCGGACTTCGACGGCCAGTTGCGCGCCGGTCTTGTTGGCCATGAGGTGATCGGTGATCAGCAGGTCGGGGCGCAGGCCGGCTTCGATCATCTGCAGGGCATTGTGCGCCGTGGCCGTGTCGGTCACCTGGTAGCCCAGGTCGCGCAGTTGCAGGGCCGTGGCGTAGCGCGCCAGGTCTTCGTCATCGACCAGCAGAATATGCGTGGGGCAGGGCGCGACCGGTGCGCTGGCCTGCGCGTCGGTTTCACGGGCGACAGCCGCTTCGGTCACCGGCAGCCAGAGCATCACCTGCGTGCCCTGGCCATCCTGCGAGGTGATGTCGAAGCCGCCGCCCGATTGCAGCGCCAGGCCCTGCACCATCGACAGGCCCAGTCCCGTGCCCTTGCCCACGCCCTTGGTCGAATAGAACGGCTCGACGCAGTGCTTGAGGGTTTCTTCGTCCATGCCGCGGCCATTATCGGCCACCACCAGTTGCACATAGTGACCGGCGCCCAGGCCGTTGACCTGGCCGTCGCTGACGACTGCCAGGTCGGCGGTGATGCTCAGTTGCCCGCCCTCATCCATCGCATCGCGGGCGTTGACGGCCAGGTTGAGCACTGACAATTCCAGTTGGTGCGGGTCGACGAACACCGCTGGCAGTTGTTCGGGAATGTCGATCAGCACCTCGAACAATGGCCCCAGCGAACGCTCGACCAGTTCGTTCATGTTGTTGATCAGGCTGTGCAGGGCCACGGCCTGTGGCTTGAGGGTCTGGCGCCGGCCGAAGGTCAGCAGGCGACCCACCAGGATGCGTGCCCGGTCGGCCGCCTGCAACGCGCCGTCGATCAGGCGGCTGTGCTGCGGGTCAGGCGAGCGCCGGCGAATCAGCTCCAGCGAAGCCATGATCGGGGTCAGCAGATTGTTGAAATCGTGGGCCATGCCGCCGCTGAGCTGGCCGATCATTTCCAGCTTGCGCGACTCGTGCAACTGCACGATGGCCTGCTCGCGCTCGGCAAGGCTGGCGGCCACACGCTGTTCAAGGCTGTCATTGAGCTCGCGCAGTTCAAGCTCGGCCTGGATGCGCGCACTGATGTCGACGCACACGCACAGCAAGCCATTGAATTGTTGCTGGTCATCATGCAGCGGCGTGATGTGGTTCTGTACCCAGACCAGGCGGCCGTCGGGGCGGGTATAGCGCTTGGTGATTTCGAAAGGGGTGGCGTTGTCGAGGTTATGCCCGCCGGCCAGGGTATGCAGCGTGGCGTCATCAGGGTGGGTGATGGTTTCGATGGGCCGCTGGAGCAGGTCCTCACGGCGGCGGCCGACGATGGTGCAGTACTGATCATTGACCCGCACCAGGGCGCCGCTTGAGTCACAGACAGCAATGCCGGCGCCGGCCTGGTCAAACATCGCCGACAACTGCGCCGAACTGGTGCGCAAGGCTGCCTCGGCACGGGCATGATCGATCCACAGCCAGCCCAGCTTGGCGGCTTCCTCGGCCAGCAGGACCTCGTGGCTGTCGAAGCCGGTCGAGCGGTTGCGCTGCACATCAAGCACCGCCTCAAGCTGGCCGTGACGCAGCACCGGCACCAGCAGGCGTGACGCGGGTGCGAGGCTGACGCCCTGTTCAGGCGCCACCTGAAGTACGCTTTTGCCTGCAAGCAACGGCGTCAGTTGTTGCGCATCCAGTTGCAAGGGCAGGCACAGCTCAGGCGTGTCAGAAGGGGCGTGAGGCGAAAGCCGGTCATCGGCGCTGGCGCTCTCGACCAGAAAGGCCTGTGCATCGCCCAACACCTCGCACAGCCGTGTGAGCACCAGGGTCTGCATCTGCCTGGGCGCGGTGATCGAAGGCAAAAGCTTGCCCAGCTCCAGGGCAAAGGCCTGGCGCCGCTCGAACTGCACCCGCTCGGTGGTCTCGGTGACGATGCACAGCACGCCGCCCACCGAGCCGTCGGCTTCGCGCACGGCCGAGTAGGACACATCGAACCAGACGTTTTCACCGCGACCATGGCGCTCGATATAGAACGGCCGGTCCTTTGCCGAAAAGGTCTGGCCGGTCTCGCGTACCCCGCGCAGCAGCGGTTCCAGGTCGTCCCACAGTTCACGCCAGTGCTCGATGGCCGGCCGGCCGAGGGCGGCGGGGTGCTTGTTGCCGATGGTCGGCGCATACGCGTCGTTGTACAGCGCGACATACTCCGGGCCCCAGAACACCACGATCTGCGCCTGCACCGGCAAGACGGTGCTCATCAGGGTTTTCAGGCTGGCCGGCCACTGGTCGGGCATGCCCAGGGGAGAATGTGCCAAGGCACCGTTTTGCAACAGCGCACTCATTTCCCCGCCGTGGGCAAGAAAATCCCAGGTGCAGGGCGCGGCTTCGCCAGTATTCATCCTGCTGAGCAGTTCCATGACTGAGTAGGCTCGAGTGGCACAGGGTGGAATAAGTGATCTGGCGGTTAGAGCGGCAAAGGGGGATGGATGTTCCCCAAAAGGTCGATACGGCCGCGCTCGCAGCAGGTGCAAGGCGGCCGTGCGGGTTATTTTTCCGGGGTCAGGGTCAGGCGCTGTTTACCGTAGCCGCGCTCATAGTTCTGCTGTTGCAACGGCAGGGTGGTGTACTGGCCCTTGAACCAGGCCTCGATACTGTTGGCGTGGTAGGGGCTGGCCGGGTTGCCGGACTGACCGGTGGAAACCTGCGCCTGCAGTGGCTCGGCCTGACTGAAGTCGACCAGCATGCGCAGGCTGGCGACCGGTCGTGTGTCAAAGTCCTGGCCCCAGGCCACTGGCGTGGCGTTGAGCGTGGTGTTGTCGCCACCGATCGGCACCGCCGCCCCACGCGCAAAGTTGCCGTCGTCGCCCAGATAACGCGCCAACGGGGCGCGTGAGGGCGTCCAGTCCAGACGATGCAGGTTGCCCCATTGCCATGCCTTGCGGTCCTGGCCCAACCGGCTTTCGCCGGCAGTGATCGTGGCCGCCAGGCTGCGCGCCAGGATGGCTGGCTTGTCTTCCTGCTGCGGGGTGCGGGTGTCGTTCCAGAACGGGCTGTCCTCGCGGCCCAGCAGGTGATCGACCTGCGGCGACCAGGCCGAGCGGGCCTGGGTCACCAGTGCCTGCCAGGCCGGGCTGTCGGTCGGGCCCAGTTCATCGGCAAAGATCTGCTGCGCACTCTGCTGCAGGAACAGCTCGAACAGCGCCGCATCGGCCGAGGTGGCGCTCAGCTTGCCGTCGAAGGCCATCAGCCGGCTGTAGGCCTCGCGGGCCTTGGCGCGGTCGGTCTCGGGCAGGGCATCGATGGCCTGCTTGAGCGGCTTGATCATGCCGGGCGCCTCGAACATCTGCTTGAGTTTTGCCGCCAGGGGCGTGGTCTGGTCGTTTTGCAGGGCAATGCTGCTGCGGCTGTCATGCTTGCCGTTGCCGGCCACTTCGGCCAGGCGTTCGGCGCGTTCCGGGTAGCCCCAGGTGTTGGACAGCTGCATGCCATAGCCCTTGGGGATCACGCGGTTATTGGCGGTGCCCAGCCAGCCCTGGCGCGGGTCCTGGTCGTAGGGGTGCAGCATGGCGTCGGCAAAGCCGTCCCAGTCGTAACGGCTGTCCCAGCCCGGTGACGGCACCAGGCCCTGGCCATCGCGGCGGTTCGGGTAACGACCGGTCACCTGCCAGGCAATATTGGAGGCGGTGGCAAACACCATGTTCAGGCCGATGGCGCGGATCTCGCGGGTGCTGTCGAAGCCTTTGTCGACTGTGCCGGCCCGCGACAGATCGAAGAACGCGTCCAGGCTCTTGTCGTCCTTGAAGTCCGGCATCTGCAGCGCCAGGCCCAGCGCATTGGCCGACTGGCCGGCGTCGAGCAAGGTGCCGTGGCGGGTGGCATAGACGGTCTCGCGCACCGGCTGGCCGCCCTTGACCAGGAAGGTTTCCTGATGACTGGCCGCTGGCAGCCACTTGCCGTCGGCCTGGTACATCAGGCGATTGTTGTCGCGGCCGAGCTTTTCCAGAAACAGGTCCTGGTTGTCGCCCTTGAGGTTGCCCATGCTCCAGGCCAGCTTGCCGTTGAAACCGCTGAGAAACAGCGGCATGCCGGCCAGGGTCACGCCGGACACCTGGTACTTGGGTGCGCGAATCTGCACCAGGCTCCAGGCCGAGGCGGGGCCGGCCGGCACCTGCATCTCGCCGGCCAGCAGGCTGACGCCGCTGCGGGTGCGTGGCGGCGCCAGCGCCCAGTTACTTGAAGCGGCAGCGCCCAGCAGGTTGAAGTCCGCCAGTTGCATCGCCACCTTGTTCAGGTCGTTGAGCGCCGATGCTTGCCCGGCCAGGCTCAGGCCCTTGAGCTTTTCGGCCTCGGCCACCGGCAAGGCCTCGTCGGGGTAGGTCGGCAGCAGCCAGGCGAGCCGGTCGGCGCCGACTTTCTGGTTGAGGGCCAGGGCGGCCAGTTCCTGTTGCAGGTTGACCGACAGATTGAAGCTCAGCAGGCTGAAGATCAGCGCCGAATCCTCAGGCTGCCAGTACTCCAGGCGCATGCCGGCACTGGCCAGGTCGCCCGGCAGCTTGTCGCGGTAGCGGAACAGATAGGCGTTGACGCCGCGGGCATAGACTTCGAAGAACCGCTGCAGGCGCGGCGACGAGGCCTTGTACAGCTCACTGGCACTGCGCTTGAGGTTGGCCGCGCGCATCAGCCGGTCGACCGGCAACGCCTCGGCACCCGCCACCTCGGCCAGTCGCCCCTGGGCCAGCAAACGCATATGCAGCATCTGCCCGATGCGGTCGCCGGCATGCACGTAGCCCAGGGTAAACAGCGCGTCATGGAACGAGCTGCTTTCAATCAGTGCCATGCCCTGCGGGTTACGCCTTACCGAGACGTTCTGTGCCAGCCCCTTGACCGCAAAGGTGCCAGCGTCAGGCAACAGGGTCGAGGCATCGCCACCGCCCAACTGGCAGCCGGCAAGGCCCAGAAAAGTGGTGGCCAGGGCGGCGGTACCAAAACGGGAAAAGGCATGAAACGAGGCGGGCGAGGCCATGGCGAAACTCCGGCGACGAGGCAACTGCAAAGGTCGCTACGTTAGAGAGCAGGCTGGCGACGCGCAAGCGCGCAGGCGAGGTTTATTGCGGAATATTTCCCAAGGCATTACCCACGCATGAAAACGGCCTGCAAGGCAGGCCGTTGACGTGAAGCGAGGCGTTGTATCAGGCGCCGTGGCACTTCTTGAACTTCTTGTCGCTGCCGCACGGGCACGGGTCGTTGCGACCGACATCCTTCAGGGTGTTGCGCACCGGCTCCTGAGGGGCGTGGTTGCAGTGCGGACCATGGACATGACCGTGATCATGGGCGTGATGGTCATGATCATGGTCGTGGTTGCAGTCAGGGCCATGGACATGGGGCTGGTTCATCTGGGGTACTCCGTCATTGAATCGGCGGGTAGTATCTCGCCATTGAAGCCAATACGCACGCTGTCCCTGAACAGCAGGCCGGTCTTGAGCTTGCCTTCGAGCCGGTAGGGGATCGGCCGGTCGCGGTGCTTGAGGCGCTGGGCAATGGGCTTGGCGTAGCGCCACAGGTTGGTGCGCACCGGCACCACCAGCACTTCATGGCTGTTGCCGGCGACAAAAAACCAGTCGCTGACCTTGTCGTCGATCAGCGGCATGCCGTCGAGCTCCACCGTGTAGCGCAGGCTGCGCACCAGCAGGCGAGTGTCATTGGGGTTGTCGATCTCGAAATACAGGCGCAGGTCCTGTTGCAGCAGGCGAATCTTGACCGCCTCGACCTTGAGCAGGCGCACATGCGGCGGCTGATAGGCCGATGCGCCCCACCAGCTGGAGCACCCGCTGAGCCCGCACAGCAAAAAGACGATCATCAGGGTTCTGTGCATGGGGTGTTGAGTGGTCATGGTGCGCTCCGTTCACGACATCGGTGGCAAGGGGATGGACCGTCCAGCCCCTCGGCTTGTCGCTGCGATTGACGCTGCGCCATACTCGGGCCACATGGTGAAGAGTGCCCATAATGCCCTTTTACGAGATCGTCTTCAGCGGTCAGGTGCTCGAAGGCGCCCAGCCCGATAATGTCAAAGCCAACCTGGCCCGGTTGTTCCAGGCCGATGCCCAGCGCATGACCCTGCTGTTTTCCGGGCGCCGGCTGGTGCTCAAGAACAATCTTGATGCCCAGGCGGCGGAAAAATACCGTTCCACCCTGGCGCGTGCCGGTGCTTTGGTCGAGATGCTCGAGATGCCGCCACACATAGAAGAAGTGGAGCTGGCGCCGCCGCCGGACGCACCCACGTGGCTGAAAAAGGCCAGGCCGGCCGACGGACGGTTGCAAGTGGTGCCGCGCGACAACTATATGGCCGCGTTCGCTGCCGTCGATGCCCCGGACCTGTCGCTGGCCGAGGTCGGCAGCCCGATGCAGGACCCCAGGCCTGCGCCCCAGGCGCCACGGCTGGACCTGACCGGCCTGAGCCTGGCACCGGCCGGCAGTGACATGGGCCAGGCGAAGAGGCCACCGGCCGGTCCGCCGCCGGACACTTCGCATCTCAAGTTGCGCTGAAAACAACAGGCCAGAAAATATTGCACCGGCCCTGTCACTTTTCGCTTTTCATCCGGCTAGGGGACATCGACCTGTATTCCCGACCGGAGTTGCTCCATGTCCCGCTCTCTCGACACCGTATTACGGCCCGGCCTGCTGGCCGTCGCCATTGCCCTTGGTACGCCGTTGGCCAGCCCCGCCCTGATGGCGGCCAGCCAGGCAAGCGGTGTCAGCGCCTATGACCTGCCGGCCGGTGCCCTGGCCGGCACCCTGAACCAGATTGCCAGCCAGGGCGGCCTGGCCCTGAGCCTGGACCCTGCGCTGGTGGCCGGCAAGCGCAGTGCGCAAGTGCGTGGCCAGTACGATGCGCCGTCTGCCTTGCGCGAGGCGTTGCGCGGCACCGGCCTGCAACTGGTGCAGAGCGGCGCCGGGACCTACACGCTGATGGCGATCGAAAGCGGCGCGATCAACCTTTCGGATGTGAACATCAATGCCAGCGCCACGGCCCGTGAAGGCAGCGAGGCGGCGGGCTATCGCAGCGAGAATGTCAGCAACGTCGGCGCGCTGGGCAGCATGAAGCTGCAGGACACACCGTATTCGATGAGCGTCATGCCCCAGGCCATGCTCAAGAACATCCAGGCCACCTCGCTGGACGATGTGATCAAGCACAACCCGTTCACCCAGATGTACTCGCCCACCAGCGCAGGCTACGCCAGTGCCGTGAACATGCGCGGCTTCAGCAGCGCCGGCAGCCTGAATATCGCCAATGACGGCCTGCGCTTCACCAATGGCGCCGACGGCAACAATTACCTCGAAGAGCAGGAGCAGGTGGAAATCATCACCGGCTTGAGCGGCTTCCTGTATGGCCCGGCCTCACCGGGCGGGCTGGTCAACTACGTGCTCAAGCGCCCGACCTACGAGCGCTACAACAGCGTGACCCTGGGCAATGCCGGTGGCGACAACTATTACCTGCACGGTGATTTCGGCGGCCCGATCGACCCTGAGGGCCGGTTTGCCTACCGCGTCAACGTCCTGACCCAGGACGGCGAGACCGCCATCGACATGAACAAGCGCCGCCGCGAAATGCTTTCGGTGGCGCTGGACTGGAACGTCACCGACGACCTGCTGCTGCAGTTCGATGCCTCGCACAAGAAAACCGAACAGCGTGGCCTGAGCAGCTACTGGTATTTCGGCAATGAAGCGTTTCGCCCCAGCGCTGCGTCATTGAAGAACGACGAGCTGTACAGCCAGAAATGGTCGTACTCCGACTTCGAAAGCGACAAGGCCGGTGTGCGCGGCACCTGGCGCCTGGACGACACCTTCACCTTGCGCGGCGCGTTCTATGCCACGCAATACACCAGCAAGAACGCCTACACCGGCCCGACCGTCTACAGTGCCGGCCGCTATTCGCAGCCGTTGTACGCCTTCGCGCCCATCGACACCGAAGAGAAGACCGGCTACCTGTTTCTGGATGCGGCCTTTGATACCGGGTTTATCGGTCACAAGCTGACCGCCGGTTACCAGGGCAATACTTCGCGCCAGCGCCAGTACGAAGACCACATTCCGTACCCGGGCCCGCAATACGTCTCGCCAGTCGGTGAAATCCCGCTGAGCGAGCGGCCGCAGGTCGGCAAGCCGTCCTACTCCATCGGCCATGGTGACCAGCGCCTGGCCAATGTCACCGAGACCAACAACTTTTTGATCGGCGATGTCATCACCTTCAACGAGCAATGGTCGACCATCCTTGGCGTGACCCATACCCGGATCAAGACCTACGCCAACGAGTTCGTCTACGCCCGGGCCTTCGGCAGCCCCGAGACCGAGACGCGCTATGACCAGAGCGAGACCTCGCCCAGCCTCTCGCTGATCTACAAGCCAGTGCCCTGGCTGACCACCTACGTGACCTACATCGAAGGCCTGCAGTCCGGCGGCGTGGCGCCCAGCGGCACGGCCAATGCCGGCCAGACCTTTGCCCCGCAAGTCAGCGAACAGTATGAAATCGGCGCCAAGGCCACGTTCGGTGAAACCCTGCTGACCCTGGCGCTGTTCAATATCGAGAAGCCCAACGGCTACACCACCGGCGGTAACGTCTATGTGGTCGATGGTCGCCAGGAGAACAACGGCCTGGAATTCAGCGTGACCGGCAAGGTGCTGCCTGAGCTGACCGTGGTGGGCGGTTTTACCTTGCTCGATCCGCAGGTGAAGAAAACCGGCGTGGCCGCCAACGACGGCAATGTGCCGACCAATGTCGCCAAGCAACTGGCCAAGGTGTATGCCGAATACGACCTCAATCCGGTGCCGGGCCTGGCCCTGACCGGTGGCGCGTTCTACACCGGCAAGCAGTACACCGATCTGGCCAATGACTATGACCTGCCGGCCTTCACCACCTTCGACGCCGGCGCCCGCTACCGGATGAACATTTCACAGAACGACCTGACCTTGCGCATGAATGTCAGCAACCTGACCAATAAGGAGTACTGGCTCAACAGCAGTTACCTGGGCGACCCACGCACCGTGACGTTCTCGGCCCAACTGGAGTTTTGATCGCCGGCTGACAGGGGCAGCGGTCGCGAACGCGAATGCTGAGACTCTTTCGCGACCGTTGGTCGCTCCTACGGGATAGGTGGCGTGCGCAGGGTCTGGGCGCGGCACAACCATTGGAGCGATCAGCAGTCGCGAATGCTGACGAACCGGCGGCGCAGGTCTGTCAGACATACCCCGCGCAGCACTTCTTGAACTTCTGTTCGCTGCCGCACGGGCAGGTATCGTTGCGCCCGGCCTTGAACGCGACCGTGGGGTCGATGAAGTACCAGCGCCCCTGGCTCTGCACGAAGGCCGAGCGTTCGCGGTGGCTGTGTTCGCCGCTTTCGTCATGCCAGCGGGCGGTGAAGGTCACGAAGGCATGCTCGGGCTTGCCGCCCAGCACCTCGGTGTCTTCCACCTCCAGCCCCAGCCAGGTGCTCTGCGCGCTCCACCGGGCAATCGCCTCGCGGTCCAGGCCTGGTTGCTGCGCCGGCAGTGTGGTAGCCAGCAGGTAATCCACCCGCCCCAGCACATAGGCGCTGTAGCGCGAGCGCATCAGTTTTTCGGCGCAGGGCGCCGGCAGGCCGCCGTGGTAACGGTCGCAGCAGGCCAGCAACAGGTCCCCGCTGCCGCAGGGGCAACTTGTACTACTCATCGATCACCACCAGTATTTGCCAAAGTTTTCCGGGTTGGCCCAGAACTTCGCGTTCAGCCAGTCAGGCACCTGCTTGTATTCGCGCAAGTCGTAGGTGAACAGCGTCAGGACCTGTTCGTCACGGGCAAAGCGTTCGCTGGCCTGCAGGGCCAGGGAGAAGAAATCGGTTTCCTGCCAGCCGCAGGCCACCAGGTCGGCCAGCACCGCGATGCGGCTGGCATTGAGGTTGCGGATGCCGCCCAGCAACTGCAAGCCTTCACGGCGCGGAATGTGTTCCAGGCAATCGACCACTATTGCCAGGTCGAAGCGTTGTGCGGCCAGTTCGGCCGGCAGCGGGCCTGGCGCACTTACCGCCACTTCCGTCTCGGGGTGCGCTTCGCGAAACGCCTGCAGGGCCGGAAACTCATGGGCACCGATCAGCAACAGACGCTGCGGGGCGTAGCGGTCGAGCAGGGCGGCCAGCGCCTGCTGGGGCGTGCGGGTAGAAAAACCGGCGGTCATCAAAAATCCTCGTGAAAGCCTGCAAGACAGCCTGGCAATGAAAGAAACACGCCTGCGCAGTCTACTGGATCAGGTTGGCGTTCGACACGCACGCGTCTATTTCAGGCCTTGGCTTAAAAGCTTGGCCGTCGCCCGGATTCAAGGCCAAAACTGCATCTGCAAGCAGATCACCGGTCCATGAACTTAAATGCTTGCGGGGGGTGAACCTTCTTGAATTCACAACGGACAAACCTTAGCGCAATGGCAAAGTGCCGTCGCATCAGCGGCAGAACCGCCGCCCCATGGGAGTAAACAATAATGACCATGTTTCGGACAGCAGTACCTTTGATTCTGGTGACCAGCGTGTTGACCGGCTGTGCCGGTCTGCAAAAGACCGATTGGCCCAAATGCGCCGCCGGTGGCTTTCTCGGCGGGGCGGCGGTGGGTGCATTCCAGACGGCGGCCGTGGCGGCCAGCCTGGGTGGCGCGGTGGGGGTAATGGCCGGTGCCTATTGCTGGGTGCACGGTGATGGCGACGACGATGGCGACGGCGTGATGAACAGCGTCGACAAGTGCCCCGATACGCCACGAGGCACACCGGTCGACGCCACCGGTTGCCCGTTCCCGCCGCCGGCCCCTGAAGTCATGCCGGTCGCTCCGGTGCCACCACCGAGCGAAGAAGTCATCGTGATCAACAAGGAAGTGCTGTTCGAGTTCGACTCGGCGCGCCTGACCCCTTCGGACCGCAATGGCCTGGACGCGGTAGCCACTCGCCTGCGTAACGAGGCCCCCAATGTGCAATTGCGCGTGACCGGCCATACCGACAGCGTCGGCAGCGATGCCTACAACCAGAAGCTTTCCGATCGTCGTGCCCATTCGGTCACCGACTACCTGATCGGTGCCGGCATCCCGCGCGCCTCGTTCGTCTCGGTGAGCGGTGAGGGCGAGGCCCGTCCCGTGGCCGATAACAGCACCGCCGACGGCCGTGCGCAGAACCGCCGCGTGGAAATCAAGATCAACCGCTAACGCTCCTGCCTTCGATCTGCGGCCTGGCCCTTGAGGGCCAGGCCGGCAGTCTGTCCCGTGTGTTCAATGCTGTATCGGCGCTGGCATAGTCCTTATGCTTGGCGTTACTGTGCGTGCTGGAAAAGGCAGGCATTACAACGATCGGGGGCATGACATGAAGCTGTTCTGGGGGCTGGGCAAACTGTTGACGCTGGGGTTCTGGATCGTGGTGCTGGTCAGTGCGGTGATCGATACGCCCAAACCGTTCGGTGCGCTTATCTCGATGGCCGCCCTGCTGATCCTGCTCATTCATGTCTTCGAAGTGCTGTTCTTCAATGCCAGCTTGCGCGGGCGCACGCACCCGTGGCGTGATCGCGGCAAGATCATCCTGTTCGGCATCTTTCATCTCCAGGCCATCGGCCGCTCCCACCTCGGAAACCGTCATGCGTAAATTGCTGTTGCTCACCGCCTTGTGCAGCCCGATGGCCATGGCCCAGACCCTGGTGGTCGAGGCCAACTCGCTGATGCGCCTGCCGGCCAGCGGCACCACCTTGCAGCTCGATCGTCTTGAGGTCGCCGATTATGGCACCTTGCTGGTGCCGGGCGGCGTCACCGAACTGAAGGTCGGGCAACTGCTGCTCGGCCATGAAGCGCGTATCGCCATCGTGCCCAGTGCCCAGCCGCTGAGCGTGCAGGTGAGCCACGCACAGTTGGGCAGCGGCAGCCAGATCACTGCCCGTGGTGCACCTGGCACTTACCAGAAGTTCGCCACGCCAGGACGCACGCTGACGTTGCGCGTGCAGCAACTGGACGCCGAGCAGTTGTCGGTGGACGCCCGGGGCGGCGCTGGTGCGCCGGGTTTTGTCGGCCTCGATGGCGCCAATGGCCAGGCGCCGGGCTGCACCTGGGGGCAGGCCGGTCGAGGGTATGACGGTGATGCCGGAAGCAATGGCCATAACGGCGCGCCCGGCGGCCAGGTGCGCCTGGAGCTGCCACTGGCGTATGCCGCCGAACGCATCAAGGTCAATGTCGACGGCGGTGCCGGCGGGCCTGGCGGCAGCGGCGGCAAGGCCGGCAAGGGGGGTGATTCCAAGGGTTGCATCGTCTACCGTGCCGACGGCGGCAAGGCCGGTGTGTCGGGCCAGGCCGGTCAGGCCGGCAGCGCGGGGCCGGCGGGCACTGTGAGTGTGCAGCGGTTTTAAGCCGGCCCTTTACAGCGAAGGCCGGGCTGCGGCAATCGCCACCACCGCCAGACCAATCAACAGGTTGATGCCCACCAGCCGCCGAATGCGCCCCAGCACCGCCGCGCCTTCGGCCCATTGCTGGGCCTGCACGGCTTTTTTCAGCTCGGGCAACTGTAACGAATGAATGCGCAGAAACAGCGCGACCATTACCACATACAGGCCCATCATCACCTGCACGTAGCGCGGCGCATGCTCAAGGCTCGGGTAGTTGAGGTGGACCATGCCGACCCCGGTCACCGGCAACACCACCACCGCGGCCCAGACCCAGACGAAAAAGCGCGGGAACACCTCGACCCACAGCTTCAGGCGCGTCGGCCCCTCAAGCGCTGCGATGATGGCCGGGCGCAGCACCATCCAGGCGAAAAACATGCCGCCGACCCAGACCAGGGCGGCCAGGACGTGCAGGGTGTAGACAGAAGCGAAGGCGGTCATGCAAAACTCCAGAGGTGCCGTTCGGCCGGCTGTAACGTTTTTTACCAATGCGCGTTCTGCGCGATTGAAAATAGCGCGCTATGATAGCGCCCACCCGCAAACACTGAAAATTTATCCAGCCTTTCAGGGCTGCGTCTGAACCGAGCCGATGATCACCACAGAACTCAAATCCCAGATCCAGGGCGCCTACACGCGTTTTCTGGAAGCCAAAAGCCTCAAGCCGCGCTATGGCCAGCGCCTGATGATCGCCGAGGTGGCCAAGGTGCTGGGTGATGTAAAAACCGACGACGAAGGCCGCCGCCTGGGCGACCCGGCCGTGGTCGCGGTGGAGGCGGGCACCGGTACCGGCAAGACCGTCGCCTATGCCATCGCCTCGATTCCCGCGGCCAAGGCGGCCGGCAAGCGGTTGGTGATCGCCACCGCCACGGTCGCCCTGCAGGAGCAGATCGTCTACAAGGACCTGCCCGACCTGATGCGCAACAGCGGGCTGAATTTCAGCTTCGCCCTGGCCAAGGGGCGCGGGCGCTACATGTGCCTGTCCAAGCTCGACATGCTGCTGCAGGAGGGCGACCAGACCAATGCCACTGCGCAACTGTTCGAAGAGGAAGGCTTCAAGATCGAAGTCGACGAAGCCAGCCAGAAGCTGTTCCACAGCATGTTGCAGAAACTGGCCGGCAACAAATGGGACGGCGACCGCGACAGCTGGCCCCAGGAGCTGGAAGATCAGACCTGGTCACGCCTGACCACCGACCACAGCCAGTGCACCACACGCCATTGCCCCAACTTCCAGCAGTGCGCCTTCTACAAGGCCCGCGAAGGCATGGGCAAGGTCGATGTGATCGTCACCAACCACGACATGGTCCTGGCTGACCTGGCGCTGGGCGGCGGTGCGGTATTGCCCGACCCGCGCGACACCATGTACGTGTTCGACGAAGGCCATCACCTGCCCGACAAGGCCATCGGTCACTTCGCTCATTACACCCGGCTGCGCTCCACCGCCGACTGGCTGGAGCAGACCGCCAAGAACCTGACCAAACTGCTGGCCCAGCACACCCTGCCCGGTGACTTGGGGCGCCTGATCGAACAGGTGCCTGAGCTGGCTCGGGAGATCAAGGGCCAGCAGCAGTTCATGTTCGCCGCCTGCGAGCAACTGGCCGACTTTCGTGCCGGTGAAGACATGGAAGGCCGCGAGCGGCCGCGCCACCGCTTTATCGGCGGGGTCATCCCGGAGCACATTCGCGACATTGGCATCGAACTCAAGAAGGGCTTTTCACGCCTCAACGACCTGTTCACGCGCCTGACCGACCTGCTTAAAGAGGGCATGGACGGCGAGGTGAGCATCGGCATCGCCAGCCACCAGGCCGAAGAGTGGTATCCGCTGTTCGGCAGCCTGCTGGCGCGTGCCGAGGGCAACTGGGAACTGTGGACGGCATTTACCGCTGAAGACCCCGAAGACAACCCGCCCATGGCCCGCTGGCTGACCCTGGCCGACAGCGGTGCGCTGTTCGATATCGAAGTCAACGCCAGCCCGATCCTGGCCGCCGAGATGCTGCGGCGCAACCTGTGGAATGTCGCTTATGCGGCACTGGTGACCTCGGCCACCCTGACGGCACTGGGCAAGTTCGACCGCTACCGCATGCGCGCCGGCCTGCCTCGGGACGCGGTCACCGCCGTGGTGCCCAGCCCCTTCCACCATGCCGACGCCGGCGTGTTGCGGGTGCCGGACCTCAAGGCCGACCCGCGCGATGCGCCCGCGCACACGGCCGCGATCATTCGTGACTTGCCCGCGCTGGTCGAAGGTTCGCGCGGCAGCCTGGTGCTGTTCTCGTCACGTCGGCAGATGCAGGACGTGTTCGATGGCCTGGAGCGCGACTGGCGCAAGCAGGTATTCATCCAGGGCAACCTGTCCAAACAGGAAACGCTGAACAAGCACAAGGCGCGGGTCGACAGCGGCGAGTCCAGCGTGCTGTTCGGCCTGGCCAGCTTTGCCGAAGGGGTCGACCTGCCCGGCGCCTATTGCGAGCATGTGGTGATCGCCAAGATTCCTTTCGCGGTGCCGGACGATCCGGTCGAAGCCGCGCTGGCCGAATGGATCGAGGCGCGCGGGGGCAATCCGTTCATGGAAATCGCCGTGCCCGACGCCTCGCTGCGCCTGATCCAGGCCTGTGGCCGGCTGCTGCGCACCGAGGCTGATCGCGGCACCATCACCTTGCTCGATCGCCGGGTGGTCACCCAGCGCTATGGCAAGGCGATTCTCAATGCGCTGCCGCCGTTTCATCGCGAGATTTCCTGAGGTTCACAACGCCTGCAAACACTGGAACAATGCAGGCCAATTTTGTGTCGGGCCTTCGCGGCGGCTCCTGCGGTTCAATGCAGGAGCCGCCGCGAAGACCTTGATAAGGAGCCCCCCATTGCAGATCCAGGGTCATTTCGAGCTTGAATTCGAAGCTGTGCGCGAAGCGTTCGCGGCGTTGTTCGACGGCCCCCAGGAGCGAGGCGCGGCCTTGTGCATCCAGGTCGGTGGCCGCACCGTGCTCGACCTGTGGGCCGGTACGGCCGACCAGCAGGGCAGTGAGGCCTGGCACAGCGATACCCTCGCCAACCTGTTTTCCTGCACCAAGCCCTTTGCCGCCGTGACGGCCCTGCAACTGGTCGAGGAGGGCAAGCTCCACCTCGATGAACCCGTGGCCCGTCTCTGGCCTGAGTTCGCCGCCGCCGGCAAGGCGTCGATCACCCTGCGCCAGTTGCTGTGTCACCGGGCCGGCCTGCCGGCGCTGCGCGAGACCCTGCCCGCCGAGGCCCTTTACCAATGGGACACCATGACCGCGGCACTGGCCGCCGAGACCCCGTGGTGGACGCCCGGCCAGGAACACGGCTATGCCGCGATCACCTATGGCTGGCTGGTGGGCGAGATGTTGCGCCGCGCCGACGGTCGCCAGCCGGGCGATGCGATTGTGGCGCGGGTGGCCCGCCCACTGGGGCTGGACTTTCATATTGGTCTTGCCGACGAAGAATTCCACCGGGTGGCGCACATCGCCCGTGGCAAGGGCAATGCCGGCGATGACGCCGCCCAGCGCTTGCTGCATGCCACGATGCGCGAGCCTGACTCGATCACGGCCCGTGCCTTCACCAACCCGCCGTCGATCCTGACCAGCACCAACAAACCCGAGTGGCGCCGTTTCCAGCAACCTGCCGCCAACGGGCATGGTCATGCACGCAGCCTGGCGGGCTTCTATGCCGGCCTGCTCGACGGCAGCCTGCTGGGCTCTGACATGCTCAACGAACTGACCCGTGAACACAGCGTGGGCCAGGACCGTACCCTGTTGACCTCGACCCGCTTCGGCTTGGGCTGCATGCTCGACCAGCCCGAGGTGGCCAACGCCACCTACGGGCTCGGGCCGCGGGCCTTCGGCCATCCGGGGGCGGGCGGCTCGGTGGGTTTTGCCGACCCCGATTACGACGTGGCCTTCGGTTTTGTGACCAATACCCTGGGCCCTTACGTGCTGATGGACCCCAGGGCGCAGAAACTGGTGGCGGTGCTGCGTGAGTCTTTGCAATAACAATCGCCCATAAGTACTTGTAAAATACCGACTGTCAGTTAATGAGGCCGAACCTGAACCACAGGACGGTTTCTTTTTCCAACGCAGCCGTGATGCGTGTTATATGGACGCTCCTGCGTTCTTCTGTCTGATCAATCTTGCTGTAGGCCTTCCATGTCCGTGAATAAAAGCCTCGTTCTTGCCCTGTGCATCGCCGTGACCGGCTGCGCCCAAACGCCAAAAACCGACTCTGCCAGTGCTGCAGGCCCCTGGTACTGGCCGTTCAGTTCCGAAGCCACCGCTGATGCCAGCCCGCAAGAGGCCGCAGGCAAGGCTGCGCAAAAGCCTGAGGTCAAGCCGGCGCCGGCGGTAGCCGCCAAGTCCGAGAGCGACAGCAAGTGGTACTGGCCATTCGGCTCGGACGCGACCGCCGATGCCAAGGCGCAACCCTCGGCCGACAAGGCAGCGCAGAAACCCGAGGCCAAGCCGGCGCCGGCCCTGGTGGCCAAGTCCGAGACCGACAGCAAGTGGTGGTGGCCGTTCGGCGCCAGCAACAGCGCCGACACGCCACAGGCGGCCAAGGCCCTGCCGATGCCGGATCCCAAGATCACCCAGGCCTGGCTGGACGAGTACGAGCCACGCGTGCGTCTGGCCATCAAGGACAGCAATTTTCAGGTCGAGCGTCGTGAAGACCTGCTGATCGTCACCGCGCCGGTCGACGGCTCGTTCAACCCGGATCGCCCCGCCATGCTGCTGCCGGTGAGCCTGGGTCCGATCACCCGCCTGGCCAAGGCGGTCGAGGCCGACCCGAAGACGGCTGTACTGATCCTGGGCCATGCCGACACCACCGGTGCTGCGGCCGCCAATCAGAAAATCAGCCAGGAACGCGCGCAGTCGATCTCTGCCATCTTCCGCCTCAGTGGTCTTGAGCGTAATCGTCTGAGCAACCGTGGCATGGGCGCGGTCATGCCGCGTGCCGCCAATGACAGCCCGCAGGGTCGTGCGCTCAACCGCCGTGTGGAAATCCTGCTGACTCCACAAGACACCATGCGCGCCCTGATGAGCCGCTACGAAGTGCCAGCGGTTGCACCGACCATGGTCGCCGTGCAGGACGCCAAGCCGGCCGCCCCGGCACCCGCGGCGAAAAAGGCCGCCCCGGCCAAGAAAGAAACGGCCAAGAAAGCCACTGTAGCCAAGAAAGCCGCTACGCCGGCGAAGAAGGCCCCGGCCAAGAAAGCCGAGCCCGCCAAGAAAAGCAATACCCAGGCCAGCAACTGACCTGTGACCGTACCGCCTGCGTCCTCGGCTTGAGGGCGCAGGCCTGCACGGTCTGCGCTTCGAACTACCCGCTGCCAGGCGGTTGTGCTTAACTGCCAGGCCTCGCACCGTTTCGAAGGAGCCCCGCCCCATGACCTCTTCCCTGGCCGATATGCGCCGCGACTACACCCGTGACGGCCTGACCGAAGCCCAGGCGCCGGACGAACCCTTTGCCCTGTTTCACCAATGGTTCACCGAGGCGGTCAAGACCGAACAGGCGCCGGTGGAAGCCAACGCCATGACCCTGGCCACGGTCGATGCCGACGGTCGCCCGCATTGCCGCGTCTTGTTGCTCAAGGCGCTGGACAGTCAGGGCTTCACCTTCTTCACCAACTACGACAGCGCCAAGGGCCAGCAACTGGCGGCACAGCCGTTCGCCGCCATGACCTTCTTCTGGCCGACCCTGGAGCGCCAGGTGCGCATCGAAGGGCGGGTGGTCAAGGTCAGTGCGCAGGAGTCCGATGCCTATTACCAGGTTCGTCCGCTGGGCAGCCGCCTCGGCGCCTGGGCTTCGCCACAGAGCCGGGTGATTGCCGACCGTGACCAGTTGCAGGACCTGCTGCGTGAAACCGAGCAGCGTTTTCTCGATACCTTGCCGCATTGTCCCGAGCATTGGGGCGGCTACCGGCTGTTGCCCGACCGCATTGAGTTCTGGCAGGGACGCTCCAGCCGCCTGCATGACCGTTTGAACTATCGTTTAAAGGATGACGCCTGGATTCGCGAGCGCCTGGCGCCCTGATCGACGACGCCTGCCGTGGGTGAATTATTCCCCGCCCACGCCGTCTTAAGCTGTGTGGGCGGGTGCTGTATGCCGCCTGAATGAATTCGATATGTACGAGCCGGCACCGTGACGTCCCCTCTGGGTGGGCGTTTAATGGCGACTGGTTCTTCTGGAGATACCCCTTATGCGCAAGTCTGAACTGCTGGTTGCTTCCTTCACGGCCATGGCCTTGACCCTGGGTGGCTGTACGTCAAACCTGACCGGTGATTCCTACTCGCGCAGTGAGGCGCGCGCGGTCCAGACCGTGCGCCTGGGCACCGTGGAGTCGCTGCGCCCGGTCAAGATCGAAGGCACCAAGACCCCGATCGGCGCCGGTGCCGGTGCGGTGGTCGGGGGTGTCGGCGGCAGCGCCATCGGCGGTGGCCGTGGCAGTGTCGTGGCGGCGGTGATCGGTGCCGTGGCCGGTGGCCTGCTCGGGTCGATGACCGAAGAAGGCCTGACCCGCACCCAGGGTGTGGAAATCACCGTGCGTGAAGACGATGGCGGCATGCGCGCCTACGTGCAGCAGGTCGAGGAAAACGAAATTTTCCGTGTGGGTGATCGCGTGCGCGTGATGACCGTCAACGGTACCAGCCGCGTCACCCACTGATCATCTGCTGATCAGTCCGTTTCGTTCCGGCGGCTGGCCAGGGCCATGACCCCATAGCCCAGCACTGCCGCCAGGATCGACCCGGTGAGAATACCCATGCGGTCCACGCCGGCAAATGGACTGACGCCGGCCTCGAAGGCCAGCGAGCCGACGAACAGGCTCATGGTGAAGCCGATGCCGCACAGGATCGACACGCCCAGCACCTGGCCCCAGTTCGCCCCGTTGGGCAGCCTCGCCAGACCACAGGCCACGGCCAGCCAGGTCAGCCCGAACACTCCCACCGTCTTGCCCACCAACAGCCCTGCGGCAATGCCCATGGCTACCGGGTGGGTAAAGCTTTCCAGGGTCAGTCCGGCCAGTGGTACGCCGGCATTGGCAAAGGCGAACAGCGGCAGGATAGCAAAGGCCACCCAAGGGTGCAGGCTGTGTTCCAGGATCAACAGGGGGGATGCCTCCCTGGCCGGATTCTGTGCATTGCGCAGCGGAATGCAGAAGGCCAGGGCAACGCCTGCCAGCGTGGCATGCACGCCGCTCTTGAGCACACACACCCAGAGCACCACGCCAATCAGCAGGTAGGGCGCCAGCCTCACCACCCCCAAGCGGTTCATCAGCACCAGCGCCACCAGCGAGGCGGCCGCCAGGCTCAGGGCCATGCTGGACAATTCGCCGGAATAAAACAGCGCAATGACAATGATCGCACCCAGATCGTCGATGATCGCCAGGGTCATGAGAAACAGCTTGAGCGACAACGGCACGCGCTTGCCCAGCAAGGCCAGTACCCCCAGCGCGAAGGCGATGTCGGTGGCCATCGGGATGGCCCAACCGGCCATGGCCGTGGTGTCGTGCCTGTTGAGGGCCACGTAGACCAGCGCCGGTATCAGCATGCCACCGATGGCCGCCGCGCCCGGCAGCACGATTTGCGAGGGTTTCGACAGGTGGCCTGCCAGGATTTCACGCTTGACCTCAAGGCCGATGACCAGGAAGAACAGGGCCATCAACCCGTCGTTGATCCACAGCAGCAGCGGCTTGGCGATCTGCACGGCGCCGATGCCGGCGACCACCGGGGTTTCCAGAAAAGCGTTGTACAGCCAGGCCAGCGGCGAGTTGTTGATGATCAGGGCCAGGGCGGCTGCGGCAATCAGCAACAGGCCGCCGGCTGCCTCGAGCTGGAAAAAGCGAATGATGGTATGGCGCATGGGGCGGGACCGCTCTGCGAAGGTTGACAGGGAATCGACGCTTTGGCTGATTGGGCACGGCCTGCGGCCATTGTGAGTGGCCTGGCAGCGTTCGCCAAAGTGCGCGAAAGTCTAACAATCACAGGGTTAATTACTGCGTGGCTGTATCTACTTGTGCTGTAGGACTCTTCCTAAAATAGCGGCCTGTCGTTGCATGCCTGGCAGTTCGAAGGTCTTTTAGGGTTTTGGGAGCAAACGATCAATGAGCAATAACCGCCAGTGGGTCCGCAATGCAATCCGCATCATCGAAGCCGATTTCCAGCGCAGTGCCGATACCCACCTGATTCCATTGCCTTTGCCCGGCCTGCCCGGTGTCGACCTGTATTTCAAGGACGAGTCCAGTCACCCCACCGGTAGCCTCAAGCATCGCCTGGCCCGCTCGCTGTTCCTGTATGCCTTGTGCAACGGCTGGCTCAAGCCCGGCGCGCCGGTGATCGAGGCCTCAAGCGGTTCCACGGCGGTGTCGGAAGCCTATTTTGCAAGGCTGCTGGGCGTGCCGTTCATCGCCGTGATGCCCGCCAGCACCTCCAGGATCAAGATCGAGCAGATCGCCTTCTATGGCGGGCAGTGCCACCTGGTCGATGACCCGACGCGCATTCACGCCGAGTCCGAGCGGCTGGCCCGGGAAAGCGGCGGGCATTTCATGGACCAGTTCACCTATGCCGAGCGCGCCACCGACTGGCGCGCCAACAACAACATTGCCGAGTCGATCTTCCAGCAGATGCGCCTGGAGCGTTATCCGCAGCCGAGCTGGCTGGTCTCCAGCCCCGGCACCGGAGGCACCACCGCGACCCTGGGGCGCTATGTGTGCTATCGCCAGTACGACACCCGGGTACTGTGTGCCGATGCCGAGCGCTCGGTGTTCTTCGAGGCGTACTGCAGCGGTGACTCGACCCTGCGCCTGGACCATGGCTCACGCATTGAAGGCATTGGCCGGCCACGGGTCGAGGCCTCCTTTTTGCCGCAGGTCATCGATGCGATGGTCAAGGTCCCGGATGCGCTGTCGCTGGCGGCCATGCACTACCTGGCCGGGCGCCTGGGCCGCAAGGTCGGTGGCTCCAGCGGCACCAACCTGATCGGTGCCTTGCAGGCGGCCTGGCAGATGACCCAGGCCGGTGAGCAGGGCTCGATCGTGGCGATCCTGTGCGACGGTGGCGAGCGCTACGCCAGCACTTATTACGATGACGCCTGGCTCAAGGCCCAGGGCTTTGAGTTGCCGGGGCTGATCGACGCGGTGGCTGCCTGCGCCGAGCAAGGCGCACCCTTGCCCGAGGGTGTTGCGCGCCAGGGTATCTGAGCCGGCTGTGCGGCTCACACCGACACCGCCTCCCGTTGCCCGGCACGGGCCAGCGGGTGTGCCGGGTCTTGCTCAATGGCCTTCAGCGGTGTGGCCAGCAACATATCGGCCGCTTTTTCACCGATCATGATCGCGCCGGCATTGGTGTTGCCGGTGGTCAGGGTCGGCATGATCGAGGCGTCGGCCACGCGCAGTCCCTGCAGGCCATGAACCCGTAACTGGTCGTCAACCACCGCCAGATCGTCGTGGCCCATCTTGCAGGTGCCCACCGGGTGGAAGACAGTCCCCAGGTTATTGAGCACCCATTGTTCGAGCCCGGCCTGGCTGTCGATGGCCCGGCCGGGAATCAGCTCGCCCTTGAGACGGACGGCAAAGGCCCGGGTGTCGGCCAGTTGGCGCACCAGGCGCACACCGGCCACCAGCTTGCGCAGGTCCTCGGGATGGCTGAGGAAATTGGCCTCGATAATGGGTTTGTCATGCGGGTCGGCGGAGTTGAGTCGTACCTGCCCGCGGCTTTGCGGGTGCATGACACCAATGTGCAGGCTGATGCCATGGCCGACCGGCACCAGGCGCTGCGGCTGGTTCTTGAGGGCCGGGGCCACGATCAGGCCCAGCTCCGGCACCTCATCGTCCGGCGACAGGCGCAGGAATGCCCCCGATTCCACCGTGTTGGAAGTCAGCGGCCCCTGGCGGCGCGCCAGGTAGTGCAGAGGCGAGGTTGCCAGCGGCCACAGCCCCTTGGCTGACAGTCCATAGCTCAAGTCATGGTCGCTGCGGTACATCAGCACCACATCCTGGTGGTCCTGCAGGTTATGGCCCACACCGGGCAGTTCATGTTGCAGGGCGATGCCGTGACGGGCCAGTTCCTGCGCAGGGCCTATGCCCGATAACAGCATCAATTGCGGCGAATTGATCGAGCCGGCACTGAGGATGACCTCGCGGCGGGCCTGTACCTGCGTCACGCTGCCGTTCTGGCTGATCTCCACGCCCGTGGCCCGTTTTCCTTGCAGCAGGACCCGATGCGTCAGGGTCGAGCTCAGCACCGTCAGGTTGGGGCGTGCCAGCGCCGGGTGCAGAAAAGCCCGTGCAGCACTGCAGCGCTCGCCGTTGATCTGGGTGACATGAAAAGGCCCGTAGCCTTCCTGTTCTTCGCCGTTGAAGTCGGGGTTATAGCGCCAGCCCAGTTCGGCGGCAGCGTCATAGAACACCTGATTGACCGGGGCCGGGCTGCGCAGGCTGGCCACGTTCAGCTCGCCTTGCTGGCCATGCCAGGGCGAGTCGCCGGGCTCGAAGTGTTCCGAGCGGCGGAAATATGGCAGCAGTTCGTCGTAGCTCCAGCCCTGGTTGCCGGCGGCTGCCCAGCGGTCGTAATCATTGCGATGGCCGCGAATGTAGATCATGCCGTTGATGGCGCTGGAGCCGCCCCACAGCCGGCCACGCGGGCAGGGGATAGTGCGCTCGCCGCTGTCGCTCTGGGCGCTGAACTGATGCATCCAGTTCCACCTGGGGTTGGCGATCAGGCGGATGATGCCGGCCGGCGTGCGCACATAGGCGCCGGGCAACAGGCTTTGATCGCTGGGGCCGGCCTCGATCAGGCAGACCGTGGTCTGCGGATTGGCAGACAACCGGTTGGCCAGTACGCAACCGGCCGATCCGGCGCCGACCACAATGTAGTCGAACGAGCGTGGGGCGTTGCGGGCAGGAAGTGGGGGGGATACGGGCATGGTCGGCCTCTGATTGTTGTCGTGGGAGGGACATTCAGGAGGACTTTAAAGCCGACGCCACGTGCCGGTTTGATTGGATCGGACCGGTTTGTTGCCGCGATCGGACAAGACGGCCAGGCGCTCGTGGATCCGCGTGGCAAGCGTTGACAAGGTCCAAGGTTCATATGTTAATGAATGGGCAAGGCTCGCCATTCCACCTTGTCGCTCCTGCGGAACCCGTCACCCATGAAAAAAACAATAATGACGTCAAACGCACTGCTCGAAATCCGTCACGCCAGCACCCAGACCATAGCGCCGGAGCAGCGGCTGGCCTTCTGGGAGCAGTACAACGCCGCCTCGCTGGTGGGGCTCAAGTGCAACAGCTGGTGCGAGAGCGGCTTCGTCGGCCGCCAGGATAACCTGCAGCTGGATGAACTGGCCCTGGCCCGCGTGGCCGGCAACCAGCATGTCGTCGAACGCGACAGCACGATGATCCGCACTGTGCCCAAGGAGTCGGTGTTCGTGGCGCTGGTAACCGGCAGTGGGTCGTTCTTTTACCAGGACGGCGATTGTCAGTTACTGGCGCCGGGCGAACTGATCATCTACCGCACCGACAAACCCTACCTGATCGGCTTTTCCGGCCCCTGCGAGCAGTTCATTTTCGATATCCCGCAGGTGCAGTTTGCCGAACGCTGCCTGAGGCAGTTCGGCAAGTCATTGAAGATCAGCGCCGACAACAGCGTGCAACGCTTGCTGCTGCGCACACTGGGCGAACAGACCGGCGCGTTTTTCCGGCGCCCGGACTGTGAACAGGCCACGGTCTACAAGGAACAGGTGTTCGAACTGCTGGGCAATATCATTGCCGGGCAACTGGGCACGGGACGCATCAATGCCCTGAGTGCGTCTTACCTGCTGGCGGCCAAGCAGTGCATCCAGGCGCAACTGGGCGACTCGGCGCTCAGCTGCGAGCGGGTGGCCCTGCAGATCGGCATTTCCTCGCGGCACCTGACGCGCTTGTTCGCGCTGGAAGACACGCTGCCCAGCCGGTTCATTCTGGAGCAGCGCCTGCTTCAGGCCCGTGAGCTGCTGGCCGGTCGGCGGGGGGCGGGGCTGGATGTCAGCGAGATCGCCTATCGCCACGGCTTTACCAGCCAGGCGCATTTTGCCCGGGCGTTCAAGGCCCGGTTCGGGATCACGCCCAGCCAGGCGCGCGAGGCGTGCGTGGCTGGGCCATCAGGGGCGGATCAACCGGGGATCCCGAGCAGATCACGCGCCACTGCTTCAGCGATACGGATCCCGTCCACGCCGGCCGACAGGATGCCGCCGGCATAGCCTGCGCCTTCACCGGCCGGGTACAGGCCCTTGACGTTAAGGCTTTGCAGGTCGGCGCCACGAGTAATGCGCACCGGTGCCGAGGTCCGGGTTTCAAGCCCGGTCAGGACGGCGTCGTGCAGGGCGTAGCCCTTGATCTGCCGGTCGAACACCGGCAGGGCTTCGCGAATGGCGTCGATGGCAAAGGCCGGCAGCGCCTCGGCCAGGTCCACCAGCTTGACGCCCGGCTTGTAGGACGGCTCGACACTGCCCAGCGCCGTCGACGGCCGCCCGGCCATGAAGTCACCGACCAGTTGCGCCGGGGCCTCGTAGGTGCCGCCGCCCAGCGTATAGGCCAGCGACTCCAGGCGCTCCTGCAGTTCGATACCGGCCAATGGGCCGCCCGGATAGTCACGCTCCGGGTCGATGCCCACCACCAGCCCCGAGTTGGCATTGCGCTCGTTGCGCGAATACTGGCTCATGCCGTTGGTGACCACCCGCTCCGGTTCCGAGGTCGCCGCCACTACGGTGCCGCCAGGGCACATGCAGAAGCTGTAGACCGAGCGACCGTTGCTGGCGTGGTACACCAGCTTGTAATCGGCGGCGCCGAGCTTGGGGTGGCCGGCGTATTTGCCCAGGCGCGCCTGGTCGATCAGCGATTGCGGGTGTTCGATGCGAAAGCCCACCGAGAACGGCTTGGCTTCCATGTACACGCCACGGCTGTGCATCATGCGGAAGGTGTCCCGGGCGCTGTGACCCAGGGCCAGCACCACATGGCGCGACTCGATACGCTCGCCATTGGCCAGCTCGACGCCGTGCAACTGGCCGTCATCGATCAACAGGTCGCTGACCTTGTGCTCGAAACGCACCTCGCCACCCAGCGCGATGATCTCGGCGCGCATGTTCTCGACCATGCCGGTCAGGCGGAAGGTGCCGATGTGCGGCTTGTTGACGTAAAGGATCTCGTCCGGCGCGCCGGCCTTGACGAACTCGTGCAGCACCTTGCGACCCAGGAAGTTCGGGTCCTTGATCTGGCTGTAGAGCTTGCCATCGGAAAAGGTCCCGGCACCGCCCTCGCCAAACTGCACGTTGGATTCGGTGTTGAGGACGCTCTTGCGCCACAGGCCCCAAGTGTCCTTGGTGCGCTGGCGCACTTCCTTGCCGCGCTCCAGCACGATCGGCTTGAAGCCCATCTGCGCCAACAACAGGCCGGCAAAGATGCCGCACGGGCCAAAGCCGATCACCAGCGGGCGGGTGCTGAACCCTTCGGGAGCATGGCCGACGAATGTGTAGCTGACGTCCGGCGCCGGGACAATCTGGTGGTCGTGGGCCAGCTTGCCGAGCAGGGCGGCTTCATCGCGCACGCTGAAGTCCAGGGTGTAGATGAACAGCAATTCAGAGGATTTCTTGCGCGCGTCATAGCTGCGCTTGAACACGCTGAAGTCCAGCAGCTCGCTGCCGTCGATGCCAAGGCGCTCCAGCAGGGCGTTGCGCAGTGCCTCTTCTGGGTGATCCAGGGGCAGCTTGAGTTCGTTGATTCGTAACATTGAAAAGATCCAGTTTCCGGGCCGCAGGTCCAGCCCGGCAGCACTACAAGAACCGGGCATTATAAGCGGCATCGCCAACCAGATGTTGTGCGTTTGGGCTCTGTACGAAAAGTCGGTGAGCGCCGCCGATTAGCGTAAAGGGCCGGGCCTGTTTTGCCGCGATACTGCGTTACTCGCCACTCATCTGGAATGACCAGACTTCGCGGCTCCTGCCTTGCCTCGCGGCAAAACGGGCGCCGGCGCGGCCGTGATGAAACGGCAACAGACCCTAATCGTTGCGTGCGCCGCCGTAGTACCCACACCCGCGCACGGTCGTGCCATTCACGCGCAACTCGGCGCTCAGGTGGCGCACCGCACCGTTCCGGCTGTCGACGCAACGCTGCGGTGCAACCCAGAGTTCGACGCGCTGGCCGTTGGCTTCGCTGCTGAGGTTGAAGCGTCCATCGGGCAGTTGTTCTTCGAGGTAAGGCAGGGCGACGGGCGGCTGCCCGGCGACGTCGATGATCATGCCCTTGCCGCTGACATTGACGCTCCAGACTGGATCAAGGCCTTCGGCGTGCAGGGTCAGGCGCTTGAAGTTGGGGTCTTCGCAGGCGGTTCCGGTGCGTTCGACGCGGTACAGCTGGTGAAGATCAAGCTGGCCGTCGCTGCCGGCGGCCTTGCTGGCCGTGAAGTGGCCGCGCAGGTCGGCGAACACGCGGTTCTGGCTGTCCGCCAGGCTTGCCGCCTCCTGCAGGATGCCGGTAGCACCGCGATCGAGCACGACATAGCGGCGCCGCTCATGGCAGGGTTCGAACAGCAGCTTTCCGGCTTCGCCGGTGAGATCGCCCTGCATGCGGACCATGCTGGCCGTGGACACCCTGGCAGGCGCCTGCGATTGCAGCCCCAGCCATTGGCAGCCGGCGAACAGGGGCAACAGAGAACATACAAGGGCGGTGCGAACAACGGACATGGGCAGCCTCCAGACAGGAGGTGCCACGTTACGCAGGGTGGGAATGGATCTCAAGAGGGAAGCGTGCGATGTCAGGCATTGTTCATTCATGTGCTTCGCGGCTGAAGCCGCTCCTACCGATGAGGCAAGTCGTAGGAGCGGCTCGCAGCGAACAAGGCGCAAGGACTCAACCGCCCAGATACGCCTCGCGCACTTTCGGGTCGGTCAGCAATTGCTCGCCCGAGCCCTCCATCACCACCCGGCCGTTTTCCAGTACATAGGCGCGGTCGGCGATCTTCAGGGCCTGGTTGGCGTTCTGCTCGACCAGGAACACCGTCACGCCATCGCGGCGCAGTTGCTCGATGATGTCGAAGATCTGCTGGATGATGATCGGCGCCAGGCCCAGCGATGGCTCATCGAGCAGCAGCAGCTTGGGCTTGCTCATCAGCGCCCGGCCGATGGCGAGCATTTGCTGCTCGCCGCCGGACATGGTGCCGCCGCGCTGGCTGAAGCGTTCCTTCAGACGCGGAAACAAATGCAGCACCTTGTCCATCTGCTCCTGATAGTCGCCCTTGTCGGTGAAGAAACCGCCCATGGCCAGGTTTTCCTCGACGGTCAGGCGGGCGAACACGCGGCGGCCTTCAGGCACCACCGCAATGCTCTTGCGCATGATCACCGAAGACTCCTGGCCGACCAGTTCCTCGCCCAGGTAGCGGATGTTGCCGCTGTGGGCCCGCGGTGAGCCGCACAGGGTCATCAGCAACGTCGATTTGCCGGCACCGTTGGCACCGATCAGGGTGACGATCTCGCCCTTGCGCACCTCGACATTGACGCTGTGCAGCGCCTGGATCTTGCCGTAGAAGGTCGAAACGTTCTCGAACTGGAGCATTTACGCTTCCCCCAGATAGGCTTTGATGACGTCCGGATTGTCACGGATCTCCTGGGGCACGCCATTGGCCAGGGGCGTGCCCTGGTTGATCACGAAGATGTGGTCGGAAATGCTCATGACCAGCTTCATGTCGTGCTCGATCAACAGCACCGTGGCGTTGTGATCGTTGCGCAGCACGCCGATCAGGGCCTTGAGGTCTTCGGTTTCTCGCGGGTTGAGGCCGGCGGCCGGCTCGTCGAGCATCAGGATGCGTGGGCGGGTCATCATGCAACGGGCAATTTCCAGGCGCCGTTGCTGACCGTAGGCCAGGGTGCCGGCCGGACGGTTGGCAAATTCCTTGAGGTTGACCGCTTCCAGCCAGTACTCGGCGTATTCCATGGCCTCGCGCTCGCTGCGGCGAAACGCCGGGGTCTTGAACAGGCCGGCCAGGAAGTTGGTGTTCAGGTGGCGGTGCTGGGCAACCAGCAGGTTTTCCACGGCGGTCATTTCCTTGAACAGGCGCACGTTCTGGAAGGTGCGCACCACGCCCTTGCGGGCGATCTGATGCCCGGCCAGGCCCTGGATCGGCTCGCCGTCGAGCAGGATAGTGCCGGAGGTCGGCTTGTAGAAGCCGGTCAGGCAGTTGAACACCGTGGTCTTGCCGGCACCGTTGGGGCCGATGATCGACACGACCTGCTTTTCATTGACGGTCAGGGCCACGCCGTTGACGGCCAGCAGGCCGCCGAAGCGCATGGACAGGCCCGAGGCCTGCAATAGTGGGCGGCTCATTTGCGCAGCTCCATATGAGGACGTTGCATGGGCAGGAAGCCTTGAGGACGCCAGACCATCATCAGCACCATCAGGGCGCCGAACATCAACATGCGGTATTCGCTGAATTCACGCATCAGTTCAGGCAGCAGGATCATTACGATCGCGGCCAGGATCACGCCCAGCTGCGAGCCCATGCCGCCCAGCACGACAATGGCCAGGATGATGGCCGACTCGATGAAGGTGAATGATTCCGGGGTCACCAGGCCTTGGCGCGCGGCGAAGAAGCTGCCGGCGAAACCGGCGAACGCTGCGCCCAGGGTGAAAGCCGACAGTTTGATGATGGTCGGGTTCAGGCCCAGCGCGCGGCAGGCGATCTCGTCTTCGCGCAGCGCTTCCCAGGCACGTCCGATGGGCATGCGCAGCAGGCGGTTGATCACGAACAACGCCACCAGCGCCAGCATCAGCGCCACCAGGTACAGGAAGATCACCTTGTTGATCGAGTTGTACGGCAGGCCGAAGAACTCGTGGAAGGTCTGCATGCCTTCAGCGGCCTTGCGCTCGAACGACAGGCCGAAGAAGGTCGGCTTCTCGATGTTGCTGATGCCGTTGGGGCCGCCGGTGACGCTGGTCATGTTGCGCAGCAGCAGGCGGATGATCTCGCCGAAGCCCAGGGTCACGATGGCCAGGTAGTCACCGCGCAGGCGCAGCACCGGAAAGCCCAGCAGAAAGCCGAACAGTGCCGCCATCATCCCGGCGATCGGCAGGCAGATCCAGAAGCCCCAGCCCAGGTAGAACGACAGCAGGGCGTAGCTGTAGGCACCCACGGCGTAGAAGCCTACATAACCCAGGTCCAGCAAGCCGGCCAGGCCCACCACGATGTTCAGGCCCAGGCCCAGCATCACGTAGATCAGGATCAGGGTGGCGATGTCCACCGCGCCGCGCGAGCCGAAGAACGGCCAGACCAGCGCGACCATGACCATGGCCAGGATGATCCAGCGCTGGGTGCTCGGCAGGGTCAGGAAATTGCTGGCCTTGGCCGGCACCACCGGCAAGCCGGGCGAGGAGCGCCAAAGGGCCGCAATCTGTTCGTGGAACAGGACGCGCAGGAAGATCACCAGGGCGCAGCCCAGGATGATGGCGATGGTCGAGCTGCTGGCATTGATGACGGTCAGGTTGACCCCGACGATCTCCAGCTTCAGGCCCAGTACCGGGTAGGCGACGGCGAGCACCAGCAAGGCACTGAAAAACGCCGATTTGAGATTCTTGCTCATACTTTTTCAACCTCCGGACGACCCAGCAGGCCCGTCGGGCGGAACAGCAACACCAGCACCAGCAGGCTGAACGCCACGACATCCTTGTACTGGTCGCCGAATACATCAGCACCAAAGGCTTCGGCAATGCCCAGCACCAGGCCACCGAGCATGGCGCCGGGAATGCTGCCGATACCGCCCAGGACCGCCGCAGTGAACGCCTTGATACCCACCAGGAAACCCGCGTTGGGGTTGATCACCCCGTACTGCATGCTCAGCAGCACGGCCGCCACGGCCGCCAGGGCCGCACCGATCACGAACGTCAGGGCAATGATGTTGTTGGTGTTGATACCCAGCAGGTTGGCCATCTTGATGTCTTCGGCGCAGGCGCGGCAGGCACGACCCAGGCGCGAACGCGAGATGAACCAGGTCAGGGCCAGCATGGTGATCACGGTGACCACGAAGATCAGCACCTGCATGTAGGAAATGACCACTTCATGGGTACTGGCCGAGCCGAACACGAAGTTGCCCGGAATCAGGTTGGGGATCGACTTGTCCTTGGAGTCCTGCGACAGCAAGACCGTGTTCTGCAGGAACAGCGACATGCCGATGGCGGAAATCAGCGGGATCAGCCGGTTGCTGCCACGCAGCGGCCGGTAGGCGACCCGTTCGATGGTGTAGCCGTAGGCACTGGTCACCACGATGCTGGCCACGAAGGCGGCAGTGATGATCAAGGGCAGACTGCCCAGGCCCATCATGGTCAGGCCTGCGATGGCGATGAACGCCACGTAGGAACCGATCATGTACACCTCGCCGTGGGCGAAGTTGATCATGCCGATGATGCCGTAGACCATGGTGTAGCCAATGGCGATCAAGGCGTAGGTGCTGCCAATGGTCATGCCATTAACCAGCTGTTGAAAGAAGTGATAGATGTCTATCTCGGGCATTACAGCGCTCCTGAAAACCTGCACGGCAGTCGTTGTGTGCTTGCGCGCGTGGTATCGCTCCACGTTGGCACAAGCCCGCTGAGCCTCGGGCACGGCTTCGAGTTGTTCGGGTACGTGTGGCGTCTTGTGGACGCCATGCACCTCGCAAAACAAAGCCCACTGCGATTGCAGTGGGCTCTGGTATTCATCGAAGGGGTGAAATCACTTCACTGGCGCTTCGGTCTTGGTGCCGTCCTTGTGCCAGGTGTAGACCACGAACTTGAAGTCCTTCAGGTCGCCCTTGTCATCGAAGGCCAGGTCGCCGGTCGGCGTCTTGAAGGTGTTGGCGCGCAGGGCGGCCGCGACCTTGTCGGTGTCTTCGCTCTTGGCCAGGGTGATGGCGTCGGCGATGACCTGCACAGCCGCGTAGGACGGGAACACGAACGGGCCGCTGGAATCTTCCTTCTTGGCCTTGAACGCATCGACCAGCGCCTTGTTGGCCGGGTCCTGGTCGAACGAAGCCGGCAGGGTGACCAGCAGGCCTTCGGAGGCATCCTGGGCGATCTGCGAGATCGACGCGTTACCCACGCCTTCAGGACCCATGAAGCCGGCCTTCAGGCCTTTTTCCTGGGCCTGGCGCAGGATCAGGCCCAGCTCCGGGTGGTAGCCGCCGTAATAGACGAAATCGACGTTGGCCTGCTTCATCTTCGCGATCAGCGAGGAGAAGTCCTTGTCGCCGGCATTGACGCCTTCGAACAGGGCGACCTTGATGCCGTCTTTTTCCAGGGTCTGCTTGACGGCCGTGGCGATGCCTTCACCGTATTGCTGCTTGTCGTGAATGACGGCCACGACCTTGGGCTTGACCTGCTTGGCAATGTAGTTGCCGGCGGCCGGGCCCTGGGCGCTGTCCAGGCCGATGGTGCGGAACACCAGCTTGTAGCCACGGGCGGTGAGTTCCGGGCTGGTGGCGGCTGGCGTCACCATGATGATGCCTTCGTCTTCGTAGACATCCGAAGCCGGCTGGGCAGAGCTGGAGCACAGGTGGCCGATGACGAACTTCACGCCATCGTTGACGATCTTGTTGGCCACGGCGACCGCTTGCTTGGGATCGCAGGCATCGTCGTACTCGACCGCTTCAAGCTTCTTGCCATCGACACCGCCCTTGGCGTTGATCTGCTCGATGGCCATCTTGGCACCGCTGAACTGCATGTCGCCGTATTGGGCTACAGCGCCGGTCTTGGGGCCTGCGATGCCGATCCTGATGGTATCGGCCGCGAACGAATGGCTTGCAACGCCTGCCATTACCAGTGCCGCAAACAGCTTGGAAAGCTTCTTGGTACCCTTGATCATGATGCTCCACTCTTGCGTTGTAGTTTTTATAATCCTGACGGCCAAGGCTGCAGGACCGGATGGGGTGCGACCGGTCTTTCCCGCCCTGCCAACTGTACCGGCACAGTTTAGAGTGCCGCTGGATCGATTGAAAAGCTGGCAGTTCGGATAAGAATCGCTGCATGTCGCCTGATCGACAGGAAATTACATAATTACGCTGTCATGTTCGGCTTTCGACGCGTTGTCGGCAGCCGTTCAGGTGAGATGCGGTGTTACTGGTGCCACGTGGGTGCAGCCTTTCGCTACGGTGTCGACACGGTCAGGCGTTGACCTTCAGTGCCGTCGAAAAGCCGTAATTGCCCGCGTATGCGGATGTTGCCGGTGTTTATCCGGAAAAGGCGGCGCTATGATTACGTCGATTTTTCACTCGGTAAAACCCATGAACCAAGAACCAAGCACCCTCTATGCCAAAATCCTCGGTGAGACGGCGATTATTCCCTGGCATCAATTGCAACCATTCTTTGCAAAGGGTGCCCTGTTGTGGGTCGACGCTGCGCTTGACCTGATCGCGGTGGGCGAGGCGCTGGCCGAAGACAAGGCTGCCACCCTGGCGACCTGGATGGAGGCCGGGCAAGTGGCCAAGGTGTCTGAAACAAGGGCGCTGGACTTCTTCGAACGTGATGCGCAGCTGTGGGCCGTGGTGGTTTCGCCCTGGATCCTGATCCAGGAAAGAGCAAGCAGCTGATTAATGCGCCTTTTTGGTGCGGATTGATGCGCTGTTATGGTGTCTTGCCAGTCTGTCTTCAATCCGACCACCGTGTGCGCTTGGTGCGTAGCGGATTGCCTGACGCACGATGGCCTGTCGGTACAGGCAGGTCGCTGAACAGGTCCAGTGACCTGGGCTCATTGTCCTCCAGGAGCCGGTCCTGCAGCATCAGGGTGGCCGGCCACAGGCTGGCGGCCTCACGCTGGTTCATCTGCGTGATCATCGGCAGCAGGCGCTCCAGCGGTTGCGGCTTGCTGAACAGATAGCCCTGCACATAGTCGCTGGCGTACTGGCTGAGAAACTCCAGCTGTGCCGGTGTTTCGACGCCTTCGGTAACTACCTTCAGCTGCAGGGTATGGGCCATGACGATGATTGCATGAACGATTTCCATGTCCTGGGGCGAGCGGGGAATGTCCTGAATGAATGAGCGATCAATCTTCAAGGTGTCCAGCGGCAGGCGCTTGAGGTAGGCCAGCGACGAGTAACCGGTGCCGAAATCGTCGATCGACAATGACACGCCCAGGCTGCGGATGTGTTTGAGCAGCACGATGGTGTTGCTGATATTGCCCATCAGGGCGTTTTCGGTCACCTCCAGTTCCAGCCGCCCCGGCGCGACGTCGGCCTGGCGCAGTGCGTTCTCGACTTCATCGCCCAGTTCTTCACGGGCCAGGTTCAGGGCCGAGCAGTTCACTGCAATGATCAACTGCTCGAACCCGTCCAGGCGCAAGGCGCCCAGATCCTTGCAGGCCCGGCGCAGCACCCAGTTGTCCAGTTCGGCAATCAGGCCGTTGGCTTCGGCAATGCCGATGAAGCGATCCGGGGTCAGCAGGCCATGTTGCGGATGTTCCCAGCGCACCAGCGCTTCGAGCTTGGCCACATGCCCGGTACGCAGGTCGATGATGGGCTGGTAATACACCTGCAGGCCGGTTTCCTCGCGCAGGGCATTGCGCAGTTCTTCTTCCAGGTGCAGTTCCAGGCTGGCCTTGGTCTTGAGTGCGGGGTTGAAGAAGTTCGCCCGGTTGCGGCCGTTGCCCTTGGACTGATAAAGGGCAAGGTCGGCATGCTTGAGCAGTTCGTCGGTGGTCGAGCCGTCGCGGGGGAACACTGCAATGCCGATACTGGTGGTCATCACCATGCGACGCCCGGCCAGGGCGATCGGCTCTTTCATTTTTTGCATGACCCGGTTGGCCAGGTGCCTGGCCTCTTCGTAATGCGGGATGCTGATCAGGATGCAGAATTCATCGCCGCCAAAGCGGGCGACCACGTCCTGCACGCGGGTGGCGCTGCGGATGCGCTCGGCGATCACCTTGAGCAGCTCATCGCCGGCATCATGGCCCAGGCTGTCATTGATGCGCTTGAAGTGGTCGATGTCCAGAAACATGACGGCCAGCAGGCCTTGTGTCGTGGTGTGCTCGGCGAGCCTTTCGGCAAACAGCTGGTTGAAGCCGCGACGGTTGACCAGGTTGGTCAGCGGGTCGTAATGCGCCACTTGCTGCAGCGACACCCGGGCCTGGTCGAGCTGGGTGAGCAGGGCGTTGACCCGCTGCAGGTCACGCTCCTTGCCTTGCAGCTTCTTGTCGGCCATCGCGGCGCTGATGCTGCCGGCGATGATCAGCAAGGTAATGGTGGCCAGGGTCAGGCCCAGTTGCTGACTGTTCTCGGTATTGGGCAGTTGCGGGACGCTGCCTTCGGGCAGCACCAGGTGCAGGGCATGCATGCCGACCAGGTGCATGGCCAGCAAGCCGGCGCCCAGCAGCAGGCTGGCGCCATAGCGGAACAGCTGATGAAACAGGCCACGGTTCTTGCGCAGCAACCGGGGAGCCACCAGCAGCGCTGCGCTGGCCAGGATCGCCACAAGGATCGACAGGCCAAACAGGGTCGGCTCGTAATGCTGGCGGGCGTCGGAGCGCATGGCCGCCATGCCGACATAATGCATGGCACTGATGGCCAGGCCGATCAGTACGGCGTTGAACATCGCGCTGGGGATCGTCAGGGTGTCCTGGCACAGGCTGCGGATCGCCAGCGCACCGGCAAACAAGACGATCAGCAACGAGGCAAGCGTAATGCCCAGGTCGAAGGTGATATTCAGCGGGGCCTGGAACGCCAGCATGCTGATGAAATGCATGGCCCAGACACCGCCTGCCAGGCATAAAGCGCCCAGGCATTTCCAGAGTTGCCGGGTATGCCGGGCCTCGACATGAATGGCCCGGTCGGCGATGTCCACCGTAGCAAAGCACGCCGCACAGATCACGCCATAGGCCAGCGCAATGAGAAAGACATTATGGGTGCAGTCGATCAGCACTTGTCCCGTCGTCGGCAGGCCGACAAACACATGCAACCCCGGCCATTCCATAGCGAGCCCTATCTGTTCACTGCAGGGTCGCCAAGGGCGCAAAGCCGCTCCTGTGGCGAGTCGAGTACCAGTATAGAAGCTGATAAAAACTCGCCAGTTCCATCGGTGATTAATTTGTCTGCAATTAATCTGCCGGGGTGGATTGAACCGGGAGGAGAGGGCGTGAGGGTTTAGTAACGAATGTTTACAGACTATGCCCGGTGGTTGCCCGTGATCATGGCCTAGGCTGAGTACGCCGCTGTATCAATCTGATCGCACCGCAAGGATGCCTGCATGAACAAACCCCTGCCGGATGGTTCTACCCAGGCCAGCAATGCCTGGCGCGTGCTGTTTCTCTTGTTCCTGGCCAACCTGTTCAATTTTTTCGACCGGGCCATCCCCTCGATCGTCACCGAGCCCATTCGCCTTGAGTGGCACCTGAGCGACTTTCAACTGGGGCTGATGGGCACCGCCTTCACCCTGGTGTATGCCATTGCCGGCCTGCCGCTGGGGCGCCTGGCCGATAACGGCTCACGCAAGGCGATCATGGGCGGCGGCCTGGCCGTATGGAGCGCGCTGACCGCGGTCAATGGCATGGTCAGCAGTTTCTGGGCGTTCGTGCTGGTGCGCATGGGCGTGGGCATCGGCGAGGCCAGTTATGCGCCAGCGGCCAATTCGTTGATTGGCGACCTGTTCCCGGCCCGGCGCCGGGCACGGGCCATGGGCATCTTCATGCTCGGCCTGCCGCTGGGCCTGATGCTGGCGTTCTTTACCATCGGGGCGCTGGTCAAGGCCTTCGACAGCTGGCGCGCACCGTTTTTCATTGCCGCCGTGCCGGGCCTGATCCTGGCGTTGTTCATGCTTTTCATTCGCGAGCCACAGCGGGGCGCGGCAGAGGGCGGGGTGATGTCGCAGGCCAGGATCGAGCGGCCCATCCGTCGGCTGCTGGGCATTGCCACCTTCCGCTGGCTGATGCTGGCAGGGCTGGCCTACAACTTTGCTGCCTATGCCTGCAATTCGTTCATGGTGCCGATGCTGCAGCGCTATTTCCAGGTGTCCTTGCAGGAGGCGGCCGTGGCCACCGGGGTAATCGTCGGCGTGACCGGTCTGTTTGGCCTGACACTGGGCGGGGTGGTGGCTGACAAGCTGCACGAGCGCTCGATCACCGGGCGTCTGTGGTTTGCCGCCTTCAGCATGCTGGTCGCCACCCTGGCCACCGGCTATGCCCTGCACGCGGGGCTGGTGGCCATCACCTTGTTCGTGGCGGTGTTCAGCCTGGGCTGGCTGTTTGCCTATAACTTCTATACCTGCGTCTATCCGGCCATTCAGGACGTGGTCGAGCCCCGCTTGCGGGCGACGGCCATGGCGTTGTTCTTTGCCGGGTTATACCTGCTGGGCGGTGGCCTGGGGCCGGTGATGGTAGGCCTGCTGTCTGACCATTTTGCCCAACAGGCAATGCTGGGCGCCGGCGCCACGCAGATGACCGAAACCTTCAAGGCGGTCGGCCTGCATGGCGCCTTGTACCTGATCCCGGCGGCCTTGCTGGCGACCCTGGTGTGCCTGCTGCTGGCCACCCGCAGCTTCGGACGCGACGCCGAAGCGATGCAGGCCAGGATGTAGCAATAACCGCTCGACCTGTAGGAGCGCGCTTGCCCGCGACCGAGTGCGCAGCGCTCGCAAAATTTGTGTGGCCGCTGAAAATTTACGACTGCTAACGCAGCCGGTCGCGGGCAAGCGCGCTCCTACCTGGCCCCGCCGCCTTGGCGTGGCACCAGGGCGGCGGGTAATCTTCTACAGGGCTGTTTCAAGCACAAGAAATCAGCCGGCCACCAGCACGCGGATCGATTCCAGGCGCAGCGCGGCCTTGTCGAGCATGGCCAGGCCTTGCTCGCGCAGCTTGCGCAGGGCTTCCAGTTCGCTGTCGCGCACAGTCGGGTTGACCGCTTGCAGGGCGGTCAGGCGCGCCAGTTCTTCTTCGGTGTCGGCGGCCAGGCGACGCTGGGCCTCGGCCACGCGCTCGGCATGACGCGGGGCGATCTTGGCTTCGCCGGAGTTGATCTTCGGTGTCAGCACATCGCGCTGCGCCTGGATGAACTTGTTGGCGCTGGCCCGTGGCACGCTTTCGAGCTGGTCATTGAGGGTGTTGAACGACACCCGGCCCGACAGGTCGTTGCCGTTGCCGTCCAGCAGACAGCGCAGTGCCGCCGGTGGCAGGTAGCGACCCAGTTGCAGGGCGCGCGGGGCGACCACTTCGCTGACGTAGATCAACTCCAGCAGCACGGTGCCCGGCTTGAGCGCCTTGTTCTTGATCAGGGCCACGGCGGTGTTGCCCATCGAGCCGGACAACACCAGGTCCATGCCGCCCTGCACCATGGGGTGTTCCCAGGTAATGAACTGCATGTCTTCGCGGCTCAGCGCCTGGTTGCGGTCGTAGGTGATGGTCACGCCTTCGTCGTCGCCGAGCGGGAAGCTGGCATCGAGCATCTTTTCGCTGGGCTTGAGGATCAGGGCGTTTTCCGAATGGTCTTCGCTGTCGATGCCAAAGGCGTTGAACAGGGTTTCCATGTAGATCGGCAGGGAGAACTGGTCGTCCTGCTCGAGGATCGCCTCGACCAGTGCTTCGCCTTCGCCCGCACCGCCGGAGTTAAGCTCCAGCAAGCGGTCGCGGCCGCTGTGCAGCTCGCCTTCGAGGCGCTCGCGTTCGCTGCGGGCCTCGTCGATCAGGGCTTGCCACTGCTCATCGTCACCGCCTTCGAGCAGCGGCAGCAGGCGCGGGCCGAACTGATGCTGCATGGCGTTGCCGGTCGGGCAGGTGTTGAGGAAAGCATTGAGCGCTTCGTGGTACCACTGGAACAGCCGCGCCTGCGGGCTGGTTTCCAGGTACGGCACGTGCAGTTCGATGGTGTGCTTCTGGCCGATCCGGTCCAGGCGGCCGATGCGCTGCTCCAGCAGGTCGGGGTGCGAGGGCAGGTCGAACAGCACCAGATGATGCGCGAACTGGAAGTTGCGGCCTTCGCTGCCGATTTCCGAGCAGATCAGCACCTGGGCGCCGAACTCTTCGTCGGCGAAGTAGGCTGCCGCCCGGTCGCGCTCCAGGATATTCATGCCTTCATGGAACACCGTGGCCGGGATGCCGGAGCGCACGCGCAGGGCGTCTTCCAGGTCCATGGCGGTTTCGGCGTGGGCGCAGATCACCAGCACCTTGACGCGCTTGAGCATTTTCAGGGTGTCGATCAGCCACTCGACCCGTGGGTCGAAGCGCCACCAGCGTTGCTCGTCACCCGTGTCGGCCTGGGCCTGGAAGCTCACTTCCGGGTACAGGTCGGCATGCTCGCCCAGCGGCAGTTCCATGTACTCGTCCGGGTTGGGCAGCGGGTAGGCGTGCAACTGACGTTGCGGGAAGCCCTGCACGGCGGCACGGGTGTTGCGGAACAGCACGCGGCCGGTGCCGTGGCGGTCGAGCAGTTCGCGGACCAGCCGCGCCTTGGCTTCGTCGTCGCCGGCATTGACCGCCTTGATCAGGGTTTCGCCTTCGTCGCCCAGGAAACCCACGATGGTGGCCGTGGCTTCGGCCGACAGCTTGCCCTGGTCGAGCAACTGCTGGACGGCTTCGGCAACCGGGCGGTAATGCTCGCTCTCGGCGCGAAAGGCTGCCAGGTCATGGAAGCGGTTCGGGTCAAGCAGGCGCAGGCGCGCAAAATGGCTGTCCTGGCCCAGTTGTTCCGGGGTTGCGGTCAGCAGCAGCACGCCGGGGATGACCTCGGCCAGTTGCTCGACCAGCGAGTATTCGCTGCTGGCCTTGTCTTCGTGCCAGACCAGATGGTGAGCCTCGTCGACCACCATCAGGTCCCAGCCGGCGGCAAACAGCGCGTCCTGGGCCTTTTCGTCCTCGACCAGCCACTCCAGCGCCACCAGCGCCAGTTGGGTGTCTTCGAACGGGTTGCTGGCATCGCTTTCGATGAAGCGTTCGCTGTCGAACAGCGCGACCTGCAGGTTGAAGCGACGGCGCATTTCCACCAGCCACTGGTGCTGGAGGTTTTCCGGTACCAGGATCAGCACGCGATTGGCGCGGCCGGACAGCAACTGACGGTGGATCACCAGGCCTGCTTCGATGGTCTTGCCCAAACCCACTTCGTCGGCCAGCAGGACCCGCGGCGCAATGCGGTCGGCCACTTCACGGGCGATGTGCAACTGGTGGGCGATCGGCTGGGCGCGTACACCGCCCAGGCCCCATAGCGAGGATTGCAGCTGGCGGCTGGTGTGCTCCAGAGTGTGGTAGCGCAGCGAGAACCAGGACAGCGGGTCGATCTGCCCGGCAAACAGGCGGTCGGTGGCCAGGCGGAACTGAATGAAGTTCGACAGCTGGGTTTCCGGCAGGGTCACCAGCTCGTTCTGGCTGTTGAAGCCGTGGTAGACCAACAGGCCGTCGACGTCTTCGACTTCGCGTACGGTCAGCTTCCAGTTGTCGAAATGGGTGATCAGGTCACCAGGGGAGAAGCGCACGCGGGTCAAGGGCGCGTTGCGCAGGGCGTACTGGCGGGTGTCGCCAGTGGCCGGATAGAGCACGGTCAACAAGCGGCCGTCCTGTGCCAGAACGGTGCCTAATCCCAGCTCGGCTTCGCTGTCGCTGATCCAGCGTTGCCCCGGTTGATACTGCTGCGCCATGCTGCCTGTCTCCGCGATGAAAAAGCGGGCTATGGTAACGGAACCTGCTGCCCAAGACCAAAGGCGACATGAAAAAACCGCAGGTTTTCGCTTGTCGAGACACTCATCCTGTCAGTCAGGGGGCACTAATAGCTTAAAACGTAGTCGAAAAGTTTCTGCCGTAAAGGCTGATGGGTGCCCTCAAGTTGAGGAAGTGGCCGCCGAAAGCCTGATAACAGGAGAACAAACCATGTTGCAACCGATGCTTCCTTTAAGTGTGGTCCCTGTGACCTCGCAACTGGACCCGGCCAAGCGCTTGCCGGACGTCCCTCCTGTTGCGCCGGTGCAACCGAGTTCCAGCGAGACCACCATCGACCTGCGTTACGAAGACGCCGAGCGCTCGGCACTGCTGCTGCGCGAAGAGCAGGAGCGTCAACAGCGCCAGCAACGTGGTGATGCACCGCCCGAACACGATCATGACGACGAACTGCTGGTCGTTCCCGGCAACTCGCTCAACGCCGACAACACCGTACCGGTGGTGCCGCTGATCGACAATGAGCCGCGCCAGGGCTTGTGGGTGGACGTCGAGGTCTGATACATCTGGCCGTGTCGATGCGATGACGCATCATTGAGCCCGGTCCCAGCCCCGTTGTCAGAGAACTGCCCGTCATGAGCGATGAAGCCCAACTGATCGATTTCAGCGCCGAGCGCGCCAAGCGCATCCATGATGCCAACGACAAGCGCCTGAACGATATGCGCAAGGCTTTCGAGCAGGTCATGCCGCTGAGTAGCAAAAAAAAGCCGAAGAAGCCGAAAAAGCGCTGAATCCCCACCTTTGCTGCCCGGCGCCAGCCCCCTCGGCTGGCGTCGGGCACACTCGTATCCTGTGCCAAGCCCCCTGCCAACCTGACGGATCACTGATCCAGGTCAATACCTGCCCGTACGCCCCGGATTAATCTTGCTCCATCGAACAGCAACACACCGGAGGAAGGCCATCATGTTCCTGGAAAATTCGGACACCGTCGTCACCGTAGGCTACGTCACCCTGACCATGCTGGCCTTGTTCTTCACCGGCATGGGGCTGTTTATCTGGAAAGACTCGCGGTCCTGACAGGCGACGCTTTTCACAACGAGCACGCAAGGCATTTAGGGCGACTTCGGTTGCCCATTTTTTTGTCTGGGTTTTTTGGGGTGGCAGGCGCCTTCACTGGCTTTGGCGATCTTCGAGAGAGGGGTGGAACCTCTATTGCAGACCGACACGACCAGCAGGACCAACCCTCATCAACACGGCAGTCCTGCAACGGCCCGCCTGACTATCAACCGAAGGAAATGTCCGGCAATACCGTCAGCTCAACGGTCTGTTGCTTGCGCGGTGCCAGGATCTCGGCTTCGCCGTCGACCACCAGCTCTTCGTTCTGGTTGAACACACGAGTGGCGATGCGCACGCGGAACTTGGGCAGCTTTTCCAGGATTTCCAGGCGCACGGTCAGGGTGTCGCCCAGTTTCACCGGTTTCTGGAAGGTCATGGTCTGGCCGATATAAATGGTGCCAGGTCCCGGCAGCTCGCAGGCCACGGCGGCGCTGATCAGGGCGCCGCTGAACATGCCATGGGCGATACGCTCCTTGAACATGGTCTTGGCCGCATACTCGGCGTCCAGGTGCACCGGGTTGTGATCGCCGGACATGGCGGCGAACAACTGGATATCGCGTTCTTCAACGGTCTTGCTGTAGCTGGCGGTCTGGCCGACTTCAAGGGCTTCGTAGGGCGTGTTGGTGACCTGGGTCATTCGTTTATCCTGACTATTAAAAGAAAAGGCCGAGACGTCATTCGGCTCTGGGCGGTCGTGGTTGTTCAATGGCCCACTGCAGCCAGTCGATCACGTCACGCATCACTTCATCACGGTTAACTTCGTTGAACAGCTCATGGCGGGCGTCGGGGTAGAGTTTAAGCTGCAAGGCCTGATGCCCCACCCCGGTCAAAACATGGGCCAGTCGTCTCAGACGCTTGCCGTGGCTGACCGGATCACATTCGCCGCCGATAATCAGCAGCGGCAGCTGCGGGTCGATCTGCGCCAGGCTCGAAGGCTTGCTGATTTTCGTCAGCCCCCACAGCAGGTCGAGCCACAGCTGATTGGTGCAGCGAAAGCCGCACAAGGGGTCCTGAACGTAGGCATCGACCTCTTGCGGGTCGCGGCTCAGCCAGTCAAAGCGGGTGCGTGCGGGCTTGAACGCCTGGTTGAAGGTGCCGAACGACAGCGCGTCGATCAGGGCGCTGCGGCCACGCGGCCCCTGACGCACCCGCTCCAGGCGTGCGATCAGGCGGGCGCTGCGGTACAGGGATGCCGGCTGGTAGTTCGAGCCACTGAGAATGGCACCCTGCAGGCTGGCGCCGTGGTGCATCAGCCAGGCCTGGGCGATGTAGCTGCCCATGCTGTGCCCGAGCAGAAACAGGGGCCGCTGCGGGTGCAGCTCTTCGAGTGTGCGGGCCATCAGCGCCAGGTCGCCCAGCACCTTGCTCCAGCCGTCCCGGTCGGCGTAATGCCCCAGCGTGCCCTGCGCGGCGGTCTTGCCATGGCCGCGCTGGTCGTGGGCATACAGGGCGATGCCTTGCGCATTCAGGGCCGCGCCCAGCTGTGCATAGCGGCCGCCGTGCTCGGCCATGCCATGCGACAGCATCACCACGGCGCGCACCTCGCCCGCCGGGACCCAGGCGTTGACGAACAGGCGGCAATGATCGGGGGTGTCGAGCCAGAAAGTCTGCTGTGTCATGGCGATGTCCGCGAGCGACGGCGATAGGGATCAGTGTATACCGACGCAGGTGGAACAGACTGCGCAACCGGGTGCATGATTCGGATCTGTCTGGATATTTTGTAGGGCTATTCGACAGGTATTCCCCAGGCCTTGGTGTGCACGCAGAATCTGTCACGCTTCCCCTCCCGGGCAGGAAGGTAAAGGTGTGATGAGCTGCCAGGAAATTCGTGACTATTTGTTGCTGTTTAGTCGCTTTTGTGACTGGTGATGACTCGTTTGCTGCTGGTCGCTGTTTGGCAAAGCTGCTAATCTCGGCCCGCTTTTTGACTCGTCATCAAGCGAAAGCGTGAATCGCATAATTCCAATACATTCACTCAGCATCGCCTGCGCGATGTGCAGAGTTCGCTGTCGCTAAGGAGCTGGCTTGCATGATCGAAAACTTCTGGAAGGACAAGTACCCCGCTGGTGTGGCTGCCGAGATCGATCCTGACGAGTATCCGAATGTCCAGGCCGTACTCAAGCGGTCCTGCCAGCGTTTTGCCGACAAGCCAGCCTTCAGCAACCTGGGCAAGACCCTGACCTATGGCGAGCTGTATGAGTTGTCCGGTGCCTTCGCCGCCTGGATCCAGCAGCACACCGACCTCAAGCCTGGCGACCGTATCGCCGTGCAGTTGCCCAATGTCCTGCAATACCCGGTGGCGGTGTTCGGGGCCATGCGCGCCGGCCTGATCGTGGTCAACACCAACCCGTTGTACACCGCCCGCGAAATGGAGCACCAGCTCAACGATTCCGGCGCCCGGGCGTTGTTGTGCCTGGCCAACATGGCGCACCTGGCCGAGAAGGTCGTGCCCAAGACCCAGGTCCGGCATGTGATCGTCACCGAGGTGGCCGACCTGCTGCCGACGCTCAAGCGCCTGCTGGTCAACAGTGTCATCAAGTACGTGAAGAAGATGGTCCCGGCCTATCACCTGCCACAGGCCGTGCGTTTCAACGATGCCCTGGCCAAGGGCCGTGGCCAGGCGATCAATGAAGCCTCGCCCGCCAGCGAAGACGTGGCCGTGCTGCAATACACCGGCGGCACCACCGGCGTGGCCAAGGGCGCGATGCTCACCCACCGCAACCTGATCGCCAACATGCTGCAATGTCGCGAACTGATGGGCTCGAACCTCAATGAAGGCTGCGAGATCCTTATCACCCCGTTGCCGCTGTACCACATCTACGCCTTTACCTTCCATTGCATGGCCATGATGCAGTGCGGCAACCACAACGTCCTGATCACCAACCCGCGCGATCTGCCAGCGATGGTCAAGGAGTTGTCGAAGTGGAAGTTCAGCGGCTTTGTCGGTCTCAATACCCTGTTTGTGGCCTTGTGCAACAACCAGGACTTCCGCAACCTCGATTTTTCCGCCCTGAAAGTCACGCTGTCTGGCGGCATGGCTTTGCAACAGGCGGTGGCCGAGCGCTGGAAGGCAGTCACCCAGTGCCCGATCTGCGAAGGCTATGGCATGACCGAAACCAGTCCGGTGGCCACGGTCAACCCGATCCAGAACATCCAGATCGGCACCATCGGCATTCCGGTGCCCTCGACCCTGTGCAAGGTGATCGACGACGCGGGCACCGAACTGGCCTTCGGCGAAACCGGCGAGCTGTGCATCAAGGGCCCGCAGGTGATGAAAGGCTACTGGCAGCGCGCCGAGGCTACCGACGAGATTCTCGATGCCGAGGGCTGGCTCAAGACCGGTGACATCGCGGTAATCCAGCCTGACGGTTACCTGCGCATCGTCGACCGCAAGAAGGACATGATCCTGATCTCCGGTTTCAACGTGTACCCCAACGAACTCGAAGACGTACTGGTTGCCTTGCCGGGCGTACTGCAATGCGCGGCGATCGGCGTGCCGGACGAAAAGTCCGGCGAGTCGATCAAAGTCTTCGTGGTGGTCAAGCCGGGCATGACCCTGACCAAGGAGCAGGTCATGGAGCACATGCGCGCCAACCTGACCGGCTACAAGGTCCCCCGCAGTGTCGAATTCCGCGATGCGCTGCCCACCACCAACGTCGGCAAGATCCTGCGCCGCGAATTGCGCGATGAAGAATTGAAAAAGCTGGGTGTGAAGAAATAGCACTGCCACGCCTTGCGGCGTGACAGTTGAATGATGGCGCCCCGGGCTCGCGAATGCAGGCTGTCAGACACTGAAGGTGTTGAATGCACCGGCCCTTTCGCGACCGCTGGTCGCTCCCACAGCGAATGCAGGCTGTCAGGCACTAAAAAGGCTCAACGTGCCAGCGCCTTTCGCCAGCGCTGTGTCAGTGATCCGACATCGAGTCCTGGAGATTGGTCAGTTCCTTGATCAAGGTCTTCTGGTCATGCATGTACTGGCGCTCCAGGTCGCGGGCGGCGCGTTCGTAGGCCGGGTCGTTGAGGCTCTCGAAGCGTTCGCTCAAGGTGCTCAGGTTATCCCGGTAGGCTTGTTCCAGCGCAGCAAAGCGCTCGGCATACTGTTCGCGCAGCCAGCCGGTCCAGAAATCCTGGCCTGCCGCGTACTCCAGAAAGGCATCACCTTGCTCGGCGGTCCTGACCTGCAGCAGGGCACTGTCCAGTTCGCCGTGGCGCAAATTGGCGTGGGCCTGGTAGAGCATGTGCCGGGGCGGCACGGGCAGGTCCAGCTCATGGGCGGCGTGCAAGCGATAGGCCAGGCGCACTTCTGCTTCATCACGGCCCATGGCCTGCGCCCGGGCAACCGCGTCCAGCGCTTGCAGGCGATAGAGCCGACGGACCAGGTTCAGCAACGAGGCACCGCGCTGTTCGCCAGGCATGTCACGCAGCGACTGGCGGGTGAAGACCAGCACCTCCATCTGGTTGAACTCAAGAATCACCCCGTCATGACAGGTGTCCGCGTTGAGCAGTTGTTGCAACGGCTCATCGGCGATGGCCTCCAGGGTCGCACGCAACTCGGCGTCCTGATCGGCGGCCTGCAGCACTCGCCAGACACGCTCGGTCAGCGCTGATCGGCTGTCTGCCTTGCGAAAGTCGGCGGTGTGGCGCAACTGCTCCACCAGCTCCAGCAGGCGGCTGGCAGGCGCCTGCTCCAGACGCTGCCAGACGGCACGGTGCATGGGGGTCTCGGGCGCCAGCAGGTCCAGCCATGGGTCGATGCCTGGCGTCGCCGGGCTGTAGTGACTGGCGGGGCTGTGCGCATGTCCGGGCGATGTAGCACTGGAGGTCTGCGAATCCGAATCATGGGCTTCGTGCCAGTCGATACGCCTGATGTCCTCGGGCAGGTCCAGCTGGAACGTGAAGACGCGGTTGTAGGCTTCGGAGGTGTGGGCGCGTAACAGGCTGTCGCGTGACAGCGGGTTGTTGAGCAGGCTGATATCGCAGTGATGATATTCATTGCGTGGGTTGGCCAGCAGTTGCTCGTCAATCCCGGCCAGACGGTTATTGTCCAGGATCAGGGTTTCCAGCTGGTCAGATGGCAAGTCGATGAGCCACTGCGGCCACTGGGCCAGTTGCATGTCACGTAACGACAACCAGCGCAGGTTCTGCGACCTGAGCGCCGAGGCATCGTGGATCTCACCCAGCCGGTTGCCGTCCAGTTCAAGCACTTCCAGTGACTGCAAACGCCCCAGCTGTTCGATGGCGGCCTGATCGATTTGCCAGCCCTGGTCGATCAGGCTCAGTGTCCTGAGACCCGACAGGTGCATCAGTGCGCCAGGCAGTTCGCTCAAGGGGCGGACATGGCCTTCCATCTCCAGCAGGGTCAGGCCTGGAAAGCGTCTGAGCAACTCATCGAGTTGCAAAGGCGTGGCATTGACACGGTTCAGGTGCAGGCCGCGCAGGCGGGTGCGCATGAAGGCCGGCAGGCGCCTGGGAAATTGCGCCAGGTCGACGGCCTCCAGGACCAGCGGGGTGTTGGCGAAACCTCGGGTATAGACGTGCCAGTATTCAAGCAGTGCTTGTCCGATACGTTGCCGCTCATTGATCGATTGCGCCGTCAGCGGCGCGCCGGAGCTGGAGGCATTGACCCAGCCTTCAATGGCTTCGGCCAGGGCATTGCGCTCACCGAGCAAGCTGTCGAGGTGGGTTTGCAAGTCTGCGGGAATATCCAGTGTAAAGGCCCATGACGCATTGACTGCCTGCTCGCTGAGGCGCATGCGCAGCAGCAAAGTATGGGTCAGTGGGTTGCCGCGCAGGTCAATAGTACGAGGAGGGCGAATGCCCGCCGGGTTGTTCAGGATGGTTTCCGGCAAGGCGCTGAGCCGGTTATGGGCCAGTGACAGTTCGCGCAGCGGGCCCGCCAGCAGTGGAACGAGCCAGTCGGGCCAGATATCCAGGCCGGTGCGTTCCAGCACCAGCCGCTCCACAGGCAGCCAGGCCAGGTCCAGGGGCATGAACGGGTTGAAGCGGTTACCTGACAGGTCCAGGCGACGCAGCCGGGTCAAGGGCCGCAAGGCATCCATGTAGCGCTGGTCGAGCAACTGGCTCTGCCCGGTCAGGCTCAATTCTTCCAGCAAGGGCAGGCTGGCAGCCACCCGCGCCGGCAGGTCGACAAAGCGCGGGAACAGACCGGCCGTTGACGCAGGCTCGTTCAGGCTCAAGGCACGCACCTGGGCAAAGGGTCTGAGAAAGCGTTCCAGCGCCTGGCCATTGCCGGTCAGGCCCGAGGCGGCGGCATGGCTATCGGCATAGGCGGTCACGTTCTCAAGCGCCAGGTGCGTGACCCGCGCCAGGAAAAAGTCCGGCAGTGAGTCCGGAAAATCTTCCAGGGCAACGTCACGCAGCGTCAGGGTTGCTGGACCGCGTTGCAGCTCGGGCAGGTTGTTCATGCGCCAGTGGCGCCAGAGTTCGTCTGCCAGGCGGGTACGGCTGGCCATGCGCGGCGCATTGCTGTTCAGCCCAAGGATATCGGCACTGCGTGTAGCCCATTGGTCAAGGCGGGCGCGCAGCGTCTGTTGTTCGTCCAGCAGGGCATTGAGGCGGGTGTCGATTTGCACGCGGCTCAGTCCTTGTGCCACGAGTTGTTCAAAAAGCTCGTCGGGGTACAGGTCCTCCAGCTCCAGCAGACGGATCTTGTCCAGCAGGGTCTCGCGGGTGAACGCCCGCTCGGGCAGGCCGCGGCCGCTGAGCGGGTAGCCCAGGCGACCATCGGCCAGGCGCATGGGCGAGCGAAACCCGGGCTTGACCGGCTGCATGCCCAGGACCGTGCGGGCAATGCGCCGTGGCAACGGTGGATGCCCGAGCAGAATGCGCAGGTCGTTGCCGGCCTCGGTGGCTGAAAGCGCCAGGTCCTCGCGCAGGCCTGGTGGCAAGGCGTCGGCGATGGCGGCAAACAGCGTCATGGGCCTGGCCGGGCCGGGCGCCTGTGCAGCGGCCACGGCATAGCCGTCAAGCGTGCGGATCAGTACCTGGCGCACCGGTGCCTCCGGGGCTCCGATGCTGTCGATCAAGGCGCCTTCGGCATGGCCGTCGCGCACTTCAAGGCGAATGTCCGCCGGCCAGTCGGGCAGTCGTTCCAGGCCATGCAGTGCCAGCCGGTCTGTGTCCGGGTTGCGCAGTCCTTGCAGGTACAGGCCTTCATAGGCCCGGGCCAGGCGCACTTGTTGGGCATAGACACGGGCCTCTTCGGCCAGGCGCAACGGGATCTTGCCGCCTTCGGCCAGTTGCGCCCGTTCTGCTGCAGTGGCGTGGCCCAGCAGTTCTTCGGCCACAGCCCTGGGCAGCGGCGCCGGCAGGCGCTGTTGCAATGCCGCCAGCAACGCATCGTCCGGGGTTTGCAAGGCCTGATAGCGTGGCTGGAATTGCTCGAGCTGGCCGGCCTCGTCCAGGTGCTGATAAAGCTCGAAACGCTCGGCCGTGTCCATCAGCAGGGCGGCGGGGCGCTCGCCTTCGCTGAGGGCACGGCGCAGAGCCATTTCGGGCACGCCACTGACCTTGAGCAGCATCCTGATCGTGATGTTGGAGAACTCGCCGGGCAGGTAGCCCAGGCGTCGCATCAGGGTCAGGCCTTGCATTTGCCTGGGGTGCTCAAGTGTGCTCAGCCAGGCGCGGTGGCCGTTATGGCGTACCTCAGGCTCATGGCCCAGAGGGTTTCGAGGGTGTTCGAACACATGACCTGCACCGTCGCGGGCCAGCCTGACCGAGTAAGGGCGGTCTTCCAGTACCAGCCAGTGCTTGCCTTTATAAGGGATAAGGCCCGAAGCATCGGACTTGAGCCCGGCCGGCAGCACGATGTCGTGGGCAAAGGGCGCCAGGTCCGGCTTCCACAACTTCATGGCGCCGCCGGGCAGCGTGACCGGTTCAAGGGCGCCGATCCATGCCGGGGCCTCGATGGCGGGCAGCTTGCCGGCTTGACCTGCGGCAGAGCCCAAAGCGGTGATCAGCGCCAGGTTCTGCACCACATCCACCAAGTATGTCAGTGCCTGGTCCTTCTCGCCCTCGGTCCAGCTTTCGATGCCTTCGAACACTTCATAACCCAGTTGCGCCACGGTCACCGCCAGCATGACCTCGCCCAGCACAGGGACGAAAAACGCCGCGACATTGAGGGTGTTGAGCGCCAGGTCGCGCCACCACGCCCGGCGCTCGCTGGCACTGCGCGCGTCCTGCTCGGCCGTCGGTACGCCATGAAAGCGTGCATTGTCTTTTATCGCCTCAAGCTTGCGCTGGTACATGGCCTGGAACACCGGGCCGGTCAGCACGGGACCGCCGCCCTTGAGCCGGGCATCGGGGTCGGCTTGCTCGGCATAGTAGCCAGGACCCAACAGCGGGCCTTGCCATACCTCGGGAAACAGCTGGCGGTGCAGCCTGTTCATGAGCCGGGCACGCTGGCGGGCAGGAATGAACCGGCTGAAGAAATTCCGGTAGCGCTCATCGAACAGCCGGTTGCGCAGGGCGTCGTGAAAGTCGTCCAGCGAGGCATAGGTGATCAAGGGGGCTACCGGGTCTTCCGGAATGTACACCGTGACCGGTTGTGGCAGGTCGCGCTCGCGTGGTTCGGTGAAGATCACCAGGATGTCGGTCAGCCCGGTGTCCCACAGTCCCAGTGTGCAGCACTCGGGTGCAGGGCCGGCGGCAGCCGGGTCTGCCAGGCTCAGCAGGGCCTGATGGGTAACCGCGTCGATCCGCTGGCGCAGGCGGGCCAGATGGGTGTGCAGGATAAACGCCGAGCCCTCCATGGCCTGCATGTCCAGCATCGCAGGCTCGGTAAGCACGCGGTCGATGTGCGCCTGGTACTGGCCGCCCAGATCAAGGTCACGGGCCAGGGCCGCGAATTCGTGCGCGGCAATGGCCAGGGGCGTGCCGCGCAGGCCTGGCCCCAGGATTTCGTACTGACTGAATACAGCGGCCTTGAGCTGTGTGTCCTGGTCCATGGCGCCGGGCTGCGTGTCGGCGGCCTGGAAATTCTGCAAGGCCGCGTCGAGCAGCGGTCGGATGGCGCCGCGCAAGGCCTTGTTGGCCTCGATGAGCGGGTCTTTCGAGGCGCCCATGAAGGTCGGGTCGGTCAGTGCATGGCTGGCATGCAGCAGCCAGGTGTTGCGCACGTCCAGGTCCAGGCCGAAGCGCGCCTTCAGCGCCGCTTTCAGCCGCGGTTCGGCAAAGTCCTGCAGGGTGCCCAGTTGCGCCAGGTGCGATGCTGCACGCTGTTGCAGCTGGCGGTGTTCGCTGTACTGGCGGTGCAGTGCCGCAGTCACCTCGGGCATCCCGGCCTGCGCGGCCAGCCAGGATCGGTCCGTGGCCGTCTGGCGGACGCGGCGCAGCGCGGCATGCGTGCCGGCCGGTGCCTGCCTGAGCCAGGCAGGCACATGAGTGGCAATGAGCGGTTGATGAACCGCCGGTGATGTCGTTGCGGTCGGAGTATCCATGTCCATATGAAGCACGCCTTGTGGCTGTTGAATAAACGTAAAAGCTTACCGAGGGGGGCGTGGCGTCCTGGCGTTAACTATTTATTAATGCGTTCGGCATGAGTTGTTAAAGGCGTGTCATCAATGCCTTGCAGGCCGTATTCCTGAGGGTATTGGCAGAAATTTCCTGCGCGTCTGCCGCCTTTAAAAAGCCGGGGCGCCAATCACTAATGACACGCGCCTGCTAACTTGCCGACAGACACGCTAATGCACTAACGGTTGGGCTATACTCCAGCCCGCCTGGGCCATCATGCGGTCCATTTCATGAACACGGCCATGCCGGTGTTGAACCCTTGAGGGCTGACTGTGAAGAACTGGACGTTGCGTCAACGGATCCTGGCGAGTTTTGCCGTAATCATCGCCATCATGTTGTTGATGGTGGTGGCGTCCTATTCGCGTCTGCTGTCGATCGAGACCAGCGAAGAGCAGGTCCGCCGGGATGCCTTGCCCGGCGTCTACTACAGCACCCTGGTGCGCAGCGCCTGGGGCGAAAGTTATATCCGCACCCTGGAGCTGATCGGCGAAGGGCAGGGGCGGGCCTTGAGCCCGGCCGAGCGCGAGCAGTTCCAGGGCTTTGAAGATGCCCTGCAAAAGCAGATCGACGGCTATAAGCGCTCCATCTTCGATGACATCGACAAGGCCAACTTCCAGCAGTTTGAAAAGCAGCGCGAACTGTATTCACGCTTGCTCAAAGAAGTGCATGTGACCTACGAGCGCGGTGACTTCGCCGCCGCCAAGGAAGAATTCTACGAGCAGGTCAATCCGGTCTGGACCCAGGGCCGCAAGCAGCTCAACGAAATCATTGTCGCCAACAAACAACTGGCCGATGACGCGACCGATAACATCGTCAAGGCCGTGCTGGCCGCCAAGGTCGGCATGATCGTCTCGCTGCTGATTGCCGTGCTCGCCGCCGGGGCCTGCGGCCTGCTGCTGATGCGCTCGATCATCGCGCCCATGCAGCGGCTGGTCGAAATCCTCGGCATCATGCGCAACGGCGACCTGAGCCAGCGCCTGAACCTGTCGCGCAATGATGAATTCAACGTGGTGCAGACCGGCTTCAATGACATGGTCACCGAGCTGACGGCGCTGGTGGCCCAGGCCCAGCGCTCGTCGGTGCAGGTCACCACCTCGGTGACCGAGATCGCGGCCACCTCCAAGCAGCAACAGGCCACGGCCACTGAAACCGCGGCCACCACCACTGAAATCGGCGCGACGTCGCGTGAAATCGCCGCCACCTCCCGCGACCTGGTGCGCACCATGACCGAGGTGACCTCGGCCGCCGACCAGGCCTCGACCCTGGCCGGCTCCGGCCAGCAGGGCCTGGCGCGCATGGAAGAAACCATGCACCAGGTGATGGGCGCGGCCAACCTGGTCAATGCCAAGCTGGCGATCCTCAACGAGAAGGCCGGCAACATCAACCAGGTGGTGGTGACCATCGTCAAGGTGGCCGACCAGACCAACCTGCTGTCGCTCAATGCGGCCATCGAGGCCGAGAAAGCCGGCGAATACGGGCGCGGCTTTGCCGTGGTCGCCACCGAAGTACGGCGCCTGGCCGACCAGACCGCCGTCGCCACCTATGACATCGAGCAGATGGTGCGCGAGATCCAGTCGGCGGTGTCGGCCGGCGTGATGGGCATGGACAAGTTCTCCGAAGAGGTGCGTCGCGGCATGTTCGAGGTCACCCAGGTGGGTGAGCAACTGTCGCAGATCATCCATCAGGTGCAGGCCCTGGCGCCGCGCGTACTGATGGTCAACGAGGGCATGCAGGCCCAGGCCACCGGTGCCGAACAGATCAACCAGGCCCTGGTGCAACTGGCCGACGCCAGCAGCCAGACCGTCGAGTCCCTGCGCCAGGCCAGCTTCGCCATCGACGAACTGAGCCAGGTCGCGGTCGGCCTGCGCAGTGGCGTCTCGCGTTTCAAGGTCTGAGCCGCCGCCATGCGCGATCACTCACTCAGACGCCAGACGGTTGCACAGGCCCGCGATACGCTGTTTCTGCTGTTTCGCATCGGCGAAGAGCGCTACGCCCTGCAGGCCACGGAAATCGCCGAGGTGCTGCCGCGCCTGAAACTCAAGGTCATCCCCAAGGCGCCGCACTGGGTCGCGGGCATCTTTGCCCATCGGGGCGAGATCGTGCCGGTGATCGACATCAGCGCCTTGAGCCACGGCACCCAGGCGGCAGCGCGCACCAGTACGCGCATGGTCCTGGTGCATTATCGCCATGACGACCGGCATCCGGCCCAGTGGCTCGGCCTGATCCTGGAGCAGGCCACCGAAACCCTGCGCTGCCCGGCCTCGCAGTTCAAGGAGTACGGGCTGGAAAACCGCCTGTCGCCTTATCTTGGGCCGGTGCGCGAAGACGAACTGGGCCTGTTGCAGTGGATCCGTGTCGAAGAGCTGCTCAGCGAGCCGGTACGTGAACTGCTTTACCCGGTCACGCCTCCTGACATCGACCAGCTCGAGGACGCGCCATGAGTGATGACGCGCGCTTTTTTGCTTTCCTCAAAGAGCGCATCGGGCTAGATGTCGCCTCGGTGGGCGAGGCCATCGTCGAGCGGGCCTTGCGCCAGCGCTGCACCGCCAGCGGCGCGGCTGACAGCGACGCCTACTGGCTGTTGCTGCTGGGGTCGCAGACCGAACAACAGGCACTGATCGAGGCGGTGATCGTTCCGGAAACCTGGTTCTTTCGCTACCCCGAATCGTTCGTCACCCTGGGCCGGCTGGCAGTGGCCCGGCTGCAGACGCTGGCCGGCGTGCGGCCGCTGCGCATCCTGAGTCTGCCCTGTTCCACGGGCGAGGAGCCTTACTCGATGGCCATGGCACTGTTCGATGCCGGCCTCGGCGCGGCGCAGTTCAGGATCGATGCGATGGACATCAGCCCCTTGTCGATCCAGCGCGCCCAGCGCGCCATCTATGGCAAGAACTCGTTCCGTGGCATGGACCTGAGCTTTCGCGAGCGTCACTTCACGCCGTTCGCCGAAGGCTGGCAGGTCGCCCAGCGGGTGCGCGATAGCGTGGACTTTCGCCCTGGCAACCTGCTCGACCCTGCGCTGCTCAACCGGCCGGCCTACGATTTCGTGTTCTGCCGCAACCTGGTGATCTATTTCGACCGCCCGACCCAGCAGCGCGTCTTTACGGTGCTCAAGCGCCTGACCCTGGAAGACGGCGTGCTGTTCATCGGCCCGGCCGAAGGCAACCTGATGAGTCACATCGGCATGCGCTCGATCAATGTCGCGCAGTCCTTCGCCTTCCGGCATGCGAGCGAAGAAGACGCCCCCCCGGTGTTTGCCAGCCCCGCCTTGCCTGCTTCGGCAACAGTCCCGACGTCCCAACGATTGCCACCACCGATTACGCCCGCCACGCCCCGGCCCTTTGCCCCGGGCGCGGCGGCACGGGTCACGGCGGCCGGCCCGGCATTGCCCGGCACTGCGGCACAGGCGGCTGCAGCCGGCACCCTGTCGGGACCTGCCGACAATGATCTGAGCGCCATTGCCCGCCTGGCCAACCAGGGGCAGAGCCGCGAAGCCGTGGCAGCCTGCGAGCGTTACCTGCAACAGCACGGGCCGGCGGCGCCGGTGTTCTACTGGCTGGGCCTGCTCAGCGAAGTGGACGGCCATGTGAGCCAGGCGCAGGGCTACTACCGCAAGGCGTTGTACTTGCAGCCCCAGCATCCCGAGGCACTGGCACAACTGGCCGCGCTGCTGGCCGCCCAGGGCGACAGCACCGGCGCCCAGCGCCTGCTCGAGCGGGCTGCGCGCAGCGCCAATAAACCAGGAGGCAGCCGATGAACGAGGTCAGCCTTTCCAGCATTACCCAGGGCGATGATCAGGCCATCGACGATTGCTGGAACCGCATCGGCATTCATGGCGACCGGTCCTGCCCCATCCTTGCCGGACACATCCATTGCCGCAACTGCGAAGTGTACTCGGCCGCTGCCACACGTCTGCTCGACCGCTACAGCCTGGTGCAGGACTACCATGACCGCTCGCGCAGCAGCGAACAACAGACCCAGGTCCGTACCCGTTCGGTGCTGGTCTTCCGCCTGGGTGACGAGTGGCTGGGGCTTGCCACCCGCAGCCTGGTCGAGGTGGCGCCGATGCAGGCGATCCATTCGCTGCCGCACCAGCGTGCCCGGGCGTTGCTTGGGGTGGCCAATGTGCGCGGAGCGCTGGTGGCCTGTATTTCGCTGGTCGAACTGCTGGGGCTCGATGGCATGACGTCGGTCGCGCCGGCAGGTGGACGGATCATGCCGCGCATGCTGATCGTTGCCGCCCAGGGCGGGCCTGTGGTGGTGCCGGTCGATGAAGTGGACGGCATTCACGCCATGACCGAACAGTCGCTGGACTCGGCGTCGCTGTCCGGCACCCATGCCAACGCTCGCTTCACCCGTGGCGTGCTGCACTGGAAGGACCGCAGTCTGCGGCTGCTCGATGAGCAGGAGTTGTTGTCGGCGGTCAACCGGAGCCTTACATGACGCCTGATCAAATGCGCGACGCCTCGCTGTTCGAGCTGTTCACCCTGGAAGCCGAGGCGCAGACCCAGGTGTTGAGCGCCGGCCTGCTGGCGCTGGAGCGCAGCCCGACCCTGGCCGACCAGCTCGAAGCCTGCATGCGCGCGGCGCACTCGCTCAAGGGCGCGGCGCGCATTGTCGGGGTCGACTTCGGGGTCAGCGTCGCCCACGTCATGGAGGATTGCCTGGTCAGCGCCCAGGAAGGCCGGCTGGTGTTGCAGGCCGAGCACATCGATGTGCTGTTGTCCGGCACGGACATGTTGATGCGCATCGCCACACCCGGCGATGGCAGCGTTGACCAGGCCGCCGTCGACGCCTACGTGCAACGCATGAACACCCTGATGAACTCTGGCGCCGGGGCCGGGCGCAGTGCCGTGCGCCCACCCGACCCCTTGCTGGCGCCTGGCCTGCTGGCCGACCCGTTGCTGCGCGCCTCCTTGCCCGGACAGGCCTTGCCGGAAATCGACCTGTCCCAGGCGTCGCACTGGCTGCAGGCCGATGCTGCGGCGGCCGGGCCGGTGCCTGTGCTGCCTGAACCGACCCCGGTACAGCCCGAACCGGCGGCACTCGGTGCCGAGACCGACCCGGCCTCGCGCCCGCTGCGTGAGCGACGGGTAGCCGAGGGCGGTGAGCGGGTCTTGCGGGTCACCGCCGAGCGCCTCAACGGCCTGCTTGACCTGTCGAGTAAATCCTTGGTGGAAAGCCAGCGCATCAAGCCCTTGCTGGCCGGGATGCAGCGCCTCAAACGCCTGCAACTGGGCAGCGACCGGGCCTTGCAGATGCTGGAGGCGAACCTGAGTGTCAGCGCCGTGAGCCCCGAGGCCCAGCGCGCGCTGGAAGACGCTCGCAGCCTGTTGTCCCAGGCACAGAACATGCTGATCGAGCAGGCCGCCGAGCTGGATGAATTTGGCTGGCAATCGGCGCAACGCGCCCAGTCACTCTACGACAGCGCGCTGGCCTGTCGCATGCGCCCGTTTGCCGATGTGCTGGGCGGGCAGGCGCGCATGGTGCGTGACCTGGGGCGTGAACTGGGCAAGCAGGTGCGCCTGGACATCGAAGGCGACAAGACCCAGGTCGACCGCGAGGTGCTGGAAAAGCTCGAGGCGCCCCTGACCCATCTACTGCGCAACGCCGTCGACCATGGCATCGAAATGCCCGAGCAGCGCCTGGCACAAGGCAAGGACAGCGAGGGTGCCATTTGCCTGCGGGCCTCGCACCAGGCCGGCATGCTGGTGGTCGAGTTGAGCGACGATGGCGGCGGCGTGGACCTGGAGCGTCTGGCGCAAGCCATCGTTCAGCGCAAGCTGTCGCCGGCTGAAAGCACCGCGCAGATGAGCGAAGAAGAGCTGCTCAGCTTCCTGTTCCTGCCCGGCTTCAGCATGCGCGACAAGGTCACGCAGATTTCCGGCCGTGGCGTCGGCCTGGACGCGGTGCAGCACATGGTGCGCCAGTTGCACGGGGGCGTGACCCTGGAGCAGACGGCCGGGCAGGGCAGTTGTTTTCGCATCGAGGTGCCGCTGACCCTGTCGGTGGCGCGCAGCCTGGTGGTGGACGTCGGCGGTGAGGCCTATGCCTTCCCGCTGGCGCATATCGAACGCATGTGCGACCTGGAGCCGGCCGACATCGTGCAGCTGGAAGGGCGTCAGCATTTCTGGCACGAGGGGCGGCATGTGGGCCTGGTGTCGGCCAGCCAGTTGCTCAACCGCCCGCCCGGCACCCAGGGGCAGGAAAGCCTCAAGGTCGTGGTGATCCGTGAACGTGACGCGGTGTATGGCGTGGCGGTGGAGCGTTTCATCGGTGAGCGCACGCTGGTGGTCATGCCCCTGGATGCCCGGTTGGGCAAGGTGCAGGACGTCTCGGCCGGCGCCTTGCTCGACGATGGCTCGGTGGTGCTGATCATCGATGTCGAAGACTTGCTGCGCTCGGTCGAGAAACTGCTCAATACCGGCCGGCTGGAGCGCATCGACCGCCAGAGCCGCAGTGTTGGCCATGTGGCCCGCAAACGCGTTCTGGTGGTCGATGATTCATTGACGGTGCGTGAGTTGGAGCGCAAGTTACTCGTCAGCCGCGGCTACGAAGTGGCGGTGGCCGTCGATGGCATGGATGGCTGGAATGCTTTGCGCAGTGAAGATTTCGACCTGCTGATCACCGATATCGACATGCCGCGCATGGACGGGATCGAACTGGTGACCCTGTTGCGCCGCGACACGCGCCTGCAATCGTTGCCGGTGATGGTGGTGTCCTACAAGGACCGTGAGGAAGACCGCCAGCGTGGCCTGGAGGCGGGTGCCGATTATTACCTGGCCAAGGCCAGTTTTCACGATGATGCCTTGCTCGATGCCGTAGTGGAATTGATAGGAGAAGCACAGGCATGAAGATCGCCATCGTCAACGACATGCCCATGGCGGTCGAAGCGCTGCGCCGGGCCCTGGCCTTCGAGCCGGCGCATCAGATCGTCTGGGTGGCCCATAACGGCGCCGACGCGGTGCAGCGCTGCGCCGAACTGACCCCGGATGTGATCCTCATGGACCTGATCATGCCTGTCATGGATGGGGTCGAGGCCACCCGGCGGATCATGGCTGCCACGCCATGCGCTATCGTTCTGGTAACGGTTGATCGCGAGCAGAACGTCCACCGCGTGTTCGAGGCCATGGGCCACGGCGCGCTGGACGTGGTCGACACCCCGGCCATCGGTTCAGGCAACCCCAGGGAAGCGGCGGCCCCTCTGCTGCGCAAGATTCTCAATATCGGCTGGCTGATCGGCCAGAGCAGCACCCGCGAGCGCAACCAGGGCCAGGCCCTGCGCCATGCGGTCAGGCGCGACGGGCTGGTGGCCATCGGCTCATCGGCCGGGGGACCGGCAGCGCTGGAAGAATTGCTCAAGGGGCTGCCGGTGAATTTTCCGGCGGCCATCGTCCTGGTGCAGCACGTCGACCAGGTGTTCGCCACCGGCATGGCCGAGTGGCTGAGCAGCGCGTCCGGCATGCCGGTGCGCCTGGCGCGCCAGGGCGAGCCACCGCAGGCCGGCCAGGTCGTGCTGGCCGGCACCAATCACCATATTCGCCTGCTCAAGGACGGGACGCTGGCGTACACGGCAGAGCCTGTCAACGAAATCTACCGGCCCTCGATCGACGTGTTCTTCGAGAGTGTGGCCCGCTACTGGAGTGGAGAAGCTGTGGGAGTTTTATTGACCGGCATGGGGCGTGACGGTGCCCAGGGGCTCAAGGCCATGCGTCAGCAGGGGTTTCTGACGATTGCCCAGGACCAGGCCAGTTGCGCGGTCTACGGCATGCCCAAGGCGGCCGCCGCCATTGACGCCGCTGTCGAGATCCGGCCGCTGCGCACCATTGCACCTCGCTTGCTTGAGGTATTCGCTCAATGATATTCCAGGTGAACTCACCCGCCGCCGGTGACCAGGAGACGCTTCATGCATGACTTGCAGATCGAAGAGATCAAGGCCTCGGATGAAAATGCCGCCATGGTGCTGCTGGTCGACGATCAGGCGATGATCGGTGAGGCGGTGCGTCGCGGGCTGGCCAACGAAGCGATGATCGATTTTCATTTCTGTGCCGATCCGCACCAGGCCATTGCCCAGGCGATCCAGATCAAGCCCACGGTCATCCTGCAGGACCTGGTCATGCCGGGCCTGGACGGCCTGACGCTGGTGCGCGAGTACCGCAACAACCCGTTGACCCGGGACATCCCGATCATCGTGCTGTCGACCAAGGAGGACCCGCTGATCAAGAGCGCCGCCTTTGCCGCCGGTGCCAACGATTACCTGGTCAAGCTGCCGGACAATATCGAACTGGTGGCGCGTATCCGCTATCACTCGCGCTCCTACATGACCCTGTTGCAGCGCGACGAGGCCTACCGGGCCTTGCGCGTCAGCCAGCAGCAGTTGCTCGACACCAACCTGGTGCTGCAACGGCTGATGAACTCCGACGGCCTGACCGGGCTGTCCAACCGTCGCCACTTCGATGAATACCTGGAGCTGGAGTGGCGTCGGGCCTTGCGCGAGCAGAGCCAGTTGTCGCTGATGATGATCGATGTCGACTACTTCAAGGCCTACAACGACAACTTCGGGCATCTGGAAGGCGATGAAGCCTTGCGCCAGGTCGCCAAGGCAATCCGCGCCAACTGCAGTCGTCCCTCGGACCTGCCGGCCCGCTATGGCGGTGAAGAGTTTGCAATGGTGCTGCCCAATACCACCCCTGGTGGTGCGCGGTTGCTGGCCGAAAAACTGCGCCAGAGCGTCGTCGGCATGAGCATCCCGCACATCGCCCCGGACCAGGGCGCGCATCTGACCATCAGCATCGGCGTCGCCACGGTGGTGCCCCAGCCGGGCAGCAACAGCCGGCAACTGATCCTGGATGCCGACAAAGGCTTGTACGCGGCCAAGCACAACGGCCGTAATCAGGTGCAAGTCGGCGGGTAGGGCGCAGGACCGGCCGGGCGGCGATCGCCGCTTCACCGGCAACAGCGCAACGGCGGCCATTAAAAAAAGCCACCCTTACTCCCCGATATCATGATTTTTCACGCCCGCACACCTTCCCTATAGTCCTCGCAAGCCCACTCGGAACACGCAGGTGTTCCCTTGATGCGAGAGACTTCATGGACAACAGCAAATACGCCGCACCGTCTTCGGATGTCGGCATGGGCACCCGGGTCGTCTGGGGCGGCGAGCAGGTCCGTCACCCTTACAACGCCACCCAGGCGCCTATCGTGGTCAGTGCCGCCTATGGCTATGACGACATCGATAACTGGTACGACGTGGCCCTGGGCAAGGAGCCCGGCTTCATCTACAGCCGCATGAGCAATCCCACCGTCGAGGTGCTGGAGCATAAACTTTGCGAACTGGAGCGCGCCGAGTCTGCGGTTGCGTTCAGCACCGGCATGGCGGCCATCAGCGGTGTGTTGCACACCTTCCTGGCCTGCGGGCAGCGTGTGGTGTCGACTCGCGACAGCTACGGCGGCACCAACAAGATTTTCGAGGAATTCCTGCCGCGCATGGGCGTGCAGGTCACCCTGTGCGACACGCTCGACACCGAGCAGCTCGAACGGGAAATAGCCAAGGGCTGCAACGTCCTGTACCTGGAAACCCCCACTAACCCTACGCTCAAGATCGTCGACATTCGCCGGCTGGTCGCAGCGGCAAAACGTGTGGGCGCGCTGGTGGTGGCTGACAACACCTTCGCCACGCCGCTGAACCAGAATCCGCTGGCGCTGGGGGTGGATGTGGTCGTGCACAGCGCTACCAAGTTTCTCTCCGGTCACGGCGATGCCATGGGCGGCGTGGTGTGCGGCGCCGAAGCGCTGATGGCGCAGGTGCGTCATTACCGTGAAATCAATGGTGCCTCGCTGGATGCCTTTTCGGCGTTCCTGATCATTCGCGGCATCAAGACCCTGGCGCTGCGTCTGCGTCAGCAGCAAGCCAGTGCGCAGTTGCTGGCCGAATACCTGTGCACCGAGCCGTTGGTGGAGTCGGTGAACTACCCGGGGTTGCCACAGCATCCAGGCCATGCCATTGCGTGTACGCAAATGAACGGCTTCGGCGCCATCGTCAGCTTCGTGCTCAAGGGCGGCATGCCGACCGTGGCCCGCTTGCTGCCGCAACTGAAGTACGCCCACCGGGCTGGCAACCTCGGAGCGGTCGAGACCATCTACGGCCCGGCGCGCACCACCAGCCATGTCGAGAACACCCCACAAGAGCGCCAGGCCCTGGGCATTTCCGAAGGCCTGGTGCGTGTGTCCGTCGGCATTGAAGAGTCGGCCGACCTGCTGGCTGACCTGCAACAGGCCTTTGCCTTCGTGCGAAGCCAGCCAGGCGCTGCACCCGTTCATCCAGACCCTGCGCACTCATGGGTTGATGCAGGCGCCTGAGGACGGGCAAGGCCCGGGAACGTCATCCCGGGCCGTTCATGAAGCATGAAAACAATAAAATCCAGCGACAGGAAAATTGCACTGCCCAAACGGTTGCAAGGCCTTTGTTCGCGCATTTCATGAGACCACTACCATGTCGACGCACTTGAAAGATCACCAGCCCGACCCCGCCTCACAGTTCCAGAAGCAGATGCAGACCCGCCATATCGTGATGCTGGCCCTGGGCGGCGTCATCGGCACCGGGCTGTTCCTGACCTCCGGGTATACGGTCAATCAGGCCGGGCCACTGGGGGCTGTGATTGCCTACATGATTGGCGCGGTAATGGTCTACCTGGTCATGGTCTGCCTGGGTGAACTGGCTGTGCAGATGCCGGAAACCGGCTCGTTCAGCAGTTACGCCACACGCTACCTGGGCCCGGGCACCGGCTATACCGTGGCCTGGCTCTACTGGCTGACGTGGACGGTGGCGATCGGTTCGGAATTTACCGCTGCTGGCATCCTGATGGTGCGCTGGTTCCCCGATACACCGGTGTGGATCTGGAGTGCGCTGTTTGCCATGACCGTATTCGTCAGCAACGTGGTGTCAGTGCGCCTGTTTGCGGAAACCGAGTTCTGGCTGTCGTTGATCAAGGTGCTGACCGTGATCACCTTCATTCTGATTGGCGGGGCCGCGATCCTGGGGTTGTTTGAGGTGCAGAGCCTGCAAGGGGCCGGGCTTTCCAACTTCACCCGTGAAGGGCTGTTCCCGACCGGCTTCATGCCCATCGTCATGACCCTGCTGGCGGTGTCCTTTGCCTTTTCCGGCACCGAACTGATCGGCATTGCCGCCGGTGAAGCGCAAGACCCGCAAAGCAGCGTGCCCAAGGCCATCCGCACCACCGTGGTCCGCCTGGCGCTGTTCTTTGTCGGCACCATCTTTGTGTTGGCCACCTTGCTGCCCCGCGAACAGGCCGGCCTGGTCGAAAGTCCGTTCGTCATGGTGTTCGAACTGATCGGCATTCCGTACTCGGCCGACATCATGAACTTTGTCATTCTCACGGCGCTGATTTCCGCCGCCAACTCAGGGCTCTATGCCGCCTCGCGCATGCTGTGGACGCTGAGCGACCAGGGCCACATGCCCAAGTGCTACGCCAGGCTCTCGCGGCGCGGCACACCGGTGAACGCCATCATCCTGAGCATGGCCGGTGCTGCAGCGTCCCTGCTCAGCAGTGTGTTTGCCCCCGACACCGTGTACCTGGCGCTGGTGTCCATTTCCGGCCTGGCCGTGGTGGTGGTGTGGATGAGCATCGCCGCCAGCCAGATCGCGTTCCGTCGGCACTATGTCGCCCATGGCGGTCGCGTCGAAGACCTGCACTTTCGCGTGCGCGGCTACCCGTGGGTGCCCATAGCGGCCTTGTTGAGCTGCACGCTGGCGTGCGTGGGCATCGCCTTCGACCCGGAGCAGCGCGTGGCCCTGTACTTCGGCCTGCCCTTTATTGCCTGGTGCTATTTCATCTACTGGATCACCCGCAACAAGCGGGCCGAGCGCCTGGCGCTGGAAGCCGCCGTGCATTCCTCTGGTACGCCATGAAGGTCTCGGGCAATGATTGCGCCCTAATAAAGCACTGATGAGGTCGCGCCGATGAGCCAGAAGTCACTCCCTCCCTTGAACTGGCTGAGGGCCTTTGAAGTGTCGGCGCGTTACCTGAACTTCACCCACGCCGCCGATGAACTGCACCTGACCCAGGGCGCGGTGAGCCAGCAGATCCGTCAGCTGGAAAGCCACTTGGGCGTGGCGTTGTTCAAGCGCCTGCCGCGTGGCCTGGGCCTGACCGAGGAAGGGCAGTCGTACCTGCCGGTGGTGCAGGATGCGATCAGCCGCCTGGCGGTGGGCACCAACGAGATTTTCGGCCAGCACCATCGCCGGCATCTGAAAGTGCGCGGCAGCTTGTCTTTTCTGCACTACTGGCTGGCGCCGCGGCTGGCCGATTTCTGCCGGGAATACCCGCAGATCGATATTCGCTACATCAGCAACCTCTGGGTCAAGGAACCGGACGGCGAAGATGACCTGGAGATTCGCTGGGGCTGCGGCCGCTGGCCTGGGCTGCATGCCCAGCGCCTGACCTGGGACCTCCTGCAACCGGTGTGCTCGCCGGCCCTCATGCTGCGCTCGCCCATCCATGAACCGCGCGACCTGATGCACCATTCCCTGCTGCATGTGCTGGGGTACGAGGAAGGCTGGGGGTACTGGTTGCGGCGGGTGGGCGCCCATGACGTCGACGCTTCCCGGGGTCTGCAGTTCGACACGTTGATTTCCACGATCCGCATGGCCGAACTGGGGCAGGGCGTGGCGCTGGCACGCTCTTCTGTGGTCGAAGATCAGTTGCGAAGCGGGCAATTGGTGGCGCCCTTCAAGCACCGTATCGAGGCCAGCGAATCCTTTTACCTGGTGCATGAACAGGCCGAGACGCTGTCGCCTGATGCCGCCAGTTTTTCGACCTGGCTGGTGGCTCAAGCCCATCGCCTTCAGTGAGGAGTTTGCATGGAGTATGTAAGTACACGCGGCGGTGACCTGCGCGCGGATTTTCGCCGCGTGGTGCTGTCGGGACTGGCCGAGAACGGTGGCCTGTATGTGCCGGCCCGCTTGCCGCTGTTCACCGAGAAGCAGATCGCCAGTTGGTCATGGCTGCCGTTCGATGAACTGGTGTGGCGTGTGATCTCGCCCTTTGTCGGCACCACCATGGATGAAGGCACCCTGCGGGCCTTGCTCAGCGACAGCTACCGGGCCTTCAGGCACCGGGCGATCACGCCGCTTGAGCAGATCGGCCATAACGAATGGATCCTGCAGCTGTTCCACGGCCCGACCGGTTCTTCCAAGGACTTCGCCGCCCAGTTGCAGGCGCGCCTGGTCGGGCATTTTCTGCAGGAACTCGACAAGGACGCCTGGGTGATCGGCGCCACCAACGGTGATACGGGCCTGGCGGCGCTGCAAGCCTTTGCCGATTGTCCGGCGGTGCGCATGGCGATCCTGTACCCGCGCGACGGGCTGGCACCCGGACAGCTCGCCGCCTTGCAGGCCGCCGACCCGCAGCGGGTCAAGCTGTTGGCCGTCGAAGGCAACTTCGATGACTGCCAGACCCTGGTGGCGCGGCTGTTGCGTGAGTGGCCCGCGGACGCGCCGGTGCCGGTGTGTTTCAACTCCACCAACTGGATCGGCGTGCTGGCGCAGATCGTTTTCTATTTCTATGCCGCCCTGCAACTGGGCGGCGGCTCGCGGCCGGTCGGGTTCAGCATTCCGGCGGCCAGTTCGGCCGAGATCTACGCCGGCTACATCGCGCAGAAAATGGGTTTGCCGATCAACCAGGTGATCATTTCCACCAACCGCAACGATGCGCTGCATCAGTTCTTTCATTGCAACCGCTACTCGACCCGGCGCACCGACCGCACGGTGTCGCCGGCGATGGACTTCTCGTTGTTCTGCAACCTGGAACGCTTTATCTGGGAGGTGTACGAGCACGATGGCGCTGCTACCCGGGCGCTGATGGAGCAGTTTGAACGCCACGGCGAAATGAGCATCGGCAACCCGCAATGGTTGCGCGGGCGCCTGCTGTTCGACTCCTATGCAGTGGACGAAGCCCAGGTGCGCGACGAAGTGGTCGCGCTGTTCCGCGAGACCGGCTCGGCCATCGACCCGCACACCGCAGTCGGCGTGCTGGCCGGCCGCTTGCATCGGCGTAGCCTGGGCGCACCGATGGTCACCTTTGGGCAGATTGCGCCAGGCAAGTCGGCCGCCTTGCTGGCCGAGCTGGGTGTCTGGTCGGCCAGTGTGCCGCCGACACCAACGGTGAGCGCACAACCGCCGTACCTGGCCAAGGGCGATCTGCAAGGCCTGTTGCAGGCCCTGCAACTGACACCGTCGAGGCTGGCATGAAGCGCATCCTCGATCCGCTGGATGAGCGCATCCTGGCCGAACTGACCGCCAATGCACGCATCGCCCATATCGAACTGGGCGCCAAGGTCAACCTGTCGCGCAACGCGGTGCGCCAGCGCATCGAACGCCTTGAGCGCGACGGGGCGATTCAGGGCTACACGGTGCGGCTCGGGGAGTCGCGCCGGCCGGCCTCGCTCATCAGCGCCGTGATCTTCGTCTACCGCTATGACCGCATGCGCGGCGAGGCCGTGCTGGCGGCGTTGCGAGGATTGCCGGAGGTGGTGCAGTGTGAAGTGCTCAGCGGCGAATTCGACCTGATGCTGCGCGTCAACGCCGCCACGCCCGAGCGCGTGCACCAGGTGTGGAAGGACATCGCCGCCATGCCGGGGGTGGAAAACACGGTCACCTCGTTCGTGTTGTCGGCGGTGTTCTGACCCGGCTGTGAGCGGTGCGGGCATGGGCAAAACGCTCAATGAATACAGCAAACTGGCCTATTCAACTGCCAGTGCCCGGCTCTTAGGATGGTCCTGTCGAACAACAACATCCCTGAGAGAGACGCCTTCATGACTGAGTACAAGATAGCCCTGGTAGGATTCGGTGGCGTGAACCGTGGCTTCGCCCAACTGGTGGCCGAGCGCAATGCCCAGTGGCAGGCGTCCCTGGGCTTCACGATCAGGATTGTCGGGGTCACCGACCTGTTCCTGGGCTCTATCGTGGCCCGCGAAGGGCTGGATGCCGCGCAACTGGTGGCACTGCCGAGCGAGAAGGGCGCATTCGCCCGGTTGCCGGGCGGCCATGCCGAGGCGTTCAACGAAAACGTGATCAAGCACTCCGGTGCCGATCTCATTGCCGAGGCGACGTTCACCAACCCTATCGATGGCGAGCCGGCCACCACCTTCTGCCGCTGGGCGCTGGAAAGCGGCATCCATGTGGTGACCACCAACAAGGGCCCCGTGGCCTTGCACGCGGCCGAGCTCAAGGCCCTGGCCCGTCGCAACAACGTAGCTTTCGAATACGAAGGCGCGGTCATGAGCGGCACGCCGGTGCTGCGCCTGGCCCGCCAGGCCCTGGCTGGCGCTAACGTGCAAGGCTTCGAAGGCATCCTCAACGGCACCTCCAACTATGTGCTCAGCCAGATGAAAAACGGCCTGGCCTTCGCTGATGCCGTGGCCCAGGCACAACAGCTTGGCTACGCCGAAGCGGACCCGACCGCCGATGTCGAAGGTTTCGATGTACGCCTCAAGGTGGTCATCCTCGCCAACGAGCTGCTTGATGCGCGTTTGCAGCTCAGCGATGTGGCCTGTTCGGGCATCAGCGCCATCAGCGCCCAGGACATTGCCGATGCCAGCGCCAACAACGCCAGCTGGAAACTGATCGGCGCGGCCGAGCGCCAGGCCGATGGCTCGGTGCAGGCCCAAGTGCAGGCGCGCCTGCTGCCCAATACACACCCGCTGGCGGGCATCGGCGGGGCGATCAATGCGGTGACCTTCACCACCGAGCTGCTGGGCGCGGTCACCGTATCCGGGCCTGGCGCTGGACGTATCGAGACCGCCTTCGCCCTGCTGTCGGACATCGTTGCCATCCACGCCGCCCGCGGCCATTGATCAGGAGTGCCTCATGAGCGTATCCAGCCTGGCCAGCATCATGCTGCCTGAACCTGCCCAGATCGATGTTCTGAGCCCTTTCGATGGGCGTCTGATCGGACGCGTGCCGTGCCTCGATGCTACGGCCGTGCCCGGCTTGCTGGCGCGTGCGCGCATCGGCGTGCGCGACAGCGCCGCTCTGCCGCGCCACCGTCGGGCGCGCATTCTCGAAGACGCCGCCCACGCCATTGAACGAGACGCCGAAGCCTTTGCCCGGCTGATCGTGGCCGAGGCGGGCAAGACCCTGCGCCAGGCCGAAAAAGAAGTGAAGCGCTGCGTCAACACCCTCAAGCTTTCGGCCGAGGAAGCGCGGCGCAACGCCGGGGAAGTGATTCCGTTCGGCGCCTATGAAGGCTCCGAATCGCGCCAGGGCTGGTTCACCCGTGAGCCGCTGGGTCTGATCGTGGCGATCACGCCGTACAACGACCCTCTCAACCTGGTCGCGCACAAACTGGGCCCGGCCATCGCCGGTGGCAATGCCGTGATCCTCAAACCCTCGGAGCTGGCGCCGCTCTCGGCCCTCAAGCTGGTGGAGTACCTGATCCAGGCCGGCCTGCCCGATTCGGTGGTGACCGTGGCCACCGGCGGCGTCGACCTGGGCAAGGCCCTGGTAGAAGTACGCGAGGTACGGATGATTTCCTTCACCGGCGGCTTTGCCACCGGCGAGGCCATTGCCCGCAGCGCCGGCCTGAAGAAACTGGCCATGGACCTGGGCGGCAATGCCCCGGTGCTGGTGCTGGAAGATTGCGATCTGGAGGCGACCGTAGAATCGTGCGTGTCCGGCGCCTTCTGGGCGGCCGGGCAAAACTGCATCGGCACCCAGCGCATCCTGGTGCACCGCTCGATCTACGCCGACTTCCGTGAGCGCTTTGTCCACCAGACCCGCGCCCTGGTCACCGGCGACCCCGCCCTGCGCAGCACGGATGTCGGCCCGATGATCAGCGAACAGGCCGCGCATCGCACCGAGCAACGGGTCAGCAGCGCCCTGGCCGAAGGCGCCGTGCTTTTGTGCGGGCACCAGCGCCAGGCCGGCAGCTACGCGCCGACCGTGCTGGAGCAGGTCAGCCACAGCAGCGCCCTCTGGCAGCAGGAAGTCTTTGCCCCGGTGGTGATCCTGGAACCGTTCGAACACCTGGACGACGCCGTGGCCCTGGCCAACGCCCCCGAATACAGCCTGCACGCCGGCCTGTTCACCCGCGACCTGGGCAAGGCGCTGAAACTGGCCCGACAGATCGAAGCCGGCGGCGTGATGATCAACGACTCGTCCGACTACCGCTTCGACGCCATGCCCTTCGGCGGCTTCAAGTACGGCAGCCTGGGGCGCGAGGGGGTGCGGTTTGCGTATGAAGACATGACGCAGCCGAAGGTGGTGTGTATCAATGGGGTGGAGTGAGGGGGCGGAGCGCAGGACCCTCGTGTAATGACGGCGCACCACCCCATCCGAAGAGGCTGCTTTCCCGACAGCCTCTGGGGTATACTCGCCGGCTTTGTAATTTTCGCCTGCGAGTGCTGACGACCATGGAAATCAATCCGATCATAAACAGCATCAAGGACCTCTCCGAGCGTTCCCAAACCATTCGGGGGTATCTTTGACTACGATCACAAACATGATCGTCTGACCGAAGTGACCCGCGAGCTCGAAGACCCCGCTGTCTGGAACAAACCCGAATACGCCCAGAACCTGGGCCGCGAACGCGCCCAGCTGGCGCTGATCGTCGACACCCTCGACGAACTGGCCAGCGGCCTGGCCGATGCCCGCGACCTGCTGGACATGGCCGCCGAGGAAGAAGACGAAGGCGCTGTGGCCGATGTGTCGGCCGAGGTCGAGCGCTTGCGCGAGGCGCTCGAAAAGCTCGAGTTCCGCCGCATGTTCAGTGGCGAGATGGACCCCAACAACGCCTACCTCGACATCCAGGCCGGCTCCGGCGGTACCGAGGCTCAGGACTGGGCCAACATCCTGTTGCGCATGTACCTGCGCTGGGCTGACAAACGCGGTTTCGAAGCGACCATCATGGAGCTGTCGGCCGGTGAAGTCGCCGGCATCAAGGGTGCGACCGTGCACATCAAGGGCGAATATGCCTTTGGCTGGCTGCGCACCGAGATCGGCGTGCACCGTCTGGTGCGCAAAAGTCCGTTCGATTCCGGCAACCGTCGCCACACCTCGTTCTCGGCCGTGTTCGTCTCGCCCGAAATCGATGACAACATCGAAATCGAGATCAACCCGTCCGACCTGCGCATCGACACCTACCGCTCCTCCGGTGCCGGTGGCCAGCACGTCAACACCACTGACTCGGCGGTGCGCATCACGCACGTGCCGACCAACACCGTGGTCAGTTGCCAGAACGAGCGCTCCCAGCACGCCAACAAGGACACCGCCATGAAAATGCTGCGGGCCCGGTTGTACGAGCAGGAAATCCAGAAGCGCAACGCCGCCTCCCAGGCGCTGGAAGACACCAAGTCCGACATCGGCTGGGGTCACCAGATTCGCTCCTATGTCCTGGATGCCTCGCGCATCAAGGACCTGCGCACCAGTATCGAGCGCAGCGACTGCGACAAGGTGCTCGACGGCGACCTGGACGAGTATCTGGTCGCCAGCCTCAAACAAGGCCTGTGAGGGCACCTCTAAAAACTACCTGCGTTGTCATCGCTGCGTTAAAAACAGGCTAAAAATGCTCATTTACAATCTGTAAAGTCGAACGCGACTCCGACCGTTTTTCGCCTGTTTTTGCCTTGCGCTGACTGCCTCGGCAACGTTTTTAGAGGCACCCTAGGGCGACACAACAGCAGCGGGCAGCCCGACTGCCCGCCATCCCTTGCCGCAGGCGAGGGACAACGTACCTGTGATGGAATAACTGAAGACATGAGCGACCAACAACCCGACTCGCAAGCCCTGCAACAGGAAGAAAACACCCTGATCGCCCTGCGCAAGGAAAAGCTTGCCGCCGAACGCGCCAAGGGTCAGGCCTTCCCCAACGACTTCCGTCGCGACAACTACTGCAACGACCTGCAGAAACAGTACGTCGACCACACCAAGGAAGCGCTGGCCGAGGCTGCCATCCCCGTCAAGGTTGCCGGTCGCATCATGCTCAACCGCGGGGCCTTCATGGTCATCCAGGACATGACCGGGCGCATCCAGGTCTATGTCAACCGCAAGACCCTGCCCGAGCAGACCCTGGCCGAGGTCAAGACCTGGGACCTGGGCGACATCATCGCCGCCGAAGGCACCCTGGCCCGTTCCGGCAAGGGCGACCTGTACGTCGAAATGACCGCCGTGCGCCTGCTGACCAAGTCGCTGCGCCCGCTGCCGGACAAGCACCACGGCCTGACCGACACCGAGCAGCGTTATCGCCAGCGCTACGTCGACCTGATCGTCAACGAAGAGGTGCGCGACACCTTCCGCGTGCGCTCGCAGGTGATCAGCCATATCCGCAGCTTCCTGGCCAAGCGCGACTTCCTTGAAGTCGAGACGCCGATGCTGCAGACCATTCCGGGCGGTGCGGCAGCCAAGCCGTTCGAAACCCACCACAACGCGCTGGACATGCCGATGTTCCTGCGCATCGCGCCGGAGCTGTACCTCAAGCGCCTGGTGGTGGGTGGGTTTGAAAAGGTGTTCGAGATCAATCGCAACTTCCGCAACGAAGGTGTCTCGACCCGGCACAACCCTGAATTCACCATGCTGGAGTTCTACCAGGCCTACGCCGACTACGAAGACAACATGGACCTCACCGAGGAGTTGTTCCGTGAGCTGGCGCAACTGGTGCTGGGCAGCACTGACGTGCCATACGGTGACAAGGTGTTCCATTTCGGCGAGCCGTTCGTGCGCCTGTCGGTGTTCGACTCGATCCTCAAGTACAACCCCGAGCTGACCGCCGATGACCTGCAGGACATCGACAAGGCCCGCGCCATCGCCAAGAAAGCCGGCGCCAAGGTGCTGGGCTTCGAAGGCCTGGGCAAGCTGCAGGTGATGATTTTCGAAGAGCTGGTCGAACACAAGCTGGAGCAGCCGCACTTCATCACCCAGTACCCGTTCGAAGTGTCGCCGCTGGCGCGCCGCAACGACGACAACCCGAACGTCACCGACCGCTTCGAGCTGTTCATCGGCGGCCGTGAAATCGCCAACGCCTACTCCGAGCTCAACGATGCCGAAGACCAGGCCGAGCGCTTCCAGGCCCAGGTGGCCGACAAGGACGCCGGCGACGACGAAGCCATGCACTACGACGCCGACTTCGTCCGCGCCCTGGAGTACGGCATGCCACCAACGGCGGGTGAGGGCATCGGCATCGACCGTCTGGTCATGCTGCTGACCAACTCGCCGTCGATCCGCGATGTGATCCTGTTCCCGCACATGCGCCCACAGGCGTAAGCGGCAACGCCCCGAACCGCCTGTTTCGCGTGATGTGGACAGGCGGTTTTTTTATGCCCGGCATAAAGAAAGGCGCCAGCCAGACAGCCGGTGGGCGCGAGCCACGGTCGCGAAGGCGGCCAGGCGCTCTTGAATCATCAGTATTGACGCGCCTTGTGCGGCGCAGGGAAGATCGGGCTCCGTGCCCAGTCAGAACGTCAACAGCAGGATCAAGGAGTACCGCGTGGACGATTACCAGCAGACTATTCGTACGTTATCCGACCGTATCGTGGCGGCGCAGACGCCGATCCGCGTGCTGGATGCAGTGAAGTGGGACGAAGGGGTACGCAAGACCTTCCTGGCCGCCAAGGGCAAGGAGCTGCCGATCGTGGACCGTGCCTATTACGAGAACCGTTCGTTGGGCTTCGATGCCGGTGCGCTCAAGCAGGAATTCCAGAACATCGAGCGCGACATCACCCGCCAGTTGGGGCAGTTCAATCCGGCCGGGCAGATCATGCGCCGCATGTGCCGCGAGTACCGCATGGTGGTGCGCATGCTCGAAGCGCGCGGCACCCAGGATTTCGGCCTGATTTCCCAGGAACTGTATGGCGCGGCCTCCGATGCCTTTCATGCCGGTGACCCGACCCTGTCGGACCTGGGCCTGATGCTCTCGGGCTACCTGAACAACATCGCCGGCCGTGGCGACCTCAAGGACGAGCCCAAGACCCTGACCGCCAAGGATGCGGTGGCCATGCTGCAAAGCCGCTTGAACCGGGTGTTCGGCGAGGCCGAGGACACCGTCCGGGTGTTCGAGTCTGACGGCATCGTGGCCGATGCGGCGGCCGGTGCCGACTACATCAAGGTGCGCTCCGACGCCATGTTCAACGAGCGTGACGTGCGCGCCCTGGAAGTGCATGAGGGGCTGGTGCATGTGGCCACGACCCTCAATGGCCAGAACCAGCCCATCTGCACCTTCCTGTCCAAGGGCCCGCCCTCATCGACCGTGACCCAGGAAGGCCTGGCGATCCTGATGGAAGTGATCGCCTTCGCGTCCTACCCCAGCCGTTTGCGCAAACTGACCAACCGCACCCGCGCCATCCACATGGCCGAGGAGGGCGCCGACTTCATCGAGGTGTTCGACTTTTACCGTGAGCAGGGTTTCGGCATGTCGGAAAGCTACGGCAACGCCAGCCGCGTGTTCCGTGGCTCGACGCCCAACGGCCTGCCCTTCACCAAGGACCTGTCGTACCTCAAGGGCTTCATCATGATCTACAACTACATCCAGCTGGCGGTGCGCAAGGGCAAGCTGGAGCAGGTGCCGTTGCTGTTCTGCGGCAAGACCACCCTGGAAGACATGCGCACCTTGCGCCAGCTGGTGGACGAAGGCCTGGTGATCGCGCCCAAATACCTGCCCGAGCAGTTCCGCGACATGAACGCGCTGTCGGCCTGGATGTGCTTCTCCAACTTCCTGAACCACCTGAGCCTGGACCGGATCGAAGCGGATTACTCAAATATCCTGTGAGGGCCTTGTAGGAGCGCGCTTGCCCGCGACCGAGTGCGCAGCGCTCGCAAAATCTCGGAAACGCCACAAATTTACGACTGCTACCCCGTCAGGGATTGATGAAACGCCACAAATTTACGACTGCTTACGCAGCCGGTCGCGGGCAAGCGCGCTCCTACTGGCGGCAACATTCAAGGGGTGTGCATTTGAAACTGATCGGTCTGATGGTCCTGCTGCTGAGCCTCGGCGGTTGCAGTGGCCTGCTGTTCTACCCCGAGCGCGGCCAGCCCTTTACCCCGGAAAAGGCGCAGCTGGCGTACCGCGACGTCACCCTGACGGCCGCCGACGGCACGCGCTTGCATGGCTGGTGGCTGCCGGCCAAGCCCGGCGTGGCGGTCAAGGGCACGGTGCTGCACCTGCATGGCAACGGCGGCAACCTGGCCTGGCACCTGGGTGGAAGTGGGTGGCTGCCGGAGCAGGGCTATCAGGTGCTGATGCTTGATTACCGCGGCTACGGCCTGTCCCAGGGCGCGCCCAGCCTGCCGGCGATCTACCAGGACCTGGACGCCGCCTTTGCCTGGCTGGACGCCGCACCCGAGGTGCAGGGCCATCCACGCATTGTGCTCGGGCAAAGCATCGGTGGCGCGCTGGCGGTGCATTACCTGGCCCGTCACCCCGAGCATCGCGGTCGCCTCAAGGCCTTGGTGCTCGACGGTGCGCCCGCCAGCTACCGCGACGTGGCCCGCTACACACTGGGCACCTCGTGGCTGACCTGGGCCTTTAAACGGCCACTGTCCTGGCTGGTGCCCGATGCCGACAGCGCGGTCAACAGCCTGGCGGGCCTCAAGGGCACGCCCATGCTGATCTTCCAGAGCCTGGACGACACGCTGGTGCCGCTGGACAACGGCCTGACGCTGTACAAGGCCGCGCCCTTGCCCCGGGTGCTGCAACTGACCCGGGGCGGCCACGTGCAAACCTTCGCCGACCCCACCTGGCGCCAGGTAATGCTGCGCTACCTCGACGACCCGCAGCACTTCAACGGCCTGCGCCGCCTGGGCGAAATCCCCAATTACCCGGACCAGGCCGAGCCGTGAGCCAGGAGCGCAACCTGATCCCGCTGATCCTCACCGCCGTGGCCAGCATCGCCGGCACCGTCGTCTGCCTGGGCTACTACGGCTACCTGCATTTCGCTAAACCCGAAGACGCGCTGCGCCTGGAGCAGTTTACGTTTCTCAAGACCGTCCCCGGCCAGGAGTACCGCGCCAGCGTGACCCCGGCGGATCCGGTGGCGCAGTGCATTGATGGCGTGCTGGTGCTGTTCGACACCACACAGAAAGGCTTGAGCGGCGTGCTGGTTGATGAGCGTCAGCGCGTGGTGCGCTGCACATCGGGGCAGTAGAACCGTTTTACGTGCGGTCCATTGCCTTACCGCCTTTGCCGTTTCAAGGAAAAACCCAATGCCTTCGCGTCTCGACACCCCTTTGCCTCCCGCCTTGCCCGGCAGTTCCGGATTCGTCCGGGTGCGCGGTGCCCGGGAACATAACCTCAAGAATGTCGACGTCGATGTGCCCCGCGATGCGCTGGTGGTGTTCACCGGGGTGTCGGGGTCCGGCAAGTCGTCGCTGGCCTTCTCGACGCTCTATGCCGAAGCGCAGCGCCGCTACTTCGAGTCGGTGGCGCCTTATGCGCGCCGTCTGATCGACCAGGTCGGGGTGCCCGATGTCGACGCCATCGAGGGCCTGCCGCCGGCGGTGGCCCTGCAACAGCAGCGCGGCACGCCCAGTGCGCGCTCCTCGGTGGGCAGCGTCACGACCCTGTCGAGCCTGATCCGCATGCTCTATTCACGCGCCGGTCGCTACCCGGCCGGCCAGCCGATGCTCTATGCCGAAGACTTCTCGGCCAACACGCCGCAAGGCGCCTGCCCGCAATGCCACGGTATCGGAAGGGTGCATGAAGTCACTGAAGCGTCCATGGTGCCCGACCCTTCGCTGACCATCCGCCAGCGTGCCGTGGCGGCCTGGCCGCTGGCCTGGCAGGGCCAGAACCTGCGCGACATCCTGGTGACCCTGGGCTATGACGTCGACATCCCGTGGCGTGACCTGCCCAAGGCGCAGCGCGACTGGATTCTGTTCACCGAAGAAACCCCCACCGTGCCGGTGTACGCCGGGCTGACCCCGGCGCAGACCCGCACCGCGCTCAAGCGCCAGCTCGAGCCCAGCTACCAGGGCACCTTCAGTGGCGCGCGGCGCTACCTGCTGCACACCTTCATGCATTCGCAGAGCGCGCAGATGCGCAAACGGGTGTCGCAGTACATGCGCGCCAGCCCGTGCCCGGCGTGCGCGGGCAAACGCCTCAAGCGCGAGGCGCTGACCGTGACCTTCGCCGGGCTGGACATCGCCGAGCTGTCGCAGCTGTCGTTGCAGGCGCTCAGCGAAGTGCTCAAGGACGTGGCCGGTGCCGATTACCTGGCGCACGAAGACCCTGACCTGTCACTGGAAAAGCGCCTGGCCGCGCAACGCATCGCCCATGAACTGCTGGAGCGCATCACCACCCTGATCGACCTGGGCCTGGGCTACCTGGCGCTGGAGCGCAGCACACCAACCCTGTCGTCCGGCGAGTTGCAGCGTCTGCGCCTGGCCACCCAGCTCAACTCGCAGTTGTTCGGCGTGATCTACGTGCTCGACGAGCCGTCCGCCGGCCTGCACCCGGCCGACAGCCAGGCGCTGTTCGATGCCCTGCAACGGCTGAAAGCCTCGGGCAACTCGGTGTTCGTGGTCGAGCATGACCTGGACACCATGCGCCGCGCCGACTGGCTGATCGACGTCGGCCCGGCGGCGGGCGAGCAGGGCGGGCGGATCCTCTACAGCGGCCCGCCGGCCGGTCTTGAGCAGGTGGCCGACTCCAGCACCCGCGCCTACCTGTTCAGCGAGCCGGACCCGAGCCCGCACACGCCGCGCCAGGCGCAGGACTGGCTGCGCCTGGAGGGCATCACCCGCAACAACCTGAACAATCTGAGCGCCGAGTTTCCGCTGAGCTGCTTCACCGCCGTGACCGGCATTTCCGGCTCGGGCAAGTCCAGCCTGGTCAGCCAGGCCTTGCTGGAGCTGGTCGGCAGCCACCTGGGTCAGGCGCCGGCCAGCCCCGAGACCGGCGAAACGGACCTGGAAGACGAACCGCTGCACACCAGCGGCGGCCAGATCAGTGGCGGGCTCGAAGGCCTCAAGCGCCTGGTGCAGGTCGACCAGAAACCCATTGGCCGCACGCCGCGCTCGAACCTGGCGACCTACACCGGGTTGTTCGATCACGTGCGCAAGCTGTTTGCCGCCACTGAACAGGCACAAGCGCTGGGCTTCGACGCCGGGCAGTTCTCGTTCAACGTCGCCAAGGGCCGTTGCCCGAATTGCGAAGGCGAAGGCTTTGTCAGCGTCGAATTGCTGTTCATGCCCAGCGTCTATGCCCCGTGCCCGACCTGCCACGGCGCTCGCTACAACCCCGAGACCCTGGCGGTTACCTGGCAGGGCCTGAATATCGCCCAGGTGCTGCAACAGACCGTCGATCAGGCCTTCGACACCTTTGCCGAGCAACCGGCGGCCCGCCGTGCCCTGCAGGTGCTCAAGGACATCGGCCTGGGCTACCTGCGCCTGGGCCAGCCGGCCACTGAACTGTCGGGCGGCGAGGCGCAGCGCATCAAGCTGGCCACCGAACTGCAGCGCATGGCCCGCGGCAAGACCCTGTACGTGCTGGACGAACCCACCAACGGCCTGCACCCCCAGGACGTCGACCGCCTGATGGTACAGCTCAACCGCCTGGTCGATGCCGGGCACACGGTGATCGTGGTCGAGCACGACATGCGCGTGGTAGCGCAGAGCGACTGGGTGATCGACATCGGTCCCGGGGCCGGCGAGGCGGGCGGCAAGGTGGTGGTGGCCGGTCCGCCACAGGCCGTGGCGCAGTGTGCCGAAAGCCGCACGGCGCCGTTTCTGGCCAGCGCGTTGTAGCCACTGCCGAACCGGCCATGCGCTTGCGAAGGGCCGGTTCAGGCGCCGGCCTGCAAGGCATGTCTTCTCGTACCTTCCTGATCGGCGCGAGCCTGTTCGGCCATGATTTCCCGGAGGGCTTTGTAGTTGGGCCCGTCAAAGGTGCGCAGAAAATCGGCCGCGCACTGAGCGCCTTCAAGAAAGAGCCGGGTCTTTTCAGCGTCAGGCATAGTGAAGTCCAGCCAGTTGAAGCCTTTTGCCGGAATCCAGGTGACCAGTTGCCTGTAGTCGGGGTTAGTCGCGCCAGCGGATCCATGCGTCGTTGCGCCAGTCGAGCAGTTGCAAGGTGTTGCCCAGCCATTCCAGCCCGCTCAGGTTCGGCTCTTGCGGCCGGCATTCGGTACGGCGGTGCTATTCGGGGATGACCCCGTGGTTCAGTCATTGGCGCAGGATAATCAGGCGGCTTGGGCATGACCAGTCGTGGACAGGCCGATCCGGAAAGTTCGGAAGTGAACTACAAGGGTGGGGACGACTTGTTGTAGGAGCGCGCTTGCCGGAATGCCGGACCACCGCGACCGAGTGCGCAGCGCTCGCAAAAATTTGTGAAACGCCACAATTTTACGACTGCTAACGCAGCCGGTCGCGGGCAGAGCGCGCTCCTACCCAAGCAGCATCACGAGCGGCTGATTGTCGCATTCAGGTTGACGGTCATACGCATTCCAGCCGATTTATCCCTCAATCAATCGCCCTTAATCTGTGCCCATGTTGAACGCAACCACTTACTCACTTAAGCAAAGGGATTCGATCATGAGCGCAGCCACTTACAACCGCCTGAACAAAGACGACGCCATCGTACTGCTGGTCGACCACCAGACCGGCCTGATCTCGCTGGTGCAGGACTTCTCGCCCAACGAGTTCAAGAACAACGTGCTGGCCCTGGCTGATCTGGCCAAGTTCTTCGAGCTGCCGACCATCCTCACCACCAGCTTCGAGCAAGGTCCCAATGGCCCGCTGGTGCCGGAGTTGAAAGAGATGTTCCCGGACGCGCCGTACATCGCCCGCCCTGGCCAGATCAATGCCTGGGACAACGAAGACTTCGTCAAGGCAATCAAGGCCACCGGCCGCAAGCAGATCATCATTGCCGGTGTGGTCACCGATGTGTGCGTAGCCTTCCCGACCCTGTCGGCGCTGGCTGAAGGCTTTGAAGTATTCGTGGTCACCGATGCCTCGGGCACCTTCAACGAGACCGTGCAGCAGGCCGCGTGGAACCGCATGAGCCAGGCCGGTGCGCAACTGATGAACTGGTTCTCGGTGGCCTGCGAGCTGCACCGCGACTGGCGCAACGACATTGAAGGCCTGGGTAACCTGCTGTCGCAGCGGATTCCGAACTACCGCAACCTGATGAATGGCTACGCCGCGCTGACCGCCCACAAAGGCTAAGCCGCTGCCCATGCCCTGAAAGCCTGCCTTGACCCGCAGGCTTTTTTTCAGCCCAAGGATTTGTGAGAGCCGCCATGCACACGCCGACCGCCACATTGCCCGCTGCATCAACCGCATCGCCCTGGAAACCCCTGCACACCCGCGTCTTCCTGTGGTTGTGGCTGGCCAGTATTGCCTCGAACATCGGCACCTGGATGCACGAAGTCGGTTCCGGCTGGCTGATGACCTCGCTGTCGGCCAGCCCGCAAGCCGTGGCGCTGGTGCAGGTGGCTGGCGCCTTGCCAGTGTTTTTGCTGGCGCTGCCGGCCGGGGCCCTGGCCGACATCGTCAACAAGCGCCGCTACCTGCTGGCCGTGCAGGGCTGGATGGCGCTGGTGGCCCTGGCGCTTACCCTGCTGACAGTAACCGGTCAGATGTCGGTGCCGCTGTTGCTGACCCTGACCTTTGCCATGGGCATCGGCAGCGCGCTGATGATGCCGGCCTGGTCGGCGCTGGCCCCGGAGATCGTCGCCCGTGAGGACGTACCGGCCGCGGTGGCATTGTCGAGCCTGGCGATGAACGTGGCGCGGGCCATTGGTCCGGCGATTGCCGGGGTGCTGGTGAGCCTGAGCGGGCCGTGGCTGACCTTTGCCTTGAACAGCGTGTCGTTTCTGGCGGTGATCGTGGCCCTGTATGCCTGGCGCCATACGCCGGCTCCGGCGACCTTGCCGGCCGAGCGCTGGTGGGGCGCGATGCGCGCCGGGGTGCGCTATGCCCGCGGTTCGCGGTCGCTGCGGGCGGTACTGGTGCGCACGGCAGCGTTCTTTGTCGGTGCGGTGGTGGGCATGGCCTTGCTGCCGTTGCTGGTGCGCCGCGAGATCGGCGGCACGGCGCTGGACTACGGCATTCTGCTGGGCTGCGTGGGCATCGGTGCGGTAGTGGGCGCGGTGCTGCTGCCCAGGTTGCGGGCGCGCTTGAGCGCCGACCTGATCGTGGTGGGGGCCAGTGTGGTGTATGCGCTGGTGCTGTTCGGCCTGGCGTGGGTGCGTTCGATGGCGGCGCTGGCGCCGCTGATGCTGATCAGTGGCGTGGCCTGGATTGCGGTGTTGAGCAGCCTGCAAGTGGCGGTGCAGACCACGGTGCCTTCATGGGTCAGGGCGCGGGCGGTGTCGCTGTACATTCTGGTGTTCTTCGGCTGTTCAGCCGGCGGCGCGGCCGGGTGGGGGGCGGTGGCCAGTCATGTGTCGATGAATGCGGCTTTCATGGGCGCCGGCGTGGTGTTGTTGGTCGGCATCCTGCTGCGCTGGCACTTCCCGCTGCCGACCGGCGAGATGGACGAGATGCAGCCATCGAAGCATTGGGCCGCGCCGCAACTCGACGAGGCGCTGCCAGCCGAGCGCGGGCCAGTGATGATCACCGTGGAGTACCGGATTGCCCAGGAGCACGCGGCGAAATTCAGCCACGCCATGCAGGCGGTCAGCCACATGCGCAAGCGTAATGGTGCGTTTTCATGGGGCTTGATGCAGGACGCGCAGGACCCCCGGCTGTGGCAGGAGTACTTTTTCGAGGAATCCTGGGTCGAGCACCTGCGCCATCACGACCGCGTGACCCGCGCCGACCAGAAGCTGGAAGTGGCCGCACGAAGGTTCCAGGAAGAAGGCGTGCCGGTGAAGATCCGGCACTTGTTGAATCAGGCGGCGGGGCATTGAGAAACACCCCGCCCTGGTGAGGGGGGGGTTCTAGAAACCCACGGTAGCCGAGAGCAGGTAGGTACGTGGCGTCGACAGGGTCAGGCCCGGCTCGCTGTCATCCGAGGCGCCAGCCGAGGCCCAGTAGGCCTTGTCCAGCACGTTCTCGACATTGGCGCGCAGGGTGATGTCCTTGCCTTCGACCTTGAAGGCATAGCGGGCGCCGAGGTCGAAGCGTTCCCAGCCGTCGATCGACTTGCTGTTGGCCTGGTCCAGGTACTGCGAGCTGGAATGGATGCCGCGTGCGGTCAGGGTCACGCCTTGCACGCCCGGCACGTCCCATTCGGCGCCCAGGTTGACGTTGTACTTGGGTGTGGCCGGGGCGCGGTTGCCGTCGTAGATACCGCCGGCGGTGTTGGTCAACTCGCTGTCGATGTACATCAGGCCGCCCAGCAGGCGCACGCCTTCGACCGGTTCACCGAAGACGCTCAGCTCGACACCGGTGTTCTCGCGCTTGCCGCTGGGGCCGAACACGCGGGTAGTGGCGTTGGTCTCGTAGGCCGGTTGCTTGATGCGGAACACGCTGGCGGTGAAGGCCACCGAGCCCAGGTCGTACTTGGTGCCCAGCTCGACCTGGCGGCTGATGAACGGCGCGAAGATCTGGTTTTCGTTGATGGAGGTCGAGGGCGCGATTTTGCCCAGGCTCAGGCCTTCCATGTAGTTGGCGTACAGCGACCACTGGTCGGTGACCTTGTACACCACGCCACCAGAGGGCGAGAACTTCTTCTCGTCATAGGCGGTGGGGCCCTTGACGCCGTCGCTCCAGTCCTCGACCTGCACGCGCTGGAAACGCCCGCCCAGGGTCAGCAGCAGGCGGTCATCGAAAAAGCCCAGGGTGTCGGCAATGCCGATGCTGTCGAAGCGGTTCTCGGTGTAGTCCTTCGAGTCCTGGCGGGTCGGGGTGCCGGGTTCCGGGCGCTGGATCGGGTTGTAGATATTGCCGCCAGCGGTGGCGTAGCGCGAGCCGCCATTGGTGAAGTCCATGTAGAAGTGCGTGGCCGAGATGTTCAGCTCATGGCTGACGGGGCCGGTGTGGAACCACTTGCGTGCCCCGACGGTGGCGGTGCGCACGCTTTCGTCACGGGTGAAATAGCGCGGCGAAATGGTGAAGTCGCCGGCGTCGTTGGTGACACTGACCGCGTGGCGCAGGAAGTCATGGTTGCTTTCGCGGGCACCGACCGCACCGTAGACCATGAACGAGTCGCTCAGGTCGTATTCGGCGTTGAGGTCGCCGAAGGTGTCGTTGGTGCTGGCCTGGCTCCAGTGCTGGGCGTAGTTCCTGTTGATCGAACCGGCACTGGGCACGCGGGCGTTGGCGCCGACCTGGATGCGCTCCTGCGGGGCGTCGGTGTCGCGCTCGGTGCGGCCGATGTCGGCCGAAACGCGCAGGCGTTCGCCACGGAAATCCAGGCCCAGCACCGACATTTCACGGTCGACGTTCTGGTGGTCCCATTCGGTATCACCCGACTGCTTGACGCCGTTGAAACGGATGCCGTACTGGTCTTCGTCGCCGAAGCGCCGGCCAATGTCCACGCCACCGCCGACCTGGCTGTCGGAAGCCAGGCTGCCGGTGAATTCGGTGATCGGCTTTTCCGTGGCGCGCTTGGCGACCACGTTGATGCCGCCGCCGACGCTGCCGCGCGGCGAGATGCCGTTGAGCAACTGGTTGGTGCCCTTGAACACGTCGATGCGGTCGGCCATTTCCATGTCGATGGAGTAGGTCGGCAGCACGCCGTACAGGCCGTTGTACGACACGTCGGTATTGAACAGGCTGAAGCCACGGATGGTGAACTGCTCGAAGCGTCCGCCGGCCGGGTTGGTGGCACGCACCGACGGGTCGCTGGCCACCAGGTCGGTCAGGGTGCGTGCCTGCTGGTTCTTGGCTGCTTCGCTGGTGTAGGTGGTGATGCTTTGCGGGGTGTCCATGAAGTCGCGCGAGCCCAGCAGGCCCAGCGAACCGCGCCGCGCCACCTGGCCACCGGCATAGCGCTCGCCGTCGCCATTGAACGACAGGATGCTGGTGCTGACGATGTCGGTGGCGTTGAGCTCCAGCGTGCCGGCCGTGGCTGCGGCCGGTGCCGGCATCAGGGTGTAGCTGCCGCTGGCGACCGGTTGCAGTTGCAGGCCGCTGCCTTGCAGCAATTGGCTGAAGCCGCTTTCGACGCTGTAGGTGCCGTTCAGGCCCGCACTGCGCCGGCCGTTGACCAGCGCCGGGTCCACCGACAGGCTGACCCCGGCCAGGCCGGCAAAGCGGGTCAGCACTGAGCCCAGGTCACCGGCGGCAATGCTGTAGCTTTGCTGCTGGCTTTCGGCCAGGGCGACGGGCGCAGTCAGCAGGCTCAGGCCTATGGTCGTGCCGAGCGTCAATTGCAGACACAGCGTGGCACGGGAAATCGATGACGCCAGGAACGACCTGTGGCGTGGCAGTGCGGGCATTGGAGGACTCTCTTCGATGGGTTCACTTGTAGCTCATGACACGCCAGCGGCAAAAAGGGGACATGGTGTTGCCCACTATTTTGTCGTGGCCGTGGTTTAACCGGTTTTCGATCGAACCGGCAGGGCAATCGAGTGTTCCGATGTGCAGACCTTCAGAACGCACGCGCCAGGGAGACGATCATGCAACGACGCACTTTGGGAACCACCGGCATCGACATTGCGCCACTGGTGTTTGGCGGCAACGTCCTGGGCTGGACCCTTGACGAGCAGACCGGCTTTGCCGTGCTGGATGCCTTTATCGATCACGGCTTCGATGCCATCGACACCGCCGATGTGTATTCGGCCTGGGCCGAGGGCAACCAGGGCGGCGAGTCGGAAACCCTTATCGGCAAATGGCTGCAGGCGCGACCGGGCCTGCGCGAAAAGATCAAGGTGTTCACCAAGGTGGGCGCGGACATGGGTGGCGAAGGGCGCAAGGGCCTGTCGCAGCGCTGGATCAGCCAGGCCGTGGAAGACTCGCTCAACCGCTTGCAGAGCGACTACATCGACCTGTACTTCTCGCACTGGCCCGACCCCGAGACGTCCTACCCGGAAACCCTGAGTGCGTTCGGGCAACTGCTGGGCGACGGCAAGATTCGCAGCGTCGGTGCCTCCAACCTCAACTATCAACAACTGGCCGAGGCCCTGAGCGCCGCCGGACAGCCGGGGTTGCCGGCGTACCAGGTGTTGCAGCCCGAATACAACCTGTACGACCGCCAGGGTTTCGAGGGTGACCTGCAACAGTTGTGCATTCACGCCAATATCGGCGTGGTCACCTACTACAGCCTGGCGTCGGGCTTTTTGTCCGGCAAATACCGCTCGCCGGCCGACCTGGGCAAGAGCACGCGCGGCCAGGGCGTCGCCAAGTACCTGGATGCCCGCGGCCTGGCAATGCTCGACACCCTGGACGACATCGCTGCGAGTCATCAGGCCAGTCCTTCGGAAGTCTCCCTGGCCTGGCTGCTGCGCCAGCCGGGCGTGACCGCGCCGATTGTCAGCGCCACCAGCGTGGCCCAGGTCCAAAGCCTGGCACGGGCCGCGACCCTGGTGCTCAGTGATGAGGACGTGGCGAGGCTTGATCGGCTTTGAAGGGACGTTCTGCTCCGGATGGTGATCCGGCAATAGCTGACTTACAGGCATCGCACAGATGTCGCTCATGCCAGCCTCATCGCGGGCAAAGCCCCCTCCCACAGGTTGATGTGACCCTGAGTGGCGTGTCTGATACCAGACGGGTGTCAGGCACTGAATCAGTAGGCGACATCAACGCGGGGTGAGGGGGCGGTAGGGCCAGAGCAGCAACACACATTCGTAAAGCGTCACCCACTTCTATGGCCTGCTTGTCCTGTCAGTTCGATTACACTCGCCCGTCCTTCAGCCTCACTCGAGACCTGCAATGCCGCGCTCACTTTCGACCTTGCGACGCACCCTGGTGTACTGGCTGTACGCCGTGGCCCTGGCTCATCTGCTGGGTGGCCTGCTGGTCAGTTGGGCGGGCGGTTCTGTGCTGTTCGATGGCTACCTCGCTTCCCTGGAGCAGGCTTTCTGGCCCGAGGCGGCGCCGGTTTTTGCCCGCCAGCAGCAGGTCTGGTGGCTGGCGTTGTTCGGTGCCACGGTGCAGAGCTTTTCGTTGTACATGCTGGCGCTGGTGCACATTGGCAGCCAGATCCGCCAGCCCAGGGTCTGGGCCTGGCTGATTGCCGGGCTGTTGCTGTGGGCGCCGCAGGACCTGTTTTTTTCGCTGCAGGCCGGGATCTGGTCACATCTGCTGATCGATTCGCTGGCCTTGCTGGCGTTGTTGCCGCCCTTGTTCTGGCTGTATCGCCATGATGGGCAGCCCCGGGGTGACGCATGAACAAGCCGGTGATGTACCTGCTGGCCGGCAACGGCAGCAGCGCCCGTTGGTGGGATGATGTGCTGGAGCACTTTCAGCGCTATGAAGTGATACCGCTGGAGCTGCCGGGGTTCGGCGCCAACCCGGCGCCACCGTGCGAGGACCTGCCGGCCTATACCGAGGCGCTGTTGGGTGCGACAGTAAAAGGCCGCGCAATCATGGCCGTGGGCGTCAGTGCCTTGCTGGTGCTGCATGCCTTGCAGCGCCGACCCGGGCATTTTTCGCGCAGCGTGTTGCTGGCACCGGTGGGGGCCTTTCTGTGGCAGCGGCGCTTGCCGGCGCTGATGTCGCCCATGCCGATCCGCAAGACCATCCACTGGTTGCTGGCGCATCGCCCGACGTTGTTTGCCGGCAAATTTTCAAGGCACACCTGGAGCGCCGCCCAGTACCAGCGCATGGGCGAGGGCTATGCCCGGTGCCGGGCGTTCGTGCCGTACTGGGACCTGCTGCGCGCCGATACGGCTCTGCCGCTGCTGGAGTGGATCAAGGACCCGGTCGAGCTGGTGTGGGGCGATCAGGACGGTGTGCTGGGCATTGAACAGGCCGCCGCCTGGTCGGCGATCCTGGCGCGTGCCGACCTTACCATCAGCCTCAAGCCGGGCTGGGGCCACTATCCGTGGATCGACGCGCCGGCCGAATTTGCCCAATGGCTGGAGTCGGGCGCGCCGGGTTTTGTCGCTCACACCAAGGGTGGACGCCTGCGCCTGGCGGAACTGGCCGGGCAGCCGGTGCCCACCGCGCTGTCGCTGCACGACGCCGATGACGGACGTCTGCCAACCTTGTTGGCCAGCCAGCCCGAAGCACTCTGGGCGGTGCGCTCGTCCAGCTATGGCGAAGACCAGGCCGACTCGGCCAATGCCGGGTTGAGCACCACCTACCTGCGTGTGCCGGCGGTTGACGTGGCCGAGCGTGTGAGTGCGTTGTGCAGTGCCGGCGTCGAGGAAGTGGTGGTCCAGCGCTTCATCACTCCGGTGCTGTCGGGCATTGCCTTTGTGCGCCATCTGGCCGTGGAGCTGGAATGGGTCGAAGGCCATCTGGAGGCGCTGGCCGACGGTCAGGCCAGCCCTGAACGAGCGGTCATTTCCAGGCTGGGCGAGGGCTGGAGCAGCGGCACCTTTGCCACCTTGCACGGCTTGCACCAAGAACAGCTGTGGGACTTTCTGCAAGGCGTGCTGCGGGTGTTCCATTATGTCCCCGGTGACGTCGAGTGGGCCTGGGACGGCCAGCAACTGTGGTTGTTGCAGTACCGGCCGATCAGCGACTATGGCTGGCGCCGGCACCTGACCGCCGCCAACATCGCCGAGATCCTGCCGCCGCAACCGAGCCGTTTTGTCGAATATGGCCAGCGCCGGGCGGCGGCCAGCATACCGGCGATCATGGCGCGCTGGGATGCGCGGGTGTTGCAGGATAACGAGCCGTTCACCGCCGTATTCGGTGGTGCGTCGTACATCAACAACGACCTGTTTCTCGCCCGCCTGGCGGATTGGGGTATCGCCGCCAGCCGCTATGCCGGCGAGGTGGGTGGCGCTACACCGTATCTGCCCTGGCGGCCGGCACGTTTGCTGCGTTCATTGCCGGTGTTCATGCGCATGCAGCGCCAGGCGCGCGGGCATCTGCCGACGCTTGAACGGCAACTGCAACGCTTTGACCGGGAGCTGGCCACGCTGAGCCGGCAAGGCGCGGACGGCCAGCAACTGGCCGACTGGTTCACGCGGTTCTATGTCTTCGTGGTGCAGGGCAACCTGTGCATTGCCACTGCCCTGGCCAGCAGCGGCGGCGATGCGCTGGGCCGGCCACCCACCGCCTACGATGACCTGCACGATTGCCCACACCGGCTGCCCTGGGAAACCGACCCGGGCACCCCGCGCCCGGGCCTGAGCGACCTGCCGCTGCAAGCCTTCCCGCACTGGCCACGGCGGGTGCGCCTGGCCCATGCGGCAGGCCTGCCGGGGCTGCGCGGTTATTACCTGCAAGTGCGCGAGTGGTACCGCGACAACCTGATGCGGGTGTTTTTCCGCCTGCACCATGCCATGCCCCAGGCCGAGCGCGAGCACTGGTTTGCCCCGCACCCGGACATTCGCAGCCGCGCCGGCAGTTTCTGGCAGGACGGTCGCGAGGGTGCCGAACAGGCCGCCGGCTTCATGATCTACCCCGGCCAGGTGCAAGGCATCCTCGGCCGCGACATTCTGCTGGAGGACACCCTCGACCCCGGTCGTCACGCCCATTACCAGGCCGCACGTGCGGTGATCGCCCGCATGGGTGGGCGCCTGTCTCACGGCTCGACCCTGCTGCGTGAACTGCGCAAGCCTTCGGCGGTGTTGCCGCAGGTGGACATGACGTGGGTGGGGCGTGAAGTGGTGTATGCGGACGGGGAGTTGCGGCTGGTAACGCCCTGACGAACTTGGATCCAGAACCCGGGTCTATTGCAGTCGATTTTCCTCGCGCGGTTGCGCAGCGCCGGAAACTTCATGCACTGGAAAAGGATAAGCAAGCCGTGTCTATCAAGCGATTGTTCACTGCCGCGTTGCTGGGGGCCCTGCTGGGTGGTTGTGTCGAATATCGTCATGTGCCGCCGGCAACGGCCGAGGGACAGCAGTGCGTGGAGCAGTGCTCCGGTCAGCAGGCGGCCTGCGTCGACAAGGCGCAGCACTCGGTGCAGGACGATCAGGCCTTTTACAACTGGCAGATGACCAACTACCGATCCTGTATGTCGAACATGAGCGGTGAGGGCACGTGGAAGTATGCGTGTGGCGGCGAGCCCTCTTCGCCCTCCAGGCCCGACACCCGTCATTGCACCTCGTCCTACGACAGTTGTTTCACCCGCTGTGGCGGACGGATCGAGAAGGTGCCGCGCCAGTAGTTGCTGGCAAGGAGCGAAACGGGCAGGGCGCATGGCCCCGCCCGTTTATTAGTATCAGTCCCCGACCAGGTGCAGGTAGTGCATGTGGCGTTCGTACTGGTCGAGGATGTCGCCGATGACGTCCTCTTTCGACCAGCCCATCACGTCATGGTCCTGCCCGCCTTCGCGCAGATGCACTTCGGCGCGGAAATACTTGCGCTCTTCGCTTTGCGTGTCACCCATCACGAAGCTGGGCATGGCGTAGGCTTGCGGGCGAACCTCGTAGAGGTACTCCGGGTTGTCGGCCGGGCCCACGGTCAGTTGCACGCGACCGTCCTCACCGTCCTCGACGCTGCAGCTGTAGCCCTGGCGCCGCCATTCCTCGGCCACCGAAAGGCAGGCGGGCTTGGCCACTTCGCTGATGAAACGCACCACATGCGAACGACGCGGGAACATCGCCATGTTGCGCAGGCGTCGCTGCCAGCTGCCTGGCGTGCGGGCCGCCGAGGGTGACAAGGCGTGATGACGCAGGCCGCGCTTGGTGGCGTCCAGCTTCAGGGCCTTGAGCAGGCCGCGCATGCTGAACAACAGGGCGATGGTAAAGGGCAGGGCGCTGGCGATGGTCGCCGTTTGCAGCGCCTTGAGCCCATCGGCCAGCAGCAGGGCAATGGCCACCACCCCCATGGCCGAAGCCCAGAAGATCCGCTGCCATACCGGCGTCTTGTCGTTACCGCCGGAGGCGAGCATGTCGACCACCATGGCGCCGGAGTCGGCCGAGGTGACGAAGAACACCACCACCATGATGATCGCGACCACTGAAATGAAACTGGCGAACGGGAAGTGTTGCAGGAACGCAAACAGGGCCAGGGCCGTGTCCTTGTCGATGGCCGCCGCCAGGTCGGTCATGCCTTGGTCAAGAATCAAGTGAATGGCGGTATTGCCGAACACAGTCATCCACAACAGGGTGAACGCGGTCGGCACCAGCAGTACCCCGCTCACAAACTCCCGGATCGTGCGGCCGCGTGAAATACGCGCGATGAACAGGCCCACGAAGGGCGACCAGGCCAGCCACCAGCCCCAGTAGAACAGGGTCCAGCCGCCGATCCAGTCGGTGGGGTCATAGGCGTACAGGTTCAGGGTACGGCTGACGATTTCGGTCAGGTAGCCGCCGGTGTTCTGCACGAAGGTCTGCAGAATCAACACGGTCGGACCGAGCAGCACCACCATCAGCATCAAGAGGACGGCCAGGCCCAGGTTCAGCTCCGAGAGCCTGCGCACACCCTTGTCCAGGCCCGAGACCACCGACAGGGTGGCCAGCGCCGTGGTGCCGATGATCAGGCCGATCTGCACGCCGGTGTTGATCGGCAGGCCGAACATGCTGTTCAGGCCGGTGTTGATCTGCGCCACGCCAAAGCCCAGCGAGGTGGCCACGCCGAGCACGGTGCCGATGATGGCGAAAATATCGACGGCATGGCCGATGGGGCCATGGATACGTTCGCCGATCAGCGGGTAGAGCGCCGAGCGCAAGGTCAGCGGCAGGCCGTGGCGGTAGCTGAAGTACGCCAGGATCAGCGCGACGATGGCGTAGATCGCCCAGGCATGCAGGCCCCAGTGAAAGAAGGTGATCTTCATCGCTTCGCGGGCGGCTTCGATGGTGTTGCCATCACCGACCGGCGGGTTGAGGAAGTGCATGACCGGTTCCGCCACGCCAAAGAACATCAGGCCGATGCCCATGCCCGCCGAGAACAGCATGGCGAACCAGGTGGTGCTGCTGTAGTCGGGCGTGCTGTGGTCGGGGCCGAGCTTGATATCGCCATAGCGGCTGACACCCAGGTACACCACAGTGCCGAGGATGATCGCCACCGCCAGGATATAGAACCAGCTGACATTGGTGATGATCCAGTCCTGGATGTGACCGAACAGGGCCTGGGCGGTGTCGCGAAAGATACTGGTGAACAAGACCAGGACCAGCAACAGGATCGCAGACGTCCAGAACACAGGTGCATTGAGTGCCGACTGGGGCACGGGTGGGTTTTTTTCAACCATGGGCTAAGACTTCTCCATGTACGCCGTGGCGCGTCGTGTGTGTAAGTAGAGGCGAGGGTGTTGACCCTCGCCAGCCGCGAGGGTTTCTTGTTGATTTCCTGCAGGCCAAAAAAAGCCCCGCCTGCACAGGGCAGGCGGGGCTTGGACGACAGCTCAGGCGATCAACGCAGGGTCGAACGTGGTGCCACTGGCTGGTTGTCGTTGGAGATGGTGACTTCTACACGGCGATTCATGGCACGGCCAGAGTTGCTGCTGTTGTCGGCCACCGGGTATTCCTTGCCATAACCCTGGGCAACGATGCGCGATGGGTCAACGCCGGCGCGCACCAGTGCCATGCGTACGGAGTTGGCGCGGCGCTCGGACAGGCCCTGGTTGTAGGTGGCGGAACCGGTGCTGTCGGTGTAACCCTCGACAATCACTTTACGGTCGGCGTTTTCCTGCAGGAACTGAGCGAGCTTGAAGATATCGCCCTGGGCGTTCGGCTTGAGTTCGGCCTTGTTGTAGTCGAACAGGACGTCACCGAAAGTCACCAGCGTACCGCGCTCGGTCTGCTTGGCGTTCATGCTTTCTTTGAGTTTGGCAATCTGGGCGTCGCGGGCGTCCAGGCGGGCCTTGGCGCGGTCGGCGCTGGCTTTGCCCAGGTTGGCTTCAGCGGTGCGCAGCGCGATGGTCTGCTTGGCCACTTCAACGCGCTGGTTGGTCAGGTAGGCCAGTTGATCGACTTTCTTGGCGTCTTCGCCGTCACGGAAGGCCTTGTCAGCCTTTTCCAGCCATTCGCTGGCGTCTTTGGTTTCCAGCGCGGCGACCTTGGTGGCTTCCGGGTTGGTCTGCAGCGAAGTGTAGTTGGTGCGGGCCTGCTCCAGGCTAGGGTTTGGCTTGGTGGCACAGGCCGCCAGGGCAACGCTCATGGCCAGCAGGGCAGGGATCATCAGTTGTTTGCGCATAATAGTGTCGTCCTTAAATCAATGGCGAATACGTGAAAAGCAAAGGGCAAGGGGTCGGTTTACTGGACCTGGCGCATGCCTTCTTCACGGAGTTCGTTGACGCCCTGGCGAGCATCCTGCACAGCCTTCTCAGCCTTGGCGGCTTGTGCCTTGCGTTCGGCCAGACGGGCATCCCACTCGGCCTGTTGAGCCAGGCGACGCGCTTCGTCGTATTTCTTGTCCTGCATGGCCACGTCGGCGGCGCGCAGTTTGTCTTGTGCCGCCTTCATTTCGACAGCGGCAAACTCGGTACCACCGGCACTGACGGCGCTATTGACGGCCGACTGGGTCACCGCGTACTGCTCGGTAGGAGGGTTGCCAGCACAGCCGGCCAGGACCAGAGTGCTTCCCAGGGCCAACGCAGCCAGTTTCAGCCCGCGCAGACGTTTGAACGAGGTTTTGGCAGTGAGGGTGTTCATGGTCATCAACTCCATTGTTTAACTCCAAGTGCTTTGGTTTTCCATGACAGTCGGTGCCGGAGTCAGAGGTGTCAGGGCCATGGGCGGCTGCTACCTGCGGTCTTCCTGTAATGGCTATTGGCTGGGACCCGTGGGGTTTTTGAATAGTTCACTCGAATTTCTGTACTGATGAGTAAATTTTTTCCCAACCTATTGAAAACGTTGGTAAATATTGGATTTTATGGCGCGCAGGGACGCGCCTGCAGCACCAGGGAGGCTGCCTGAAAGTGGGGTGTCACAAAGGCGCCGGCCAGCTCAGCGGTGCGGCGTCTGTGCCTTGAGGATGCGTTGCTCGGCTTCGACGAAGGCTGGCGTACGGCCCTCGTCGGCGTACACCGCATCGCCTTCTTCGACACGGATGACTTCGGCGCCCTGTACATAGGGAATGGCCGCTTCGGCCTGTTCCAGAGCGACGTGCAGCAAGCCTTCGGTGACCTGGGCTTCGCTGATGTCATAGGCCTGCGCCAGGGCCTGGATCTTGACCAGGTCGTGGCGGTACAGGCTCAGGGTGACCTCGCTGCGTTCCTGCTGCTGGCGAGACTGGGTTTCCCATGCGTTGAGCAGGTCCTTGAAACTGTTCATGATGCCTCCGGTGCGATTGATGCAGTCAAAGGTGTGACTGCAACGAAGCGGCAGTGGTTCGATGACAAAGGATTTGGCGCAGTGAGGTTTTTGAGGCAATGTTCGTAACATAACAACAAACTGCAGGAGGTTAGGATGGCCGATATAGATGCCCGTTTGCGTGAAGACGTCCACTTGCTGGGCGAACTGCTAGGCAACACCATTCGCGACCAGCGAGGCGCGGATTTTCTCGACACCATCGAGCGCATTCGCAAGGCTGCCAAGGCGGGCCGGCGCGGCTCGGCCGAAGGCGCCGAGCAGCTCACTTCCAGTGTCGCCGGCCTTGAAGACGACGAACTGCTGCCTGTGGCCCGCGCTTTCAACCAGTTTCTCAACCTGGCCAATATCGCCGAGCAGTATCAACTGCTGCGCCGTCGTGACGATGCACAGCCATCGGCCTTTGAAAACCGCGTACTGCCTGAACTGCTTGAGCGCCTCAAGCGCGCCGGCCACAGCCAGGAGGCCCTGGCCCGGCAACTGGGCAAGCTCGACATCGAGCTGGTGCTGACCGCTCACCCCACCGAAGTGACCCGCCGCACGCTGATCCAGAAGTACGATGCGATGGCCGAGCAACTGGCCGCGCTGGACCACCGCGACCTCAATAGCCAGGAATACGAGCAGATCGTCACGCGCTTGCAACGGCTGATCGCCGAGGCCTGGCACACTGAAGAAATCCGTCGCACCCGGCCTACGCCCGTGGATGAAGCCAAATGGGGCTTTGCCGTGATCGAGCATTCGTTGTGGCAAGCCGTGCCCAACTACCTGCGCAAGGCTGACCAGGCGCTGCACGCCGCCACCGGCCTGCGCCTGCCACTGGAGGCCGCCCCGATCCGCTTTGCCTCGTGGATGGGCGGCGACCGTGATGGCAATCCCAATGTCACCGCCGGCGTGACCCGTGAGGTTCTGCTGTTGGCGCGCTGGATGGCCGCCGACCTGTACCTGCGCGATGTCGACCACCTGGCCGCCGATCTGTCGATGCAAGAGGCCAATGCGACCCTCAAGGCGCAGGTGGGCGACAGCGCCGAGCCGTATCGCGCCGAACTCAAGCGCCTGCGTGAGCGTCTGCGCGCCACGCGCAACTGGGCGCAGGCCTCACTGGCCAGCCCCCAGCCGGCGCCTGATGCGGTGCTGCATGACAACCGTGACCTGCTGGCACCGCTGCAACGGTGCTTCGATTCGCTGCACGAATGTGGCATGGGCGTGATCGCCGACGGACCTTTGCTCGATTGCCTGCGCCGGGCGGTGACATTCGGGCTGTTTCTGGTGCGGCTGGATGTGCGTCAGGACTCCAGCCGGCATAGCGCAGCGCTGACGGAAATCACCGATTACCTGGGCCTGGGCCGTTACGAAGACTGGGATGAAGAGGCCCGGATCGAGTTTCTCACTCAGGAATTGAAGAGCCGCCGGCCCTTGTTGCCGACGCACTTCACACCGGCCGCCGACACCGCCGAGGTGCTGGCCACCTGCCGCGAGGTTGCGGCAGCGCCTGCGGCTTCGCTGGGCTCCTACGTGATTTCCATGGCGGGCGCGGCCTCTGACGTGCTGGCGGTGCAGTTGCTGCTTAAAGAAGCCGGCCTGCAACGGCCGATGCGCGTGGTGCCGCTGTTCGAGACCCTGGCCGACCTGGACAACGCCGGTCCCGTGATCGAGCGCCTGCTGGGGCTGCCCGGCTATCGGACGCGCCTGCACGGGCCGCAGGAAGTGATGATCGGTTATTCGGACTCGGCCAAGGACGCCGGCACCACGGCGGCGGCCTGGGCACAGTACCGGGCGCAGGAAAACCTGGTCAGGATCTGCCGCGAGCAGCAGGTCGAACTGCTGTTGTTCCATGGTCGCGGCGGTACGGTCGGGCGCGGCGGCGGTCCTGCGCATGCGGCGATTCTGTCGCAGCCGCCAGGCTCGGTGGCCGGGCGTTTTCGCACCACCGAGCAGGGCGAGATGATCCGTTTCAAGTTCGGCCTGCCGGGCATTGCCGAACAGAACCTCAACCTTTATCTGGCCGCGGTGCTGGAAGCGACCCTGCTGCCGCCGCCGCTGCCGGAACCGGCCTGGCGGCAGATGATGGACCGCCTGGCCGGCGACGGGGTCAAGGCCTACCGCGCCGTGGTGCGTGAGCACCCCGAGTTCGTCGAGTATTTCCGCCAGGCCACGCCCGAGCAGGAGCTGGGGCGCCTGCCGCTGGGCAGCCGTCCGGCCAAGCGTCGCGAAGGCGGGGTCGAAAGCCTGCGAGCCATCCCGTGGATCTTCGCCTGGACCCAGACGCGCCTGATGCTGCCGGCCTGGCTGGGCTGGGAGGCGGCACTGAGCCAGGCGCTGGCGCGCGGTGAAGGGCCGTTGCTGGCGCAGATGCGTGAGCAGTGGCCATTCTTCCGCACCCGCATCGACATGCTGGAAATGGTCCTGGCCAAGGCCGACAGCGACATCGCCCGGCTCTACGACGAGCGTCTGGTCAGTCCGAAGTTGCAGCATTTGGGGTCGCATTTACGCGACCTATTGTCGCAGGCGTGCGAGGTGGTGCTGGGCCTGACCGGCCAGCAGCGGTTGCTGGCGCACAGTCCCGAGACGCTGGAGTTCATCAGCCTGCGCAATACCTACCTGGACCCGCTGCACCTGCTCCAGGCCGAGCTGCTGGCGCGTGCCCGCGAGCGTGAAGCCCGTCTGGACAGCCCGCTGGAGCGGGCCCTGCTGGTATCGGTGGCCGGTATCGCGGCCGGTTTGCGCAATACTGGTTGACGATCGACGCTGCCTGCGCAAGGCCTGCCGCCGTCACCTGGCGGCGGGCCTTGTCCATTCACTCAGCCCACCACTGTAAGGCTTGCCGGGCGCGGCGTAGCTGCGACCTTGGGCGGCTTGTGCGCCCTGTGTGGGCTGTGTATCTTGATCAACCTTTTGGCCTTTGGCCGTCTATTTAGTTTTCGATTGGCCCAAGAGGCGAATCCGATGATTTCCATATAAAAATTTGAGGAGCATGACGATGCGCGTGATTCTGCTGGGAGCTCCGGGCGCCGGAAAAGGTACTCAGGCAAAGTTCATCACTGAAAAGTTCGGCATTCCCCAGGTCTCTACCGGCGACATGCTGCGCGCGGCCGTCAAGGCGGGCACCGAGCTGGGCCTCAAGGCCAAGAGCGTCATGGACGCCGGCGGCCTGGTGTCCGATGACCTGATCATCGGCCTGATCAAGGACCGCCTGGCTCAGCCGGACTGCGAAGGCGGCGTGCTGTTCGACGGCTTCCCGCGCACCATCCCCCAGGCTGAAGCCCTGAAGGACGCCGGTGTCGAGATCGACCACGTGCTCGAGATTGCCGTGGACGACGAAGAAATCGTCCAGCGTATCTCCGGTCGTCGTGTGCACGAGGCCTCAGGGCGCGTGTATCACACGATCCACAATCCGCCCAAGGTCGAAGGCCTGGACGATGCCACCGGCGAGCCGCTGATCCAGCGCAAGGACGACACCGAAGACACCGTGCGTCATCGCCTGTCGGTCTACCACTCGCAGACCAAGCCGCTGGTCGAGTTCTACAGCACGCTGGGTGCCGAGCAGGGCAAGCCCAAGTGCAGCCACATTCCTGGTGTGGGTTCGGTCGACGAGATCACCACCAAGGTGCTGGCAGCTCTGAGCTGATCCACACTGTTTGACATGACAATGGCCCGCTTGCGGGCCATTTGTCATTTATACTGCGCCACTTTTATTTTGCGACGGATACCTCGATGACCACCTTGCTGGCCCTGGACACTGCCACTGAAGCCTGCTCGGTTGCCTTGCTGCATGACGGCAAGGTGCTGAGCCACTACGAGGTGATCCCGCGCCTGCACGCCCAGAAGCTGTTGCCGATGATTCAGGACCTGCTGGCCCAGGCCGGGATTGCCCGTTCGGCGCTGGATGCGATTGCCTTCGGTCGCGGGCCGGGGGCCTTTACCGGGGTGCGTATTGCCATCGGTGTGGTGCAGGGCCTGGCCTTTGCGCTGGACCGTCCGGTGCTGCCGGTGTCGAACCTGGCGGTGCTGGCCCAGCGTGCACAACGCGAACAGGGCGCGACCCAGGTAGCCGCCGCCATTGATGCGCGCATGGACGAGGTCTACTGGGGTTGCTACCGCGCCACGGCCGGTGAGATGCGCCTGGTGGGCGTCGAGGCGGTACTGCCGCCCGAGCAGGCGCTGTTGCCAGGCGATGCCAGCGGCGACTGGTTCGGGGCCGGCACCGGTTGGGGCTACGCGCCACGCCTGCCGGTCAGCCTGGTCGGGATGGATGCCAGCCTGCTGCCGCATGCCCAGGACCTGCTGAGCCTTGCCACCTTTGCCTGGCAACGCGGCGAAGCCCTGCCGGCCGATGATGCGCAACCGGTTTACCTGCGTGACAAGGTGGCCACGCCCAAGGGGCAGTAAGGCTCAAGATCGCTGCAGAACGGACGATACCCTCGTAACGGCCTTTTTCGAGTGTCTGGTCACGAGGCAGGTACCCTTCACTCAGGTCAGTGAACGGACATGTCTGACAATAAAGGATATCAATCGGCCATCTACCATTTATCGGCCAACGCTATCGAGGCGACTTATGGTTCAAATAAATGGCAATAAGTGTGGTCTGTTTGGCATTCGGATGTTTGCCAAAGCGCCTATCCGTGACGTTAAATTGCCACTACAAGACGCCGAGTAATCATCGATGCGCATAGACGGTCCTTCATCACGCTCGTACCCCATCAAGCGTCAGCCTCGCAAGAGTGCCGCCACGCTTGAGGGTTCGTTCGAGCAACTCGACAGCGAAGTCGAACTGCCCCCGCAGCCGGCCAGGACGGCCCGTAATGAGGCCAGCGACACGCCCACTGCCAATGTCCCTGCTCGCCCGCAAGACATCATTTTTCCGCGTTCCATGAGCTCCCGCGTAGCCAACGCCCTGGCCAGCTACCTGACCACCGCCACCTTTGTCGGCGATTGGGACATGGAAGGTGCAGAACTCGACCTTTACGTGTGATGGCCCGCCTGCCGTATTTTCTCGGTTGCCCGTCCTGGAGCGAAAACGCCTGGCGTGACGGGTTCTACCCTGACGACGCGCGCAGCACCGATTTTCTGGGGCTGTATACGCAGGTGTTCAATACGGTCGAAGGCAATACCACCTTCTATGCCCGCCCGGCGGCGGCCACGGTGCAGCGCTGGGCCGAGATCATGCCGGCGGACTTTCGCTTCACGGCCAAATTCCATCGTGACATCAGCCATGATGGCGACCTGCGCCTGCAGATCGACGCTGCGCAGGCGTTCGCCAGCCTGCTGGCGCCACTGGGCGAGCGGGTCACGCCGTTCTGGCTGCAACTGGCGGCCAGTTTCACCCCACAACGCCTGGCGGAACTGGCCACGTTCCTGGATGAGGTCAAGCTGCCCATCGCCGTAGAGGTCAGGCACCTGGCGTTTTTCCAGAAGGGCGATGAAGAGCGCGTGCTCAATCGCCTGTTGCTCGACCGTGGCATAGAGCGCATCTGCCTGGATTCGCGGGCGCTGTTCAGTTGCGTGTCCAGCGACCCTGCGGTGCTGCATGCACAATCGAAGAAACCCAAGGTGCCGGTGCGCCCGGCAGCGCTGACGCAAAGTCCGCAAGTGCGCTTTATCGGCCGCCCGGAGCTTGAGGCCAATGACCCGTTCATGGCCCAGTGGGTCGAAAAGGTCGCGGTGTGGATCGAAGAGGGCCGCACGCCCTATGTGTACCTGCACACGCCCGACAATCACAATGCGCCGCAACTGGCGCAGCGCTTTCATGAGCAATTGATGGCCCGCGTGCCGGGCCTGGCACCGTTGCCGCAGATTGATCGTGGCCCGCAGGTGGAGCAGTTGGGCCTGTTATGAGGTCAATGCTGTAACTGATCTCTGACAAGGGCTGCCTGATGCGTGTATTGCTGCTGATCCTGCTGGTGTGCGCCTTGCCGGTGCTGGGGGTGTGGCGTGGCTGGATCGACGTACCGCCGCGCTGGGATCCCTGGGCGCCGCTGGATGTGCGTGCCGAGCCCAACCTGCTGACCTCGTTCAAACTCTCGCGACTGGAGAATGACCCGGCGCTGTGTGACCAGGCGCTGGCTTCATCGACCCTGCGCTATAGCCGCCAGGCTGACAGCCCGGCGTCGGCGCGTTGTCCGCTGAGCAATACCTTGCGCATCCAGGGCGGTGACGTGGCGCTGAGCAGCAGTTTCCTGGCCAGTTGCCCGCTGGCCGTGGCTTACGCCCTGTTCGAATACCACAGCCTGCAACCCACCGCCGAGGCGGTGCTGGGCCAGCGCGTGACGCGCATCGATCATCTGGGCAGTTTTGCCTGCCGCAATATGTATAACCGCAGCGAAGGCCGTCTCAGCCAGCATGCCAGCGCCAATGCCCTGGACATCGCCGGCTTTCGCCTGGCCAATGGGCAGCGCATCGACCTGCTCAAGGACTGGAATGACCCGGGCGAAAAGGGGCGGTTTCTCAAGGCGGTGCAGCAGGCGGCCTGCAAGCATTTCAATACGGTGCTGGGACCGGAGTACAACGCCGCGCACCGCAATCACTTTCATCTGGACATGGGGTTGTGGCGGGTGTGTCGTTGATGCGCGGTGCTCAGGCGACCTGACGCAGGTTTTGCAGGATCAGCGGCCGGGCCCAGCCATTGTCGTAATCCAGCTGGCGCTGTTGGGCAGCCATCGTGGATTCGTCGAACGGCAGGGCAGGCTTGTCGGCCAGGTCCCATTCCAGCTCGGCGATAGGCAGGTTCAGCGGACGGGGTTGCGGGGCCTGGCCAGGTTCGGCGCGATCATCATAGGCGTGGAATACGGTAGGACGGACCCACTGGGTGTCGAATTCCAGGCCGCGTTGCTGCTCGATCAGTGCCAGGGCGTCGAAGGGTTCGGCCGCCGGTGGCAACAAATCGGTTTCGAACTCGGCAATGGGCAGGAACAGCGGCTCGGGCGGGCGCACGACGGTGTCGGTGACCGGCAGGTTGCGCTGTGCAACGATCTGGCCCAGGGTCTGGGCGCCGGCGATCGGCTCGCCTTCAGGGCTGTAGACTTCAGGCTGGGCGACGGTGGCCGGAAACTGAGTGCCATCGCCAATCTGTTCAGCCATCGCCCGGGCGAACGCATCGGACCAGAGCTGGGTGACACCACCCAATGCTCGGTTGTTGCGCAGGCTATAGTCGCCGGAATGCGACAAGTAGCCTATGGATTGAACATTCTCTGACATAGCGATCAGTACTGGCCGTGGCTCTGGCAAAATGCCGGATACCCAGCTTATCGGCTGTTCTGGCCGATCCTTAATTTATTTTTCAAGTGTGTGGACATCATGAGCGAGCAGCAAGCAGGCAGTCGTATCCGGGTTGAAGCCCTGGCGCCGAGCGAGCAGGAGCAGGCCGGTTACTGGGCGCAACGCCTCGGCTTGCCAGTGCAGGACATCGAGGCAGAGTTTGCCCTGCAAGTGACCGCCGATGGCCTGCAATTGCAGCAACTGGGCAAGGATGCACCGGGCGCGGTGCGGGTGGATTTCGTCGAAGGTGCCACGGCGCATCGGCGGCTGTTCGGCGGTGGCAGCGGGCAAATGATCGCCAAGGCGGTCGGTGTGCAGCCGGGCGTGCGTCCGCGGGTGCTGGATGCCACGGCAGGGCTGGGCAAGGACGCCTTCGTGCTGGCCAGCCTGGGCTGCGACATGCACCTGATCGAGCGCCAGCCGATCATCGCCGCCTTGCTTGAGGACGGGCTGGCGCGTGCCCGGCAGCATCTGGACGTCAGCGATATCGTCCAGCGCATGCAACTGCTGGCCGGCAACGCCATCGAGCTGATCCGCCAGTGGCAGGGCGAGCCGCCGCAGGTCATCTACCTGGACCCGATGTTCCCGCACCGTGACAAGAGTGCCCTGGTGAAAAAGGAAATGCGCCTGTTCCGCCCGCTGGTGGGCGACGACCTCGACGCCCCGGCCCTGCTGCAGGCGGCCCTGGCGCTGGCCAGCCACCGCGTGGTGGTCAAGCGCCCGCGCAAGGCGCCGTGTATCGATGCCACCAAGCCCGGTTATACGCTGGAGGGCAAGTCCAGCCGCTACGACATCTACCCGAAAAAGGCGCTCAAATAGGGGCGGCTGGAGAATGTTGTAGGAGCGCGCTTGCCCGCGACCGAGTGCGCAGCGCTCGCAAAATCTGCGAAACGCTACAAATTTACGGCTGTAAATCTGCGAAACGCTGAAAGTTTACGGCTGTAAATCTGCGAAACGCTACAAATTTACGGCTGTAAATCTGCGAAACGCCACAATTTTACGACTGCTACGCAGCCGGTCGCGGGCAGAGCGCGCTCCTACAGATCAGGCCGGATCAGGGGGCGTAGGCGCGCATGAACAGCCGTACCACGTCTTGCACATGCGCCTCGATTTCGGCCTCGTCCAGTGTCTCGCAACAGCCCACCAGCAAGCGGAAGTGGTCGACACCCTTGACCAGGCTGAAAAAATGCCCGGCCGCATGGGCCGGCGAGTCGATGCGCAACTGGCCACTGGCGTCGACCTGGGCCAGAAAGCGCTGCATGCTGTCGAGCAGCCGCTGAGGGCCGGCGGCAAAGAAGGTCTTCGACAGCTGCGGGTCCTGCAGGCCGAGGTCGGACATCAGGCGGTGCAGTTGCAAAGACTCCGGGCTGTTGACCAGATGCTCGAACGCCCGGCCGATGGCCAGCAGCACCGGCTCCAGCGGCTGCCGGGGGTCGAAGGCGAAATACAGGTCAGGCAACTGATCTTCGCAGCGCGCCATGACGGCGGCAGTGAACAGGGTTTCTTTGTCGGTGAAGTGGCTGTAGACCGTGAGCTTGGAAACCCCGGCTTCGCCGGCAATGGCATCCATGCTGGTGCCCGCATAGCCGTGGCGCACGAACAGGTTCTTGGCGGCCTCGAGAATGGCATTACGTTTTTCCAGGTCTTTAGGGCGACCCGGACCGCTGTTTGCAAGGAGATCAGGCATTTTGGTTCTAATAATGTACTGGTGAGTTTTATAATTTTTAATATACTCGCCAGTACAATTATTCCAAGCCTCCTGCATAGAAGACTCTTCACACCATGTTGCGCAAACTCCCGATTTTTTGCCTGATCGCGCTGCTGGCCGCCTGTGGCCAGGAGGCCCCGGCGCCCGTGACCGTCCGTCCGGTGATGGTGGTCCAGCCGCTGCCCTCATCGCAGGCACAGGACAATTTCCCCGGTGAGGTCCGTGCCCGTTTCGAGCCCGAGCTGGCCTTCCGGATTGCTGGCAAGGTCAGTCGTCGACTGGTCGAGGAGGGGCAACGGGTCAAGGCCAATCAGCCGCTGGCCGAACTGGATGCCCAGGATGTGCGCTTGCAGCGCGACGCCATGCGCGCCCAGGTGACGGCGGCCGAAGCCAATCTGCAGCTGGTCCGCCTGGAGCGTGAGCGCTACAAGACCCTGCTGGGCAAGCAGATGGTGAGTCAGTCGCAGTACGACACCTCGGATAACAATTACCGTGCCGCCGAGGCGCGCTTGAAGCAACTGCGTGCCGAACTGACGGTGGCCGACAATCAGGCCGACTACACCGTCTTGCGTGCGCCGCAGGATGGCGTGATCGCCCGGCGCTCGGTCGAGGTCGGACAAGTGGTTGCCGCCGGGCAGACGGTGTTCAGCCTGGCGGTCGAGGGTGAGCGTGAAGTCGCCATCAGCCTGCCCGAGCAGAACATTGCCCGCTTCAAGGTCGGCCAGCCGGTGACGGTGGAGCTGTGGACCCAGCGTGACCTGCGCTTGCCAGGGCGCATTCGTGAGCTGTCGCCGGCTGCTGATCCACGTTCGCGCACTTTTGCCGCCCGCATTGCGTTTGACGCCGGCAAGGTGCCGGCCGAACTGGGCCAGAGCGCCCGGGTGTACATCGCCACCGGACAGACCGTGTCACTGGCGCTGCCCTTGTCAGCTATCAGCGCCTATGACGGCGTCAGCTATGCCTGGCGGGTCGAGCCGGACAGCACCCTGAAGCGGGTGCCGGTGCAGCTAGGCGCCTGGGGGCAGGAAAGCGTGCCGGTGCTCGACGGGCTGCGCGCCAGCGACTGGGTGGTGGCCGCCGGCGTGCATGTGCTGCGCGAGGGCGAACGGGTGCGTCCCGTGGATCGCAGCAATCGGGTCGTCAAGCTGACCGGCCAGGAGTAGACCCGCATGCATTTCAACCTTTCCGAATGGGCGTTGCGCCATCGTCAGGTCGTGCTGTACCTGATGATCGTCCTGGCCGTGGTTGGCGCGTTGTCCTACAGCAAGCTGGGGCAAAGCGAAGACCCGCCGTTTACCTTCAAGGTCATGGTCATCCGCACGCTATGGCCGGGTGCCAGCGCCGAAGAAGTGGCGCGTCAGGTCACCGATCGCATCGAAAAGAAGCTGATGGAGACCGGCGAGTACGAGCGGCTGTCGTCGTTTTCGCGGCCGGGTGAGTCGACAGTGATTTTCGTGGCCCGTGACTCGCTGGTCTCGGCCTTGTTGCCCGAGCTGTGGTACCAGGTGCGCAAGAAGGTCGGCGACATCCGCCAGACCTTGCCAGCCGGCGTGCAAGGCCCGTTTTTCGACGACGAGTTTGGCACCACGTTCGGCAATATCTACGCGCTCACCGGCCCCGGCTTCGACTATGCAGTGCTCAAGGACTATGCCGAGCGGGTCCAGGTGCGCCTGCAGCGGGTCAAGGACGTCGGCAAGGTCGAGCTGATCGGCCTGCAGGCCGAGAAAGTCTGGATCGAGTTGTCCAACGTCAAGCTGGCGACCCTGGGCATTGCCCTGCCGGACGTGCAGCAGGCGCTGGAAGAACAGAACGTGGTGGCCTCGTCGAGTTTCTTTGAAACGTCCCAGGAGCGTATTCACCTGCGGGTCAGCGGCCGCTTTGTCTCGGTGGATGAAATCCGCAACTTCCCGATCCGTGTGCAGGGTCGCACCTTGCGCATCAGCGACCTGGCCGAGGTGCACCGCAGCTTCAACGAGCCGCCGGCACCGGGCATGCGCTTCATGGACCAGGACGCGATTGGCGTGGCGGTGGCGATGAAGGCCGGTGGCGACATCCTGATCCTGGGGCGCGCCCTGGAAGCCGAATTCATCCGTTTGCAGAACAACCTGCCGGCCGGCATGCAGCTGCGCAAGGTGTCCGATCAGCCGGCAGCGGTCAAGACCGGTGTCGGCGAGTTCGTCCAGGTGCTGGCCGAGGCCTTGATCATCGTCTTGCTGGTCAGCTTCTTCTCGCTGGGCATGCGCACCGGCATGGTGGTGGCATTGGCGATTCCACTGGTGCTGGCCATGACCTTTGCCAGCATGTATCTGCTCGGCATCGGCCTGCACAAGATCTCGCTCGGGGCACTGGTGCTGGCGCTGGGCCTTTTGGTGGATGACGCGATCATTGCCGTGGAGATGATGGCGATCAAGATGGAACAGGGTTATGACCGCCTGAAAGCGGCCAGTTTCGCCTGGACCAGCACGGCGTTTCCGATGCTCACCGGCACGCTGATCACGGCGGCGGGCTTCTTGCCGATTGCCACGGCGCAGTCGAGCACCGGCGAATACACCCGCTCGATCTTTCAGGTGGTCACCCTGGCGTTGCTCGCCTCATGGGTGGCGGCGGTGATGTTCGTGCCGTACCTGGGCGACCGCCTGTTGCCAGACCTGGCCAGGCGGCATGCACTCAAGCACGGCGACAGCCACGGCCCTGACCCTTATGCCACGCCGATGTACCAGCGGGTGCGCCGGGTGGTGGCCTGGTGCGTGCGGCGGCGCAAGACGGTGATCGTCGCCACCGTAGCGCTGTTCGTGCTGTCGGTGGTGATGTTCCGCTTTGTGCCCCAGCAGTTTTTCCCGGCTTCCGGGCGCCTGGAATTGATGGTCGACCTGAAACTGGCCGAAGGCGCCTCGCTGAGCAACACCACCGAGCAGGTCAAGCGCCTGGAGCAGATGCTCAAGGATCACACTGGCATCGACAATTATGTGGCTTACGTGGGCACCGGCTCGCCGCGTTTTTACCTGCCACTGGACCAGCAGTTACCGGCGGCCAGCTTTGCCCAGTTTGTGGTCCTGGCCAAGAGCATCGAAGATCGCGAGGCCCTGCGTACCTGGTTGATCACCGCGCTGAACGAAAACTTCCCGGCCCTGCGCTCGCGGGTGACCCGCCTGGAGAACGGGCCGCCTGTAGGCTACCCGGTGCAGTTTCGGGTCACCGGCGAGCACATCGAAGTGGTCAGGGCCCTGGCGCGTCAGGTGCAGGAAAAAGTGCGTGAGAATCCACACGTGGTCAACGTGCACCTGGACTGGGAAGAGCCGAGCAAGGTCGTGCACCTGAACATCGATCAGGATCGGGCCCGGGCCCTGGGGGTCAGCAGCCGCGATGTGGCGGCGTTCCTGCAGTCGTCGCTGACCGGCGCCAGCGTCAGCCAGTTTCGTGAAGACGACGAGTTGATCGACATCGTGTTGCGCGGCACCCGCAGCGAGCGCGAGCGCCTGCAGGACCTGTCGAGCCTGGCGGTGCCGACGAGCAACGGTGCCAGCATCGCGCTGGCGCAGATTGCGACGCTGGAATATGGTTTTGAAGAGGGCGTGATCTGGCATCGTAACCGTCTGCCCAGTGTGACTGTGCGTGCCGATATCTACGGGCGCGAGCAACCGGCGACCCTGGTCAATCAGATCCTGCCCAACCTGGAGGCGATCCGCGCCGAACTGCCCGATGGCTACCTGCTGGAAGTGGGCGGCACGGTGGAAGACTCGGCCCGCGGGCAGAACTCGGTGAACGCCGGGGTGCCGCTGTTCATCGTGGTGGTGCTGACCCTGCTGATGATCCAGCTGCGCAGTTTCTCGCTGATGTTCATGGTGTTCATCACCGCGCCTCTTGGGCTGATCGGCGTGACCCTGTTCCTGCTGCTGTTCAACCAGCCGTTCGGCTTTGTCGCCATGCTTGGCACCATCGCGCTGTCGGGGATGATCATGCGCAACTCGGTGATTCTGGTGGACCAGATCGAACAGGACATCGCTTCGGGGCTGGACACTTGGCAAGCGATCATCGAGGCCACGGTGAGGCGCTTCCGGCCCATCGTGCTCACCGCCCTGGCGGCGGTGCTGGCGATGATCCCGCTGTCACGCAGCCTGTTCTTCGGACCGATGGCGGTGGCGATCATGGGCGGGCTGATCGTGGCCACCGCGTTGACGCTGCTGTTCCTGCCGGCGCTGTATGCAGCGTGGTTCAGGGTCAAAAAGCCGATGTGAGGCTGAGCGGCTTCAGTCGCGAAGGGCCGCACCCTCAATTGGTGTGTCTGGTTCCCGGCTGAAACGGATCGCCGCCCGGCCGCCGCATTCGCCAGCAAGCTGCCTCCCACAGTCCGGTGTCAGGCCCGATATTCTGGGCGACATCAATCCTGTGGGAGGCGGCTTTGCTGCGGGTGGCGATCCGACGATGAAGCCAGGACAGCCGGCAGACAGGCAGCGCTTGTAAACCCGTCATTGCCAGACAGGTTCTGCCTCCCACAAGTCCGAGTCGAGGCCTGACGGATCTGCATGAGTCCTAGAGCGCGCCAAACACCTTCTTGGCCAGGCTGGTGGCGGCCGCTGCCGGGTTGGCGCGGATGCTTTCTTCCTGTTTGGCGATCATCTCGAACAGGCCGTTAAGTGCCTGTTCGGCGACATAGTTCTCGACGTTGGCGTTCTTGGTGTCCAGCACCCCCAAGGCCGCGGCCTGACCGGCAAAGGCGTTGTATTTCTGCGCCACGCCGACCTGATCAGTGGCCTGCTTGACGATCGGCAGGAATTTGGCGCGGATGGCTTCGCGGCTGCTCTTGTCCAGATACTGGGTGGCCGAGTCCTTGCCGCCGCTGAGGATCGACTTGGCATCGGCCACGGTCATTTTCTTCACAGCATCGACCAGCAGCGCCTGGGCTTGCGGCACGGCAGCCTCGGCGGCCTGGTTCATGCTGGTTTCCAGCTGGTCGACCTGGGCGCCCATGCCGAACTGGCGCATTTTCTTGGCGACCTTGCCCAGGTTGCCTGGCAGCTCGATGCGCACTGCTTCGTTATTGCTGAAGCCGCCCGGGGTGCCCAGTTGCTTGACCGCGATCTGTGCGCCCTGGGTCAGGGCATCCTTGAGCCCGCCGCTGGCGTCCGATTGCGACAGGTCGCTTAACGACAGAGCGAACACGTTGGCCGACAGCAGCAGGCCTGCACACAGGCCGGCAAGGGTAAACGAAGGGCGGAGCATGGCAGTTTCCTTTTGCAATGGAGGGCTGGACGCAGAGTATCAGGGATGCACCGGGTTGACCCGGATGCGCAGCGGTTGCGGGTCGCTGCCGTCAAGGCTGACGCTGTGCTGTTCGGTGTTGATGAACAACAGACGGCCTTCGGACTCGATACGGGCGCTGATGGCATAGCGATGGCCGGGTTGTAGCTGGTCCACCGGGTACCTGAGGGTGAACGGCAGGGGCACCTGGCCCTGGACCGGGCCGCTTTGTTGCGCCAGCACGACGGCCGGGGCATCGGCGCGCGAAACATCCTGGAGGCTGACATTCAGCGTGGCCGAGGGCGGCAGGGCCATGCGCTGCAGGTAGAACACTTCGCCGTCGAGGCGGCCCATCGGTGTCGGCAGGGTCGAGCAGGCGGCCAGCAGGCCGGCCAGGGCGATCACGGGAAGGGTTTTCATGCAGGAGTCTCCTGGGTGGGGGCGGCAGGCTCGTCGCCATTGCTCTGCAAGGTCACCTGGCGGATCGACAGGCGGATCTCGGCGGTCAGCACGCGCTTGGCCGCGCCTTCGGCCAGTTCGCCCAGCAGCGGGTGGTAGCTGAGCTTGCCGTTGCCATCCTTGCGCAGCACGCCAAGGTCGAGCAGGGTCTGGATGAAGTGGCGGAACAGGCTCTTGTCGAAAAACTCCGGGGCATTGAGGCCATGCAGGATCGACAGGCGCTGGGCCATGACGGTGCACAGGTCTTCCAGCTCTTCGGCGCTCAGGCTGTGCTGGCCGTTATTGAGCAGCAGGGCAATGGCCATGTAGAAGCGCTGCAGGGTCTGGGTAATGGCCTTGGACAGCAGGCTCAGTTGCACGAATTCGCGCGAGCTGGGCTCGGGGCGCAGGTAGACGTCGTTTTCCAGGCGCAGCAGGCCCTGGTCGACGAACGTGGCCAGCCACTGTTCGATGACCTCGTCCAGTGCTTCCAGCGGCCAGCGGATGAACAGCTCTGCCTGCAGGAACGGGTACAGGGCGCGCACGTAGCGGAAGATCAGTTCGCGGCTCATGCGCGACCAGCTCTGGAAAAAGCACGCCAGCAGCGAGGGCAGGGCAAAGATGTGCAGCACGTTGTTGCGGTAGTAGGTCATCAGGACGGCGTTCTGCTCGTCCAGATAATAAATGCGCCCCAGCGCGTCTTTCTGCTCGGCCAGCAGCTCCATGCCTTTGACATGGGCGATCAGTGCCTTGCCATCGCCTTCGGGCAGGGTGATGTGCGGCGAGTAGGGCACCTGGCGCAACAGGCTCAGGAACAGATCCAGCGTGCGTTCCAGCGCCAGGTCATCCAGGGCCAGGCGCGGGGTCGAGAGCAGCGCCAGGGCCACCAGGTTGACCGGGTTGATGGCGGCGGCCGCGTTGAGCCGCTGGGCCACCTGGTCGGCCAGGCGGTGGGTGGTTGCATTGAGCCATTCGGGGCGGTCCTGCGGCGCCAGCGCCTGGGCGCGCCAGTCGGGTTGTTCCTGGTCAAGGAAGGCGTCCAGGTGCAGCGGCTCGCCAAAGTTGACCGCGACCTCGCCGAAACGCTTTTTCAGGGCGCTGAACACCTTGAACAGGTCGAAGACCGACTCTTTTTTCTTGGTCGCGCCGCGCAGCTCGCCCAGGTAAGTACGGCCTTCGAGTACCCGCTCATAGCCGATGTACACCGGGATGAAGACAATGGGCATGCGCGAGTTGCGCAAAAAACTGCGCAGGGTGATGGCCAGCATGCCGGTCTTGGGTTGCAGCATGCGCCCGGTGCGCGAACGCCCGCCCTCGACGAAATACTCGACCGGGAAGCCTTTGCTGAACAGGGTGTGCATGTACTCGTTGAACACGGCGGTGTACAGCGGGTTGCCCTTGAACGTGCGACGCATGAAGAATGCTCCGCCACGGCGTAGCAGGCCGCCGACCACGGGCATGTTGAGGTTGATGCCGGCGGCGATGTGCGGCGGGGTCAGGCCGTTGCGAAACAGCAGGTACGACAGCAGCAGGTAGTCGATATGGCTGCGGTGGCAGGGCACGTAGACGACTTCGTGGCCCGGCGCGACCTTTTGCACGTTCTCGATGTGGCTGACCTTGATGCCGTCGTAGATCTTGTTCCAGAACCAGCTCAGCACCACTTCCATGAAGCGGATTACCGTGTAGGTGTAGTCCGAGGCGATCTCGTTGGCGTAGCTCAGCGCCTGCTCGCGGGCTTTATCCCTGGAAATGTTGTCGCGTTCGGCCGCTTCGTTGATGGCTTCGATGACCTGCGGTTCCTGCAGCAGGTCCTTGACCAGGTTGCGTCGGTGCGAGACGTCGGGACCGATGACGGCACTCTTGAGGTGGCGAAAGTGCACGCGCAACAGGCGCTGGGTCATGCGCAGGGTCAGGGCCGGGCCTTTGTCCTGCTTGAGCAGGTCGCGCAAATGGATCGGGGCGGAAAACTGCACCCGGGTCTTGCGGCCCAGGATCAGGATCGTGACCAGCCGGCGCAGGCGACCAGTGACGGCCCAGCTGTCGGCGAACAGCAGTTTCCAGGCGCTGGACTCACGGTCCGGCGACTGGCCCCAGAACACGCTGACCGGAATGATCTGGGCGTCGAGCCCCGGATGCTCGCCGAGTGTTGCCACCAGCCGCTCCAGGGTCGGCGGTGCACCGCGCTTGTCGTGCCGGCCCAGCCAGTCGGGCTCGGGGGTCAGGTAGAAAAACGCCGCCGGCTCCATGAGTTCGCCCACCGCCACCGACAGCACCGGGCGTGGTAGCCCGACCTTGGTGCATTCGCGATCGACCACCGCCAGGTCGCTCAGGGAGGGGGACTGCAAGGCGTAGAACACCGGCTTGCTGCGGTCCAGGTCCAGCCCCAGGGACGACTGATTGATGGTTTCGGAACGAACCCAGAGGTACAACAAGCGGCGCAGGGCGCCGAACACAAGGCGACGCAGGGGTGAACGAGTCATACGCTTCTGCTGAATAAAGGACGTGAGCGGCCGGGGCGCCAGTGTGCCGGATCTGCCAGAGAACGGCAAAAAGGCCGGTGTGGTCTATTGGTGTCGCGTTTTGTGGGAATGTTCCCCAGGCCCGGCCACTCCTGAACGGATTACGAGGTCCGCCAGACAATCTCCTGCTCGCCATCGGCACTGACACGGATCCAGCGGTCGGCGTCTTCTTCGCCTTCTTCTTCCACCCAGGTGCCCGGTGCGCAGCGCACCTCGACAGCCAGCGCAGCAAAGGCAGCGCGGGCGCAGGCAATGTCGTCGTCCCACGGCGTCTGCTCGCTTTCCAGGTACAGGCTGTTCCACTTGCCTACGGCCTTGGGCAGCCAGGTCACCGGCACGGCGCCTGCGGTGCATTTCCAGGTCTGGCCGCGTTGCGTCCACTCGCTGCACGGGCCCAGCGCCACGCTCAGCCAGGCGGTGATGGCCTTGTGGTCGACGTCTTCGTCCTTGAGGTAAATCTCGATATCGGGTTGGCGCATGGTGACCTCGAATAAGTGCTTAGCGCAGGACGAAATAATCGTAGCGCATGGAAACGGTGACCTTGAACGGTCCGGGGTACTCGATGACCGCTGCACGCCGCTCGGCGCTGGCGCGCCAGCCATGGGGTGTCATTGCCAGCAGGTCGGCGCGGGACTGGTTGTCGATCAGCTTGAGGCTGTACGTCAGGGTTTCACTGTGGGCCAGCGCCATGCCCGGCGGCACCAGGGCCAGGTGCTTATCGTCGGCATAATCGCGCACCTCGTCATACAGTTTCTCGCGCATTTCCATCAGGTGGCCGCGGGTCGGGCCGACCCGCATCAGGCCGCCGCCGGGTGTCAGCAGGCGCCTGGCTTCAAGCCAGTCCAGCGGGCTGAACACGCTGGCCAGAAACTGGCAACTGGCGTCGGGCAACGGAATGCGCGCCATACTGGCGACCAGCCAGGTCAGCGCCGGGTCGCGCTTGCAGGCGCGCTTGACGGCCTCGCGGGAGATGTCCAGGGCATAACCGTCGGCCCTGGGCAGCGCCTGGGCCAGTTGCGCGGTGTAGTAACCCTCGCCACAACCGATGTCCAGCCAGCGTGCCGGGGTGCGCTCGGCCGCCAGTTCCGCCAGGCGCCGGGCCACCGGGGCGTAGTGCCCGCCGTCGAGAAAGCGTCGCCGCGCCTCGACCATGGCCTGGTTGTCACCCGGGTCGCGGCTGTTCTTGTGCTGCACCGGCAGCAGGTTCAGGTAGCCCTGGCGTGCGCGGTCGAAGCGGTGATTGACCGGGCAGGCGACGCCATGCTCGACGGCGCTCAAGGGCGCCGAACAGATTGGACAGGTCAGCATCAGGCGAGCAACTTGACCAGGGTCTGGTAGTAGATCTCGGTCAGCACGTCCAGATCACTGGCCAGGATGCGTTCGTCGACCTGGTGGATGGTGGCGTTGACCGGCCCCAGCTCGACCACCTGGGTGCCGAGCGTGGCAATGAAACGCCCGTCGGAGGTGCCGCCGCTGGTCGAGGCCTGGGTTTCACGGCCGGTAACCTGGCGGATGCTGGCCGATACCGCGTCGAGCAGGGCGCCCGGCTCGGTGAGAAACGGCAGGCCCGACAGCGCCCAGTCGATGTGCCAGTCCAGGCCATGCTTGTCGAGAATGACCGCGACCCGCTGCTTGAGGCCTTCGACCGTCGACTCGGTAGAGAAGCGGAAATTGAACACCGCCACCAGGTCGCCGGGAATCACGTTGGTCGCGCCGGTGCCGGAGTTGAGGTTGGAAATCTGGAAGCTGGTCGGCGGGAAGAAGGCATTGCCTTCATCCCAGTGCTCGGCGGCCAGCTCGGCCAGGGCCGGGGCGGCCAGGTGGATCGGGTTGCGGGCCAGGTGCGGGTAGGCCACATGGCCTTGCTTGCCGCGCACCGTGAGGGTCGCGCCCAGCGAGCCGCGCCGACCGTTCTTGACCACATCCCCCACCAGCGTGGTGCTCGACGGCTCGCCGACGATGCACCAGTCCAGGCGCTCCTGGCGTGCGGCCAGGCGCTCGACCACCGCCTTGGTGCCGTGGTGCGCCGGGCCTTCTTCATCACTGGTGATCAGAAAGGCCACCGAGCCCTTGTGATCCGGGTAATCGCCGACAAAACGCTCGACCGCCACCACCATCGACGCCAGGCTGCCCTTCATGTCGGCCGCGCCGCGCCCGCAGAGCATGCCCTGTTCGTCGATCAAGGCGTCGAACGGGTCGTTCTGCCAGGCCTGTACAGGGCCGGTCGGCACCACGTCGGTGTGCCCGGCAAAACACAGCACCGGGCCGTCGCCGTTGCCATGGGTGGCCCAGAAGTTGTCCACGTCTTCGATGCGCATCGGCTCCAGCTTGAAGCCGGCCGCGCCCAGGCGACGCATCATCACGGCCTGGCAATCGGCGTCCAGCGGCGTGACCGACGGCCGGCGAATGAGGTCGCAGGCCAGTTGAAGAGTGGGCGAAAGGTCGGCTGGGGCCGTCATGAACAGGACTCCGGTACAGGGCGTGGGGCGAAAAGGCGGTTATCTTAAAGCAAAAAGCGCGGTGCGATGGTTGCCATCTTCCTGTACGCAGGTTTTGCCTGGCAGGATTTCCGACTGCCCGCACGGTGTGACAGGTGCCGTGTGGCTCGTCACGGCCTATACTGCGCGCCGGTTTTCGAGGTCAGGCCCAATGAGCGCAATAGATCCACGGTTCGCCGGTATCGCAAAGTTGTATGGCAATGAAGGGCTGGCACGCCTGCAAGCGGCCCATGTGGCGGTGGTCGGCATTGGCGGCGTGGGTTCGTGGGCCGTCGAGGCGCTGGCGCGTTCGGGGGTGGGCGAGATCTCTCTGTTCGACCTGGACGATGTCTGTGTCAGCAACGTCAATCGCCAGTTGCACGCGCTGGATGGCACTGTGGGCCGGGCCAAGGTCGAGGTCATGGCCGAGCGCATCCACGCCATCAATCCGGCGTGCGTGGTGCATGCAGTGGCTGACTTTGTCACGGTCGAGACCCTGGCCGAACACATTACGCCGGAACTGGATTTCGTCGTCGATTGCATCGACAGCGTCAAGTCCAAGGCCGCGCTGATCGCCTGGTGCAAGCGGCGCAAGATCCAGGTGGTGACCACCGGCGGTGCCGGCGGGCAGATCGATCCGACGCAGATCCAGGTCATTGATTTGAACCGCACCTTCAACGACCCGCTGGCCGCCAAGGTGCGCTCGACCCTGCGCCGTGATTACGGCTTTTCACGCACACCCAATCGCACCTACAGCGTGCCGTGCGTGTTTTCCAGTGAACAACTGCGCTATCCGATGCCCGACGGCAGCGTGTGCCAGAGCAAGACCTTTGTCGGCGACGGCGTGCGGCTGGACTGCGCCGGTGGCTTTGGCGCGGTGATGATGGTCACCGCGACCTTTGGCATGGTCGCGGCCAGTCGCGCGGTCGACAAACTGGTCGCTGGTGCGCGCAGGCCTTCGGAGCGGGTCAAGGCCGAGCCTGCGCCGGTTGATCCGGCTCAGGCCTGAGCCCGTTCACGCATGCGTTGCAGCACGGCGTTAAGGCCATTGCTGCGTGACGGCGAGAGCTGGCGACCCAGCCCCAGGCGGTCGAACCAGTGGTGCAGGTCGACCTGATGCAAGGCCTGCGCCGGCAGGTCGTTGACCCGCACCAGCAACACCGCCAGCAGGCCGCGTAACAGCCGCGCATCGCTGCCGGCACGAAACTGCCAGCGGCCGTCGCGTTCTTCGGCCACCAGCCAGACCTGGCTTTCGCAACCGTGCACTCGATACTCGTCGGATTTTTCCGCTTCACTCAACGGTGCCAGGCGCTCGCCCCACTGCATCAGCAGGCGGGCGCGTTGCTCCCAGCCCTGGGCCTGGGCGAAAGCCTCCAGTGCCGCCTGAGCCTCGACGGTCAAGTCGTCAGGCAGGCTCATGCCAGCAACTCCAGACCCTGGTCCAGGGCGCTGAAGAAGCGCAGCAAGTCGTCGGAATCGTTGTAAAGCCCCAGCGAAACACGGATGGCGCCCGGCAGGCCCAGGCTCTTGAGCAACGGCATGGCGCAATGGTGACCGGCGCGCACGGCGATGCCCTGTTCGGTCAGCAGGTGAGCGAGGTCGGCGTTGTGCACACCGTCGACGACAAAGCTGACCAGCGCCAGCTCCGGCGCCCCCAGCACACGTACCTGCTCGCGCTGCTGCAAACCTTCGAGCAGGCGCCGGTGCAGGCGTGCTTCGTGATCGACTACGGCCTTCTGGTCGAGGCCGTCGAGGTATTCAAGGGTCGCGCCCAGGCCGATGACGCTGGCAATGGGCGGCGTACCGGCTTCGAAACCCAAGGGGGCCGGGCGAAATTCGGCGCGGTGGTAATCGACGTCCAGGACCATTTCACCGCCAAACTGCCAGTGGTCGAGGTGCGCCAGCGCGGCATGGCGGCCATAGAGCACGCCCAGCCCTTCGGGGCCGTACAGCTTATGACTGGAAAATACATAGAAGTCGCAGCCCAGTGCCTGCACGTCGTGGCGGCCATGCACCACACCCTGGGCGCCATCGACCACGGTCAGCGCGCCTTGCGCCTGTGCCAGCGCCAGCAGGCGGGTCAGCGGCTGCCAGGCGCCGAGCACGTTGGAGAACTGGCTGACCGCCAGCAGGCGCGTGCGCGGGCCGATCAGCGTGGCGGCGGCCTCCAGGTCGATCAGGCCGTGGCCGTCCAGCGGCAGCACCACCAGGCGCAGGTTGCGTCGGCGGGCCAGTTGTTGCCAGGGCAGCAGGTTGGCGTGGTGCTCCAGGGCACTGATGACTATCTCGTCGCCTTCGGCAAAATGCGCTTGCAATCCATAGGCCAGCAGGTTGAGGGCCGAGGTTGCGCCGTGGGTGAAAATGATCTGCCCGGATTCGCCGGCATTGAGCCATTGCCCGACCTTGTGCCGCGAAGCTTCGAAGGCCTGGGTGGCGTGCGCGCCGGGCAAGTGCTGGGCACGGTGCACGTTGGCGGCGCCGCTGGTGTAGTAGTGGTTCAGGGCATCGAGCAATGCCTGGGGCTTTTGCGTGGTGGCGGCGCTGTCCAGGTAGGTCTGGCCTTGCCGTTGCAGGGCGTCGAGGGCTGGAAAGTCCGCGCGCCAGGGAGAAATGAGGGGCATTGGTCCATCCGGCTCGGTCGGTCGCGGCGACCCCTGCGGTAATGCCGCCGGGACCGCCGCGCCGATAACATCAGTTGTGAGCGTGCAGTGCTTCGTTCAGCTCGATGGCCGACTTGTGGGTCTTGCATTCCACGGCGCCGGTCTGCGAGTTGCGACGGAACAGCAGGTCGGCCTGGCCGGCCAGGTCACGGGCCTTGACCACTTTGACCAGTTCGTTGTGTTCGTCGAGCAGCGCAACCTTGGTGCCGGCGGTGATGTACAGGCCGGCCTCGACGGTGTTGCGGTCGCCCAGCGGAATGCCGATACCGGCGTTGGCGCCGATCAGGCAGCCTTCACCGACCTTGATGACGATATTGCCGCCGCCGGACAGGGTGCCCATGGTCGAGCAGCCGCCGCCCAGGTCCGAGCCCTTGCCGACGAACACACCGGCCGAAACACGGCCTTCGATCATGCCCGGGCCTTCGGTGCCGCCGTTGAAGTTGACGAAACCTTCGTGCATCACGGTGGTGCCTTCACCGATGTAGGCGCCCAGGCGCACACGGGCGCTGTCGGCGATGCGCACACCGCTCGGCACGACGTAGTCGGTCATTTTCGGGAATTTGTCGACCGAGAACACTTCCAGCAGCTCGCCTTTCAGGCGTGCTTCGAGCTGACGCTCGGCCAGTTCGGCCAGATCGATGGCGCCCTGGCTGGTCCAGGCCACGTTCGGCAGCAGCGGGAAGATGCCGGCCAGGCTCAGGCCGTGCGGCTTGGCCAGGCGGTGCGACAGCAGGTGCAGCTTCAGGTAGGCCTCAGGGGTCGAGGTCAGGGCGGCGTCTTCAGCCAGGACGGTGGCAACCAGCGGCTTGTGGCTTTCGGCCAGACGGGTCAGCAGTGCGGCCTGGGCGGCATCGACCGGCTTGAGCGCGTCGGCCAGTTTCGAGGCCAGGTCGGTGTTGAAGGTGATGGCCTGGTTGCCGCCGGTATAGCCCAGCAGCGGGGTGACGGCCGCGACCAGTTCGGCCGACGGATTGATCAGGGGTTGGGCGTAGAAGACTTCCAGCCAGGTGCCTTGACGGTTTTGAGTGCCGACGCCGAAGGCCAGGCTGAACAGGGTGGTGGACATGCACATTCCTCTTGAGTGATCGGGGGTTGTCAGCAGCGCTCGGGCTTACTGCAACGCCGCCGCATACAATTGCGGTTTGAAACCAATCAGGGTTCGGTTGCCGAGATCGAGCACGGGACGCTTGATCATCGACGGTTGTGCCAGCATCAGTTCAATTGCGCGGGCCTGGTCGAGGTCGTTCTTCTGCGCCTCGTCGAGCTTGCGAAACGTCGTGCCGGCACGGTTGAGGACCACTTGCCAACCGTGTTCGTCACACCACTGCGTCAGGTGTTCACGGTCGATGCCCTCTTTCTTGTAGTCATGAAAATCATGGCCCACGGCATGTTCTTCGAGCCAGGTACGGGCTTTTTTCATGGTGTCGCAGGCTTTAATGCCGTAGAGAGTGTAAGCCATTGATTCCTATAGGGTAGTCGGCCTTTCCCGAAACGTCCCCCATTGCCTCCGCAAAATTCAGCCCGTGATTATGCCACGTCGCTCGATTGCGCGCTCAGGCTGTCAGGGGGCAGATCGTGTCCGGACATCACGCAGGACGGCCCGGCCATGGCAGCAGGGTCCGGGCGTGGAGGGGCGTGATTTAGCCGGCGTGGCTCAAGGCTTCTATGAGCTGCGCCTTGGTCATGCGCGAGCGGCCACGAATGTCCTGGCTGCGTGCCTCTTTCATCAGGCTCTCGCGGGTCTGGCTTTGCAGTGACTCCGGGGAGGTGCGCGCATGCCCCTTGCGCGTCTGGGCGGCGCGTTTGGCCGAGTCCGAGCGGGCGGTCTGTTTTTCTCGGCCGGAGGTATCTGTGCCGGACCCGCCGGCCTTTTCACCACCGCCCGACTGTTTGTTCACCGTGGCCCAGGCCCGCGCCTGGGCCTGATCCTCCGGCATTCCCTTGTGCTCGTAGCTTTCTTCGATGTGTTGGGCCTTGCGCTTCTGCTTGGCCGTGTATTTATCCTTGCTTGCGACTGGCATGGCGATCACCTTGAGTCTGATTACAGGAAACAAGCCCTCTTGGGCCGTTCACGTGTGAAATGCCAGGCGCCTTGCAAGTGCAATCGGGCAGACGAATGGTTGCCGGTCATGCGCCGCCATATTTCGAACTGCTACGGTCCGGGTACACGGACCTCATCATCTGGATGTCGCCGGCGCTCAGGGTCTTGCCGATGTTGAGGACTTCAAAGTCGCCCAGGGTCAGGCCATTGGGGATGTCGAAGTGCATGACCGAGTCGCGGTCATAGGCGGCATGCTTGAAGTCGGCTGCCTCGTAGTGCTCGAGGAAATTCTTCTGGATCAAGGCTTCGCTGTAGCCCACCTGCTTGAGCAGGGCGGTGAGCAGCGGGATGTTCCAGGGAATGTTGGCCCTGGGGTGCTGGTGCTCATGGACGGCACCCAGCGCGTGGCCGAATTCGTGCAGCACGATGCGCGGCAGTTCCGGCAGGGGCTGGATTTTATCGTCGAACAGCTCCCGGACGTTGAGTTCCATGGTCGGCTGGTCCTGAGCAATCAACAATGCATCGGTGCCCAGTTCGCTCCAGTTCAAGTGTTCGTTAAAGCCGATGCGGATATCGCTAGGCCCGTGGGCTACGAAATCGAATTTCAGGTTGGCGTGCGCCAGCCATTGATTGGCTGCGGCAATGATCGGTCCGGTGATGAAGTCCGGCGGGTCTTGCAGGAAGCGGATGGTCAGGGTGCGCCCGCGAGCCCAGTATTTATTGAAGGCAATCAGCAGGCGAGGCTGGCCAGGCGCCTGGGTTGCGTCGGCTTCATCGGTGGGGTCAATGGCGCCATTGTCCGGGTTTTCCTTGATCGCTGTTGCATGGGAGGCGTGGTAATCCTCGGCTTCGCGCAGGGCGCAGCGCAGCAACAAACGGGGGTCGAGCGGTGGTGAGTCGGTCATGCAGGCCTCTTGAACCCTGGAGGGTTCCGCGTTGTGGTCAAGGGCGCGCTGCCCGGTGAAGAGGGCAGCGCGACGAACGACAACGGTAAGGCCGACCGGCCTGATGCCGGCGGTATATAAAGCTATGGCTCAGCGGTTATTGATGAAGGCGCGAATCCGCTCGGCGGCTTCGACGCACTCGGCCAGTGGCGCGACCAGGGCCAGGCGCACGCGGCCGGCGCCAGGGTTGAAGCCGTCGACGTCACGCGACAGGTATGAGCCCGGTACTACGGTCACATGCTGCTCCAGGTAAAGGTCGCGGCAGAAGGCGGCGTCATCGCCACCGACGTTCGGCCACAGGTAGAAGCTGCCGTCGGGCCGCTGCACGTCGAGCACCGGGCTGAGGATGTCCAGCACCGCATCGAACTTCTCGCGGTACAGGTCACGGTTGGCGAGCACATGGGCTTCGTCGTTCCAGGCGGCCACGCTGGCCAGTTGGGTCTGCACCGGCATGGCGCAGCCGTGGTAGGTGCGGTACAGCAAAAAGGCCTTGAGGATCTCGGCATCGCCGGCCACGAAGCCCGAACGCAGGCCCGGCAGGTTGGAGCGTTTGGACAGGCTGTGGAACACCACACACCGCTTGAAGTCCTGGCGGCCCAGCTCGGCGCAGGCGCTGAGCAGGCCTGGTGGCGGGGTGGCTTCGTCGAAGTACAGCTCGCTGTAGCACTCGTCGCTGGCGATCACGAAGTCGTACTGGTCGGCCAGGGCGATCAGCTTTTTCAGGGTGTCGACCGGAATCAAGGCGCCGGTCGGGTTGCCCGGCGAGCACAGGAACAGAATCTGGCAGCGCTGCCAGATCTCGGCCGGCACGGCGTCGAAATCAGGATTGAAGCCATGTTCGCTCAGGCAGGGCAGGTAGTGCGGCTGGGCACCGGCCAGCAGGGCGGCGCCCTCGTAGATCTGGTAGAACGGATTGGGGCTGACCACCAGGCCGTTGGCTTCGCGGTTGACTACGGTCTGGGTAAAGGCGAACAGCGCCTCGCGGGTGCCATTGACCGGCAGCACATGACGGGCCGGGTCGATCCAGCCCTCGGGTACGCCAAAGCGCCGCTCGCACCAGTGGCCTATCGCTTCGCGCAAGGCCGGGACGCCGAGTGTAGTGGGGTAGACGGCCATCTTGTCGAGGTTATCGACCAGGGCCTGGGCCACGAACGCCGGTGAGGTGTGCTTGGGTTCGCCAATGGACAGGGCGATCGGGCGCTTGTCCGGGTTGGGCGTCACGCTGCCGAGCAGGGCGCGCAGTTTCTCGAACGGGTAGGGCTGAAGCAGTTGCATGGCGTTGTTCATGTTTCGGCTCTCAAGGCGCAGAAAACTCAAGGTGCATGGCGCCCGGCAGGCGGGCGCCCTCGATCAGATGCTCAGGCGAAACCCCACTTCGGGCTCGCGGGTGACGCTCAGCTGTTCGGTAATGGCTTCCTGCAGGCGCAGGCACAACTGCGGGTCCGACAGTGGCTGGTTGTTGGCGTCGGTGATAAAGAACACGTCCTCGACCCGTTCGCCCAGCGTGGCAATCTTGGCGTTCTGCAGCGACAGGTCGAACTCCAGGAAGATCTTGCCGATCCGTGCCAGCAGGCCCGGGCGGTCGGGCGCCAGCAATTCCAGCACCGTGACCGGACGCTGGGCATCGTTGTGGATGGTGACTTGTGGGGCAAAGGCAAAGTGCTTGAGCTGGCGCGGCACCCGGCGCTTGATGATGGTCGGGTAGTCGTCGGGGTTGTGCAGGGCTTCGGTCAGGCCGTGGCGGATCTGTTCGATGCGCTCGGGGTTGTTGCCGATCGAGCCGCCGTCGCTGTCGAGCACCACGTAGGTGTCCAGGGTGAAGCGGCTGCTGGAGGTGATGATGCGTGCATCATGGATGTTGAGGTTCAACTGGTCCATGGCTGCCACGGTCACGGCGAAGAAGTCGTGCTGGTCCGGCGCATAGATGAAGATCTGCGTGGCCCCTTCGAATTCGCGCTGGGTGGTTTCCTTGATCAGCACCAGCGGGCCGCCGTCGGTCGGTTGCTGGAGGATCGCGTCGCTGTGCCAGGCCACGTCGCCTGCGGTGTGGCGCAGGAAATAGTCATCGCCCAGGCCCGACCACAATTGCTCGACATCGTCCGGGTCGGTGCCGTTGCGCACCAGGATGTCCAGCGCGGCCGTCTGGGTGCGTCGGATCTGCTCTTCGCGGTCGACCGGGTTTTCCAGGCCGCGACGCAGGGCGCGCTTGGTCTCGGTGTAAAGCTGGCGCAGCAGGCTGGCGCGCCAGGAGTTCCACAACGTCGGGTTGGTCGCGTTGATGTCGGCCACGGTCAGCACGTACAGGTAGTCCAGGTGCACTTCGTCGCCGACGAACAGGGCAAAATCGTGGATCACCTGCGGGTCGGAAAGGTCCTTGCGCTGCGCCGTGGTGGACATCACCAGGTGATGGCTGACCAGCCAGACGATGAGTCGCGTATCCCAGACCGGCAACTGGTGGCGCACGCCGAATGCCTCGGCATCCACCGCGCCCAGTTCCGAGTGGTCGCCGCCGCGGCCCTTGCCGATGTCGTGGTACAGCCCGGCCAGGTAGATCAGTTCGGGCTTGGGCAGTCGCCCCATGATCTTGCTGGCCAGCGGGAATTTCTCGGAAACCTCGGTGTACTGCAGCTTGCGCAGGTGCTTGATGAGGTTGAGGGTGTGGGCGTCCACCGTATAGATGTGGAACAGGTCATGCTGCATCTGCCCCACGATGTGCCCGAACTCCGGCAGGTACAGGCCCAGGATGCCATAGCGGTTCATGCGCCGCAGGTTGCGGTGGATGCCGGTCTCGCACTTGAACAGCTCGATGAACAGGCTGGTGTTGCGAATGTCGTTGCGGAAATCGTCGTTGATCAGGTGCCGGTGTTCGCGCAGCAGGCGGATGGTGTTGGCGCGCACGCCCTTGATGTCCGGACGCTGGGCCATCAATACAAAGATTTCGATGATGGCAAACGGGGTGCGCTTGAAGACGTTGGCGTGGGTGGCCTCGATGTAGCCATCATGCAACTGGAAGCGCGAGTTGACCGGCTGGGTGCTGCCGTCATCCTCGCTGAGGATCACTTCTTCGAAATGCTGGATGATCAGGTCGCTCAACTGGGCGATGCTCATGACCACCCGGTAGTACTTTTGCATGAAGCGTTCGATGGCACGCTTGCCGTCGTTGTCCTGATAGCCCAGCAAGGCGGCGATGGTGCGCTGGTGATCGAACAACAGGCGGTCTTCGGCGCGACCGGCCAGCATGTGCAGGGCATAGCGCACCTTCCAGATGAATTCCTGGGAAGAGGCCAGCAGGTTGTTTTCGCTTTCAAGCAAAAAGCCTTCGCCAGCCAGGGCGTGCAGGTTCAGGGTGCCGTACTGGCGCCGGGCGACCCAGAGGATGGTCTGGATATCGCGCAGGCCGCCCGGGGAGCCCTTGACGTTGGGCTCCAGGTTGTATTCGGTGTCGTTGTACTTGTGGTGCCGGGCGCGCTGTTCGGCGCGCTTGGCCAGGAAGAAGTCCTTGCTCGGCCACATGTGTGTGGTGCTGGTGACTTCGAGCATGCGCTGGCGCAGTGGCTCGGGGCCGGAAATGGTACGGCTTTCCATCAGGTTGGTGATTACCGTCAGATCGGCCCGGGCCTCGACGGCGCACTCATTGACCGAACGCACGCTTTGCCCGACTTCCAGGCCAATGTCCCACAGCAGGGTCAGAAAGCGCTCGATGGAGTCGCGAAACAGCTCGTGGTCATCGTTGTCCAGCAGGATCAGCAGGTCGATGTCCGAGTAGGGGTGCAGTTCGCCACGCCCGTAGCCGCCGACCGCCAGCAGGGCGATCTCGGCCTGCCGGCTCCAGTCGAACTGGCCCCAGGCCTGCTGCAGGATGTTGTCGACGAACCAGGCGCGGTCCTCGATCAGGCGGCGAATGTCCCGGCCGGAGCGAAAGCGCTCATCGAGCACCTCGCGTGCATGGCGGATGGCTTTCTTGAAGGCGGCGATGGGGCTGGCCTTCAGGGCCAGTTCGGCCTGGAACTGGCCGCGATCGAACAAATCAGGATCCACCTGCGGCATGGCAACTGCTTTCCTTCTGGGTTATCGGCAAATGCTGCAAGGCATCGAGCGGCCTGCCTTAGCGGGCGTTGGTGCGCGGAAAGGTTTCGTCGCTGCGCAACGTGAAGATTTCGTAGCCGTCGGCGGTGACCAGCAGGGTGTGCTCCCATTGGGCCGACAGCTTGTGGTCCTTGGTCACGGCGGTCCAGCCATCGGCCAGCAAGTGGGTATCGGCGCGGCCCTGGTTGATCATCGGCTCGATGGTGAAGGTCATGCCTTCAACCAGTTCAAGGCCGGTGCCGGCCTCGCCATAATGCATCACCTGCGGTTCCTCATGAAAGATCTTGCCGATGCCATGGCCGCAGTATTCCGTCACCACGGAAAAGCCGTTCTTCTCGGCATGCTGCTGGATCACCGCGCCAATGTCGCCCAGGTGTGCACCGGGCCGTACGACTTCGATGCCTTTATAGAGGCATTCCTGGGTGATGCGCGACAGGCGTTCGACCCATTGGGCAACCGGGCCGACGTGGAACATCTTGCTGGTGTCGCCGAAGTAGCCGTCCTTGATGACGGTGACGTCAATGTTCAGCGCATCGCCTTTCTTGAGTCGCTTGCTGCCGGGGATGCCGTGGCACACCACGTGGTTGATCGAGGTGCAGATCGACTTCGGGAAACCCTTGTAGTTGAGCGGCGCAGGGATGGCCTGCTGGACGTTGACGATGTAGTCGTGACACAGGGTGTTGAGCTCATCGGTGGTAACGCCCGGCTTTACGTAAGGCTCGATCATCTCCAGTACATCGGCGGCCAGGCGGCCGGCAATCCGCATCTTTTCGATGTCTTCGTGGTTTTTGATGCTGACAGTCATACACGCTCTCTCAGGAAGCCGCATGCGGCTTGAAAATACGGAAAACAGTGATTCTAACAGACCGTCGTGCGGGCAGTGGCGATGGGCTTGCGGTGGCGGCGCTGGCGCCGGCTGAAAGGCCGGAAAAATGTGCGGTTTTGTTTGTCAGGCTTTTGTGATATAAAGTGCGCCGCTTTGCAGGGGTCACCCGCAGGGCACTAACCCACACACGTATCGACACGATGACCTGGGTGCCTTGGGCAATGCCTCTGGTTGGTCATTGGGATGCGTGGAGGCCTAACCCGACTTATCAAGGAACTATCATGTCCCAAGTCAATATGCGCGATATGCTGAAGGCCGGTGTGCACTTCGGCCACCAGACCCGTTACTGGAACCCGAAAATGGGCAAGTACATTTTCGGCGCGCGCAACAAGATCCACATCATCAACCTCGAAAAAACCCTGCCACTGTTCAACGAAGCCCTGGCTTTCGTAGAGCGTCTGGCCTCGGGCAAGAACAAGATCCTGTTCGTCGGCACCAAGCGTTCCGTCGGCAAGATCGTTTCCGAGGAAGCAGCACGTTGCGGTTCGCCGTACGTCGACCATCGCTGGTTGGGCGGCATGCTGACCAACTTCAAGACCATCCGTCAGTCGATCAAGCGTCTGCGCGACCTGGAAATCCAGGCCGAAGATGGCACCTTCGCCAAGCTGACCAAGAAAGAAGCGCTGATGCGCACCCGTGATCTGGAAAAACTGGATCGCAGCCTGGGTGGTATCAAGGACATGGGCGGCCTGCCTGATGCCCTGTTCGTCATCGACGTTGATCACGAGCGCATCGCAATCACCGAAGCCAACAAGCTGGGCATTCCTGTTATCGGCATCGTCGATACCAACAGCAGCCCGGAAGGCGTTGATTTCGTGATTCCAGGTAACGACGACGCCATTCGCGCCGTTCAGCTGTACATGGGTTCGATGGCTGACGCCGTCATCCGTGGCCGCAACAACGTTGCCGGCGGCACCGAAGTCTACGTTGAAGAAGCGCAGACTGCTGCTGTAGAAGGCTGAGTAGCCAACGCCAGGCGTTGACTCAGTGCGCAAAAAGGGGGCTAGGCCCCCTTTTTGCCACCTCGGAAAACATCCAGTGACCAGGTCACGGTCTGCTTGTCATCTGTGACTGTCACGATGGTTTTCCAAGAATTTGAACACCCGCACGTTCGGGTGGTTTGGTTTAAGACCTTTCCAAGAGGATTTTGAAATGGCAGAGATTACTGCGGCGCTGGTCAAAGAACTGCGCGAGCGTACCGGCGAAGGCATGATGGATTGCAAAAAAGCCTTGACCAAGGCTGGCGGCGACATCGAGAAAGCAATCGACGACATGCGTGCTTCCGGCGCCATCAAGGCTGCCAAGAAAGCCGGCAACGTCGCTGCTGAAGGCGCGATCGCCATCAAGGACGACGGTAAAGCCGCTGTCCTGCTGGAAGTCAACTCGCAGACCGACTTCCTGGCCCTGCAAGACGACTTCAAGGCATTCGTTGCTGCCAGCGTCGAAAAAGCCTTTGCCGAGAAGCTGACCACTGTCGAGCCGCTGATCGCCGCACAGGAAGAAGCGCGTCTGGTCCTGGTCGGCAAGACTGGCGAGAACGTCAACATCCGCCGTCTGGCCCGTGTTGAAGGCGACGTGCTGGGTTCGTACCTGCACGGCAACAAGATCGGCGTGGTTGTCGTCCTCAAGGGCGGCGACAGCGAGCTGGCCAAGGACATCGCCATGCACGTGGCGGCGACCAACCCTGAGTTCCTGCTGCCGTCGGAAGTTTCGGCTGAAGCGATCGAGCGCGAGAAGGGCGTTTTCCTGCAGCTGAACGCTGACAAGATCGCCGGCAAGCCGGAAAACATCGTCGAGAACATGGTGAAGGGTCGTATCACCAAGTTCCTGGCCGAAGCCAGCCTGGTCGAGCAAGCGTTCGTCAAGAACCCGGAAATCAAGGTCGGTGAACTGGCCAAGAAAGCCGGCGCCGAAATCGTTTCCTTCACCTACTTCAAAGTGGGCGAAGGCATCGAGAAGCCAGTCGACAACTTCGCTGAAGAAGTGGCTGCTCAAGTCGCTGCCAGCAAGAAGTAAGACGGTTTCACACGTCGCAAGAGAGGCTGCCCGCACATGCGCGCGGCCTCTTTTTCAAAGAAGAAAAGGGAATTTTTTCTCGCAGAAACAGTCTGCAAGGCAGCATTTTCTGGCGCCTTCAGGGTGCCGGACTAGAGTTGACGCAGGCCCTGGTGCCTGCACGGATTTCATTATCAAGTAACGCCGCAGGAGAGATTCGCAATGGCTCAGCAGAGCAGTGGTCATCAGGCTCGCTATAAACGCATTCTACTCAAGCTTAGCGGCGAGGCCCTGATGGGCTCCGAGGAATTCGGAATCGACCCCAAAGTGCTTGATCGCATGGCGCTTGAAGTGGGTCAGCTGGTAGGTATCGGTGTACAGGTCGGGCTGGTCATCGGCGGTGGCAACCTGTTCCGTGGTGCGGCCCTCAGTGCGGCCGGCATGGACCGGGTCACCGGCGATCACATGGGCATGCTGGCCACCGTGATGAACGCACTGGCCATGCGCGATGCGCTGGAGCGTGCCAATATCACAGCCATCGTGATGTCCGCCATTTCCATGGTCGGGGTGACCGATCATTACGATCGTCGCAAGGCCATGCGCCACCTGAGCGCCAAGGAAGTGGTCATCTTCGCCGCCGGCACCGGCAACCCGTTCTTCACCACCGATTCGGCCGCCTGCCTGCGGGCCATCGAAATCGATGCCGACGTCGTGCTCAAGGCGACCAAGGTCGATGGTGTCTACACTGCCGATCCGTTCAAGGACCCCAATGCCGAGAAGTTCGATCATCTGACTTACGATGAAGTGCTGGATCGCAAGCTGGGTGTCATGGACCTGACCGCCATCTGCCTGTGCCGCGACCACAAGATGCCGTTGCGCGTCTTCAACATGAACAAACCTGGCGCCCTGCTCAATATTGTGCACGGTGGCGCTGAAGGCACCCTGATCGAGGAAGTTCAATAATGATCAACGAAATCAAGAAGGACGCCCAGGAGCGCATGCAGAAAAGCCTGGAGTCCCTGGGCCATGCATTCGGCCGTATCCGTACCGGCAAGGCTCACCCCAGCATCCTGGAAGGGGTAATGGTGCCTTACTACGGCAACGATACGCCAATCAAGCAGGTTGCCAATATCACGGTCAAGGATGCACGCACCCTGCAAGTGGTGGCGTTCGAGCGCAACATGCTGGGCGCGGTCGACAAGGCCATCGGCAGTGCCGGCTTGAACCTGAACCCGACCAACCTGGGTGAGCTGCTGCTGATTTCGATGCCGGCCCTGACCGAAGAAACCCGCAAGGGTTTCACCAAACAGGCGCGTGATGCGGCTGAAGATGCCCGTGTAGCGGTGCGCAACATTCGCCGTGATGCGTTGAGCCAGTACAAGGATCTGGTCAAGGAAAAGGAAATCAGCGAAGACGAAGAGCGTCGTGCGGCTGAAGAGATCCAGAAGCTGACTGACAAGTTCGTCGCCGAGATCGAAGTGGCCGTCAAGCAGAAAGAAGCCGACCTGATGGCCGTATAGGGCTCGGTGCGTTTTAATGGAAAAGACCAAGCAAGCGGCACTGTCTTCGGTGCCGCGACACGTCGCGATCATCATGGATGGTAACAATCGCTGGGCGAAGAAACGCCTGCTGCCCGGTGTCGCCGGGCACAAGGCCGGTGTGGATGCCGTGCGTGCGGTCATTGAGGTGTGTGCCGAGGCCAAGGTCGAGGTGCTCACCCTGTTTGCGTTCTCCAGCGAGAACTGGCAGCGGCCGGCCGATGAGGTCGGGGCATTGATGGAACTGTTTCTAACTGCCTTGAGGCGCGAAACGCGGCGCCTGAACGACAACGCCATCTCCTTGCGCATCATCGGTGACCGCTCGCGCTTTCATCCTGAATTGCAGGCGGCCATGCGCGATGCCGAGCAGGGTACCGCCGGCAATGACCGCTTTATCCTGCAGGTTGCGGCCAATTACGGTGGTCAGTGGGATATTGCCCAGGCTGCCCAGCGTCTGGCGCGCGAAGTACAGGCAGGGCATCTGCAGCCCGAGGACATTACGCCGGGGCTGTTGCAGGCCTGCCTGTCCACCGGTGATCTGCCGTTGCCTGACCTGTGCATTCGTACCGGCGGCGAGCGGCGCGTCAGCAATTTCCTGCTCTGGCAGCTGGCGTATGCCGAGCTGTATTTCTCCGACCTTTTCTGGCCGGACTTCAAACACGACGCCATGCGCGCAGCGCTGGCCGATTTCGCTTCACGCCAACGTCGCTTCGGTAAGACCAGCGAACAGGTTGAAGCCGGAGCCCGCGCCTGATGCTCAAACAACGGATTATCACTGCCCTCATCCTGTTGCCGATTGCCTTGTGCGGCTTCTTCCTGCTCAAGGGGGCAAGCTTTGCCCTGTTCATTGGCCTGGTCGTCGTGCTGGGTGGCTGGGAGTGGGCACGACTGGCCGGTTTTGCCAGCCAGTCGATGCGTATTGCCTACGCTGCAACCGTCGCGGTGCTGCTGTTTCTGTTGTACCTGCTGCCGGGGCTTGCGCCGTGGGTACTGACTGCTGCGGTCATCTGGTGGCTGCTGGCGACCTGGCTGGTGCTGACCTTTCCCGCGTCCAGCGATCATTGGGCCAGTGCGGTGTGCAAGCTGGCGATCGGCCTGCTGATCCTGCTGCCGGCCTGGCAAGGCCTGGTGCTGCTCAAGCAATGGCCGCTGGGCAACTGGCTGATCCTGTCGGTGATGGTGCTGGTCTGGGCCGCCGACATCGGGGCGTATTTCACCGGCAAGGCGCTGGGCAAGCGCAAGCTGGCGCCCAAGGTCAGTCCGGGCAAGAGCTGGGAAGGGGTGTATGGCGGGCTGGCGGTCACACTGGCGATCACCTTTGTGGTCGGTGTGATGCGCGACTGGTCGTTCGGCCAGTTCATCGCCGGGCTGTTGGCGACCGCCATCATCGTCCTGATTTCCGTGGTGGGCGACCTCACCGAAAGCATGTTCAAGCGCCAGTCCGGGGTCAAGGACAGCAGTAACTTGCTGCCCGGCCATGGCGGCGTGCTGGACCGTATCGACAGCCTGACGGCGGCGATTCCGGTGTTTGCCGTGCTGCTGTGGGCGGCTGACTGGGGTGTGATGTGAGCATGCCGCAACAGATTACCGTGCTGGGTGCGACCGGCTCCATCGGCTTGAGTACGCTGGATGTCATTGCGCGCCATCGCGATCGTTACCAGGTGTTTGCCCTGACCGGCTTTGCACGGCTCGATGAGCTGCTGCAGTTGTGTATCGTGCACCGGCCACGTTTTGCCGTGGTGCCGACGCCTGAGGCGGCCAGTCGCCTGCAGGCGCAGTTGCGTGATGCCGGCCTTGAAACCGGCGTGCTGGTGGGGGAGGGCGGTCTGTGCGACGTGGCCGCCCACCCTGATGTCGATGCGGTGATGGCCGCCATCGTGGGCGCGGCCGGGCTGCGTCCGACCCTGGCTGCGGTCGAGGCGGGCAAGAAGGTGTTGCTGGCCAACAAGGAGGCCCTGGTGATGTCCGGGGCGCTGTTCATGCAGGCGGTGCGGCGCAGTGGCGCTGTACTGCTGCCGATCGACAGCGAGCACAACGCGATCTTCCAGTGTCTGCCACAGGACTTTGCCCGTGGCCTGGGCGCGATCGGTGTGCGTCGTATTCTTCTGACCGCTTCCGGTGGGCCGTTTCGCCAGACGCCGCTGGAGCAGTTGCAGGCGGTCACGCCGGAGCAGGCCTGTGCGCATCCGGTCTGGTCGATGGGGCGCAAGATTTCCGTCGATTCGGCCACCATGATGAACAAGGGCCTGGAGCTGATCGAAGCCTGCTGGCTGTTCGATGCGCGCCCCGATCAGGTCGAGGTGGTCATCCATCCGCAAAGTGTGATCCACTCGCTGGTGGATTATGTCGATGGTTCGGTACTGGCCCAGCTCGGCAACCCCGACATGCGTACGCCCATTGCCAATGCCCTGGCGTGGCCGGCGCGTATCGATTCGGGCGTGGCACCGCTGGACCTGTTTCGTATCGGTCAACTGGATTTCCAGGCGCCGGACGAGCAGCGGTTCCCTTGCCTGCGCCTGGCGCGTCAGGCCGCAGAAGCGGGCGGCAGTGCGCCGGCCATGCTCAATGCGGCCAATGAGGTGGCGGTGGCGGCCTTTCTCGAGGGGCGCATCGGCTATCTGCAGATTGCCGGCGTCATCGAGTCGGTATTGTCATGCGAGCCGGTGGTCGCGCTCAATGAGCTGGAAACGGTATTCGCGATGGATGCGCGGGCGCGGGTGCTGGCCACGCAATGGCTCGAGCGCCATGCGCAATGAAGTCATGCGCGATCAATCCATGGACGGTCGGGTGATGCGTCAGGGGCGGCTTTACAGGCCTTCAATGATTGATGCCGGCTGGCAAGCCGGTCCCCGGAGAAACTGAATGAGTGCGTTATATATGATCCTCGGGACCCTGGTGGCCCTGGGTGTGCTGGTGACGTTCCATGAGTTCGGCCACTTCTGGGTGGCACGTCGCTGTGGCGTGAAGGTCTTGCGGTTTTCGGTGGGCTTCGGCATGCCGCTGGTGCGCTGGCATGACCGGCAGGGCACCGAGTTCGTCGTGGCGGCCATCCCGCTGGGTGGCTACGTCAAGATGCTCGACGAGCGCGAAGGGCATGTGCCGGCCGAGATGGCCGAACAGTCGTTCAATCGCAAGACGGTCTATCAGCGTATCGCCATTGTCGCGGCAGGTCCGATTGCCAATTTCCTGCTGGCCATCGTGTTCTTCTGGGCGCTGGCCATGCTGGGCAGTCAGCAGGTCAAGCCGGTCATCGGCACCGTGGCCCCTGACAGCATTGCGCAACTGGCCGGCCTGAATGCCGGCCAGGAAATCGTGGCCGTCGACGGCAAGCCGACCGTCGGCTGGTCGGCTGTCAACCTGCAGCTGGTTCGTCGTCTGGGTGAGAGCGGGACCATCAATGTCACGGTGCGCGAGCCAGGCGCGAGCAGCGACAGCGCACATCAACTGGTACTCAAGGACTGGCTCAAAGGCTCTGAAGAGCCTGATCCGATTCGCTCGCTGGGCATCCAGCCCTGGCGCCCGGCCTTGCCGCCGGTGCTTGCCGAGCTTGATGGCAAGGGCCCCGCGCAGGCCGCCGGCCTGAAGACCGGTGATCGACTGGTGGCGCTGGACGAGCAGCCGGTGAGCGAGTGGCAACAGGTGGTCGACTGGGTGCGCGAGCGGCCCGATGCGCGTATCGCCGTGACCGTCGAGCGTGATGGCGCCACGGTTGTCGTGCCCCTGACCCTGGCGGCGCGCGGCGAAGGCGAGGCGGCCACCGGTTACCTTGGGGCTGGCGTCAAGGGTGGCGAGTGGCCGGCCGAGATGCTGCGTGAAGTCAGCTATGGACCACTGGAAGCGGTGGCAGAAGGCTTCAGGCGCACCTGGACCATGAGCGTGCTGACGCTTGAATCGTTGAAGAAAATGTTGTTCGGGGAGCTGTCTGTAAAAAACTTGAGCGGACCGATAACCATTGCTAAAGTGGCGGGCGCTTCGGCCCAGTCGGGCGTGGGTGACTTCCTGAACTTCCTGGCTTATCTGAGCATAAGCCTGGGGGTTCTCAATTTGCTGCCTATTCCAGTACTGGATGGGGGGCATTTGCTGTTTTATCTGATCGAATGGGCCCGCGGGCGTCCTCTTTCGGAAAAGGTACAGGGTTGGGGTGTTCAGATTGGTATCAGTCTGGTAGTGGGCGTCATGTTGCTCGCACTGGTCAACGATCTGGGTCGACTCTGAAAGTTTCGCTCCATTGCGAATCTGCCGCCTGAGGCGGCAGTTTGTTTATTGCCAGTTGGAATAAAGGACTTCATGAAACGTCTGCTGCTAACTGCGGCTCTTGCCGCACTGATGATCGCTGAAGTTCACGCCGAGTCCTTCACCATCTCCGATATCCGTGTCAATGGCCTGCAGCGGGTTTCCGCCGGCAGCGTCTTTGGCGCCTTGCCGCTTAACGTGGGCGAGAATGCGGACGATGGCCGTCTGGTCGAAGCCACTCGTGCGCTGTTCAAAACCGGGTTCTTCCAGGACATCCAGCTGGGGCGTGAAGGTAACGTTCTGGTCATCACTGTCGTCGAGCGCCCGTCGGTCGCGAGCATCGAGATCGAAGGCAACAAGGCGATCTCCACCGAAGACCTGATGAAGGGGCTGAAACAGTCCGGTCTGGCCGAAGGCGAAATCTTCCAGCGCGCGACCCTCGAAGGCGTGCGCAACGAGCTGCAGCGCCAGTACGTGGCTCAGGGCCGCTACTCTGCCGAGGTCAAGGCCGAAGTCGTTCCCCAGCCACGCAACCGTGTCGGCCTGAAGATCGACATCAACGAAGGCACCGTGGCCGCCATCCAGCACATCAACGTGGTGGGCAACACCGTCTTCCCCGAGCAGGAACTGGTTGACCTGTTCGAGCTCAAGACCACCAACTGGCTATCGTTCTTCAAGAACGATGACAAGTACGCCCGGGAAAAACTCTCCGGCGACCTGGAACGCCTGCGCTCCTTCTACCTGGACCGCGGCTACATCAACATGGACATCGCCTCCACCCAGGTCTCGATCACCCCTGACAAGAAGAGCGTGTACATCACGGTCAACGTCAACGAGGGCGAGAAATACAGCGTCAAGTCGGTCAAGCTCAGTGGCGACCTGAAGGTGCCTGAAGACCAGGTCGATTCCCTGTTGCTGGTACAGCCCGGCCAGGTGTTCTCGCGCAAGGTCATGACCACCACGTCCGAACTGATCACCCGCCGCCTGGGCAACGAAGGCTATACCTTCGCCAACGTCAACGGCGTGCCGACCCCGAACAATGAAGACCGTACCGTCGACATCACCTTCGTGGTCGATCCGGGCAAGCGTGCCTACGTCAACCGCATCAATTTCCGTGGCAACACCAAGTCGGCCGATGAAGTGCTGCGCCGCGAAATGCGCCAGATGGAAGGCGGCTGGGCTTCGACCTACCTGATCGACCAGTCGAAGGTGCGCCTCGATCGCCTGGGCTTCTTCAAGGAAGTCAACGTCGAAACGCCGGCCGTGCCGGGTACCGACGACCAGGTCGACGTCAACTACGCCGTGGAAGAGCAGGCTTCGGGTTCGATCACCGCCAGTGTCGGTTTCGCCCAGAGCGCCGGTCTGATCCTGGGTGGTTCGATCAGCCAGAACAACTTCCTGGGTACAGGTAACAAGGTCAGCATCGGCCTGACCCGCAGCGAATACCAGACCCGCTACAACTTCAGCTATGTCGACCCGTACTACACGCCGGACGGCGTCAGCCTGGGCTACAACGCGTTCTACCGCACCACCGACTACGACGACCTTGACGTCGACGTGGCCAGCTACGCCGTGGACAGCATGGGCGCAGGCATCAGCCTGGGCTACCCGATCAGCGAGACGGCGCGCCTGACCTACGGTCTTAACGTGCAGCAGGACAAGATCAAGACCGGTACCTACACCGTCGAGGAGATCTTCGATTTCATCGACAAGGAAGGCGACAACTTCCTGAACTTCAAGGGCTCGATCGGCTGGTCCGAGTCGACCCTGAACAAAGGTGTGCTGGCGACCCGTGGTCACTCGCAAAGCCTGGTGGCCGAAGCGACCCTGCCGGGCAGCGACCTGTCGTTCTTCAAGGTTGACTACCGCGGGCAGTACTTCTATCCGATCAATGACACCTACACCTTGCGCCTGCACACCGAGCTGGGCTTTGGCGACGGCTACGGTTCGACCAGTGGCCTGCCGTTCTACGAGAACTACTATGCCGGTGGCTTCAACTCGGTACGTGGCTTCAAGGACAGCACGCTGGGCCCGCGCAGTACGCCTAGCAGGGGTGAAGCTGACGGTGGTCGACCAGGTACTATTGCCGACCCGGATCAGGATCCGCTGCCGTTTGGTGGCAACGCCCTGGTGCAAGGCGGTGTAGAACTGATGTTCCCGCTGCCGTTCATCAAGGACCAGCGTTCCCTGCGCACCTCCGTATTCTGGGATGTGGGTAACGTTTTCGACACTAATTGCGACAGCAGCAGAACCAAGAACGGTCAGAAGGTCGAATGTAATGGTGTCGACTTCTCCGGCATGGCCAGTTCTGTCGGTGTCGGCGTCACCTGGATCACTGCTCTGGGCCCGTTGAGCTTCGCGCTGGCCATGCCGATCAAGAAACCGGATGACGACTCGGAAACCCAAGTGTTCCAGTTCTCCCTGGGCCAGACCTTCTAAGGGTCTGACTCCAAGCAACGACCAACGAATTCTGTAGGAGTGTATTTGTGCGTAAGTTGACCCAATTGGTACTGCTGGCCACTGTTCTGGTCGCAACCCCGGCCTTCGCCGACCTGAAAATCGCCGTGCTGAACTATCAGATGGCTCTGCTGGAATCCGACGCTGCCAAGCGTTATGCCGTGGATGCCGAGAAAAAATTCGGCCCGCAAGTCACCAAGCTCAAGAGCCTGGAAACCAGCGCCAAGGGCATCCAGGACCGTCTGGTCAGTGGTGGCGACAAGATGGCCCAGCCAGAGCGCGAGCGTCTTGAGCTGGAATTCAAGCAGAAGGCCCGTGACTACCAGTTCCAGTCCAAGGAATTGAACGAAGCCAAGGCCACGGCCGACCGCGAAATGCTCAAGCAACTCAAGCCAAAGCTGGACCAGGCTGTTGAAGAAGTCATCAAGCGTGGTGCCTACGACCTGGTGTTCGAGCGTGGCGCAGTGATCGACGTCAAGCCTCAGTATGACGTCACTCGCCAGGTCATCGAGCGCATGAACCAGCTGAAGTAAATCATGAGCGCACCCATCAAGCTCGGCCAGTTGGCCGAGTTCCTGGGCGCCACCCTGCGTGGCGACAAGGACAAGGACATTACCGGGCTGGCCACCTTGCAAGAGGCGGGGCCCGGCCAGGTCAGTTTTCTGGCCAATCCGCAGTATCGAAAATTTCTCGCCGAAACCCATGCGGCTGCCGTCCTGCTCAAGCCGGCCGACATCGACAGCTATGACGGCGATGCGCTTCTGGTGCCCGATCCCTATCTGGCCTATGCGCGGGTGTCGCATCTGTTCGACCCCAAGCCCAAGGCGGCAACCGGCATTCATCCGACCGCTATCGTGGCCGACGATGCCCATGTCGACCCGAGCGCAAGCGTAGGTCCTTATGCGGTGATCGAAAGCGGTGCGCGCATCGCGGCCGGCGTCACCGTAGGCGCGCATTGCTTCATTGGTGCCCGCAGCGAAATCGGTGAGGGCGGCTGGCTGGCCTCGCGCGTCACGCTGTACCACGATGTGCGCATCGGTCAGCGGGTCGTGATTCAGTCGGGTGCCGTGCTGGGGGGCGAAGGATTCGGTTTTGCCAATGAAAAAGGCGTCTGGCAGAAAATCGCCCAGATCGGCGGTGTGATCATTGGTGATGATGTAGAAATCGGTGTCAACACGGCCATCGACCGCGGAGCACTGGCGGATACCCGGATCGGCAACGGTGTGAAACTGGACAACCAGATCCAGATTGCACACAACGTGCAGATCGGCGATCACACGGCCATGGCCGCCTGTGTCGGTATTTCCGGCAGTACCCGAATCGGCAAGCACTGCATGCTGGCCGGCGGCGTCGGGCTGGTGGGGCATATCGACATCTGCGACGGGGTGTTCATCACCGGCATGACCATGGTGACCCATTCGATCACCGAGCCGGGTTCCTATTCGTCCGGCACGGCCATGCAGCCTGCCGCCGAATGGCGCAAGAGCGCTGCACGGTTGCGCAAGATCGATGACATGGCCCGACGGCTGCAAAAGCTGGAAAAAGTCGTCGAGACCGTGACCCGCGCTCCCAATGATTCATCTGATGGCTGAAATCTCTTTCATATCGGGTCGGTAGGGTCGCCAGGCCGCCTGCCCGATTTGCAGAAGAGTGCGCGCAGTCGTTGCGCACTCTCATTCTTTACTACAGGCTTTCCCTCGAAATGATGGACATCAACGAAATACGCGAATACTTGCCTCATCGTTACCCTTTCCTGTTGGTGGATCGTGTCGTAGAGCTGGATATCGAGGGCAAGACAATTCGTGCCTACAAGAATGTCAGCGTCAACGAACCGTTCTTCAATGGCCATTTTCCCCAGCACCCGATCATGCCGGGCGTTCTGATCATCGAAGCGATGGCCCAGGCCGCCGGGATCCTGGGTTTCAAAATGCTTGACGCCAAGCCTGCCGATGGCACTCTCTATTACTTCGTCGGTTCGGACAAACTGCGTTTTCGTCAGCCCGTGGTGCCGGGCGACCAGTTGCTGCTTGAAGCCCGGTTCGTCAGCTGCAAGCGCCAGATCTGGAAGTTCGAGTGCAAGGCGTCGGTTGACGGCAAGTCGGTTTGTTCCGCTGAAATCATCTGTGCGGAACGCAAGCTATGAGTTTGATTGACCCTCGCGCAATCATCGATCCGACGGCCGTCCTGGCCGACAGCGTTGAGGTCGGCCCCTGGTCGATCATCGGAGCCGGTGTGGAAATTGGCGAGGGTACAGTGATAGGCCCCCATGTGATCGTGCGCGGGCCGACGTCCATCGGTCGTCATAACCGTATCTACCAGTTTTCCTCGGTGGGTGAAGACACCCCTGACCTCAAGTACAAGGGTGAAGAAACACGCCTGGTGATCGGTGATCACAATGTGATTCGCGAAGGGGTGACCATCCACCGCGGTACCGTCCAGGACCGCGCCGAAACCACGCTGGGCGATCATAATCTGATCATGGCCTATGCCCATATCGGTCATGACAGCGTGATCGGCAATCACTGCATTCTGGTCAACAACACCGCACTGGCCGGTCATGTGCATGTCGATGACTGGGCAATCCTGTCCGGCTACACCCTCGTGCACCAGCATTGCCATATCGGCGCCCACAGCTTTTCCGGCATGGGCACGGCGATCGGCAAGGACGTACCGGCCTTCGTTACCGTATTCGGCAACCCTGCCGAGGCGCGCAGCATGAATTTTGAAGGCATGCGCCGTCGCGGCTTTTCCGAAAAGGCGATTCAGGCCCTGCGCAGGGCCTACAAGACGGTCTATCGCCAGGGACTGACCGTTGATCAGGCCATTGTCGAGCTGGCCGAGCCGGCTTGCGCCTTTCCTGAAGTGGCCGTTTTCCTTCAGTCGATCCAGTCTTCGACCCGCGGCATTACCCGCTGATCATGGGCGGCTCATTGCGTATCGCTCTGGTGGCCGGCGAAGCGTCCGGCGATATTCTCGGCGCCGGCCTGATGCGCGCCATCAAGGCGCGTCATCCGGATGCCACGTTCATTGGTGTCGGCGGCCCGCTCATGGAGGCCGAAGGCATGGTCTCGTACTTCCCCATGGAGCGCCTGTCGGTCATGGGCCTGGTCGAAGTGCTGGGCCGCCTGCGTGAATTGCTGGGGCGACGCAAGGAATTGATTGCGACCCTGATTGCCGAGCGCCCGGATGTGTTCATTGGCATCGATGCGCCGGACTTTACCCTCAATATCGAACTGCAGCTGCGCCGTGCCGGGATCAAGACCGTGCACTACGTCAGCCCGTCGGTTTGGGCCTGGCGGCAGAAACGGGTATTGAAAATCCGCGAAGGCTGCGACCTGATGCTGACCCTGCTGCCCTTCGAAGCGCGTTTCTATGAAGAGAAGGGTGTTCCGGTGCGCTTCGTCGGTCATCCGTTGGCCGATACCATTGCACTGACATCCGACCGTGCAGCCGCTCGTGCCGAACTGGGCCTGGGCGAGGGACCGTTGGTCGCCTTGATGCCCGGTAGCCGCGGGGGTGAAGTCGGACGCCTGGGTGCGCTGTTTTTCGATGCTGCCCAACGCCTGCTGGCCGAACGGCCCGGATTGCGCTTCGTGTTGCCTTGCGCCAGCCCGCAACGGCGGGTGCAGATCGAACAACTGCTGCAAGGCCGCGACCTGCCGGTGACGTTGCTCGACGGTGGCTCGCACCTGGCCCTGGCGGCCTGTAATGCGGTATTGATCGCTTCCGGGACGGCTACACTGGAGGCGCTGTTGTACAAGCGCCCGATGGTGGTGGCTTACCGCATGGCACCGTTGACCTTCTGGATTCTCAGGCGGCTGGTCAAGAGCCCTTACGTGTCGTTGCCCAACCTGCTGGCCGGTCGCGCCTTGGTGCCCGAATTGCTTCAGGAGGCGGCGACACCCGAATCGCTGGCTGCCGAAATCGGGCCGCTGATCGATAGCGGCCAGGCGCAGACCGAAGGGTTCGATGCGATTCACCGCACGCTGCGTCGCGATGCCTCCAACCAGGCCGCTGATGCCGTGCTGGCCCTGATCGGCCGTCCTTCTTCACTGTGAGCGTAAAAACAATGCAAATGGGCCTGGATTTCACCCTCGTCGAAGAACTGGTGGCCGGTGTCGATGAGGTCGGGCGTGGCCCGTTGTGCGGTCCGGTGGTGACCGCTGCGGTGATTCTCGACCCGGCCCGGCCGATTCTTGGCCTGAACGACTCCAAGAAACTGACCGAGACGCGGCGCGAAAAGCTGTTCGATGAAATCCGTGAAAAAGCCCTGTGCTGGTGCATTGCCCGCGCTGAGGTCGACGAGATCGATCATCTGAACATCCTGCATGCCACCATGCTGGCCATGCAGCGGGCAGTCGAAGGCTTGAGTATCACGCCCAGGCTGGCCCTGATCGACGGCAATCGCTGCCCCAAACTGGCAGTGCCCTCGGCACCCGTGGTGCAGGGCGATGCCAAGGTGCCGGCCATTGCCGCCGCCTCCATTCTGGCCAAGGTCAGCCGTGACCGGGAAATGGCGGCGTTCGAGCTGATCTATCCAGGCTATGGCATGGGTGGACACAAGGGCTATCCGACGCCCGTTCATCTGGAAGCCTTGGCACGTCTTGGCCCCACGCCGATCCACCGGCGCTCCTTTGCCCCGGTGCGTGCGGCCTGGGAGGCACGTGCAGTGATCGCCCAGGCCGTGTCGGGCCGTCTGCTTCAGGACTGACGTTTCAGGTCTGGCTGGGTACAATCACGCTCTTCGTTTTTCGTGTTCCAGCGTTATAGGATCTTCATGTCGGCTTCTTTCGTTCATCTGCGCCTGCACACCGAGTACTCCCTGGTCGACGGGCTGGTCCGGGTCAAGCCACTGGTCAAGGCGCTGACAGCCATGAACATGCCTGCCGTGGCGGTCACCGACCAGGGCAACATGTGTTCGCTGGTCAAGTTCTACAAGGCGGCTCAAGGTGCGGGCATCAAGCCGATCTGCGGTGCCGACCTGTGGCTGGCCGGCAAGAATGCCGACGCGCCGCTGAGCCGCCTCAGCCTGCTGGTCATGAACCCGCAAGGCTATCGCAACCTGACCGAACTGATCTCCCGCGGCTTCACTGAAGGCCAGCGCAATGGCTTTGTCGTGATCCAGCGCGAGTGGGTGGCCCAGGCCAGTGAAGGCCTGATTGCATTATCGGCGGCCAAGGAGGGTGAGATCGGCGTGGCCCTGCTCGGCGGCAATGTCGATGAAGCCGGTCAGTTGCTGCGTGAATGGATGGCGGTGTTTCCCGACCGCTTCTACATCGAGCTGCAGCGCACCAACCGGGTCAATGATGAAGAGCATGTGCATGCGGCTGTAGCTCTGGCCGATCGCCACGGTGCGCCGCTGGTGGCCACCAACGATGTGCGCTTTATCCACGAAGAGGATTTTGCCGCCCACGAAACCCGGGTATGCATCGGTGAAGGCCGGGCACTGGACGATCCGCGTCGTTCGCGCAACTACAGTGACCAGCAGTACCTCAAGAGCCCGGCAGAAATGGCCGAGCTGTTCAGCGACCTGCCCGAGGCGCTGGAGAACACCGTCGAGATCGCCAAGCGCTGCAACATCGACGTCAAGCTGGGCACGCACTTTCTGCCCAACTTCCCGATTCCCGATGGCATGACCATTGACGAGTATTTCCGCAAGGTGTCCTTCGACGGGCTTGAAGAGCGTCTTGCGGTGCTGCTGCCCAAAAGCTCGGAAAACTATGAAGAACGCCGCCAGGTATACGTCGACCGGCTGAATTTCGAGCTGGATATCATCATCCAGATGGGCTTCCCCGGTTACTTCCTGATCGTGATGGACTTTATCCAGTGGGCCAAGAGCAACGGCGTGCCGGTGGGGCCGGGCCGGGGCTCGGGTGCCGGATCGCTGGTGGCCTATGTGCAGAAGATCACCGACCTGGACCCGCTGGAATACGACCTGCTGTTCGAGCGCTTCCTCAATCCCGAGCGGGTATCGATGCCCGACTTCGACGTCGACTTCTGCATGGACGGTCGTGACCGGGTCATCGAGTACGTGGCGGAAAAATACGGGCGCAACGCGGTCAGCCAGATCATCACCTTCGGTTCCATGGCGGCCAAGGCGGTGGTGCGCGACGTGGCGCGGGTGCAGGGCAAGTCCTACGGCCTGGCCGATCGCCTGTCGAAGATGATCCCCTTCGAAGTGGGCATGACCCTGGCGAAGGCCTACGAGCAGGAAGAGATCCTGCGCGACTTTCTCAAGAACGATGAAGAGGCTGCCGAAATCTGGGAAATGGCCCTCAAGCTCGAGGGCGTGGTGCGTAACGTTGGCAAGCACGCCGGTGGCGTGGTCATCGCACCGACCAAGCTCACCGACTTTTCCCCTATCTATTGCGATGAGGCCGGCGACGGCCTGGTGACCCAGTTCGACAAGGACGATGTCGAGGCGGCGGGCCTGGTGAAGTTCGACTTCCTCGGCCTGCGCACCCTGACCATCATCGACTGGGCGCTGGAGACCATCAACCGCGAGCGGGCCAAGGAAGACAAGGCGCCGCTGGACATCGCCTTCATTCCGCTGGACGACAAGCCGACCTACGAGCTGCTGCAGCGCGCCGAGACCACGGCGGTGTTCCAGCTTGAATCGCGCGGCATGAAAGAGCTGATCAAGAAGCTCAAGCCCGACTGCCTGGAAGACCTGATCGCACTGGTGGCGCTGTTTCGTCCAGGCCCTTTGCAGTCGGGCATGGTCGACGACTTCATCAACCGCAAGCACGGTCGTGCCGAACTGGCCTACCCGCACCCGGATTACCAGTACGAAGGTCTCAAACCGGTGCTGGCACCGACCTACGGCATCATCCTGTATCAGGAACAGGTGATGCAGATTGCCCAGGTCATGGCCGGCTATACCCTGGGCGGGGCCGACATGCTGCGCCGGGCCATGGGCAAGAAAAAACCCGAAGAAATGGCCAAGCAGCGCGGTGGTTTCATCGAAGGCTGCAAGAACAACAACATCGAGCCGGACCTGGCCGGTAACATTTTCGACCTGGTGGAAAAGTTCGCCGGCTACGGCTTCAACAAATCCCACTCGGCCGCCTACGGCCTGGTGTCCTACCAGACAGCCTGGCTGAAGATGCACTACCCGGCGCCGTTCATGGCTGCGGTGTTGTCGGCGGACATGCACAACACCGACAAGGTCGTGACCCTGATCGAGGAAGTGCGCAGCATGAAGCTGCGCCTGGACGCGCCGGATGTGAACATGTCCGAGTTCAAGTTCACGGTCAGCGACGACGGGCGGATCATTTACGGCCTGGGGGCGATCAAGGGCGTCGGTGAAGGCCCTGTAGAGGCGATTACCGAGGCGCGTCAGGCCGGGCCTTTCAAGGACCTGTTCGATTTCTGCGCGCGGGTCGACCTCAAGCGGGTCAACAAGCGCACGCTGGACGGCCTGATCCGCAGCGGCGCGCTGGACCGCCTGGGGCCGTATTTCGAGCTGGAACCCAAGGCTTACCAGGCCAATATCGACCGCAACCGTTCGGTGCTGCTGACGGCGCTGGAAGAGGCCATCCAGTCCGCCGAACAGACCGCCCGCAGCCGCGACAGCGGGCACAGCGACCTGTTTGGCGGACTGTTCGAGGCCGAAGATGCCGACGTCTATGCCAACCATCGCCAGACCCGGGAAATCACCCTCAAGGAACGCCTGCGCGGCGAGAAGGAAACCCTGGGCCTGTACCTGACCGGTCATCCGATCGACGAGTACGAGGGCGAAATCCGGCGTTTTGCCCGTCAGCGCATCATCGACCTCAAGCCGGCCCGTGATACCCAGACGGTAGCCGGGCTGGTGATCGCCCTGCGGGTGATGAAAAACAAGAAGGGCGACAAGATGGGCTTCATCACCCTGGACGACCGCTCGGCGCGCATCGAAGCCTCTTTGTTTGCCGAAGCGTTTCATGCCGCCCAGTCACTGTTGCAGACCGATGCTATCGTGGTGGTCGAGGGTGAAGTCAGCAACGACGACTTTTCCGGGGGGCTGCGCTTGCGTGCCAAGCGCGTCATGAGTATCGAGGATGCCCGTACCGGCCTTGCCGAAAGCCTGCGGGTAACGGTGGATGCTGCCGCACTCAAGGGCGACCGGCTGCGCTGGCTGGGCGACCTGTGCAAGCGCCATCGCGGTGCCTGCCCGGTCACGCTCGATTACACTGGCATGGACGCCAGGGCTATCCTGCAGTTTGGCGACAGCTGGCGAATCGATCCCGCGGACAACCTGATCCAGGCGTTGCGTGACCAGTTCGGAAAGCAGAACGTCTTCCTCCAGTACCGCTAGGCTCTCTTACGTAAAAAGTGGCTACGCTCGCTCGCCGACTTTTCGTAAAGGCCTGGAGCACTTAAAGTACCGAATTTTTAAACTCGACCTGAATGCGCCCCTTCCGTATGGTGGGGCGCTTTTACAGATCAACCGGCCGGCCTCTTGGCCGTCGACCCAAGACGGATGCCTATGAACCCGAATTTTCTCGATTTCGAACAGCCTATCGCTGACTTGCAAGCCAAGATCGAAGAGCTGCGCCTGGTAGGCAATGACAACTCGCTGAACATCAGCGACGAGATCTCCCGGTTGCAGGACAAGAGCAATACGCTTACCGAAAGCATCTTCGGCAACCTGACCAGTTGGCAGATCGCCCGGATGGCGCGTCACCCGCGTCGTCCCTACACCCTGGACTACATCGAACACATCTTTACCGAGTTCGACGAATTGCACGGCGACCGGCATTTTGCCGATGACGCCGCACTGGTCGGCGGTGTCGCACGTCTGGACGATCAGCCAGTGATGGTGATCGGTCACCAGAAAGGCCGTGAAGTGCGCGAAAAGGTCCGTCGCAATTTCGGCATGCCGCGCCCTGAAGGCTATCGCAAGGCGTGCCGCCTGATGGAGATGGCCGAGCGCTTCAAGATGCCGATCCTGACCTTCATCGACACCCCGGGTGCCTACCCTGGCATCGACGCCGAGGAGCGCAACCAGAGCGAGGCGATTGCCTGGAACCTGCGCGTCATGGCGCGCCTGAAAACCCCGATCATCGCCACTGTGATCGGTGAGGGCGGTTCCGGCGGCGCACTGGCCATCGGTGTCTGCGATCAACTGAACATGCTCCAGTATTCCACCTATGCGGTGATCTCGCCCGAGGGCTGTGCCTCGATCCTGTGGAAGACCGCCGAAAAGGCACCCGATGCCGCCGAAGCCATGGGCATCACGGCCGAGCGCCTCAAGGGCCTGGGTATCGTCGACAAGGTGATCAACGAGCCATTGGGCGGTGCGCATCGCGACCCGGCTGCAGCCGCGGCACTGATTCGCGAAGAGCTGCTCGGCCAACTGGCCTCGCTGAAGAAACTCGACAACGCCGCCCTGCTGGCGCGCCGTTATGAGCGCCTGATGAGCTACGGCGTCTGACATGACCTTGCCCGGCCATGGCGTCTTGTCCATGGCCGGGCACTGTTCAGGACCTGGTCATGAGCGATGAGGCGCTGTACACGGCGCTTGCCCGGGCGCTGTCCGGGGCAGGCGCGGTGCCTGCCTTGCACGTTGCGTTCTCCGGTGGCCTGGATTCCACCGTTCTGCTGCACCTGCTGATTGCGCTCTCCAGGCGCCAGCCCCTCCCGCCGATTCATGCCATTCACGTGCACCATGGCTTGCAAGCGACCGCCGACGCCTGGCCTGCGCATTGCCGTCAGGTCTGTGCGGCGCTGGGCGTGCCTCTGCGTATAGAGCGGGTGCGGGTGCGCAGCGGCGCCAGCCTCGAGGAAGCGGCACGTCAGGCTCGCTATGCCGCCTTTTCCCGGGCGCTGGGCCCGGGTGAATGGCTGCTGGTGGCCCAGCACCGTGACGATCAGGCCGAGACGCTGCTGTTTCGTTTGTTGCGTGGTGCCGGCGTGCGCGGTCTGGCGGCCATGGCGCCCTCTCGGGCGTTGGGCCGGGGCCGCTTGCTGCGCCCGTTATTGGACGTGTCGCGCACCGCCCTCGAAGATTACGCACGGCGGCATGGGTTGCGCTGGGTGGAAGACCCGAGCAATCAGGATGTGCATTATTCGCGCAACTTTCTGCGCCATCAGGTGCTGCCGCTGTTGCAGGCACGCTGGCCGCAGGCGCAGGCCAGCCTGGCGCGCAGTGCCGCGCACCTTGGCGACGCGCAGCAGTTGCTCGATGAGCTGGCGGTCGATGACCTGGCGCGTGCGCAGCGACACAGCGAGTTTGCCTGGCTGAATCTTCCGGCCCTGGCCCTGGCACCGTTGGCCAGTCTGTCCGAGGCGCGCCAGCGCAATGCCTTGCGCCATTGGCTGGCCCCGCTGACTCGCCTGCCGGACACCAATCATTGGGCCGGCTGGAAGGATCTGCGCGATGCACGACCCGCTGCGCATCCGCTCTGGCGCCTGGCCGATGGCGAGTTGCACCGGGCGGACGGGCACGTGTGGTGGCTGGCCGGTGACTGGCTGCATCCACCGTGTGGTGGATTGCACTGGTCGAATCCTGCGCATGCGCTGAGGCTGCCTGGCAACGGCACGCTGTCTTTTTCCGCGGGTGCGCCGCCAGGGCCGTTCGAGGTTCGCTACCGCCAGGGTGGTGAAGTCATGGGCGTGCCGGGGCGTGGGCAGCGCGACCTGAAGCGACTGCTGAATGAAACACGCTTGCCCGGTTTTGTCCGTGCCCGCTTGCCGTTGGTGTTCCAGGACGGTCGTTTACTGGCCGTGGCCAATCTGGCAGGGCTTGATCGAATGGGCGAAAACGGTGCCTGGCTGTGCTGGCATGCACCGACGAGCGACCAAAGTTTGAGGTGATAGGCCCTTTCCGGTAGACTACGCTCCCTTCTTGATACAGCTTGTGTCAGTGGTTTCCAATTGACCCAAGTTGCCGATTTCCAACCCGTGTTTACGGGGCAATCTTTAACGTGTGGCGCAATGGGCAGGCTTATGGCCGGTCGGTTTCAATACAGCAGTTTCGGGAATGCACTGTGAACCTTGTGGGTGATCGGGGGCTTCGGCCTTCCTTCGCTTTCCCCGGCGGCTCTGACCGCTTTAACGCAGACTTCTAGGGTTTTTCATGACGCGCTTCATCTTCGTCACGGGCGGTGTTGTTTCTTCATTGGGGAAAGGTATTGCCTCGGCTTCATTGGCGGCCATCCTGGAGGCGAGGGGACTTAAGGTCACCATGCTCAAGCTGGACCCCTACATTAACGTCGATCCGGGCACCATGAGCCCGTTCCAGCACGGTGAAGTGTTCGTCACGCATGACGGCGCCGAGACCGACCTGGACCTGGGTCACTACGAGCGGTTCATCCGCACGACCATGACCCAGAACAACAACTTCACCACCGGACGGGTGTACGAGCACGTACTGCGCAAGGAGCGCCGTGGTGATTACCTGGGCGCGACCATCCAGGTGATTCCGCACATTACCGACGAGATCAAGCGCCGGATCATCAAGGGTGCCGGCGATGCCGACGTGGCCCTGGTCGAGATCGGCGGCACGGTCGGCGACATCGAGTCGCAACCGTTCCTGGAAGCGATCCGCCAGTTGCGCTTCGAAGTGGGTGCCAAGCGCGCCATGCTGATGCACCTGACCCTGGTCCCGTACATCGCCACCGCAGGCGAAACCAAGACCAAGCCGACCCAGCATTCGGTCAAGGAGCTGCGCTCCATCGGCCTGCAGCCTGACGTGCTGATCTGCCGCTCCGATCACGCGATCGATGTTTCGTCGCGTCGCAAGATCGCGCAGTTCACCAACGTCGAAGAGCGTGCGGTGATCGGCCTGGAAGACGCCGACACCATCTACAAGATCCCGGGCATCCTGCACGCCCAGGGCCTGGACGATTTCGTCGTCGAGCGTTTCGGCCTGCAATGTGGCGGTGCCGACCTCTCCGAGTGGGACGCGGTGGTCGACGCCAAGCTCAACCCCGAACACGAAGTGACCATTGCCATGGTCGGCAAGTACATGGAGCTGCTCGACGCGTACAAGTCGCTGATCGAAGCCATGAGCCACGCCGGGATCACCAACCGCACCAAGGTCAACCTGCGCTACATCGATTCCGAAGACATCGAAAACCAGGGCACCGGCCTGCTCGAAGGCGTCGACGCGATCCTGGTACCGGGCGGCTTCGGCCTGCGCGGTGTCGAAGGCAAGATCACCGCCGTGCAGTACGCCCGTGAAAACAAGGTGCCGTACCTGGGCATCTGCCTGGGCATGCAAGTGGCGGTCATCGAGTTCGCCCGTAACGTGCTGGGCTGGAAGGATGCCAACTCCACCGAGTTCGACCGCACCGTCGCGCATCCGGTCGTGGGCCTGATCACCGAGTGGGAAGATGCCACCGGCGCGGTCGAAACCCGTACCGAAAGCTCCGACCTGGGCGGCACCATGCGTCTGGGTGCCCAGGAATGCCAGCTGCTGCCGGGCACCAAGGTGCACGATTGCTATGCCAAGGATGTGATTGTCGAGCGTCATCGTCATCGCTACGAGGTCAACAACAAGCTGCTGCCGCAACTGATCGAGGCCGGCCTGCAGATTTCCGGTCGCTCCGGTGACGGTGCGCTGGTCGAAGTGGTCGAGGCGGCTGATCATCCATGGTTCGTGGCCTGCCAGTTCCACCCCGAGTTCACCTCGACACCGCGTGACGGACATCCACTGTTCAGTGGCTTCGTCAAGGCCGCCCTGGCTCAACACCAGAAGAACGTCTGATTCGGGATACCAAGCACATGGCTCAGAAAATCATCCGCGTAGGCGCTATCGAGATTGCCAACGACAAGCCCATGGTCCTGTTCGGCGGCATGAACGTGCTGGAGTCCCGTGACCTGGCCATGCAGATCTGCGAGCACTACGTGCGGGTGACCGAAAAGCTCGGCATCCCGTACGTGTTCAAGGCCAGCTTCGACAAGGCCAATCGCTCGTCGATCAACTCCTATCGCGGCCCGGGGCTTGAAGAAGGCCTGCGCATCTTCGAAGAGATCAAGCGCACCTTCAACGTGCCGCTGATCACCGACGTGCATGAACCGCATCAGGCCGCATCGGTGGCCGAGGTGTGCGACATCATCCAGTTGCCGGCCTTCCTGTCGCGCCAGACCGATCTGGTGGTGGCGATGGCCAGGACCGGTGCGGTGATCAACATCAAGAAAGCCCAGTTTCTTGCGCCTCAGGAAATGAAGCACATCCTGACCAAGTGCGAAGAAGCGGGCAACGAACAGTTGATCCTCTGCGAGCGCGGTTCGAGCTTCGGCTATAACAACCTGGTGGTGGACATGCTTGGCTTCGGCATCATGAAGCAGTTCCAGTACCCGGTGTTCTTCGACGTGACTCACGCCCTGCAGATGCCGGGCGGTCGCGCCGATTCGGCCGGCGGTCGTCGCGCCCAGGTGCTGGAGCTGGCCAAGGCTGGTTTGTCCCAGGGCCTGGCCGGTCTGTTCCTTGAAGCCCATCCGGACCCTGACAACGCCCGCTGCGATGGTCCTTGCGCCCTGCGCCTGGACAAGCTGGAGCCGTTCCTGACCCAGCTCAAGGCCCTGGATGATCTGGTGAAAAGTTTTGCACCGGTAGAGACCGCGTAAGCCTGGTTCTCCGGTAAAGTGCGCGCCCGGCCCTGCCAATTTGCGGCCGGCCGCGCCTCGTTTTCCCTGCTGTGTCGTTTACGTCAATCTTGGAGTGTTCACAACAATGGCAAAAATCGTCGACATCAAAGGTCGTGAAGTTCTCGACTCCCGTGGTAACCCCACTGTGGAAGCAGACGTGCTTCTCGATAATGGCATCATCGGTTCGGCCTGCGCGCCTTCCGGTGCTTCGACCGGCTCGCGCGAAGCGCTCGAGCTGCGTGATGGCGACAAGAGCCGTTATATGGGCAAGGGCGTTCTGAAAGCCGTCGCCAATATCAATGGCCCGATCCGTGACCTGCTGCTGGGCAAGGATCCGGTGGACCAGAAGGCGCTGGACCGTGCCATGATCGAACTCGATGGCACCGAGAACAAGGCTTCGCTGGGCGCCAACGCCATTCTCGCGGTGTCACTGGCTGCGGCCAAGGCTGCAGCCCAGGATCAGGACCTGCCGCTGTACGCGCACATCGCCAACCTCAATGGCACCCCGGGCGTCTACTCGATGCCGGTTCCGATGATGAACATCATCAACGGTGGCGAGCATGCCGACAACAACGTCGACATCCAGGAATTCATGGTCCAGCCGGTTGGCGCCAAGAGCTTCTCCGATGCCCTGCGCATGGGCACCGAGATCTTTCATCACCTCAAGGCTGTGCTCAAGGCCCGTGGCCTGAACACTGCCGTGGGCGACGAAGGCGGTTTCGCACCTGACCTGGCCTCCAACGAAGACGCCCTGAGCGCCATCGCCGAAGCGGTCGCCAATGCCGGCTACACCCTGGGCACCGACGTGACCCTGGCCCTGGACTGCGCGGCCAGCGAATTCTTCGAGGAAGGCGGCCAGTACAACCTGTCCGGCGAAGGTAAATCCTTCGACGCGGCCGGTTTTGCCGATTACCTGGCCGGTCTGGCCAACCGTTACCCGATCATCTCGATCGAAGACGGCCTGGACGAGTCTGACTGGGCGGGCTGGAAAGTGCTGACCGACAAGCTGGGCGACAAGGTGCAACTGGTGGGCGACGACCTGTTCGTGACCAACACCAAGATCCTGAAAGAGGGCATCGACAAGAAGATCGCCAACTCGATCCTGATCAAGTTCAACCAGATCGGCACCCTGACCGAAACCCTGGAAGCGATCCAGATGGCCAAGGCCGCCGGCTACACGGCCGTGATCTCGCACCGCTCCGGTGAAACCGAAGATTCGACCATCGCCGACCTGGCCGTGGGGACCGCTGCGGGCCAGATCAAGACCGGTTCGCTGTGCCGTTCCGACCGCGTCTCGAAGTACAACCAGTTGCTGCGCATCGAAGAGCAATTGGGTGCCAAGGCAGTCTATCGCGGTCGCGCAGAGTTTCGCGGCTAAGCCATAGATGGTAAAACGGCAGGGCGTGCACGATAGGTGCAGGCTCATGCCGATGTTGCGTTGATTGGGCCTGGCATTTGTCAGGCCCAATGCCGTTGGTCACTATGCTTTGGCTCTGCCGCCTCATTACCGGGTAACTGATATTTACATGCGCAGTCCTTACTGGTTGTTTCTTGTCCTGTTGCTGTTACTGGCCGGTCTGCAATACCGGCTGTGGGTAGGCAACGGAAGCCTGGCGCAAGTGGCTAGCCTGACTCAGCAGATTGCCGATCAACACGCCGAAAACGCTAACCTGCTCGAACGTAACCGGGTGCTGGATGCCGAGGTCATGGAGCTGAAAAAGGGTCTGGAGACCGTCGAGGAGCGTGCCCGCCACGAGCTGGGCATGGTCAAGGACGGTGAAACGCTTTATCAGCTTGCGCGGTGACCTTGCCATGAACGACGTATTGCCGGCCTTCTGGGCTGTTATTCCCGCCGCGGGCGTTGGCGCTCGCATGGCCGCAGACCGTCCCAAGCAGTATCTGCCGTTGGGCGGCCTCACAATTCTCGAACACAGCCTGCTGTGTTTTCTCAATCATCCCAGGCTCAAGGGACTGGTGATCAGCCTGGCGGCGGATGATCCCTACTGGCCGGCCTTGCCGTGTGCCCTGGATTCGCGGATTCAGCGCGTCACCGGCGGCAAGGAGCGGGCCGATTCGGTCCTCAATGCCTTGTTGCACCTGCATGCGCAGGGCGCCAGCGATGACGACTGGGTGCTGGTGCACGATGCTGCGCGGCCCAACCTGGCGCGCAGTGACCTGGATCAGCTGTTGGGCGAACTGGCCGATGATCCGGTCGGTGGCCTGCTGGCCGTACCGGCCCGCGATACCCTCAAGCGCGCCGATGCCCAGGGGCGGGTGGCCGAGACCGTCGACCGCCGCCTGATCTGGCAGGCCTACACACCACAGATGTTTCGCCTGGGGGCCTTGCATCGGGCGCTGGCCGACAGCCTGGTGGCGCATGTGCCGATCACTGACGAGGCGTCGGCCATCGAGTGGGCCGGCGCAGCCCCGCGCCTGATCGAAGGGCGGGCCGATAACATCAAGGTCACCCGGCCCGAGGACCTTGAGTGGTTGCGCCGGCATCGGCAGAGCCGCTTCTAGCTGACGCCTGGGCCGCCGCATATTCCTTGCGTTGCGCCAGCCCCTGCTTGAGATAGTCGACCAGCTTGCGCACCTTGGGCGACAGGTGCCGCTGCTGTGGGTACAGCGCCCAGACCGCGGTGTTGGGCGGCTGATGGCCCTCGAGCAAGGACACCAGCGCGCCACTGTGCAAATGCTCCAGCACATAATAATCCGGCAACTGGCACAGTCCCGTGCCCTGCAAGGCGGCATCCAGTACCGCCTGGCCGCTGTTGCAGCGCCAGTTGCCCTGGACGCGCTGGGAAAACTCCCGCCCGTTCTGCTGCAGCAGCCAGGTGTCGCTGCCGCCGATCAGGCAGTTGTGGCGGCTCAGCTCCGACAGGCTGTGCGGCCGGCCATAACGCTCCAGATAGGACGGCGACGCGCACAGGTACATGCGCCGCGGTGCCAGGCGTGTGGCGACCAGGCGTGAATCCTGCAGGCGTCCCAGGCGAATCGCCAGATCCATGCCCTCATGCACCAGGTCCAGCGTGTCGTTGCTCAGCTCGATGTCGACCCGCAGTTGTGGGTAGCTTTCCATGAAGCGTGTCACCAGCGGTGCGATAAAGCGCTCCCCGTAGGCCACCGCGCAGGTCATGCGCAACAGCCCCTTGGGCTCGCTGTTCAGGTCGCCTATTGCCCGCAGTGCTTCTTCGCGTCCGTCCTGCAGGCGCTGGCAATGCTGCAGGAACGTCTGCCCGGCTTCGGTGAGCGTCACGCGGCGGGTGCTGCGATACAGCAGACGGGTTTGAAGGCGTTCTTCAAGGCGCATGATCTGCCGGCTGACGTGCGAGGACGACACGCCCAGGCGCAAAGCCGCCGCAGTGAACTGGCCACTTTCGGCCACGGCCACGAACTCGTCCAGACCTTCCCAGCGATTGGTGTACATCGATTGTCCCTGTGCAGCAATAATGTTTTGCTTTTGTCTGGATTACTCATCATTCGGCAGCGTACTACACTCCGGGTCTGTTTTAACCCTAACGGAGAGACCCCATGATCAAGTCACGCGCCGCTGTCGCCTTTGAAGCCAAGAAGCCACTGGAAATTGTCGAGATCGATGTGGCCATGCCCAAGGCTGGCGAAGTGCTGCTGCGGGTCGTTGCCTCGGGCGTTTGCCACACCGACGCCTACACGTTGTCTGGCGCTGACCCGGAGGGTATTTTCCCGGCGATCCTGGGCCATGAAGGCGGCGCCATCGTCGAGGCGATCGGCGAGGGCGTGACTTCGGTAGCGGTCGGCGACCACGTCATTCCGCTGTACACCCCCGAGTGCCGCCAGTGCAAATTCTGCCTGTCGGGCAAGACCAACCTGTGCCAGTCGATCCGCGCGACCCAGGGCAAGGGCCTGATGCCGGACGGCACAGCGCGCTTTTCCTATAAAGGCCAGCCGATTTTCCACTACATGGGCACCTCGACGTTCTCCGAGTACACCGTGCTGCCGGAAATCTCGGTGGCCAGGATCCAGAAGGACGCGCCGCTGGAGAAGGTCTGTCTGCTCGGCTGTGGCGTGACCACCGGCATCGGTGCGGTGCTCAACACCGCCAAGGTCAAGCCGGGTGACACCGTGGCGATCTTCGGCCTGGGCGGCATCGGTCTGTCGGCGATCATTGGTGCGGTCAAGGCCAAGGCCTCGCGCATCATCGCCATCGATATCAACCCGTCCAAGTTCGATATCGCCCGGCAACTGGGTGCTACCGATTTCATCAACCCGAAGGAATATGATCGTCCTATCCAGGAAGTGATTGTCGATCTGACCGATGGCGGCGTGGACTTCTCGTTCGAGTGCATCGGCAACGTGCAGTTGATGCGTGCAGCGCTTGAATGCTGCCACAAGGGCTGGGGTGAGTCGGTGATCATCGGCGTGGCCGGTGCCGGCCAGGAAATCGCTACCCGTCCGTTCCAGCTGGTCACCGGTCGCGTCTGGCGCGGCTCGGCCTTCGGCGGCGTGCGCGGGCGCACCGAGCTGCCAAGCTATGTCGACATGGCACAGACCGGCGAGATTCCGCTGGACAGCTTCATTACCCACACCATGGGCCTGGAAGACATCAACAAGGCGTTCGACCTGATGCACGAAGGCAAGAGCATTCGTTCGGTCATCCATTTCTGAATAAGCCTCAAGCGTTGAGCTTCAAGCGGCAAGCGGGCATTCGTTGCTGCTTGCCGCTTATGGTTGATCGCTTGTCGCTGGAGGTCGTATGAATCTGGAAAACATTTCTTGCCAGAAAAGCTTTGGTGGCTGGCACAAGCGGTACAAGCACACGTCCAGTGTACTGGGTTGCGACATGGTCTTTGCCGTGTACCTGCCGCCCCAGGCGGAGCAGGGCGGCAAGCTGCCGGTGCTGTACTGGCTGTCGGGACTGACCTGCACGGATGAAAACTTCATGCAGAAGGCCGGTGCCCATCGACTGGCCGCGCAGTTGGGAATCATCATCGTGGCGCCGGACACCAGCCCGCGCGGCCCCGATGTGCCAGGCGACCCGGACGGTGCCTGGGATTTCGGCCTGGGTGCGGGCTTCTATCTCAATGCCACCGAGCAGCCGTATGCCAAGCATTACCGGATGCATGACTATGTGGTCGATGAGTTGCCGGCACTGATCGAGGCGCACTTTCCGGCGTCCCAGGCGCGGGGCATCAGCGGCCACTCCATGGGCGGGCACGGTGCGCTGGTCTGCGCCTTGCGTAACCCGGGCCGCTATCAGTCGGTCTCGGCGTTCTCGCCCATCAGCAACCCGGTCGATTGCCCCTGGGGCCAGAAAGCCTTCTCTCGCTACCTGGGCGAGGACCGCTCGCGCTGGCGCGAGTGGGATGCCAGCCTGCTGCTGGCACAGGCCACGCAGAAGCTGCCGATCCTGGTCGATCAGGGTGATCGCGACGATTTTCTGGTCAACCAGCTCAAGCCCGAGGCACTGGTGCAAGCCGCCAAGGCCGCAGGTCACCCGCTGAATCTGCGGCTGCAGCCCGGTTATGATCACAGCTATTACTTCATTGCCAGCTTCATCGAGGAACACCTGCGTCATCATGCCACGGCCTTGAACGCTTATTGAGGCAAAGCACCCAGTTGTGCTGACCCTGCACCCTGCAAAGCAGGTAGAATCGCGCCCTGACTTTTTTCAGGGCGTTTTTCTATGCGTATTGGCCATGGCTACGATGTGCACCGTTTCGCCGAAGGCGATTTCATTACCTTGGGCGGTGTGCGCATTGCACACGGTTTCGGCCTGCTGGCCCATTCCGATGGCGATGTACTGTTGCATGCCTTGAGCGATGCCTTGCTGGGTGCCGCTGCGCTGGGCGATATCGGCAAGCACTTTCCGGACACCGATCCGCAATTCAAGGGTGCCGACAGCCGTGTGCTGCTGCGCCATGTCCTCACGCTGGTGCAGGGCAAGGGCTGGAAGATCGCCAATGTCGACGCCACTATCGTCGCCCAGGCACCGAAAATGGCGCCGCACATCCAGGCCATGCGCGAGCTGATCGCCCAGGACCTGCAGGTTGATCCCGACCAGGTCAACGTCAAGGCCACGACCACCGAGAAGCTCGGCTTCGTCGGCCGCGAAGAAGGCATCGCGGTGCATGCCGTCGCGCTGTTGTTGCGCGCATGAACGACCTTCAACTGTTGGGGCCGCGTGCCTACGGCGCGGCATTGGGCACCGCCGTCCTCAAGGCCTGCGCCGAGGATTTCCAGGTCGATGAGGTGCTGGACATTCCTTTGTCCGGCGATGGTGAGCATCTATGGCTGTGGGTCGAAAAACGCGGTCTCAATACCGAAGAAGCCGCTCGCCGGTTGGCCCGTGCCGCGGGCGTACCGCTGCGTACCATCAGTTACGCCGGCCTCAAGGATCGGCAGGCACTGACTCGCCAGTGGTTCAGCATTCAGTTGCCAGGCAAGGCCGACCCCGATCTGTCGGCAGCCGAGGATGCCACGCTCAAGATCCTTTCGTGCGGCCGGCACCGGCGCAAACTGCAGCGTGGCGCGCATGCCGCCAATGGCTTCACCTTGCGCCTGACAGGATTGAAGGCCGATACCCAGGCCCTGGAACGGCGCCTGGAAGCGATCGCCGCCCAAGGCGTGCCCAATTACTTCGGTGCCCAGCGTTTTGGCCATGACGGCGGCAACCTGGCCCAGGCGCGCGACTACGCCGGGCGTCAGGCCTTGCCCGAGCAGCGTGCTGTACGCTCGCGGCTGTTATCCACGGCCCGCAGTTACCTGTTCAACCAGGTGTTGGCAGCACGGGTGGCCGATGGCACCTGGAACACGGCCCAAGTGGGCGATCTGCTGGCCTTTACTGACAGTCGCAGCTTTTTTTCGGCCGGCCCCGAGGAGTGCAGTGACCCACGCCTGGCGATTCTCGACCTGCACCCTACGGGTCCGCAGTGGGGTAGTGGCGCTTCGCCAGCCACTGGCGTCACCGGCGAGCTGGAGGACCGTCTGGCTGCAAGCGAGGCGGCACTATGCGACTGGCTGGTGCGGGCGGGCATGGCGCACGAACGTCGTATCCTGCGACTGCCCATTGGGCGCTTGGCATGGCATTATCCCGAGCCTGACATTCTGCAACTGGAATTTGTCCTTCCGCCCGGATGTTTCGCCACCGTTCTGGTACGCGAACTCGTCGATCTGGTGCCGGTCGGGCTAACGGATAGCCCATGCGTATTCTGATTTCAAACGATGACGGGGTCACCGCACCCGGTCTGGCAGCGCTGTATGCGGCGCTGGCGGATTATGCCGAGTGCACGGTCATTGCCCCCGATCAAGACCGAAGCGGCGCCAGCAGTTCACTGACGCTGGATCGTCCCCTGCATCCACATGTCCTGGACAACGGTTTCATCAGCGTCAATGGCACGCCGACCGACTGCGTGCACCTGGGGCTCAACGGAATCTTGCCGTACACCTGCGACATGGTCGTCTCGGGCATCAACCTGGGCGCCAACCTGGGTGACGATGTGCTGTATTCCGGCACCGTTGCGGCGGCACTCGAAGGCCGTTTCCTGCAGCGTCCCGGCATGGCCTTCTCGTTCCTGTCGCGACAGCCGGACAACCTGGCCACCGCTGCCCATTACGCCCGTCTGCTGGTCGAGGCGCATGAGCAACTCGACCTGCCGCCGCGTACGGTCCTGAACGTGAACATTCCCAACCTGCCCCTGGATCGGGTGCGCGGCATCCAGTTGACCCGGCTGGGGCATCGCGCCCGGGCTGCAGCTCCGGTCAAGGTGGTCGACCCGCGTGGTCGTGCCGGCTACTGGATTGCGGCCGCCGGCGATGCCGAGGACGGCGGTGCCGGCACCGATTTCCATGCCGTGATGCAGGGATACGTCTCCATCACACCGCTGCAGCTTGACCGGACCTTTCAGGACGGTTTCAGCCGTCTGAACACCTGGCTTGAGGGGTTGCGCTGATGTCCCGTGACCATGATGACCTGCTGCGCCGCGGTATCGGCATGACGTCGCAGCGTACCCGCGAGCGCCTGATCCAGCGATTGTCCGAAGAAGGCGTGGCGGATGCGCGGGTGCTGAACGTCATTCGCAAGACCCCGCGCCACCTGTTTGTCGACGAGGCCCTGGCGCATCGGGCCTACGAAGACACCGCCTTGCCCATCGGCCATAACCAGACCATTTCCCAGCCCTACATGGTGGCGCGCATGAGCGAGCTGCTGCTGGAAGCGGGTCCTCTGGACAAGGTGATGGAGATCGGCACCGGTTCCGGCTATCAGACGGCGGTGCTGGCCCAATTGGTCGAGCGGGTGTTTTCCGTCGAGCGCATCAAGGTGCTGCAGGATCGTGCCAAGGAACGCCTGGTGGAGTTGAACGTGCGCAACGTGGTGTTTCGCTGGGGCGACGGTTGGGAAGGCTGGCCGGCGCTGGCGCCTTACAACGGCATCATCGTCACGGCAGTGGCCACCGACGTGCCCCAGGCGTTGCTCGATCAATTGGCGCCTGGCGGGCGGATGGTCATCCCGGTGGGCGCAGGCGAGGTTCAGCAGTTACTGATGATCGTACGTGAGGAACACGGGTTCTCCAGGCGCGTGCTGGGGGCTGTGCGTTTTGTCCCATTGCTCAACGGACCATTGGCCTGAGTCATTTTTTGCCGGGTACAGATGGGAATTCTTCACGCCGCCGCCGGTCTACCTCCTGCCCGCGTGTCCTCATATGGCTACCTGGCATTATCGAGAGAAGCCGCTTGTTACAGGCAAGCGTGCTTAACACCGGTTACACTCGCTGCCAGTCGCCTATGCGGTACAACAGGCAGCATTTCAAATCTATCACCGGGAAAGGGAGTGGCGGGTGAGTCACACAGTCATTGGGCAGCTCAGGTTTTTGACAGGTTTTCAGCGTCTGGTGATTGGCCTTGCCTTGAGCGTCCTTCTGGTCGGCTGCTCCAGTTCGCCTTCAGGCGGCGTGCGTGTGGTCGATCGCAACGGCAATGCTGTCGAGCAGCGTGCCCCCGTCACTTCCGGGCAATACGTGGTCAAGCGTGGTGACACGTTGTTTTCCATTGCCTTCCGTTATGGCTGGGACTGGAAAGCACTGGCCGTGAGCAATCGCATTCCCGAGCCTTATACCATTCGCCCCGGGCAGACGATTCGTTTCGACGGGCGTTCGGATGCCGCCTCGAGCGTCGTCAGTACCCCCACACGCTCGGGTCCGGTCACCACCTCCACGTCCACTACAAGCAGTGGTTCAGGCTCTGTAAAGACCACGGTCATCACCAAGCCGGTGGCTGTAACGCCAGTGGTCATTCCACCGGCAGCCACCAGTCCGCAGACGCCTGCAGGGCGCTCTCCAGGCGGCTGGACATGGCCGGCTAGTGGCGTTTTGATAGGGAAATTTTCTTCAAACGGAAGTTTGAATAAAGGCATTGATATTGCCGGAAATTTGGGACAGCCTGTTTTGGCAGCGTCTGATGGTTCAGTTGTTTACGCCGGGAGTGGATTGCGGGGCTACGGCGAATTGATCATCATCAAACACAGCGATACCTACGTCAGTGCCTACGGTCATAACCGCAGGCTGCTCGTACAGGAAGGGCAACAGGTCAAGGCAGGGCAGACAATTGCCGAGATGGGGTCAACGGGGACTGACCGGGTGAAGCTGCATTTCGAGATTCGCCGCCAGGGTAAGCCTGTAGATCCGCTGCAATTCTTGCCACGCCGTTGAACGTTGTCGGCCTGTTCCTGGCGTAATAGGAACAGGCTCAGGCGTTGCCATGGAAATCAGGCGACGCGGGGGCTTGAGGTCGAACTCACCAAAGGACTATAACAATGGCTCTTAGCAACGAGGCGCCGGAGTTTGACATCGATGATGAAGTGCTCCTTACGGAAGCAGGCATTGTCCTGGAGCAGGTGTCTGACGAAAAGCAGTCGTCAACCCCGGTCTCGGCTCGCGCCAAGGCTAAAACTTCTTCTTCGCTCAAACAGCACAAGTACATCGATTACACCCGGGCGCTAGACGCCACCCAGTTGTACCTCAATGAAATCGGTTTTTCGCCCTTGTTGTCTCCGGAAGAGGAAGTTCACTTTGCGCGTCTGTCGCAACGTGGCGATCCTGCGGGGCGTAAACGCATGATCGAAAGCAACCTGAGGCTGGTGGTCAAGATTGCCAGGCGCTATGTCAATCGCGGCCTGTCATTGCTGGACCTTATCGAAGAGGGCAATCTGGGGTTGATCCGGGCCGTCGAGAAATTCGACCCTGAACGGGGTTTCCGTTTTTCGACCTACGCGACCTGGTGGATTCGCCAGACCATCGAACGGGCGATCATGAACCAGACGCGGACCATCCGTCTGCCGATTCATGTCGTCAAGGAGCTCAACGTCTATTTGCGCGCTGCCCGTGAACTGACCCAGAAGCTCGATCATGAACCTTCCGCTGAAGAGATCGCCCACTTGCTGGAAAAGCCCGTGAGTGAGGTCAAGCGCATGCTTGGGCTCAATGAGCGGGTCTCCTCCGTGGATGTGTCGCTGGGGCCTGACTCGGACAAGACACTGCTTGATACCCTGACCGATGATCGACCCACCGACCCCTGCGAGTTGCTGCAGGATGATGATCTTTCGCAAAGCATCGACCAATGGCTTTCGGAGTTGACCGAAAAGCAGCGCGAGGTGGTCATTCGCCGCTTCGGTCTGCGGGGTCATGAAAGCAGCACGCTGGAGGATGTCGGTCTCGAGATCGGCCTGACGCGTGAGCGGGTCCGGCAGATCCAGGTCGAGGGCCTCAAGCGCCTGCGTGAAATCCTTGAAAAGAACGGCCTCTCCAGCGAGTCGCTCTTCCAGTAGTTCGCCTGCCAGACAAAAGGCCGATAGCAACATGCCTGTTGCTATCGGCCTTTTTGCTGCCTGCATGATTTCATGACAATATCGTGGCAATAGCATCTTTTAATAGTGCAGGGCTGGGTGCGGGGGCGGCTTTTTGACACTAACTAAGCGTCGTGTAAGTCATTGCTTACGCAGGCTGTAAGTGTTTGCAGGCTTAGTGTGTAAAATTATTCCAGTTGCGCATCATGAAAATACCCATCACTTTGATTTGAATAGATTTTTTCTGAATACTGTTCATTATTTTGACACTTTTGATGCTGTTGAGGGGGGTTGCCCTTAGTCTGAAAATCACTATGATCGGAACTGTACCAACGGATCGGTACAGGCACTCAAGGATGAGCGCTGACAAGGACATCGCAGGATGCGATTCATCAGGATGATGAAAGGGATCAAATGGACCAAGGAAAAATGTGGGCGGTTATACCGCCCCTTTTTTTGCCTGCAGAAAAGATAAGCAAAAGGCCCGCAAGGGGCCTTTTGGTCAACGCTCCAGATCGGCAATCTTGCCTTTCTTGCCGTCCCACTCCTCGGCGTCGGGGAGAGCATCCTTACGCTCGGTAATGTTCGGCCAGACCTCGGCAAGCTCGGCATTGAGTTCGATGAAGTTCTCCATGCCAGCCGGAATCTCGTCTTCCGAGAAAATGGCCTGGGCCGGGCATTCAGGCTCGCACAGGGCGCAGTCGATGCACTCATCCGGGTGGATCACCAGGAAATTCGGGCCTTCGTAAAAGCAGTCCACCGGACAGACTTCTACGCAGTCGGTGTACTTGCACTTGATGCAGTTGTCGGTGACGACGAAGGTCATTTCTAATTTTCTCCTCAGGCGGCGGCAGCATCGCACTGTCAGACAGCGATGCCAGGTTCGGGAGGTTATCGCCCGAGCCGTGTGAAAACATGGGCTTCAAGTGAGTGGTCTCAAGGCGGGTTGGCTGTATCCGCCTGCCGCTCGACCTGTGGTTCGCTAGGTCCTCACGCGGCCCGGATAGCGACTTGACCAGGCTAGGTGTCAAGAGCATTCCAAAACCGCGCGGGATTCTAACAGTATGTAACGCCCGGCGTCACAGGCGAGTTTGCAATGAGTACAACAAATCCAGCGCCTGACGAGGCGTCAGGTCATCGGGCTTGAGGCGTCCAAGCTCTTCGAGCACCGGATGCGGCAGGGCAGCAAACAGGTCGCTCTGTTGGGGGGCGGCCGGTTTTCCGGCCTTGGCCTTGAGCGGTGCATGCGTCTGCTCATGCGGCAGGCTGGTGGTCTCCAGGCGTTGCAGGTGCTCCTTGGCCCGGCTGATGACCCGGCCCGGAACCCCGGCCAGTTGCGCCACTGCCAGGCCATAGCTCTGGCTGGCCGGTCCTGGCAGCACCCGATGCAGAAACACGATGCGCTCATTGTGCTCGGTGGCATTGAGATGCACGTTGCTGACCAGCGGCTCGCTTTCGGGCAATACCGTCAGTTCGAAATAGTGCGTGGCAAACAGTGTGTAGGCGCGTAGCTGGGCCAGGCATTCTGCCGCCGCCCAGGCCAGCGACAGACCGTCGAACGTACTGGTGCCGCGTCCGACCTCATCCATCAGCACCAGGCTGCGGTCAGTGGCATTGTGCAGGATATTGGCCGTTTCGCTCATTTCCACCATGAAGGTCGAGCGTCCACCGGCCAGGTCGTCGCTGGAGCCGATGCGGGTAAAGATCCGGTCGACCAGTGACAGTTCGCAACGGGCCGCCGGCACGTAGCTGCCAATGTGGGCCAGCAGCACGATCAGGGCGGTCTGACGCATGTAGGTCGATTTACCGCCCATGTTCGGGCCAGTGATGACCAGCATGCGGGTGTTGTCGTCCAGCGCCAGGTCGTTGGCCACGAACGGGCTCGACAGCACCTGCTCGACCACCGGGTGACGGCCTTGCTCGATCTTCATGCACGGTTGTGCGACGAAGCGTGGGCAATTGAGGTCCAGGTTCAGGGCGCGTTCGGCCAGGTTGCTCAGCACGTCCAGTTCGGCCAGGGCCGCAGCGGTGTCCTGCAGCGGCGCCAGATGGCCGATCAGGTCTTCGAGGAGGGCTTCATAGAGTATTTTCTCGCGGGCCAGGGCGCGGCTCTTGGCCGACAGCGCCTTGTCTTCGAATTCCTTGAGCTCCGGGGTGATGAAGCGTTCGGCCCCCTTGAGGGTCTGGCGCCGGATGTAGTCGGCCGGCGCCTGCTCGGCCTGCTTGCTGGGCAGCTCGATGAAATACCCGTGCACCCGGTTATAGCCGACCTTGAGGTTGGCCAGGCCCGTGCGGGCCTTTTCCCGGGTTTCGAGATCGATGAGGAATTGCCCGGCGTTCTCGCTCAGCGATTGCAAGTCGTCCAGCTCGGCGTCGTAGCCGGTCTTGAGCACGCCACCCTCGCGGATGACCGCCGGCGGGTTGTCGATGATTGCCCGTTGCAGCAGCTCGGCCAGTTCCGGGTAGGTGCTGGTCGTCTGTGCCAGTTGCTGCAAGTGCGGCGCTTGCAGGTCGGCCATGGCGTGTTGCAGCGCGGGCAGGGCGCCGAGGGCGTCACGCAGGCGCGCCAGATCACGTGGGCGGGCATTACGCAAGCCGATGCGCGCCAGGATGCGCTCGATGTCGCCGATTTCCTTGAGCTGCGGCTGCAGGCCCTCGAAACGATACTGCTCCAGCAGGCAGTCGATACCGCTCTGGCGGGCCTGGATCACTGGCAGGTCGCGCAGGGGGCGATTCAGCCAGCGGATCAGCAGGCGTGTGCCCATCGCCGTCTGGCAGCGGTCAATGACCGACAGCAGAGTATTGTCACGGCCACCGGCCAGATTGGTATCCAGCTCCAGGTTGCGGCGGCTGGCTCCGTCCATGATGACCGTGTCGTCCAGACGCTCATGGCGCAGGCTGCGCAAGTGCGGCAGGGCGGTGCGCTGGGTTTCCTTGGCGTAGCCCAGCAGGCAGCCGGCCGCGCCAATGGCCAGGGTCAGGGTTTCACAGCCGAAACCTTTGAGGTCCTGGGTCGAAAACTGCTGGCACAGGCTCTTGTGGGCCGAGTCGCGCTCGAAATCCCAAGGGGCGCGGCGGCGTGCGCCTCGACGCTTTTCAGCGGGCAGGCCCTGGGGCCAGTCATCGGGAATCAGCAGTTCGACCGGATTGATCCGCTCCAGCTCGGCCAGCAGCGTTTCCCAGCCCTTGATTTCCTGCACGCTGAACAGGCCGCTGGTGATGTCCAGCACCGCCAGGCCGAACAGGCGCTCATCGCCCAGTACCGCGGCCAGGAGGTTGTCACGACGCTCATCAAGCAGTGCTTCATCGCTGACCGTACCCGGTGTGATGATGCGCACCACCTGGCGTTCGACCGGGCCTTTGCTGGTTGCCGGGTCGCCGATCTGTTCGCAAATCACCACCGACTCGCCCAGCTTGACCAGCTTGGCCAGGTAGCCTTCGGCGGCGTGGTAGGGAATGCCGCACATGGGAATGCTCTGGCCGGCCGACTGACCGCGAGCGGTCAGGGTGATGTCCAGCAACTTTGCGGCTTTTTTGGCGTCTTCATAGAAGATTTCATAGAAATCGCCCATGCGATAGAACATCAGCTGGTCCGGGTGCTGATTTTTCAGCCGCCAGTATTGCTGCATCATCGGTGTGTGGGAGGACAGGTCGGAAATGGCTTTATTCATCAGTGGGATCAGACAGAGTCGTAAAGAAAGGGGGCGGCGCCCGGGGCAGAAGCGGGTTTCGATTTGAAACAGGAGGTGTCTGCTGGCGGCTCGGCGATGGGCGCAAGGTTACCACGCGCGCCGGGTCGGCGCAGGTGCGCACCGGACCGCTGTGAAGGATGCCTATACATTTGGCTGGGTGCGCGCAGGCGGTGAATGTGTAGACTTCCCCCGCTGTCCGTTCGACGGACCTGTCACTTTCTTCATTGCCAGGAATTGCACCATGGATGACATCACCCGGCTTGCCGACACGCTTGGCAGGCACCTTGTATCGCTCAAGGCTCAGGTCAGTACGGCCGAGTCATGCACCGGTGGTGGCATCGCCGAGGCCATCACCCGTATCAGCGGCAGTTCAGCCTGGTTCGAGGCGGGCTATGTGACCTATTCCAACGCGCAGAAAGTGCGTCAGTTGCAAGTGTCCGAGACGTTGTTCGACACAGTTGGGGCGGTCAGTGAAGAGGTGGTGCGAGCCATGGTGCTTGGTGCGCAACGCCATAGCGGTGCGCGCTTTGCCGTTGCGGTCAGCGGGGTGGCCGGTCCTTCAGGTGGCTCACCGCAAAAGCCGGTGGGAACGGTCTGGATCGGCTGGGCCGACGGTGCGCAGGTTGTGGCTCAGGGCCATCACTTTGCCGGCGATCGCGATGAAGTACGCCGACAAACGGTCAGGGCCGCTCTAGAGGGGCTCATTCACCTTTGTGCAGGTGAAAAACCGAAACAGGGGTAGGCGAGCGCTCGGGGCTGTGGAATAATACTGGCTACTTATACAGTTGTCGTGGCCGCAAGGCCTTTAATGAATTTGATTACGTGAGGACTTCAATGGACGAGAACAAGAAGAAAGCCTTGGCTGCGGCCTTGGGTCAGATCGAGCGTCAGTTCGGCAAAGGTGCCGTAATGCGCATGGGTGACCAGGACCGCCAGGCTATTCCTTCCATCTCCACCGGCTCGCTGGGCCTGGACATCGCGCTGGGTATCGGCGGTCTGCCACGCGGCCGTATCGTCGAGATCTATGGCCCGGAATCATCCGGTAAAACCACCCTGACCCTGTCGGTGATCGCCCAGGCACAGAAGCTGGGGGCCACCTGCGCCTTCGTCGACGCCGAGCACGCCCTGGACCCTGAGTACGCCGGCAAGCTGGGCGTCAATGTCGACGACCTGCTGGTTTCCCAGCCGGACACCGGCGAGCAGGCACTGGAAATCACCGACATGCTGGTGCGCTCCAATGCCGTCGACGTGATCGTGGTCGACTCCGTGGCCGCCCTGGTGCCCAAGGCTGAAATCGAAGGCGAAATGGGCGACATGCACGTGGGCCTGCAGGCTCGCCTGATGTCCCAGGCGCTGCGCAAGATCACCGGTAACATCAAGAACGCCAACTGCCTGGTGATCTTCATCAACCAGATCCGCATGAAGATCGGTGTAATGTTCGGCAGCCCGGAAACCACCACCGGTGGTAATGCCCTGAAGTTCTACGCTTCGGTGCGCCTGGACATTCGCCGTACCGGCGCCGTGAAAGAAGGCGACGAAGTGGTCGGCAGCGAAACCCGCGTCAAGATCGTCAAGAACAAGGTGGCACCGCCGTTCCGTCAGGCCGAGTTCCAGATCCTGTACGGCAAGGGCATCTACCTGAACGGCGAGATCATCGACCTGGCCGTGGCGCATGGCTTTCTCGAGAAATCCGGTGCCTGGTACAGCTACAAGGGCAGCAAGATCGGTCAGGGCAAGGCCAACTCGGCCAAGTTCCTGGCGGAAAACCAGGACATCGCCGGCGCGCTCGAGAAACAGATTCGCGACAAGCTGCTCAATGGTGGTGCCGCAGCGGCTGACGCGCTTCCTGTAAGTGCCGATGAGTCTGCTGACGACATGGCCGAAATCGACGCCGATAGCTGATAGTCGACCATGACCACCGTGCTCGATACCCTCGTCGCTGTACGGCGCACTGCAATGGACCTGCTCGCACGTCGCGAGCACGGTCGTGTCGAACTGGCGCGCAAACTGCGCCAGCGCGGCGCCTCTTCCGAAATGATCGACGCCGCCCTTGACCGCCTGGTCGAGGACGGCCTCCTGTCTGAAACCCGTTACCTTGAAAGCTTCATCGCCTCGCGTGCCCGTGGCGGGCAAGGCCCTTTGCGTATTCGTGAAGAGCTGAGCCAGCGTGGTCTGGCGCGTGCTGATATCGAGCAGGCGTTAAGTGAATGTGATGTTGACTGGCGAGCGCGGCTGGAAGAAACCTGGCAGCGCAAGTTTGCCGGCAAGTTGCCTGCTGATATGCGTGAGCGTGCCCAGCAGACCCGTTTCCTGAGCTATCGGGGTTACCCGATAGACCTGATCGGCCGCCTGTTGAGCGGCCGGGGTGGCGATTTCGACTGAGCCTATTGAGCGGTGCCTGAGCCCGCCAGCCAGCCCTCAATCGATATTCAGCGGTTCGCGTGAAGCATCCTCGCTGCAAGGCGAGGCCTCGACCCAGTTTTCCGGCTGGTTGATACAGTCGATCAACTCGCGCAAGCGCCCTTGCTGTCGTCCGGTAAAGGCGAAGGTCAACCGTGTCAGATGACTGAACGGTGAGTCTTCACGTTCAGGCGATTCAACACCAAGTTGCTCGAACCCCCCGCTCAGGCACAGATCGGCAAAGGTGTTGCGCACATGCGCCAACGCTGTCTCGTTGAGGGGGTGGTGCATGCGCAGCACGAATGTCTTTTTCAGCCAACGGCTTGAATGGAAGTTGCTGTAAAAACGATCGATTTCCTCGACGGCCTGCTCAGGGCTGTGCACCAGGCGCAGCAGCTGCATGTCGCTGGGCAGGATGTAGTGATTGTCCTGCAACTGGGCCTTGAAAAAATCCAGTGCACCTTGCCAGAAGCCACCCCCGGGCACGTCGAGCAGGACGATGGGCACCAGTGGACTCTTGCCGGTCTGGATCAGGGTCAGCACTTCAAGTGCTTCATCCAGCGTGCCGAAGCCGCCCGGGCAAAGCACCAGGGCATCGGCCTCCTTGACAAAGAACAACTTGCGCGTGAAAAAGAAGTGGAAAGACAGCAAATGCTCGCTGCCTTCTACAGTGGCATTGGCGTGCTGTTCGAAGGGCAGGGTGATATTGAGCCCCAGGCTGTGTTCAAGCCCGGCCCCTTCATGGGCGGCGGCCATGATGCCGCCGCCACCACCGGTAATGACCATGATGCCGGCCTTGGCCAAGCGCTCTCCCAGTTCACGCGCCTGCACATAGAGCGGGTGTTCGAGCGGGGTGCGGGCCGAGCCGAATACCGTGACCTTGCGGCGTCCCTTGAACTGCTCCAGGGCGCGAAAGGCGTTATCCAGCTCGCGCAGTGTCTGCAGAACGATCTTGGCATCCCAGCGGTTGCGGTCATCCTCGGCCATGCGCAAGACGGTAAGGATCATGTCGCGGTACAGCGGCAGGTTGGCGCTGCCAGGCGCCAGCAAATCAAGGTGTTTCTGGACCTGGTCGGTGATATCCAGGCCTTTGTCCTGAAAGTGCCGGGACAGAACATCGTTGGGTACATACGGCATTTAGGTGTTCTCCTCCTGCAGAATCGATACAACAGCCCGCTGCATGTCGGGTCTGCACTTGAACCGGAGCCGATCCTGCCTGTGTCCTTGGGTTGGCGAAATACGTGGGTATTCGGTGATGGGCAATTTCCTGTCGCCATCAGGGCTGCAAGCCTGCATAAAGGTTATCAAGGTTTGTGCTGTGGCCGCTTGTCGATATCGGTTGCGACTTGTCAGCGCCCGTCCGTCGGTCAGCCGGATGCGCGTCCGTTGCTCTGATTTACTGCATTCAGGACGGGGCCCGATCGCAATGCTCAGGCTGTTTGCACAGCAGCGGAACCTGGCCGGTAGCCAGTGATGATGGACGTGCAGGGAGGCTGCAGATGGTAATCATCAGGATTGAAATGGATCAGTGGCTGTACGACGCGATCGAGCAGTCTGCACAGACGGAGGGCCTGACAGTGCAGCAGGAATGCCTGCGCCGACTGCGCGGTGAGGAAACCCGCTCGCGGTATGTCCAGGCATTGATTGCCGAGTTACGCGCCGACGATGAGCAACGGCGCGCTGCAAGACGCATGCACGCCGCCAAATCGTAGCGCTTACTTCTTGGCTGCAGGTTTGGTGGTGCAATCGGTATTGATGAACGACTGGCTGATGACAGGGCGGTTGGTCTTGTACTCGGTGAACTGATACTTGAGCACGGCCCCCTTGGTCATCAACTGGCGATAGCCGTTGTTGTGACAGACACTGTTGGCCAGTTGGGCGCGCACGGTGTCGGGATTGGCACGCATCTGCCGGGCCTGGCCTTCACGCACGCTCAGGTGATTGATCAACTCGTTGCCGTTGACCGTGTAGCCCTGGTCAAGAATGTCTTCGTTGATGGCGCGCGGCGTGCCCACACTGCTTTCCCTGGCGACTTGTTCCAGCATTTTGCTCAATTCGTACTCTTGCTTCGAAGCGGCCTGGGCAACCAGGGGGGCTGCGAGCACAAGCATGAGGGTGGGGGCGATAAGGCGCAGCATTGAACTCTCCTGATACGGTGGCTGGCGCTTTGACCAGCAACTAGGGTGGGCGTTCACAACGAGGCGCGGCAGTATAGAGTCTATGGGCCACGAATCACATCGTGCCGAAAACGCGGGCCGACCGCGCTCTGGTAAACTGCGCGCACTTTTCAGTCCTGTCGGGTTATCTGCTGTGCCGATGCTTTTTCCCTGCGAGTGTGTCTCGCCATGAGCCACGCCGTCTCCCGCCTGCGCGAAGAGCGTCTGGCGCGCAGTACCAAACCGTTTATTGCCCGGGGTTCGCGAGCGCCGCGTTGCCCCGGTTGCCGGGTGATTTTCAGCTATTGCTTGTGTGCCTGGCGCTCGCACGCAACGGCTGTTTCGGCGATGTGCCTGTTGATGCATGATACCGAGCCCTTGAAGCCGACCAATACCGGCTGGCTGATCGCTGATGTGATCGAGGATACCCATGCCTTCGGCTGGTCGCGCCTGGACGTCGACCAAAGGCTGCTGGCTTTGCTCGATGACCCACAATGGCAGCCTTATCTGGTGTTTCCCGGCGAGTTCGTCGCCCAGGAGCGCGTGGTCAATCAGGTCGCTAAAGGATCAGGCAAGCGTCCGCTGTTCATCCTGCTGGATGCCACCTGGACAGAAGCACGCAAGATGTTTCGTAAAAGCCCATACCTTGAGCGCTTTCCGGTGTTGAGCCTGGCCCCGGAGCAGATCTCGCGCTATCGCTTGCGCCGTTCCAGGCGTGACGATCACTTCTGCACCGCCGAGGTGGCGGCGTTGTGCCTGGAGCTGGCGGGCGACACCGAGGCCAGCCAGCAACTGGATGCTTATCTGGATGTGTTCACTGCCCATTATCTGGGCGCCAAGTACCAGAATCCGATCGATCCGGATGACGCTGTGCATGAGCGGCTCAAGGCCTTGCTCTGACACGGATGACTTACAGGCCAACTGCCACCCTCTACCCGGATCGCGCTTGACCACCACGGCCCGGCTGGGCATGCTTGGCGCCGCCCCGAGTCGCGCAGGCACGCTGAGCATTGGCCGACATTCGCAGTGGCTGGATCGGGTATTCGTACTCAGTATAAAAAGGATCAAATAATGACCTACGATATCCTGATCGCCGACGATCACCCGCTGTTTCGCAGTGCCCTGCATCAGGCGCTGAGCCTGGGGCTCGGTCCGCAGGCACGGCTGGTCGAGGCCGACAGCATTGCGCAGATCGAAGCGCAGCTGGCCCACAAGACCGATTGGGACCTGGTGCTGCTGGACCTCAACATGCCAGGTGCCTATGGCTTCTCGGGCCTTGTGTTGCTGCGTGGTCAGTATCCGCAGATTCCGGTGGTCATGGTGTCGGCGCAGGAGGAGGCGGCCATCGTGGTCCGTTCTCGCGAATTTGGTGCCAGCGGGTTTATTCCCAAGTCCAGCCCCCTGGAAACCATCCAGCAGGCTGTGCGTACCGTGCTTGAAGGTGATGCCTGGTGGCCGCCACAGGCCGACGAAGCCGTCAGTGTCTCGGCCGAGGCCAAGGCGGCCAGTGCCGGCCTGGCCAGCCTGACGCCGCAACAGTTCCGGGTGCTGACCATGGTCTGCGAAGGGTTGTTGAACAAGCAGATTGCCTATGAACTGAGTGTGTCGGAAGCCACCATCAAGGCGCATGTCACGGCGATCTTCCGCAAGCTCGGCGTGCGCACCCGCACTCAGGCCGCACTGCTGTTGCAACAGCTGGAATCGATTCCGGCGCAATAATTCGGCGGGTTCACATTTTTTTGACCAGGCCGGCCTTAATTTCCCTCCTCCTTATTGCATGGCAGTTCTCTGTATGTCGCCTTTCAAGGGCCAGACCGGCCTCAAACGTATTTTCAATGCTGCCGGGTATTCGTTCGATGGCCTGAGTGCCGCCTTCAAGGGCGAAGCTGCCTTTCGCCAGCTGGTGTTGCTCAATGTCGTCCTGATTCCGCTGTCGTTCTTTGTCGACGTCAGCCGTGGCGAACACGCGCTGTTGATTGCCGTATGCCTGCTGGCGCTGATCGTCGAGTTGCTCAACTCGGCGGTGGAAGCAGCCATCGACCGGATTTCCCTGGACCTGCACCCCTTGTCCAAGAACGCCAAGGACATGGGCAGCGCCGCGCAACTGATTGCCCTGAGCATGATTACCGTGGTCTGGGCTGTGATCCTGCTTGGCTGACAGGCCCGTTCAATAAAGACTGGGCAACACAATCTGGTCGCTGCGCTGCACGCCGGCGGTAAAGGCCCGGCACAGCTCCAGGAACTCGCGCATCGCCGAGGTCTGGTACTTCTGTTTGTGCCAGATGAAGTAGAACTGCCTCGACAGGTCCAGTTGCGGCGTGTCCAGCGCCACCAGGCTGCCGCGGCGAAAGGCATCGCGCAGGGCCAGCCTGGAAATGCAGCCGATCCCCAGTCCTGATTCCACCGCCCGCTTGATGGCTTCGGTGTGCTCCAGTTCCAGCCGCACGTTCAGGCCGTTGCGATGATGACGCAAGGCCTGGTCGAAAGTCAGGCGGGTGCCGGAGCCCTGTTCGCGCAGAATCCAGGCTTCACGGGTAAGCTCTTCCAGCGACGCCTGGCCCTTGATGGCCAGCGGGTGTTGTGGCGCGCAGAACACCACCAGTTCGTCCTCGACCCAGGACTGCACTTCAATGTCCGGGTGGCTGCAATCACCCTCGATCAGGCCCAGGTCGATTTCGTAGTGCGCGACCTGTTGCACGATGTGGGCGGTATTTTGCACATGCAGCTTCACCTGGCTTTCCGGGTGGCGCTGCATGAAGCTGCCGATCAGCAGGGTGGCCAGGTAATTGCCGATGGTCAGCGTCGCCCCGACCGCCAGCGAGCCGAAACCGGACTTGCCGTTGAGCAGGTCTTCGATTTCCTTGGCCTGGTCGAGCAGGGCCACAGCCTGGGGCAGCAGTTGGCGGCCGGTCGCATTGAGGCTCAGGCGCTTGCCGGCACGGTCGAATAGCTGACAGCTCGACTGGCGCTCCAGCTCGGTGATCGAGGTGCTGGCCGCCGATTGCGACAGTGACAGCAGAATCGCGGCCTTGGAGACGCTTTCCTGCTGGGCGACGGCCACGAAGACCTGGAGTTGACGCAGAGTAAATCGCATATCTATATAACCGATAACCCATATCTTGATAATTCAGTTAACAGATATTGTGTCTGCCACTAGAATGGCGCGCAATAGCGCCTGTGCCGGCGCGAGCAGATTTCTTCAGGAGTTTTCACGTACATGAGCAACATGTATCACGAGCGTGTCCTTAGTGTTCATCATTGGAATGACACTCTCTTCAGCTTCAAGTGCACCCGTGACCCAGGCCTGCGCTTCGAGAACGGTCAATTCGTCATGATCGGTCTGCAGCAGCCCACTGGCCGTCCGCTCATGCGCGCCTATTCGATTGCCAGCCCGAACTGGGAAGAGCATCTGGAGTTTTTCAGCATCAAGGTGCCGGATGGCCCGCTGACCTCCCAGTTGCAGCACCTCAAGGAAGGCGATGAGATCATCATCAGCAAAAAGCCTACCGGCACCCTGGTGCTCGACGACCTCAAGCCCGGCAGGCACCTGTACCTGCTGAGCACCGGCACGGGTCTTGCGCCGTTCATGAGCGTCATTCAGGATCCGGAAACCTACGAGCGTTTCGAGAAGGTCGTGCTGGTGCACGGCGTGCGTCACGTCAACGAGGTGGCTTACCACGAGTTCATCACCGAGGTCCTGCCGCAGAACGAGTTCTTCGGTGAAGCGCTGCAGGAAAAGCTGATCTACTACCCCACTGTGACCCGCGAGCCGTACCGCAACCAGGGGCGTCTGACCGACCTGATGCGCAGTGGCAAGCTGTTCAGCGACATCGGCCTGCCGCCGATCAACCCGCAGGACGATCGTGCCATGCTGTGCGGCAGCCCGAGCATGCTGGATGAAACCAGTGAGGTGCTCAACGAATTCGGCCTGACCGTTTCGCCGCGCATGCGCGAGCCGGGTGACTACCTGATCGAGCGCGCCTTCGTCGAGAAGTGATCGGCGCCTGAAGAAAAAACCCGCCGGCTCCCACAAGGGGGCGGCGGGTTTTTTTATGGGCCGCTGGCCGGCACCACTTCCAGTACCCGGATCAGCCCGGGCTCTGGATAGTGCCAGCGAACATCCAGGTCCCAGAACTGCGCACCATAGCGCCGCTCAGGCGCCGGCACCTGGTATGCCGGTCGCGGGTCCTGGGCCAGGCACTGTTCGATCAGCTCGATCAGCGGCTCGCCCAGGCGCACGGCCTGCGCGTGAGCCTGTTGCAGGGCATCGTCGTGCCAGCGCACCGGGATCAGCACCGGTGCGGCGCTGGCCATGTCGTTGCGCGCCCCGGCCACGCTGTCGGCGTAGGGCACATAGGGCTTGATGTCCAGCACCGGCGTGCCGTCGAGCAGGTCGATGCCCGACAGCCACAGACGGCCTGCTTCGACCTTGTCCAGGCGCACCACCGACTGGCCGATGCCGTTCGGGCGGTGCGTGGCGCGGGTGGCGAACACGCCCATGCTCTGGTTGCCGCCCAGGCGCGGCGGCCGTACCTTCAGGCGAGGCGTGGTTTCCAGGGCCTGATGAAACAGGAACAACAGCCAGATATGGCTGACCTGCTCCAGGCCCTGCACGGCATCGCCCTGGTCGAACGGTGCCACCAGCTCCAGCACGCCGCGTGCCGCCGGCGCCAGGTGTGGCTGGCGCGGGATGGCGAACTTCTCCTTGAAGCAGGAGCGCACGAAACCCACGGGTGACACGCTATGGTTCATGGCTGGGCAGGGCGCACGCGCAGGGTCAGGCCCTTGAGGAAGTTGCGCAGCAACTGGTCGCCGCATTCGCGGTAGTTGTTGTGGCCGACCTTGCGAAACAGCGCACTGAGCTCGGGCTTGGACACCGGAAAATCAACCGAGGCGAGGATCGCGTGCAGGTCTTCTTCCTTGAGCTCGAACGCCACGCGCAGTTTTTTCATCACGATGTTATTGGTGATCGGCAGCTCGAGCGGTTGCGGTGCACGGCTTTCGTCCTTGCCACGCTTGAAATACACCAGGCCATCGAGAAAGTGCGCCATCAACTCGTCGGACAGCACGACATAGCCCTCGTCCTCTTCCTTTTTCAGGAAGGCGGCCACTTCTTCACGGCTCAGTTCGCAGCCGGCCAGCTTGAGGATGTCGACGATCTTGAAATCGCTGATGTCGAGCATGTAGCGCACGCTGCGCAGAATATCGTTGTTGATCATGGAAGCAGGAGTCCTTTCAGGTCTTGAGCCTGGAAAACGGTCATCAGAATTTTTCTTGGGCAGTCATGTAGCGCCATTGCCCTTCAGGCAACTTGCCCATGGACACGCCGCCAATGCGGATACGACGCATGGCGACGATTTTCAGGCCCACAGCGCTGCACAGCTGGGCGATGACGTCGGGTTGCGGGTTCTTCAAGGCAAAGCGCAGGCGGTTCTCGCTTTGCCAGCTGGCCTTGACCTTAGGCAGTTCCTTGCCCTTGTGCATCATGCCGTGGTTCAGGCGGTTGAGGCCGTGGGCGATCATCTCGCCGCTGACTTCAACCACGTATTCCTGTTCGATGCGGCTGCGATCGTCGGTGAGCTTGCGCAGGATTTTCCAGTCCTGGCTGAACACCACCAGGCCGCTGGCGTTGGCCTGCAGGCTCGACACCGCCTCCTGACGCAGGAAGTGGCCCTTGAGCACACGCTTGCTGTAACTGTGCTCGACCGACAAGGTACCCGGGGTGATCGAGCCAAGCGCGGCGTCCAGGCTCTGGCTGGCCGGCTTGTGCAGGATCAGGGTGACCGGGTCCGGCGCGTTGGCGACCGCTTGCGGGTTGAGTTCGACCTTCTGCTTGTCGACCTTGAATTGCGGCTCTTCGATCACTTCGCCATCGACGGTCACCCAGCCGCCTTCGATATACAGCTCGGCTTCGCGACGCGAGCAGCCGGTCAGCTCGATGAGGCGTTTGGAAAGACGTAGGGGTTCAGACATGAAAGGCAGCCGTCGTTAAAGAGTAGAAAGGCGCCATTGTACGCATGCGCGCCCGGTTAATCTGTTTGCTGCTCAGCTTCGAGCAAGCCTGTCCGGTTCAAGGATCAGGCGCAGCATGGGGTAGGGTTGGCCGAGGCCGTCCACCGGGCTGCGGCTGCTTTGCCTGAAACCATGGCTGAGGTAAAACCCCAGCGCCTGTGGATTCTGTTCGTTGACGTCCAGCTCGTGGATGCCGAAATGCTCGATGGCATGGTTGAGCAGGTGCGTGCCCAGCCCCTGGCCGCGGTACTGGGCGCCGACAAACAGCATCTGCAGTTTGCCCAGGCTCACACCCGCAAACCCTGTGATCAGCCCTTGGGCGTCGCGGGTGCAGAACAGGGTCACGGTGTCCAGATACTGGTCCAGCAGCAAGCCCTTGAGACGTTGCAGGTAAGGCTCGGGCAAAAAGTCATGCGTGGCGCGCACGGCGCTTTCCCAGAGCTCGATCAGCCGTGGGTAGTCGTGCCTGTCAGGGCAATGGAAGTCCATCTCGCCTCACTCCTGCGCCAATGAAAAGCCCCGCGACGGCGGGGCTGGGGAAGCACCGTCCCGGGGACTACAGCGGTTCGGCCCACAGGTCGTACTCGTCGGCGTCTGTCACCCGGCACATGATCTTGTCGCCCGGCTTGACGGGACTGTCGTCCTCAAGACCAATGTAGACGTTGCCGTCGATTTCCGGAGCGTCGAAGAAGCAACGTCCGACCGCGCCGCGCTCGTCGACCTCATCGATCAGCACTTCGATGTCCTTGCCGATCTTCATTTGCAGGCGGGCGGCACTGATGGCTTGTTGATGGGCCATGAAGCGGTCCCAGCGGTCCTGCTTGATGTCATCGGGCACCACGGCGGCGTCCAGCAGGTTGGCCGGTGCGCCTTCGACCGGCGAGTACTGGAAGCAGCCGACGCGGTCGAGCTGGGCTTCGGTCAGCCAGTCGAGCAGGTACTGGAAGTCTTCTTCGGTCTCGCCCGGGAAGCCCACGATGAAGGTCGAGCGGATGATCAGGTCCGGGCACTGTTCGCGCCAGTTCTTGATCCGCGCCAGGGTCTTGTCTTCGAAGGCCGGGCGCTTCATCAGCTTGAGCACTTTGGGGCTGGCGTGCTGGAAGGGAATGTCCAGGTACGGCAGGATCTTGCCGGCGGCCATCAGCGGAATCAGCTCGTCGACGTGCGGGTACGGGTAGACGTAATGCAGGCGCACCCAGACGCCCAGCGAGCTGAGCGCCTGGCACAGTTCGGTCATGCGCGTTTTCACTGGCTGGCCGTCCCAGAAACCGGTGCGGTACTTGACGTCTACGCCGTAGGCGCTGGTGTCCTGGGAGATCACCAGCAGTTCCTTGACGCCGGACTTGACCAGGCGCTTGGCTTCATCGAGGACGTCGCCCACGGGACGGCTGACCAGCTTGCCGCGCATCGACGGGATAATGCAGAAACTGCAACTGTGGTTGCAGCCTTCGGAAATCTTCAGGTACGCGTAGTGGCGCGGGGTCAGCTTGATGCCTTGCGGCGGCACCAGGTCGATCAGCGGGTTGTGATCGATGTTGGGTGGCACGACCGAATGCACGGCATTGACCACTTGTTCGTACTGCTGGGGACCGGTGACCGACAGCACGCTGGGGTGCACGTTGCGGATCACGCTTTCATCGACGCCCATGCAGCCGGTGACGATCACCTTGCCATTTTCGGCAATCGCTTCACCGATCACTTCCAGCGATTCGGCCTTGGCCGAGTCGATGAAGCCACAGGTGTTGACGACCACCACATCGGCGTCCTCGTAGGTCGACACGACTTCGTAACCTTCCATGCGCAGCTGGGTCAGGATGCGCTCGGAGTCTACAAGCGCCTTCGGGCAGCCGAGGCTGACGAATCCGACTTTGGGCGCGGATGCGGGGGTGTTGACGGTGGACATGGCAAACCTCGGCGTGAAGGGGGAGGCCTCAACGCACTGCGCGGGCTCCGACGTGGGCGCTGGGTGCGCCTCTGGTCAAAAAGTGCGCAATTCTAGCGATCAGCCGGCGACATGACCAGTGCCTGACGGAGAAATAAGACGAGTGCTGCGCTATGCTTCGCGCCGTTGCGCGCGGAATCTGTCAAGAAACCGTGCAAACTCAATTGTTTCCTGTTGTTAAGCTCAAACACGATTCAGCCCGGGCGCAGCGTGCCCGAGCCTCAGGTTCCGGCTTCTGGAGTTTTCGATGAGTCATACAAGTAGTCAGGCCGGAACAGGAAGTGCCGCCAAGCCGTTGGGATTGCTGGTGGCGGCAGTGGGCGTAGTGTACGGCGATATCGGCACCAGCCCGCTGTACACCCTCAAGGAGGTGTTTCAGGGCGGTTATGGGGTTGAAGTGACCCACGATGCCATTCTCGGCGTGTTGTCGCTGATTTTCTGGTCGTTGATCTGGGTGGTCTCGTTCAAGTACATGGTGTTTGTCCTGCGTGCCGACAATCAGGGCGAAGGCGGCATCATGGCCTTGACGGCGCTGGCGCGGCGGGCGACGGTGCGCTTTCCACGGTTGCAGGCGGTGATGATCGCCTTCGGGTTGTTCGGGGCGGCCCTGTTCTATGGCGACAGCATGATTACGCCGGCAGTGTCGGTGCTGTCGGCCATGGAAGGGCTGGAGCTGGCTTTCGAGGGGCTGGAGCGCTGGATCGTGCCGATGGCGCTGGTGGTGCTGGTGGGCCTGTTCCTGATCCAGAAGCACGGCACCGCGCGTATCGGTGTGCTGTTCGGGCCGGTCATGGTCCTCTGGTTTCTGGTGCTGGGAGCGCTTGGGGTGTACGGCATCCTGCACAGCCCGGAGGTCTTGCAGGCGGTGAATCCGGTGTGGGCGGTGCGCTTTTTCATCGTGCATCCCGGCATTGGCGTGGCCATTCTCGGCGCGGTGGTGCTGGCCCTGACCGGTGCGGAAGCCTTGTATGCCGACATGGGGCATTTCGGTCGCAAGCCGATTTCCCGGGCCTGGTTCATCCTGGTCCTGCCGGCCTTGCTGCTCAACTACTTCGGCCAGGGCGCACTGGTGCTGGAACACCCTGAAGCGGTGCGCAACCCGTTCTACCTGCTGGCGCCGGGCTGGGCCTTGCTGCCGTTGATTGCATTGTCCACGCTGGCGACCATCATTGCCTCGCAGGCGGTGATTTCCGGCGCCTTCTCCATGACCTTGCAGGCCATTCAGCTTGGTTACATCCCGCGCATGTACATCCAGCACACCTCCAGTGACGCCCAGGGGCAGATCTACATCGGTGCCGTGAACTGGGCGCTGATGGTAGGGGTGATCCTGCTGGTGATCGGGTTCGAATCTTCAGGCGCGTTGGCATCGGCCTACGGTGTCGCGGTGACCGGCACCATGCTGTGCACCACGATTCTGGTGTCGGCGGTCATGCTGCTGTTGTGGAAGTGGCCGCCGTTGCTGGCCGTGCCGCTGCTGATCGGACTGTTGCTGGTCGACGGTCTGTTCTTCGCCGCCAACGTACCCAAGGTGGTGCAGGGCGGGGCCTTTCCGGTGCTGGCGGGGGCGGCGTTGTTTATCCTGATGACCACCTGGAAGCGTGGCCGGCAACTATTGGCCGAGCGCATCGACGAGGGGGGGCTGCCATTGCCGATCTTCATCGGCAGCATTCGTGTGCAGCCCCCACACCGTGTGCAGGGCACGGCCGTATTCCTGACCGCCCGCTCGGACGCGGTGCCGCATGCCTTGCTGCACAACATGCTGCACAACCAGGTATTGCACGAGCAGGTGGTGTTACTGACCGTGATGTATGAGGATCAGCCACGGGTACCTGCCCATGAGCGCTTTGAAGTAGAGGCTCATGGCGAAGGCTTTTACCGGGTGATCCTGCATTTCGGCTTCATCGACGAGCCGGATGTGCCTCAGGCACTGAGCCTGTGCCCGCTCGATGAGCTGGACTTCAGCCCGATGCGTACCACGTATTTCCTGAGCCGCGAGACCGTGATTCCTTCGAAGATGGTCGGCATGGCGCGCTGGCGCGAGGCGTTGTTCGCCTTCATGCTCAAGAATGCCAACGGCAACCTGCGCTTCTTCAAGCTGCCGTTCAATCGCGTGATCGAGTTGGGTACGCAGGTCGAGATGTAAATGAAAAAGCCCCGGTCACCTTGTGGTGCCGGGGCTTGTGTTCATTCGCGGCTGAAGCGGATCACCCAGGGGATTGTGACATTTGCGGTCATGGCTTGCCCTGCCACTGGTTGATGGCCTTGATCAGGCGCTTGGCCAGGGCCGGGTAGTCTTCGTCGAAGTGATGGCCGCCCGGCAATTGCAGCTTTTCACCCACAGCAGTGGTGTCGGTGCAGCCGCTGTCTTTCTGTTCTTCGACGCCGTATACGCACAAGACCTTGGCGGCTGGCAGTCTGGCCATCTCCGGGCCGGTCTGCGCTTCGGTGCCCTTGTTGCCCAGCCAGCCGTCGACGTGAATCTCGAAGTTGCCGCTGCGGGCGAAGGCCAGCAGGATGATGCCGTCGACACGGGCCTGATCCTCGGGCGCCATGCGGTTGTAGACCGCCGGCAGTACATCGGCACCGAACGAATAACCGGCCAGGATAAAGCGCTTGGCGCCCCACTTCTGCCGGTAATGGTTCATCAGGTCGGTCAGGTCGGCGGCGGTCTGCTCGGGGGATTTTCGCTCCCAGTAGTAGCGCAGCACATCGATGCCTACCACCGGATAACCCATGCCTGCCATATCGCCGGCCACGACCTTGTCCAGGTCGCGCCAGCCTCCGTCACCCGAGAGAAACAAGGTCACGGTGTCACTGGCCTGCTTTGACGGCACCTCGACGGTCGGTACGCCCAAGCCGCCTGCGTCGTTCTCACCGAGCAGCAAATGACGCAATTCTGTGGTCAGCACCTGTGGCAGCGGAATGTCGTAGTCGCTGATGCTGGTGTCGGCATTGGGCTGATCACGCACGAAGGCTGCGCTTGGGTCATCTGGTGCGTCGTTGAAGGCGGCCAGCCAATGCCCGTGCGGGGCCTTCTGGGGCAGTGGTTCGTCGCAGAGTTGTGGCGGTGTATCGCCTTCTTCGACTTCCGGCGGCGGGTTGGAGACATGCTGCAGGGCAAAGCCCACCGAGATGGCCTGGGCCTTGTCGTCGGTCTGTGCGGCCAGCCAGCGCCAGGCCAGGGTGCCGCCATGGCCGATACCGCCGACCACCTGGGCCGGCCCGTCGAGCTGCTGCAGGGCGGCTTCAAAGGTCTTGCGCTGCAGCACGCAGTCATCGGCGGGCAACACGACCTGCACAATGCGCGCACTGGCGTCGGTGCCCAGCGCCTGCAATTGCTTGTCGCTGAGTTTGTCCTGGGCCGAGACCGCCAGGGCGATACGGGTCTTGACCCGGCCGGCCGGGGTCACGCGGGTCACGGGCGCGCCGTCGGCCAGGGTCAGTTGTTCCAGCGTGGCCGGGGTGGCAGGACGCTGCCAGAACCACACCCCCACGCCTGCAATCAGCACAATCGCCAGTACCACCAGCGCGTAGCGCCATAAGCGTCGAATCATCAGCGTTTCACCAATCCAGTCAGGCCGCCCGCGATCAGGGCGGCGGTATCTGCCAGGGCCACCAGCGGATCGAGTCCGGCCGGTACAGCCATGTAGCGAGGTTCCCAGTCAGGCTGGAACTTGTCCTTGAAGCGCCGCAGCCCCTGAAAGTTATAGAGTTGTTCGCCGCGGCGGAACACCATCGAGCCCAGGCGCTGGGTCAGGGGCGCTCCACGCCGTGGCTGCAGGCCCGACAGCGGCACCATGCCGAGGCTGAAGCGGCTGTAACCCTGGGCTTTGTAGTATTGAATCAGGCCGATCATCATGAATTCCATGGTCGACTTGGGTGCGTCCGGGTGGGCGCGCATCAGGTCCAGGCTCGACAGATCCAGGCGGCTGGTCTCCAGCAGGTTGGCAAAGGCCACCGGCTTGTCCTGGAAACGGATGATGGCAATGCGGAAATGCTGCAGGTAATCCGCGGTGAAACGCCCCAGCGAGAAGCCTTTTTCCCGCACATTCTTGCCACTCAGCCAGGCATCGGAAATGACCTTCAATTCATCCAGCGGAGCCTGGCCGGCTTCATGGATTTCCAGCGACAGGCCGTCACGGCTGCCACGGTTCCAGGTGTAGCGCAGGTCTTTCATCTCCTTGCCCTTGGCGTCGATGTCGAAGCGGCGCAGGTCGACACGGGCTTCCTCGCCCAGCTTGATCGCAGTCAGGCCGATGTCCATGTAGTAGGGCAGGTTTTCCGCACGTACCTGGTAGAACACCGGGCGGGCGTGGTGCACATCGCACAGGTCACGGAATTGCCAGATCATCTCGGCGCGTTGTTGCGCCGGTCCGATCGGATCGTACAGGGCGACCAGGCTGCGACCGCGATGCGAGTACATCAGAAACGCATTGTTGTCGGGGTGGAACAGGATCGCCTTGTCGCCGGTCAGTGCCAATCCGCCATCGGGCTGGCTGGAGGCTTTGAGAATCCCGGCCGCCTTGGCCAGTTCGGTGCTGTCGGGCAGCTTGATGACCGGACGCGCGGTGCGCAGCAGCCAGGTCAGGCCGACCACCAGCAGCAGTACCGCACTGCCCAGCGCCGAGCGCAGGCCGCGCGGTGCGTCGGCATCCAGGGTGAACTGCCACCACAACTGGTGGCTGTAAGGCACATCCTGATAGGCAAACAGCAGCAGCCAGATCGACGCGCCGACCACGCAGAAGCTGGCGATCAGGTACAGCGGCGAGAACGGCAGCTCCAGCAGGCGGCTGGGGCGGTAGAACGAGCGGCGAAAGGTGGCCAGCAGGGCGGCGGTCAATAGCAGCAGGCTGGCTTCTTCCCAGTCAAATCCCTTGAGAATCGACAGCACGGCGCCGACCAGCAACAAGATGACTGTCAGCATCCAGGCCGCAGACAGTCGGCGGCGCAAGCCTTGGGCCAGTAGCAGGCACAACACACCCACCAGGCTGGCGACAAAGTGCGAAGCGTCGATCAGCCGGTGCGGCAGCATGAAGCCGACGTTTTCCAGGCGTGTATCGATTTCCGGCGTAGCCCCGGAAAACAGCAGCACCACCCCGGAAAGAAACACCAGCAACGCAAGGATCGGTGCCGCCAGGCCCGAGGCCACGCGCATGGCCTGGCGGGTCGGCAGCAGGCGCTGGGCTTCGGTAAACAACAGCGTCAGACACGCCAGTAGCAGTGGCAATACCACATAGATCAGCCGGTAGAGCAGCAGGGCGGCCGCCAGAGGGGCTGCCCCCAGCTCGTTGGCAAAGGCGGCCAGCAGTACGGCTTCGAACACGCCGACGCCACCGGGCACATGGCTGAGTACACCGGCGGCCAGGGCCAGCAGGTAAATGAGCATGAATGCGCCCAGTGGCGGCGCCTGTGGTAACAACAGGTACAGCACCAGGGCGGCGGCGGCCACGTCCAGCGCCGTGATCAGCAATTGCACCAGGGTCAGGCGCAGGTCGGGCAGGCGCAGCGAGCGACGACCGGCCCGGACCAGCAGGACGTGAGGAATGTCCTGCTCCGGCAGGCGCCTGCGGTACACCGCATACGCAATCAGCAGGCTGCCGGCCAGGACCACAATGGCGATGCCCGCCAGCAGATCGACCGGCAGTTTCAGTGCCAGCGAGGCGCCGGACAGGTTGCTCAAGGTAGCAATCGCGGCCAGTGGTGGCAGGGCGCAGCCCAGCGACAGGCTGGCAAACACGGTCATCCGGGCGATTTCCACCGCGCCGATGCCATGCCGAGAGTACAGCCTGTAGCGCACCGAGCCACCCGAGAGCATCGACAGGCCGACGGCATTGCCAATGGCAAACGAGGTGAAGCCGCCCAGCAGCAGTGTACGGGTGGGCAGGTCGACCCCGGCATAGCGGCTGGCCGAAAGCTCGTAACCCATCAGGATCACATAGCCGATCACCGCTGCCAGCAGTGCGCCGCCCAATGAAGGCAGGGGCACGGCATACAGCGCATCGCGCAGGGCATAGAAGTCCATTTCGATCAGCATGTGCCGGCAGGCGATCAAGGCCATGCCGAACAGCACCAGCATGACCGCCAGGCCAATCGGCTGGCGATATTTGCTCAGGCGTTCCAGCCACCGGAGGCGCGCAGGTTGGATCGGTTGAGTCGCCGTGACGGCTTCGGGCGTTTCTGACGAAGTATCACGCATCATTCACTTCCTGAAAGGTGCGCGACAGGGTTGAGGTCTACAGCCAAGTTACCGATCCCTACGCAAAAATATGTCGAGATGTTAGCGCGTCAGCGGCTAACGAGCGAATAGCCAGTGGAGCAGGGTAGAGCTGTTCAGCTGTGATTCAGCCTAGCCACAAAGGTATCGGCAGTGCAGGAAAAAACTGTCGGACAGGACACATACAGTTACCTCGCCGATGATAGGGTTTTCCACGCAGCGACGCTAAACAGTTTTTTGCTCGGGTATTTATTCGGTTGGCAGGCTTTTCTGGCGCACAACAAAAAAGGCCACTTTTTCAAGTGGCCTTTCTTTTGTATCTGGTTGCGGGAGCCGGATTTGAACCGACGACCTTCGGGTTATGAGCCCGACGAGCTACCAAACTGCTCCATCCCGCGTCTGTGTGGGCGCATTCTACAGCTAAAAGAAATCTTGTCAACGATATATGTAAAAAATGAAAGATACATTCTGGCCCCGACAGGGCATAAAATCGAGGCCAAAAAAAAGCCACTTTTTCAAGTGGCCTTCTTTCTGTATTTGGTTGCGGGAGCCGGATTTGAACCGACGACCTTCGGGTTATGAGCCCGACGAGCTACCAGACTGCTCCATCCCGCGTCTGTGTTGGCCATTCTACGGATTATCGACCGGGTGTCAAGCCTGTATTTGGGAAAAGTGCTTTTTCTTCAATTGTTTACTGTAGGCGCTCAACAGTATGCAGGCTTACCGTCAGCCTGTCGGCAGTCAGGCATCTGCCTGCATTGGATTTTCGGGTCTTGTCTTGGACGTGTCAGCGTCAGGTAGCGGTGAGATACTACGTCCCCCTGCAACCTATGAACGGACGGCATGACCCAGCGCAAGATTATCCATATCGACTGTGACTGCTTTTATGCTGCCATCGAAATGCGCGACAACCCGAAGCTGGCTGGTATTCCCTTGGCTGTGGGCGGCTCGGCAGACCGGCGTGGTGTGATCGCCACGTGTAATTACGAGGCGCGGGCATTCGGGGTGCGTTCGGCCATGTCCTCGCACCATGCCTTGAAGCTGTGCCCGGACCTGACCATCGTCAAGCCACGCATGGACGCCTATAAGGAAGCGTCTCGGGAAATCCAGAGCATTTTTCGCGACTACACCGACCTGATCGAGCCTTTGTCGCTGGATGAGGCCTACCTGGATGTGTCCGAGTCGAACCGTTTCGACGGCAGTGCCACAAGAATTGCCCAGGATATTCGTCGACGAGTGTCCAATCAGTTGCACATCACCGTTTCAGCCGGCGTGGCGCCTAACAAGTTTCTGGCCAAGATTGCCAGCGACTGGAAAAAGCCCAACGGTCTGTTTGTCATCACCCCTGCGCAAATCGAAGACTTTGTGGCGGCCTTGCCGGTCAGCAAGTTGCATGGCGTCGGCAAGGTCACGGCCGACAAGCTGGCGCGCCTGGGTATTGTTTATTGCCATGACCTGCTGGCCTGGAACAAGCTGGCGCTGGTGCGCGAGTTCGGCAGTTTCGGTGAGCGGCTCTGGAGCCTGGCGCGGGGGATCGATGAGCGACTGGTGCATAACGACAATCGGCGGCAGTCAATCAGTGTGGAAAACACCTATGACACCGACCTGCCTGATCTGAACAGTTGTCTTGAGCGGTTACCCGAGTTGATCCAGACCCTGGAAACCCGTATGCAGCGGCTGGACGGTCAGTATCGACCGGGCAAGCCGTTCGTGAAGGTCAAGTTTCATGATTTTACCCAGACCACGCTTGAGCAGGCCGGCGCCGGGCGTGACCTTGGCAGCTATCAACTGCTGCTGGCCCAGGCGTTTGCCCGGGGCGGCAAGCCGGTGCGCCTATTGGGGATCGGGGTGCGCCTGCAGGATCTGCGTGGCGCACATGAACAGCTGGAGCTGTTCGAACGCTGACGAGTCAATCGTCGGCAGGCGCCGGTGCCACCAGGCGTCCGGCATCACGCGCCAGAAGCTTGAGGAAGTCGCCCTGCAATTGCGGGTCATTGCGGGTCAGCTCGATCAGGCTCTGTTCCAGTTCGACGGCCTGCTCTTCCAGGCCCAGCTCCGCCAGGCGCTTGACCCGGTAGACCCACTGGCTGACTTCGTCATCTTCCAGGTCGCCGTAGATCAGGTCGTGCGCTTCCAGCAGTTTGCCGCGCAGGCTGCGGCTGACGGGCAGGCTGTCGCTGGCGTGCGTATTGTCCTGTTCGTCTTCTACATTGATATAGAGCCGGGTGATCTGGCGCAGGTCTTGTTCGGCGAATGGACTTTCCAGCAGGTTCAGGCGCAGCACGCCATTGCGGTCGGTGCTCAGTTCATGGGTTGTATTGCCTGCCTTTACCAGCACCGGGCGTTCGTTCCAGGGCAGGGCCGTGCGCTCGATGCGTTTGTCCTGCTGGGCTTCATCGATGCTGGCCAGGTTCTGTTCGGCCCGGCCATGCGAGGGCGCGTTCATGAAAGGGTTGAGTCCGGCCAGGCCGTAATCGAGCCAGTCATGGGTCACGCTCTCAGGCAGATTGCCCAGGGCAAAGACGTTGACGACATTGGCACCCAGCCCTGCCACCACCGCCACGGCACCCAGCGGCATCTCATAGATTTCGCGCCAGGGCTGATAGGGCGTATAGCGATCATAGTGACGGGTCACTTCGAACTCGGTGACTTCGAAGGCCTTGTGCTCATGAATGCGGATGCGACGTTGCGGCAACTCCAGGGTCTTGGGGTCACCCACATCGATCTGCAGGGTGTGTTCGAGAAGTTTGCGCTCGACGCGTTCTTCATGCTCGCTGCGTTGTGACAAATGATTGGCACAGCCGCTCACCAGCAAGGCGCCGCACAAGGTGGCGCTGCCGAGGCTCAGGTTATGTCGCTTGAACATGGGGGCTCTGAATTCGGATAGCCGCGCAGGTGTGGGCCTGGCGCACCCGCTTGAGCGGGTGCGCCGAAGGCTCAGCGACGCAGGCGGTTCTGGATGAACGACAGCACGTCGGCGAGGGCGACAGCTTGTGGCTGCGCTTCGGTGCGGCTCTTGTACTCGATGTTGCCGTCGGCCAGGCCGCGATCGCTGACCACGATGCGGTGCGGGATGCCGATCAGTTCCATGTCGGCAAACTTGTTGCCGGGGCTGGTTTTCTTGTCGCGGTCGTCGAGCAGAACCTCGAAGCCGGCGGCAGTCAGGTCGGCATACAGCTTGTCGGTGGCTTCGCGGACCGCGTCGGTTTCATAGCGCAGCGGCACCAGGGCAATGTGGAACGGCGCCAGGGTGTCGTTCCAGATAATGCCGTTTTCGTCGCTGTTCTGCTCGATGGCGGCGGCGACCACGCGGGACACGCCGATACCGTAGCAGCCCATGATCAGGTCGATCGGCTTGCCGTTCTCGCCCAGTACCTGGCATTTCAATGCCTGGCTGTACTTGGTACCCAGCTGGAAGATGTGCCCGACTTCGATGCCGCGCTTGATTTCCAGAGTGCCCTGGCCGTCCGGGCTTGGATCGCCGCTGACCACGTTGCGCAGATCGGCCACTTGTGGCACCGGCAGGTCGCGCTCCCAGTTGACGCCGAAGTAGTGCTTGTCGTCGATATTGGCGCCGACGCCGAAGTCGCTCATCAGCTCTACCGAGCGATCGATGATGCAGGGCAGTGGCAGGTTCAATGGGCCCAAGGAGCCGGCGCCGGCGCCAATGGCGTCGCGCAGCTCGGCTTCGGTGGCCATGGTCAGCGGACTGGCGACCTGCTCCAGCCTGGCCGCCTTGATCTCGTTGAGTTCGTGGTCGCCACGGATGATCAGGGCGATCAGCTTGCCTTCTTCGGCTGCGTGCACCACCAGGGTCTTGACGGTCTTCTCGATCGGCAGGTTGAAGCCTTCGACCAGTTGCGCAATGGTCTTGGCATTCGGGGTGTCGACCAGGCGCAGTTCTTCAGTGGGCGCCGGGCGGCTCTTTTCCTGTGGCAGGGCTTCGGCTTTCTCGATGTTGGCAGCGTACCCGGAGCCATTGCTGAAGACGATGTCGTCTTCACCGGACTCGGCCAGTACGTGGAACTCGTGGGAGCCGGCGCCACCGATCGAGCCATTGTCGGCTTCAACCGGGCGGAATTTCAGGCCCAGGCGGCTGAATACATTGCTGTAGGCCTGGTGCATGCGGTCGTAGGTCTGTTGCAGGGATGCCTGATCGGCGTGGAACGAGTAGGCATCCTTCATGATGAACTCGCGACCACGCATCAGCCCGAAGCGCGGACGAATCTCGTCACGGAACTTGGTCTGGATCTGGTACATGTTGATCGGCAGCTGTTTATAGCTGTTGAGTTCGTTGCGGGCCAGGTCGGTGATGACTTCTTCGTGGGTCGGGCCCAGGCAGAAGTCACGCGCATGGCGATCGACCAGGCGCATCAGCTCCGGACCATACTGCTCCCAGCGACCCGATTCCTGCCACAGTTCGGCAGGCTGGATGCCAGGCATGAGAATTTCGAGGGCGCCGGCGGCGTTCATCTCTTCGCGGACAATGGCCTCGACCTTGCGCAATACGCGCAGGCCCATCGGCAGCCAGGTGTAAAGGCCCGAAGCCAGTTTGCGAATCATGCCGGCACGCAGCATCAGCTGATGGCTGACCACGACCGCATCGGAAGGGGTTTCTTTCTGTGTGGCGAGCAAAAATTGACTGGTGCGCATGGTTGGCCGTTGTCGGTTGCTTGAGACTGAAAATGACCCGGCATTGTACGGCGCTGTGCCTGTCGAGTACAGGGCAGGGCGGCTGCGGATCGGTCGGGCCATGAACGAACAAGCCCGGCATGAGCCGGGCTTGTGGTGCTGCAGACAGCCTGATTGCGATTACAGAACCGAAATCGGGTAGTCGATGATCAGGCGGAACTCGTCGATGTTGCCTTCGGCCTGGTCGGCGTTGCCGCGGTGCCAGGCTTGACGGATGCGGAAGGACAAATCTTTCGCAGGGCCCGATTGCAGCACGTATTTGGCTTCGACGTTGGTCTCGCGGTGTTCACCGTCTGAACCGTAGAGGCCGGCGTAGGCGCTGTTGACAGGCGTGTTGCTGCCGTCGATGTCCCAGCCCTTGACGTAGCGAGCCATGAAGCTCAGGCCTGGAACGCCGTAAGGTGTCATGTTCAGGTCGTAACGCACCTGGGCGGACTTCTCGTTCGGACCGTTGAAGTCGGAGTACTGAATGGAGTTATTCAGGAAGATCGAGTCGCCACCACGGTTGTTGTCGCCGATACCGATGTAGTCGAACGGCGTGTCACCGTTGATCTTCTGCAGGGCCAGGGTGACGGTGTGTGCCGCCAGGAACGAGTAGGCGACCGAGCCGGAGAAGGCGGTGTTGCTGATCGAGCCGGCCTTGGCGCTGCCTTCGTCGACGGTGCGGTACAGGTTGGCGTCGAACGCCAGGGACTGATCGCCGCCCAGTGGCAGGGCGTAGTTGATGTTGGCGTAGTACTGGTTCCAGACATCCTCGAGGTTGGCAGCATAGAAGGCTACGCCCAGGCTGTCGGTGATCGAGTATTTGCCGCCTGCGAAATCGGCGGTCTTGGCGGTCACGCCAGCGTAGTTGGCCCAGATGCTGCCGTTACGATTGGTCTCATCCTGGCTGGTGCCGGAGTAGAAGTGACCGGCTTCCAGATCCAGGCCTGCGAACTCGCTGCTCTGCAGGCTGATGCCGCTGGCAGACTGGGAGACCAGGCGCGAGCCGCCTACGGCGAAGACCGGGCTGGTCGGCATCATGTCGCCGATTTTCAGTTCAGTCTTGGAAATGCGGAATTTGACGGCGCCACCGGCCTTGCCGAAGCTGTCTTCGTTACGGCCGCGGCTGTCGACTACCAGGTTGCCGGAGCCCGAATACTTGTCTTCGCCGTCCAGTTTCAGGCCGAAGAAGCCGAAAGCGTCAACGCCGACACCGACGGTGCCCTGGGTGTAGCCAGAGCTGTACATCGCGGAGAAACCCTGGGTCCAGTCTTTATCATCAACCGCGCCGTCTTTCTTGTTGCGGTTGTAATAGTAGTTACGGGCCTTGAGGTTCAACGAGCTGCCTTCGACAAAACCCTTGGCCTCAGCCTGGTCGCTGACGAACGGCGCTGCCGTGGCCAATTGGGTGCTGGCTGCTGCTGCAACGGCCAGTGCGATTGCGCTCCACTTCATCACTCTCATCGTGATTGCTCCTTTGGTTTTTAGAAGACTCTTGCCGCTCACCTGTATTTTTATCTGGGCGGCTCTTTCTTTTTATGCTGGCGCAATGTACATCACGCCGGCCGGGGTTGCGAGAGTCGCAAACCCATTATTTTCGGTTTTTTTCCGGCTTTATCGTCGAAAAAGTCCCTTATGTCGTCGAAAATGTCGCTATTGGGTAAAATGCTTCGACGGTGGTGTCAGGGTTTTAGCAAAAGTCTTGCCAGGTTCAGTCGATCAGGATTGAAGCGACCGTTTCCGACGTGAGACATGCCAGTAGTAAAGCAACAAGCGTGCTCAAAGTTCCTGAAAATGAAAAAATTTTGTGAAAAACTCAGGTTCGACTTTCAATTATCAATGTAACTTCATGTTTTATATGTAAAAAAGTAAATATTGAGTGACCTGTGCTCTGTGCGCAGTCTTGGCGGCTTTCAGCGACGGGTAGCAGGCAAAGCGTTACCTCAAGTGCAACGGTTTGGGTAAATTCCGCAATATTGGTATGCCAGGTACACACTTGTGTTTCGTTTTGGTGCGTTTTGACGCAGGGCTGCCTGAATACGAGCGCTCCGGTCGCTGTTGGCGGATGAACAATCTGTGACCGCTCTGTGCGCAGGGGTACAGCGTGCAGTGTCATTGCTGCCAACAGATGACAGTGGCTTCGAATCGGTGCGCAACAGGCCCCATGCGCCAAGGAAGGGTGCAGGCCGGGGCGTCGGGTTTTTGATATTCTTGTGCGCCGCGTGGCGTCACTGCATGGCGGCGTCTTTTTTCTTTCGATCAGGAGTACGGTTGTGTTCGTTCTCGATTCGCGCCTGCAACAAGACACCTTGCCCATAGGCAATTTCCCTTTGTGCAGGCTGTTGCTGTCCAACGATGCGCAATACCCCTGGTTCATCCTGGTGCCGCGCCGCGCTGGCATTGTTGAGGTCTTTGACCTTGCCGAGCATGAGCAGGCGCTGCTGTGGCAGGAAACCACGTTGTTGGCGAGCGTGCTCAAAGAGGTGTTTGCGGCTGACAAGCTCAACGTGGCGACCCTGGGTAACGTCGTCAGTCAGTTGCACATGCATGTCATCGTCCGCCTGCGCGATGACATCGCATGGCCTGCCCCGGTGTGGGGCAAACATCCGGCGGTGCCTTATACGGCCGGGCAATATGCCGCTGTCATCGAGCGCCTCAAGCCTGGATTGGCCAGTGCCTTTGAGTTTGAGGCGTTGTTATGAGTCTTGAATTGCGCGTCGTCGAGCTTGAAACCCGCCTGGCCTTTCAGGACGACACCATCCAGGCACTCAATGATGCGCTGGTTGCCCAGCAGCGCAGCCTGGACCGCCTGCAGCTGCAACTGGCAATGGTGATCAAGCGTCAGGAAGAAATGAGTCATCGCGGTGACGGTTTTGAGGATGAAGCGCCTCCACCGCATTATTGAAAGAAGAAAAAAGCCGCGATCGATTCGCGGCTTTTTTATGTTGCTTGAGGGTGGGCTTAGCGACGCGGCAGTGCGGCAATCACGTCTTCGGCCTGCAGGCCCTTGTCGCGGTTCATCACGGAAAACTCCACGCGCTGGCCTTCGACCAGGACGCGATGGCCTTCACCGCGAATGGCGCGAAAGTGTACGAAGATATCGTCACCCGAATCCCGGGAAATAAAGCCGAAGCCCTTGGAGGCGTTAAACCATTTCACGGTGCCGGTATCGCGGTTGCCTACGTCATGGCTTTGGGCAATGGGTGTCGGTGAGCGCTTGTGCAAGGTGGTTGCCAGGTGCAGGGCCACGGCCAGCAGAGCGATGGTCAGCGCAACGGCGATGGCTGGCTGGTCGGCAATGCTTTGCAGGGGTACCAGCAGTGCCAGGGTCTGGACGATGACTGCAACGACCAGCAGGGCACTGGCCAGATTCTGCAAGGTGCGACGCGGACCTTTTTTCCACTGCGGAACGACGGGCGCCAGCAGCAGGTTGAGCAGGCCGAAGAAGACCAGGTACAGCGCCTCGGGTGCAAACAGGTGGGGAAAGAGCGCTTCGCTGCGCAGGCTGGGGATGAACGAAAGCAGCAGGGCAGCCGCTCCCGTTACCAGGTGGACGATTTTCAACATGATAAAAAGCTCGCATTAAGATGGATCGCAAGGAAATAGCGGGTAACGCCCGGTACGCTTCTAAAGATGAAGGAGGCGTGCTGCACGAGCGTTGGTCCTGCCTATGCACTACAAACCAGGTGGAGTTGTTCGGTGGCCGGTCTGTAGCGACACGCGGTGTATTTAACAGCAAAGCCATGTGCTACTCAAATCAGTTGCCTGGCAATGGGCTGTCGCTTGCGGGCGTGGCGGCAGGTCATGCCGGAACTGCGCGGGCACCCTTTGCGTCATAGTCGTGGGAGAGGCGTTGCACAGGTGCATGCAGCGGCTCTATCGCCTCTATAGTGCTGCGCGGCAGGGCATGTCTTGATAGAGTGGCCCTTGTCGTTTTTTTATCGTCATTCAAGGAGCTTGAGCATGGCAATCGATATCGGTATCAGTGAAGAAGATCGCAAGTCGATCGTCGACGGGCTTTCCCGTCTGCTGGCAGACACCTATGTGCTGTACCTGAAGACGCATAACTTTCACTGGAACGTCAGCGGTCCGATGTTTCGCACCCTGCACCTGATGTTTGAAGAGCAGTACAACGAGCTGGCACTGGCGGTCGATGCCATTGCCGAGCGTATTCGTGCGCTGGGCTTTCCGGCGCCCGGCACCTATTCAACCTACGCCCGTCTGTCTTCCATACAGGAAGAAGAGGGTGTGCCAGCCGCCACTGACATGATCAAGAGCCTGGTTCAGGGGCAGGAAGCCGTGACGCGTACTGCGCGCAGCATTTTTCCCTTGCTGGACAAGGTCAGTGACGAGCCGACCGCCGACCTGTTGACCCAGCGCATGCAAGTGCACGAGAAGACCGCCTGGATGCTGCGCTCAATGCTTGAGGGCCAGTAACCCTGCCAGCGGGTGGCGTACCTGCGCTGCCCGCTGTTGTTGCGTGCCAGGTGTGGCACCCTGTTGAAATACATATCTAACACCCGTCTGATTGTCTTCTGATATTGCATTTCTCGAATCCCCGATTCCTCATGTTGGTGTGGTTATGTCCTACAGCTTTTGAGTGTTGGGCCTGCTGGATTAGTTCTCATGTTTCGGGCTTTATAAGGACGCATTTATTTATTTTTAAATGTTTCTTTTCAAGGTTCCTTGAGTTGACTATTCGGAGGTCATCATTGCCATGATTCGAGGTGTTGAACGTGAGGTAAAAGATTCAATTCGCCATGTGGCAATTCCCGACGATCCCTTCGTCGAGGGTTTCAACATGACGCTGGCCCAGCCCCACTCCAAGTCGGTCAGGCTCAATGGCCTGGCGACCTGCCTGCGGCTGGAAAATGTCTACTGGAACATTCTTTCGGCCATTGCCCGGTCCAATAATTGCTCGGTCAATGCCGTCCTGTCCTATGTCGACAGGGAGGTTCACCTGCGTTACGGCGGTGTCAAGAATTTCAGCGGCCTGATCCGGGTCGTTTGCGTGGCACATCTGCTCAAGGCCCAGCATCAGGCCTGACGGCAGCGCTCAGATTTTTCATGCGCGATTGCCGTCGGGTGATCGCGTTCCGGTCCTGGTGCCTTGTCGTGCTGCCAGGGCTGCTCCAGTCGGCACGAACCTGTCTCCCGTCGGATGGGTTCGTGCGGCTGCAACATATCGATTAACTCTATATAATCCTCCGTCTTGCCAATGGCATGGCTCTGCGCGGACACCGCTGCTTGAACTGCACCTCGTGGCTCTTGCACTATTGGACGCTCGCCAGGGGCCAAAGCCGCCACTGAATCTCGAATTACGGAAGTGAATACAACATCATGATGCGCAGCCACTATTGCGGCCAACTGAACGAGAGTCTGGAAGGTCAGGAAGTTACCCTTTGCGGATGGGTCCATCGTCGTCGTGACCACGGTGGCGTGATTTTCCTCGACATCCGTGACCGTGAAGGGATGGCTCAGGTGGTCTTCGATCCGGATCGCGCCGACTCCTTCGCGGCAGCCGACCGTGTGCGCAGCGAATATGTCGTCAAGATCGTCGGCAAGGTGCGTGCCCGTCCGGCCGGCGCCGTCAACCCGAACATGGCCTCCGGTGGCATCGAGGTCCTCGGTTACGAGCTCGAAGTGCTGAACGAGTCGGAAACCCCGCCGTTCCCGCTCAACGAATACTCCGACGTGGGCGAGGAAACCCGCCTGCGTTACCGCTTCATCGACCTGCGTCGTCCGGAAATGGCTGAAAAGCTGCGCCTGCGTTCGCGCATTACCACCAGCATCCGCCGCTACCTGGATGACAACGGTTTCCTGGACGTCGAGACGCCGATCCTGACCCGTGCCACCCCTGAAGGTGCCCGTGACTACCTGGTGCCGAGCCGCACCCACCCCGGCAGCTTCTTCGCCTTGCCGCAATCGCCGCAGTTGTTCAAGCAGTTGCTGATGGTGGCCGGCTTCGACCGTTACTACCAGATTGCCAAGTGCTTCCGCGACGAAGACCTGCGCGCCGACCGCCAGCCGGAATTCACCCAGATCGACATCGAGACCAGCTTCCTGGACGAAGACGACATCATCGGCCTGACCGAGAAAATGGTGCGCCAGCTGTTCAAGGAAGTGCTGGACGTCGAGTTTGGCGAGTTCCCGCACATGCCGTTCGAAGAAGCCATGCGTCGCTATGGCTCGGACAAGCCCGACCTGCGCAACCCGCTGGAACTGGTCGACGTCGCCGACCAGCTGACCGGTGTGGAATTCAAGGTGTTCAGCGGCCCGGCCAACGATCCGAAGGGGCGCGTTGCCGCCTTGCGTGTGCCAGGCGCCGCCAACATGCCACGCAGCCAGATCGACGACTACACCAAGTTCGTCAGCATCTACGGCGCCAGGGGCCTGGCCTACATCAAGGTCAACGAGCGTGCCAAGGGCGTCGAAGGCCTGCAGTCGCCGATCGTCAAGTTCATCCCTGAAGAAAACCTCAAGGTCATCCTGGATCGCGTAGGCGCGGTCGACGGCGACATCGTGTTCTTCGGTGCCGACAAGTTCAAGATCGTCAGCGAGGCTTTGGGCGCGCTGCGCATCAAGCTGGGCAACGACCTCAAGCTGCACACCTGCGAGTGGGCGCCGATGTGGGTCGTCGACTTCCCGATGTTCGAAGAAAACGACGACGGTTCGTTCTCGGCGTTGCACCACCCGTTCACGGCGCCAAAGTGCAGCCCTGAAGAGCTGGAAGCCAACCCGGGCAAGGCGCTGTCGCGGGCCTACGACATGGTGCTCAACGGCACCGAGCTGGGCGGCGGTTCGATCCGTATCCATCGCAAGGAAATGCAGCAGGCGGTCTTCCGTCTTCTGGGCATCAACGAAGACGAGCAGCAGGAGAAGTTCGGCTTCCTGCTCGACGCACTGAAGTTTGGCGCACCGCCGCATGGTGGCCTGGCATTCGGCCTCGATCGCCTGGTGATGCTGATGACCGGCGCGCAGTCGATTCGTGAAGTCATTGCCTTCCCGAAAACCCAGAGCGCTGCCGATGTCATGACCCAGGCGCCAGGTGTCGTCGACGCCAAGGCACTGCGCGAACTGCACATCCGCCTGCGCGAGCAGCAAAAGGCCGAGTAAGGCAGAGGCAGGGCAGGGCGCACCCGGTGTGCGTCCTGTGCCCATGCCTTGGATCAGGTGTTCGAGCCTTTCGCTTGTGACAACGGGCGAGAGGCGAGCGTGTTTGTGAAAGAATCTGGAGCGAGAAATGGCAGGTCATTCTAAGTGGGCGAACATCAAGCACCGCAAAGAGCGTCAGGATGCCAAGAAAGGCAAGGTTTTCACCAAGTGGATTCGTGAGCTGACCGTGGCAGCCCGTCAGGGCGGCGGCGATCCAGGCTCCAACCCGCGTCTGCGCCTGGCGCTGGACAAGGCGCTGAGTGCCAACATGACCCGTGACACCATCGACCGTGCGGTCGCCCGTGGTGCCGGCGCCACCGATGCTGACGACATGGTCGAGCTGGGCTATGAGGGCTATGGCCCGGGCGGCGTGGCGGTGATGGTCGAGGCCATGACCGACAACCGCAATCGTACGGCAGCGGCTGTACGACATGCCTTCAGCAAGTGTGGCGGCAATCTGGGCACCGACGGTTCGGTGGCCTACCTGTTCGACCGCAAGGGGCAGATCTCCTTTGCGGCCGGCGTCGATGAAGACGCCTTGATCGAAGCGGCCATGGAGGCCGATGCCGACGATGTGGTGACCAACGAAGATGGCTCCATCGACGTGTTCACCTCCTTTGCCGGTTTCTACGCGGTGCGTAATGCCCTGGAGGCTGCCGGTTTCAAGGGTACGGATGCCGAGATCGTCCTGCTGCCCACCACCAGTGCAGTGCTTGACCTGGAACATGCCGAGAAGGTCCTCAAGCTGATCGACATGCTCGAAGACCTCGACGATGTGCAGAACGTCTATTCGAACGCTGAAATTCCCGATGAGATCATGGAACAGCTGGGCTGATCCGGTCTCGAGCAATACCAGAGTGCCGTCGATCTGTCGTAAACGGACAGGTCGTCGGCTTCTGCATTTATAGGGCGCCGGTCACGGCGTCGGACTGCTGGCATTATGACTCTTATACTTGGTATTGACCCGGGTTCACGCATTACCGGTTATGGTGTGGTGCATGACAGTGGTCGTGGCTGTACCTATGTGGCTTCCGGGTGTATCCGCACCGGTGATGGCGAATTGCATGAGCGCCTGCAGATTGTGTTTCGCGGCGTGCGTGAGGTGATTCGTGCCTATGGTCCGGTCACCATGGGCATCGAGCGGGTGTTCATGGCACGTAATGCCGATTCGGCACTCAAACTGGGTCAGGCGCGGGGTGCTGCCATCGTCGCCGGGGCCGAAGAGGGGCTGGAGATCGCCGAATACAGCGCGACCCAGGTCAAGCAGGCGGTGGCTGGCACCGGTGCGGCCAACAAGGAACAGGTGATGATGATGGTCATGCACCTGCTCAAGCTCACCAGCAAGCCCCAGATCGATGCCTCCGATGCGCTGGCCATTGCCTTGTGCCATGCCCATACCCGTTCCAGCCTGGCGCCTCATGGGTTGAGTGCGGCGCGCAGTCGACGCGGGCGGTTGCGGCTCTGATTGCAGCATCCGCTCGCATTTTTTCACTTGCTTGCAGCCATGATTGTGTCCATTTTTTCAGTGGGCCAAGGGCAATATAGGATCTGACGGTGATTGGACGTTTACGCGGTGCACTGGTCGAAAAGCAGCCGCCCCACCTGGTGCTGGATGTCAATGGGGTCGGTTACGAGCTCGAGGTGCCGATGACCACGCTGTACCGGCTGCCGCATGTCGGTGAAAGCGTGACGCTGCACACTCACCTGGTGGTGCGTGAAGACGCGCACCTGCTTTATGGCTTTTTCGAGAAGCGCGAGCGCGAGCTGTTTCGCGAACTGATCCGCCTCAATGGCGTGGGCCCCAAGCTGGCCCTGGCCTTGATGTCGGGGCTCGAGGTCGATGAGCTGGTGCGCTGCGTGCAGGCCCAGGACACCTCGGCGCTGACCCGTATTCCAGGTGTCGGCAAGAAGACCGCCGAGCGGCTGCTGGTCGAGCTCAAGGATCGCTTCAAGGCCTGGGAGTCCTTGCCAGGGACATTCGCCCTGGTTTCCAGCGGGCCTGGCGTACTTGAGCCCGCCGCCTCGGAAGAGGCTGATGCCGTCAGCGCGCTGATTGCCTTGGGCTACAAGCCCCAGGAGGCGAGCAAAGCCGTCTCCGCCATCAAGGATAAAGACTTGAGCAGTGCCGACCTGATTCGCCGTGCCTTGAAGGGGATGGGTTAAGTGATAGAAGCCGACCGTCTGATAAGCACCGCTGGCAGCCGTGATCGCGAAGAGCAGATCGACCGCGCCATCCGCCCCCTGAGCCTGGCCGACTACATCGGCCAGCCGACCGTGCGCGAGCAGATGGAGCTGTTCATCCAGGCGGCGCGCGGACGCAACGAATCGCTGGACCACACCCTGATCTTCGGCCCGCCAGGGCTTGGCAAGACCACCCTGGCCAATATCATCGCCCAGGAAATGGGTGTGTCGATCAAGAGCACCTCCGGGCCGGTGCTGGAGCGCCCGGGCGACCTGGCAGCGATCCTGACCAACCTCGAACCCAACGATGTGCTGTTCATCGACGAGATCCACAGGCTTTCGCCCATCGTCGAGGAGGTGCTGTATCCGGCCATGGAGGATTTTCAGCTCGACATCATGATCGGCGAGGGGCCTGCTGCCCGTTCGATCAAGCTCGACCTGCCGCCGTTCACCCTGGTCGGAGCGACGACGCGCGCCGGGATGCTCACCAATCCGCTGCGTGACCGCTTCGGGATCGTACAGCGCCTGGAGTTCTACAACATTGCCGACCTGTCGACCATCGTGTCGCGCTCGGCCGGCATCCTGGGACTGACCATCGAGCCTGAAGGCGCCTTCGAGGTCGCCCGTCGCGCGCGTGGCACGCCGCGTATCGCCAACCGCTTGCTGCGCCGGGTACGCGACTTCGCCGAAGTCCGCGGCAACGGCCAGATCACCCGGCAGACAGCTGACAAGGCCTTGAACCTGCTGGATGTCGACGAACACGGTTTCGACCATCAGGACCGCCGCCTGCTGTTGACCATGATCGAGAAGTTCGACGGTGGCCCGGTCGGGGTCGACAACCTGGCGGCGGCCATCAGCGAAGAGCGTCATACCATCGAGGACGTGCTGGAGCCGTACCTGATCCAGCAGGGCTACATCATGCGTACGCCACGTGGACGCGTGGTGACCCGGCATGCCTATTTGCATTTCGGGCTGAACATTCCATCAAGAATGGGCGATATGCCAGTTATTGGGGAACCAGTCGATGATCCTGTCGACTAATGGCATCGGGGCAGGGTTCAAGCGCTTCCCGTCAGGATTGAAGGCCGGGTTGCGCGATGCCATCGGGCCTGTTTTGCGAAACGTTGAAAAACAGTTGTATCACCTGATTGGCAACCCGAGGAGTAAGCACTAGAGTATGCGCGCGCAAAACGGGGTTCAGTCGTTCGCCCATCTGTGTCGTGTCTATTACGAGGACACGGATGCCGGCGGCGTCGTCTACTACGTCAACTACCTGAAATTCATGGAGCGGGCTCGCACCGAGCGGCTGCGGCAACTGGGCTTTCTCCAGTCCCGGCTGGCCGATGAGAACCTGTTGTTCGTCGTGCATTCAAGCGAGGCGCGTTACCACAAGCCTGCACGGCTGGACGATGAATTATCGGTCACCGCGCAAGTCATCGAATTGAACCGCGCCAGCCTGCGTTTTCGTCAGCAGGTCAGGCGGGTAACGGATGCAACGCTGCTCTGTGAAGGGCAGTTTCTGGTGGCGTGTGTAAGCGCCGATAGTTTCAAACCCCGGGCCATTCCCCAAGCGCTGCGCACGGCCTTTGCCGATGATCAGCGCGACACGGGCACCTATTCGGATTCAGAGCAGGAGATACAGCGTGGAAGCTAACGTCGTCGACCATACCTCCATGTGGAGTTTGGTCAGCAATGCCAGCATTGTCGTTCAGTTGGTGATGCTGAGCCTGGTGGCGGCCTCGGTCGCCTCCTGGGTCATGATTTTTCAGCGTAGCAACATGATTCGTGCCGGCCGCCGTGCACTGGACAGTTTCGAGGAGCGGTTCTGGTCGGGCATCGACCTGTCCAAGCTCTACCGCCAGGCCGGCAGCAGCCCGGACCCGGATTCGGGGGTCGAGCAGATCTTCCGTGCCGGCTTCAAGGAGTTTTCCCGCCTGCGCCAGCAGTCGGGTGTCGATCCGGATGCGGTGATGGAGGGCGTGGCCCGTGCCATGCGCGTAGCCATCTCGCGTGAAGAAGAGAAGCTCGAGACCGGGCTGTCGTTCCTGGCCACTGTCGGTTCGACCAGTCCGTACGTCGGCCTGTTCGGGACCGTATGGGGCATCATGAACTCCTTCCGTGGCCTGGCCACCGCCCAGCAGGCCACCCTGGCGACCGTCGCCCCCGGCATTGCCGAGGCCCTGATCGCAACAGCCATCGGCCTGTTCGCCGCGATCCCGGCCGTCATGGCCTACAACCGCTTCGCAGCGCGCACCGAGACCCTGATCAATCGCTACTACACCTTTGCCGATGAGTTCCAGGCCATCCTGCACCGCAAAGTGCACACCAGCGAAGAATGAGGTACTGATTCCCCATGGCTCTGATCGCTCGAGATCGTCGCAAAAAACGCAGGCCGGTCGCCGAAATGAACGTGGTCCCCTACATCGACGTGATGTTGGTGCTGCTGGTCATTTTCATGGTGACAGCCCCCATGATCAATCAGGGTGTGAAGGTCGATCTGCCCAAGGTCTCCAGCGAGGCCTTGCCGCAGGACAACAACAATCAGGTCCTGACCATTTCGATCAAGGCCGACAAGACCTACTACTGGAACCTCGGCAGCGAAGTCGACACCGACAAGCAGATGGACAAGGCCATGACCTTGCCGCAACTGACCAGTGCCGTGACCAAGATCGTTGCTTCCGGACGTGACGCCGGCAAGCAGACACAGGTGTTCATCCGCGGTGACAAGGCGGTCGACTACGGTTCGGTCATGGTGACCATGGGCGGGCTGCAGAAAGCCGGGATTGCCAACGTCGGCTTGATTACCGAGGCGCCCTGATGCAACCAATTCGAGAGCCGTCCGCCTCGGAGAATTACTTCTGGCCTACTGTCTGGGCCGTGGGTCTGCACATCCTGATTTTTGGCACGCTCTTCGTCAGTTTTGCCATGACCCCCGAGCTGCCTGAGGCCAAACCGGTGGTTCAGGCGACGCTGTACCAGCTCAAGTCCAAGAGCCAGGCGACCACCCAGACCAACCAGAAGATCGCAGGCGAGGCGAAGAAAACCGCTGCCCGGCAGAGCGAGGCCGAACAGCTGGAGCAGAAAAAGATCGAACAGGAAGCTGTAAAGGCGGCGGAACAAAAGAAAGCCGACGCCGCTCAAAAAGCCCAGGAACAAAAGGCTGCCGAAGAGGCGCGCAAGGCCGCCGAGCAGAAGGAAGCCCAGGAAAAGGCGGCCGAGGAAAAAGCCGAGCAAAAGGCTGAAGAAGCCAAGAAAGCGGCCGATGAAGCCAAGAAGGCCGCCGCAGACGATGCCAAGAAGGCCGCTGACGCCAAAAAGGCAGAAGAGAAACAATTGGCTGATATAGCCAAGAAGAAGGCTGAAGAAGAGGCGAAGAAAAAAGCCGAGGAAGAGGCCAAGAAGGCCGCTGCCGAGGACGCCAAGAAAGCCGCTGCCGAAGAGGCCAAGAAGAAAGCGGCCGACGATGCAAAGAAAAAAGCGGCTGAAGACGCCAAGAAGCAGGCTGCCGAAGACGCCAAGAAGAAAGCCGCCGAAGACGCGAAGAAGAAAGCCACTGCCGATGCTGCTGCCAAGAAGGCTCAGGATGCTGCACGCAAGGCTGCCGAAGACAAGAAGGCGCAAGCACTGGCCGACCTGCTCTCCGACAAGACCGAACGTCAACAGGCCCTGGCCGACGAAGTCGGTAATGAAACGGCCGGCAGCTTCGACGACCTGATTCGCATGCGTGCATCCGAAGGCTGGGCACGTCCGCCATCGGCGCGCAAGGGTATGGCCGTGGTGCTGCAGATCGGTATGTTGCCTGACGGTACTGTGACGTCGGTCAGTATTTCCCGCTCCAGCGGCGATGGTCCGTTCGACAGTTCGGCGGTAGCAGCGGTCAAGAACATTGGTCGTTTGACAGAGATGCAGGGGCTCAAACCAGCTGAGTTCGCGCCCTATCGTTCATTCAAGATGACATTCACACCTGAGGATCTAGCCTTGTGATTAACCTTCTTCGAGGACTGCTTGTGGTTCTTTGCTGTGCGGCAGGATTGGCTGTCGCAGAGGAAAAGAACATTATGGTCACCAGCGGAAGTGACCGTGCTACCCCGATTGCCGTCGTGCCGTTCGGTTGGCAGGGCGGTAACGTCCTGCCTGACGACATGGCCGAAATCATCGGCAACGACCTGCGCAACTCCGGCTATTACACGCCGGTTCCACGTCAGAACATGATCAGCTTGCCGGTTCAGGCCAGCGAAGTGGTGTTCCGTGACTGGAAAGCGCTGGGTACACAGTACGTGATGGTGGGTAACATCACCCCGTCCGGCGGTCGCCTGCAGGTGCAATATGCCCTGTTCAACGTCGCCACCGAGCAGCAGGTGTATGCCGGCAACGTGTCGGGCACCACCGACCAGTTGCGCGACATGTCGCACTATATTGCCGACCAGTCGTTCGAAAAGCTGACCGGCATCAAGGGCGCCTTTTCGACTCGCATGCTGTACGTGACGGCCGAACGTTTCTCCGAAGCCAACACCCGCTACACCCTGCAGCGTTCCGACTATGACGGCGCGCGTGCGGTGACCTTGTTGCAATCGCGCGAGCCGATCCTGTCGCCGCGTTTTGCGCCTGATGGCAAGCGTATCGCCTATGTGTCGTTCGAGCAGAAGCGTCCGCGCATCTTCGTTCAGCACATCGACACCGGTCGCCGTGAGCAGATCACCAACTTCGAAGGCCTCAACGGTGCGCCGGCCTGGTCACCGGACGGCAGCCGCCTGGCATTTGTGCTGTCCAAGGACGGCAACCCGGAAATTTATGTCATGAATCTGGCCAGCCGCCAGATCAGCCGGGTGACCAATGATTCCTCGATCGACACCGAGCCGTTCTTCGGCAAGGACGGCTCGACGATCTACTTCACGTCCGACCGTGGCGGCAAGCCACAGATCTACAAGACCAGCGTTTCCGGTGGTGGCGCCCAGCGCGTGACCTTCACAGGCAACTACAATGCCAACCCGAAACTGTCGGCCGACGAGAAGACCCTGGTGATGATCCATCGTCAGGAAGGCTTCACTAACTTCAAGGTGGCGGCTCAGGATCTGGCGCGTGGGAGTGTAAAAATCCTCACAGACAGTAACCTTGATGAGTCACCCACTGTCGCGCCCAACGGCACCATGGTAATCTACGCCACCCGCCAGCAGGGCCGGGGAGTCTTGATGCTCGTGTCCATCAATGGACGCGTAAGGCTCCCGCTTCCTACCGCTCAAGGCGAAGTCAGAGAACCGTCCTGGTCCCCTTACCTGAACTGACGCGGCGCTACACAAGTTTTTGCTTAACACACTGGGGTTCATTAGGAGTTTCAAGATGGAAATGCTGAAGTTTGGTAAGTTTGCTGCGCTGGCTCTGGCCATGGCCGTAGCAGTAGGTTGCTCCTCCAAGGGCGGCGACAATGCCGGTGCCGGTACTGGTGCTGTCGATCCTAACGCTGGTTACGGCTCCAACACTGGTGCTGTCGACGGCAGCCTGAGCGAAGAAGCTGCTCTGCGCGCAATCACCACCTTCTACTTCGAATACGACAGCTCGGACCTGAAGCCAGAAGCCCTGCGCGCTCTGGACGTTCATGCCAAGGACCTGAAAGGCAACGGCGCTCGCGTCGTTCTGGAAGGTAACACCGACGAGCGCGGCACTCGCGAGTACAACCTGGCTCTGGGCGAGCGTCGTGCGAAAGCCGTTCAGCGCTACCTGGTGCTGCAAGGCGTTTCCCCAGCTCAGCTGGAACTGGTTTCCTATGGTGAAGAGCGTCCAGTTGCCACCGGCAACGACGAGCAATCCTGGGCTCAAAACCGTCGCGTCGAACTGCGTAAGTAATTTGACATGCGAACGTGCCGTCGTGCTCTAACCGTTTTGGCTCTCACCCTTCCGCTTGCGGCGTGGGGTGCGGTACCTGTAGTCGGTGACAATTCTGGCTCTGGCAGCAGCTACCCGCCAGCGGGATATGGCACGTCCGGCGCCTATGCGGGGGGCGGGGTTGCGGCCCAGCCCTCCGCACAGGGTCAACTGTTTCTACAGTTGCAGCAGATGCAGGAAGAAATCGCGCGTTTGCGCGGTATCGTCGAAGTCCAGCAAAATGACATCCAGCGCATCAAGCAGGAAGCCCTGGAGCGTTATCAGGAACTCGACCAGCGTATCGTCAGTGGCGCTGCCACGGCGAACAACAATTCTCAACCCGCTGGCAATGCAGTAAACGCCAGCGGGACGCCTTCGGCCCCGGTCAGCAATGCTGCACCGGTTGCGGGGGGCGAGCCGCCTGATCCGGCGAAGGAAAAGCTTTATTACGAAGCAGCCTTCGACCTGGTCAAGGCCAAGGATTTCGACAAGGCCAGCCAGGCTTTTGCCGCTTTCCTGCGCAAGTATCCCAACAGCAGCTACGCGGGCAACGCCCAGTACTGGCTGGGTGAAGTCAACCTGGCCAAAGGCGACTTGCAAGGTGCAGGCCAGGCGTTTGCCAAAGTCAGCCAGGCCTATCCCAAGCATGCCAAGGTGCCGGATTCGCTCTACAAGCTGGCTGATGTCGAGCGTCGCCTGGGCCATACCGACAAGGTCAAGGGGATTCTCCAGCAGGTGATTGCCCAGTATCCGGGCACCTCGGCTGCGCAATTGGCGCAGCGTGACCTGCAACGCCTCTGATCGACCGTACAGCTGTTCAAGAAAGCCGCGCTTGTCGCGGCTTTTTTCGTTAGACTTCGCACCCGAAATTTTTTGCTCATTACGCTTCCTGGTATTACGCGAGCGCGGATACCCTGAAGTGCCTGACGGAGGCGGACAGCCTGTTTAGCTGTTACGCCCGTGGCCCCTATGCAAGACACCCTACGCATCACCGAAATATTTCACTCGCTGCAGGGTGAAACCCGAACCGCCGGGTTGCCCACCGTATTCGTGCGCCTCACCGGCTGCCCGTTGCGCTGCCAATATTGCGACAGCGCCTACGCCTTTACCGGCGGCACCATCACCACGCTGGATGCCATCGTCGAGCAGGTCGCGACCTGGAAGCCGCGCTATGTCTGCGTGACCGGTGGTGAGCCGCTGGCGCAGCCCAATGCCATTCCCTTGCTCAAGCGCCTGTGTGACGCCGGCTATGAGGTGTCGCTGGAGACCAGTGGTGCCCTGGACATCTCGGCAGTTGACCCACGGGTCAGTCGCGTGGTCGATCTCAAGACGCCGGGGTCACTGGAAGTGGCGCGCAACCGCTACGAAAACATGGAGTGGCTGACGACCAATGACCAGGTCAAGTTCGTGATCTGCTCGCGCGAAGACTACGACTGGGCGGTGTCCAAGCTGATCCAGTACCGGCTTGACGAGCGTGCCGGCGAAGTCTTGTTCTCGGCCAGCCATCACCAGCTCAAGGGTCGTGATCTGGCCGACTGGATCGTGGCGGACAATCTGCCGGTACGCCTGCAGATGCAATTGCACAAACTGCTTTGGGACGATGAGCCAGGGCGCTGAGGGGAAATGAACATGAGCGACAAAAAAGCAGTCATCCTGTTGTCCGGTGGCCTGGACTCCGCCACCGTGGTGGCCATGGCCCGTGCCGAAGGTTACGCCTGCTACACCATGAGCTTCGATTATGGCCAGCGGCACCGTGCCGAACTGCAGGCCGCCGCACGTGTGGCTCGTGATCTGGGCGCCATCGAGCACAAGGTCATCGGCCTGAACCTGGACGGCATGGGCGGCTCGGCGCTGACCGACAGCAGCATCGACGTACCCGAAGCGCCGACCGAAGGTATTCCGGTCACCTATGTGCCGGCCCGCAACACGGTGTTCCTGTCGCTGGCGCTGGGCTGGGCCGAAGTGCTTGGGGCGCGGGATATCTTCATTGGCGTCAATGCCGTGGACTATTCCGGGTATCCCGATTGCCGCCCCGAGTTCGTCGAGGCTTTCGAGCGCCTGGCCAACCTGGCGACCAAGGCCGGAGTCGAAGGGCAGGGCTTTACCATTCAGGCGCCCCTGCAGAACCTCAGCAAGGCGGATATCGTCGCGGCTGGCATGAAGCTGGGTGTGGATTATTCACTGACGGTGTCGTGCTATCAGGCCGATGATCAGGGACGTGCCTGCCGCAAATGCGACAGTTGCCGCCTGCGTGCCGAAGGCTTCGCGGCAGCCGGTGTTGCAGACCCGACGAACTATTTTTAGTTTTTTTGCGCAAGGGTGTTGAATTACTGATAAAAATCAGTAATATACGCCCCACGCAACGGGTCGTTAGCTCAGTTGGTAGAGCAGTTGGCTTTTAACCAATTGGTCGTAGGTTCGAATCCTACACGACCCACCATCTTCAAAGGCAGCTGCAAGAAGGTTCAGGACACTCTTGGTGTCAGGGCCGCAGATGTCAGTAGCGAGTCAGTGGCTCAGCCTACAGAAACACCTTGAAACCCACCTTATCAGGTGGGTTTTTGCGTTGGGGTGTTCCATTCCTTACAGCGGGCATGGCGCTGGCCTGTTCTCTTTCGTGAAAACACGTCATTCTTGAAATACCTTGAAACAATTGTGACAGTCTGATGGTCAACAGCTCATCCTGTCCATTGTCTGGTTTCGCATGAAAACACCCGATCCTGCCCGTCGCCTGCCCTGTCTCGACCAGATGCGTAACCTGAAGATGGCGCGCTCTGCCCATGCCTACGTGCGCGGCAGTACCGTGCAATTCTACGAGTGGCTGCAAAGCCTGCCTGGTCGCCGCCTGCCCGGTGGACCGGCCGTGTGGATCTGTGGAGATTGTCACGCCGGTAACCTAGGGCCGACCGGAAACCTCAAGGGCGAGACCGATGTGCATATTCGCGACCTTGATCAGACAGTGGTGGGTAACCCCGCCCATGATCTGGTCCGTCTCGCCTTGTCGCTGGCCACCGCTGCCCGTGGGTCCGATCTTCCGGGTGTGACCAGCGCGCGTATGCTCGAAGAAATGATGCGCGGCTACGAACTGGCCTTTGAAGCCAGCCTTGACCAGGAACCGCTGCGCCCGCAGCAGGTCAAGGCTGGCTTGCGCAGCGCGGTGCGGCGCACCTGGAAGCATCTGGCCAAGGAGCGCATGGCTGGCAGTCGTCTGACCTTGCCCCTGGGCAAGCATTTCTGGCGACTGAGCAAGGCCGAGCGCCAGGCCATCGAGGTGCTGTGCCTGACCCCGGAAATTCATGCGCTGGTGACTTCGCTCAAGGGCCGCAGTCATGACAGCGACGTGCAACTGTTGGACTGCGCGTATTGGGTCAAGGGCTGCAGCTCACTGGGCTTGCGCCGCTATGCGGTGCTGCTGAGTGTAAGCGATGGCGACGATGAAGATTATTGCCTGCTGGACGTCAAGCAGGCAGTGGCGGCCGCTGCCCCTCGCGCCGCCCGCGCCGGCATGCCTCGGGACAACGGCAGGCGTGTGGTCGAGGGCGCACGACAGTTATCACCGGGGCTGGGCAATCGCATGCTCGCCGTGCGCTTGCTGGAGCATTCGTTCTTCATCCGCGAACTGTTGCCACAGGACCTCAAGCTGGAGCTTGACCAGCTTGATCCGCGTCAGGCCATGGAGGCTGCCGGTTACCTGGCCCGGGTCGTCGGTCAGGCTCATGCACGGCAGATGGATCTGGAAGATCGCCTGGCCTGGATGACTGACCTGCAGAGAAATCGTACCCGTACGCTCGATGCGCCGTCATGGCTGTGGAGCAGCGTGGTGCAATTGGTGGGCGACCATGAAATGGGTTATCTGGCGCATTGCCGTCGCTATGCACTGGCGCAGGCAATCGCTTGAGCGACAAGCCAGTAGCGTGTCATGCCGTGTGAACGAAAAACAGGCCTGCTGCCTGGGCCTGACTGCTTGCCTTGCGCAGGTAAAGATGCGCCACAGCATCGGTCAGGTAGAAGACATCGGTAAAGGGCGCCGGGAAGTCAGCCGAGTAAAACTGGCAGAAGAATTCGTAATCGTCATCAATCGGCGGGTTGGTGGGCGCCCAGTGGGGTGGCGTCATACTGATCAGTGAGTCGGCTGGAATATCCTGCGGACCCAGTGTCCGCTCGCCAAGCGTGGCCAGGCGTTGCTCGATGCTCGCCACAGGGCTGTATTGCAGTTCATGGTCGCCCGCAGCTAATACGGCCGTATAACCACTGGGGCGTGTCGGGCGGTGAAGCACGGCAGCGTCGAAGGTGATGCTGTCCAGAAAGTAGCCGTCAGGGCTGTAGGTGGAGAACACATACAGAATCCCTTGTGCCGGCAGGCTGTCAGTCTGGACAGTCTGGCGCAGCTGTCCGCAGTCGAGGGTTGCAACCAAGGTCAGGGGCTCGCCGTCGGGGTTGTGCGGCCAGTGTTCGACCCGGGCCGCGTTGCCACCCAGCGTGATGCCACACCCGGCTGTGCTGCCGGGCGTTGAAAACGACATGCCCAGCACTGTCATGGCTGCGCTCAAATGATGTACTCCGGGCGTCCTGCCTCGTCCCACGCCTTGAAGCGGGTATCGATCAGGCCTGAGAGCTTGTCATAGTTGGCCCAGGTGTCATCGACCCGGTACAGCGATTGCTCATCCACGCCGAAGGTCTGAAAATAGTCATCGATATAGCGGCTGTCGTTCTCCTGTCCCTGGTAATACGCCAAGGCAAAGGCATTGCCGGTCTTGTCGAATTCCTGGTCGGTGATTCTTTCGTCCAGCATGCTCAGCACGAACTGTGCGCCGGTGATCGAGCGCTCTTTGAGGTCATCCAGTTCATCTTCGGCGTCTTCCAGTAACTCTTCGCTGACCCGGTCGTTGATCACCATCCAGCTCAGGAACATGCCGATATGCGTAGCGCTTGCAGCATCAGGCAGGTCCTTGGGGTAAGTGCCTTCGTAGTGCCAGGAGGCATCGTCGTACTTCATGGTGATTTCCTTGGGCCGCCTTTGGCGAATGAAGGGGAGGGCGGATCGATCGCCCGGCTTGAAGCATAGACCGCGACTGCTACAGGAGTTCCGGATACAGGGTTTTATATAAATGATAATCAGTCATGTTTTGGCGTTCTAAAAACTTGCTCCGTTAATTGTTCTTTGAGGTTAGAATCGGCCCGCTTTCGGCCACGCAACGCTGACGGCGCTCTCCCTGCAAAGGCCTGGTTTTATGTCAGGCGGCCTTTGAGGTGTAAACTTGTATTACGCGCCACCGCGCACTCAGGTCCAGCCAACATGACGCAGATTTCCGAACGCTTTCTGGTGCAGGCGCATCTCGCTGCCAAACAGCCGAAAGAGTTGAGCCTTGAAGAACAGGCCCAGTACCGTGAACAGATTGCCGCCGAACTCAAGGCGCGAGATGCGGTGCTGGTTGCTCACTATTATTGCGATCCGGTGATCCAGGCCCTGGCCGAGGAGACCGGTGGTTGCGTGGCCGACTCGCTGGAGATGGCGCGTTTCAGCAATAACCACGCTGCCAGTACCGTGCTGGTGGCCGGCGTGCGCTTCATGGGCGAGACCGCCAAGATTCTCAACCCGGAAAAGCGCGTGTTCATGCCGACCCTGGAGGCCACCTGCTCACTGGATGTCGGTTGCCCGGTCGATGAGTTCTCGGCGTTTTGCGACCAGCATCCCGAGCGCACGGTGGTGGTCTATGCCAATACCTCGGCGGCGGTCAAGGCACGGGCCGACTGGGTCGTGACCTCGGGCTGTGCGCTGGAGATCGTCGAAAGCCTGATGGATAACGGCGAAAAGATCATCTGGGCCCCGGACAAGCACCTGGGGCGCTGGATCCAGCGGCAGACCGGCGCTGACATGCTGTTGTGGGACGGGGCGTGCATCGTGCATGAAGAGTTCAAGTCCAAGCAGCTCGAAGACATGAAGGCCTTGTACCCGGAAGCAGCCGTGCTGGTGCACCCCGAGTCGCCGGAAGCCGTGATTGCCCTGGCCGATGCCGTGGGCTCGACCAGCCAGATGATTGCCGCCGCCCAGCGCCTGCCCAATAAGATGTTCATCGTGGCGACCGATCGCGGCATTTTCTACAAGATGCAGCAGCTGTGCCCGGACAAGATTTTCATCGAAGCCCCCACTGCCGGTAACGGCGCGGCTTGCCGAAGCTGCGCGCATTGTCCGTGGATGGCGATGAACACCCTGGAGCGCACCCTGCAATGCCTGCGCGATGGCAGCAACGAGATCTTCGTCGACCCGGCCCTGATCCCGCAGGCCGTACGGCCCTTGCAGCGCATGCTCGACTTCACCCAGGCCGCCCGCCTCAGGCAGGCCGGCAACGCCTGAATCTGCATGCGTTAGTTAAAGGCCCGTCCTGGCCTCATCGCCGGCAAGCCGCCTCCCACAGGACTGATGTCGCCCAAGGTCTCGGGCCTGGCACCGGACTGATCTGACCCCAAAAAGTTGGACAGTCTATTGCCATACGCCTACAGAGCGAGTCCTGAACTCCACAGGACTCAATCCACCAAGCTTTACTTTTATCCGGTCATGATTGTA